>NZ_CP082269.1:1419612-2839224 GCF_019880405.1 Enterobacter sp. C2
GCATGGAAGCCGGATGAGAAGCCGATCAGCCCGGTCATGCCCACGTCGTAGGGGTTGTCATACTCCACGTGCTCTTTGCCGCGCATGGCATGGATAATCGGTGCTTTCAGCTTTTCGGCAAAGGCAAGCAGCTCGTCATGGGCCCCGGCACAGCCGCTGCCGCACATCAGGGCGATATTGCTGGAGTAGCGCAGCAGCTGGGCGAGCTTGTGCAGCTCTGTTTCGGTAGGCGTCACCACCGGCTGCGGAGCGCTATACCAGTGGCTGCTGGCGCTCTCCGGCGCGGGCTTCAGCGCCACGTCGCCGGGCAGGACGATCACCGAGACGCCGCGATTGAGGATCGCCTTACGCATGGCGATGGCTAACACCTGCGGGATCTGCTCCGGGCTGGAGACCAGCTCGCAGTAGTGGCTGCATTCGCGGAACAGCTCCTGCGGATGGGTCTCCTGGAAGTAGCCGCTGCCAATTTCGCTGGAGGGAATATGCGCCGCAATCGCCACCACCGGCACGTGGTTGCGGTGGCAGTCAAAGAGGCCGTTGATCAGATGCAGGTTGCCTGGCCCGCATGAGCCCGCACACACCGCCAGCTCGCCCGTTAGCTGCGCTTCTGCCCCGGCGGCAAAGGCGGCGACCTCTTCATGACGGGTCGACATCCATTCGATAGTGCCCATCTTGTTCAGGCTATCGCTCAGACCATTCAGTGAATCACCGGTAACGCCCCAGATGCGTTTTACCCCGGCCTGCTCAAGCGTTTTAGCGATATAAGCGGCGACGGTTTGTTTCATCTTGTCATCTCCATTTTGTGATGTTGGTAACAAGCTTAGATGAAAAAGCGCAAACGAAGCGCCGTTGCCCCTTTATTTGCTGTGGCTTTTCGGTAACTAAACGTAAGATGATTTTTGCCAATGGGTAATGAAAACAGGAATCATTTCAAATGGTTAAATCAATGTTAAATGCGGTTAATAGAATGTGTGCACATGAAGATGCAGGCCGTTTTTTACTGCGTCTGACGGTGGGTGGGCTGATGCTGTTTCACGGCCTGCACAAGCTGATTGACGGTGTGGATGGCATCAGCGGCATGCTGGTGGCGAAGGGGCTGCCGGGGTTTATCGCCTACGGCGTGCTGGTTGGGGAGGTGGTGGCACCGGTGCTGATTATTCTCGGCATCTTCACCCGCCCGGCGGCGCTGGTGCTGGCCTTTACGATGATCGTTGCCTGGATGATGGTAGGGGTGAATATTACCGGACAGCTGGATAAAACCGGTGCCTGGGCGATTGAGAGCATGGTCTACTTCTTTATCGCGGCGCTGGCGGTGGCTTTCTTAGGCGCCGGACGCTACTCCGTGGCACCAAAATATTCATAATTCTGCAAGGCCCGGTAAGCATAGCGCCACCGGGCATTTACCTTACTCAGGCAAGCACTAAATCACTCTGCGGCTGGCAGGAGCAGGCCAGCACGTAGCCCTCTGCAACCTCGGCATCGGTCAGCGTCATGGTGCTGGTCACCGCATACTCCCCGGCGACCACCTTCGTTTTACAGCAGCCGCACACGCCTGCCCGGCAGGCCACGTTAACCGGAACCTTATTGCTCTCCATCGCCTCCAGCAGGGTCGTACCGACCGGCGCGTAAAATTCCCGCGCCAGCTGCAAGGCGCTGATCTTCAGCCCACTGCTGGCCGCCGCTGTGACCGGCACAAAGAACTGCTCTTTGTAGAAACGCGTTACGCCCAGCGATTTCACCGTGTTTTCCACCCACGCCATGTAAGGCGCAGGGCCGCAGGTCATCACGGTGCGCGAGGCGAGATCCGGCACGCTCTGCAGCAGCTCGGTGGTCAACCGACCGGGAATAAACCCTGAAGTGGCGTTGTGCTCTGCCAGCAGGGTGACCGGATAGTCACGCCACTCGTCGGCGAAGATGACGTCCTGCGGCGAGCGCACGCTGAAGAGAGTCTGCACGTCGGCCTGCGGGCGGTGTTTCGCCAGCCAGCGGCGCATCGACATAATCGGCGTAACGCCGCAGCCTGCCGCCAGCAGTAGCACCCGGTCGCCAGGCTTATCGTCACAGGTAAACTCACCCTGAGCGTCAGAGAGCCAGATATAGTCCCCGCGTTTTACCTCCCGCGTCAGCCACTGCGAGCCTACACCGTCGTCAAGACGGCGCACGGTCAGCGTAATGTACTCGCTTACCCCCGGCGTAGAGGAGAGCGTATAGGCGCGTAGGGTATCGGCGGCGTTGCCGATGCTGACCAGAGCATACTGTCCGGCACGGTACGGATAGTAGTCGTGGCACAGCAGAGAGAGCGTCCAGACATCCGGCGTCTCCTGGTGAATGTGGTGAATCTGCATCCGCCACGGACACTGTGAGGTTGGCATCGTCATTATCTCCTCCTTACGCGCTCAGCAGCTGCTGCATATCTTGTTCAACGGTGGTGACCGAGCGCAGGCCAAACTTCTCGTTCAGCACCGCCAGCAGATCCGGGGTCAGGAAGCCCGGTGCGGTTGGGCCGGTAACGATATTGGTGACGCCCAAAGAGAGCAGGGTCAGCAGAATAACAATCGCTTTCTGCTCGAACCACGAGAGCACCAGCGACAGAGGCAGGTCGTTGACTCCGCAGCCCAGCTTCTCAGCCAGGGTCACCGCCAGAATAATCGCCGAGTAGGCGTCGTTGCACTGACCGGCATCCACCAGGCGCGGCAGCCCTTCGATGTTGCCAAAGTCGAGCTTGTTAAAGCGGTACTTGCCGCAGGCCAGGGTGAGGATCAGGCAATCTTCCGGCACGCTGGTGGCGAAGTCGGTAAAGTAGCTACGCTCCCCGCGTGCGCCGTCGCAGCCACCCACCAGGAAGATATGGCGAAGCTTCTCCCGGCTCACCAGGTCGATCAGCGTATCGGCCGCGCCGAGCAGGGTTTGACGGCCGAAGCCGACGGTGATCAGGTGTTCAATTTCGCTGTAAGGGAAGCCCGCCATCTGCTGGGCCTGGGCGATCACCGGCGCAAAATCATCACCTTCGAGGTGGCTTACACCCGGCCAGCCAACGATGCTGCGCGTCCAGATACGATCGTCATAGGCACCCGGAGCCGGGTCAATGATGCAGTTGGAGGTCATCACGATGGGGCCAGGGAAGCGGGCAAACTCCACCTGCTGGTTCTGCCAGCCGCTGCCGTAGTTACCTACCAGATGTTTATACTTACGCAGTTCCGGATAGCCGTGCGCTGGCAGCATTTCGCCGTGGGTATAGACGTTCACGCCTGTGCCCTCGGTCTGCTGCAACAGGTTGTGCAGATCCTTCAGATCGTGGCCGGAGATCAGAATACATTTCCCGGCTACCGCCTTGACGTTAACCTGGGTGGGGGTCGGATGGCCATAGGCGCTGGTCTCCCCGGCGTCGAGGATGCTCATTACCTGGAAGTTCATCTGGCCGATCTCCATGGCGCACGCCAGCAGAGCATTCATATCCGCAGGCCAGGTGCCCAGCCACGCCATGATTTTATGGTACTGAGCGTAGATGGCGTTGTCGTACTGACCGAGCACGTGGGCATGCTCCATGTAGGCTGCCGCCCCTTTCAGGCCGTAGAGGCAGAGCAGGCGCAGGCCAAGAATATTGTCGCCGATTTCGGCTTTGTCTTTGTTCGGGGTAAAGACAGCGGCCTGGCGCTGAAGCTCGCCCAGGTCGTCGCTGATCAGCTGTAATCCCGCCATCGGGTTATCAACGGAGGCGGTGGGATCGATGCTCAGGCACAGCGCTTTCAGCGCCTCGCGTTTGGCGATAGCTTCCTGGGCATAACCGACGATGCGCGGTGAATCAAAGTTCACGTTGGTGAGGGTGGAGAAGAAGGCGCGCGGGGCGAAGCTATCGATCTCATGATCGATCAGATCGTAGTCGCGGGCTTTCAGCGCCCAGGCGGACAAGCCTTGCAGCGCTGCGATCAAGAGATCCTGTAGGTCAGAGGTCTCTGCGGTTTTACCGCACATACCCTGCGCATAGGAGCAGCCGTTGCCAGCCGGGGTACGGATAGTTTGTTCACATTGCACACAAAACATAATCACACCTATAAAGTTATATTTTAAATACATGTTTAAGATTATGCCCCGGCGAAAGGCGGTGAAAGCGATATTTATGCTATCTGAAGGGAGATTGATTTAGCGCAATTTTATTGACGGGCAGCTAAGCCTAAAGGGGTATCAAGGGGAATAATATCGTTAAGCATCCCGCAAATTTATGTAATGATTAAAAAACACTCTGTGGGAGGCGAAATGCGACTTGAGCGGGTAGAGATTGTAGGGTTTCGCGGCATTAATCGTTTGTCGTTGATGCTGGAGCACAATAACGTGCTGATAGGGGAAAATGCGTGGGGAAAATCGAGCCTGCTGGATGCGCTCACGCTTCTGCTCTCACCGGAAACAGAACTGTATACGTTTACCCGCAATGACTTCTGGTTTCCCCCCGGTGATGTGCAGGGTCGCGAGCGCCACCTGCATATCATTCTGACCTTTTGTGAAGCCGAGCCGGGTAACTATCGTGCCCGTCGCTATCGCCCGCTGGCGAACTGCATGGCTCAGGGAACGGATGGCTATCGGCGGATTTTCTATCGTCTCGAAGCAGAGCAGACCCATGAGGGTCATGTCACCACCCGCCGCAGTTTTCTGGATGCCGAGGGCCAGACGCTGACGCTGACGGAAGCCGATGGCCTGGCACAGCACCTGGTCCGGCTGATGCCGGTTCTGCGCCTGCGCGATGCCCGTTTTATGCGCCGTATTCGCAACGGTAGCGTGCCGGATCTGCCGGAGGTGGACTTCACCGCCCGTCAGCTCGACGTGCTGGCCCACGATCTGGTCTCGCGCCCGCAAAACCTCAGCGACGGGCAGATCCGTCAGGGGCTATCGGCGATGGTGCAGCTGCTGGAGCACTATTTTGCCGAGCAGGGCACCGGTGAATCGCGCCAGCGCCTGATGCGCCGCCGCTCCCACGATGAGCAGCGCAGCTGGCGCTATCTTGATATCATCAACCGAATGATCGACAGGCCCGGCGGCCGCAGCCATCGGGTGATCCTGCTGGGCCTGTTCGCCACCCTGTTAAAAGCCAAGGGAACCGTGCAGCTGGACAGGGACGCGCGCCCGCTGCTGCTAATTGAAGATCCCGAGACACGCCTGCACCCGATTATGCTCTCGGTGGCCTGGCACCTGCTCAACCTGCTGCCGCTCCAGCGTATTACCACCACCAACTCCGGGGAGCTGCTCTCCCTGACGCCCGTCGAGCACCTCTGCCGGCTGGTGCGCGAGGCCTCGCGGGTCGCTGCCTGGCGACTGGGGCCGGGCGGACTAAGCGCGGAGGATGGCCGCCGCATCGCCTTTCATATTCGTGCCAACCGTCCCTCGTCACTCTTTGCCCGCTGCTGGCTGCTGGTAGAGGGGGAGACCGAGACCTGGACCATCAGCGAGCTGGCCCGCCAGTGCGGACACCACTTCGATGCTGAAGGGATTAAGGTGATTGAGTTTGCTCAATCTGGCCTCAGGCCGCTGGTAAAGTTTGCCCGGCGGATGGGCATCGCGTGGCATGTGCTGGTCGATGGCGACGAGGCGGGAAAAAAATACGCCGCCACGGTGCGCAGCCTGCTCGATAATGACAAGGCGCTGGAGCGGGAGCATTTAACGGTGCTGCCCGCCCTTGATATGGAGCATTTCATGTACCGCCAGGGCTTCGCTGATGTCTATCACCGCGTGGCCCAGCTGCCGGAGGGGATCCGTATGAACGAGCGGCGAGTGATCGTTAAAGCGATTCACCGCTCCTCCAAGCCGGACCTGGCCATCGAGGTGGCGCTGGAGGCGGGACGGCGTGGCGTAGAGGCGGTTCCGCCGCTGTTACGCAGCATGTTTTCCCGCGTGCTGTGGCTGGCGCGTGGACGGGCAGACTAATCCTGAAACGTTGAGGCAAAAAAAGAGAGGGTTTCAGCGGCTGGCGGTTCATATAGAATTGTTTCAGTGTAGTCAGGTTAACTATCCGGAATTTTTATGAATCTTAAGGGAAAACGCAGGAAGATTTACGTCGCGCTGGCGCTGCTCCTGCTGATCGTCGCCGTTTGGGGATGGCAGAAGCTCAATGCGCCAATCGCGCAGTACCAGACGCTGATCGTCCGACCTGGTGAGCTTCAGCAGAGCGTGCTGGCGACAGGCAAGCTGGATGCCTTGCGCAAGGTTGACGTAGGTGCCCAGGTGAGCGGGCAGCTGAAAACCCTGTCGGTTAACATCGGCGACAAGGTGAAAAAGGATCAGCTGCTGGGGGTGATCGATCCCGAACAGGCGCAGAACCAGATCCGTGAAGTAGAGGCCACGCTAATGGAGCTGCGGGCCCAGCGCCGTCAGGCGGAGGCGGAGAAGCGGCTGGCGGCGGTCACCCTCTCCCGTCAGCAGCAGCTGGCCAGGACCCAGGCGGTATCTCGCCAGGATCTCGACAGCGCCGCCACTGAGCTGGCGGTAAAAGAGGCGCAGACCGGTACCATAGAAGCGCAGATCAAGCGTAACCAGGCCACGCTCGACACGGCAAAAACCAACCTCGACTACACGCGGATTATCGCCCCGATGGCGGGAGAGGTGACGCAGATTACGACCCTGCAAGGCCAGACGGTGATCGCCGCCCAGCAGGCGCCGAACATTCTCACCCTGGCGGATATGAGCACCATGCTGGTCAAAGCCCAGGTTTCAGAAGCAGACGTTATTCACCTCAAGCCGGGGCAGAAGGCGTGGTTTACCGTACTGGGGGATCCGCTGACGCGCTACGAAGGGGTGCTGAAGGATATTCTACCGACGCCGGAGAAGGTTAACGACGCCATCTTCTACTATGCGCGTTTTGAGGTGCCGAATCCGCAAGGGGTACTGCGTCTGGAGATGACCGCTCAGGTCCATATTCAACTCTCGACGGTGAAAAACGTGCTGACCATCCCGCTGGCGGCGCTGGGTGAACCCATTGGCGATAACCGTTACAAGGTCACGCTGCTGCGCAACGGTGAAACCCGCGAGCGGGAGGTAACGCTCGGGGCGCGCAACGATACCGACGCTGAAGTCGTGAAAGGCCTGGAGGAGGGCGATGAGGTCGTTATTGACCAGGATAACGCCGGAGCCGCACCATGACGACCCTGCTTGAGCTGCGGGATATCCGCCGCAGCTACCCCTCAGGCGAAGGCATGGTTGAGGTGCTGAAAGGTGTCACGCTAGATATCGCCGCCGGTGAGATGGTGGCCATCGTGGGCGCATCCGGCTCGGGTAAATCGACCCTGATGAATATTCTTGGCTGCCTGGATAAACCTACCAGCGGCAGCTACAGGGTGGCAGGGGTGGACGTCGCCACGCTGGACGGTGACGCGCTGGCCCGCCTGCGCAGGGAGCATTTCGGCTTTATCTTCCAGCGCTACCATCTGCTCTCCCACCTGACGGCGGCGCAGAACGTGGAGGTGCCTGCGGTCTACGCGGGTACCGAGCGTAAAGCACGGCTGGCCCGCGCCAATGCGCTGCTGAAGCGGCTGGGTCTGGCGGAACGGGAGAGCTATCAGCCTTCTCAGCTCTCCGGCGGCCAGCAGCAGCGCGTCAGTATTGCCAGAGCGCTAATGAACGGTGGGCAGGTGATCCTCGCCGATGAGCCTACCGGGGCGCTGGATAGCCATTCGGGAGAGGAGGTCATGGCTATCCTCCATCAGCTGCGCGATGCGGGCCATACGGTGATTATCGTCACCCACGATCCGCAGGTGGCGGCGCAGGCTGAGCGGATCATTGAGATCCGCGACGGCGAGATTATCCGCAATCCGCCGCCAGCGGTGAAGCCGGAAGCCGTCCGCCAGCAGCCCAGCGTCCAGCCAGATAACGGCTGGCAGCAGTTCAGCAGTGGTTTTCGTGAGGCATTGACCATGGCGTGGCGGGCGATGGCGGCCAACAAGATGCGCACCCTACTGACCATGCTGGGGATTATTATCGGCATCGCCTCGGTGGTGTCGATTGTGGTGGTGGGGGATGCCGCCAAGCAGCTGGTGCTGGCGGATATCCGCGCCATCGGGACCAACACCATTGACGTCTATCCAGGGAAAGATTTTGGCGATGACGATCCGCAATACCAGCAGGCGCTGAAGTATGACGATCTGATTGCTATCCAGAAGCAGCCCTGGGTTCGCTCGGCGACCCCGGCGGTATCTCAGAACCTGCGTCTGCGCTACGGCGGGACCGACGTGGCCGCCAGCGCTAACGGCGTCAGCGGGCAGTATTTTAACGTCTACGGGATGACCTTCAGCGAGGGGACCACCTTCAACGATCAGCAGCTTACCGGCCGCGCCCAGGTCGTGATCCTGGACGAGAACACCCGACGTCAGCTCTTTCCCAATAAGGCCAAAGTCGTGGGTGAAATTGTGCTGGTGGGCAACATGCCAGCGACGGTGATCGGCGTAGCCCAGGAGAAGCAGAGCATGTTCGGCAGCAGCAAGATCCTGCGCGTCTGGCTGCCCTATACCACCATGTCAGGACGCATTATGGGCCAGTCCTGGCTGAACTCCATCACCGTGCGGGTGAACGAAGGCTACAGCAGCGAACGCGCTGAACTTCAGCTGACGCGACTGCTTACCCTGCGTCATGGCAAAAAAGATTTCTTCACCTGGAACATGGATGGGATCTTGAAAACCGCAGAAAAGACCACACGTACTCTTCAGCTGTTCCTGACGCTGGTGGCGGTGATCTCCCTGCTGGTGGGGGGCATCGGTGTGATGAATATCATGCTGGTTTCGGTCACCGAGCGCACCCGGGAGATTGGCATCCGCATGGCGGTGGGGGCGCGTAAAACCGACGTGCTGTCACAGTTTTTGATTGAGGCAGTACTGGTCTGCCTGGTGGGAGGCGCATTAGGCGTCTGCCTGTCGATGCTCATTGCTTTTACGCTTCAGCTCTTTTTACCCGGCTGGGAGATCGGCTTCTCCCCGGTTGCGCTGATTACGGCATTTGTCTGCTCAACCTTTACCGGGGTGCTGTTTGGCTGGCTGCCGGCGCGCAACGCTGCCCGACTCGATCCGGTTGAGGCGCTGGCGCGGGAGTAGGGTGATAAAAATGCCAGCGTGTGGCTGGCATTTTAGGTGCGGGATGTACACAATTAAACTAAGCGGCGTCAGGCAACGGCCTCGACGAACGCCACGGCTTCAACGGGCACGATGACGCTGGCATGATTGCCTTTCGGCCCCTGGTGTACATCAAACTGGACGGTTTGTCCTGCCTTGAGCGTTCTGTAACCCTCCATCTGGATGGTAGAGTAGTGGGCGAAGATATCTTCGCCGCCGCCCTCAGGGCAGATAAAACCGAACCCTTTAGCATTGTTGAACCATTTAACAGTACCCGTTTCCATGCTTCGACATCCTTCGTTAATCTTCTTTGAGTAAGATGGAATGAACCGGTGGCAGAGTCTGGGTTTGTTCAAAACCTCGCCAACTCTCGCCTGTACAATTTAGATAAATCGGGGTTAGCGTCAAGCGTTTGGCAGCGACCAGCAGGATGATTCACTCGAAAATTTGAAGCAGTTAACGCTATTGCCTGGGTTTGTGACAGGCCTCGCGAATAGCAATGATAGATGTTAGTTATTTGGATCCTGATGTAGATTCAAAATGCATCTAGACTCAAGTCAACGACAGGGCGCACTCTGTCGGAAATGGCAACCTTAGATGAAAGCGAACAACGATGGGTAAGTCTAATAATTGGCTGGATTTTGACCAATTGACGGCGGATAAGCTGCGCGAAGGGCTAAAACCGCCATCTATGTATAAAGTTATGTTAATGAACGATGATTACACGCCGATGGAATTTGTTATTGACGTGCTACAAAAGTTCTTTTCTTATGATGTAGAACGCGCTACGCAATTGATGCTCACGGTTCACTATCACGGGAAAGCCATCTGCGGCATTTTCACTGCTGAAGTAGCAGAGACCAAGGTGGAGATGGTGAACAAATACGCCCGGGAGAACGAACATCCGTTGTTGTGTACGCAGGAACTCGCCTGATTAAGGCAAACTATTGAGGGGGTGCCCAATGCTCAACCAGGAACTGGAACTCAGTTTAAATATGGCTTTCGCCAGAGCGCGCGAGCACCGACATGAGTTTATGACCGTAGAGCACTTATTGCTGGCTCTGCTCAGCAACCCATCGGCTCGCGAGGCGCTTGAAGCGTGCTCTGTCGATCTGGTGGCGCTGCGTCAGGAACTCGAAGCCTTCATCGAACAAACCACACCGGTGCTGCCCGTCAGCGAAGACGAGCGCGATACGCAACCGACGCTCAGCTTCCAGCGTGTACTGCAGCGCGCGGTATTCCACGTTCAGTCCTCCGGCCGCAGCGAAGTGACCGGCGCGAACGTCCTGGTCGCCATCTTTAGCGAACAGGAGTCTCAGGCTGCCTATCTGCTGCGTAAGCATGAGGTGAGCCGTCTCGACGTGGTGAACTTTATCTCCCACGGCACGCGGAAAGATGAACCGAATCAGGCTTCCGATCCCGGCAGCCAGGCAAATCACGAAGAGCAGGCAGGCGGGGAGGAACGTATGGAAAACTTCACCACCAATCTCAATCAGCTTGCTCGTGTCGGCGGCATTGACCCGCTGATCGGTCGCGAAAGAGAGCTTGAGCGAGCTATCCAGGTGCTGTGCCGTCGCCGCAAAAACAACCCGCTGCTGGTGGGTGAGTCTGGCGTCGGTAAAACGGCGATTGCTGAAGGCCTTGCCTGGCGTATCGTGCAGGGCGATGTGCCGGAAGTGATGGCCGACTGCACTATCTACTCGCTGGATATTGGCTCGCTGCTGGCCGGCACCAAGTACCGCGGTGACTTTGAGAAACGTTTCAAGGCGCTGCTGAAGCAGCTCGAACAGGACAGCAACAGCATCCTGTTTATCGACGAGATCCACACCATTATCGGGGCGGGTGCCGCGTCGGGTGGACAGGTTGATGCCGCAAACCTGATCAAACCGCTGCTCTCCAGCGGCAAGATCCGCGTGATGGGCTCTACCACCTATCAAGAGTTCAGCAACATCTTTGAGAAAGACCGTGCTCTGGCGCGTCGCTTCCAGAAAATTGATATCACCGAGCCCTCTGTCGAAGAGACGGTGCAGATTATCAACGGCCTGAAGCCGAAGTATGAAGCGCACCACGACGTGCGTTATACCGCGAAAGCGGTGCGTGCGGCGGTGGAGCTGGCGGTGAAATACATTAACGATCGCCATCTGCCGGATAAGGCTATCGACGTGATTGACGAGGCCGGGGCGCGTGCGCGTTTGATGCCGGTCAGCAAGCGTAAAAAAACCATCAACGTGGCGGATATCGAAACGGTGGTGGCCCGCATCGCACGTATTCCTGAGAAGAGCGTTTCCCAGAGCGATCGCGATACGCTGAAGAGCCTTGGCGAGCGCCTGAAAATGCTGGTCTTTGGTCAGGATAAAGCCATTGAGGCCTTAACCGAAGCCATTAAGATGAGCCGCGCCGGACTCGGTCAGGATCACAAGCCGGTAGGCTCGTTCCTGTTTGCCGGACCGACCGGGGTCGGTAAAACCGAAGTCACGGTTCAGCTCTCCAAAGCGCTGGGTATCGAGCTGCTGCGTTTTGATATGTCCGAGTATATGGAGCGTCATACCGTAAGCCGCCTGATTGGTGCGCCTCCGGGATACGTTGGTTTTGATCAGGGCGGCCTGTTAACGGACGCGGTGATCAAGCATCCGCATGCGGTACTGCTGCTCGATGAGATCGAGAAGGCGCACCCGGACGTCTTTAACCTGCTGTTGCAGGTGATGGATAACGGTACGCTGACCGATAACAACGGGCGGAAAGCGGACTTCCGTAACGTGGTGCTGGTGATGACCACCAACGCCGGGGTACGCGAAACCGAGCGTAAATCCATCGGCCTGATCCACCAGGACAACAGCACCGATGCGATGGAAGAGATCAAAAAGATCTTTACGCCGGAGTTCCGTAACCGTCTCGACAACATTATCTGGTTCGATCACCTCTCTACCGAGGTTATTCATCAGGTGGTGGATAAATTTATCGTCGAGCTTCAGGTGCAGCTGGATCAGAAAGGCGTCTCGCTGGAGGTCAGTCAGGAAGCACGCGACTGGCTGGCAGAGAAGGGTTACGATCGCGCCATGGGCGCACGTCCAATGGCACGCGTGATTCAGGACAACCTGAAAAAGCCGCTGGCCAACGAGCTGCTGTTTGGAACGCTGGTGGACGGTGGTCAGGTGACGGTCGAGCTGGACGCAGAGAAAAACGAGCTGCTCTACGACTTCCAGGGTGCGCAGAAGCACAAGCCGGAAGCGGCGCATTAATCTCTCACTTACGCCAATAAAAAAGGCCGGGATAATTCCCGGCCTTTTACTATTCATAATCTGTGCAATTACCGCACAGTAGCGATGCGATTAGCGACTACGGAAGACAATGCGGCCTTTGCTCAGGTCGTACGGGGTCAGCTCAACAGTCACTTTGTCGCCCGTCAGAATGCGGATATAGTTTTTACGCATTTTACCGGAGATATGCGCAGTTACCACGTGACCGTTTTCCAGTTCTACGCGAAACATGGTATTAGGCAACGTATCAAGTACGGTACCCTGCATTTCAATATTGTCTTCTTTGGCCATCTAGTCCTCGGGGGTATCACTACCAAAATTTTTGAACCGGCAAGATAATGCCGAAGTTCGTCTGTTAAGTAAAGATTTGTGCTGATAAAACGCAGCAAAGTAACCTTGGCGTATTACCCTCGCGCCAGCGAAGCGGCGCAAAACGCGCAAACCTAAAGGGGAGCAATAAGATAAACGATGGGCGTTACCTGATTCGAGCTATTCCCAAGCGGCGGCGGGGCAACAGGCAGAAGCTACTCTGCGCCGCTATTATAGCACTCTGAAAGAAAATATGCCGAAAACATTCATAGGGCTGGCGTAAATAAGGTGCGCGGCAGCCAGCAACGTGGAGAAAGCGGTTGGTGACGCAGGCGCTCCAGATGCTGAAGGTAGTCCCGACGCGGCATTTCACCCATGCCCAGCGAGGCGGTATGCTCGTTCAACACCTGACAGTCGATCAGCTCGCCTCCCTGGCGCAAGAACTCCGCGCAGAATACCAGCAGAGCGGTCTTCGAGGCGTTGACCCGGCGGCTAAACATCGATTCGCCGCAGAACAGCGCCCCCTGAGCAACGCCGTACATGCCGCCAACCAGCTCCTCTCCCTCCCAGACCTCAACCGAATGAGCATGGCCCAGCTCGTGCAGACGCAGGTAGGCCAGCACCACCGCGGGAGTGATCCACGTCCCTTCGTTGCGATCGGCCGCGCAGCCGTCGATCACCCGGCTAAAATCGTGGTTCAGCGTCACGCGGTAGGGCGAGTTTTTATGAAAGCGCTTCATGCTGCGGCTGACGTGAAAGCGGGCAGGCCACAGCACCGCCCGGGGATCGGGGGACCACCAGAGGATCGGATCGCCGGGAGAGAACCAGGGAAAAATGCCTCGCTGATAGGCCATCAGCAGGCGAGCCGGACTGAGATCGCCTCCCAGCGCCAGCAGTCCATTGGGTTCACGCAGCGCGCCCTCAGGGGAGGGAAACGCAAGCGAGTGATGAGATAGCTGAACCAGGCGCATAGCGACAACGCTCCGCAACGCAACAATAGTTAATCCATTGAACCAGGCACCCTGTGCCTGGTCAGTCCTCTACAGCCGTTGCTTAAACTGGTAATAACGACCCTGTTTGGCCAGTAACGCTGTATGATTACCTTGCTCAATTATTTGACCATTGTCCATCACAATAATGCGATCGAAACGCGATAATCCACGCAGGCGGTGAGTCACCATCAGCACGGTTTTGCCCTGGGTAACGCGCTCAAGTAAATCAAGAATTTGACTCTCGGTGGTCGCATCCAGCCCTTCGGTAGGCTCATCCAGCAGCAGCAGCGGCGCATCATGCAGCAGCGCGCGCGCCACCGCCAGCCGCCGCAGCTCACCGCCGGAGAGTTGACGGCCACCTTCGCCGAGCCAGCTGTTTAGCCCGCTCTCGTCCAGCAGCTTCTCCAGCCCCACCTGAGCGAGCACCGCCGCGAGGGTGTCATCCGTTGCCTGCGGCGAGGCCAGCAGCAGGTTATCACGCAGGGTGGCGCTAAACAGATGCACGCGCTGAGGCACGACGCTAACTGCCGCCCGCAAGGCGGATTCGCTCAGCGACGCAAGCGGCTGGCCGTTAAGGGCAATCTCGCCTGCGGCAGGATCCCAGGCGCGCGTCAGCAGCTGCAGAAGCGTGGATTTACCGCAGCCGGTGCGTCCCAGAATGGCAACGTGCTCCCCGGCGTTAATCTCTAATGAGAGATCGTCCAGCGCCTTTTGCGGCTGCTGGGCATAGCTAAAGCTAACGTTAGTCAGGGTCAGCGCCACCTGGGCAGGCGGTGGCGTCTGGTTTTCACTGAAGCGCACCTCGGGAGGATGCTGGGTAATCTGCGTAATCCGCACCGCCGAGGCAATGACCTGCCCCAAATGCTGAAACGCCCCCGTCACCGGTGCCAGCGCCTCAAAGGCAGCCAGCGCACAGAAGACAAAGAGCGCAATCAGCGCCCCCGGCTGAGTATCACCCCCGACGCCACCCGCCGCGAGCCACAGCATGGCAAGGACGGCGACGGCGTTGATCAGCAGCATCACCGCCTGTGACAGCGCGGTAAGCTCTGACTGACGACGCTGGGCATCGTGCCAGCTCAGCTCGGTGTTCTCCATCTGCGCCCGGTAGCGTTCGCTTGCGCCGAAGATCGTCAGCTCCGCCTGGCCTTGCAGCCAACTCGTTACCTGCTGACGATACTCGCCGCGCAGGGTAGTCAGCTTCTCGCCGGTGGGTTTCCCGGCGCGATAGAACAGGGGCGGGAGCAGCAGCAGCGTCAGCAGCATAATACCGCCGAGGGTCAGGGCCAGGGTGACATCCAGAATGCTCAGGCCTATCGTCACCACCACAATGGTCACCAGCGCCCCCACCAGCGGGGAGATCACCCGCAGGTAGAGATGGTCCAGGGTATCCACGTCCGCCACGATGCGGTTAAGGAGATCGCCCTGGCGAAAGCGCGCCAGCCCGGCGGGGGAGAGCGGCAGCAGCTTACTGAAGGTCGAGACGCGCAGATGCTGAAGCACGCGGAAGGTCGCATCGTGGCTCACCAGCCGTTCGAAGTAGCGTCCTGCCGTACGGGTAATCGCCGCGCCGCGCACTCCGGCGGCGGGGAGCATGTAGTTAAAGCTGTATAGCCCGCTCACGCCAACGACCGCCGAGGCGGAGAGGAACCAGCCTGAGAGCGTGATCAGGCCAATGCTCGCCAGCAGGGTAACGATCGCCAGCACGACGCCCAGCGTCAGCAGCCAGATGTGGCGCTTATAAAGCGCAAGAAAAGGGATAAGCGCGCGCATTTAAATCTCCTCCTGACGATGAGCGAGCAGGGCGGCAAAGGCCCCGTTGGCGGCGGAAAGCTCGGCAAAGGTACCCTGCTCGATAATCGATCCATCCTGCATGACCCAGACGGCATCCCAGTCGGCAAGCCCCTCTAGCTGGTGGGTAACCATCAGCGTGGTCTGGCGCAGGGAGGCGGCGTTTAATGCCTGCATCACGCGCTGTTCGCTGTGCGCATCCAGGCTGGCGGCAGGCTCATCCAGCAGCAGCAGCTGGCAGGGGTTGAGCAGGGCACGCGCCACTGCCACCCGCTGGGCCTGACCGACCGAGAGCCGCGCGGCCTGATCGCCAACCGGCGTGTCGATGCCCTGCGGCAACAGCGGCAGGAATTCACTCACCCAGGCGCTATCCAGCGCGGCGTTAAGCTCCGCTTCGCTGGCATCGGGGCGCGCCAGCAGCACGTTTTCACGCAGCGTGGCCGCCGGAAGCTGTGGGTTTTGTCCCACCCAGCTCAGGCGCTGACGCCAGGCCGCAGGGTTAAGATCGCGCAGCTCGGTACCGTTAATCTGCAACGACCCCCGGTAGGAGAGGAAGCCGGAGAGAGTATTAATAAGCGAGCTTTTACCCGAGCCGCTCTGACCTACCAGCACCACACGCTGGCCGGCGGGCAGGGTAAAGTTCAGCGGACCGGCCAGCACCGCGCCTTCAGGCGAGGTGATCCAGAGATCGCGGGCGCAGAGGCCGATGCCGTTGCTATCGTCAGGCACCGCCTCACCACGCTCTGGGTGGGCGAGCGGCGTCTCCAGGAAGGTTTTCAGGCTATCCGCCGCGCCGACGGCCTGCGCCTTCGCATGGTAAAAGGTGCCTAGATCGCGCAGCGGCTGGAAAAACTCCGGAGCCAGGATCAGGGCCAGGAAACCAGAGAACAGCGTTACGCCGGTGCCATAGTGGCCGAAGTTCAGCTCACCAAGGTAGGAGAAGCCAAAGTAAACCGCCACCAGCGCAATGGAGAGCGAGGTGAAGAACTCCAGTACGCCAGAGGAGAGAAACGCCAGGCGCAGCACTTCCATGGTGCGGCTGCGAAAATCCTCCGACGCTTTACGAATATTGTCCGTCTCTGCCGCACCGCGGCCAAAGACGCGCAGGGTCTCCATTCCGCGCAGGCGGTCAAGAAAGTGGCCGCTCAGACGGGCCAGCGCCTTGAAGTTGCGGCGGTTAGCATCGGCGGCACCCATGCCTACCATCGCCATAAAGGTGGGGATCAGCGGGGCCGTGGCCAGCAGGATCAGTGCCGCAACCCAGTTAAAAGGGAAGATGACAATCACAATCAGCAGCGGCACGCTCACCGCCAGCGCCATCTGCGGCAGATAGCGGGCGTAGTAGTCGTGCATATCGTCAATCTGCTCAAGGATCAGCGTGGCCCAGCTGCCAGCCGGTCGCCCCTGGATCCAGGCGGGCCCAGCCTGCTGCAGGCGGTCAAGCACCTGGCGGCGGATCTCATACCGGATGTGCAGGCCCGCATGAAAGCCGACGCGCTCGCGCAGCCAGACCACCCAGGCGCGCAGGACAAACACCAGCACCAGCTGGACAAACGGCAGCAGCAGCGCCTCGCGCGGAATATTTTCCATGATCAGGTAGTTGAGAATGCGCGCCAGCAGCCAGGCCTGGGCGACAATCAACAGACCGCTAGCCAGGCCCAGCAGGCGTGACGCCAGCAGCCAACGGCGGGAGAAAATACTTTGCTGTTTTAACCAGCGGGTTAATTCTTGTTGACGGGTTTTATTCATTGCGCGCTTAGCAGGTGGCTTGTCAGATTTTTGTGCTGCGCAATGTTACAACGGGATAAAAATAAAGGCGACTTATAGTCGCCTTTTTTACCTTTGTTACTGACTTGTAAAGATTATTTAGACAGTTCAGCCAGTCCGTCGAGATAGCGCTCTGCATCAAGCGCGGCCATGCAGCCGGTGCCCGCAGAGGTGATCGCCTGACGGTAGATATGATCCATAACGTCACCTGCAGCAAACACGCCTGGGATGCTGGTCTGGGTGGCATTGCCGTGAATACCGGACTGTACCTTGATGTAGCCGTTTTCCAGCTCTAGCTGACCCTCAAAAATCGCCGTGTTCGGGCTGTGGCCGATGGCCACAAACAGACCTGCAACCTCTAACGACTCTACGTTGTCGGCATTCTGCGTATCACGCAGGCGCAGGCCGCTAACGCCCATCTGGTCGCCGGTGACCTCTTCCAGAGTACGATGGGTATGCAGCACGATGTTACCGCTTGCCACTTTGTCCATCAGACGTTTGATGAGGATCTTCTCCGCGCGGAAGGTGTCGCGACGGTGGATCAGGTGCACCTCAGAGGCGATGTTCGCCAGGTAGAGCGCTTCCTCAACCGCCGTGTTGCCGCCGCCGATAACCGCGACTTTCTGGTTACGGTAGAAGAAACCGTCGCAGGTGGCGCAGGCAGAGACGCCGCGGCCTTTGAACGCCTCTTCAGAGGGCAGGCCCAGGTAGCGGGCAGACGCGCCGGTCGCCACGATCAGCGCATCGCAGGTGTACTCGCCGCTATCGCCGGTCAGGCGGAAAGGACGGTTCTGCAGATCGACCTTGCTGATGTGGTCAAACAGAATTTCGGTCTCAAACTTCGCAGCGTGCTCGTGCATACGCTCCATCAGCAGCGGCCCCGTCAGATCGTGCGGGTCGCCCGGCCAGTTTTCCACTTCGGTAGTGGTAGTCAGCTGGCCGCCTTTTTCCATACCGGTAATCAGTACCGGCTGAAGGTTAGCGCGTGCGGCATAGACCGCAGCGGTGTAGCCGGCAGGTCCAGAACCAAGAATAAGCAGCTTAGAATGTTTAGCTGTGCCCATGAGATCCCCATTGTTGGTGGCAGAGACTGCTGTTGGCAGACAATGAGCAGGATTGTAGGGAATTTACGGCGGTAAAAAAAGAGCATGACGGTTTTGTTAACGATATGTGTAATAGGCGCGGCCAATGGCGTAGACCCTTTTACTCTCTGTGGCTATAACAAAATCTACTGAAATTGGTAGTGTTATAAGAAGATTACATGAGGTTTAGGGAGGGTCGATGATGAATATCTGGCATGTTGTACTAAAAAACGATGTTTTACTTTGACAATCCGCTGCGCATTTGCGAAAACATTCGAAGAAGACAAGAGCAGCGTTTCGCGCGTGGAACAATATCACGCATAAAGATGCCCTTAACAGGGCCAGTGAAATAGTACAGGGCGTGGACAGACACTCTGTGCAATCTTACTGGCTGCGGCTGGCAACCGTCTTCTTAATGCAGGCCCCGTTATGCTCCGCGCAAATAATGATAATGCGGAACGTATAGCGACGGGCAAAGACTCTGAACAGTGAAGTGCACAGGGTCAAGACAGGAGTAGGGAAGGAATACAGAGAGACAATAATAATGGTAGATAGCAAAAAGCGCCCTGGCAAAGATCTCGACCGCATCGATCGTAACATTCTGAATGAGCTGCAGAAGGATGGACGGATCTCAAACGTCGAGCTTTCAAAGCGAGTGGGACTTTCTCCGACGCCGTGCCTTGAGCGCGTGCGCCGACTGGAAAGACAGGGTTTCATTCAGGGCTATACCGCGCTGCTGAACCCGCATTATCTGGATGCATCACTTCTGGTATTTGTTGAGATTACTCTGAATCGCGGCGCGCCGGATGTGTTTGAGCAATTCAACGCCGCAGTACAAAAACTTGAAGAAATTCAAGAGTGTCATCTGGTTTCCGGTGATTTCGACTACCTGTTGAAAACCCGCGTGCCGGATATGTCGGCCTACCGCAAACTGCTGGGTGAAACCCTGCTGCGTCTGCCGGGCGTCAACGACACGCGTACCTACGTGGTAATGGAAGAGGTCAAACAGAGCAATCGTCTGGTGATTAAAACCCGCTAACACGGAACAGGTGCAAAATCGACGCAGTTTGATTACACTCCTGGTAATCCATACAGCAGCAGTGTCAGGGCAACCTGACACTGTTCTCCGTTTTAGCATCAAGGACCTGGAGAGCCTTTCTTGAGCCAGGAATATACTGAAGACAAAGAAGTCACATTAAGCAAGTTAAGCAGCGGACGCCGGCTCCTTGAGGCGTTACTGATACTTGTCGCCCTGTTTGCAGTCTGGCTGATGGCCGCACTGCTCAGCTTCAACCCTTCCGATCCCAGCTGGTCACAAACCGCATGGCACGAGCCTATCCATAATCTGGGTGGCGCGCCGGGCGCGTGGCTTGCCGATACGCTATTTTTCATCTTTGGTGTGATGGCCTACACCATCCCAGTGATGATCGTCGGCGGCTGCTGGTTTGCCTGGCGGCACCGCGCCAATGAAGACTATATCGACTACTTCGCCGTCTCGCTGCGTTTGATTGGCGTTTTGGCGCTGATCCTGACCTCCTGCGGGCTGGCCGCCATCAACGCCGATGATATCTGGTACTTCGCCTCCGGCGGGGTGATTGGCAGCCTGCTGAGCACTACCATGATGCCGCTGCTGCACAGCAGCGGAGGCACGATCGCGCTGCTCTGCGTCTGGGCTGCCGGACTAACGCTGTTTACCGGCTGGTCGTGGGTCAGCATCGCCGAGAAGATCGGCAGCGTGCTGCTCAATATTCTCACCTTCGCCAGCAACCGTACTCGCCGGGATGATACCTGGGTCAATGACGAAGAGTATGATGACGAAGAGTATGACGACGAAGAGGAGTACGACGACGAGCCGGCTGCACAACGGCGCGAATCTCGCCGTACCCGCATTATGCGTGGCGTACTCGCCCGCCGTAAGCGTGTAGCAGAGAAGTTTGCTAATCCGCTCGGCCGTAAAACCGATGCAGCGCTCTTCTCGGGCAGACGCATGGACGATGAGGAAGAGGTGCAGTACAGCGCCCGTGGCGTCGCCGCCGATCCTAACGACGTGCTCTTCTCCGGACACCGGGCCACCCAGGGCGAGCAGTATGATGAGTACGATCCGCTGCTGAATGGCCCGAGCATAGCAGAGCCGCTTGCCGCCGCCGCGCTGGCAACCGCCGATGCCCAGGCGCACGTTGCGCCATCGCAGCCGGTCATGCCTACGCCGCCGATTACACAGACGCCGCCTATCCCGGCCGCTGCTACCTTCTCTGAGCCTGCACCTGAAACACAGTGGCAGCCTGCCGCTGCGGAGCCGCAGCAACACTATGTTCCGCCGATGCAGGCGCAGAATCCACCCGAGATGCACGTCGCCAGCGTTGCGCCGCAGCCGCAGCCGGAGCCGGTCTGGTCTCCTGAGCCCGTCTGGCAGCAAGAGCCTGTCTGGCAGCAAGAGCCTGTCGCCGCTGCACCCGCACCGATGCCGGAGCCTGCTGTGGCCGCGCCAGAGCCGGAGCCCGAGGAAGAGGTTAAGCATACTCGTCCGCCACTCTACTATTTTGAAGAGGTTGAGGAGCGACGTGCCCGCGAACGTGAGCAGCTTGCTGCCTGGTACCAGCCGGTTCCCGAACCCGCTGCGCCAGAGCCATTTGTTCCGTCAACCGCCGCGCCTGTAACGCCGCCGCCGGTTGCAGAGCCGACCTTCGCGCCAGCCGTACCCGATGTTAAACAGGCCGCTGCCGCAGTCACTGCCGTTGCCGCGTCCGCCGCTACGGCACCCGCGTTCGGCCTGGCCGACGGTGGTGCGCCGCGTCCGCAGGTTAAAGAGGGTATTGGACCGCAGCTGCCGCGTCCGAACCGTGTGCGCGTGCCGACCCGCCGCGAACTGGCCTCCTACGGCATTAAGCTTCCTTCACAGCGTATCGCTGAGGAGCGTGCCGCGCGTGAAGCCGAGCGTCAGCAGCCTGAGCCGTTTAGCGATGACGAAGCGGATACGCTGCATCAGGACGAACTGGCGCGCCAGTTTGCCGCGTCCCAGCAGTCGCGCTATGGGGAAGAGTATCAGCACGAAGTGCACGCCGATCCAGCACATGATAATGCATGGCAGGATGAAGAAGACGATGCCGCCGAAGCGGAGCTGGCCCGCCAGTTCGCTGCCTCGCAGCAGCAGCGCTATTCATCTGAGCAGCCGCCGTCGGCAAATCCATTCTCGCTGGCCGACTTTGAGTTTTCGCCAATGAAAGTGCTGGTAGACGATGGCCCGAGCGAGCCGCTCTTTACGCTGCCGCCGGAAGAGCCTGTTCAGCCGTCGGCTCCTGTGCAGCAGCAGTATCAGCAGCCTGCTGCACCCGCGCCGGTACAGCAGCCACAGCCGCAATACCAGCAACCTGTCGCGCCTGCGCCGGTACAGCCACAGCAGCATTATCAGCCCGCGCAGCAGCCGACCGCCGCGCCTGTCGCGCCGCAGCCGGCGCCGCAGGATAGCCTGATCCATCCGCTGCTGATGCGTAACGGCGACAGCCGTCCAGCCCAGCGCCCAACGACGCCGCTGCCGTCGCTGGATCTCCTGACCCAGCCGCCGTCAGAAGTGGAACCGGTAGATACCTTTGCTCTGGAGCAGATGGCGCGCCTGGTAGAGGCTCGCCTGAACGATTTCCGCATCAAGGCTGACGTGGTGAACTATTCCCCGGGTCCGGTGATCACCCGCTTCGAGCTTAACCTTGCGCCAGGCGTGAAAGCGGCCCGTATCTCTAACCTTTCCCGCGATCTGGCCCGTTCCCTGTCAACGGTGGCCGTCCGCGTGGTGGAAGTGATCCCCGGTAAGCCTTACGTCGGCCTGGAGCTGCCGAATAAAAAACGTCAGACCGTCTATCTGCGTGAGGTGCTGGACTGCGTTAAGTTCCGTGAGAGCCCGTCGCCGCTGACCGTGGTGCTGGGGAAAGATATCGCCGGCGATCCGGTTATTGCCGACCTGGCAAAAATGCCGCACCTGCTGGTCGCGGGGACCACCGGCTCGGGTAAATCGGTGGGGGTCAACGCCATGATCCTCAGCATGCTCTACAAAGCTTCGCCGGAAGAGGTGAAGTTCATCATGATCGACCCGAAAATGCTGGAGCTGTCGGTCTATGAGGGTATTCCTCACCTGTTGACCGAAGTGGTAACCGACATGAAGGACGCCGCCAACGCCTTGCGCTGGAGCGTCAACGAGATGGAGCGTCGCTACAAGCTGATGTCTGCGCTCGGCGTGCGTAACCTTGCGGGCTACAACGAGAAGATCGCGGAAGCCGCACGCATGGGCCGCCCGATCCCGGATCCATACTGGAAGCCGGGCGATAGCATGGATGCCACCCATCCGGTTCTGGAGAAGCTGCCGTACATCGTGGTGCTGGTGGACGAATTTGCCGATCTGATGATGACGGTAGGTAAAAAAGTTGAAGAGCTGATCGCCCGTCTGGCACAGAAGGCGCGTGCTGCCGGTATTCACCTGGTACTGGCTACTCAGCGTCCTTCGGTGGATGTGATCACCGGCCTTATCAAGGCCAACATCCCGACGCGTATCGCCTTTACCGTATCCAGCAAAATTGACTCCCGCACCATTCTCGATCAGGGCGGCGCGGAGTCGCTGCTGGGCATGGGTGATATGCTCTACTCCGGGCCTAACTCCTCCTCAGCGCCGGTACGCGTGCACGGTGCCTTTGTTCGTGACGAAGAGGTTCATGCCGTAGTGCAGGACTGGAAAGCGCGCGGTCGTCCGCAGTATGTCGAGGGGATCACCTCTGACAGCGAAAGCGAAAGCGGCGGTGGCGGGCTGGATTCCGGTGAAGAGCTGGATCCGCTGTTCGACCAGGCGGTCAACTTTGTTACCGAGAAGCGTAAAGCCTCCATCTCTGGTGTTCAGCGTCAGTTCCGCATCGGCTATAACCGCGCGGCGCGTATCATCGAGCAGATGGAAGCCCAGGGTATTGTCAGCGAGGCGGGCCACAACGGTAACCGTGAGGTGCTTGCACCACCGCCGTTTGAGTAGCGCTTTAGAGTGCAAATTTGGGTAAATTCGTCAAAAATCAGCTTTTTCCTCTTTCACTCTTTGCCGGTTTAGCCTGCAATGAGTGTCAGAGGTTCTCCCGGATCGGGAGTGACGTAGCAGACGTAGCAAAAGGAATAACAATGAAAAAAATCGCAATGACCTGTGCATTACTCTCTTCCCTGGTAGCGAGCAGCGTCTGGGCTGACGCCGCCAGCGATCTGAAAAGCCGCCTCGATAAAGTGAGCAGCTTCCATGCCAGCTTCACACAAAAAGTGACCGACGGCAGCGGTGCGGCAGTGCAGGAAGGTCAGGGGGATTTATGGGTTAAGCGCCCGAACCTGTTTAACTGGCATATGACACAGCCGGATGAAAGCATCCTGGTCTCCGACGGTAAAACCCTGTGGTTCTACAACCCGTTCGTTGAGCAGGCGACGGCGACTAACCTCAACTCGGCAACCAGCAACACGCCGTTCATGCTGATTGCCCGGAACCAGACCAGCGACTGGCAGCAGTACAACATCAAGCAAACCGGTAACGACTTCGTGCTCACGCCGAAAAGTAAGAATGGTAACCTGAAGCAGTTCACCATTAACGTGAGCCAGAACGGTACCATTAACCAGTTCAGCGCCGTTGAGCAGGACGATCAGCGCAGCCTGTATCAGCTGCAGTCTCAGCAGAATGGCGCTGTGGATCCCTCTAAATTTACCTTTACCCCGCCGCAGGGCGTAACGGTGGACGATCAACGCAAGTAGAGGCCTGAGTGAGCAACCTATCGCTCGATTTTTCAGACAACGCGTTTCAACCTCTGGCCGCCCGTATGCGGCCAGAAAACTTAGCGCAGTACATCGGGCAGCAGCATCTGCTGGCGCCCGGTAAGCCGCTGCCGCGTGCTATCGAGGCCGGGCAGCTGCACTCGATGATCCTCTGGGGGCCGCCCGGTACCGGCAAGACGACCCTTGCTGAGGTCATTGCCCACTATGCCAACGCTGACGTTGAGCGCATCTCGGCGGTTACCTCTGGCGTGAAAGAGATCCGCGAAGCCATTGAGCGTGCACGCCAGCGCCGTCATGCCGGTCGTCGCACCATTCTGTTTGTGGATGAAGTCCATCGCTTCAACAAAAGCCAGCAGGACGCCTTTCTGCCGCACATTGAAGATGGCACCATTACCTTTATCGGCGCCACTACCGAAAACCCCTCGTTCGAGCTTAACTCAGCGCTGCTCTCCCGCGCCCGCGTCTATCTGCTGAAATCCCTCTCCGTTGAGGATATCGAGCAGGTGCTGGATCAGGCCATCAGCGACAAAACGCGCGGCTACGGCGGGCAGAATATCGTCCTGCCGGACGAAACACGGCTGGCTATCGCTCAACTGGTCAACGGTGATGCCCGGCGCGCTCTGAATACGCTGGAGATGATGGCTGACATGGCCGAGGTCGACGAGAGCGGCAAGCGGGTGCTGAAGCCTGAACTGCTCACGGAGATTGCCGGGGAGCGCAGCGCGCGCTTCGATAATAAAGGCGATCGCTTCTACGATCTCATTTCGGCCTTGCACAAATCCGTCCGCGGCAGCGCGCCGGATGCGGCCCTCTACTGGTATGCCCGCATTATTACCGCCGGGGGCGACCCGCTCTACGTCGCGCGCCGCTGCCTGGCGATCGCCTCGGAGGATGTCGGCAACGCCGATCCCCGTGCGATGCAGGTTGCGCTCTCGGCCTGGGACTGCTTTACCCGCGTCGGGCCAGCAGAAGGGGAGCGCGCCATCGCTCAGGCGATTGTCTACCTTGCCTGCGCGCCAAAAAGCAACGCCGTCTATACCGCCTTTAAAGCGGCAATGGCCGATGCCCGCGACAAGCCTGACTATGATGTACCCGACCATCTACGCAATGCGCCAACCAAGCTGATGAAAGAGATGGGCTATGGCCAGCAGTATCGCTATGCCCACGACGAGCCGAACGCCTATGCCGCTGGCGAAGAGTACTTCCCGCCCGAAATAGCACAAACGCGCTATTATCATCCCACCAGCAGAGGTCTTGAGGGCAAGATTGGCGAAAAGCTCGCCTGGCTGGCCGATCAGGACAATAAAAGCCCCACAAAACGCTATCGCTAATTGAGGCGTTGCGGTAAGGTTACCTGTGAATTCTTGTGGCTGCGTCTGCGGCCACTCCCTCTAATATCAATTCGATAAGCACAGGATAAGCATGCTCGATCCCAATCTGCTGCGTACCGAGCCAGACGCAGTCGCAGAAAAACTGGCACGCCGGGGCTTTAAGCTGGATGTAGATAAACTGCGCGCTCTTGAAGAGCGTCGTAAAGTTTTGCAGGTCGATACGGAAAACCTGCAGGCGGAACGTAACTCGCGATCGAAATCCATTGGCCAGGCGAAAGCGCGTGGGGAAGACATTGAGCCGTTACGTCTGGAAGTGAACAAGCTGGGCGAAGAGCTGGATGCCGCTAAAGCCGAGCTTGAGACGCTGCTGGCGGAGATCCGTGACATCGCGCTGACCCTGCCGAACCTGCCGGACGACTGTGTGCCGCTCGGTAAAGACGACAGCGAAAACGTGGAAGTGAGCCGCTGGGGTGAGCCACGTAAGTTTGATTTTGAAGTACGCGATCACGTCACGCTGGGCGAGATGGCTAAAGGCCTCGACTTTGCCGCGGCGGTTAAGCTGACCGGCTCCCGCTTTGTGGTAATGCAGGGGCAGATTGCCCGCCTGCACCGCGCCCTGAGCCAGTTCATGATCGATCTGCATACCGAACAGCACGGCTATATCGAGAACTACGTGCCGTACCTGGTCAACCAGGACACGCTGTACGGTACCGGCCAGCTGCCTAAATTCGGTGGCGATCTCTTCCATACCCGTCCCCTGGACGAAGAGGCGGAGAGCAGCAACTATTCGCTGATCCCAACGGCAGAAGTGCCGCTGACCAACCTCGTGCGTGATGAGATCCTTGAAGAAGAGGCGCTGCCGCTGAAGTTGACGGCCCATACGCCGTGCTTCCGCTCTGAAGCAGGCTCCTACGGACGCGATACCCGCGGCCTGATCCGTATGCACCAGTTTGATAAAGTTGAGATGGTGCAGATCGTGCGTCCGGAAGAGTCCATGGATGCGCTGGAAGAGATGACCGGCCACGCTGAGAAGGTGCTGCAGTTGTTAGGCCTGCCGTACCGTAAAGTGCTGCTGTGCAGCGGCGACATGAGCTTCGGCTCGCGCAAAACCTACGATCTGGAAGTGTGGCTGCCGGCGCAGGATACCTACCGTGAAATCTCCTCCTGCTCTAACATGTGGGATTTCCAGGCGCGCCGCATGCAGGCTCGCTGCCGTAGCAAAGCCGACAAGAAAACCCGTCTGGTGCATACCCTGAACGGCTCTGGTCTGGCAGTAGGGCGTACGCTGGTCGCTGTGCTGGAGAACTACCAGCAGGCTGATGGCCGCATCGAGATCCCAGCGGTGCTGCGTCCGTACATGAAAGGTCTGGAGTACATCGGTTAACTCAAGTCACACTCCCTCCTAAAAAAGCGCCTACGGGCGCTTTTTTTATGCATTTTTGACATCAAGCAACAATTCATACCTCTTTCGGGGTAATACTGCCTTCATATGAAGGTCAGAGCTTATTACTGGCATCACCAAAATTTTCTCTATAAAAAACTACATAACGGCACTTTTCTTTTTTTTTACTACAGGCAGCAAAGTGAGTCCCTATGAAAAAGAAGATCTCCGATGCAGTACTGGCAGCAGAGGTAAGCCGGCGCAGTTTAGTCAAAACCACGGCATTAGGCGGTCTGGCGCTTGCCAGCACTACCTTCACCGCTCCTTTCACCCGTATAGCGAATGCCGCTGAAAGACTCAGTCCGAGTAATGAAAAAATTATCTGGAGCGCCTGTACCGTCAACTGCGGCAGCCGATGCCCATTGCGTATGCACGTTGTCGACGGCGTGATCAAATATGTTGAGACCGATAATACCGGTGACGACAACTATGAAGGATTGCACCAGGTTCGTGCCTGCCTGCGCGGTCGCTCTATGCGCCGCCGCGTCTATAACCCGGATCGCCTGAAGTACCCGATGAAGCGCGTTGGCCTGCGCGGCGAGGGTAAGTTCGAACGCATCAGCTGGGATGAAGCCTTCGACATCGTCGCCGACAATATGAAACGCCTTATTAAAGATTACGGCAATGAATCTATCTACCTGAACTACGGCACCGGCACCCTCGGCGGGACCATGACGCGCTCGTGGCCACCGGGAAAAACTCTGATTGCACGCCTGATGAACTGCTGTGGCGGCTACCTGAATCACTACGGGGACTACTCCTCGGCGCAAATTGCGGCGGGCCTGAACTACACCTACGGCGGCTGGGCCGATGGCAATAGCCCGTCAGATATTGAGAACAGCAAGCTGGTGGTGCTGTTTGGCAATAATCCAGGCGAAACGCGGATGAGCGGCGGCGGCGTAACCTACTATCTTGAGCAGGCCCGCGAGAAGTCAAACGCCAGAATGATCATTATCGATCCGCGCTATACCGATACGGGCGCGGGACGTGAGGATGAGTGGATCCCTATTAAGCCGGGCACGGATGCCGCGCTAGTCAACGGCCTGGCGTGGGTATTGATCACTGAAAATCTGATCGATCAACCTTTTCTCGATCGGTACTGCATCGGCTACGATGAAACAACCCTTCCCGCCAGCGCGCCAAAAAACGGTCACTATAAAGCCTATATTCTCGGCCAGGGGAGGGACGGGATCGCGAAAACGCCAGCGTGGGCCGCGCCGATCACCGGTATTCCCGCCGATCGTATCATCAAGCTAGCCCGTGAAATTGCCTGTGCTAAACCCGCCTACATTAGTCAGGGCTGGGGACCGCAGCGTCGTGCTAATGGTGAAATAACCACTCGAGCTATCTCGATGCTGGCCATTCTCACTGGCAATGTGGGCATTCACGGCGGCAACAGCGGCGCGCGTGAAGGCTCCTATGAGCTCCCCTTTGAGCGTATGCCGACCCTGGAGAACCCGGTCGCGACGAGTATCTCCATGTTCATGTGGACGGATGCCATAGAGCGCGGTCCGGAAATGACTGCTCTGCGCGATGGGGTTCGTGGAAAGGACAAGCTCGATGTGCCGATCAAAATGATCTGGAACTATGCAGGTAACTGCCTGGTTAACCAGCATTCAGACATTAACCGCACTCATCAGATCCTACAGGATGATAAAAAGTGCGAGATGATCGTTGTTATCGACTGCCATATGACCTCTTCAGCAAAATATGCCGATATTTTGCTGCCGGACTGCACTGCATCGGAGCAGATGGACTTCGCGCTGGATGCCTCCTGCGGCAACATGTCCTACGTCATCTTCACCGAGCAGGCGGTCAAACCCCGTTTCGAGTGCAAGACAATCTACGAGATGACCTCGCAGCTGGCAAAACGGATGGGCGTGGAACAGCAGTTTACCGAGGGACGCACGCAGGAGGGGTGGCTGCGTTACCTCTATGAAGCGTCACGAAAAGCCATACCTGAGCTGCCCACCTTCGAGGCGTTTCGCGAGCAGGGGATCTTTAAAAAACGCGATCCTGACGGGCATCACGTCGCCTACCGGGCATTTCGCGAAGATCCGCAGGCCAATCCGCTCTCTACCCCCTCCGGTAAAATTGAGATCTACTCTGAGGCTTTGGCAGAGATCGCGGCGACATGGGATCTGCCGGAAGGAGACGTTATCGATCCGCTGCCCATCTTTACGCCGGGGTTTGAAAGCTATGATGATCCTCTCATAGAAAAATATCCGCTCCAGCTCACCGGCTTTCACTATAAATCCCGCGTTCACTCTACCTACGGCGACGTTGATGTGCTGAAGGCCGCCTGCCGCCAGGAGATGTGGATCAACCCCATTGATGCGCAAAAACGGCAAATCAGCAACGGAGACAAGGTGCGCATCTTTAACGGTCGTGGCGAGGTGCATATTGAGGCGAAGGTGACGCCACGCATGATGCCCGGCGTTGTTGCCTTAGGTGAGGGAGCCTGGTACGACCCGGATGGCAAAGGCGTAGATCGCGGCGGATGCATTAACGTGCTGACTACCCAGCGCCCCTCTCCGCTGGCGAAGGGGAATCCGTCCCATACCAACCTCGTTCAGGTGGAAAAGGTTTAAGGAGTGACTGATGGCAACCCAGTATGGATTTTTTATTGATACAAGCCGCTGCACCGGATGCAAAACCTGCGAACTGGCCTGTAAAGACTATAAAGATTTAACCCCGGAGGTAAGCTTCCGCCGCATCTATGAGTACGCGGGCGGCAGCTGGCAAGAGGATAACGGCGTCTGGCAGCAGAATGTCTTCGCCTACTATCTCTCTATCGCATGCAACCACTGCGAAGATCCCGCCTGTACCAAGGTATGTCCGACCGGGGCGATGCACAAACGAGAAGATGGTTTTGTTGTCGTCAACGAAGAGGTCTGCATCGGCTGCCGCTACTGCCATATGGCCTGTCCCTACGGCGCACCGCAGTACAATGCCAGTAAGGGGCATATGACCAAATGCGATGGCTGTCACGACCGCGTGGCTGAGGGGAAAAAACCGATCTGCGTTGAGTCCTGCCCGCTGCGCGCGCTGGATTTCGGTCCTATCGAGACGCTGCGTAAACAGCACGGTGAACTGGCCGCCGTTGCCCCTCTGCCGGGCGCGCACTTCACGAAACCCAACATCGTTATTAAACCCAACGCCAACTGCCGCCCGATCGGAGACACCACGGGCTATCTGGCGAACCCGGAGGAGGTGTGAGATGGGAAGCGGATGGCATGAGTGGCCGTTGATGATCTTTACGGTCTTTGGGCAGTGCGTGGTGGGCGGTTTTATCGTTCTGGCATTTGCCCTGCTGAAGGGAGGGCTTACCCCCGAGGCGCAGCAGCGGGTTACTACCGGTATGCTGTGGCTGTGGGTGCTGATGGGAGTGGGTTTCATCGCCTCGGTGCTTCACCTTGGTTCGCCGCTGCGCGCCTTTAACTCCCTTAACCGGATAGGTGCGTCTCCCTTAAGCAACGAAATCGCCAGCGGTTCGATCTTTTTTGCGGTCGGTGGGATCGGCTGGCTGCTGGCGGTGGTGCATAAGCTGGCTCCAGGGTTACGCACGCTCTGGCTGGTGGTCACTGTCCTTCTGGGCATCGTTTTTGTCTGGATGATGGTGCGTGTCTATAACAGCATCGATACGGTGCCGACCTGGTACGGCATCTGGACACCGTTGAGCTTCTTCCTGACCCTGCTGCTGGGAGGACCGTTGCTGGGCTATCTGCTTTTGCGTATTGCCGGGATCGATGGCTGGGGGATGCGCCTGCTGCCTGTGGTTTCCGTGCTGGCCTTAATCGCAAGCGCAATCATGTCGATTATGCAGGGCGCAGAGCTGGCGACGATCCATAGTACGGTGCAGCAGGCATCTGCCCTGGTACCTGACTACGGCTCGCTGATGGCCTGGCGTACCGTGGTGCTGGCGGCGGCCCTCTGCTGCTGGATCGTACCGCAGATGGCAGGAAAAGCCCCTGCGGTGCCGCTGCTCTCGGTGGCATTTATACTGCTGCTGGCCGGGGAGCTGATTGGTCGCGGCGTATTTTATGGTCTGCACATGACTGTAGGCATGGCGGTTGCGGGTTAAAGATAAGGAAGCCGCAAAAAAGAGGCGGCTTCAACCATGAAATTTTTCTACTAAACGCAGGCCCGGGATATTTCATTATTTATAATATAATCATGTGATTAATGATTTTATCCCGCTGCGTTTCACCTCTGATAATCAGTATTTCAAATCGATCGTCCAAAATGGGCCTGCTGCGGCTATTCAGGCCGATTGACAATGTTTTTGCCGGTGGCATGATGCGCTCGAAATCAGAACTTCCTCACGGTTTATATCCATGCCTATCTATACCCGCCCGGTGCTATTGCTGCTCTGTGGCCTGTTGTTGTTGACCCTGTCGATCGCGACGCTAAATACGCTCGTGCCGCTTTGGCTCGCCCATGAAAACTTGCCGACGTGGCAGGTAGGTATGGTTGGCTCCGCCTTTTTTACCGGTAACCTGGTCGGCACGCTGCTCTGCGGTCGCCTGATCAAACGCTTCGGTTTTAACCGCAGCTACTATATTGCCTCGCTGATTTTTGCTACGGGCTGCGTGGGAATGGGTCTGATGGTGGGCTTCTGGAGCTGGATGGTATGGCGCTTCGTGGCTGGCGTCGGCTGTGCAATGATCTGGGTAGTGGTTGAGAGCGGCCTGATGTGCAGCGGCACCTCCCGCAACCGGGGTCGCCTGCTGGCTGCCTATATGATGATCTACTACGTAGGTACGGTGCTGGGCCAGCTGATGGTCAGCAAGCTGCCAACCGGGCTGATGCAGGTTATGCCGTGGGTTACCGGCCTGATCCTGGCTGCGATCCTGCCGTTGCTCTTCACCCGCATCGTGAACGAACATAGCGAGCATCAGGAGGCGACAACGATGTGGCCGATGCTGCGCCTGCGTCAGGCACGTCTGGGCATCAACGGCTGCGTTATCTCCGGTATTATTCTTGGCTCGCTGTATGGTCTGATGCCGCTGTGGCTAAACCATCACGGGGTGAGCGATGCCGGAATTGGTTTCTGGATGGCGGTGCTGATCAGCGCCGGTATTTTCGGCCAGTGGCCTGTGGGCAAGCTGGCGGATCGCTTTGGCCGCCTGCTGGTGCTGCGTGTACAGGTGTTTGTGGTGATCGTCGGCTGTCTGGCGATGCTGGGCAACGCCGCGATGGCTCCGGCGCTGTTCGTGTTAGGCGCGGCAGGCTTTACGCTCTACCCGGTGGCGATGGCGTGGGCCTGTGAGAAAGTCGAGCCACACCAGCTGGTGGCGATGAACCAGGCTTTGCTGCTTAGCTACACCGTCGGCAGTCTGCTGGGGCCAACCCTGACCTCAATGCTAATGCAGAGCTACTCTGACAACCTGCTGTTTGTGATGATCGCCAGCGTGTCGTTTATCTACCTGATGATGCTGCTGCGCAAAGCAGGCCAGCATCCGACGCCTGTGGCACACGCTTGATACTGAAATGAGACTTGCCTCATTGAGCCGAAGAGAGGCGTAGGATAGCCTGTTCGGGTCTGATAGAGAAAAGGCAAAAACTATGTCAAAGCGTTGTTTTAGCGTTACCGCACTGGCGGTAATGTTATCCTTATCTTTTGCATCGGCACCTGCCATGGCTAATCCCGGTAACGGCAACGGTCATGGTAATTCGGGTAATCACGGTAGCAAACAAGATAACGATCATGCAAAGCACAACCAATCGGGTAATAAGGGCGGCGATACTCTCTCTATGAATGTGAGCTATGACCGCGCTCGCGCTCTGGCGCTCGATTATGGCCTGACAGGCTATCAATCACTGCCGCCGGGTATTGCTAAAAACCTGGCGCGGGGCAAACCGCTGCCGCCTGGGATTGCGAAAAAAGCCGTTCCGGCTTCAATGCTTGGGCAGTTGCCATCCTACCCGGGTCACGAGTGGCGCATCGTCGGTGACGATTTGGTCTTGATTGCTCTCAGCACAGCCATCGTCACGTCGGTGATAAACGGCGTATTCAAATAGTCATAAAAAAGCCCGGCTCAGACCGGGCTTTTTATTAATACATTACCTTGTGGCCGTACTGCTCCAGGATACCTTTCACGCGATCCATGGTCTCTTTCTTCGGCGGATGGATACCATCAAGCTTGTACTCTTCGCCCATCGCGACCCATTTGTGCTTACCGAGCTCGTGATAGGGCAGCAGCTCAATCTTCTCAACGTTGCCCATATCGCGGGTGAACTCACCCAGGCGATGCGCAGAGTCGTCATCGTCTGACCAGCCCGGCACTACCACGTAGCGGATCCAGACCTTAATGTTCTTCTTCGACAGATACTGGGCAAATTCCAGCGTGCGGTGGTTAGAGACGCCAACCAGATTCTGATGGATCTCATCGTTCATCTGCTTGAGATCGAGCATCACCAGATCGGTGACTTCCAGTAGCTCGTCGATCACCGGATCGTAGCGGCGAACAAAGCCGTTGGTATCCAGACAGGTGTGAATGCCTTCCTGATGGCAGGCGCGGAACCAGTCGCGCACAAACTCGGCCTGTAGGATAGCCTCACCGCCGGAGGCCGTTACGCCGCCGCCGGAAGCGTTCATAAAGTGGCGATAGGTCACGACCTCTTTCATCAGCTCTTCAACGGTAACCTCTTTGCCGCCATGGGTGTCCCAGGTATCACGGTTGTGGCAGTAGAGGCAGCGCATCAGGCAGCCCTGAAAGAAGGTGATAAAGCGGATCCCCGGGCCATCAACTGTGCCACAGGATTCAAAGGAGTGAATGCGACCGATAACTGACATTGCGAGGTTCTCCGGATATGGCCCGTCCCGGGCCTGTATTTGCACAGCTTTCCGCTATGTTTAAGTCTGTTTTGCCAGCGGCCCGTAGGCAGGACAGTTGGCAAAGCAGGCTCGAAGGAGAGGGCGCGTTACTAAAAAGGCCCCACGATCGTGGAGCCTTTATTGTACGCTTTTTCAGTCAACCATTACATGGTTTGCGTGAAGGTACGGGTGATAACGTCCTGCTGCTGTTCTTTGGTCAGGGAGTTAAAACGTACCGCGTAACCGGAAACACGGATGGTCAGCTGCGGATATTTTTCCGGGTGCTCCATCGCATCAAGCAGCATTTCACGGTTCATGACGTTCACGTTGAGGTGCTGACCACCTTCAATGGAAGACTCGTGATGGAAGTAACCATCCATCAGGCCTGCCAGGTTGGTTTTACGCACTTCATCGTCTTTACCCAGCGCGTTCGGAACGATAGAGAAGGTGTAAGAGATACCATCTTTAGCGTAGGCAAACGGCAGTTTAGCAACGGAGGTCAGAGAGGCAACGGCACCTTTCTGATCGCGACCGTGCATCGGGTTAGCACCTGGGCCAAACGGCGCGCCAGCACGACGACCGTCCGGGGTGTTACCGGTTTTCTTACCATACACGACGTTAGAGGTGATGGTCAGAACGGACTGGGTCGGGATAGCGTTGCGGTAGGTGGTCAGTTTCTGAATTTTCTTCATGAAACGTTCAACCAGGTCAACGGCCAGGTCATCAACGCGTGAATCGTTGTTACCAAACTGCGGGTATTCACCTTCGATTGCAAAGTCGGTCGCCAGACCGTCTTCGTCACGAATCGGTTTAACTTTCGCATATTTGATAGCGGACAGGGAGTCAGCCGCAACGGACAGACCTGCGATACCACAGGCCATGGTGCGGATAACGTCACGGTCGTGCAGCGCCATCAGAGAAGCTTCGTAGCTGTACTTGTCGTGCATGTAGTGGATGATGTTCAGGGCAGTCACGTACTGCTTAGCCAGCCAGTCCATGAAGTGATCCATGCGCTCCATGACTTCGTCGAAGTTCAGGACATCGCCTTTGATCGGTGCAGATTTCGGACCCACCTGCATTTTCAGTTTTTCATCAACGCCGCCGTTGATCGCGTACAGCATGGTTTTCGCCAGGTTAGCACGCGCGCCGAAGAACTGCATTTGCTTACCAACAACCATTGGGCTTACGCAGCAAGCGATAGCGTAGTCGTCGTTGTTGAAGTCAGGACGCATCAGGTCATCGTTTTCATACTGCAGAGAAGAGGTGTCGATAGAGACCTTCGCTGCGTATTTTTTGAAGCCCAGCGGCAGTTTTTCAGACCACAGTACGGTGATGTTCGGCTCCGGAGACGGCCCCATGGTATATAGGGTGTTCAGGAAGCGGAAGCTGTTTTTAGTGACCAGCGTACGGCCATCAACGCCCATACCGGCGATGGATTCGGTTGCCCAGATCGGGTCACCGGAGAACAGCTCATCGTACTCAGGGGTACGCAGGAAGCGAACCATACGCAGTTTCATGACCAGGTGGTCAATCATCTCCTGCGCGTCCTGCTCGGTGATTTTACCGGCTTTCAGGTCGCGTTCGATGTAAACGTCAAGGAAGGTAGAGACACGGCCAAAGGACATGGCTGCACCGTTCTGGGATTTCACTGCGGCCAGGTAGCCGAAGTAGGTCCACTGAACCGCTTCCTGAGCAGTGGTTGCCGGACCGGAGATATCGCAGCCATACTTCGCTGCCATCTCTTTGATCTGGCCCAGTGCGCGATACTGTTCGGAGATCTCTTCACGCAGACGGATGGTCGCTTCCAGATCTTCGCCGTTTTCCAGTTTATCTTGCAGAGAGAGGAACTGCGCGTATTTGTCTTTCATCAGGAAGTCGATACCGTACAGCGCAACGCGACGGTAGTCACCGATGATACGGCCACGGCCGTAGGCGTCCGGCAGACCGGTCAGCACGCCAGACTTACGGCAGTTCAGGATGTCTTTGGTGTAGACATCAAAGACGCCCTGGTTGTGGGTCTTGCGGTATTCAGTGAAGATCTTTTTCAGCATCGGGTCCAGCTCGCGGTTGTACGCTTTGCAGGAACCTTCAACCATTTTGATGCCACCGAACGGGATAATCGCACGTTTCAGCGGCGCTTCAGTTTGCAGACCAACGATTTTCTCCAGCGCCTTGTTGATGTAGCCAGCGTCGTGAGAGGTGATGGTGGACGCAACAGAGGTGTCGAAATCAACTGGCGCATGGGTGCGGTTCTCCAGTTTGACGCCTTCCATTACTTTGTCCCACAGCGTGGTGGTAGCTTCAGTGGCACCGGCCAGGAAAGATTCGTCGCCCTCGTAAGGAGCGTAGTTTTTCTGGATAAAGTCACGGACGTTGACCGCTTTCTGCCAGTCACCTTCAACGAAACCTTCCCATGCTGTTGCTAACTTTTCATTAAGCTCGGACATGTAACACCTACCTTCTTAAGTGGATTTTTTATTTACTGCCTGGAACAGCCATCAATGATGGTTATCGCCACGCAGGTAAATGACCCAGTATGTCAACCCAACCAGTAAACCCCCACCGATAATGTTCCCGATCGTTACGGGGATCAGATTATCAGTGATGAAGTTCATCACGGTCAGATGAGAAAAATTGGCTGGAGATGAACCGACAGCGGTCCAGAACTCCGGCGTAGCAAAATCACGAATCACGATACCCAGTGGGATCAGGAACATGTTTGCGATGCTGTGCTCAAAGCCGCTGGCAACAAACATGGCAACCGGCAGGACCATAATCATGGCTTTGTCCATCAGGCTGCGGCCTGAGTAGCTCATCCATACGGCCAGACAGACCATCAGGTTTGCCAGTATGCCGAGTGCGACGGCTTCAATAAAAGTATGGTGCATTTTGTGGTCAGCGGTTTGCAGGACGTTGAGTCCCCAGCCGCCGTTAGCGGTCATGTACTCACCCGAGAGCCACATCAGTAGCACAAAGAGCAGACAGCCGACCAGGTTGCCAACGTAAACGTTGATCCAGTTGCGTGCCAGCTGGCCCCATGTGATTTTGCCGCTGGCCTTTGCCACCACGATAAGTACCGTCGAGGTAAAGAGATCTGCACCGCAGATAACGCACAAAATCAGGCCCAGTGAGAAGCAGATACCGCCAATCAGTTTAGCAACACCGTACGGCATCGCGGCGGTGCCGGTGGTGGAGGTAATATAGAAAACAAAGGCGATGGAGATGAACACCCCGGCGGTAATCGCCAGGAAGAACGTCGTCATCGGACGCTTTGTGGCTTTATAGACACCCGCCTCTTCGGCAACTTTTGCCATCGCAGGGGGAAGTATCAAATCAAAAGGGTTGTCAGCTTTCACACTAACTCTCTCTTCATTAAGTTGGCAATGAGATACTAACAAAGCATTATAGGAGAGAACTTGATATGGATCATATCTCACCCGCCTTATAGGCCTTTAGATACTGTGGTTTTAGCTGTTTTTATTGATAACTAGTTGATTTTTATTAATTAAATAAAGTTTAAAAATTATAAAATGTTTTGAATATTTTTTTGGCTCCGCCGTTGTCACGTTAATTACAATGGAGTAATTCTGCCAAAAAGTAACAATATTCCTGAGTACTAATAAAGAATATTACTTATGAGTAACCTAAATATTACATTTATAATTCTTTGCAAAAATATATAAAAAACGGGGCAATGAAATTGCCCCGTAATATAGCCTGGCTGTGGCAATACGCCTACAGCTTATGGTGTTATTTACGCTTCTTTTGGCCAGAAAGCCTCTTTCGCCCGCTGCAGCTTCTCGTAGGCTGCCAGCAGGGAGCGGTGAGCCGGGAACGCTTCCAGCGTACCGTCTGCCGCCTGTAGACCATAGAACGGCGCTTCACCGCTCATCGCTGCACTGGCTGCTTCCACCGCGTCCGCGCCATACATGCGGACAAAGGCGTTGAGATACTGCAGCGGCTGGCGCTCTTCTTCCTGAGCCAGCAGCAGCAGGGTCTGCAGGCAGCGGTAGTAGTTTGCCCGTGCCGGGGTAAAGACGGAGGCGTTGAACTCCATCGTCCATTCGGTCCAGATCAGGGCCTGCTCAAGATCGCCCCCCGCCAGCGCCAGCATCGCCTTCAGCTCGCCAATGCGCAGGGTGTACCAGCCGTTGTCTTTCCCGGTAGCTATGCCTAACAGCTCACGCACGCGGGTAAAGTCATCGTGACCCTCGTCGTCCAGCTGGGCGATCAGATCGAGGTACGCCTCTCTCTCCCACTCGCTGCCCGGCAGGGCAAGAATGGTTTCGCGCAGGTGGCTCCCCATGCTGTTGTTCGCCAGCCAGAGATCCTCTGCCGGATAGATGTCGGACATGCCCGGCACGATAATACGGCAGGCGTAGACGCTCAGATGCTCGTAGTCAGCGATGTAGACCTCTTTATCCTCCTCACGGAAGATGGCCATCAGGGTCGCGAACTCCTCTTCGGTGGTGCCGGAGAAGCTCCAGTCCACGAACGGATAGTCGGCGTCCTGCTTGAACATATCCCAGGAGATCAGGCCGCTGGAGTCGATAAAGTGGGTCTCCAGGTTGGCATGCTCGGCGACCTCTTCATCATCAAAGGTCGGCGGGGTGAAGACGTCGAGATCTTTCAGGCCACGGCCCTGCAGCAGCTCGGTTACGGTACGCTCCAGCGCCACGCCAAAGTCCGGGTGTGCGCCAAAGGAGGCGAAGCAGGTGCCGTTAGCCGGATTAAACAGCACGACGCAGATCACCGGGTATTTGCCGCCCAGCGAGGCGTCATAGGCAAAGATAGGGAAGCCTTCTGCTTCCAGGGTGGCAATAGACTCCACCACGCCTGGATAGCGGGCCAGCACCTCCTGCGGGATCTCCGGCAGGCTGATGCTTTCCGCAATAATGCGGTTCTTGATGTGGCGCTCAAACACTTCCGACAGGCCCTGTACGCGGGCTTCGTTGCGGGTGTTACCGGCGGACATGCCGTTGGAGACATAGAGGTTGCCGACGATATTCATCGGAATATAGACCGTCTGCTGATCTGACTGACGGGTAAACGGCAGACCGCAGATGCCGCGTTCTTCGTTGCCGGACTGCAGGTCAATCAGCATACCGGAGGCCAGCTCGCCTTCCGGATCGTAGAACGCACGCAGGCGGGCGTCGAGAATACCTTCCGGCAGCGAGTCGTCTTCCGGCAGTGGGAACCACTTCTCGTTCGGATAGTGCACAAACGGGCCATTAGCGATCTCATCGCCCAGCCAGAAGTCGGCAAAGAAGTAGTTAGTAGAGAGACGCTCGAAATACTCGCCAAGGGCGGAGGCCAGCGCGGCTTTTTTGGTTGCGCCTTTACCGTTGGTAAAGCAGAGGGCGCAGGCTTTATCGCGGATATGCACGGACCAGACGTTTGGCACCGGGTTCAGCCAGGAGGCCTCTTCGATATCGAAGCCAAGATCGAGCAGTTTCTGCTGGAAGCGGGCGATGGAGTCTTCCAGAGCGGCATCTTTGCCGGGGATAAATGTTTGCGTCATGAGCGTCACTTTATTCGTACGGAAAGCGCGCAATGATACGGGTTTTAGGTGAACGGCGCTATCTTCCTGCGCCAGAGGACGAAAATAAAAGCGCGAGCTATGCTTGTAGAAACTAACGTCCTGTTTAGGCAAAAGAAAATGAAAGCATTCGATTTGCATCGTATGATGCTGGACAAGGCGCCGCTCGACTTTTTAGGTGAGGTCGCGCTGCGAAGTCTCTATACCTTTATTCTCGTTTTTCTGTTCCTGAAGATTGCCGGACGGCGCGGCGTGCGCCAGATGTCGCTCTTTGAGGTATTGATCATTCTGACCCTCGGCTCGGCGGCAGGGGACGTTGCCTTCTATGACGACGTGCCGATGCTGCCGGTGCTGGTGGTGTTTATCTCGCTGGCGCTCTTCTACCGGCTGGTCATGTGGCTGATGGCTCACAGTGAACGGCTTGAGGATCTGCTGGAGGGCAAGCCGATTATCATCGTCGAAGAGGGCGAGCTGGCGTGGGACAAGCTTAGAGCGGCTAACCTGACCGAGGTCGAATTCTATATGGAGCTGCGGGTGAGCGGCGTAGAGCAACTGGGGCAGATTCGGCTGGCCATCCTGGAAACCAGTGGGCAGATCAGTACCTACTACTATCGCGATGAGGACGTGCGCCCTGGGCTATCGCTGCTGCCGGCGGGGCTGGTACCGCGCTTTATGGTCGCGCCAGAGGCGGGCGACTACGCCTGCGTAAAATGCAGCGAGGTGATTACCATGCAGGCAGGAGATAAACAACCCTGTCCGCGCTGCAAAAGTCCAGAATGGACGAAGGCCAGCCGGGCGATTCGCATTACCTGACAGGGTTTTTCGCCATCGCCGCAGAACAGCACAAAATAATCTGCTATGTGACTGAGCGCACATTTCTTCCCGCTGTCGGAATACCCGTTGCGGCGGGTGACGTGCAATGGTACAACCGATGTCACAGGAATAACTTATTGCTTTCAGCGTGGTGAGAGGAAATGACACAGGTCTTTAATTTTAGTTCTGGTCCGGCGATGTTGCCGACAGAGGTGCTTAAACAGGCTCAGCAAGAGCTCTGCGATTGGCAGGGTCTTGGCACGTCGGTCATGGAGATTAGCCACCGCGGTAAGCCATTTATCCAGTGCGCAGAAGAGGCGGAGCAGGATTTTCGCGATCTGTTAAGCATCCCTGAGAACTATAAGGTTCTGTTCTGCCACGGTGGCGGTCGCGGTCAGTTCGCGGGCATTCCATTGAACCTGCTGGGTGATAAAACCACGGCGGATTACGTTGATGCCGGTTACTGGGCGGCCAGCGCGGTAAAAGAGGCGCATAAATACTGTACGCCGAACGTGATTGATGCCAAAACGACCGTTGACGGACTGCGCGCGGTGAAGCCGATGCGTGACTGGCAGCTCTCTAACGATGCGGCCTATCTGCACTACTGCCCGAACGAGACCATCGACGGGATCGCTATCCATGAAGAGCCTGAGTTTGGCGATAACGTCGTTGTAACTGCAGATCTCTCGTCGACTATTCTTTCCGCGCCGCTTGACGTTAGCCGCTACGGCGTTATTTACGCCGGTGCGCAGAAAAACATCGGTCCGGCAGGCCTGACGCTGGTGATCGTGCGCGACGATCTGTTGGGTAAAGCCCACAAATCCTGCCCGTCAATTCTCGATTACAGCGTGCTGAACGAAAACGACTCTATGTTCAACACCCCGCCGACCTTTGCCTGGTACCTCTCTGGCCTGGTGTTCAAGTGGCTGAAGCAAAACGGCGGCGTCGCGGCGATGAATGCCATCAACCAGCAGAAAGCTGAGCTGCTGTACGGTGTTATCGATGGCAGCGACTTCTACCGTAACGACGTGGCGGTCGCGAACCGTTCGCGCATGAACGTGCCATTCCAGCTGGCGGACAGCGCGCTCGACAACCTCTTCCTGGAGGAGTCCTTCGCCGCCGGTCTGCATGCCCTGAAAGGCCACCGCGTCGTCGGCGGAATGCGTGCCTCTATCTACAATGCCATGCCGCTGGCGGGCGTCAAAGCCCTGACCGATTTCATGGTCGACTTCGAACGTCGCCACGGTTAATTGCGCTTTTTTCACCCCCGCACGCCTGCTGCGGGGTTTTTATTATGTTGAGTTGAGAGTTTAGTTTCATGGAATCCCTGACGTTACAACCTATTGCGCGCGTAGATGGCATCATTAATCTGCCTGGTTCTAAGAGTGTCTCGAACCGCGCTCTGCTGCTGGCAGCGCTGGCACACGGCACCACCGTCCTCACTAACCTGCTGGACAGCGATGACGTGCGCCATATGCTCAATGCGCTGAAAGCGTTAGGCGTTCATTACACGCTCTCTGACGATCGTACCCGCTGTGAAGTCACCGGCAACGGCGGCGCGTTACGCTCTGCTGAAGAGGTTGAGCTGTTTCTCGGCAATGCCGGTACCGCGATGCGTCCGCTAGCGGCTGCCCTGTGTCTCGGCAGCAGCAACATTGTGCTGACTGGCGAACCGCGCATGAAAGAGCGCCCGATTGGCCATCTGGTGGATGCGCTGCGTCAGGGCGGAGCCCAGATCGACTATCTTGAGCAGGAGAACTACCCCCCGCTGCGCCTGCGCGGTGGCTTTACTGGCGGCCAGGTGGCGGTAGACGGCAGCGTCTCAAGCCAGTTCCTTACCGCGCTGCTGATGACTGCGCCGCTGGCATCAAAGGACACGGAGATCGCCATTAAAGGCGATCTGGTTTCAAAACCCTACATTGATATCACGCTGCATCTGATGAAGACCTTTGGCGTCGAGGTTGAGAACCAGCAGTACCAGCGTTTTGTGGTGCGCGGCGGGCAGCAGTACCGCTCTCCGGGGCACTATCTGGTAGAGGGCGATGCCTCGTCCGCCTCCTATTTCCTCGCTGCGGCGGCCATTAAAGGCGGCACGGTGAAGGTGACAGGTATCGGGCGCAACAGCGTGCAGGGCGATATTCGCTTTGCCGACGTGCTGGAGAAGATGGGCGCGACCGTGACCTGGGGCGAGGATTACATCGCCTGCACCCGCGGTGAGCTGAAAGCGATTGATATGGATATGAACCATATTCCGGATGCGGCGATGACGATTGCCACTACCGCGCTGTTTGCCAGCGGGACGACCACGCTGCGCAACATCTATAACTGGCGGGTGAAAGAGACCGATCGCCTGTTTGCCATGGCGACCGAGCTGCGCAAGGTGGGGGCAGAGGTGGAAGAGGGCGAGGATTATATCCGCGTCACGCCGCCTGCGGCGTTGCAGGAGGCGTCCATTGCCACCTATAACGATCACCGGATGGCGATGTGCTTCTCGCTGGTGGCCCTGTCGGCGACGCCGGTGACGATCCTTGATCCGAAGTGTACTGCAAAAACCTTCCCGGACTATTTCGACCAGCTGGCGCGTATTAGCACCTTCGCATGATTATCGCTGCCGCATCCTGCGATGCGGCATTTCCTTACGTTTTCTCACACTCATCCCTGCCCATTTCTTCTACACTCTGTCTCATTAATTCCGTAATTTACACGCAAAGATAACAGTTGCGTACGTTGGCGCGTATAATGCGCGGCGTTTACGTTCATGGTAAGCCTTTAATAAGGAGCAAAAGATGGCGGCAACTGCCCCGGTAATCACCATTGATGGGCCAAGCGGTGCGGGCAAAGGGACTCTGTGCAAGGCGATGGCGGAAGCGCTGCAGTGGCATCTTCTCGACTCGGGTGCGATCTATCGCGTGCTGGCGCTGGCTGCGCTGCATCATCACGTTGACGTTACCTCGGAAGAGGTGCTGGTCCCGCTGGCTGCACATCTCGACGTACGCTTTGTATCCACCAACGGCCAGCTAGAGGTGATCCTTGAGGGCGAAGACGTGAGCGGTGAGATCCGTACCCAAGAAGTGGCGAACGCCGCATCCCAGGTGGCCGCGTTTCCTCGTGTACGTGAGGCGCTGCTGCGTCGCCAGCGTGGGTTCCGTGAGCTGCCCGGCTTGATCGCCGACGGTCGCGACATGGGTACGGTGGTATTCCCCGACGCGCCGGTGAAGATTTTCCTCGACGCCTCCTCGGAAGAGCGCGCGCATCGCCGCATGCTGCAGTTGCAGGAGAAGGGCTTTAGTGTTAACTTTGAACGCCTTTTGGCCGAGATCAAAGAACGCGACGATCGCGATCGTAATCGCCCCGTAGCGCCGCTGGTCCCCGCTGCCGATGCATTAGTCCTGGATTCTACCAGTTTAAGCATTGAGCAAGTGATTGAAAAAGCGTTACAATACGCGCGCCAAAAGTTGGCTCTCGCTTAAAGCGACCGAATTTGTAGTAGCACGATTATGTAGTAGCAAGATTATGTAGTACCCCCGCTGCAACGGAGTGACAGCGGGTATGTGAAACAACCCCATCCGGCATGGAGCCAGGTGGACGTTATATTAACCTGAAGATTAAACATGACTGAATCTTTTGCTCAACTCTTTGAAGAATCCTTAAAAACAATCGAAACCCGTCCGGGTTCCATCGTTCGTGGTGTTGTTGTTGCTATCGACAAAGATATCGTACTGGTTGACGCCGGTCTGAAATCTGAGTCTGCCATTCCGGCAGAGCAGTTCAAAAACGCCCAGGGCGAGCTGGAAATCCAGGTTGGTGACGAAGTTGACGTTGCACTGGATGCAGTAGAAGACGGCTTCGGTGAAACTCTGCTGTCCCGTGAGAAAGCTAAGCGTCACGAAGCTTGGATCACGCTGGAAAAAGCTTACGAAGACGCTGAGACTGTAGTTGGTGTTATCAACGGCAAAGTTAAAGGTGGCTTCACTGTTGAGCTGAACGGTATTCGTGCGTTCCTGCCAGGTTCTCTGGTAGACGTGCGTCCGGTACGCGATACGCTGCACCTGGAAGGCAAAGAGCTTGAGTTCAAAGTGATCAAGCTTGACCAGAAACGCAACAACGTTGTTGTTTCCCGTCGTGCGGTTATCGAGTCTGAAAACAGCGCAGAGCGCGATCAGCTGCTGGAAAACCTGCAGGAAGGCATGGAAGTTAAAGGTATCGTTAAGAACCTCACTGACTACGGTGCATTCGTTGATCTGGGCGGCGTTGACGGCCTGCTGCACATCACTGATATGGCATGGAAACGCGTTAAGCACCCAAGCGAAATCGTGAACGTTGGCGACGAAATCACTGTTAAAGTGCTGAAGTTCGACCGCGAGCGTACCCGTGTATCCCTCGGCCTGAAACAGCTGGGCGAAGATCCGTGGGTTGCTATCGCTAAACGTTACCCGGAAGGCACCAAGCTGACCGGTCGCGTAACCAACCTGACCGACTACGGCTGCTTCGTTGAAATCGAAGAGGGCGTTGAAGGCCTGGTGCACGTTTCCGAAATGGACTGGACCAACAAAAACATCCACCCGTCTAAAGTTGTTAACGTTGGCGACGTAGTGGAAGTGATGGTTCTGGATATCGACGAAGAACGTCGTCGTATCTCCTTGGGCCTGAAACAGTGCAAAAACAACCCGTGGCAGCAGTTCGCGGAAACCCACAACAAGGGCGACCGTGTTGAAGGTAAAATCAAGTCTATCACTGACTTCGGTATCTTCATCGGCCTGGACGGCGGCATCGACGGCCTGGTTCACCTGTCTGACATCTCCTGGAACGTTACAGGCGAAGAAGCAGTTCGTGAATACAAAAAAGGCGACGAAATCGCAGCGGTTGTTCTGCAGGTTGACGCAGAGCGCGAGCGTATCTCCCTGGGCGTTAAGCAGCTGGCAGAAGATCCGTTCAACAACTACGTTGCCCTGAACAAAAAAGGCGCAATCGTAACCGGTAAAGTAACTGCAGTTGACGCGAAAGGCGCAACCGTAGAGCTGGCCGACGGTGTTGAAGGCTACCTGCGCGCTTCTGAAGCGTCCCGTGACCGCGTTGAAGACGCAACTCTGGTTCTGAGCGTTGGCGACGAAGTTGAAGCTAAGTTCACCGGTGTTGATCGTAAGAACCGCGCCATCAGCCTGTCTGTTCGTGCTAAAGACGAAGCTGACGAGAAAGATGCAATCGCTACTGTTAACAACAAACAGGAAGAAGGCAACTTCTCTAACGCTATGGCTGAAGCGTTCAAAGCAGCGAAAGGCGAATAAGTTACCCTCGGGTAGCTTGACAGATTACAAGATTAGTCCTGTAATCAATAACAAAGGGCGGCTACGGCCGCCCTTGTCTAATCTGCTGTTAGTGAATATTCCTGATTAAGGAAACCGGAGGAATCATGACCAAGTCAGAATTGATCGAAAGACTTGCAAGCCAACAATCTCACATTCCGGCTAAGTCTGTAGAAGACGCCGTGAAAGAGATGCTGGAGCATATGGCCTCGACCCTGGCCCAGGGCGAGCGCATTGAGATCCGCGGTTTCGGCAGTTTCTCTCTGCACTATCGGGCACCACGCACCGGACGTAACCCAAAAACAGGTGATAAAGTGGATCTGGAAGGCAAATATGTCCCACACTTTAAGCCGGGTAAAGAACTGCGCGACCGCGCCAACATTTACGAAGAGTAGGTTTTACGCCGTACCGGCGAAGACGTACTTCTCTGAAGAGAGCACCTGCGGGTGCTTTTTTCATTTCTGTCGTTCGCGATTTTTCTATCGCTTCTGAAGCTGCCTCGTAAAACCGAAAAGCCATAGCCGACAGCGCCGCCCGATGCCTGCATACTCGCGGCACAAGGAGGTGGCTATGAGTCTGCCCGCCGTTGCATTTTGTCTGATTACTGCCGTTTTGCCCCTGCTATGGCTTCCGGCCCTGCCAGAGATCAGTGGCATCGTGGCTATTATTGTTGCTGGCTGCCTGTTAGGGGGCTGGCCACGAGCTCGCTGGCTGACGCTGTGGCTGCTTTTTTTCGCCTGGGGAGTGCTGGCCGCGCAGGAGGCCGTCTGGCCAGCAAAATCGCTGCCGGGGGCAACCCAGCGGGCGGTGGTGAAGATGGTCGCCACCGACGGTATGACCGCCCACCGGGGTATTATCGAGCAGCTGGACGGCAGGCGGCTCTTCCCTGCGCCGGGGATCAGACTGTACGGTCAGTATCTGCCTCAGCCAGGCTGTGCCGGACAGCGCTGGGAGATGACGCTGAAAGTGCGCGCCGTACACGGACAGCTTAACGATGGCGGCTTCGATACCCAGCGCTACGCTATAGCCCAGCATCAGCCCGTAAGCGGGCGGTTTATTCATGCCACGCCGATCGATCTTCGCTGCGACCTGCGCGCCCGCTATCTTGCCTCTCTGAGCGAGACGCTGGCACTTTACACGTGGCGACCGGTCATGCTGGGGCTAGGCATGGGGAAGCGCGCCGCGCTAAGCGCCGATGTTAAAGCCCTGATGCGCCAGACCGGCACCGCGCACCTGATGGCCATCTCCGGGCTGCATATTGCCCTGGCGGCGTCTTTGGGCTGGCTGCTGATGCGCGCCCTACAGTTTTTCTTGCCTGGCAACAGGATCGGCTGGCGGCTGCCGCTGCTGTTTGGTCTTGCCTGCGCGGTTTACTATGCCTGGCTTACCGGTATGCAGCCGCCAGCCCTGCGTACGACGGTGTCCCTCGTTGTCTGGGGCGCGCTGCGCCTCTCGGGTCGACAGTGGTCGCCCTGGCAGGTCTGGCTCTGCTGCGTAGCCGCGCTCCTGTTTATCGATCCCGTAGCTATTCTCTCCCAGAGCCTGTGGCTCTCCGCGTTTGCCGTCGCCGCGCTGATCTTCTGGTATCAGTGGCTGCCGCTGCCGCACCTGCCAGGAGGGCGCATTGCGCGCAGCGTCGTGAGCCTGCTGCATTTGCAAGCGGGCATGATGATCCTCCTCCTGCCCATTCAGGTAACCATTTTTCATGGCATCAGCCTGACCTCAATCGTTGCCAATCTCATTGCTGTACCGCTGGTGACCTTTGTCACCGTGCCGCTGATCCTCACTGGCATGCTGCTGCACCTGAGCGGCCCCGCAATCGTCGAGAGCGGCATCTGGCTGCTGGCGGACAGAACCCTGGCGCTGCTGTTTTGGTTTTTACGTCAGCTGCCTGACGGCTGGTATGACATTGACCAGCGCTGGCAGGGGCTGGTCTGGCTCCCGTGGGTGACCATAGCGCTTTGGCGGCTACGCATCTACACCAAAGCGCCGTTCCTCGGCCTGGCGATTGTTGTGCTGCTGGCGCTGCCGCGCAACCGTGCTGCCCGCAGCGATGAGTGGGCCGTACACATGCTGGACGTAGGGCAGGGGCTGGCGATGGTTATTGTCCGCAATCAGCGCGCCATGCTCTATGACACCGGACTGGCGTGGCCGGGCGGGGACAGCGCCCAGCAGCTGATCGTTCCCTGGCTACGCTGGCATCATCTCAAACCTGATGGCGTTATCCTGAGCCACGAACACCTCGATCACCGGGGCGGACTGGAGACGCTGCAAAAAGCGTGGCCGGAGATGAACGTGCGCAGTCCGCTGGGGTGGGGCGGACATCTGCCCTGTTTTCGCGGCCAGCGCTGGCAGTGGCAGGGTCTTAACTTTGCCGTACACTGGCCGCTGGCGGGGGAGGTGGCGAAAGGAAACAACGGCTCCTGCGTCGTTAAGGTCGATGATGGTCAACAGAGCATCCTGCTTACCGGTGATATCGAAGCCCCTGCCGAGCAGCGCATGCTGAGCCGCTACTGGCAGCATCTACAGGCTACACTTATCCAGGTTCCCCACCACGGGAGCAGCACCTCTTCGTCGCTGCCGCTGATCCAACGGGTCAACGGCGAGGCGGCGCTGGCCTCCGCCTCGCGCTATAACGCCTGGCGACTCCCCTCGACAAAGGTGATACGTCGCTACCGGCAGCAGGGCTACCGCTGGTACGACACACCGCACGCGGGGCAAACAAGCATCTATTTTTCCACCAAAGGCTGGAAGATCCTCAGCCTGCGCGAACAACTTTTCCCCCGCTGGTATCATCAGCGGTTTGGCGTCCCTGCAGATAACGGGTAGAATATGCGGCTATTTCAACAAGTGCTGGTTTTTTGAATGCATAACGACAAAGATCTCTCTACGTGGCAAACGTTCCGCCGCCTCTGGCCAATGATTGCACCTTTCAAAGCGGGTCTGTTCGTGGCGGGGGTCGCGCTGATCCTTAACGCAGCCAGCGATACCTTTATGCTATCGCTTCTCAAACCGCTGCTCGATGAAGGATTTGGCAAAACGGACCGCTCCGTGCTGCTGTGGATGCCGCTGGTTATCATCGGGCTGATGATCCTGCGTGGGATCACCAGCTATATCTCAAGCTACTGTATCTCCTGGGTTTCCGGCAAAGTGGTGATGGGCATGCGTCGTCGCCTGTTCAGCCACATGATGGGCATGCCCGTCGCCTTTTTTGACAAACAGTCCACCGGGACGCTGCTCTCCCGTATCACCTATGACTCTGAGCAGGTTGCCTCCTCCTCATCCAACGCGCTGATTACCGTCGTGCGTGAAGGGGCGTCAATTATCGGCCTGTTTATCATGATGTTCTACTACAGCTGGCAGCTGTCGGTGATCCTGATCGTACTGGCCCCGATCGTCTCGATTGCCATTCGCGTGGTATCGAAGCGTTTTCGTAACATCAGCAAGAACATGCAGAATACGATGGGGCAGGTGACCACCAGCGCAGAGCAGATGCTGAAGGGCCACAAAGAGGTGCTGATGTTTGGCGGCCAGCAGGTGGAAACCGAGCGCTTTGACAAGGTGAGCAACAAGATGCGCCTGCAGGGGATGAAGCTGGTCTCCGCCTCCTCAATCTCCGATCCCATCATTCAGCTGATTGCCTCTCTGGCGCTGGCCTTTGTGCTCTATGCGGCGAGCTTCCCCAGCGTAATGGAGACTCTGACCGCCGGGACCATTACCGTGGTCTTCTCCTCGATGATTGCCCTGATGCGTCCGCTGAAGTCGCTGACCAACGTTAATGCCCAGTTCCAGCGCGGCATGGCTGCCTGTCAGACGCTGTTTGCCATTCTCGATAGCGAGCAGGAGAAAGACGAAGGCAAGCGCGACATTGAGCGTGCCGAAGGCAACCTGGAGTTCCGCAACGTCACCTTTACCTATCCTGGGCGTGAAACCCCGGCGCTGCGTGACATCAACCTGAACATCGCCGCAGGCAAAACCGTGGCGCTGGTGGGTCGTTCAGGCTCGGGTAAATCGACGCTGGCCAGCCTGATCACCCGCTTTTACGACACCGACAGCGGCGAGATCCTGCTGGACGGCCACGATCTGCGCGAATACAAGCTGCACTCGCTGCGTAATCAGGTGGCGCTGGTATCGCAAAACGTGCACCTGTTTAACGACACGGTGGCGAATAACATCGCCTACGCGCGTACGGAAGAGTATAGCCGGGAGCAGATCGAGACCGCTGCCCGCATGGCCTATGCCATGGACTTTATTAGCAAGATGGATAACGGCCTCGATACCATTATCGGCGAGAACGGCGTGCTGCTCTCCGGCGGCCAGCGCCAGCGTATCGCTATCGCCCGTGCCCTGCTGCGCGACAGCCCGATCCTGATCCTCGACGAGGCCACCTCAGCGCTGGATACCGAGTCTGAACGCGCTATCCAGGCCGCGCTGGACGAGCTGCAGAAAAACCGCACCTCGCTGGTGATCGCTCACCGTCTCTCTACCATTGAGAAGGCGGACGAGATCGTGGTCGTTGAAGATGGCCGCATCGTTGAGCGTGGTAGCCATGGTGAACTGCTGGCTCAGCAGGGTGTTTATGCCCAGCTGCATAAGATGCAGTTTGGCGCATGATAGCCCGCATCTGGTCAGGCGAATCACCGCTGTGGCTACTGCTGCTGCCGCTCTCCTGGCTCTATGGCCTGGTGAGCGGGGCAATCCGTCTCTGCTACCGGCTGGGCATTAAAAAAGCCTGGCGCGCGCCGGTGCCGGTGGTGGTCGTGGGTAATCTCACGGCGGGCGGCAACGGCAAAACGCCGGTGGTGATCTGGCTGGTTGAGCAGCTGCGGCAGCGCGGCGTACGGGTTGGCGTGGTCTCTCGCGGCTACGGCGGTAAGGCGGATAGCTATCCGCTGGTGCTGGACCCACAGACAACCACGGCGCAGGCGGGCGACGAGCCGGTGCTGATCTATCAGCGTACCGGTGCACCGGTAGCGGTCTCCCCGGTGCGCAGCGACGCGGTGAAAGCCCTGCTGGCCACGCACGATCTCCAGCTTATTGTGACCGACGACGGACTCCAGCACTACCGTCTCGCCCGCGATAAAGAGATCGTGGTGATCGATGGCGTACGCAGATTTGGCAACGGCTGGTGGCTGCCTGCCGGACCAATGCGCGAGCGGGCCTCCCGTCTGCGCTCCGTCGATGCGGTGATAACCAATGGCGGTGAGGCGCGGGCGGAAGAGATCCCGATGCGCCTGCAGCCGGGTCTTGCCGTGAACCTCAAGAGCGGCGAGCGCCGCCCGGTTGATGAACTTCCCGCCGTGGTCGCTATGGCCGGGATTGGTCATCCGCCGCGCTTTTTCCAGACTCTGGCCGACTGCGGCGCAGCGGTAGAGAATACCGTTGCGCTGGCCGATCATCAGGCGCTCAGCTATTCACAGGTGAGCGGGTTTATTCAACCCGGCCAAACGCTGATAATGACCGAGAAGGACGCGGTCAAGTGCCGCGCCTTTGCCGACGAGAGCTGGTGGTATCTGCCCGTCGACGCCCGTCTGGAGGGCGATAAACCGGAACGCCTGCTACAGGATCTGCTCACTCTGGTGCGCTAGCGGCACAGTGCCGACAGCGCCCTGTTAACCACGGGAACCCGTATGTCTGTGCCGCAACTCTCGCTTACCGCCGCCCGTCATCTCCATCTTGCCGCCCAGGGCCTGCTGAAAAAGCCGCGCCGCCGCGCCAGGCCTGCCGATATTCTGTCTACCATTCAGCGGATGTCACTTCTGCAAATCGACACCATTAATATCGTGGCCCGCAGCCCCTATCTGGTGCTGTTTAGCCGCCTCGGCGACTACTCGCCGTCATGGCTCGATGAGGCGCTGCGCCGGGGCGAGCTGATGGAGTACTGGGCGCACGAGGCCTGCTTTCTGCCGCGTGAGGATTTTGCCCTGGTACGCCACCGCATGCTGGCCCCGGAGAATATGGGCTGGAAATATCGAGCGGCCTGGATGGATGAGCACGCGGCTGAAATTGAGCAGCTTATTGCCCATGTCCATGAGAATGGCCCGGTGCGCTCGGCGGATTTCGCACATCCGCGCAAAGGCAGCAGCGGCTGGTGGGAGTGGAAGCCGCACAAGCGACACCTTGAGGGGCTATTTACCGCCGGTAAGGTGATGGTGGTTGAGCGGCGCAACTTTCAGCGCGTCTACGATCTGACCCACCGCGTGATGCCCCACTGGGATGATGAGCGGGATCTGCTCTCTCAGGCGGTGGCGGAGGATCGGATGCTGGAGAAGAGCGCCCGCAGCTTAGGTCTTTTTCGCCCCGCCTGGCTGGCGGACTACTATCGTCTGCGCCAGCCGGCACTGCCCGCGCTGATGGCGCGCTGGCAGGCTGAGCAGAAGGTGGTGCGCGTAGAGGTTGAGACCCTCGGGGAGGCGTTTGTGCACGCCGACCTGCTGCCCGAGCTTGAGCTGGCGCAGGTGGGCAGGCTGCACGCCACTCACAGCGCGGTACTCTCGCCTTTCGATCCGGTGGTGTGGGATCGCAAGCGCGCCGAGCAGCTCTTTAACTTTACCTACCGGCTGGAGTGCTACACCCCGGCACCGAAACGGCAGTATGGCTATTTTGTCCTGCCGCTGCTGCACTGCGGGCAGCTGGTCGGGCGGATGGATGCCAAGATGCACCGTAAAACAGGCGTGCTAGAAATTATCGCCCTTTATCTGGAACCGGACATCAAGCTGGGCCGCAGGCTGGAGAGCGGCCTCACAACGGCCATTGAGGATTTTGCCCGCTGGCAGGGCGCGCGGCGGGTGGTCTGCACACGCCTCCCGGGCGGACTCTTTACCCACAGGCAAGGCGAATGGGAAATTGCCGCTGTGGATTAGGGGAATATGATAACATTTAAGGCATACCACTTTCGGTCCCTCAGGAGGAACTATGGATCACCGTCTACTCGAAATCATTGCCTGCCCGGTCTGCAACGGTAAGCTCTACTACAGCCAGGATAAACAAGAGCTGATCTGTAAAGTCGACAGCCTCGCTTTCCCGGTGCGGGAAGGCATTCCGGTACTGCTGGAAAACGAAGCTCGCCCGCTCGCAGCCGAAGAGAGCCGTCCATGAGTTTCGTTGTTATCATTCCTGCGCGTTATGCTTCAACCCGCCTGCCGGGTAAGCCGCTGGTGGATATCAACGGCAAGCCGATGGTCGTGCACGTGCTGGAGCGGGCACGCGAGTCCGGGGCGGCGCGAATTATCGTTGCCACCGATCATCCTGACGTGGCGCTGGCCGTCGAGGCGGCAGGGGGCGAAGTGTGCATGACCCGCGCCGATCACCAGTCGGGCACCGAGCGGCTGGCAGAGGTGGTGGAGAAGTGCGGCTTTAGCGATAACACGGTCATCGTTAACGTTCAGGGCGACGAGCCGATGATCCCGCCGGCGATTATTCGCCAGGTGGCGGAGAATCTGGCCCAGCGCCAGGTAGGGATGGCGACGCTGGCCGTGCCGATCCACAGTGCGGAAGAGGCGTTTAACCCCAACGCGGTTAAAGTGGTGATGGACAGCGAGGGCTACGCGCTGTACTTCTCCCGGGCGACCATTCCATGGGATCGCGACCGCTTCGCCCAGTCGCGCGAGGCTATCGGCGACACCTTCCTGCGCCATATCGGTATCTACGGCTACCGGGCCGGGTTTATCCGCCGCTACGTCACCTGGCAGCCAAGCCAGCTGGAGCAGATCGAGATGCTGGAACAGCTGCGCGTGCTCTGGAACGGGGAAAAAATTCACGTTGATGTGGCGCAGGCCATCCCCGGCACCGGCGTGGATACCGCAGAAGATCTCGCTCGCGTGCGTGCTGAACTCCGTTAATTCCTCTCTCCCCTCCGCCCGGAGGGGAATTTCTACACTTTCTATCGCTGTTTTGATCTTATCAGGGTGACATCTCTGTGACGGACGCCCATTATAATAGGTGTAGTCTGCGTAAGGGTATTCCTGAGAGGTAGCGTGAATGGAACAACTACGTGCCGAACTGAGCCACCTGCTGGGGGAAAAACTCAGCCGCGTGGAGTGTGTTAACGAGAAGGCGGACACCGCGCTGTGGTCACTGTACGACAGCCACGGCCACCCCATGCCCTTGCTGGCGAGAAGCTTTACTACGCCCGGTCTGGCGCGGCAGCTGGCGTGGAAGATGTCGATGCTGGCCCGCAGCGGTACGGTTCGCATGCCGGTGGTTTACGGGGTGATGACCCATGACGAGCACGCCGGCCCGGACGTGATGCTGATCGAGCGGCTGCGCGGCGTACCGGTTGAGGCTCCGGCCCGCACGCCGGAGCGCTGGGAGCAGCTCAAAGATCAGATCGTTGAGGCGCTGCTCGCCTGGCATCGGCAGGATAGCCACGGCTGTGTCGGCGTGGTGGACAGCACCCAGGAGAACATCTGGCCCTCATGGTATCGCCAGCGGGTTGAGGTGCTGTGGAACACCCTGAACCAGTTTAAAAATACGGGCCTGACGATGCAGGATAAACGGATCCTGTTCCGCACCCGGGAGTGCCTGCCCAAACTCTTTGAAGGCTTTAACGACAACTGCGTGCTGGTGCACGGTAATTTGAACCTGCGCAGCATGTTAAAAGATGCCCGCACCGATCAGCTGGTGGCGATGGTAGGGCCAGGCGTCATGCTCTGGGCGCCGCGGGAGTACGAGCTGTTTCGCCTCTCCGACAGCGCGCTGGCAGAAGGGCTGCTGTGGCACTATCTCCAGCATGCCCCGGTTTCCGAGTCGTTTATCTGGCGGCGCTGGCTCTACATGCTGTGGGACGAGGTGGCGCAGCTTGTGAACACCGGCCATTTCAACCGCGCCAATTTTGATCTCGCCTCAAAATCACTTGTGCCGTGGCTCGCCTGACGAACCCTTAAGCCACTGCCAGACGCGCCCCAGCGTCTCATAGCCGACCCGGTCGCTGTGCATCAGCCATACCGGGGAGGGGATAATACGCTCCCAGGGGTTAAGCGGCGAGTCGATCGCCAGTTGGTTGGCCGGCGCGGGCAGGGGATTTAAGCCTGCGTGGCGGAAAAAGATCATCGCCCTGGGCAGATGCGACGCCGAGGTCACCAGCAGAAACGGCGTCTCGCCAATAGCCTGCTTCACCGCGGCGGCCTCCTCTTCGGTATCTTTGGCACTGTCGAGCGTCATAATGTCGCTGCGCGGGATGCCCAGCGTTTCAGCCACCCGCGCCCCGGCCTCGGCGGTGCTGACCGGGTTGGTGACCGCCGGTGCCCCAGTGAAGATCATTTTGGCGCCTGGATTTTGCCGCCACAGGCGTACCGCCTCTGTCAGACGCGGCAGGCTGTTGTTGATGAGGTTGGAGCTGGGTGCCCACGTATCGTTCCAGGTGTAGCCCCCGCCGAGCACCACAATGTATTTCACCTGCTGGGTGCCGCGCCAGGTCGGGTAGGTCTGCTCTATCGGCCTGAGCATACCGTCCGCCACCGGTTGGAGGCTGATTAGCACCAGCGCCAGCCAGCCCGCGCTCATCAGCGCCTTACCTGACTTCTGATAGCGGGTAAACCAGACCAGCGCCAGGCCAATCCCCATCAGCAAAAGCAGCAGCGGCAGGGGCAGCAGCATCCCACCAATGTATTTCTTCAGCGTAAAAAGCATGGCTTCCGTTTCCTTTTTGACCATACAGCAGGTTATTCTGTGGATCTTACACCAGATAGGTTCCTTCTTAACGTGGCTGTGACAAAATAGCGGTTTTGCCAGGATCGCGGAGTAGCAGATGCAGGATCGCAATTTCGATGACATCGCGGAGAAGTTTTCCCGCAATATCTATGGCACGACGAAAGGGCAGCTACGTCAGGCGCTCCTGTGGCAGGATCTTGACGCGCTGCTGGCGACCTTTGGCCCACGGCCGCTGCGTATTCTTGATGCTGGGGGCGGAGAGGGGCAGACGGCCATCCGGCTGGCGAAGCTTGGTCATCACGTCACCCTGTGCGATCTGTCGGGTGAGATGGTTGCCCGGGCCAGCGCGGCGGCGGAGGCGGAAGGTATGATCGACAACATGCATTTTATCCACTGCGCCGCTCAGGACATTGCCCAGCACTTGGAATCGCCGGTCGATCTGATATTGTTCCATGCCGTGCTGGAGTGGGTCGCTGAGCCGGTTGCCGTCCTGCAAACCCTCTGGTCGGCGCTGCGTCACGGCGGCGCGCTGTCGCTGATGTTTTACAATGCCAACGGCCTGCTGATGCGGAACGTGCTGGTCGGCAATTTTGGCTATGTGCAGCAGGGCATGTACAAAAAGAAACGGCGGACGCTTTCACCGGACTTTCCGCGCGATCCGCAGCAGGTTTACGGCTGGCTCGAAGAGATGGGCTGGCAGATCACCGGTAAAACCGGTATCAGAGTTTTTCACGATTATCTGCGCGATAAGCAAAAACAGCATGACTGTTTTGCTGCATTAGTGGAGCTGGAGACGCGTTACTGCCGCCAGGAGCCCTACCTGAGCCTGGGACGCTATATACACGTTACCGCGCAGAAGCCGCAGGTAGATACAAGGATTAACGATGAGTGAATTTTCCCAGACAGTCCCCGAACTGGTTGCCTGGGCCAGAAAAAATGATTTCTCGATCGCGCTGCCGGTGGACAGACTCTCCTTTTTGCTGGCTGTCGCCACGCTCAACGGCGAGCGACTCGATGGCGAGATGAGCGAAGGGGAGCTGATTGACGCGTTTCGTCACGTCAGCGAGGCGTTTGAGCAGACCAGCGAAACCATCGGCGTGCGCGCCAATAACGCCATCAACGATATGGTGCGCCAGCGCCTGCTGAACCGCTTTACCAGCGAGCAGGCCGAGGGGAACGCCATCTACCGTTTGACGCCTCTCGGGATCGGCATCACGGACTACTACATTCGTCAGCGCGAGTTCTCTACGCTGCGCCTCTCAATGCAGCTCTCTATTGTTGCCAGCGAGCTGAAACGCGCGGCTGACGCGGCGGCGGAAGGCGGAGACGAGTTCCACTGGCATCGTCACGTCTATGCCCCGCTCAAATACTCCGTTGCGGAGATTTTCGACAGCATCGATTTGACCCAGCGGATTATGGACGAGCAGCAGCAGCTGGTGAAAGATGACATCGCCCAGCTGCTAAACAAAGACTGGCGAGCGGCGATCTCCAGCTGTGAGCTTCTGCTGTCGGAAACGTCCGGTACCCTGCGCGAGCTGCAGGATACGCTGGAGGCGGCGGGGGATAAGCTGCAGGCCAACCTGCTGCGCATCCAGGATGCGACCCTCGCCCATAACGATCTCGAGTTCGTCGACCGGCTGGTGTTCGATCTGCAAAGCAAGCTGGACCGCATTATCAGCTGGGGTCAGCAGGCTATCGATCTGTGGATCGGCTACGACCGCCACGTACATAAGTTTATCCGTACCGCCATCGATATGGATAAAAACCGCGTCTTTGCCCAGCGCCTGCGCCAGTCGGTGCAGTCTTACTTCGATGCGCCATGGGCACTGACCTACGCCAGCGCCGATCGTCTGCTGGATATGCGCGACGAAGAGATGACGCTGCGCGATGAAGAGGTCACCGGCGAACTGCCGCCGGATCTCGAATTTGAAGAGTTTAACGAAATTCGCGAGCAGCTTGCCGCCATGATTGAAGCGCAGCTGGCGGTATATAAAACCAGAGCAGTGCCACTGGATCTCGGTCTCGTAGTGCGCGAATATCTGGCGCAATATCCGCGGGCGCGTCACTTTGACGTTGCGCGAATTGTGGTTGATCAGGCGGTACGCCTCGGCGTAGCGCAGGGCGATTTCACCGGGTTGCCAGCAAAATGGCAGCCAATTAATGATTACGGAGCCAGGGTACAGGCGCATGTCATTGACAAATATTGAACAAGTGATGCCAGTCAAGCTGGCGCAGGCGTTGGCTAACCCGTTGTTCCCGGCGCTGGACAGTCAGCTGCGCGCCGGTCGCCACATTGGTCTTGATGAGCTGGACAATCACGCATTTTTGATGGACTTCCAGGAGTATCTGGAGGAGTTTTACGCCCGCTATAACGTGGAGCTGATCCGCGCGCCAGAAGGGTTTTTCTACCTGCGCCCGCGCTCCACGACGCTGATCCCGCGCTCGGTGCTTTCAGAGCTGGATATGATGGTCGGCAAGATCCTCTGCTACCTCTATCTTAGCCCGGAGCGCCTGGCCAACGAGGGCATCTTTACCCAGCAGGAGCTCTACGACGAGCTGCTGGCGCTGGCAGATGAGAGCAAGCTGCTGAAGCTGGTTAACAACCGCTCCACCGGCTCTGACGTCGATCGCCAGAAATTACAGGAGAAGGTGCGCTCCTCCCTGAACCGTCTGCGCCGCCTGGGCATGGTCTGGTTTATGGGGAACGACAGCAGCAAATTCCGCATCACCGAGTCGGTGTTCCGCTTCGGCGCTGACGTGCGCGGCGGCGACGATCTGCGTGAAGCACAGCTGCGCATGATCCGCGACGGCGAGGCCATGCCGATAGAGAACAACCTGCAGCTCAATGATGAGCAAGATGAGAACCAGCCGGACAGTGCGGAGGAAGAGTCATGATCGATCGCGGTAAATTTCGCTCGCTAACGCTGATAAACTGGAACGGCTTTTTTGCCCGCACCTTTGACCTTGACGAGCTGGTTACGACGCTGTCAGGCGGTAACGGGGCCGGTAAATCCACTACCATGGCGGCGTTTGTCACGGCGCTGATCCCGGATTTAACCCTGCTGCACTTCCGTAACACCACCGAAGCGGGGGCCACCAGCGGCTCGCGCGATAAGGGCCTGCACGGCAAGCTGAAGGCGGGCGTCTGTTACTCGGTGCTGGACGTGATCAACTCGCGCAACCAGCGCGTGGTGGTAGGCGTGCGCCTGCAGCAGGTTGCCGGGCGCGATCGCAAAGTCGATATTAAACCCTTTGCGATTCAGGGCCTGCCGACCAGCATTCAGCCGACCCAGCTGCTGACCGAGACGCTCAACGAGCGCCAGGCGCGGGTGCTGAGCCTGACCGAGCTGAAAGAGAAGCTGGATGAGATCGAAGGCGTTCAGTTCAAGCAGTTCAACTCAATTATCGATTACCACGCCCTGATGTTCGATCTGGGCATCGTGGCGCGTCGCCTGCGCTCCGCCTCGGATCGCAGCAAGTTCTACCGTCTGATTGAGGCCTCGCTTTACGGCGGGATCTCCAGCGCCATTACCCGCTCGCTGCGTGACTACCTGCTGCCGGAAAACGGCGGGGTGCGGAAGGCATTCCAGGATATGGAAGCCGCGCTGCGGGAGAACCGTATGACCCTGGAGGCGATCCGCGTCACCCAGTCGGACAGGGATCTCTTCAAGCACCTGATCAGCGAAGCCACCAACTACGTGGCCTCGGACTACATGCGCCACGCCAACGAGCGTCGGGTGCATCTCGATCAGGCCCTGGCCTTCCGTCGGGATCTCTTTACCTCCCGGTCGCAGCTGGCTGCCGAGCAGTATAAGCACGTTGAGATGGCGCGGGAGCTGCATGAGCACACCGGAGCGGAGGGCGATCTCGAAGCGGATCACCAGGCCGCCAGCGACCACCTGAACCTGGTGCAAACCGCGCTGCGTCAGCAGGAAAAAATTGAGCGCTACGAAGCGGATCTCGACGAACTGCAAATCCGTCTGGAGGAGCAGAACGAGGTGGTGGCAGAAGCCGCCGACCGCCATGAAGAGAACGAGGCCCGGGCGGAAGCCGCCGAGCTGGAGGTGGATGAGCTGAAGAGCCAGCTTGCCAACTATCAGCAGGCGCTCGACGTGCAGCAGACGCGTGCCATCCAGTATAACCAGGCGCTGGCCGCGCTGGAGCGCGCCCAGGCCCTGTGCCACATTCCGGATCTGACGCCGGAGAGCGCCCAGCAGTGGCAGGAGACCTTCCAGGCCAAAGAGCAGGAAGCCACTGAGAAGTTGCTCTCGCTGGAGCAGAAGATGAGCGTGGCCCAGACCGCGCACAGCCAGTTTGAGCAGGCGTATCAGCTGGTGGCGGCCATTAACGGTCCGCTCGCGCGCAGCGAGGCCTGGAGCGTCGCCCGGGAGCTGCTGCGTGACGCCGTTAACCAGCGCCACCTGGCAGACCAGGTGCAGCCGCTGCGGATGCGTCTTAACGAGCTGGAGCAGCGCCTGCGCGAGCAGCAGGATGCCGAGCGTCTGCTGGCCGAGTTCTGCAAGCGTCACAACAAGCGCGTCGACGCCGACGAGCTGGAGGCCCTGCACCAGCAGCTGGAGGCACAGATTGCCGCCCTCTCTGAGACCGTTGCCAACGCCGGTGAGCAGCGCATGGCCCTGCGCCAGGAGCTGGAGCAGCTGCAGGCGCGTATTCAGCGCCTGCTGAAGCGTGCCCCGGTCTGGCTGGCCGCGCAGAACAGCCTCAACCAGCTCTGCGAGCAGAGCGGGCAAGAGTTTGAATCGAGCCAGGACGTAACGGAGTTCCTGCAACAGCTGCTGGAGCGCGAGCGCGAAGCCATTGTTGAGCGTGACGAAATCGGTGCCCGCAAGCAGGCGGTAGACGACGAAATCGAGCGTCTGAGCCAACCGGGCGGGGCAGAAGATGCCCGTCTCAACGCTCTGGCGGAACGTTTCGGCGGCGTGCTGCTCTCTGAAATCTACGATGATGTCAGCCTTGACGATGCGCCGTACTACTCGGCGCTGTATGGCCCATCCCGTCACGCTATCGTAGTGCCGGATCTCTCTCTGATCGCCGAACAGCTGGAAGGATTAACCGACTGCCCGGAAGATCTCTACCTGATTGAAGGGGATCCGCAGTCCTTTGACGACAGCGTCTTTGCTGCCGACGAGCTGGAAAAAGCGGTGATCGTCAAGGTCGCCGATCGCCAGTGGCGCTACTCTCGCTTCCCGTCGCTGCCGCTGTTTGGCCGTGCCGCACGCGAAAGCCGCATTGAGAGCCTGCACGCCGAGCGTGAAACCCTGGCGGAGCGCTTCGCCACGCTGTCGTTTGACGTCCAGAAGACCCAGCGTCTGCATCAGGCCTTCAGCCGCTTTATCGGTAGCCATCTGGCAGTCGCCTTTGAGGACGATCCGGAAGCCGAGATCCGTACCCTGACCAGCCGTCGGGGCGAGCTTGAGCGCGCCATCAGCGCCCACGAGAGCGACAACCAGCAGAGCCGTGCCCAGTACGATCAGGCCAAGGAGGGCGTCAGCGCCCTTAACCGCCTGCTGCCGCGCATCAACCTGCTGAGCGACGATACCCTGGCCGACCGCGTGGATGAGATCCGCGAGCGCCTTGACGAAGCCCAGGAAGCGGCACGCTTTATCCAGCAGTTCGGTAACCAGCTGGCGAAGCTGGAGCCGGTGGTCTCGGTGCTGCAGAGCGACCCGGAGCAGTTTGAACAGCTAAAAGAGGACTATGCGTACTCGCAGCAGGTGCAGCGTGAAGCGCGCCAGCAGGCGTTTGCCCTCACCGAGGTGGTGCAGCGCCGCGCCCACTTTAGCTATAGCGATTCCGCCGCGATGCTCACCGGCAACAGCGATCTTAACGAGAAGCTGCGCCAGCGTCTGGAGCAGGCGGAGAGCGAACGCGCCCGCGCCCGTGAGGCGATGCGCAGCCACGCCGCCCAGCTTAGCCAGTACGGCCAGGTGCAGGCGTCGCTGAAAAGCTCGTATGACACCAAAAAAGAGCTGCTGAACGATCTGCATAAAGAGCTGCAGGAGATTGGCGTGCGGGCAGACAGCGGCTCGGAAGAGCGGGCGCGCATTCGTCGGGATGAGCTTTATGCCCAGCTCTCCGGCAACCGCGCACGTCGCAACCAGCTCGAGAAAGCCCTGACCTTCTGCGAAGCGGAGATGGATAACCTGACCCGCAAGCTCAAGCGTCTTGAGCGTGACTACTACGAGAAGCGCGAGCAGGTGGTGACGGCCAAAGCGGGCTGGTGCGCAGTGATGCGGATGGTGAAAGATAACGGCGTTGAGCGTCGTCTGCACCGTCGCGAGCTGGCCTATCTCTCTGCCGATGAGCTGCGCTCGATGTCGGATAAGGCGCTGGGTGCGCTGCGTCTGGCGGTGGCGGATAACGAACACCTGCGCGACGTGCTGCGCATGTCGGAAGATCCGAAGCGCCCCGAGCGTAAGATCCAGTTCTTTGTCGCAGTCTACCAGCATCTGCGCGAGCGTATCCGTCAGGATATTATTCGCACCGACGATCCGGTTGAAGCGATTGAGCAGATGGAGATCGAGCTGGGCCGTCTGACGGAAGAGCTGACCTCCCGCGAGCAGAAGCTGGCGATCAGCTCCCGCAGCGCGGCGAACATCATTCGCAAGACCATCCAGCGCGAGCAGAACCGTATCCGCCAGCTCAACCAGGGGCTGCAGAGCGTCTCCTTTGGTCAGGTAAACAGCGTACGTCTGAACGTGAACGTGCGAGAGACCCACGCTACGCTGCTGGACGTGCTCTCCGAGCAGCACGAACAGCATCAGGATCTCTTTAACAGCAACCGTCTGACCTTCTCGGAAGCGCTGGCGAAACTCTATCAGCGCCTGAACCCGCAGATTGATATGGGCCAGCGTACGCCGCAGACCATCGGTGAAGAGCTGCTCGACTACCGTAACTATCTGGAGATGGAGGTCGAGGTTAACCGTGGCTCTGACGGCTGGCTGCGTGCCGAGTCCGGTGCGCTCTCTACCGGGGAGGCGATCGGTACCGGGATGTCGATTCTGGTGATGGTGGTGCAGAGCTGGGAAGACGAAGCGCGTCGCCTGCGCGGAAAAGATATCTCTCCATGCCGCCTGCTGTTCCTCGATGAGGCCGCCCGTCTTGATGCCCGCTCTATCGCCACGCTGTTTGAGCTGTGCGAGCGGCTGGAGATGCAGCTGATTATCGCTGCGCCTGAAAACATCAGTCCGGAGAAAGGTACCACCTATAAACTGGTGCGTAAGGTGTTTAACAATCAAGAGCACGTGCACGTGGTGGGCCTGCGCGGCTTTGCCCCGCAGCTGCCTGAGCCGCTGCCCGGCACGGCGGATGCTAGCGTAACCTGACGGTTAATCGAACAAAAGGGCGGCAGCATAGCCGCCCTTTTTTATTGCCTGCTGGCCCAACCAGCACTGGATCAATCTTTAATCTTCTTTACATTTTGCCGGGCAAATGTATTTTTGTCTTTATATACTCATAGAACCAGACGGATTAATCGATTCGTTTTTAAACAGGGGGCAAGGGATGTTGCTGAAGAAAAAAGAGAGTCTGGCGTCCGCATTGAGTTTGTGCGTGACCCTTACGTTTGCTCCGCTGTTTAACGCTATGGCCGATGAGCCAGAAGTTATTCCAACCGACAGCTCTGCCAGCATGGGCGTACAGCCTACGGCGCTGGCCGAGCCGCTGGCGCAGTCTCACGCCACCGCAGTGCTGGCGGGCGTAGAGGCGCTGGCCGATGCTGGCCTGATGGCCAAAACCCGCGCTGAAATCCAGGCCCAGCTACCGGCAGGCTATACCCCGGTCTATATGAACCAGCTTGTTGCGCTGTATGCCGCCCGCGAGCAGAAAGCCATGTGGGACGATCGTGAGGCGGTTAAAGCGTTTCAGCAACAGCTGGCCGAGGTGGCAATCGCCGGTTTCCAGCCCCAGTTCACGAAATGGGTAGAGCTGCTGACCGATCCTGCTGTGACCGGTCAGGCCCGGGACGTGGTGCTTTCTGATGCCATGCTGGGCTATCTTCACTTCATCGCCGGTATTCCCGTTAAAGGCAACAGCTGGCTCTATAGCGCCAAACCCTATCAGCTGGCGACGCCGCCGCTGACGGTGATTAACCAGTGGCAGATGGCGCTGGATAACGGCCAGCTAACCCACTTTGTTGCCAGCCTTGCGCCGCAGCATGACCAGTACTCTCTGATGCACACGTCGCTGCTGAAGCTGGTGAGTGACACCCAACCCTGGCCAACGCTGAAGAGCACCGCCACGCTGCGTCCGGGACAGTGGAGCAACGATATTCCCGCCCTGCGCGAGATCCTCTCCCGCACGGGGATGCTGGATAGCGCCGAGAACATCGTTCTGCCGGGAGATGAACCCAAAAAGGCGAAGTCTGCACGCGGCGGCACTTACGATCCTGAGCTAGTGGCCGCGGTAAAACGCTTCCAGACCTGGCAGGGGCTGGGGAGCGATGGCTCTATCGGCCAATCTACCCGCGACTGGCTTAATGTGACGCCCGCCCAGCGCGCAGGGGTGCTGGCTCTGAACATTCAGCGCCTGCGCCTGCTGCCGGGCACGGTCTCCACCGGGATTATGGTTAACATTCCCGCCTATTCGCTGGTCTATTACCAGCAGGGTAACGAGGTGCTGGCCTCTCGGGTGATCGTCGGTCGTCCCGACCGTAAAACGCCGATGATGAGTAGCGCGCTCAATAACGTGGTGGTCAATCCGCCGTGGAACGTCCCGCCAACCCTGGCGCGCAAGGACATTCTGCCGAAGGTCTGGAACGATCCCGGCTATCTGGAGCGACATAACTATGTTGTGCTGCGCGGCTGGAACAGCAAAGAGACGATCGATCCGTGGCGGGTCGACTGGGGCACCATTACGCCGTCTAATCTGCCATTCCGCTTCCAGCAGGCTCCGGGCGCGCATAACTCCCTGGGACGCTACAAATTCAATATGCCCAGCTCGGATGCTATCTACCTGCACGATACGCCGAACCACACTCTGTTCCAAAAGAACGAGCGTGCGCTCAGCTCCGGCTGCGTTCGCGTGAATAAATCCTCCGAGCTGGCCAGCATGCTGCTGCAGGACGCTGGCTGGAACGATACGCGCATCTCTGACGCGCTGCAGGAAGGAAACACGCGCTACGTGAATATTCGCCAGAATATTCCGGTGAACCTCTACTACCTGACCGCCTTTGTCGGCAGCGACGGGCGTACCCAGTATCGTACAGATATTTACAATTACGATCTGACCGCCCGTTCAGGCGTTGACGTTCTGCCGAAGGCGGAACAATTAATCAAATAAATGAAGTAGTTCAGATTAATCCATTCCCTAAATAACTGGTAAAAACGGGCTCTCCAGGCTACGCGGCCCGTCTTTACCACGCTTGACCTTCCTTGACGTAAGAATTTTTGCCCGGTAAGGTGCTTTTTCACGCGCCAGAAGTGCATTAATTAAGCAACCTTTTTACCTGTAGACCTGATTATCATGGATAAATTTGACGCTAATCGCCGCAAACTGCTGGCGTTAGGTGGCATTGCACTCGGTGCAGCCATCCTGCCAACGCCTGCGTTCGCTACCCTCTCTACGCCACGCCCACGGATCCTGACCCTCAGTAATTTACATACCGGAGAGTCAATCAAAGCCGAGTTTTTTGACGGCAAGGGCTATATTCAGGATGAATTAGCTAAACTTAACCACTTTTTCCGCGACTATCGCGCCAATAAAGTGACGTCCATTGACCCTAAGCTTTTCGACCAGATCTACCGCCTGCAGGGCCTGCTCGGCACGCGTAAACCGGTTCAGCTTATCTCTGGCTATCGCTCTGTCGATACCAACAATGAGCTTCGTGCCCACAGCAGCGGCGTCGCCAAGCACAGCTACCACACTAAAGGCCAGGCAATGGATTTCCATATTGAAGGCCTCGCATTAAGCAATATTCGCAAAGCTGCGTTATCTATGGGAGCAGGTGGTGTAGGATATTACCCGCGCAGCAACTTTGTACATATTGATACCGGGCCGGTTCGGCACTGGTAACAGGGCTTAATGAAAAGGAGCAGTATGAACTATCGTCTTATTCCGGTTACCGCGTTTTCCCAGAACTGTTCTCTGATCTGGTGTGAGGAGACGCGTCAGGCCGCGCTGGTGGATCCCGGTGGTGATGCTGAGCGTATCAAAGAGGTGGTTGCCGCCTCTGACGTTACGCTGACGCAGATTTTGCTCACCCATGGTCATCTCGATCACGTGGGAGCCGCCGCCGAGCTGGCGCAACACTACGGTGTGCCTATTGTCGGTCCGGAAAAAGAGGATGAGTTCTGGCTGACGGGGCTTCCTGCCCAAAGCCGTATGTTTGGCCTGGAGGAGTGCCAGCCTCTAACACCCGATCGTTGGCTGGATGAAGGCGAGAGCGTGAGCGTCGGCAATGTAACGCTGGCGGTGCTGCACTGCCCGGGCCATACGCCGGGCCACATTGTCTTCTTTGATGCGCAGTCGCGCCTGCTGGTCTCTGGGGATGTGATCTTCAAGGGCGGGGTAGGGCGCAGCGATTTTCCACGCGGCGACCACGGTCAGCTGATCGACTCCATCAAGCGCAAGCTGTTGCCGCTGGGCGACGACGTGACCTTTATTCCCGGTCACGGGCCGATGTCGACCCTGGGCGAAGAGCGCCTGCACAACCCGTTTTTGCAGGACGAGCAGCCGATCTGGTAGTTCGTCCCATAAAAAAGGGTCGCTTCGGCGACCCTTTTTTTTGCGCTACGCTTACAGCACAGCGACGATAGCTTCACACAGCGGAGCCATATTGTCCGGGGTCATGCCCGCAACGTTAACGCGACCGGATGCCACTGCATAGACGCCAAACTCTTCGCGCAGACGCTGAACCTGCTCTTTGGTCAGGCCGCTGAACGAGAACATGCCGTTCTGCTTAATGATAAAGCTGAAGTCACGGTTAGCGCCTTTCTCCTGCAGCGTATTAACAAACAGCAGACGCATGCGCTGAATGCGCTGGCGCATATCGGTTAGCTCCTGCTCCCAGATGGCGCGCAGGGCGTCATTGCTGAGAATGGTGGCGACCACAGAGGCACCGTGCGCAGGCGGGTTGGAGTAGTTGGCTCGGATCACAGACTTCAGCTGGCTGAAGGCGCGATCGGCTGTGTCTGCATCGGCGGTCACCAGGGTGCAGGCCCCGACGCGCTCGTTATACAGACCAAAGTTTTTCGAATAGGAGCTGGCAACGATCAGCTCCTTATGCAGCGCGGCAAAGGCGCGCAGCCCTTCAGCATCCTCCTCCAGACCACGAGCAAAGCCCTGATAGGCGAAGTCAAACAGCGGCAGCCAGCCCTTCTCAACGGAGAGCTGCGCCAAGGTCTGCCACTGATCCAGGGTTGGATCGATGCCGGTTGGGTTGTGGCAGCAGCCGTGGAACAGCACTACGTCACCCGCCTGAGCTTCGTTGAGGCTTGCCAGCAGGCCGTCAAAGTCCAGCGTATGGTTAGCCGCGTCATAGTAAGCATATTCGCGCACTTCCAGCCCGGCTGCGTTAAACACGCCTTTATGGTTCGGCCAGCTTGGGTTGCTGACCCAGATGCGCTTAGCGTCGGTGTTTTTCGCCAGGAAGTCTGCCGCCACACGCAGCGCGCCGGTGCCGCCAGGGGTCTGCGCCGTACGGGCGCGCTTGTCGTTAATGACCGCATTGCCTTTGCCAAACAGCAGCTCCTGGGTGCAGCGGCCAAATTCCGGGATCCCGTCGATGCCGAGATAGTTCTTCGTCGTCTCGTTCTCCAGCAGATACTGCTCGGCTTTCTTCACGCTGGTCAGCACCGGCGTTTTACCGGTTTCATCTTTATAGACGCCGATGCCAAGGTTAATTTTTGTCGGACGTTGGTCGGCACGAAACAGATCGGCTAACCCCAGAATAGGGTCAGCAGGGGCTGCAGTAATATTCTCAAACATGACGAGGTTCCATTTTGATGACAGAAGGGCGTTGCGTATCAGGGTAACGGGAGATTTATCAATTGCCAACCGTTTGCGACAAAAAGAAACAGAGTGTGACCGCAAGCAGCGTTGACAGGCTTTTCAGGCATAAAAAAACAGGGCCGTAGCCCTGTTTTTATCAGCATATAACGAGGAGGTCGCGCAATTAGAACTGGTAAGTTACCGCTACAGCAACCTGGTCGTCCTTGCCGTTGACGATGCCAACGTTGCGGCTGTAGTCGCTGTCGTCGATCAGGTTCAGCTGGTAGTCAACCCAGATGTTGAAGTTTTTGTTGAAGTAGTAAGTAGCACCGATTTCAACAAACTTCTGCAGGTCTTCGCTGCCGCCGCCGAACGCGCCGTCAGAGGTCGCTGCCAGGTCTTTACCGCGAGACTGAACGTAGGCCAGGGACGGACGCAGACCGAAGTCGAACTGGTACTGAGCGATGGCTTCGAAGTTCTGCGTTTTGTTAGCAAAAGTGCCGTCCGCTTCACGGGTGGTGTTGCGGGTTTCAGCGTAGGTGGTCGCCAGGTAGATGTTGTTGGCGTCATATTTCACACCCACACCCCAGGTTTCCGCACGGCTACCGCGGGCGCTGCCACGGGTAGTCAGAGCACCAGCATCGTTGACGTAAACGCGGTTCAGGCCTTCCTGATTGTTAGTACGGTCAGCGTTGGAGTAAGCACCGATCACGCTGAAGCCTTCTGCGAAGTCATAGCCCAGAGAGTAACCTACGCCGTCGCCGTTAGAGGTCAGCGGGTTAGCACGGTCGTTTTTACCCTGGTACTGCAGGCCGAAGTTCAAGCCATCAGCCAGACCGAAGAAGTTGGAGTTACGGTAGGTCGCAACGCCAGAGGTACGGCCGGTCATGAAGTTGTCAGCGTAGTTCGCCCAGGTCATACCGGAGAAGGACGGTGCCATATCGGTGTAAGCGTCAACGTCGTACGCGATACCGTAGTTACGGCCGTAGTCGATGGAGCCTGCGTCAGCAATTTTCAGGCCGGCAAATGCCAGACGAGTACGCTGGGACTGGCCGCCGCTCTCTTCGCCGCTTGCCAGTGCACGGTATTCCCACTGGCCGTAACCGGTCAGCTGGTCGTTGATCTGAGTTTCGCCTTTGAAGCCAATCTGAGCATAGGTGCTGTCGTTGCTGCCGGTATCATCACCAGAGGTTACGAAGTCATGCTCACCTACAACTTTACCGTACAGGTCTAATTTGTTACCGGCTTTGTTATAGATTTCTGCAGCGTTTGCTGCACCGGCTACCAGCAGAGCAGGGATAACCACTGCCAGAATATTGCGCTTCATCATTATTTATTACCCTCATTAGGTTTTTTATAACACCTGCCACTGCCGTCAATGAATTCCGTCAATAAATATTTACGGAACTATTGCTTAGAGTTTGGTGTCTTTTTGTGTCTGAGAGCATCTTTCCATTCATAAAACCGTTTCGCTACCTTGAAAGTGCTACAAATGTCTTAAAGAGGTAACAAAAAGAAATAATGTGTAAGAATTTATGTATTTTAGGGAACTTTGTGAACCACTTCATGTTTCCAATAGAGTTGCTGATAAAATCAGCAAATCCATTACTATATATATGAATTACTTATGTTTAATGGTGATATAGGATTAACTTATTCAGAAAAGCAGTGAGTGAGACATTTTCTCATTTCTGCGTTTAGACATCTGGATAGCTGTGTGTGTTTTATCCAAATGTGCTAAAGCCAAAAGAGAATTTTTTGTGCAAGTTTTAGTCAGTATGATTTTTGTACAAAATTATTTCTGAAAAATAGTCTTACAGACGCTAATGGGGAAAGGGTTGATTAGGGGAATAACTCACGATTTGTTAACAAAAGTTGACAAGGGAAAGGGAAGAAGGGCCAGCATAGGCTGGCCCTGAGAGGATTAGAACGTAGCGTTACGCGGCGTGCGTGGGAACGGAATCACATCGCGAACGTTCTGAACGCCGGTCACATAGGCGATCAGGCGTTCAAAGCCGAGGCCGAAACCGGCGTGCGGTACGGTGCCGTAGCGACGCAGATCGCGATACCACCAGTAGTCCTCTTTATTGAGGCCCATCTCAGCCATACGTGCATCCAGCACGTCCAGACGCTCTTCACGCTGGGAGCCACCGATGATTTCACCGATACCCGGTGCCAGGACGTCCATGGCCGCGACGGTTTTGCCGTCGTCGTTGAGACGCATATAGAACGCTTTGATCTCTTTCGGGTAGTTTTTCACGACCACCGGCGCTTTGAAGTGCTCTTCAGCCAGATAACGCTCGTGCTCGGAGGAGAGATCCACGCCCCAGTAGACCGGGTTCTCGAACTGCTTGCCGCAGTTTTCCAGAATAGTAACTGCGTCGGTGTAGTCTACCTGCGCGAAGTCCGCCTCGATAAAACGCTCCAGACGCGTCACCGCATCTTTATCTACGCGCTCGGCAAAGAACTTCATGTCGTCTGCACGTTCGGTCAGCACCGCTTTAAAGGCATACTTCAGCATTGCTTCCGCCAGCGCGGCGTTATCTTCCAGATCGGCGAAGGCGATCTCCGGCTCCAGCATCCAGAACTCAGCCAGGTGACGGCTGGTGTTGGAGTTCTCTGCACGGAAGGTCGGGCCAAAGGTGTAAATTTTTGACAGGGCGCAGGCGTAGGTTTCGCCGTTCAGCTGGCCGGAAACGGTCAGGAAGGACTCTTTGCCAAAGAAGTCTTTGTCGAAATCGACTTTGCCCTGGTCGTTGCGCGGCAGGTTTTCCAGATCCAGCGTAGAGACGCGGAACATCTCGCCAGCACCTTCGGTATCGGAGGCGGTGATCAGCGGGGTCGAGACCCAGAAGAAGCCCTGCTCATCAAAGAAGCGGTGCAGCGCCTGCGCCAGGGTGTGGCGTACGCGAGCCACCGCGCCGATCAGGTTGGTGCGCGGACGCAGGTGCGCCACTTCACGCAGGTACTCGATGCTGTGGCGCTTGGCCGCCATCGGGTAGGTGTCCGGATCGTCGACCCAGCCGGTCACGTCAACGTGGCTTGCCTGGATCTCAAAGCTCTGGCCCTGGCCCGGAGAGGCAACAACCTTGCCGGTCACCACCACGGAACAGCCGGTGGTCAGATGCAGGACTTCATCATTGTAATTGGGCAGAGAATTATTAATAACGGCCTGTACAGGATCAAAGCAGGAACCGTCATAGACGGCCAGGAAGGAGATGCCAGCTTTTGAATCTCGGCGGGTACGTACCCATCCGCGCACGGTGACTTCTTGGTCAACGGCGACGCGGCCCTGGAGTACGTCGGCTACAGGCACAACGCTCATAATATTCTCTCTGTTAATTGTCCGAAAAATACGTTTTCCACCCAAAGAGGGGGTTTGCCTATGTTACCTGGCGTGCGCCATCAGACAAGCAGAATTAACAGTAAGAAGGGAAGAAATAAGAAATTAATAAAGAAAAGGGAGCCGAAGCGGCTCCCTGCGTGGATTAGCTGGCTTTTTTCACCTGCGGCAGATCGAACGCCTCACGCAGCGCCCGAACAAAGGCTTTATCGTGACAGATGGTTTTACCCGGGCTGTCAGAGAGTTTTGCCACCGGTTTGCCGTTACACTCAACGAGCTTAATAACGATGTTCAGCGGCTTCACCTGCGGAATGTCGCAGGTTAGGCGCGTGCCAATGCCAAAGCTCAGATTCACCCGCGCGGAGAAGTGGCGATAGAGATCCAGCGCTTTTTTCAGGTCGAGGTTGTCCGAGAACACCAGCACCTTGCTGAGCGGATCGATACCCAGCTTTTGATAGTGGGCAATCGCTTTTTCACCCCACTCAACCGGATCGCCTGAGTCGTGGCGCAGGCCCTGGTAGCGGGAGGCAAACTCTGGGCCAAAGTCGCGCAAGAAGGCGTCCATAGTAATGCAGTCGGTCAGGGCAATGCCCAACTGATCGGGGTATTCGGTTAGCCAGGCGGCAAGCGCGGCGCGCTGGCTGGTGGCCAGCTCAGGGCTGATCTGCTGGTGGGCCTGGAACCACTCGTGTGCCTGCGTCCCCATCGGGGTTAAGTTCAGGCGGCGAGCGAGATCGTAGTTGCTGGTGCCGACAAACCACGACTCCTGCTGCAGGCGCTCAACGATAGCCTGCTGCACGTCGCGGGAGAAGCGGCGGCGGGTGCCGAAGTCCATCAGACGGAAGCGGGACATATCCAGTCCGGCGGTCATCTGCGAGAAATTCGCCAGCTTCTCTTCGAGGGTTGCCAGCGCTTCACTGACGCCCGCATCCGGCGAGCGGTAGCGGTGCACCACCTCGCTGATCACCGCCAGCAGCGGCACTTCCCACATGATCACCTCGCGCCATGGACCGGCGAGGCGAATAGAGAGCTTGCCCTGGTCATTGGTAATAACAACCTGGCTTGGGTCATAGCGGAACGTCCGCAGCCAGTCGAGATAGTCGGCGCGGAAGAAGGGCAGGCTGGAGAGCCACTGGTATTCATCATCCTGCAGGCGCAGATGCTGCATGGCATCAACCTGCTCGCGAATGGCATCCGCATAGATACCCAGCAGGTCATCGCCCCGGCAGCGAAACTCAGCCGACACGTGGACATCATGATATTGATGAAAAACCGCCTGCTGCATATGCAGCTTATAGGCATCGGTATCAAGCAGCGTTCGCAGAATAGGGGTCGCGAGTTGTGTCATGGTGCGCCGTAGCATCCTCTCACTGGAGCGTATCCATCAAAGCCAAAGCAGATAAAGACGCAGGAGTATACCTTGATTATCGGTTTAATGAACCTGGATCACAACACAACCGCGTAAGATGTACGAGGGCAATTTGTGCCTCTGTTATCAAAATGTAGCAAACAGGGCTTTTTGCCTTGAAAAGAGTGAGTTTCTGCGTAGCGCGAATGAGGCAACAGGAATAGACTGAGTCGTTACCCTAATGAGATGCTAAAGGTTTTTTATGACTCAACAGCCCCAAGCCAAATACCGCCACGACTACCGTGCGCCAGATTACCTGATTAGCGATATTGACCTGACTTTCGATCTTGATGCTGTTAAAACCGTCGTTACGGCTGAGAGCACCGTCTCCCGCCATGGCGCAACGGCCGAGCCTTTACGTCTTAACGGCGAAGATCTGACTCTCGTCTCTCTCTACGTAGACGGCCAGCCGTGGTCTGATTACCAGATCGCTGAGAACGCGCTGGTAATCAATAACCTGCCGGAAAGGTTTACCCTGCGCATCGTCAACGAGATTAGCCCGGCCACCAATACCGCGCTGGAAGGGCTCTACCAGTCAGGCGAAGCGCTCTGCACCCAGTGTGAAGCCGAAGGCTTCCGCCATATTACCTGGTACCTTGACCGTCCGGATGTGCTGGCGCGCTTTACCACTAAAATCATCGCCGATAAAAGCAAATACCCGTTCCTGCTCTCCAACGGTAACCGCGTAGGTGAGGGCGAGCTGGAGAATGGTCGTCACTGGGTGCAGTGGCAGGATCCATTCCCGAAACCCTGCTACCTGTTTGCGCTGGTGGCCGGTGATTTCGACGTGCTGCGCGATACCTATACCACCCGTTCCGGCCGCGAAGTGGCGCTGGAGCTGTTTGTCGATCGCGGTAACCTTGACCGCGCCCCGTGGGCGATGACCTCCCTGCAAAACTCCATGAAGTGGGATGAAGAGCGCTTTGGTCTTGAGTACGACCTCGACATCTATATGATCGTCGCCGTGGATTTCTTCAACATGGGGGCGATGGAGAACAAAGGCCTCAACGTCTTTAACTCCAAATACGTGCTGGCCCGCACCGACACCGCTACCGATAAAGATTATCTCGATATTGAGCGCGTGATTGGCCACGAGTACTTCCATAACTGGACCGGCAACCGCGTGACCTGCCGCGACTGGTTCCAGCTGAGCCTGAAAGAGGGGCTGACCGTGTTCCGCGATCAGGAGTTCAGCTCCGATCTCGGTTCCCGCGCGGTGAACCGCATCAGCAACGTGCGCACCATGCGTGGCCTGCAGTTTGCGGAAGATGCCAGCCCGATGGCGCACCCGATCCGTCCGGACAAAGTCATCGAGATGAACAACTTCTACACCCTGACGGTGTATGAGAAGGGGTCAGAGGTGATCCGCATGCTGCATACCCTGCTGGGGGAGGAGAACTTCCAGCGCGGGATGCAGCTCTACTTTGAACGCCACGACGGCAGTGCCGCCACCTGCGACGATTTCGTCCAGGCGATGGAAGACGCCTCCAACGTCGACCTCTCACATTTCCGTCGCTGGTACAGCCAGTCCGGTACGCCGATTGTGACAGTGCGCGACGACTACAACCCAGAGACCGAGCAGTACACCCTGACCATCAGCCAGCGCACGCCGCCGACGCCGGATCAGGAAGAGAAGCTGCCCCTGCACATTCCGTTTGATATTGAGCTGTACGACAACGAGGGCCAGGTTATTCCGCTGCAAAAAGAGGGGCATCCGGTACACAACGTGCTCAACGTCACTCAGGAGGAGCAGACCTTTGTCTTTGATAAGGTCTACTTCCAGCCGGTGCCGTCCCTGCTGCGCGAGTTCTCCGCGCCGGTGAAGCTGGAGTATAAGTGGAGCGATCAGCAGCTGACGTTCCTGATGCGCCATGCACGCAACGACTTCTCCCGCTGGGATGCGGCCCAGAGCCTGCTGACGACCTACATCAAGCTCAACGTCGCCCGCCACCAGCAGGGTCAGCCGCTGTCGCTGCCGCTGCACGTGGCCGACGCCTTCCGGGCGATCCTGCTGGATGCCGATATCGATCCGGCGCTGGCGGCAGAGATCCTGACCCTGCCTGGCGCAGGCGAAATGGCCGAGCTGTTCGATATCATCGATCCGGTGGCGATCGTTGCCGTCCGCGAGGCGCTGACCCGCACTCTGGCGACCGAACTTTCCGACGAGTTCCTTGCGGTCTACAACGCGCATAAGCTCGATGCTTACCGGGTTGAACATGCGGATATCGGCAAGCGTTCGCTGCGCAACACCTGCCTGCGCTATCTGGCGTTTGGCGACGCGAAGCTGGGCGATGCCTTGGTTACTCAGCAGTATCACACTGCGGACAACATGACCGACGCGCTGGCGGCGCTCTCTGCCGCCGTCGCGGCGCAGCTGCCGTGCCGTGACGCGCTGATGCAGGAGTACGATGATAAGTGGCATCAGGACGGTCTGGTGATGGACAAGTGGTTTATTCTGCAGGCCACCAGCCCGGCCAGCAACGTGCTGGAGACCGTACGCGGCCTGCTTAACCACCGCTCCTTTACGCTCAGCAACCCGAACCGCGTGCGCTCGCTGATTGGTGCATTCGCCGGTAGCAACCCGGCGGCGTTCCATACTGAAGACGGCAGCGGCTACCGTTTCATGGTTGAGATGCTGACCGAGCTTAACAGCCGTAACCCGCAGGTGGCGTCGCGTCTGATTGAGCCGCTGATCCGCCTGAAACGTTACGATGAAGGGCGTCAGACCCAGATGCGTGCCGCGCTGGAGCAGTTGAAAGGGCTGGAAAACCTCTCCGGCGATCTCTACGAGAAGATTGCCAAGGCGCTGGCCTGATGTAAAAAAGCCCGGTGGCAGGTGGCCCCCGGGCTAACGGTTTCGCTCTCTCCCGGTGGGAGAGAGCATCAGGCGTGGGCAGTTATCAACGTCCGTTCGCTCACCCCGCGCTGCATCACCCGATCCAGTACCTCTGCCTCCAGCTCTGCCAGGCGCGCCGAACCTACGCGGCGAGGCCGTGGGATATCCACGGATAGATCCAGACCAATTTTCCCCTCTTCTATTAACAGGACGCGGTCGGCCATGGCGACGGCTTCGCTCACATCATGCGTTACCAGAAGCACCGTAAAGCCATGCTCCTGCCACAAAGATTCGATTAGCGCCTGCATGTCGATACGGGTCAGAGCATCGAGCGCGCCGAGCGGCTCATCCAGCAGCAGCAGGCCGGGACGGTGGATCAGGGCCCTGGCAAGCGCCACGCGCTGTTTTTGCCCCCCGGAAAGTGCTGCTGGCCACTCACCCCCACGGTTTTCCAGACCGACGGCGGCCAGCGCCTGACGGGCACGCTCGCGCCAGCTCCCCTTCAGCCCCAGGCCAACGTTATCGACCACTGTTTTCCACGGCAGCAGGCGCGCGTCCTGAAACATCATCCGCGTGTCGTCCTGAATCGTGGCCAGCGGCGTCGTCCCCGCCAGGATTTCGCCGCCGTCGGGTGCCTCCAGCCCGGCCAAAAGGCGCAGCAACGTACTTTTCCCGCCGCCGCTGCGACCCACAATGGCCACAAATTGTCCCGCAGGAATATGCAGATCCAGCTCATTAAGAACGGTGTTATCGCCATAGCGTTTGATAATGCCGTTCAGTAGCAACGGCGTACCTTGATTAAGCCGGGCAGTATTCATGCTTTAGCCTCCTGATGGGTATAGGCCGGATTCCAGCGCAGCCAGACGCGTTCCAGCCCCTGGGCGCTGACGTCAGCAAGCTTGCCGAGCAGGGCATAGAGGATAATGGCCACCACTACCACGTCCGTTTGCAGAAACTCACGGGCATTCATGGCCAGATAGCCAATGCCGGAGTTGGCCGAAATCGTTTCAGCGACAATCAGCGTCAGCCACATCAATCCCAGTGCAAAGCGCACGCCCACCATAATGGAAGGAAGAGCGCCCGGCAGGATCACATGGACAAACAGGGCGAAACCGGATAAGCCGTAGCTGCGCGCCATCTCTACCAGCCCGCGGTCAATATTACGAATGCCGTGCCAGGTATTGATGTAGATTGGGAACAGCGTGCCCAGCGCCACCAGGAAAATTTTTGCGCTCTCATCGATACCAAACCACAAAATCACCAGTGGGATCAGTGCCAGATGCGGCACGTTGCGCAGCATCTGAATAGAGGTATCCAGCAGTCGCTCGCCCCAGCGGGAGAGGCCGCTGATAAGCCCCAGCGTCAGGCCAATACTTCCGCCAATCGAAAAGCCAATCACTGCGCGCCAGGAGCTAATTGCCAGGTGCTGCCACAGCTCGCCGCTAACGCTCAGCGACCAGAAAGCCTCTACAACCCCCTCAGGAGAGGGCAGAATGCGGCTCGACAGCCAGCCTGTTGACGACGCCAGTTGCCATATCGCCACGATGCCGACGGGTAAAAACCAGGGGGCAGCACGCAGCAGCCATTTTTGTGAGGTGGCGGACATCGTGACTCCTTAGCTTTGCGCCGCTTTTTGCGGGATAAAGGTGTTGGCCACCGCTTCGCCCTGAAGCGGCAGCGGGCGCGGCTGCGGCACCTCCGGGATAGCAACATCCAGGTGCGGGAATAGCAGCTCGCCGACTTTATACGCCTCTTCCAGATGCGGATAGCCGGAGAGGATAAAGCTGTCGATACCGAGTCCGGCATACTCGTTAATCCGCGCCGCCACGGTTGGGCCATCACCCACCAGGGCGGTCCCTGCGCCGCCGCGCACCAGTCCCACCCCTGCCCACAGGTTCGGGCTGATCTCCAGATTTTCACGCTTGCCGTTATGCAGGGAGGCCATCCGGTGCTGCCCGACGGAGTCGGTTTTGGCAAAGGCGGCCTGCGCTTTGGCGATAGTGTCATCATCCAGATGCGCGATCAGACGGTCAGCCGCCTGCCACGCCTCTTCATTGGTTTCGCGCACAATCACGTGCAGACGAATACCAAAGCGCACCGTCCGACCCTGCGCGGCCGCTTTGGCACGCACCTGAGCAATCTTCTCCTTAACCAGCGCCGGCGGTTCGCCCCAGGTCAAATAGAGATCAACCTGCTCAGCCGCCAGATCCTGTGCCACGTCCGACGACCCGCCAAAGTAGAGGGGAGGGCGCGGCTGCTGTACCGGCGGAAAGTAGAGTTTCGCGTCCCGGACATGAATATGTTTGCCTTCAAACGTCACGGTGTCGCCCTCCAGCAGACGACGCCAGACGCGGGTAAACTCGGCGGAAGCCTCGTAGCGCTCAGTGTGATCGAGGAATACACCGTCGCCTGCCAGCTCCTGCGGATCGCTGCCGGTCACCAGGTTAAAGAGGGCACGGCCATTAGAGAGCCTGTCCAGCGTCGCCGCCTGGCGGGCGGCCACGGTAGGCGAGACCACGCTCGGGCGCAGCGCAACGAGAAACTTTAGCCGCTGGGTCACGGGGATCAGGGAAGCGGCAACCAGCCATGCATCTTCGCAGGAGCGCCCGGTGGGGATCAGCACGCCGCTAAAGCCGATTCGGTCCGCGGCCTGGGCAATCTGCTGCAGATAGCCATGATCGACCGGGCGGGAACCCTCTTCTGTGCCAAGATAATGCCCATCACCGTGGGTAGGTAAAAACCAGAAAAGATTCAGGCTCATGATTTAGTTCCTTTAGTGTCTGCGGGTTGCCAGATACGGTCGCGAATGTTCACCTGTTTTGGAACGAGGCGATTTTGATAAAAGAGATCGGCAGTTTGTTGCTGCAGCGCCGCGACGTGGTCATTGACCGGAGTAATCGTGGTCGGCGGACGGTGGTCGAGATAGGTGGCGATCACCGGCTCAGGTAAACCCATTGTTTTCGCCAGCAGAGCGATGCTCTCAGGCCGCTGGCTCTGCGTCAGGGCATCCGCCTGGGAGAACGTATCGAGTACGCTCTGAATAAACGCTCCGTTCTTTTCGGCATAGGGGCGGGCGGCCAGATAGAAGGAGCCGGTCTGCTTCAGCGTTGTGCCATCTTTCAGCACCCGCACGCCGCCCTGCAGCAAGGCGGCAGAGTAGTACGGATCCCAGATTGCCCAGGCGTCCACGTTTTTCTGTTGGAATGCCGCGCGAGCATCGGCAGGGGTCAGATAGACAGGTTGAATATCTTTGAACGTAAGCCCGGCCTCCTGTAACGCGCGCAGCAGCAGATTGTGCGAGCTGGAGCCTTTCTGGAACGCGACCTTGTGACCTTTCAGATCGGCGACGCGTTTAATGGCGCTGTTTTCAGCCACCAGGATCACCTCAGCCTTAGGCTTGGCAGGCTCTACGCCTACGTAGACCAGATCCGCGCCCGCTGCCTGGGCAAAGATAGGCGGAATATCACCGGTGCTGCCGAGATCGATACTGCCGACGTTCAGCGCCTCAAGCATCTGCGGCCCCGCCGGGAATTCGACCCAGGAAAATGTTGTAGTAGGGAAACGTTTTTCTAAAAGCTGGTGGCTTTTCGCCAACACCATGCTGACGCTCCCTTTTTGATAGCCGATGCGCAGACTTTCCGGAGAGGTTTCCGCGGCATGACTCAGCGATGAGAGTGCCAGCACTCCAGCCAGCCCGATGCGGGTCAGGATTTTAAACATGTGCCACTCCTTGCGGTTGGCTAAATGCGGGCGCCTGAACATCGCGGCGGTGCAGAGCCTGCCAGAAGGTTTCCAGCGCCTCATCAAGACGGTGATGTAAATTCGGCGTGAAATGGGGGTTATGCTGATAGTCGATGACCTGCGAATCATCAGCAAAGACACCATGTAAAATCTCCTGCGCCTTGAGGGCGTTGAGCACTGGCTTCAGGGCGTAATCCACTGCCAGCATATGGGCAACCGTACCCCCAGTGGCCAGCGGCAACACGACCTTGCCAGCCAGGGCACGTTCGGGAAGAAGATCGAGTAAGGTTTTTAGCGCGCCGGAAAAGGAGGCTTTATAGACAGGCGTCGCCACAATCAGCCCGTCAGCGTCCTTAAGTTGTTCGGTCAGGGCGTTGAGCGCCGGGCTATCAAATCGGGCATAGAGCAGATCTTCAGCGTCAAATTTATGAAGATGCCAGTGAAGAACGTCCACATCCAGTGCCTGGAGCTTTTCGCGAGCATAGTCCAGTAATGTGTTGGAACGAGAGGGAAAGCGTGGACTTCCGGCCAGGGTAATAACGCGCATGCTTGCTCCTTATAACCAATTGTTTGCTTTTATCTAACATTGATAACAATTTTCAGGAGTGTGGCACCGTGTGGAACTTCCACTAAATAATTTATTCGAGACTAGATAGCTAAAAAGTAGATAAAGTGGGCGTAGAGAGGAAAACGTTTGCGTTTTATCCGAATTATTTGCCCCAGGTCAATTCCCTTTCGCTTCGCAATCGCAGATAATACGCCCCCGGTTTGCACACCGGGAATCCAGGAGAGTTCATGTACTACCCCTTCGTTCGTAAAGCCCTTTTCCAGCTCGACCCTGAGCGCGCTCATGAATTGACGTTTCAGCAATTACGCCGTATTTCCGGCACGCCGTTAGCCGCGCTGGTACGCCAGAACGTGCCGCAAAAACCGGTCTCCTGCATGGGCCTGACCTTTAAGAATCCGCTGGGCCTGGCGGCGGGTCTGGATAAAAACGGCGAGTGCATCGATGCGCTGGGCGCAATGGGCTTTGGCGCGATTGAGATCGGCACCGTGACGCCGCGCCCTCAGCCGGGTAACGATAAGCCGCGTATCTTCCGCCTGGTCGAGGCCGAGGGGTTAATTAACCGCATGGGCTTCAATAACCTTGGCGTGGATAACCTGGTAGAGAACGTCAAAAAAGCCCATTTTGATGGCGTGCTGGGCATTAATATCGGCAAGAATAAAGATACGCCGGTGGAGCAGGGGAAAGATGACTACCTGATCTGTATGGATAAAGTCTATCCCTACGCGGGCTATATTGCGATTAATATCTCCTCGCCCAACACCCCAGGCCTGCGCTCGCTGCAATACGGTGAGGCGCTGGACGATCTGCTCTCCGCCATCAAAAATAAGCAGCGCGAGCTGCAGAATATTCATCATAAATATGTCCCTGTGGCGGTGAAAATTGCTCCCGATCTTTCGGTTGAAGAGTTAATTCAGGTAGCTGACAGCCTGGTTCGCCATAATATCGATGGCGTGATTGCCACCAATACCACGCTCGAAAGAGGGCTGGTGCAGGGAATGAAGCACGGTAACGAGACCGGAGGCTTAAGCGGCCGGCCATTGCAGCTGAAAAGCACCGAAATTATTCGCCGTCTTGCCCAGGAGCTGAAGGGTCAGCTGCCGATTATCGGCGTCGGCGGAATCGACTCCGTTATCGCCGCCCGGGAGAAAATAGCGGCCGGTGCAACGCTGGTGCAGATCTATTCCGGCTTTATATTTAAAGGCCCGCCGCTGATTAAAGAGATCGTTACCCATATCTAATCCTTTGCGTCTAAATGTTAACCAGGGCTTTATTTCCCGCCCTGGTTGTTTTATATTCCCCCGGTTGTTGTTAATTTAAACGTTCTCATTATTGACATTTTGTGGTAAGCGAAGCGGTAGCAACGGACACAAACGCAGCAGGATGCTTAAGGGGAAGCGGAGAGGACTATGCGAATTAAACCTGACGATAACTGGCGCTGGTATTACGACGAAGAGCACGACCGGATGATGCTCGATCTTGCCAATGGGATGCTGTTTCGCTCCCGTTACGCCCGTCGGATGCTGACGCCGGACGCGTTCGCACCCTCTGGTTTCTGTGTGGATGATGCCGCACTCTACTTCTCCTTTGAGGAGCGCTGCCGCGAGTTTGACCTCTCCCGGGAGCAGCGAGCGGAGCTGGTGCTGAATGCGCTGGTGGCGATCCGTTTTCTCAAGCCGCAGATGCCAAAAAGCTGGCACTTCCACTCCTACGGCGACAGCTGGCAGCCCGATCTGGGCGAAGCCGCCAGCGTCTGGCTCAGCGATACCGCAGAGCAGGTCAATTTGCTGGTGGTTGAGCCGGGTGATAACGCCACGCTCTGCCTGCTGGCCCAGCCCGGCGTGGTGATTGCCGGGCGTACGATGCAGCTTGGCGACGCGATCAAAGTGATGAACGATCGGATGCGACCGCTGCCCCAGATGTATAGCCTGGAGCAGGCGGTTTAAGGCGCCAGCACCAGCGGCGTTTTGGGAATACAGCTGCAGCTCAGGATGGTGCCGTCGTCGCCAATGGCGGACTGCTTCAGGGCGCTGACTTCCCCCTCTATCAGACGTACGCGGCAGCAGCCGCAGATCCCAGCCCGGCAGGAGTAGGGCACGCGGATCCCCTGACTCTCCAGCTGTTCAAGCAGCACCTGCTGGTTATTGCCCGTAAAGGTCTCTCCCTGCCAACCAATGGTCACCGTTGACGCAGCCTGCTTCTCAATCTCCAGCGTTTCAACCGGCTCCCCGGCACCGTACACTCTCGCCGGACCGCTCGCCAGCACGCTCACCTCGTCACCGACGCGGATCACACCGCTGTTACGGGCGATCAGATTTTGACCGAAATCGACATCGCCGTTATCAACGGCGGTGCGGAACTGTTGCAGGGTGTGCAGCGGTTCTCCAGCCGGGTGCTTCTGCCCACGCTCTGGGCTGATGGTGGTAAATACGCAGCGGCTACAGGGTTTTACGACGTCAAAGATCACCTCACCGATGCGTACGGTTTTCCAGCTATCCTCTTCCCACGCCTGCGCCCCGGTCACCACCAGGTTCGGACGAAACTGCTCCATCTGGATGCTGGCCGGGCAGCGGTTTTGTAGATCGCGCAGCGAGGCCTCGTTGGTGAGCAGATAGGGAAAGCCGTCAGCAAAGGAGAGCGGCACGCTCTCAAAGCGCTTCACCCGGCGGGTGGGCTCTTGTCCTACCCAGCGCAGCTGCACCTCGCGATTAAAAAAGCCGCTCAGCCACTGGTTAATCGCCGCCGGGGCAATTAATGCGGTAAAATGGTTGCCCCATACCTCCGTCGGCTGGGCATCGCTGATGAAATCGGCAAAGCGGACCAGCGCGCTGCTGCCGTCGGGGGCGGTGAGATGGAGACCGTCATGCAGCGGCGACGGGATAAAACGCACCAGCTGTGGAGACTGACGAGCGGTAATAAAGGTACCGTCGGGTTCAGTAACCATAAAGATGCGGTCAAAGGCCAGACCGCTGATGTCGGCCAGGGCGTGCGTGAGGCCAATTCCGCGCATCGATTTGACCGGATGTATAAAAAGCCGCGACAGGGTAGCCACTGCGCCCTCCATGGGTGTGAAAATAGGGTCTCAACTTTATGACATCCCACTTATATTGGCTATAATGCGCAACAATTTTATTAGAGTAAAAGTGACGATATGAATTCTCTGTTTGCCAGTACGGCCCGTGGGCTGGAAGAGCTGTTAAAAACTGAACTGGAAAACCTCGGGGCGCAGCACGTCCAGGTGGTTCAGGGCGGTGTCCATTTTGAGGGGGACACCCGGCTCATTTACCAGAGCCTGATGTGGAGTCGTCTGGCTTCGCGCATAATGCTGCCGCTGAACGAGTGCAAGGTCTACAGCGACCTCGATCTCTATATGGGCGTGCAGGCGATTGACTGGACGGAGATTTTCAATCCTGGCGCAACCTTCGCCGTGCACTTTAGCGGGGTGAATGAAGAGATCCGCAACAGCCAGTACGGTGCTATGCGGGTAAAAGACGCCATCGTCGACAGCTTCACGCGTAAAAATATGGAACGTCCGAACGTCGATCGCGAGCAGCCGGATATGCGCATTAACGTCTGGCTGAATAAAGAGACGGCGCATATCGCCCTCGATCTCAGCGGCGACGGCCTGCACCTGCGCGGCTATCGCGACCGGGCTGGCCTGGCCCCCATGAAAGAGACTCTGGCCGCAGCGGTGGTGATGCGCTCCGGCTGGCAGCCGGGTACGCCGCTGCTCGATCCGCTCTGCGGCTCCGGCACCCTGCTGATTGAGGCGGCGATGCTCGCCACCGATCGCGCACCGGGCCTGCATCGCGGGCACTGGGGCTTTAGCGGCTGGGCGCAGCACGACGAGGCGCTGTGGAAAGAGGTGAAAGCCGAGGCCCAGACGCGCGCCCGTCAGGGGCTGGCGGACTACGGCTCGCGCTTCTACGGCTCCGACAGCGATGCCCGGGTTATTGATATTGCCCGCAGCAATGCCCGTCGCGCAGGCGTCGGCGAGCTGATCGATTTTAACGTCAAAGATGTCGCCCAACTGACCAACCCGCAGCCGGAAGGGCCGCACGGGACCGTGCTCAGTAACCCGCCGTACGGTGAGCGTCTGGAGAGCGAACCGGCGCTGATCGCCCTGCATAGCCTGCTGGGGCGCACCCTGAAAAACAACTTTGGCGGCTGGAACGTCTCCCTGTTCAGCGCCTCGCAGGAGCTGCTCAACTGTCTCCAGCTGCGCGCCGACCGCCAGTTTAAGGCCAAAAACGGCCCGCTGGACTGCGTACAGAAAAACTACTCTATCGCAGAAAACTTTGGTGATATTAAAGGCAGCGGCATGGCGGAAGATTACGCCAACCGCCTGCGCAAAAACGTCAAAAAGCTGGAGAAGTGGGCGCGTCAGGAGGGGATCGAGTGCTATCGCCTCTACGATGCTGACCTGCCAGACTATAACGTGGCGGTAGACCGCTACGCCGATTGGGTAGTGGTGCAGGAGTACGCCCCGCCGAAAACCGTTGATGCGCAGAAGGCCCGTCAGCGCCTGCTGGATGTTATCGCCGCCACCATCACGGTGCTGGGCATTGCGCCTAACAAGCTGGTGCTGAAGACCCGCGAGCGGCAGAAAGGTAAGAATCAGTACCAGAAGATGAACGAGAAGGGCGAATTCATGGAGGTGAGCGAATACAACGCCCGCCTGTGGGTTAACCTGACCGACTACCTGGATACCGGCCTGTTCCTCGATCACCGTATCGCCCGCCGGATGCTCGGCCAGATGAGCAAAGGCAAAGATTTCCTCAACCTCTTCTCCTATACCGGCAGCGCCAGCGTGCATGCGGGGCTGGGCGGCGCGGCGTCGACCACCACCGTCGACATGTCACGCACCTACCTGGAGTGGGCCGAGCGCAACCTGCGCCTGAACGGCCTTACCGGTCGTCAGCATCGCCTGATGCAGGCCGACGTGATGGGCTGGCTGCGGGAAACCGACGAGCAGTTCGATCTGATCTTTATCGATCCGCCGACCTTCTCTAACTCCAAGCGAATGGAAGAGGCGTTTGACGTCCAGCGCGATCACCTGAGCTTGATGAAAGACTTAAAACGGATGCTGCGTAAAGGCGGCACGATTATGTTCTCAAACAACAAACGCGGTTTCCGCATGGACCACGACGGGCTGGCTGAACTGGGGCTGAAAGCACAAGATATTACCCAAAAAACACAGTCGCAGGATTTCGCCCGCAACCGTCAGATCCATAACTGCTGGCTGATTACCGCAGCCTGAGAGGAATAGAACAAGATGTCATTAATTAGTATGCACGGTGCCTGGCTGTCATTCAGCGACGCGCCGCTTCTGGATAACGCTGAGCTTCACATCGAAGACAACGAGCGCGTCTGCCTGGTCGGACGTAACGGTGCGGGCAAATCCACCCTGATGAAGATCCTCAACCGCGAACAGGGCCTGGACGATGGCCGCATCGTCTATGAGCAGGATCTGGTTGTGGCGCGCCTGCAGCAGGATCCGCCGCGTAACGTTGCCGGGAGCGTTTACGATTTTGTTGCCGAGGGCATCTCAGAGCAGGCGGAGTATCTCAAGGGTTACCATGAGATCTCCCATCTGGTGATGACCGATCCAAGCGAGAAGAACCTCAACGAGATGGCGCGCCTGCAGGAGCTGCTGGATCACTACGGCCTCTGGCAGATGGAAAACCGTATCAACGAGGTGCTGGCCCAGCTTGGCCTGGAGGCCGATATGGCGCTGGCCTCGCTCTCCGGTGGCTGGCTGCGTAAGGCGGCGCTGGGGCGTGCGCTGGTGAGCAACCCGCGCGTGCTGCTGCTGGACGAGCCGACTAACCACCTGGATATTGAAACCATCGACTGGCTGGAAGGGTTCCTGAAAACCTTCAACGGCACCATTATCTTTATCTCCCATGACCGTTCGTTTATCCGCAATATGGCGACGCGCATTGTCGATCTCGATCGCGGCAAGCTGGTGACCTATCCAGGTAACTACGATCAGTACCTGCTGGAGAAAGAGGAGGCGCTGCGGGTGGAAGAGCTGCAAAACGCCGAATTTGACCGCAAGCTGGCCCAGGAAGAGGTATGGATCCGTCAGGGCATCAAAGCGCGCCGTACCCGTAACGAAGGGCGCGTCCGGGCTCTGAAGGCGATGCGTCGCGAGCGTAGCGAACGCCGTGAGGTGATGGGCAGCGCGAAGATGCAGGTTGAAGAAGCCTCCCGCTCCGGTAAAATCGTTATTGAGATGGAGAACGTCCACTACGCCGTGGACGGCAAAAAGCTGGTCACCGATTTCTCCGCCCAGGTACAGCGCGGGGATAAAATTGCCCTGATTGGCCCGAACGGCTGCGGGAAAACCACCCTGCTCAAGCTGATGCTCGGCCAGTTACAGGCCGACAGCGGACGTATTCATATCGGGACCAAGCTGGAAGTGGCCTATTTTGACCAGCACCGTGCTGAGCTGGATCCGGATCGGACGGTGATGGATAACCTCGCCGAAGGCAAGCAGGAGGTGATGGTCAACGGTAAGCCGCGCCACGTGCTGGGCTACCTGCAGGACTTCCTGTTCCACCCGAAACGCGCCATGACCCCGGTTCGGGCGCTCTCCGGCGGGGAACGTAACCGTCTCCTGCTGGCGCGCCTGTTCCTCAAGCCCAGCAACCTGCTGATCCTCGATGAACCGACCAACGACCTCGATGTCGAGACGCTGGAGCTGCTGGAAGAGCTGATCGATGGCTACCAGGGCACGGTTCTGCTGGTGAGCCACGACCGTCAGTTTGTCGATAATACCGTGACCGAGTGCTGGATCTTCGAAGGCCAGGGGCGGATTGGTCGCTACGTGGGTGGCTACCAGGATGCGCGTGGCCAGCAGGCAGCATCTCAATCGTATAAACAGTCTGTTACCAAAAAGGTGACCGACATTCCTGCAGCAAAAGGGGATACTGTTAAACGCGGCGGGAGCAAACTAAGCTATAACCTGCAGCGGGAACTTGAACAGCTTCCTCAACGGCTTGAAGAGCTGGAGGCGAACCTTACTGCGTTGCAGGCACAGGTTGCCGACGGGGCCTTTTTCAGCCAGCCTCACGAGCAGACACAAAAGGTGTTGGATGAGATGGCTGCCGCAGAGAAGGCGCTGGAAGAGGCCTTCGAGCGGTGGGAGCATCTTGAGGCGCTTAAAAACGCAACGTAATTCAGGGAGTGCGCATGTGCGAACAACATCATGACGCCCGGCACATTTTGTGTTCGCAATGCGATCTGCTGGTGGCGCTGCCGCCGCTTGCGCACGGGCACAAGGCAGCCTGTCCGCGCTGCGGCCATACGTTGACCACCCGCTGGGATGCACCCCGGCAGCGCCCGCTGGCCTACTCGGTAGTGGCGCTGTTTATGCTGGTGCTGGCTAACCTGTTCCCCTTCGTTAACATGAAGGTGGCAGGGGTCACCAGTGAAGTGACGCTGATGGAGATCCCGCGCGTCATGTTCAGTGAGGACTACGCCAGCCTTGGCACCTTCTTCTTGCTCTTTGTGCAGTTCGTGCCCGCGTTCTGCCTGGTCACCGTCATACTGCTGGTGAACCAGGTTCCGCTGCCGGATCGCCTGAAGCGCAGGCTGGCCCGCATCTTTTTCATGCTCAAAAACTGGGGGATGGCAGAGATCTTCCTCGCCGGAGTGCTGGTCAGCTTTGTGAAGCTGATGGCCTATGGTGATATCGGCGTCGGCAGCAGCTTCATCCCCTGGTGTCTGTTCTGCATTCTGCATCTGCGTGCCTTTCAGTGCGTCGATAAACGCTGGCTGTGGGACGACATCGCTCCCGCGCCGACCCTGGCTCAGCCGCTGCACGTCGGCGTACCGGGTATTCGCCAGGGGCTGCGCTCCTGCGCTTGCTGCACGGCGGTGCTGCCCGTTGATCAAACGGTGTGCCCCCGCTGCCATAGCCATGGCCACGCCCGGCGCAGGAACAGCCTTCAGCTAACGATGGCGCTGCTGGTCACCTCTATTCTGCTCTATCTGCCAGCCAATATTTTGCCCATCATGATCACCGATCTGCTGGGGGATAAAATGCCCTCGACCATTCTGGCCGGGGTAATCCTGCTCTGGAGCGAAGGCTCCTATCCGGTGGCGCTGGTGATTTTTATCGCCAGTATCATGGTGCCAACCCTGAAGATGATCGCCATCGCCTGGCTCTGCTGGGATGCGAAAGGGCACGGCCGACGCGACAGCGAGCGTATGCACCTGATCTATGAAGTCGTTGAATTTGTTGGCCGCTGGTCGATGATTGACGTCTTCGTCATTGCCGTACTCTCTGCCCTGGTACGTATGGGCGGATTAATGAATATTTACCCCGCAATGGGCGCGCTGATGTTTGCGCTGGTTGTCATCATGACGATGTTTGCGGCCATGACCTTCGACCCACGCCTGTCGTGGGATCGCGAGCCAGAATCAAGCCAGGAGGAGTCGTAAAACATGGAGACCAAAGGTGGGGAAGCCAAAGTGCAGAAGGTGAAGAACTGGTCACCGGTGTGGATCTTCCCAATTGTCACGGCACTGATCGGGGCCTGGATCCTCTTCTATCACTACAGCCATCAGGGGCCGGAGGTGACGCTGATCACCACCAATGCCGAAGGCATCGAGGCGGGTAAAACCACCATCAAAAGCCGCAGTATTGACGTCGGCGTGGTGGAGTCCGCAACGCTGACCGACGATCTGACCCACGTTGAGATCAAGGCGCGCCTGAATGCCGATATGCAAAAGCTGCTGCACGGCGACACGGTATTCTGGGTGGTGAAGCCGCAGGTAGGCAGGGAAGGGATCAGCGGGTTAGGCACGCTGCTCTCTGGGGCCTATATCGAGCTTCAGCCAGGCACCAAAGGCGGCGTGCGCGATGATTACCAGCTGCTGGATTCGCCGCCGCTGGCACCGCCGGATGCAAAAGGGATCCGCGTGGTGCTCGACAGTAAAAAAGCGGGTCAGCTTACCCCTGGCGATCCGGTACTTTTCCGCGGCTATCGCGTCGGCTCGGTAGAGACCAGCGTGTTCGACCCGCAGAAGCGCACCATGAGCTATCAGCTGTTTATCAACGCGCCTAACGATCGTCTGGTGACCAGCAACGTCCGCTTCTGGAAGGATAGCGGTATCGCTGTCGATCTCACCTCGGCAGGCATGCGCGTCGAGATGGGGGCACTGACCACCCTGTTTGGCGGCGGCGTCAGCTTTGACGTACCCGACGGCATCGATTTAGGCCAGCCGGTGGCCGAGAAAACCGAGTTCGATCTCTATGACAACCAGCGCAGCATTCAGGAGTCGCTCTATACCCAGCACCAGGATTTCCTGCTGTTCTTCAAAGATTCTATTCGCGGCCTGCAACCAGGCGCACCGGTAGAGTTCCGCGGCATGCGTCTTGGGACCGTCAGCAAGGTACCGTTCTTTATGCCGGGCCTGCGTCAGGCATTGAACGAGGACTACCGTATTCCGGTGCTGATCCGTATTGAGCCAGAGCGGATCGCCAGCCAGATGGGTGAAAGTCCGGATATCCTGACTAATCTGCCTGAGCTGCTCAAGCAGGGACTGCGCGGCTCGTTGAAAACCGGTAACCTGGTGACCGGCGCGCTCTACGTAGATATGGATTTCGTCTCAAAACCGCCGCCGATCACCGGCATCCGTGAGTTTGGCGGCTATAGCATTATTCCGACGGTCAGCAGCGGTCTGGCGCAGATCCAGCAGCGCCTGATGGATACGCTGGATAAGATCAACAATCTGCCGCTGAACCCGATGCTTGAACAGGCTACCGGCACGCTTGCCGAGAGCCAGCGCACCATGCGCCGTCTGCAAACCACGCTGGATAACCTGAACAAGCTGACAGCCAGCCAGTCGGTACAGCAGCTGCCGCAGGATATGCAGAAAACGCTGCGCGAGCTGAACCGCAGCATGCAGGGCTTCCAGCCGGGATCGGCAGCCTATAACAAGATGGTGGCGGATATGCAGCGCCTGGATCAGGTTCTGCGTGAGCTGCAGCCGGTGCTGCAAACGCTTAACCAGAAGAGCAACGCCCTGGTCTTTGAGGCGAAGGGCAAAAAAGATCCTGAGCCGAAGGGGGTTAAACAGTGAGAAAAGGGATAATGGTTATTGCGGCGCTGTTGCTCAGCGCCTGCAGCAGCGGTAGCGAGGAGCCACGCTACTATCAGTTGCCAAACAATCAGCTATCAAACGCTCAGCTGTCGCAGGCTGCCGCGCCGCAGAGCATGATGGCAACCAACCCCGGCCAGGGGCAGCGTCAGCTGTGGGTGGAGCAGGTGTCGGTTCCGGACTATCTCGCGGGTAACGGCGTGGTCTACCAGACCAGCGACGTGCAGTACGTCATCGCTAACAACAACCTGTGGGCCAGCCCGCTCGACCAGCAGCTGCGTACGTCGCTGGTGGCGAACCTCAGCCGCAATCTCCCAGGCTGGGTGGTCGCCTCTCAGCCGATGGGCAGCGATCAAGATACCCTTAACGTTACCGTGACCGGTTTTCATGGGCGTTATGATGGGCACGTGATTGTCAGCGGCGAGTGGCTGCTTAATCACCAGGGCACGCTGATCAAGCGTCCATTCCATGTGGAGATGACGCAGCCGCAGGATGGCTATGACGCGATGGTAAAAGTGCTGGGCGAAGCGTGGGCGCAGCAGGCCAGCAACATGGCCCGGGAGATAAATCGCTTACCCTAATTTGTACCTGAGTCTGCAATTAATCCTAAAAAAACCACGCTGTCTTTCCCGGTAGCGTGGTTTTTTTTCGCCTTTTAAGCGGGATAAAACCTGTGCCTGCTCACACTTTTTGTACAAATGAACTCTCGCATATCTCACATTTATGACATTGGTATGAATTTTGTGCATTGACTGTCTGCGTCTATCGCGCTATTTCTTAGACGTGGTTGCACATTTAGTAGCCACTGTTTTCTTTTCCACCAGACATAAATAATGAGGGAAACGAGGCATGAAGAGACAAAAACGAGATCGCCTGGAACGGGCACATCAACGTGGTTACCAGGCCGGCATTGCCGGACGCTCAAAAGAGTTGTGTCCTTACCAGACGCTGAATCAGAGATCATACTGGCTTGGAGGCTGGCGAGAAGCCATGGAGGACAGGGTAGTTATCGCCTGATTCTGTCTCTTTAAATGAAACCTCCGCCAGGCGGAGGTTTCGCCTGTCAGGGGGATCAGAACGCAGAGGTGTCCTTGAACAGACCCACTTTCAGATCGGTTGCGGTGTAGATCTGACGACCGTCAACCAGCACTTCACCGTCCGCGATACCCATGATCAGCTTACGGTTGATCACGCGCTTGAAGTGAATGCGGTAGGTAACTTTAGCGGCAGAAGGTAAAATCTGACCAGCCAGTTTCACTTCGCCAACGCCGAGGGCACGACCTTTACCTTCACCGCCGAGCCAGCCGAGGTAAAAACCAACCAGCTGCCACATGGCATCAAGGCCCAGGCAGCCAGGCATTACTGGATCGCCGATGAAGTGGCAACCGAAGAACCACAGATCCGGTTTGATATCCAGCTCTGCTTCAACATAGCCTTTATCGAAATTACCGCCCGTCTCGCTCATTGTGATCACACGATCCATCATCAGCATGTTTCCTGCTGGTAACGGTGGGCCATTTTCGCCAAACAGTTCACCACGACCAGAGGCAAGAAGGTCTTCTTTCGTATAAGAGGATTTGCGTTTATCTACCATGTTCTCAGTAAGCCTTATTTTAGTGAAGCACGCAGGATAGCTAACACGTGTACGCTGAACAACTCCGATCAGTTAGGCGTAAACCAGCCGACCCAGCGTAGCGGCCACGGATAGCGATGACGCGCTTCCTGCTGCGTCGCCTGTGTAATACGTTCCTGAATAGTCTGGACCAGCGTGGTTTGCCCTTCGCCATCCCAGACCAGATCTGTCAGTAAGGGTAGTGCATCGGTCACATCATCAATGGCCCAGATGAAAAATTGTTCTGCCTGGACCGCGTCCAGCAGCTCCTGATGCAGGCAAAGGTGGCGTACATTGGCCGCCGGGATGATTACGCCCTGCTTGCCGGTCAGGCCCCGGTGCTGGCAAATGGCGAAAAAGCCTTCGATCTTCTCGTTCAGACCGCCTACTGGCTGTGCCCGACCAAACTGATCCACCGACCCGGTGATAGCGATATGCTGATGCAGCGGAACATCGGCCAGGGCGCTGATCAGCGCGCAAAGCTCGGCCATTGAAGCGCTGTCGCCGTCTACTTCGCTGTAGGATTGCTCAAAGGTCAACGATGCCGTGAACGGCATCTGCTGCTCCAGCTCCAGTTCGGCCATCAGGAAGGATTGCATGATCATCATGCCCTTCGCATGGATGTTGCCACCCAGCTCGGCTTTGCGCTCGATGTCATGAAACTCGCCGTCGCCGATGTGTACCACGCAGCTGATGCGCGATGGCTCGCCATAGGGGCGAGGGTGACCGGGAAACTCAACCACCGACAGGGCGTTAATCTGTCCCACGCGATCGCCTTCGGTCTCAATCAGGATCTGCTCCAGCAGGATCTCATCCAGCATACGCTCCGGCAGATAGCCTTCACGCCACTCGCGCTGGCTCAGCATGGTTTGCAGCTGCTCCGCGTCGAAGGTGCTCCCCTCGGTAAAGGCAGAGACCTCGCGCAGCTGACGCGCCAGCCACAACGGGCTGAGTGGCAGCGTCTCCTGATCGTCGGTGTAGCGTACCGCAGCACGGATAAACATCGGCCAGGCGTCATCTGCCGGGGTGGGAAGTCCGGCCTGCTCGGCGTTAAGAATGACCCACTGACGCCAGGTAGCAAGCGCGTCCAGATCGGTGATCTGGATCGTCTCTTCGTACTCGCTGTAGATAGACTGGGCGGCCAGTTCCGGCTCCATCTCCTGGAAATCTGCCAGCGACTCGCGCTCGCCGACCAGAATAACCTTCAGCGTCAGCGGCATTGCAGGCACGCTAACGGGTAGGGGACGCGACTCGTCAAAGGAGACCCAGTCGAAACGCTGGCGAGTCACGATGGATTTCAGGCGCATCCAGAGCAGGGGCTGACTCAGCAGGGTACGCAGCGACACCATCAGCACGCCGCCGTTGGCTTTATGGACCAGGCCTGGCTCAAGGGTAACTTCATTATTGAACTGGCGCAGGCAGCCAAAAAGCTGCTCGGCTTCCACCCAGTCGGCAATGACTACGTCGCTCTGCCCGGCAAAGTTCGCCTGTGCGCTGGTGGCGGGTTTAACGCTCACCGTGCGACCAGCAACGCTATACTCGACGCCGACAACTGGCGACGTCGCGGGTTGGAGTTCACGGGCAGCGGCGGCGATCAGGGCCAGATACTCCGGCTCTTCCGGCGCTTTGGCCAGTAAGAAGCGTGAAGAGGCAGACGGATGCAGCAACTGCTCCAGCGCGTATTGCAAACGAGGTTGCGTGTCACCAAGAGAAAGCTCAGACTCAAGGTCAACGTCAGACGGTGTAAACACCTCCTGATAGCTATCGGTATCAGGAACAAGGTCTTGCCAGGCTAGTTTAGTAATGGTCAATGTTGAGGTTTTATCGTCAGCTGTAAAGGGCGGAATTATAGCGTAAGCGGCAATTCAGCACACGTGGAATAGATGCTTTTACCCCTTTCCCGGTACCGCTTAGCTCACAGGATGTGATTTCTTTTCAGCAGATTGGCAAAAAACTGATATTCTGAACTAAGTTACACGGTAACACTGAGATCGCAATGAAATATCAACAACTGGAAAATCTCGAAAGCGGCTGGAAATGGAAGTACCTGGTGAAAAAGCACCGTGAAGGTGAACTCATCACGCGCTATTTAGAAACCAGTGCGGCTAAAGAGGCCGTTGATCTGTTGCTGAAGCTTGAATACGAACCGGTTCGTGTTAACGACTGGATTGCGCAGCACATGAATGCCGCGTTAATGAACCGCATGAAGCAGACCATCCGCGCCCGACGAAAACGGCACTTCAACGCCGAGCACCAGCACACGCGTAAAAAATCAATCGATCTGGAATTTATGGTCTGGCAACGTCTGGCCGGTCTTGCCCAGCGGCGGGGAAAAACGCTGTCAGAGACGATTGTGCAGCTGATTGAAGACGCCGAGCATAAAGAGAAGTATGCCAGCAAAATGAGTACCCTAAAGCAGGATCTGCAGGCGCTGCTGGGCAAAGAGTAACGCATAACCTCAGCCCGTTAGCAGAGAGCAGGCAATAAAAAACCCCGCAGAGCGGGGTTTTTTTATAAGACGTAAACTTAAGCCTGCGGCTGAGTTACAACGTCTTTGATACCTTTAACTTCGATCTCTACGCGACGATCCGGAGCCAGGCAGTCGATCAGTGCCGGACGTGCTTTCACGTTGTCACAGGTGTTGCCAGTAACCGGGTTAGACTCGCCCATACCACGTGCGGAGATCTTGTTGGACGGGATACCTTTAGAGATCAGGTAGTCAACAACAGACTGAGCACGTTTCTCGGACAGACCCTGGTTGTAGGCGTCAGAACCGATACGGTCGGTGAAGCCCAGAACAACAACGGAACCGTCTTTCGGATCCAGGTTGCTCAGCTGGCTGTACATCTGATCCAGAGCCTGCTGGCCTTCTGGTTTCAGAGTCGCTTTGTTGAAGTTGAACAGTACGTCAGACTTCAGAGTGAAGTGCTTGGTAGAAACCTGCGGAGCCGGAGCCGGAGCCGGTGCAACAACCGGAGCTACGTCTTCCTGCTGGCCGAAGCGGTAGGAAACACCTACGCTCAGCATACCGTTGTCTTGACGGGTGCCCAGAGTTTTAGCATCGCCAATGTTGTTAACCCACTGGTATTCCAGACGGGTAGCGATGTCACGGGTCATTGCCCACTCTACGCCACCAGCGAATACTGGGGAAACACCGGTATCGTGGTCTTTGAAGTTCGCACCAGCAACGCCAGGAACCTGAGCTTTAGCATCTGCACGCCATACCATACCACCCAGACGGGTGTAGATATCAACGTCGTCAGTGATTGGGTAGCCCAGTTTAGCGGTCAGCTGAACGCCCTGAGATTTGAAAGCACCGTTTACGTTGTCGCCTTTGTACGGCTCACGACCTAACCAGTCGTAACCCAGCTCAAAACCAACGTACGGGTTAACCTGATAGCCGCCGTATGCGCCAGCGCCGAGCTGGTCTTCACGGGTCGGGCCATTGTTGTCAATGAAACCGTTGTCGTGGTACTGGGACCAGCCCAGTTTAGCACCAGTGTACCAGGTATTATCTTTCGGAGCGGCCTGCGCTACGGTAGCGAAGCCAGCCAGTGCCACTGCAATCGCGATAGCTGTCTTTTTCATTTTTGCGCCTCGTTATCATCCAAAAATCGCCATGAACTTCTCGCCAGAGAAAACACGGTTAAATCCTTCACCGGGGGCATTGCTCAATATTAACTCTACCGATATCTTCGGCTTATGCCGAGCACCCCTGGCGATGTAAAGTCTACAACGTAGTTGGAAACTTACAAGTGTGAACTCCGTCAGGCATATGAAAAAAAAAGAGTTGTAGACACAATATTTAACATTTATGACGATAAAATCGCCGTCGAAATATCGTGGTTGCCCCGCCAGACAGGCTTCGCGAGCGAATTTAGCTTAATGACCAATAGCCTGGAACCGACGCAAAAAAGATCCCAGGAATTATCTTAAATTTACTTAATGAAACAAATTCGAGTGAATTTTTAGGCCCGATGACTGTCCTGAAGCCTGAGGGTCGAAGCGAACCGGTCGCATAATAAACCCCATTGCATTCCCTTCCTGGGCTGCATCAACGAGGCGGCGATGCTCATCTGCCGACAGCGCCTGCGCATGCCAGCCGATCACCACGCTGTAGTTACCCGTCTGTAATGCTTTAATCATAGAATCTAACGTACTCTCTGGAGAGAGCTGGCTGATGTGCATCAGTTTGCTTAAAGGCAGACCTGCGGACTGCACCCATGCGCGGCTCAACTTCTGCTGCGGCGTCAGCCAAAGCTGCCAGCGGGACTGCTGGCTAAGCTGCTGCAGAAGAGGCAGCAGCAGCAGCTGCGTCATCATCGGCTGGTCTTCACGGTAGACTACCTCACTGATGAGGCCGGTGGCCGCAGCAGGTGCATTAACCTGCGTGCGGTTGCCTGCAAAAGAAGTATATTGAGATGAGCGGTTAGCAAAGCCTGAAGCGTACATAGTCATCCAACCCTGAGAGTTACTGTATATCTATACAGTACCTCCGGCGCGTTTAAAGATCAACCTCATTTTCTGAAAGCGTCTCGCAAATATGACCCGATCGTGCGGTGAGAGAAAAAATCATCTTGCTGATGCCGGGTAACTTCCCTATGTTCCTTTTTAACGGATGGCTTAATAAACAGAAGATATATTACGCCTTGATTTCAAAGGGATAAGTATGAAAAACGTATCGTATCAAAGGATCTATCAATCTCGGGAATATCTTTCGTCGCTGGGACATATTCGCCACCGCGCACTGTTTGGTGGTTACAGCCTCGCCATAGAAGATACCGTCTTTGCCATGGTTGCCGAAGGGGCGCTCTACCTGCGTGCTTGTGAAGAGAGTGCCTCCTACTGTGTCAACACGCAGGCCCCGTTCCTGACCTTTGTGAAGCGGGGCAGGCCGGTGCTGCTTAACTACTACCGGGTCGATGATAGCCTGTGGCAGGATCGCGAAACGCTGCTCACGCTGGGCAACTACTCTCTGGCGGCAGCGCGGCGCGAAAAGGTCGCAAGGTATGCGCAAAAGCGGCTCAGAGATCTGCCCAACCTGAATTTTCAGCTGGAGACGCTGCTGTGGGAAGCGGGCGTTAAGGATGAACACAGCCTGAAGCTGCTGGGAGCGAAGGCATGCTGGCTCAGGTTAAAGGAGCGCAGCCCGCTGCTGAGTATCCGGGTGCTGTTTGCGCTGGAAGGGGCCATCGCTGGCCTGCATGAGGCCGCGCTCCCGGCAGAAATACGCCGGGAGCTGACCGTCTGGTATAAAGAGCTGGAGGCAGAGAGCCGTGTAAATCAGCGGGGAACCTGATGCTGCAGCTGGCAGATCTCCGGCAGCAGCCCAATTAGCAGGCCTACCTGCTGCAGAACCAGCGGGGCCTTGCTTTTAGGATCGGGTTCAAGCTGGCGAATTCGCTCTGAGAGTGCCGCAAGCTGCTGCCCAACCCGCACCTCATCAGCAGGCTGGTGGTGCAGGGCATCATCGACATAGCAGACGGCATCATCCAGCAGTTGCAGGATCTCCGGCTGCTGGAGCTGTTCCCGGTGTGCCCCCAGCGTGGAGATGTAGCTAGTAAAGGTGTGGTTCAGGCAGAGCAGGCGGAACGCGACGTCGCGCGTCTGCGGCGTGGCGTTCGGCTCGGTGGACATGTTTGAGACCACTGATGCGAACTCTGCATCGCCATTATGGGCGTAGCGCCGGGCAATGCGATATGCCAGTCGGTTATCGCGTCCCTGATGATACTGCTCCAGAATGGCATCCAGATAGCGGCAGTTAGCGTCAAGCGCCCGCTCCAGCACGCGTGGGAGGTTACGAAAACGCCAGTCCGGCCAGATAAAGCTCACCGCTGCCCAGGCGATGGCGCAGCCGATCAGCGTATCGATAATACGCGGGATCGCCACCTCAAAACCCTCCCCGAGCAGGTTGAAGCAGAGCAGCACCAGCAGGGTGATAAACATCGTGGCATGAGCATACTGCACGTTGCGAAAGGCAAAAAAGAGCACCCCGGCAATGACGATCAGCACCAGCTGCCCCTCCAGCGACGGGACAAAAAGCAGTATCGGTAGACCCACCGCCACGCCCACCAGCGTGCCAATGATACGCAGCGTTAAGCGGTGGCGGGTGGCGTTATAGTTTGGCTGGCAGACAAACAGGCTGGTCAGCAGGATCCAGTAGCCATGCTGGAGCCCGGTGACCTGTATAAAGGCATAGCCCAGGCAGAGCACCACCGACATTCTTACCGCATGGCGAAACAGGGCCGACTCTGGCGTCAGGTTGCGCTTCAGGCGCTGCCAGATATCGTCCAGCCCGGTCAGGCTGTCATCGGCAAGCTCATTCTCGGTACTCTGCGGCTGCTGCATCAGCGCCTGCTCAGACTCTATCGTCGCCAGCTGAGCGTCGATAGCCCGCAGGTTATCGCGCACAAAGCCCAGCGACTCAATGTAGTCCATAGAGGTGCCCAGGGCGCGGGCGTGCTCAAGGGCCGTGTCAAGATGGGCAAAGGCACGCTCAAACTGAGGATCGTGCTGATAGGGTTCGCGCAGCAGAATAGACCGTGAGAGCCGGGCGCAGGCCTGGGCCTGCATAGAGAGCATCCGCTGAAAGCGAAACATCAGGGAGCTGTGGCGAAAGCGCTCGCGCAGGGCGTGGTACTGGATATGCGACGAGCTGGCGCGCTCGTGAATATCCTGGGCAACAAAATAGTAGTGCAGCGTGCGTCGGGTACCGCGCTGGCCACGATCTCCCCGTAGCCTTGTCAGCAGCGAGGCCTTGGTCTGGTTGAGGGTAGTGACCAACTGGCCGTTAGCCTGGGCCAGATCGTAGAGCGGCGCCTCACTTTCACTCTCATCATCATAGTCGGGGTCGAAGAGGCGTGATTTCTGCTCCAGATAGTTCGCCAGCTGTGCATAGCAGCGTGAGAGGTTGTCCTGCAGCGGGCGCACCGGAAACACCAGGTGCCCCACTAGCGTCAGCAGGCTAAACCACACCGCGCCTGCCAGCAGCAGCAGCGGCTGCTGGTACCACTGGTCGAAAAGCGAGATACCCAGCATGGTATAGATGGCAATCAGCAGCGCACCAAAGGCGATGGTGGCGTAGCGCTGACCGAGACCGCCCAGCAGGATAAACCCGCAGGTAGAGACGATAAGCCCGAGGGCAAACAGCCACGGCCAGGGAAAGAGTAGCTCCACCGAGGCCGAGGCAATAAAGAACGAGACCAGGGTGATAACCAGGTTGCGCAGCCGCCCGGTAAGGCGGTCATCTAAATCCGCCAGCGCGGCGGCTACCACGCCCAGGGTCAGCGGGATGGTGAGCTTCACCTCGCCCAACCACCAGGGCAGGGCAACCGTACCGCTCAGGGCGATAAAAATCCTGACGTTATAGAGCCAGGCACTGTTCCATGTGTAACGGCGAAGCAGGGGGCTTAGCATGAGTGACGCGTCCTTCAGATTAGAAACGGGCCCGGGCGTTGGCTTCGCGGGCGGCCTGCGCCGTTTCCACCGACACGACCCGCCGTCCAACCGGCCACAGAGCAATGGCTGCGATTTTAAAGTTGGCGATACCCACCGGAATACAGATGATGGTCAGGCACTGGGTGATACCCGCGAGGATATGCATTATGCACAGCCACCAGCCGAACAGCACCAGCCAGATAATATTCAGCAGCGTGCCGCCGGTGTTCATTATGACGTTACGGCGGGAGGGATCGAGCTCATCCACATGGATCGCCTCGTTGCCATACGGCACCAGCGACAGCTTCGCGATCTCCCAGCATGAGCGGGTCAGCGGCAGCGTGATGATAAAGACGACGCTCATCATCGTTGCCAGGATCCAGGCCAGCGTCGTCATGAAGCCGCCCAGAAAGAAGTTAAGAATATTCAGTACAGTACGCATACATCCTCGAAGTTATTTGCCATAGGAAAAGGCTTGCTAAGTGTAACGTCTTTTTACGCTGGAGCGTAAATTCTCTGACGGGTACACTGACGGGCAACGTTATGACCAGAGAAACGGCACATCATGGAACTGAAAGCGACTTCACTCGGAAAACGTCTGGCCCAGCACCCCTATGACCGGGCGGTCATGCTCCACGCGGGCGTGAAGGTTTCCGGCGATCGCCATGAGTATCTTATTCCCTATAATCAACTTTTAGCGATTGTCTGCAAGCGCGGGCTGGTCTGGGGCGAGCTGGAGTTCGTGTTATCCGATGCCAAAGTAGTGCGCCTGCACGGTACCGAGTGGGCGCAAACCCAGCAGTTCTATCAACATCTCAATGCCCACTGGCAGGCATGGAGCTGCCAAATGAGCGAGGTGGCCGCAGGGGTGCTGCAGGAGACGGTAGAGACTCTCTCCAGCGGCATGAAGGCCAACAGGTGGCTCACCCGCCAGCAGACCACAGGCCTGCAGGATCGGATCCGTCACGCCTTTGCGGCGCTGCCGCTGCCGCAGGCCCGCCTCGATGAGTTCGATAACTGCCGCGAAGCGTGGCAGCAATGCCAGCGCTGGCTGGTAGATGTTGAAGCCAGCCGGGCAGCGCATAATCGCGAGTACACCCGCAAAATGCTGGTGCAGTACGCGCCTTTCTTTGCCAGCGTTGAATCCTCCCCGCTTAACCCAGCCCAGGCGGAAGCGGTGGTGAATGGCGAGCAGTCGCTGCTGGTGCTGGCCGGAGCGGGCAGCGGGAAGACATCGGTGCTGGTGGCCCGCGCGGGCTGGCTGCTTATGCGCGGTGAAGCGGCAGCGGATCAGATCCTGCTTCTGGCCTTTGGCCGGAAAGCGGCCCAGGAGATGGACGCGCGTATTCGCGAGCGGCTCAATACCGATGAGATCGCCGCCCAGACCTTCCACGCTCTGGCGCTCGCCATTATTCAGCACGGCAGTAAAAAGGTTCCCACCATCAGCGCGCTGGAGAACGATACCGACGCCCGCCAGGCGCTGTTTATCGAGGCCTGGCAGCAGCAGTGCAGTGAGAAAAAAGCCCAGGCGAAGGGCTGGCGGCTGTGGCTGGAAGAGGAGCTGGAGTGGGAGATCCCGGAAGGGAATTTCTGGGACGATAAAGCCCTACAGCGCCGCCTTGCCGGGCGACTCGACCGCTGGGTGAGTCTGATGCGCATGCACGGCGGCGCGCAGGCCGAGATGATCGCCTCTGCGCCAGAAGAGGTGCGTAACCTGTTTTCAAAGCGGGTGAAGCTGATGGCCCCGCTGCTCAAGGCGTGGAAAACGGCGCTGAAGGCAGAAAACGCTGTCGACTTCTCGGGTTTGATCCACCAGGCGATCAATATTCTGGAGAAAGGGCGCTTTATCAGCCCCTGGAAGCATATTCTGGTGGATGAGTTCCAGGACATCTCCCCCCAGCGTGCGGCGCTGCTGGCGGCGCTGCGCAAGCAGAACTCAAACACTACGCTCTTTGCCGTCGGCGATGACTGGCAGGCGATCTACCGCTTTAGCGGGGCGCAGCTCTCTCTGACCACCGCGTTTCATCACTATTTTGGCGAGGGGGAAAGCTGCGTGCTGGATACCACCTATCGCTTTACCCATCGTATTGGCGACGTGGCCAACCGCTTTATCCAGCAGAACCCACACCAGCTCAGAAAGCCGCTTAACAGCCTGGCGGCAGGCGAGAAGAACGCCGTGACGCTGCTGGCTGAGGATCGGCTTGATGCCCTGCTGGATAAGCTCAGCGGCTACGCGAAGCCGGACGAGCGGATCCTGCTGCTGGCGCGCTATCACTACCTCAAGCCCGCCGTGCTGGAGAAGGCCGCAACTCGCTGGCCGCAGCTGACGCTGGACTTTATGACCATCCACGCCAGCAAAGGACAGCAGGCGGACTATGTCATTGTGTTGGGGCTGCAGGAGGGCAAAGAGGGCTTTCCGGCCCCGGCGCGGGAGTCGGTGATGGAGCAGGCGCTGCTGCCTGCGCCGGAGGATTATCCGGACGCCGAGGAGCGTCGTCTGCTGTACGTGGCCATGACCCGCGCCCGCAAGCGCGTCTGGCTGCTGTTCAGCAAAGAGGCGCCGTCGCCGTTTGTAGAGGATTTAAAGCAGCTGGGCGTGACGGTCGTTCGCAAACCGTGATTTTGCCCGGCGGCGCTGCGCTTACACGGGCCTACATAACGCGTAAGCCGGGTAAGCGTATACGCCACCCGGCGATACATTATTTAAGACGATCGGCGAGGTAGCGCTGATAGTCCGGGATCTGAATATCAAAGCTGTCGCCGAAGTGCGCTGACTCAATAATAAAGTCGGCGGTAGAGACGTTGGTGGCGACCGGGATATTCCACACCGTTGCCAGGCGCAGCAGGGCCTTGACGTCCGGATCGTGTGGCACGGCGTTGAGCGGATCCCAGAAGAAGATCAGCACGTCGATTTTGCTTTCAGAGATTAACGCTCCTACCTGCTGATCGCCGCCCATCGGCCCGCTCAGCATTGCGTTTACCGGCAGGCCGGTGGCGCGCTGGATCAGGTTGCCCGTGGTGCCGGTGGCATACAGCTCATGCTGGGCCAGCAGCGCGTGGTGGCGCTCTACCCAGTTCATCAGCATGGTCTTGCAGTGATCGTGCGCCACTAGCGCAATGTGTTTTCGTGCCGGAAGCGTACGTGTCGTCAGTTCCATAATCCGTTTCCATTATTGAATTTGCTACAGATTACTGGAAGCGTTTGATGCTGCAAGAGAAAGGCGTAAAAAAAGCGCGGCTGGAAAAGGGAATGTGAGTTAACGCACCCTCAGGAGGGAGGCTGCTGTTTCACCCACTCCATAAAGCGGCTGCGGGTTTGCTTATCGGCTTGCTGATACCAGTACTTTAACCGCTGCTCGGTCAGATCCTGCGACGGCGGGACGTCCAACTCCGATACGCTGGAGAGCAGCGTTCTGTCATCCGCCATTTGCGTGGCGAAATGGGGTAGCGAGGCGTGCTGCCCCTGTTTGTTATAGCGTTCGGTATCACGCTCATAGTCAATTCCCTCCGACGTCTCGGTTATCGGCAGAATATCTATCATGGCAGGGATAGCGACCGCGTGACCATCCAGCAGCGAAATCTGCGGCGAGGCATCAAACATCTCTGATTCTCTCTGCGTCTCCAGCCGGGGCAGCGTCACGTTGACGAGATTGATATCACGGGTATTAAAACTGACGATCAGCGGCGGAGAGATCCACATCCGCTGCTCGCGATTGGTCATGCGGATACTTTTCTCCACCCGAAATACCAGCTGATGCGGGCCGTTCTCCAGTTCAATACTGCCCGCACCACGCAGCAGGGAGCTGGAAACCTTTTTGCCGTCGAGGATCAGGAGATCGATCTCCGTTGCCAGGCGCAGGGTCGTTGCGAAAGCGGTAACCGGCATTAAGCAGACAATCAGTGCGGTGGCAAAGCCGGCTCTCATAAAATCTCCGCTGTTTTTAAGGGTTAAAATCGTGTCTGGACATGTCTAACGGTATGTTTAGTAACATATAGAGTTATGCTTCTGATTACCCTCATGCAGAGGTATGGGATAGATGGTCGGGGAGCCGGGTTTGGCATACACTTGAGAAAATAGCCTGGAGATGATTATGAAAGAGACCGATATTGCTGGCATTCTGAAATCAACCCACACCATTGCGCTGGTAGGCGCAAGCGACAAACCTGACCGTCCTAGCTACCGGGTCATGAAATACCTGCTCGATCAGGGCTACCATGTCATCCCGGTCTCGCCGAAGGTGGCGGGAAAGACGCTGCTGGGTCAACAGGGCTATGCGACGCTGGCGGAAATCCCCGAGAAGGTCGATATGGTGGACGTGTTCCGCCAGTCGGAGGCGGCCTGGGGGGTGGCACAGGAGGCGATTGCCATCGGGGCGCAAACCCTGTGGCTACAGCTGGGCGTAATCAACGAGCAGGCAGCGGTGCTGGCGCGCGAGGCGGGGTTAAACGTAGTGATGGATCGCTGCCCGGCGATTGAAATCCCACGCTTGGGGCTTAACCGCTAAAAAAAGACCCCGCGCTGGCGGGGTCGTATCAGTTGCGCAGCCGGGGCGCCTGGAGCTGTTTGCGGATGGAGCGTGCTAGCTCATCCATAGAGGGTTGTTCCGGATGTTCATCCTGCACTTCGCCGCTCAGCTGAGCTTCGGCCAGGTAGGTGTGCACCGGCTGTCCGTCATCATCTTCCATCACCACGTGATACCACGGGGCGACACGCAGATCCGGGTTAACGGCCAGCTCGTCAGCTGAGGGTTCATCAAGAGAGTATTCCGGGTCGATATCTACCACTACGCCCAAAAATCCCAGCAGAGAGTGGCGCACCTGCTGGCCAATGCCGTATTTGCTGGCAATCATAGTCACCTCCAGGAAACAGTACTTATCCCCAATATGGGGATAAGGTTCCAGAACTCAAGCTACATGACGCGACAGGCAAACCCTTTAAGATACAGTCCTTCCGGGTAGGGAGCGATCACCGGGTGATCTGCGGCCTGACGGAACTGCTCTATAAATTGTACATCACGACCCGCATCTATTGCGGCATCAGCGATGATTTTCTGAAATAAATCGGTGGTCATCAGGCCGGAGCAAGAGAAGGTCAGCAGCACGCCGCCGGGATTCAGCAGCTGGATCGCCAGCATGTTGATGTCCTTATAGCCACGGCACGCGCCCATCAGCTGGCTTTTGTTCTCAACGAACTTCGGCGGATCCATCACGATAACGTCAAACTTCTCGCCGTTGTCACGATACTTACGCAGCAGCTTGAAAACGTCATCGCGCACAAATTCCGCTTTGCTCAGGTCGAGCTTGTTGAGTTCTACGTTTTGCCGGGCCACGTCCAGCGCCTCCTGGGAGGTATCGACGCTCACCACCTGGGCACAGCCGCCCATTAGCGCAGAGACCGCAAAGCCACCGGTGTAGGAGAAGCAGTTCAGCACGCGCTTATCCGCCACGTACTGGCGGGTCGCCAGTCGGCTGTCGCGCTGGTCAAGGTAGTAACCGGTTTTGTGTCCCGCCTGAATATCCACCAGCAGCTTCATGCCGTGCTCTTCGATCGGCAGCAGCGGCGGCGGCAGCTCACCGCTCACCGGGCCCTGAGTCAAATCCAGCCCCTCTTTCTTACGTACCGCCACGTCGCTGCGGTCGTAAATTGCGCACTCCGGGTAGTGCTCCTGCAGGGCCGCCACCAGTGCCGGGCGCTGATACTCTGCGCCTGCGCTCAGCAGCTGCAGCACCAGGAAGTTGCCGAAGCGGTCGATGGTAATGCCGGGCATACCGTCAGACTCACCGGCGATCAGGCGATAGCTATCCAGACCATCACGCTTCGCCAACCAGTCGCGCCACTGCTGGGCCTGCGCCAGGCGGCGGCTAAAGAAGGCGATATCTACGCTTTCGTTTTTATCGAACGTCCAGACGCGGGCGCGGATCTGCGAAGCAGGGGAGTACGCGCCGCGAGCTAACCATTTTCCCTGATGGTCAACGATATCAACGGTTTCACCGAGGTTGGCTTTGCCTTCCATGCGGGCAACCGCACCGGAGAAGACCCAGGGATGACGGCGCAGCAGAGACTTCTCGCGCCCTTTGGCTAACACTAAACGTACGCTCATAATAAATTTGATCGTCTTTATGAAGAAAATGGCCGCCATTTTCCTGGGTTAGCGCAGGAAAAGCAATTCGGCAGATGGGAAGATAAAAAAATGCCAGTACCATCAAGGTACTGGCAAGACAGACAGGCAATGAGAGTTAATACTTTGAGTCTGGTATACAGAAGCGAAGCGGTATGTAGGGAAAAGTCTGATAGTGGCGGCGGCATACGCTACCCTTAGTGAATCAGAGAAGGAGGGGCACCATGACTGACGAGAACAGAACTAATGAAAAAGCGTCCGCCTGCATTAAATGCTGGGTTCACGGCAGCGTGCAGGGGGTTGGGTTTCGCTACAGTACGCAGCGCGAGGCGCATCGCCTTGGCTTGACCGGCTACGCGCGCAACATGGATGACGGCAGCGTTGAGGTTCTTGCCTGCGGTGACGAAGAGAAGTTAGCCGAGCTGATTGAGTGGCTGAAAGCAGGGGGGCCGCGCAGCGCTCGGGTCGACAACGTCTTAACCGAGCCGCATCAGCCCACCCGAGAGTGGACCAACTTTGGTATCCGCTACTAGATGCACTTCACCGGTTTAGGCAGGCCAGCAATCTTGGTGGCCTGTTTGGCCGGGCCTTTCGGAAAGAGGCGGTAGAGGTAACGGCTGTTGCCTTTCTCCTCGCCAAACTTGTTTGCCATCGCCTTTACCAGCATGCGGATCGCCGGTGAGGTGTTAAATTCCAGATAAAAGTCGCGCACGAAGCGCACCACTTCCCAATGCTCAGGCGAGAGGGTAATAGACTCCTGCGCCGCAATCACTTCTGCCAGACCTTCGCTCCACTGGCTGCTCTCTTTCAGATAGCCGTCGTTATCGGTCTCTATCTCTTTACCTTCAAAGCTCAACATAATCATTCACGGGTCAGCTAAAAACCGCTGCAGTGTAGCAAAAAACAAAGCCCCGCATAAGCGGGGCCTTGACGTGATGCTTAAGCGGTTAGTCCCGGCTGGAGAAGCCCAGGATGCTCAGCAGGCTGACAAAGATGTTGTACAGCGAGACGTAGAGGCTGACGGTGGCGCGAATGTAGTTGGTTTCGCCGCCGTGAATAATGTTGCTGGTTTCATACAGGATTGCGCCGGTAGAGATCAGGATAAACACCGCGCTAATCGCCAGATGCAGGGCTGGCAGCTGCAGGAAAATGTTGGCAACCATCCCGATCAGCACCACCACGATCCCCGCCATCAGCATTCCGCCGAGGAAAGACATATCTTTGCGGGTGGTCAGCACGTAGGCCGAGCAGCAGAAGAAGGTCAGGGCGGTACCGCCTAGCGCCAGACCAATCAAATCGCCCATGCCCGCCGAGAGGTAGGCGTTAAGCATCGGCCCGAGGATGTAACCCAGGAAACCGGTAAAGGCGAAGGCGGCCAGGATACCCGCAGGCTTATCCGCCAGCTTATAGGTCAGGAACATTAAGCCGTACATGCCCACCAGGGTCAGGATCAGCCCCGGTGACGGCAGGCCCAACACCGTACTGGCGGTCGCGGTAATCGCGGAGAACGCCAGCGTCAGGCTGAGCATAAAATAGGTGTTTCGCAGCACTTTGTGCGTGCTGAGCAGCGATGTACGCCCGCGTGAAGCGCTAACAATACGATCCATGAGTCACTCTCTTATGACAGATGTAATTAAGGATGAAGGATAGGTAAACAGAACGGTAGCTTAAAGCGGTTTTACCCATCTTTACCCAAACAACAATAACTTACCCTCAGCATAGGCTGCTTTAAATTTCACTTTTGGAAGTGCGATCGCATTTTCGCCGGAACTAAACAGATCAACCTCTTATAGGTGCCTGAAAAGTATTGCCTTCTTGTCAGGCGAGCGCTAAGAGTGTCAGGGATAACGTTAATCAGTACACAATTAAGGCATGATATGAAACCACAGACAGGTCACCGTTTTGCCCTCTCGCTGCTGGCAACGGGCATTATAAGCATAAGTACCGCTGCACTGGCAGCTCATGTTCCAGCTGGAACCACGCTGGCGGAGCAGCAAACGCTAGTGCGCAATAACGGCAGCGAGCCGGCCTCCCTCGATCCACATAAGGTAGAAAGCAACGTCGAATTCGATATTATCAGCGACTTATTCGAGGGGCTGATCGCGATTGGAAAAGATGGCAGCGCACAGCCACGATTAGCAGAGAAGTGGGAGAATCAGGATAACACCGTCTGGACCTTCCACCTGCGCCCGGGTATCACCTGGTCGGACGGCACGGCGATCACCGCTCAGGACGTAGTCTGGAGCTGGCAGCGTCTGGTGGATCCGGCTACCGGCTCCCCGTACGCCACCTATCCGGGCAATATGCATATCGTTAACGCAGCGGATATTGCGCAGGGCAAAAAGGCCCCAGACACGCTAGGCGTGAAGGCGCTGGACGATACCACGCTGCAGGTTACCCTCAACCAGCCCACGGCGTCGTTCCTGCCCATGCTGGCACACCCGTCGCTGGTGCCGGTTGATAAGGTACTGATTGGTCGCTTTGCCGATAAGTGGACCAAGCCGGAGCACTTTGTCGGCAGCGGGCCGTACAAAATCACCGACTGGGTGGTGAACGAGAAGATTGTTGCGGTGCGCAATCCGCGCTACTGGGACGACAAGCACACCGTGATTAACACCGTCACTTATCTGCCTATCAGCTCTGAGACTGCCGACGTCAACCGCTACAAGGCGGGTGAAATCGATATGACCAACACCATTCCGGTAAACCAGTTTGCCCAACTGAAGAAAACCCTGGGCGCAGAAGTGCATATCACGCCGCAACTGGCGACGTACTACTACCAGTTCAATACCACTAAGCCGCCTTTTAACGATGCGCGGGTACGCCGGGCGCTGAATATGGCGCTGGATAAAGATATCATTGCCGACAAGGTGATGGGGCAGGGGCAGCGTCCGGCATGGGTCATCAGCCAGCCGGAGATTGGCGGCGTGAAGATCGCCTCACCGGACTACGCCGCCTGGCCGCGAGATAAACGCATTGCCGAGGCGAAAAAGCTGCTGGCCGAGGCCGGGTTCGACGCGGCGCATCCGCTGACCTTTAACCTGCTCTATAACACCATGGAAACTCACCAGCGCATCGCCATTGCCGCCAGCTCGATGTGGCAGAAAAATCTTGGCGTGACGGCAAAGCTGCAAAACCAGGAGTGGAAAACCATGCTTGATACCATGCACACCGGCAACTTCGACGCCGTGCGCTATGCGTGGATAGCAGACTACGACGATGCGGCGACCTTCCTGAATACGTTCCGCACCGGTGACAGCGAGAATACCTCCCTCTACAGCAATCCGGCCTATGATGAGCTGATGCACAGCGCGGCAAAGGCGAAGGACGCTAACGAGCGCGGCAAGGATTATCAGCAGGCGGAAGCGATTCTGGCCCAGGACGTGCCGGCGATCCCGGTTTACCACTATGTCAGAGCGCGTTTGGTAAAACCATGGGTAGGCGGGTTCGATCCCAACAACCTCGGTTACGTCTATACAAAAGATCTCTACATCACCAAACACTGAGTATTGTGCTGATTTAATGGTCAATATGCTGTTCTTTCAGCCGATTAGCAGCATATTGCTTGTTTTTCAGGCAAACAGATATCACAGGGGTTTACACGACGCATCGAGGTGTTTATAGTGCGCCTCATTCCGGAAGTGTGGCCGAGCGGTTGAAGGCACCGGTCTTGAAAACCGGCGACCCGAAAGGGTTCCAGAGTTCGAATCTCTGCGCTTCCGCCAAATGCGGAACAGCCCTGCGATAGCAATATCGCGGGGCTTTTTTCTTTGGGAGTTTCCCATCCTTCAGACGCGCGGCGCTGCTTTTACCGCATCGACAAACAGCCGTAACGCAACGGGCATATGACGATTTTGCGGAAAGTAGAGCGCAATTCCTTGCGATGCAATTGTCCAGTCGTCCAATAGCGTCACCAGTTGCTGGTTAGCCAGCCACGGCTGCGCATAGAGCTCTGGCACGTAGGCTATGCCTAATCCGGCGACCGCAGCCTCTACCATGAGCGCGCTGCTGTCGAGAGTCAGACTGCCAGGGACATCCAGTGCAAGCTGCTGCTCATGCTGCTGATATTCCCAGTGATAGCGTTTGCCGCCAGGCAAGCGCTGCCGCAAACAGATGTGCTGCATCATATCCTGAGGATGTTGGATTTTCGGCCGCCATGCCAGGTAATCGGGCGATGCCACGGTGACAAAGCGCAGGGGGCCGCTCAGGGGAATGGCGACCATGTCTTTGGGTACATCTTCAATCAGCCGAATGCCCGCATCAAACCCTAGCGCGACAATATCCACCAGCTGACCCTGTGCGACCAAGTCAATTTCAATCCCCGGCTTCTGCTGAATAAACGTCGGCAATACCTTTTCCAGTAGAAGGCGGATCGCTGCATCGCTGGCGCTGATACGCAGAGTGCCATAGGGTTGATGACCGCTCGCCGTCACGTCATTAAGCAGCTCATCCATCTCTGCCAGCAGCGGCGTGAGGCGCGCAATAAGCATTTCACCTGCTTCGGTCAGCGCCACGCTCCGTGTTGTTCGATGGAAAAGGCGTACGCCAAGCGTAGCCTCCAGCCCTTTGATGGTATGGCTGAGCGATGAACGTTTAAGCCCGAGCACCTCAGCGGCGCGCCGAAAGCTACGCTGCTCGGCAATGGTTTTCACGGCCTGCAGTTCGTTCCAGGAAGGGCGTTTCATTGTTGAATATTTCCCACTATCCCATGCCAGTTTGTGGAGATTATGCCACCAATGATTGGGTTTATGATGAAGGTCGGTTCACTAAACGGAGAAGACAATCATGAAAACCTGGCTAATTACCGGCGCGTCCAGCGGCCTGGGGCGTTTGATGAGTGAAAAATTACTGGCCCGTGGCGACAGGGTAGTGGCAACCGTTCGTCGTGAGGCTGCATTAGATGATATGCGCACGCAGTACGGCGATCGTTTGCAGGTAGTGGTGCTCGATCTCAGCATGACGTCCACCATCAGTTCCGCTGTTGACGCTGCGTTCGCTCAGGTGGGGCAGATTGATATTGTGGTCAGTAATGCGGCTTACGGGCTGTTTGGCGCAGCGGAAGAGCTGAGCGATGGGCAAATTGATCGGCAGTTAACCACCAATCTTATGGGCTCAATTCAGCTGATTCGTGCGGCAATTCCCTTTTTGCGCCAGCAGGGAGGCGGGCGCATTGTGCAGGTCTCTTCGGAAGGCGGCCAAATTGCCTATCCCAACTTCAGTTTGTATCACGCCAGTAAATGGGGCATTGAGGGCTTTGTCGAAGCGGTTCGCCAGGAAGTTGCCGCGTTTGGCATCGACTTTTTGTTGGTAGAGCCGGGGCCCACGGCAACCCAGTTTGGAACCGGGCTGGATGTGGCTGATGCTTTGCCTGAGTACCAGGAAACGGCAGCGGGGAAAATGCGGGAGGCTCTCCTCTCTGACGAGTTTGTCATTAAAGGCGATGCAGAGAAATGCGTGGCGGCGATGATTGCCGCGGCTGATGCGGACAGCCCACCCCTGCGTCTACCCTTGGGCAGCACCGCCTATGACAATATTGAAGCGGCACTTAAAGCCCGTCTGGAGGCGCTGTACGCGATGAAAGCCGTAGCCTATAGCGCAGATCGCAACGATGTGTAGGCAGGTATGAGCTGATGTATGCCAGAGAGCACCCTTTATCCGGCATAATGTGCCCGGATAGCCGCGCAGAAAATTCGGTCGTACAATCAAGGCACACTCACACAGGAGATCACCATGTCAAAACCCATGATGCGTTACCGCCTGGGCGACCACGAAGTAAACCGTTTAGGCTATGGTGCCATGCAGTTGGCAGGTCCGGGTGTATTTGGGCCGGTTAAAGATGAAGCGCGGGCGATTCAGGTTCTGCGTGACGCCGTTGCCTTTGGCGTTAATCACATTGATACCAGCGATTTTTACGGCCCACATGAAACCAACCGGCTGATTAAAAAAGCGCTACATCCTTATCCTGACGATCTGTGCATCGTGACGAAAGTGGGCGCGCGGCGTGATGAAAAGGGCGGATGGCTTCCAGCATTCAGCCCGGAAGAGCTGACCCAGGCGGTAGAAGATAACTTACATAACCTGGGGCTGGACGTGATACCGGTGGTCAATCTGCGCAGCATGTTCAATGTGCATCATCCGCAGGAGGGTTCTCTGGAAAAAGAGCTGGAGACGTTGATCAAACTGAAGGAGCGCGGGCTGATCCAGCATATTGGTCTCAGCCATGTCACTGCCAAACAGGTCGCTGATGCACAAAAGATGACGCCGATTGTCTGCGTTCAGAATATGTACAACCTTGCCAACCGGCAGGACGATGCGCTGGTCGATGAGTTAGCCGCCCAGGGCATTGCCTACGTCCCGTTCTTCCCGCTTGGCGGTTTCTCGCCGTTACAGTCGGAACAACTCAATGACATCGCCAGCGAGTTACAGGCAACGCCGATGCAGGTTGCACTCGCCTGGCTACTGAAACGTTCACCCAATATCCTGTTAATCCCCGGCACGTCATCGCCGCAGCATTTGCAGGAGAATCTGGCCAGCGAACAGTTGATCCTGTCGAACGAGGTGATAAACAGGCTGAATGAGCTGAGTATTTAAGCCACAGCAGGCTTCACCAGGAATGCTCCTCCTGACCGCATCACGTGGCGGGAGGCGTGTTTTATAATGGCGAAACGACATTTGCCCTGAGGGATAAATAGTAATGCGATTATTACCATGGGCAGTGGGCAGCATCTTTTACGATCTTCTACAGCATGGACGGGAGATCGAAAGCGCTATCGCGCGTCATGTTTATGCCTCACTATTGCCCGTCTTTCCAGGCTGTCAGAACGTGTTATCTGAGCAACTGCCGCAGGGTGAGTGCAGGGTTGATATGATTAATATTAGTAAAAATAATATTATTGGTCAATGCTCATATATTAACAATGGCACTATTGATTGTATTCTATTGATTAATAAGAGCAAATAAATCCCAGCGCCGGGACAGGGGGCAGGGAGGTCAGATTACTGTTTCCGGGTAGCCAGCAGCTCTTTAAATAGCCTGTCGAAGCCAGCTACTTTTTCTTTTAAATCAGCTAAATGTCTCTCTTTTTCACTTTGAGGCAGCCTGTCGTACAGGTTAACCAGCTCCATGTGCTCAGCGCCCAGCAGCGTCCAGCCTGGCCCGGTGCGGTCCTCAACATACTCCCCTGACTTTCTCACGTAGTTCATGGCTTCTGCCAGATCCGGACGGATCTCTTCCGGCTTGACCCCCAGTAGCGCAGCAAACTTCAGCGTCGCATCGGTGTTAAGCGGCGTCGTTCCGTTGAGGTAGTGGCTTATTGACGCCTGCGTGCTAAAGCCAAGAGCCTCTGCGGCCCTCTCTTGCGTCAGGCGCAAAGTCACTTTCTTCTCGTTCCAAATGTCACGAAGACGTTTGGCTGCGTCAGCCTCAGCTGCATCAAGGGTTTTCTTTCTCATGAGTGCATATTATTCACAAAATTAATGAAGCGCCAAGGTTAGCCTTATTACTTGATAATATTATCATAAATAATATTTGTGTTCATCGTAGCCGTACATACCCTCTCATCTAAAATTTGCACTTATTGGGAGGTGAAGGTATAACTACTGTATGTTTGTACAGTGTTGCTATCTGGAGGTGAGCATGTTCGATAAGACGGAGGCTGGTAGACACATTCCTGAGAATGGCCGCGTACTGTTCACCTGCAAAAACGGTAAGATCGCTTCAGTCAGGATCCTCTACGACGATGAGTATGTCGCTTCACTGAAGGTACTGATCGACCTGGCAAGCATGGCTGGCTATAGAGTGATATTGGAAGACGATCCAGAGTCGTAACCCAGCGGCGGGCCTGAACACCTCGCGAGCTGTTTCTGAGCAAATGCGGCGCTAATAAGGATAATTTATGGCGCGATTACTATTTCCACGATGTCAGCAGTTAACCCTGGCGTCGACAAAAATATCCCACACGGTTATCCGGCTGGGGTTATTCCATATAGAAGCAACCGGTATAGATGAGCCGGAGATCAATTTTATACGGACATGGAAATACAGCTTATGAAACTTAAAGAAGGTTACGATCTGCCTCACGGGTTGTTATCCATACTCACTGTTTTTTCCGTTCTCTCTTTGCACGATTATGTTTTTATTGCCCAGGCTGCAGTTTCAGCCTGGTTCACAATAAAAACATATTATGCGAAGCGGCGCGAAGAACGTAATCGACTGGCAGAGGAGCAGAAACGCACCCGGTTGCTGGAGGCCTATCTCAGTGAGATGGCGACCAGACCAGTCCATGAGCGACCAGCAACGGCCGAGATGCTTACCAAAGCGATGAAAAAGCCAGCTGACCAATAAGCGGATAACGGCGGGATGTGCCTCTTACGAACCAACAACCACAATCTGCGGTGAATAGTGGGAACAGCATAGAACAATCTCGCTGTGTGGTGAGGTTTCTGGTACGAGATCTCATCTGAGAATGATTCTTAAGGCTGGCAGAAACGGGGAGGGAGGCTACACTGTCGAGGATACCTTTTTTGCCCGCATATCTGTTTCACGGTATCGCCATAACGAAAGCCGCACGATCGCTGTGGGGAGTACGATGATGAAATCAGGGGGTTACACATGAAAACCCCTGTACATTGCGGGCTAAATTGTTTAGCGTCGTACCGTTTTAGATTTCCGGCAAAAGAAGCAACTGGCACAGATATGAATAGATTTAATGATAAAAGATTGACTGATATTGTGCTGGGAGAAGCCATTCTTGCTCTTTTGAGCGAAGGCGATCCCATAACGCCATACAGCCTGATGGAAAAACTTCAGCTTATGGCCGTTTCAGAGAAAATGGCGTTCAGAAAGCAGGCGTGTACCAACGCCGTCGTTGAAGTGCACAGCAGCCTTATGGCGCAATCCTCGGAGTACGGCAGCGTTCAGGCAGGCAGTGAATACCCCCCCAGCAGTAAGATAATCCACTGATAGCTTAAACGTTACTTCAATCCGCACTCTCTTCCACAGGAAGTCCGCCGCAGGGATCATCGTACCCTGTCGGCGATTGCGCGCATGGCCATAACGTAGTCCTGCTTACGCATGCCGTCAGCGGCCCGCTTTGCCTGTTCCTGCAGAAATGACATCATGCTTTGTGGCTGCAGCGGCTTACCGGTTTTCAGCATTTGTGACGCCATCTGTCCTATCAGCGCGTGAATATCGTCACTGCTCTCAAGCTGTAAGTTTTCCAAAACGTTTACTCCGACCCGTCCTTAAGGGATAGCATTAATCAATTTCTGCCGCAGTGCGGCTACTCTAACCGTCAGATCAGACAGCTCTTCAATTGGCGTATCCATCACGGAAATCATGTCTGCTGGAACGCCAGCGGCGCGAATCTTTAACGCCTCTCCCTGCTCGGTGAGCGAGATCAGCACTTTGCGCTCATCGCGGCCCACGTCACGCCGTCTGCTAATCAATCCCGACTCTTCAAGCCGCTTCAGCAATTGGCTGAGGGTACCGGAGTCGAGCTGCACGCGCGCGCCAATCTCAGAGACCGTCACGTTATCCTTTTCCCATAGCGCCAGCAGAACCAGATACTGCGGGTAGGTCAGTCCCAGAGGTTTCAGTCGTGACTGATAGAGCTTGGTCATGGCCAGAGAAGCGGAGTAAAGGGCGAAACAGAGGAACTGATCCACTGTTACAGGTGCTTCGCTCTGCGGCGGAACGCCACAGGCCTCGATTTCATCGTGTTCCATATCATCACTATTTTCAGTCAGAGTCCGGTTTAGATACAGCAAGATAACCGTCTCGTTACATTCATGTAAATATTGATCTAAATACAATTGATGTCAATTTAATATCCTCTTTTCCACTCTAAATTGTTATGTTATAACATTAACAAAATAATGAAGGGTGAACAAAATGGCAGAAGCACGGATAACAACAGGCGAAACAAAAAGATTACCGGTCACCGTACTCTCCGGTTTTTTAGGTGCAGGGAAAACCACACTGCTTAACCATATCCTGAACAACCGGGAGAGCAGGCGCGTCGCTGTTATCGTCAATGATATGTCGGAGGTCAATATCGATGCCGCGTTGGTCAGAGGCGGAGGAGCCGCGCTGTCACGCACCGATGAGAAACTGATAGAGATGAGTAATGGCTGTATCTGCTGCACGCTGCGGGAAGATCTGCTGATTGAGGTGAATCGCCTGGCACGGGAAGGGCGATTTGACCAGCTGGTGATCGAGTCCACCGGTATCGCAGAGCCACTGCCGGTGGCGGAAACCTTTACTTTTGCCGACGATGAGGGGCGAAGCCTCGCGGATGTTGCCCGTCTCGACACCATGGTTACCGTCATCGATGCGTTTAATTTTCTTACCGACTACGGCTCTGAGGAGAGCATCCACTCACGGGGAGAGTCGTTAGGAGAGGACGATGCCCGTAGCGTGGTGGATCTGCTGATCGAGCAGGTGGAGTTTTGTGATGTGCTGGTGATTAACAAGATCGATCTGATTAGCGACGAGCAGCAGCGTAGGCTGCTGGCTATTCTGCGTTCCCTGAACCCGGGGGCGAAAGTAGTGACTGCGCAGTTCGGTCAGGTGCCGCTCAGCGAGGTATTGAACACCGGCCTGTTTGATTTCACCAAAGCTGCCCAGTCGCCGGGCTGGCTCAAAGAGCTGCGCGGGGAGCATACCCCGGAGACGGAAGAGTATGGCATCACCAGTTTTGCCTATCGCGCCCGTCGGCCTTTTCACCCGGCCCGCTTTGCACAGGTTATGGAAAACGAACTCGCGGGCGTAGTGCGCTCGAAAGGGTACTTCTGGCTGGCCAGCCGACCAGAGTTTGCTGGCTCGTGGTCTCATGCGGGAGGCATAGCCCGTCAGGGGCTGGCGGGCAGCTGGTGGACAAGCATCCCCCGGGAGCGCTGGCCGGAAGATGAGGAGTCGTTGCAGTTTATTATGGCTAACTGGGTTGAGGGCGTCGGCGATGCCCGCCAGGAGCTGGTGTTTATCGGCATGGAGATGGACGAGGCGCGGCTGCGGGCGCAGCTGGATGCGGCCCTGCTGACAGATTGGGAGATGGCCGAAGGCCCGCAGCGGTGGACTCATTACGCGGATCCTATCGACCCATGGTTTGAGGAGGACGGCGATGCGCAATAGTCGCCTGCTTCTGCTCGCCGCGCTGCTCGGCTTTGCCGCCGCCGCGCCCGCCGCCGCTTTTCCGGTCACGGTAGATAACTGTGGCGTAACGGAAACCTTCCCCGCGCCTCCGCAAAAGGTGGTTACCGTCGGTCAGCATGAAACTGAGCTGCTGCTGGCCCTCGGGCTGGGGAACAAAATTAGCGCTACTTCAGTATGGTTCGGCAAACTGCCTGAGTCGCTCGCCGGGGAGGGAAAGGATCTGAAGAAACTGGCAGAGAACTCCCCGTCGTTTGAAGCCGTGGTGGCCCAGCGGCCGGATCTGGTTCTGGCTCAGTACCACTGGCATATCGGGCCACAGGGAGAGGTGGCAACCCGCGAGCAATTTGCCCGTCTCGGGATCAAAACCTGGATCTCGCCCGCTGACTGTATCGGAAAAAATGTTACCGACACGTCCAATGCCGACGGTGCCCGCAGCGTTCCCTTTTCGTTGCAGGTAATTGAAGAGGAAGTAAGCCAGCTTGCCGCCATCTTCGGCGTCCCGGAGCGAGGCCGCAGACTCAATCAGGATCTGGCCGAACGCATAGCGCATGCGCAGCACGCTGCCTATCGTCAGGATCCGCTGAAGGTCGTGTTCTGGTTCTCCAGCAGCCGCCTGAACGGCGATCCCTGGGTGGCGGGTAACTATGGTGCGCCGGGTTGGATAAGCAAAACCCTTGGCCTAACCAATATTATTGAGTCGAAGGATGAGTGGCCAGCGGTCACCTGGGAGTCTATTGCCCGCGCGCAGCCCGATATTATCGTCATTGCCGATATGGAGCGTCGTCTCTACCCGGCGGACGATGTGGCGGTTAAAGAGCAGTTCTTGCGTAGCGATCCGGTGACGAAGGTGCTCCCTGCCGTGAAAAACAACCGTATTATCGTGGTGCCTGCGATGTCTCTCAATCCCTCCCTGAGGAACGTCGACGCCGTTGAGCTGATTGGTGACAGGCTGGCGGCAGATCGGGATAAGCCATGAGTCATGCGTTACCGAGATGGCGCATCACCGCGCTTATTTTAGCCTGCGTACCGGGGCTACCGCTGATGCTGGTATTGGCCGCAACGATTGGCGATATGCCGGTCTCGTTTATCGATACCGCAAAGTCTATCAGTAACGGTCTGGGATTAACTGCCTTTCCGCTTTCTGCGCTTGAAGCCGGGATCGTCTGGCAGTACCGGATGAGCCGGGCGGTAATGGCCGCGTGCAGCGGCGGTGGCCTGGCGCTCTGTGGGCTGGTGATGCAGGCCATTTTGCGTAACCCGCTGGCGGAACCCTATCTGCTGGGTATCTCCGCAGGCGCATCGCTGGGAGCAGTGGGTGTGATGCTGCTAGGTATCGGCGGCAGTGCTCTGAGCGTCAGCGGTGGGGCATTCGTCGGCGCGTGCCTGGCGTTTGGCCTGATTGTGCTGATCACCCGGGGAATGAGCGACAGCCCACCGCGTATTTTGCTGGCGGGCATCGCGGGTACCCAGCTGTTCAACGCCCTCACTGCCTACGTGGTCAGCACCTCGGCTAACGCGGAGCAGTCGCGCAGCGTGATGTTTTGGCTGCTGGGAAGTTTAAGCGGCGTGCGCTGGCCGGATGCGCTGCTAAGCATGGGGGTGACGCTGCTGGGGTTTCTGGTTGTTATCCGTTTTGCACGCGCGCTCGACACCTTTACCTTCGGTGACGAGGTCTCGACTACCCTCGGGATCCCGGTCACCTTCGTACGGATTGCGTTACTGCTGACCACGGCATTGATCACCGCCAATATTGTCAGCGCCATTGGCGCGGTTGGTTTTGTCGGGCTGGTGATTCCCCATGTCACGCGGATGCTCACCGGCACGGGCCACGCCATCACGGTGCCCGTGGCGTTTCTGATCGGCAGCCACTTTATGATCGTTGCCGATATTATCTCGCGGACGCTGATTGTGCATCAAGTGTTGCCCATCGGCGTGGTAACCGCCCTTGTAGGCGCGCCGGTCTTTGTTGTGCTCCTGTACCGGAGCCGGGAGAAAAATCAGTGACCCTGACCGCTGAACGGCTGGAGGTTACCCTCCAGTCACGGAAAATCCTTACTAACGTCAACCTGGCGCTGGCAGGGGGCCAGACCATCGGCCTGCTGGGCCCCAACGGCTCGGGCAAGTCGACGCTGCTGCGCTGCCTGGCTGGACTCTATCCGGGGCTAAAACCGCGTATTCGTCTCAATGGCGATCCCTTAAATACGCTGCCGCTAAAGTCGCTGGCGCGCCGGATGGCCTTCGTGCCCCAGCATGCGGAAGCCGACGGGGATTTGAGCGTGGAGCAGATTGCCTGCCTCGGACGTACGCCGCACCGCCGGACGTTTGGCGCTCTGGAGGCCAGCGATTGTACCGCCGTTGAAAAAGCACTGGATCTGATGCAGCTGTCCGGCCTGCGCCACCGGGTATGGCGTCAGCTCTCCGGTGGGGAGCGGCAACGCTGCCAGATTGCCCGAGCCCTGGCCCAGCAGCCAGAGATTCTGCTGCTGGATGAACCCACCAACCATCTTGATATTCATCACCAGCTTGAGCTGATGGGGCTGATCTCCCGGCTTCCGGTGACGGTGGTCGTTGCTCTGCACGATCTCAATCTGGCGGCAAATTACTGCCAGCAGCTGGTGGTGATCGAGAGGGGAAGGGTGGTCAGCGTGGGCGCGCCAGAGGCAGTGCTCACGCCGGAGGAGATAGAGAAGCGCTGGAAGGTGAAGGCAAAAGTACAGAGAGAAGCGGGCGGCACGATGAGTATTCAGTACCTTCCTCTTTGCCGCCCGGCATAATCCTGACTCCTACCGGTGCAGATAGGTGCTGACCCCGAGGTAGCGGGTGAAGGCTTCCTGCAAAATCTCGGCGCTGGCGGAGTGGTTCATGGCGACGTGATGCTCGAAACCGTTGCGACAGATCCACGCCAGCAGGTTCTCCAGGTGCGGAACCTGAATCACCGCCCGGCAGCCGACGGTATCCAGCGGATCGTCCACCGACTGGCCCTCGCCGACGTAGGCTTTGATCTCGCCGGTGAGATCGTCCGTGCTCAGGCGGAAGTAGGTCAGATTGCCACTCTTCAGCCGACCATGCACCGCCCCGCAGGTGTTCTCCTTCCCAACGGTGGTGCCAATGATGTCCGCGGTGCCCATATGCGGATCCTCAAGGCTGGCCGCAGCGAAGTTGCCGCAGTGGAACAGGACGCATTTGTCGCGATCGTCACCGAAGTTGTTGTTCCAGTCGGCAATTGAGGCGGGGCTCATGTTGCTGCTGGCGAGGGCGTACATCGACAGCGCCCCCATCACATCCACCTCGCAGGCGCTGGGCATCAGCTGTCCAGACATGATGCTCATGATCGAACAGACGTTGATGCCCAGGTTCTCCTGCAGTGAGGTCCAGCACTGGATGGCGGTGGTATCGATATCATTAGCAATCACCCACTCGCTGATCACCACAAACAGCTTCGCCATGGTGACAATTTTGTCTGCCGGAATGCCGCTGGCATCGGCGTTGTCGAGCAGCAGGCGACGCTTCTCATCGACGCGGATATCGTCATCGCGCAGCTGCTTAACCCGGGTAAAGACCTCGGAAAGGTCCAGCGTCTCCACGGCGATGCCCAGCCGCTCAAGCAGCTTCTCGCTGTAGCGCACGGTGTTGAACCCCGCCGGTCGCGCGCCGATGGCCCCAACGCGTACGCCGCGCATGCTGCTCACCACGCGGCAAATCTGCTCGAAGCGACGGAGATCTTTTTCAAACACCTCGCCACTGAGAGCGCAGACATGCTGAGTGGTTAACGTAAAGGGGATACCGTACTGGCGCATGTTGTTGCAAAGGGAGATCTTGCCGCAGAAGCTGTCCCGGCGGGTGGCGAGCCCCATTTTATCGAGGTTGTCCTCTTCGGCCTGGATCAGCACCGGCACGTTGAGGCCCGAAAGACGCAGGGTCTCCGCCACCGCCTTCTCATCACCAAAGTTAGGCAGCAGCACCACCACACCGTGAATGTCATCCCGATGGGCGCGAAACAGCTCGGCGCAGATCTTCGCATCCTGGCGGGTTTCAACCCCGCCTAGCTCGGTCTGCGTCTCATCCAGCATAATGGTGTTAATGCCCAGGCGGGCAAAGAGCGCGGTGGCCTGCTCGCGCGCTTCGGCTACCAGATAGCTGGGGAAGAATCCCCGGTTACCAATAATAACGCCCATGGTCAGGTTCTGCGGAATTCGGGACATTGCTCTCTCTCCAGTAATCGGCTTGAATATATATTCATTTATGATTTATTATTCATTAGAGTAAGATATGCGCTACTTTTCCCTTTGTCACCACGCGCATAGGCTATTTTCTGAGAAAGGAGAAAACGATCACAGTTGGTTCAGCAAGCGAAAGCAAGGCGTGCTTGTTATCTATTCAGGTATGCATAAAAATAACAGATAGAAAATCAAGGGGAACGCTATGTCGAAGCAGGATGAACAACGCTTGCTGGTGAAGATCGCCACGCTCTATTACAGCGAAAACAAAAAGCAGTCTGAAATTGCCTCGCTGCTGCACCTGTCACAATCTTTTGTCTCACGCGCGCTGACGCGCTGTCAGAAAGAGGGCCTGGTTAAGATCACCGTCGTCCAACCGACCAATATTTTTGTCGAACTGGAGAAGGCCATTGAGGAGCGCTTTGGCATTCGCCAGGCCATCGTGGTGGATATCGGCGAGAACGCCAGCAACGGACAGCTCAAACACGCCATCGGCAGCGCGGCAGCGCACTATGTTGAAACGCGCCTGCGGCCGGAAGATCTGGTGGGTATCTCCTCCTGGAGCAGCACCATTCGTTGCATGGTGGACGAGATGCACCCGCAGAATATCCGGGCGGCAGGGGTGATCCAGCTGCTGGGCGGCGTTGGCCCCAACGGCAACGTGCAGGCGACGATCCTCACCCAGCAGCTGGCGGCGCACCTCGGCTGCCCGGCGTGGCTGCTGCCCTCCCAGAGTATTGAACACTCGGTGGAGGAGCGTGCCCGGCTGGTGAACAGCCCGGACGTGGCGGCAGCGGTAGCCAAATTTGACGAGGTGGATGTCGCCATCGTCGGCATTGGCGAGCTTGAGCCATCTCAGTTGCTAAAAAATTCCGGTAACTACTACAACGAAGAGATGCTGACGCTGCTGGCAGAGCGCGGGGCGGTGGGGGATATCTGCCTCCACTACTACGATGCCGCCGGTAACCCGGTGCTGAGCCAGGAGGAGGATCCGGTTATCGGCATGGAGCTGGCGCAGATGCGCGCCTGCCAGCACGTTATCGCCCTGGCGGGAGGCCTGGAAAAAAGCAACGCTATTCGCGGCGCGCTGGAGGGAAACTATATCGATGTGTTAATTACCGACTTCGCCACCGCCCGCAGCCTGATGAAGAAGTGATCCGCCTCTCCCGGGCAGCTAAGCCCGGGAAGATGCGCAGGGGCTACTTACCTTCCATTACCGCTTTCTGCGCCACCACCGCGGCTTTCTGCTGCATGCGGTTTTGCATCTGGTCGATGATAACCGCCACGATAATCACGATGCCTTTAATCACCATCTGCCAGAACTCGCTGACGCCCATCATGACCAGGCCATCGGCAAGGAAACCGATCACGAAAGCGCCGATCAGCGTGCCGAGAATGGTGCCGCGCCCGCCTGCCAGCGAGGTCCCGCCAAGCACCACCGCCGCGATAGCGTTCATCTCAAAGGCGGTGCCGTTGGCCGGATGGCTGGCCACCAGCTGCGCGGAGACCACGATCCCGGCAATCGCTGCACACAGACCGGAGAGCATATAGACCAGGATTTTAACCTGCTTGACCTTGACGCCGGAGAGCTCGGCGGCACGCTCGTTATCGCCAATGGCATAGACGTGGCGACCAAAGGGCAGGCGGCGTGCAACGTAGGCGATAATCAGCGCCAGTACGATCATCATCCAGATCGCCCACGGAATGCCGAACAGCGTTCCGGCTCCGATCTCATCAAAGCCGGTATTGCCCAGCAGCGGGTTTCCGGACAGGCCGGGGAAGGTCTGTCCATCGGAGGTCAACATTGCCGCCCCGCGCAGGACGTACATGGTGCCAAGGGTGCAGATAAAGGGCGCGACGTTGTAGCGGGTGATGATCCAGCCGTTGGCCGCGCCAATCAGGGCGCCGATCAGCAGCACCACGGGTACGATCACCCAGACGCTGGGGAAGATGGCGATACCAAACATTGGCAGCACGATGCCTTTAGTGATCATCCACCCGGCAATCATCCCGCACAGGCCCAGCGTTGCGCCGATAGAGAGGTCGATCCCGGCGGTGATAATCACGAAGGTGATCCCGAGCGCCAGGAAGGCGTTGATGGCGATATGCTTGATCATGATCACCATGCTGCCTGCCGACAGGAACCCCGGCACCATCACCGTGAAGAAGCCGACAATAAGAAAAAGGGCGATAAAGGTACGTAGCTTCAGCAGAATAAGCAGGATATTTTCGCGGGACAGCGAGGCCGCGCCGCGCGGTGTTAACGTAGCCGATTGGACTGTTTTCATCTTAAAACCCCTGAGCACTTGCTGTGACCAGCGCTGATTCTTCGGCCCGATCGCGAACGATATCGGCGGTGAGTTTGCCACCGGACATCACCAGAATACGGTCGGAAACCGCCATAATTTCTTTTAAATCCGAGGTGGAGAAGACCACCGCGATGCCCTGCTGCGAGAGCTGGACCATCATGCGAAACACATCCGCTTTCGCGCCGACGTCAATGCCCCGCGTCGGTTCATCAAGAAATAGCACCCTGGGATTGGTCAGCAGCGAGCGGCCAATCACCACCTTCTGCTGGTTGCCGCCGCTCAGGGCCTGGATCTCTACCTGCGGGGAGGAGACCTTGATCGACAGGTCGCCGATGGTGCCTGCCACGACGGCATCCTCCTCTTTGCTGGCGATGGTGAGCCCACGCTGCAGGCGTCGCCACAGGCTGGCGATGGTCAGGTTGCTCGCTACTGAGGAAATAGGGAAGATCCCGGTCCGCTTGCGATCTTCCGGCACCAGGCTCATGCCCATCCGGATGCGATCGGCGGTCGCCAGACGCTGGGGCACCGGCTTGCTGTCGAGCCATAGCTTGCCGAAGTAGTTGCGCTCGGTACCCAGCAGGCACTCGAACAGCTCCGTGCGTCCGGCCCCCATCAGGCCGTAAATACCGACGATCTCTCCAGCATGGACCTTAAAGCTAACGTCGTTAACCACCGTGTTGCCCGCCGCGTTAACGCAGGTAATATGCTCAGCTTCCAGTAGCGGCGGGCCAAAGGTGCGTCCTGGTTCGAGAAAGTTGCTCACCGGATCGCTACCAAGCATCTCGCGGACGATCCACGGCACGTCGATATCTTTTACCTTCGCTTCCGCCTGGAACTTGCCGTCGCGCAGGATGGTAATGACGTCGCCGATGGCCATCAGCTCCTCCAGGCGGTGCGAAATGTAAATGATGGTCACCCCCTGGCGAGTCAGCTCGCGGATCACGCGAAACAGGATCTCCACTTCGGTTTTACTCAGCGCCGAGGTAGGTTCATCAAGGATCAGAATATCCGCATCCTCCGCCAGCGCTTTGGCGATCTCTATCAGCTGCTGCTGGCCGACCTTGAGGTTACCGACCAGCTCACGAGGGGAGATGGGCTGGTCAAGGCGCAACAGCAGCTCGGCGGCGCGGCGCTCCTGCTCACCTTCATTGATGGGCGCGACGCCTTTTTGCAGTTCGCGGCCAAGAAAAATATTCTCGGCCACGTTAAGGTTTTCAAACAGATTCAGCTCCTGATGCACCATGCCGATCCCGTGGGCCGCCGCCGCACGGGTGCTTGAGAAGTGCACCGGCTCGCCGTTCAGCAGGATCTCGCCAAGGCTAGGCTGCTGGACGCCGGCCAGGATCTTCATCAGCGTCGATTTACCGGCCCCGTTCTCGCCAATGATGACGTTAACCTTGCCGCGCCAGACGTTATAATCAACGTTATCCAGTGCCACGGTGCCGGGAAAGAGCATCGAGATACCGCGCGTGCGCAGGATAATGTCATCCACCGGGGTAACGCTCATTACGGGGCCTCCTGTTTAACATCCAGCGCGGCAGCATCCTGGGCTTTGCCGTTGGCCAGCGTGACGGCAAACAGCACGGTGGTGGGTTTACCGCTCCAGCCAGCGTCGATTTTCGGCAGATGCTTTGCGGCCTCGCGGTTATAGGCGCGAGAGAGCTGGGCGAACTGCACCTGGTTAGTAAAGTCTTCAAACTTAAAGCCGGTGGCATCGCGAATGGCGTTGCCACGCATCACCGGCCCAAGCTGGATTGTCAGCGGCTGGTTGTCGACCGTGAACGTCAGCTTCTGCTCGCGCGCGTTGCTGATATCGACGGCGGTCACCTGGCTAGTCAGGCGAACAAAAACGCTCCTGGGTGCGCCGCTGGCGGCTTTCAGCTGGCTGGCAAACGCGCTGGCGTCCAGCGCATGTTGGTTAGCGGCATCCATAACGCGGGATTGCCAGGTCTGTTGCGCGATCTGCTGCGGGGTCAGATTGTCGAAATTCTGTTTCGCATTTGGATCGACAGGCATGATTGGCTTGCCGTTTTCATCCAGATCCACCACCGTGCAGGCCGTCAGCAACAGGGTGGTGCACCCTATCAGCGCGATACCCCATTGTTTTACGCCCATAGCGCCTCCGCCTTACTCGCTGAGTTTGAACATGTTGAGTTTTTTAGCGTTTGACTCATCGATCAGGACGCAATCCATCAGCTGTTTTTCGTCTTTCTGCGCTTTGCCGTTTTTCAGGAAGTAGTCCGCCTGTTCAACGGCCATCTGCGCTTGCTCCCAGCCCGGCTGCAAAACGGTAGCTTTGATATTGCCTTTGTTAATAATGGAGTCGCGGGTGTAGTCGCTGCCGTCGAAGCCAACGACGATAACATTGGTCTTACCGGCGGCCTTCAGCGCGGCCTCGGCCCCTAACGCCATGGTGTCGTTGCCAGAGATCACACCAACGATGTCTGGATTCGTCTGCAGAATGGCTTCCATACGGTTAAAAGCTTCGGTCTGGCTCCAGTTGGCGGTCTGCTGCGCCACCATCTTCATGTCTGGGTAGTCGTCCAGAATGTCGTGATACCCCTGGGAGCGGACGCTGGCGTTGGTATCCGACTGGCGACCCAGCAGCTCTACATAGGTGCCTTTGCCATCCAGCAGCTTGGCAAACTTCTCGGCACCCAGCTGCGCGCCCTGATAGTTGTTAGAGACGATCTGCGCTACGGCGATGCCGGTTTTGTTAATCTCGCGATCGATCAGGAAGGTCGGAACGCCTGCGGCCTTGGCTTTCTCCAGCGGCCCGACGGTGGCATCCGCCCCGGCGTTATCGAGAATAATCGCTTTCGCCTTACGGGCGATGGCGGTCTCGATCAGCTGGTTTTGTTTATTTACGTCATCGTCATGCGAGGCGACAAGGGTGGTGTAACCCAGCTCTTTGGCTTTCGCCGCCGCGCCGTCGGCCTCTGCTTTAAAGAAGGGGTTATCGTGGGAAGGGGTAATGATAGCAATCAGTCCGTTATCAGCAGCAAACAGCGAACCGGAAGCAGCGATCATAGAAGCGAGCAGTACGGATTTAACAAAGGTAGCGTTCATCGTTTTCTCCACATTGAATATTTATTCATTAATGATTTATTATTCATGTTAACGATAAGGCCGAGTTGTAAAACTGTCTACGGTTTGCGCAGGTAATTTCTTAAAAGGAGAAAAGGATCACGGTCTATGGCATGAACGACATGAAGCCGGAGAGGAGGTACATGCAGGCTGCTATTTTGTCGCCAGCAGCATGCGGAGACGCTTATGGCATTTTTGGCCGCCTTCACTGCCTGCGCTACTGCTTGCCATTCGCAGGCAGGCTTCACGGCGCAGCGCAATTCGCTCCCGCGCACGGTCAGTCTCAACGCAATCAAAAATATGCAGCCAGCGGGTGGCGGCCCGACGCCAGAGCCCTGCACGCTCAAGCGCTTCAGCAATAGCGTCGTTCAGCAGCATAGCTTCAGTTAGGGTCGATGATTCTGTTTCGGACATAGTTAATAGCCGTTAAATCAGTCAGAAAGTGCGGCAGATAAAATCCGCCGCGTGGAGAGAGGCTTAACGCTTAGCCGCATTTTTGACGTCAGCTTTCGCGTTATCGCAAGCGGCCTGATTGTTAGCGCAGGCATCTTTCGCCGCCTGGGCCTGTTTTTGCGCCGTGGCTTTAGCGGTTGATTTTGCTTGAGAGCACTGGGTTGGGTTATCCTGGCAGGCGGATTTGGCATTTGCCGCAATCTGACCGTTCGCCGCGCTGGCCGCGCCGCAGACCAATAATGTACAGACACCCAGCATCGTGGCTAACTTTTTCATCATAATACCTTTGTTAAAAGATTTTTTTTCGGTAAAGCACAGCGAGGCTGCGCTGCATTTCCTTGCGCCAGCGATAATACAGGGATATGGCATCCCATAGTCTTGCTAATTAATTTCAACGAGTAACAATGTGCCAGCACTTTTTAATAATGTTACTTTTTTGCCAGCTATTAACCGAAAGGATCGCTAGAGGGGCTTGTTAATAGTGAGGTACATCGCGTTGAGCTGCTGTAAACGGCTATTATAGGCGTTAGTTAAACAGGTAATATTGCCGCCACACTGCCTTCTATGGTTAAGCCACGCCCGCTGGGCATCCTGCATATCACCCTGTGTACCCATGGCAAACAGACCGCGCAGGAGGCGGTATGTCGTTGTCATTTCTACATCTTTGTCGTTGAGCGTAAGATTTGTGCAAATTGCCTTTTCATCTGCTGATTTGGCTTTTGTGCAGTCGAAGCTGGCAGCGCTGGTGGTAAAGGAAATAAAAAGAGCACAGGTCAGTACTGTCTTTTTCATCTCGGATCCTTTCTCATTTCTAAAATGATATCTGGTGGCTGATTAATAAGTTGAGTTAATTTTATTTGTCTGGTGAATATTTAAAACAGGGTGATGCAGTTAAGTATGCCATATATAAAAAAACCGCCGAAGCGGTTTTTATTCTGCCACTAGCCACATGTCGGCTTCGTCAAACATCTCTTCCAGCATGCGGTTCAGTTTCTCTCTGTCGCTTTTACTGGCGTCGCTGTTTAGCCCGTTGGCCTGCATGGGTTTAACGCGTACCTCGGCGTCCGGGAAGATGCGGTGAACCCGACGCGTTAGCTCGTCCAGGATAATTTCACGCGCGCCCGGCAGCCCGGCCACGTTTCGCTTGTCATACACTAATTCAACAAACACACATCTACCCTCGAAGCCTGGTTATATATACAGGCGTTACTATAGAAGGCTTGCCAGCCAAGGTAAAGCAAAATACGTCGGTTTCGGGTTGCGCTTTATCATGTTCATAGTTAAAGCTTTAGTGTGGGTTGTAAGCATATACAGGAGCAATATCGATGAAAATTGTTTGTCTGGGGTGGGGATCGCTGGTCTGGAAGTCGGGCGCTCTGCCTGTGGCGAGTGAGTGGCACGTTGATGGTCCTGAGCTGCCCATAGAGTTTACGCGCGTCAGCGACGGCGGTGAGCTGGCTACCGCCATCTGCATTAACGCCACGCCTGTTCCGGTGCTCTGGGCAACGTTGGCAACCCACTCTCTTAGCGAGGCGTGTCAGGCGCTACGTGAGCGGGAGGGGATCCCCGAGGAGCGGGTGGATGGCGTAGGGTCGTTAACGCTCTCTTCTCAGACCACAGGGCTGCTCGCGGACTGGGCCCGCGGGCGCGGCGTCGACGCCATTATCTGGACGGCACTGCCGGCACGCATTGATGACATTGAGGGCAAAGTCCCAACGCCGGAAGCGGCTATCGCTTATCTGCGGGGCCTGACGGGAGAGGAGGGGGAACATGCCAAAAACTATATTCAACAGGTACCAGAACAGATTGATACGTGCTATCGGCGAGCAATCAGAACAGCATTAGGCTGGTAAAAAGAGATTAACGCTCCCCCGCATAGGCGGGGGAGGCAAGGGAGTTAAACGTTTTTACGCTCGATAGTTTGTTCACCCCAGAACAGTGAATCTGCATCAGTTTTCTTGAAGGCACGAATCAGCACTTCGTCATTTCCCTCTTCCCAGATCTTTTCTGCCAGCTTCTCGTCGTAGTTGGCAACTTCAAAAATGGCTTCGGCAATTTCTGGCGAAGTATTACGGATACTTGCCCATTCGCCGACGTGATGAGCTTTTGCTTCCTGATTTGGCATCTTACTTCTCCTGTTAGGATTAACCTTTTAACTTAACGGCCAGGCCGGCCACGTATTCGCCCTGATAGCGGGCAATAGCCAGCTCTTCCTCGCTGGGCTGACGGGAACCGTCGCCACCCGCAATGGTCGTCGCGCCGTATGGCGTACCGCCGCGAACTTCAGAGATATCGAACAGCTCTTTTGTGCCATAGCCAATCGGCACAATCACCATCCCATGATGTGCAAGCGTAGTCCATGTCGAGGTAATTGTGTGCTCCTGACCGCCACCCGTACCGGTGGAGCTGAATACGCTGGCAACCTTGCCATACAGGGCACCGGACGCCCACAGGCCGCCCGTCTGGTCAAAGAAGGTGCGCATCTGCCCAGACATGTTACCGAAACGCGTCGGCGTACCCACGATAATGGCGTCGTAATCAGCCAGCTCCTGCGGGGTTGCGACCGGGGCGGACTGTGCCTTGCCGCCTGATTTCTCAAACAGCTCCTGCGGCATCGTTTCTGGTACGCGCTTAATCACTACCTCAACGCCTTCCACCTTTCCTGCGCCTTCAGCCACGGCGTGCGCCAGGGTTTCAATGTGCCCATACATGGAATAATAAAGAACCAGAACCTTTGCCATCTTTTCACTCCTCAGTTGCCATCAGGGTATAGTTAAAGATATGCCGTCAGGCTGAGAGTGCAAATCGGATCGCGCTTATTTTACAGCGGGATTAGCATGCCACAGCGGCAAACTAATCCCGGAAGGCAGAGAAAACGGGTAATTTATTATGTCATTTTCTGTAACAAATTTACCGCATGCGCTTCTGAGCGGGTGCGATATTTAATATCGATATCCAGTGAGAGGTTTGCTGTGACATTAAACACCGTCGTCTGGCCATAACACTCCATATTACTGTTCAGGAGATCACCAGATAATACTTTGCAACCCGTTAACGTGGTGGCAAGTGTAAATTCTCCTTTTTCATTAAGGGTACACAGGCAGCCGGTATTGACGTTGTAGTGGATAATAATGCTGCACAATTCACTCCTCCTGTTGGGCATATTTTTTGCTGATTCATGGCTGTTTAACCGGACGCAACGCTGGGAAGAGGATCACATCGCGAATAGAGGGGGAATTAGTAAATAGCATCACCATGCGATCGATACCAATACCTAACCCGGCGGTAGGAGGTAACCCATACTCAAGCGCCGTCACGTAGTCCTCATCATAAAACATCGCTTCGTCATCCCCGGCCTCTTTCGCCATCGCCTGCTCTCGAAAGCGCTCGGCCTGATCTTCGGCATCATTAAGCTCGGAGAAGCCGTTGCCAATCTCTCTGCCGCCAATGAAAAACTCAAAGCGATCGGTGATGTCCGGATTGGCGTCGTTTCTGCGCGCCAGCGGCGAGACCTCTGCCGGGTACTCGGTAATGAACGTAGGCTGGATAAGGTGCTTTTCGGCGACCGCATCGAAGAGTTCGGTGATCACACGGCCATGTCCCCAGCCCGCCTCAATCTTGATATCCAGGCGCTCGGCGAGACGCCGCGCAGCCCCCGAGGTTGCCAAATCCTCAGCGACAATGCCCTCTCCGTAGCGGAGGATCGCCTCGGTCATGGTCAGGCGGTCAAAGGAGCGGCCAAAATCAAACGTCCAGTCGCCGTACTGAACGGTCGTCGTGCCCAGCACCGTCTGGGCAACGTGCCGGAAGAGCGATTCGGTAAAGGTAATCAGGTCGTTGTAGTCGGCATAGGCCTCATACATCTCCATCATAGTGAACTCAGGGTTATGACGGACGGAGATGCCCTCGTTGCGAAAATTGCGGTTGATTTCGAATACCTTCTCGAAGCCGCCAACCACCAGCCTTTTAAGATAGAGCTCTGGTGAAATACGCAGGTACATCTGTTGGTCAAGGGCGTTATGGTGGGTCATAAACGGCCTTGCTGATGCGCCACCGGGAATGGCCTGCATCATTGGTGTCTCTACCTCCAGAAAACCACGGGCCTGCATGAAGACGCGAATGGCGCTGAGAATGTTTGAACGCGTAACAAAGGTGCGTCGCGTGCTATCGTTGACGATCAGGTCTACGTAGCGCTGGCGATAACGCATCTCGCGATCCGCCAGGCCATGAAACTTATCGGGGAGCGGCCGTAGCGCTTTGGTCAGAGGGACGATCCGGCTGGCGTGCAGGGTAAGCTCACCGGTCTGGGTTTTAAACAGCGTGCCCTCAACGCCGATGATATCGCCCAGATCGCAGCGTCTGATGTGCTGCTGATACTGCGCCTCCCCCAGAGAGGATTGGGCGGCATAGATTTGGATCTTACCGCCGCAGTCCTGCAAAACCATGAAGGCCGCTTTGCCCATAATGCGGCGTGACATTACGCGCCCGGCAATGGAGACCTGAACATTTTCGGCCTGTAGCGTCGCGGTATCACACTCTGCATAGCGTGCATAAAGCGCGTCTGCGATGCTGTTTCGACGAAAATCGTTTGGGAAAGCGATCCCCTCTTCGCGTAGCTGCGCCAGCTTCTCACGACGCACTTCCTGCTCACCCGTCAACGCTTGCTCAAAAACTGCTCTCTCTTCGCTCATGGCCGCTCCTTGTGTATCGCTGTTTTCACAACAATCTACGACCAGGTAACCAGCAAAAGCAAGCGTTTTTCTCTAAAATGAGATCGATTTGATCTTAATTGGGGTTACGCGAACCGCTAACACATACCCGGTTCAGGCGTCACGTTTAATCTTATTGATAATGGCCATCGCTTCCTGCATAAACCGGGCTTTTTCGCTGGTAGAGAGTGAGGCGATATGTCGGGCCAGCGGACCAAATACTTCGGCATGGCTCATGATCCCCTGCACACCCTCTTTATGAATAACGCGCAGCAGCGCCTCACGCTCGCTGTCATCCAGCGACGAGTAGACCATTGACCAGGCAAACTGCAGCGGATCGTCTACCGGCTTAGGCGTGGTATGCCATTTCGCCTCGGTCTCTTTAAGCTCCCGTGGGTTACGCTCGGTCCCGCCGTAGGCCAGCCACTCCAGAGAGACGTTCTCCCGTTCAGCAATTTTTATTGCCACGTTAAACGAAGGATCGGTTCCCCGGCTGATGTAGTTATTTAGCGTGGAGTAGGGAAGCTGCCACTCTTCGGCCGCCGCCCGGGTACTGCGGTTACCAATCAGTAGCCTTAGCCTGTCCGCCAGCGTCTCCTGCCCGGCTGTACGGTATGAAATTGTCTCTTCGCCTTCCATTTTTAGTCCATCCGCGACGGTGTAGGTAGTCTGATCTTCATAGAGATCACAAAACGAGTTTAGAATCACAAAATCTTCAGATAACGCTTTTATTCATCTCAAAAGAGATCAATGATACTACCACGTTATCACCAGGTGATTAGCGTTCGGGATTATCCCATAGGGTTGAAGAAGAGGTTAGATGAATTATGAGTAAAGTTGAAGCCACGCAGATGGACTGGTGTCGTATCGACATTGTCGCCGCGCTTCACAAGCGCGGGTACTCGATACGTGAACTGTCGATCCAGGCCGGTCTCAAACCGGACACCTTAAAAAACGTGCTCTCACGTGCCTATCCGAAAGCAGAACGCATCATTGCCGAGGCCATTGGCGTAGAGCCTGCGCAGATCTGGCCAAGTCGTTACGCCAAGCAGAAGGATTCGCACTAACAGAGGCACGCACAGGCGGAAAATAAACTCCGCCGTGCCGTTAATTATTCTGCGCAATAGAACAGACGCTTTATCAACAGGACAGTAATTAATCATTACTGGCAATCTATTTTTATATCTGTAAGAGGGCATTATGAGTCAGCCTGGAAATAAAATGGGTGTGCTCCAGCTCACCGTATTAACTGCGGTTAATATGATGGGCTCGGGAATTATTATGCTGCCGACGAAATTAGCCGAGGTAGGAACAATCTCTATTCTCTCATGGCTGGTCACGGCATTCGGATCGCTTGCGCTGGCCTTCGCTTTCTCTAAGTGTGGCCTGTTTAGTCAAAAGAGCGGCGGCATGGGGGGCTATGCAGAATATGCATTCGGTCAGTCCGGAAACTTTATTTCTAACTATACCTATGCTATTAGCCTGTTAATTGCCAATATTGCCATTGCTATTTCCGCCGTGGGTTACGGCAGCGACCTCCTCGGCGTCGTGCTCTCGCCGGTAGGCGCGTGCTTGGCGACCATCGGCGTGATCTGGGTGACCACCATCTGTAACTTTGGCGGGGCAAAAATCACCGGGCGTATTGGCTCTGTGACCGTCTGGGGCGTGATTATTCCGGTGGTCGGCTTGAGCGTCTTCGGCTGGTTCTGGTTCAAACCCTCGCTCTATATTAGCGCCTGGAACCCTAACCACAGCAGCTTCTTCTCTGCAGTCTCTACCTCTATTTCCATGACGCTGTGGGCATTCCTCGGTCTGGAGTCAGCCTGCGCCAACATGGACGCGGTTGAGAATCCGCAAAAGAATGTCCCTATTGCCGTGTTCGGCGGAACCCTGGCCTGCGCCGTTATTTATATCCTCTCGACGAATGTCATCTCCGGCATTGTACCTAATGCCGACCTGCTGAACTCTACAGCGCCTTTTGGTCTCGCTTACGCCAGCATGTTTACCCCCTTTGTGGGTAAAGTCGTGATGTTGCTGATGACCCTGGCCTGTATTGGTTCCCTGTTGGGGTGGCAGTTTACCGTGGGCCGCGTTTTTAAATCATCGGCGGATATCGGTTATTTCCCACGTATTTTCTCCCGCGTCACGAAAGCCGACGCACCCGTGGTTGGCATGGTCATTCTCGGTATTATTCAGACCCTGCTGGCGCTAATGACCATTAGCCCATCCCTGAATAAACAGTTTAACAGTTTGGTTAATCTGGCCGTTATTACCAACCTAATTCCCTATGTGCTCTCAATGGCAGCGCTTATTCCCATGCAGCGCCTGGCCGGGGTCACAAAGTCCCAGTTCCATATCAATACCTGTACCGCCGTGATTGGCACCGTCTACAGCTTCTATGCCCTCTACGCATCTGGCGAAGAGGCGATGATGCTCGGCGCGCTTACCACCTTTGCGGGCTGGTCATTCTGGGGAATTTTTATTGATAAGCAAGACAAACACACACTGATAAATAAATAAGGATATTAAGATGAAGACCATAGCAATAATGAATCACCCTGGCGTTATTTTTAAAGAGACCGCACTGCAGGAGCTGGGCCAGCGCTTAAATGCCATGGATTTCCGTATTCTCTATCCCGAGGATGCCGACGATCTGCTGGGGCTCATTAACAATAACGCCAAAATATGTGGCGTAGTGATTGATTGGGATAGCTATAACCTCAGTCTTACTCAGCAGATCAGCGCGCTTAACGATCGGCTCCCGATCTATATGTTTGCCAATACGAACAACGCGCTCGATCTGACGCTGCGTGACTTAGACGCCAACATTCATTTTTTTGAGTACGCCCTCGACGTTGCCTGCGATATTGCCAATAAAATCCAGCAGGTGACGGAAGCCTATTACGATAACATTCTGCCGCCGCTGACGAAGGCGCTTTTTAACTATGTTAACGCTGGAAAATATACCTTCTGTACGCCCGGCCATATGTCGGGAACCGCGTTTCAGAAGAGCCCGGTGGGTAGCCTGTTTTACGACTTCTTTGGTGCCAACACCATGAAGTCGGACATCTCGGTATCGGTGACGGAGCTAGGGTCGCTGCTGGATCACTCTGGTCCTCACAAAGATGCAGAGGAGTATATCGCCCGGACCTTCAACGCCGAACGCAGCTATATGGTGACCAACGGCACCTCTACGGCCAATAAAATTGTCGGCATGTACTCCGCGCCGGTGAAAAGCACGGTGCTGATCGATCGTAACTGCCATAAATCCCTGACGCATCTGCTGATGATGAGCGACGTCACGCCGATCTACCTGCGGCCTACCCGTAACGCCTTCGGCATTTTAGGGGGCATTCCGCAGAGCGAGTTTTCACGTGGGGCGATCCAGAAGAAGATTGACGGTACGCCAGGGGCCAGCTGGCCGGTGCATGCGGTGATCACCAACTCTACCTACGACGGCCTGCTGTATGACACCGACTATATCAAGCAAAACCTGGAGGTGAACTCGATCCACTTTGATTCCGCCTGGGTGCCCTATACCAATTTCAACCCTATCTACAGAGGGCTGTGCGGCATGAGCGGCGAGCGCACAGAGGGTAAGGTGATCTATGAAACGCAGTCGACTCATAAGCTGCTGGCGGCATTTTCCCAGGCGTCCATGATCCATATAAAGGGCGACTTTAACGAGGAGACGTTTAACGAATCCTTTATGATGCACACCTCCACCTCGCCTCACTACGGTATCGTCGCCTCCATTGAGACCGCGGCGGCAATGATGGAGGGGAGCGCGGGTAAACGGCTGGTGCAGGACGCTATCGATCGCGCTATCTCCTTCCGTCAGGAGATCAAAAAGCTTAGCGCCGAGAGCGACGGTTGGTTCTTTGACGTCTGGCAGCCTGAGGATATCAGCACCACCGAGTGCTGGCCGCTGAAAGGGGAGGATAGCTGGCACGGCTTCAGGAATATCGATGACGACCATATGCATCTGGATCCGGTGAAGGTGACGCTGTTAACGCCGGGAATGAATAAGCAGGGCGAAATGACCGTGCGCGGTATTCCAGCATGGATCGTCTCGAAATACCTCGACTATCATGGCATCGTTGTTGAGAAGACCGGCCCCTACAATCTGCTATTTTTGTTCAGCATCGGGATTGATGAAACCAAGGCGTTGAGCCTGCTGCGCGCCCTGACCGACTTCAAGCGCGAGTACGACAGTAACCAGCGTATTAAAGAGATGATGCCTGCGCTCTATGCCCTAGATCCTGAATTCTATAAGGAGATGCGTATTCAGGAGCTGGCCCAGGGTATGCACGAGGTGATCAGTAAACATAATCTGCCTGAGCTGATGTATCGCGCCTTTGAGACATTACCAAAGATGGTGATGAACCCGTGGGCCGCGTGGCAGAAAGAGATAAACGGCGATATTGAGGAGGTCTACATTGATGAGATGATTGGTCGCGTCAATGCCAATATGATCCTGCCCTATCCGCCGGGGGTACCGCTGGTTATGCCGGGCGAGATGCTAACGGAAGAAAACCGTCCGGTGCTGGAGTTTATCCAGATGCTCTGCGAGATCGGCTCACACTATCCTGGATTTGAGACTGATATTCACGGCGCGTATCGCAAAGCAGATGGCAGATATACCATTAAAGTGTTGAAAAATAATCACTAACCCTTGGTTTGCGTAGTGAACGGCGGGCATAGAACCCGCCGATGTATGCGAGCTAACAGGCTGTAGTAAATTGACACACTTTTGACCCGCTCCATTTCGCAAGATATAAGAAAGGCTTATGAATTGAAGGGTGCGGAAATCCTACTTTTGCCTGATATCCTGTTGCAGAATATTACTGTCTGCTGGCCGTCGATGTCGGTTGCACTAGGCTTATTTCTACGCGGCGACGAAATATCGACTTTTTACACGCCGTGAGGTGAAAGAATTCTCTTTTACTGAATGCAGTATGATGTCTAATGTATTGATTCTGGAGGTCAGAAATGGCAGAACATCGTGGTGGTTCTGGTAACTTCGCAGAAGATCGTGAAAAAGCATCAGAAGCAGGTCGTAAAGGTGGCCAGCACAGCGGGGGTAACTTCAAAAACGACCCTGAGCGCGCATCCGAAGCTGGCAAAAAAGGGGGCAAAAGTAGCCATGGTGGTGGCGGCCAGGGCGGCGGCAATAACCGCTAAATGCGAGTACCATCGCAACGTAAGATAAGTTCATAGTATGACCTCTTACGTTTGTCCCGCCGTCGGGTTCGCCCGGCGGTTTTTTTATGCCTTTTTTCTGCCAAATCGTTGAACTGACTTCTCTACCATCGCACACTACGGGGCTTCGTCCTGGGCTGGTGGTAAAATGACCCCGTTTTTCTCTCGCTATAAATTCTCTGTTAAGCCGCAAGAGGCACTCCTGATCCTCATCACAATGTTCTGGGGCGGCACGTTTTTGGCCGTTCAGTACGCGGTGACCCTGAGCGGTCCACTCTTTTTTGTCGGCCTGCGCTTTGCCACGGCGGCTATTGCGGTTGCGCTGCTCTCCCTTAAGGTGCTGCGCGGCATAACCTGGCTTGAGATCAAGGCCGGGGTGGCCATCGGTGTCTCTATCGCCTTCGGCTATGGCCTGCAAACCTGGGGACTCCAAACCATCTCCAGTAGCAAGTCCGCTTTTATTACGGCGATGTACGTGCCACTGGTGCCGCTATTGCAGTGGCTTTGCCTCGGCAGGCTGCCAGGCCTGATGTCCTGCGTGGGCATCGCCCTGGCCTTTGGCGGACTGGTCTTGCTAGCGGGGCCGGAGGGTAACATGCTGGCGATGGGGGAGGGGGAGTGGATCACCCTGGTCAGCGCGGTCGCCATTGCCGCTGAAATAATTCTCATCAGCGCCTGGGCGGGCAAGGTGGATATCCGGCGGGTGACCGTCATTCAGCTAGCTACCGCCTCGGTGGTGGCCTTTGCCGCCGCAGGTCCGGCGGGCGAGTCCGTACCGTCGTTCTCCCCTGCGTTGCTGCTGGTGGCCGCCGGGCTGGGTATCTTCAGCGCGATTATTCAGGTCACCATGAACTGGGCCCAGCGCAGCGTATCCCCAACGCGGGCAACGGTGATCTATACCGGCGAACCGGTGTGGGCGGGTATTTTTGGACGTCTGGCAGGGGAACGTCTGCCGCTGCTGGCGCTGTTCGGTGGGGCGCTAATTGTGCTTGGGGTGCTGGTGAGCGAGCTTAAGCTCAGCAGAAAAAAAGCGCCGTCGGCGACGGCGTCGTTAAACGAAGAGTAGCGTTACACGGTTAATTCGCGGGCGGCAGTGGGCAGCTGAGATCGCCCTCTTCGCACTGCATCAGCGAGGCCAAAAAGGCTTCGCGCTCGGCAGTTTTATCGTGCAGGCACTGGTTATGGATCATCGGCTGCACGCTTCCCCCTTCGGTACCTGAAGCGATCAGCGCGCAGTCGGCGTCGCGCACGCTAATCCACGTCTGCTGTGCCTTCTTCAACAGCTCGCGCTGGGGTGCGGCGGCCCGCTGCATGGCGGCCTGATACGTCTCATTGAGCTTTTTATCCGCTGCCTGATACTGCTGCGCGGTACAGCTGTTTAGATCGGACTGGGTGCTGGCATTGTCACACTCGTCCGCCAGCGCGCCGGTGCTTAACAGCAAAGCCACGCCTGCAATAAATAAAGGTTTCATTTTGCCTCCAAATGAAAAAGCCGGATACGCTGTGCTTATCCGGCCCACGGTTACACTGTATCCCCGGTAAGCGTAGCGCTATCGGGGAATATTACACCATTACCCGATTGTCATCAGGCTGGCGTTGCCTCCGGCTGCGGCGGTATTGACGCTCAGGGAGCGCTCCAGATAGAGACGCTCCAGCACGATCGCCGTTTCGCCTCGTGCAAAGCCCTGCACCGAGATAATCGCGCCGTCGCGGGCGGCAACCTGCTCGCAGATCGCCCGCAGCTGGTCGGAATCACCGTGGTAGATCACCGCGTCAAACGCCTGAGTCAGCAGCGTATCCGGCTTGGCGAAGGCGATGCGCTCTGCCACCGCAGGCGGCAGCTGCTTCGCCAGATCGCGATGCAGCCCATCCTCTGGCCATAGCACTTTGCTGCCCACCGCCAACACCGCAGCCAGCTGTACCAGCGCATCCTGCTCGTTGTCCGCCATGCAGAGCACGCTATCACGCGGCAGCAGCGTCCAGGTGTTGCGCTCGCCGGTAGGGCCAGGCAGCAGGCGCTGGGTACCGCTCTGCGCCTGCTCGCCAAACTGCTGGCAGAGCTCCACCAGTTCAGGACGGCTGGAAGCCCACGCGCTCAGCGCCTCCAGCGGTTGAGCCAGTACGCTGCGCAGTCGGGCATCCACTGGACGCACCGCGTCATGACGTGCCAGGGTTACGCCCAGCGCATTTTGCGGTCGGCTTGCCAGCAGGCGGTAGAGATAGAGCGGCCCGCCCGCTTTAGGCCCGGTGCCCGAGAGCCCCTCGCCGCCAAACGGCTGGACGCCTACTACCGCGCCCACCATGTTGCGGTTGACATAGAGGTTGCCGACGTAGGCGTTGCCGGTAACCTGAGCAATGGTTTCGTCGATACGGGTATGCACACCCAGGGTCAGACCGTAGCCGGAGGCGTTGATCTGGCGGATCGTCTCATCCAGTTGGCTGCGGCTGAAGCGCACCACGTGCAGCACCGGACCGAAGACCTCTTTTTTCAGCTCGTCGATGCTGTCCAGCTCGATCAGGGTTGGCGCAACGAAGGTACCGGTCTGCCACTCCTTCGCATCCTCGTTGTTTTCGCGCACTGCCTGGAACACCGGACGGCCTTTGGCTCGCATCGCCTGAATATGGCGCTCGATGGCGTTTTTCGCCTCGGCGTCGATCACCGGACCGATATCCGTCGACAGGCGGCCAGGGTTACCCATTCGGCTCTCTGCCATCGCGCCACGCAGCATTTTCAGCGTGTGATCGGCGATATCCTCCTGCAGGCAGAGCAGACGCAGGGCCGAGCAGCGCTGGCCCGCGCTATCAAACGCCGAGGCCATCACATCGACCACGACCTGCTCGGTCAGCGCCGAGGAGTCAACGATCATGGCATTCATACCGCCGGTTTCGGCGATCAGCGGGGTCGGACGACCCTGCGCGTCGAGGCGCGGAGCAATGCTGCGCTGCAGCAGGGTCGCGACTTCTGTCGAGCCGGTGAACATCACGCCGCGCACGCGGTTGTCGGCGGTCAGCTGCGCGCCAACGGTTTCGCCCCTGCCCGGCAGAAGCTGAACCACGCCAGCAGGCACGCCCGCTTCTCGCAGCAGGGCTACGCTTTGGGCAGCAATCAGCGGCGTCTGTTCGGCTGGCTTCGCCAGCACGCTGTTACCTGCCGCCAGAGCCGCCGCAACCTGTCCGGTGAAGATGGCCAACGGGAAGTTCCATGGGCTGATACAGACCACCGGGCCCAGCGGGCGGTGGGTCTCATTGTCGAAATCGTCCCGCACCTGACCGGCGTAGTAGCGCAGGAAATCAACGGCTTCGCGCACTTCGGCAATGGCGTTGCTAAAGGTTTTACCCGCCTCGCGCACCAGGATACCGATCAGCTGCTGGGTTTGATCCTCCATCAGCATGGCAGCACGTTCCAGAATGGCGGCGCGCTCCTGGGGCGGGGTGGCAAACCAGATAGGTCCGGTATTTACCGCGCTCTCCAGCGCCTGCTCCACTTCCGCAGAGGTCGCTTCCCGTGCGTAGCCGACAATATCTTTCGGCTCGGCTGGGTTGATCACGGCAACCATCTCGCCATCCTCTACCGGCTGCTCCAGCAGCGGCCCGGCCTGCCAGGTGTGCAGTGCGCTGTTCAGCAGGGCAGAGGAGAGCGATGCCAGACGGTGCTCGTTCGCCAGATCCAGCCCGGCGGCATTCACCCGGCCTTCGCCATAGAGATCCACCGGCAGGGGGATCTTCGGATGCGGCAGGCCAATCTGACCCTCCTGAGCCGCCAGTTTTTCAACGGCGCTCACCGGATCGGCCACCAGCTCGTCAAGAGGCAGGGTGGTGTCGGCAATGCGGTTAACAAAGGAGGTATTCGCGCCGTTCTCCAGCAGGCGGCGGACCAGGTAGGCCAGCAGCGTCTCATGGGTGCCAACCGGAGCGTAGATACGGCAGGGGCGGTTCAGCTTGCCGTCGGCAATATTGCCTACCACCTGCTCATAGAGCGGTTCGCCCATGCCGTGCAGGCACTGGAACTCATACTGGCCCGGATAGTAGTTCTCCCCGGCAAGCTGGTAGATGGCGGCCAGGGTGTGGGCGTTGTGGGTCGCAAACTGCGGGTAGATCAGATTCGGTACGCTGAGCAGCTTTTTCGCACAGGCGATATAGGAGACGTCGGTGTAGACTTTGCGGGTATAGACCGGGTAGCCCTCAAGCCCCTCAACCTGGGCGCGTTTGATTTCGCTGTCCCAGTAGGCGCCTTTCACCAGACGGATCATCAGGCGGCGACGGCTGCGGGAGGCGAGATCGGTCAGGTAGTCAATGACAAACGGGCAGCGCTTCATATAGGCCTGGATCACGAAGCCGATGCCGTTCCAGCCCGCCAGATCCGGATCGAAGCAGAGTTTTTCCAGCAGATCGAGAGAGATCTCCAGCCGGTCCGCCTCTTCGGCGTCGATGTTGATCCCGATATCGTACTGGCGCGCCAGCAGGGTTAAGGACTTCAGGCGCGGATAGAGCTCGCTCATCACCCGGTCATACTGCGCCCGGCTATAGCGCGGATGCAGCGCCGACAGCTTGATGGAGATCCCCGGACCCTCATAGATGCCGCGGCCGTTGGAGGCTTTACCAATGGCGTGGATCGCCTGCTGATAGGAGACCATATAGGCCTGCGCATCCGTAGCGGTCAGCGCCGCCTCGCCCAGCATATCGTAAGAGTAGCGGAACCCTTTCTCCTCCAGCTTGCGCGCGTTCGCCAGCGCCTCGGCAATGGTTTCACCGGTAACAAACTGTTCGCCCATCAGGCGCATCGCCATGTCGACGCCTTTACGGATCAGCGGCTCGCCGCTCTTGCCGATGATACGGTTCAGCGAGCGCGAGAGGCTGGCTTCATTATGGGTAGACACCAGGCGGCCGGTAAACAGCAGGCCCCAGGTCGCGGCGTTAACAAACAGCGAGGGGCTGCGTCCGATGTGCGACTGCCAGTTGCCGTTGCTGATTTTGTCACGGATCAGCGCGTCACGGGTGGCCTTGTCCGGAATACGCAGCAGCGCTTCGGCCAGGCACATCAGGGCGACACCCTCCTGGGAGGAGAGAGAGAACTCCTGGAGTAGGCTCTGCACCATCCCTGCACGGCCGGTGGCGGTTTTCTGGTTACGCAGCTTTTCCGCCAGGCGGTAGGCCAGCTTTTGCGCCCGCTCGCCCACCGGCTCTGGCAGGCGCGCCTGCTCCAGCAGCATCGGGACGGCGTCGGTTTCCGCACGACGCCAGGCGGCGGTGATGGCCGCGCGGCTCACGGACTGAGGCAGGATCTGCTCGGCAAATTCCAGGAAGGGCTGATGCGGCTCGTCTTTCGGTACGTTGATCTCGGCCTGCTCGCTCTCTGTACCGTTGGTCTGGCCCGGTAGCTCCGGCAGCGCGTCACCGCTCTCAACGCGCTCGAGATAGTTAAAGATGGCCTGCTTAATCAGCCAGTGCGGCGTGCGATCGATCTGCGTCGCGGCCTGCTTAATACGTTCCCGCGTGGCGTCATCAAGCTTAACCCCCATCGTGGTGCTACCCATGCATCTACTCCTCGTTATTATCGTCACTCTACTCGTTAGCGAGGAATATCTACCATGTTGCAACTTTGTGCAACCATGTTAATTGTGACGCGGCCAGCAAGCTGAAAAATGAATGGATTGTTAAAAGAGATCCCGCTCTCAGAATCAGCGCTAGCATGCTGAAAAGCCAGGAACCATGCGGTTATTAACACTTTTGCACGGTGTTACCTTGCAAAGCGTGAGCGAGTGCAACCTATTAGAAAATGGTATCGTAACGGGGATGTAATTCATGTGAATGCCATGTTAAATCGATTGTGGTTAGAAATCGCTTCCGGCAGGATACGGTCGCCCAATACAACAACGAGACCTTTTCCCCGTTCCGGTAAAGGTCAGTGCAGCAGATATGACGTTTGCTGACGAAGAGATCTGGAGACTTTTGAATGGCAATGAGCACACCGATGCTGGTGACGTTTCTTATTTACATATTTGGCATGGTTTTGATTGGCTTTGTCGCCTGGCGATCGACAAAAAACTTTGACGACTATATTCTCGGCGGGCGCAGCCTGGGGCCGCTGGTAACCGCACTCTCTGCGGGCGCATCCGATATGAGTGGCTGGCTGCTGATGGGCCTGCCTGGGGCAATTTTTATCTCTGGTATCTCTGAAAGCTGGATCGCTATTGGCCTGACGCTGGGGGCATGGATCAACTGGAAGCTGGTGGCGGGCCGCCTGCGCGTGCACACCGAGGTGAACAACAATGCCCTGACGCTGCCGGACTACTTTACCGGCCGCTTTGAAGATCGTAGCCGCGTGCTGCGCATCATCTCTGCGCTGGTTATCCTGCTCTTCTTCACCATCTACTGTGCCTCTGGCATTGTGGCAGGGGCGCGTCTGTTTGAAAGCACCTTTGGCATGAGCTACGAAACGGCGCTGTGGGCCGGTGCGGCAGCAACCATCATCTATACCTTCGTGGGCGGCTTCCTGGCCGTCAGCTGGACCGACACCGTGCAGGCCAGCCTGATGATCTTCGCCCTGATCCTCACTCCGGTCATGGTAATGGTCTCCGTGGGCGGCTTCGATGAGTCGCTGATGGTCATTAAGCAGAAGAGCATTGAAAACGTCGACATGCTCAAAGGGCTGAACTTCGTGGCTATCGTCTCGCTGCTGGGCTGGGGCCTGGGCTACTTTGGCCAGCCGCATATTCTGGCGCGCTTTATGGCGGCGGACTCCCACCACACCATCGTTCACGCTCGCCGGATCAGCATGACCTGGATGATCCTCTGCCTGGCCGGTGCGGTCGCCGTAGGCTTCTTTGGTATCGCTTACTACAGCAACAACCCAGGGCAGGCTGGGGCGGTAAACCAGAACGCCGAGCGGGTGTTCATCGAGCTGGCGCAGGTGCTGTTTAACCCATGGGTTGCCGGTGTGCTGCTCTCTGCTATTTTGGCAGCGGTGATGTCGACCCTGAGCTGCCAGCTACTGGTCTGCTCCAGCGCCATCACTGAAGATCTCTACAAGGCGTTTCTGCGTAAACACGCAAGCCAGACGGAGCTGGTGTGGGTCGGACGTGTCATGGTGCTGGTGGTCGCGCTGGTGGCTATTGCCCTGGCGGCTAACCCGGAAAACCGCGTGCTGGGTCTGGTGAGCTATGCCTGGGCTGGTTTTGGTGCCGCCTTTGGTCCGGTGGTGCTCTTCTCGGTACTGTGGTCGCGCATGACCCGTAATGGCGCGCTGGCGGGGATGATCATCGGGGCGGTAACCGTTATCGTCTGGAAGCATTTTGAGCTGCTGGGCCTGTACGAGATTATTCCAGGCTTTATCTTCGGCAGCATCGGTATTGTGCTCTTCAGCCTGCTGGACAAAGCACCGTCAGCAAGCATGCAGGCGCGCTTTGCCGAGGCAGATGCGCACTACCACACCAAGCCGGAACCACGCGTAGCAAACTAACCGTTATACACGCACCGGAGCCGCTTTCCGGTGCGTTTTTCTCACTTCTTATTCACAATACTCCAACCTTTGGTTCACCTTCCAGTATGCGGCCTGTGCGGCGTAACATTCTGAGAAACTTCCGCGCAGAAATTACTTGTGTTTATTGCTGCCGTAATGATAATCACTATCATTGAAATTTACTTTTCTTTGCATCATTTGACGCTGATTAACATTCAAAGGTTTACCGCATGTTTGTGCCATTTCTCATTATGTTACGCGAAGGACTCGAAGCGGCGCTGATCGTTAGCCTCATCGCCAGCTACCTCAAGCGTACCCAACGCGGCCGCTGGATTGGTGTGATGTGGATCGGCGTTTTTCTCGCCGCCGCGCTCTGCCTCGCGCTCGGTATCATCATCAATGAAACCACCGGCGAGTTTCCGCAGAAAGAGCAGGAGCTGTTTGAGGGCATCGTCGCGGTCATCGCCGTGGTGATCCTGACGTGGATGGTTTTCTGGATGCGCAAAGTGTCGCGCAACGTCAAGGTGCAGCTTGAGCAGGCCGTTGATAACGCCCTGAAGCAGGGCAATCATCACGGCTGGGCGCTGATTATGATGGTCTTCTTTGCTGTGGCGCGTGAAGGGCTAGAGTCGGTCTTCTTCCTGCTGGCGGCGTTTCAGCAGGATGTGGGTATCTGGCCTCCTGTGGGGGCTCTCACCGGGCTGGCGACGGCGGTGGTCATCGGCTTCCTGATCTACTGGGGCGGTATTCGCCTTAACATGGCCGCGTTTTTCAAATGGACCAGCCTGTTTATCCTGCTGGTGGCCGCCGGGCTGGCTGCGGGGGCGATCCGCGCCTTCCACGAGGCGGGTCTGTGGAACCATTTCCAACAGGTGGCCTTCGATCTCAGCAACACCCTGAGCACCCATACGCTGTTTGGCACGTTGCTGGAGGGCATTTTTGGCTACCAGGAAGCCCCCAGCGTCAGTGAGGTGGTGGTCTGGTTTGCCTATCTTATTCCGGCGCTGGTGCTGTTTATGCTGCCGCCGCGCCCAGGGGCGCAGATGTCGCCCGGGGCTTCCTGATGTTTACTCAGCGTGACAATAATAGTTACAACATACTTTTAAAGGGAAAGGTCATGGCAACGCATTTTCGTCGTAGTGCTTTACAGGTTGGTATTGCCGCGCTGCTCGCCTGCGCGTTTAACGCCCAGGCGGCGGATGTTCCTCAGGTGAAGGTTACGGTAACGGATAAACAGTGTGAACCGATGAACCTCACGGTCAACGCGGGCAAGACACAGTTCATTATCCTCAACCACAGCCAGAAAGCGCTGGAGTGGGAGATCCTGAAGGGCGTCATGGTAGTTGAAGAGCGGGAGAACATCGCGCCGGGCTTTAGCCAGAAGCTGACCGCTAATCTCCAGCCGGGAGAATATGAGATGACCTGCGGCCTGTTGACCAATCCAAAGGGCAAGCTCATTGTCAAAGGTGCCTCCACGGCGGATGCGGCTAAAGGTGACGCACTGCTGAGCCTGGGCGGAGCTATTACCGCGTATAAAGCTTATGTGACCCAGGAGATGACGGGGCTGGTGGCGAAGACCAAAGCCTTTACCGATGCGGTGAAGGCGGGCGATATCGAGAAAGCGAAAGCGCTCTATGCCCCTACGCGTCAGCACTACGAGCGTATTGAGCCTATCGCCGAGCTCTTCTCTGACCTCGACGGCAGCATTGATGCCCGTGAAGATGACTACGAGCAAAAAGCCGCCGATCCGAAATTCACCGGTTTCCACCGTCTCGAAAAAGCGCTGTTTGGTGATAATTCCACTAAAGGCATGGAGCAGTATGCGGAGCAGCTCAACAGCGACGTGCTGGAGCTGCAAAAACGCATCAGCGAGCTGGCCTTCCCGCCGTCAAAAGTGGTAGGTGGTGCAGCAGGACTGATTGAAGAGGTTGCGGCCAGTAAAATTAGCGGTGAAGAGGATCGCTATAGCCACACCGATCTGTGGGACTTCCAGGCGAACGTCGACGGCGCACAGAAAATTGTCGATCTGCTGCGCCCGCAGCTGCAGAAAGGCAACGCCGACCTGCTGGCGAAGGTAGACGCCAACTTTAAGAAGGTCGATACCATTCTCGCGAAATATCGCACCAAAGATGGCTTCGAAACCTATGACAAACTGACCGACGCCGATCGCACGGCGCTGAAAGGACCGATCACCACCCTGGCGGAAGATCTGGCCCAGCTGCGCGGCGTACTCGGACTGGATTAAGCATGACAGAGCATGATGTGGACGGCGTGAGCGAGCCTTCACGCCGTCGTTTACTAAAAAGTATGGGCGCGCTAGGTGGCGCGCTGGCACTGGCGGGCGGCTGTCCGGTTGCCCACGCGGCCAAACCGACAAGCGCGCCGGGGACCCTGTCGCCGGATGCGCGGATGGAGACCCAGCCGTTTTATGGCGAGCATCAGGCGGGGATCCTGACGCCGCAGCAGGCCTCAATGATGCTGGTAGCGTTTGACGTGCTGGCCAGCGACAAATCTGAACTGGAGCGGCTGTTTCGTCTCCTGACCCAGCGGATTGCGTTTTTAACTACCGGCGGTCCCGCGCCACAAACGCCTAACCCACGTCTACCGCCAATGGACTCCGGGATTCTTGGCGGCTTTATTGCGCCAGATAACCTGACCATCACCGTCTCGGTAGGGGCATCGCTGTTCGATGAGCGTTTTGGCCTGGGCCCGCAGCGTCCTGCCAAACTGGAGAAGATGACGCGCTTCCCCAATGATTCCCTGGACGCTGCCCTGTGCCATGGCGATCTGCTGTTGCAGATCTGCGCTAACACCGGGGATACGGTTATCCATGCCCTGCGCGATATCATTAAGTACACGCCGGATCTGCTCAGCATCCGCTGGAAGCGGGAAGGGTTTATCTCCGATCACGCGGCGCGCAGCAAAGGCAAAGAGACGCCAATCAACCTGCTGGGCTTTAAAGACGGCACCGGCAATCCAGACAGTGGAAACAGTAACCTGATGAAGAGCGTGGTCTGGGTCACGCCCGACCAGCAGGAGCCTGCCTGGACGGTAGGTGGCAGCTATCAGGCGGTACGCATCATCCAGTTCCACGTTGAGTTTTGGGACCGTACGCCGCTCAAGGAGCAGCAGACTATCTTTGGCCGGGATAAGCACAGCGGGGCACCGCTGGGCATGAAACATGAGCATGACGTGCCGGACTATAGTCGCGATCCAGAGGGTGAGGTCATTGCTCTCGACAGCCATATACGTCTTGCCAACCCGCGTACGCCAGAGACCGAGGTGAATCTGATGATGCGTCGCGGCTACAGCTACTCGTTGGGGGTGACCAACTCCGGCCAGCTGGATATGGGCCTCCTGTTTGTCTGCTTCCAGCACGATCTCGAGAAGGGGTTCCTGACGGTGCAGAAGCGGCTCAACGGCGAAGCGCTGGAGGAGTACATCAAGCCGATCGGCGGGGGTTACTTCTTTGCGTTGCCGGGCGTCAAGGATACGCCGCACTATCTGGCTCAGTCGCTGCTTGAGGCCTAGCCCGCTCTCCTCTGTCCTGCGGGGCAGGGGAGAACTATCATTTTTTTCTATGAGCGCGATCCTGTTATATATTTGTAATATTAATGTCAGAAACTGGCTGGGTATGAGGGCGCAGGCACGTTATATTTAGATAAATATAATGTTGCTTTTATGAAAATTTTTGTTTTACTTATATCAACAGCGGTAGTTCCCGGCAGTGAACGATTCACTATGGAGATCGCGAATGGTAGCATCCGGCTCAGGCCAAACACTCAATTCAAACCGTCAGGCTCGGTACGGGCAACACGCCACCGACAGCGATCGTCTCACCGCCAAAATCTCCTCTTTCCTCATCAGAACACCTGAATTTACCGACGTGGCAAATGACACAGTGGGTGGGTTTGCCGCGTCTTTTCATCAGCAAGTCATGGCTTACAAGGAAGCCAAACCTCAGACGTTCGTGCGCATAATCGTGCCGGCAGCGGCGCGTGTGATGTAAACCTACAACTCAAGGTGCTATCCATGGGAAGACAGAAAGCAGTGATCAAAGCTCGTCGTGAAGCTAAACGTGTGCTGAGACGAGATTCGCGCAGCCATAAACAGCGTGAAGAAGAGTCGGTCACCTCGCTTGTGCAGATGAGTGGCGTTGAATCAATTGGCATGGCGCGGGACAGCCGTGATAACTCGCCAATTGCCGCGCGGAATGAAGCTCAGGCGCACTACCTCGATGCAATTGAGCGTAAACAGCTCATTTTTGCTACAGGTGAAGCAGGATGCGGTAAAACTTGGATCAGCGCAGCGAAAGCGGCGGAAGCCCTGATCCACAAGGATGTGGACAGAATTATCGTCACTCGTCCGGTCCTGCAAGCCGATGAAGATCTTGGCTTCTTACCCGGAGATATCTCGGAGAAGTTCGCTCCTTACTTCCGGCCCGTCTATGACGTGCTGGTCAAACGCCTTGGAGCGTCCTTTATGCAATACTGCCTGCGACCAGAGATTGGTAAGGTAGAAATCGCGCCGTTCGCCTATATGCGCGGACGTACATTTGAAAACGCGGTCGTGATTCTTGACGAGGCTCAGAACGTGACCGCTGCGCAAATGAAGATGTTTTTGACACGCCTCGGGGAGAACGTGACCGTGATTGTTAACGGTGATATCACCCAGTGCGATTTGCCGTCGGGCGTTCAGTCCGGCCTGAGCGATGCGCTGGCACGTTTTGAAGAAGATGAGATGATTGGCGTTGTCCGCTTTACCAAAGATGACTGCGTGCGCTCGGCCCTCTGCCAGCGAACGCTGCAGGCGTACTACTGATGAAATAGCGTGATTAGAATATGATTGCAAAGCCCGGGTGACCGGGCTTTGTTTTTTAGGGCGTCGTTTAGCGGTAATAATTCTCTGGATTCGCATCGTTATCACCAGGTCTGGCTGCGCAATGTTGCGCATATTTTCCCGGTGAGGTACCCACATACCGGGTAAACGCCACGCTGAATGCACTGGCAGAGCCATAGCCAATGCGCTCTGCTACCGCTGCGATAGTGATACCGGTATGGCAAAGCATCTGTTTGGCCAACGCCATTCGCCAGGCGAGAAGGTAACTCATCGGCGTTATGCCAATCATTTCTGTAAATCGTTCAAACAGCGTCGATCGCGATAATGCGCAGCCGTTGGCCAACGCTTTGACGGTCCACCGCCTGGCTGGATCCTGATGTATCAGCCGAATAGCTTGAGCGATACGGGGATCTTCCAGGCCGCGTATCAGCCCGGGCGTGATAAGAGCATTACCAGACCGAATAGCTTCAATAAAAAGCAATTCAGTTACCCGCGCCAAAATGAACGCTTTCCCTGCACGCTGCGCCTGCGTTTCATCTTTCAGCAACCCCATAAGCAGCGCCAGGCGTTTTTCATCACGCACGCAAACAAACTCAGGCAGAAGCGAAACCAACAAGCCTGAATCGGAAGAATCAGATACGCAGTGGCCTACCAGAGCCAGCATTTCAGGTGCTGCGAGCGGATCGCCAACCCTGAAGTGTCTGTCTGCCACCTCTATCGGTGGGGTGTTAATGGTTTGCGCCGCAGGGGGAGTAAGGCTGGTGAGGGCAAAATGGTAAGCCGCAGGTAGCAAAATAAAATCACCGGCGTGAAGCGTCAGCGGCTCGTGCTTTTCAATCTCAAGGCGGCATGAACCTTCCAGTACTGCGCAATAGAATGACAGCCCCTCGTCTGAACGACTGACTCGCCAACGGCCTGCGCCCGTCACCGTTTTTGTCAAAACCGATCTGAGCTTTAGCATGGCAATAACTTCTGCGAGCGGATCGCTCATTTCCGGACTCCTGCTAAAGAATGGCGGATTTTTGATTATATATCGTCCAGCTGTTCAGGGGTATTGTTTATACAGGTAAACAACAACGGAGTTAACATGAAAACGATTATGATCACCGGCTGTTCATCTGGTTTTGGTCTGGAGACGGCACGTTATTTTCTTGAGCACGACTGGAATGTCATTGCGACAATGCGCACCCCTCAGCGCGATCTCTTGCCTAAAAGCGATCGTTTACGGCTCTTAAGTCTTGATGTCACTCAGCCGCAAAGCATTGCACGTGCCATTGAAGACGCTGGCGATATAGATGTTCTGGTAAATAATGCAGGCGTCGGAATGTTAAACGCGCTTGAGGGCGTTTCCCAGCAGGCGTTGAGAGAGGTGTTTGAAACAAATACGCTTGGCACCATCGCGATGACCCAGGCCGTACTTCCGCAATTCAGACAGCGGCGTTCAGGGTTAATCATTAATATCACCTCTGCTGTTACCCTAAAACCGCTCCCGCTACTCGCAGCTTATACCGCCAGCAAGGCGGCAGTGAATGCGTTTACTGAATCGCTGGCTCTTGAGCTAAAGCCGTTTAATATCCGCGTGGGCCTCATCCTGCCGGGACGTGCACCAGAGACCCGTTTTGGCGAAAATGCTCAACGTATCATGGGGACCATTCCTGCGGATTATGCAGCGCTAAGCGAGCAAATCTTTAATAACATGGGGGATGCTAGCGCGAGGGTAACCTGGCCTATCGATGTGGCAAAAGCGGTCTGGCAAGTTGCAAACGATCCCAGTGCACCGATGCGTTTGCCAGCAGGAGAGGATGCGCTGTACATGGCAAGTACACATTGAAAAGTGACAGGCGAAAAAAAAGCTCGCATTTGCATGCGAGCTCTTCTTTAAATGTGGCGGTGAGAGAGGGGTTCGAACCCTCGATACGTTGCCGTATACACACTTTCCAGGCGTGCTCCTTCAGCCACTCGGACACCTCACCGTATTGTTTTTGCTGCCTTCCTCTCGGGGGCAACGGGGCGCTACTATAGGGAGTTGTGCTAAAACGGTCAAGCTTAATTTCTGCTTTAACGTGCGTTCGGTTAAGCTGTGAGCAGGTGGATCGCCGGGGGCTTAATGACATCCTGACATTTATTTCATGGCTTAGGATATTTTGCTTAAATGACCCCGATTAAAGTGGGGCCACATCATGTCTAACCCAGTCAGCCAGAACACAGTATCGCTGCCTCCCTACGGGTATGGAAAAAATGAAAAGGATGTCTGATGCAACGTCTTCATGCTTATCCTGACATACAGGTCATGTTTCGCCGTTTGCTCCTTGCTATGCTGATCGGCATCGTTGCCGCGCTGGCCGTTGCCCTGTTTCGCCATGCCATGATGCTCCTGGAGTCGCTTTTCCTCAGTAACAGCAGCGGGAGCCTGGTCAATGCCGCCGGTACGCTGCCGTGGTGGCGTCGAGTGCTAACTCCCATGTTGGGCGGGCTGGCGGCTGGAATCTTACTATGGTCATGGCAGCGCTGCACCCGGCAACGTCCTCACGCCCCCACGGACTATATGGAAGCGCTGGAAATGGGCGATGGCCAATTCGATTACAGTTCAAGTCTGGTGAAATCACTGGCCTCGTTGCTGGTAGTGGTCACCGGCAGTGCTATTGGCCGGGAGGGCGCTATGATTTTGTTGGCGGCGCTAGCGGCATCATTTTTTGCGCAACGCTTCACCCCCAAAAGCGAATGGAAACTATGGGTTGCCTGTGGGGCGGCTGCCGGGATGGCGAGCGCATACCACGCTCCGCTTGCAGGCAGTATGTTTATCGCTGAGATCCTCTTTGGCACTCTCATGTTGGCTTCGCTGGGGCCAGTTATTGTTGCCGCTGTCCTCGCCTTGTTGACCACTGATTTGCTGAGTGGCGGACCAGCACCCCTTTATACGGTACATCTCGTCAGGCAACTCCACGTAATGGATTACGGGCTGATGATGGTAACGGGTCTGCTGGCTGGCGTATGCGGCCCGCTGTTTATCTGGTTAATGGAGAGAAGCCATCAGTTATTTCTACGTCTTAAGCTCTCTCCTCCCTGGCAACTGGCGCTCGGGGGATGCCTTGTCGGCCTGCTATCGCTGCTGACTCCCGCCGTTTGGGGCAATGGCTACAGCGTGGTGCAGGGATATCTACTGTCCCCGCCTGCATTTGCGATAATTGCCCTGGTTTTCCTGTGTAAGTTAACAGCCGTTATCGCCAGCAGTGGCTCCGGAGCGCCGGGTGGCGTTTTTACGCCAACCCTGTTTGTCGGAATGGCTATAGGTATGTTATTTGCCCACCTGTGGGGGCTCTGGTTGCCGGGTTTACAGACGATCGCAATACTGATGGGGTTAACGGGGATGGCAACATTTCTGGCGGCAACAACACATGCGCCTGTCATGTCAACACTGATGATTTGCGAAATGACCGGGCAATATACACTTCTGCCCGGGGTGCTGGTCGCCAGCGTGGTAGCCTCTGTACTGTCGCGCACGCTGCGTAAAGATTCTATTTACCATCATGCCGCTGAGAAGGGGTGAGGTGCGGATGCTGGATGCAAAAAAGCCCGCATTTGCATGCGAGCTTCTCTTCGAATATGGCGGTGAGGGGGGGATTGACTCGCTTCGCTCGCCCTAAAGGGCAGCCCGCTCGCTGCGCTTCCGGTCTGTCCAACGGGCAACTGCCCGTTGTCGAACCCCGGTCGGAGGTTCTCATCCCCCCCGCTGGGTGCTATATGCGAAAAAAAAGCCCGCATTTGCATGCGAGCTCTTCTCTAAATATGGCGGTGAGGGGGGGATTGACTCGCTTCGCTCGCCCTAAAGGGCAGCCCGCTCGCTGCGCTTCCGGTCTGTCCAACGGGCAACTGCCCGTTGTCGAACCCCGGTCGGAGGTTCTCATCCCCCCCCGCTGGGTGCTACATGCGAAAAAAAAGCCCGCATTTGTATGCGAGCTTCTCTTCAAATATGGCGGTGAGGGGGGATTGACTCGCTTCGCTCGCCCTAAAGGGCAGCCCGCTCGCTGCGCTTCCGGTCTGTCCAACGGGCAACTTCCCGTTGTCGAACCCCGGTCGGAAGTTCTCATCCCCCCCGCTGGGTGCTACATGCGAAAAAAAAGCCCGCATTTGCATGCGAGCTTCTCTTCAAATATGGCGGTGAGGGGGGGATTCGAACCCCCGATACGTTGCCGTATACACACTTTCCAGGCGTGCTCCTTCAGCCACTCGGACACCTCACCATATTGTCTTCCCAGCATCGCTGGGACGGCGCTAATGTAGGGAAATCCAGCTCTACCGTCAATCCTCTTTTTCAAGAATTTAGCGCGTTTAGACAAACTTCAAGCAACGTGCTTTCTAAATATCCAGGAACTGTTTTTTTTATCATCAGCCACCTTTATCCCTGCCCCTGGAACAAATTTGTTATCCTCATCAATAGATAACGCTTTAACTAAACCATCGCATGAATGCATCTGGAGTCAGTATGGATATCATCTTCTATCACCCGTCTTTCGATACGCAATTTTGGCTGGATAAACTCTCTCAGACACTTCCCCATGCCCGAGTCCGTGAGTGGAAGCGGGGCGATAATGAACCCGCAGACTATGCCCTGGTCTGGCATCCGCCAGTTGAAATGCTTCAGGGTCGTAGCCTGAAAGCCGTGTTTGCCCTCGGCGCAGGCGTTGACTCTATTCTGAGCCAGCTTAACGCCCACCCGGATATGCTCCCTGAAAGCATTCCGCTGTTCCGCCTCGAAGATACCGGCATGGCATTACAGATGCAGGAGTATGCCGTGAGTCAGGTTCTGCACTGGTTCCGCCGCTTTGATGATTATCAAGCCCAGAAGCAGCAGGCCCGCTGGCAGGCGCTGGATGAGTATCAGCGCGAAGATTTTACCATCGGCATTCTTGGCGCGGGCGTGCTGGGAGCGAAGGTGGCCGAAAGCCTTCAATCATGGGGCTTTCCGCTGCGCTGTTGGAGCCGTAGCCGTAAATCCTGGTCTGGCGTCAAAAGCTTTGCTGGCGAAAACGAGCTGAGCGATTTCCTGCAAGGAACCCGCGTCTTGATTAACCTCCTGCCTAATACCTCAGAGACCCGAGGCATCATTAACGTATCGCTGCTGAACCAGCTGGCGGATAACGCTTATTTGCTTAATCTGGCGCGTGGCGTGCACGTGGTGGAAGACGATCTCCTCCAGGCACTGGAGAGCGGCAAGCTGAAAGGGGCCATGCTTGACGTCTTCAATAAAGAGCCGCTCCCGGCCAGCAGCCCGCTGTGGGCGCATCCCCGCGTGGCAATGACCCCGCACATCGCTGCGGTCACGCGTCCCAATGAAGCGATCGAGTATATTGCCCGTACGATTACCCGGCTGGAACAGGGCGAGCCGGTAACCGGCCAGGTTGACCGGACTCGCGGCTACTAGCGCCGGGTTTTCATTATAAAGGGTAATAATTCCTGTTATCCTTGAGCGTCATTAACAGAGGAGAGCGTCATGTACCCCGTTGACCTGCACATGCACACCGTCGCCAGCACCCACGCCTACAGCACCCTCCACGACTATATTGCGATAGCCAAAAGCAAAGGTCTTAAACTTTTTGCTATCACCGATCACGGCCCCGATATGGCAGATGCTCCGCACTACTGGCACTTTGTGAATATGCGTATCTGGCCGCGGCTGGTGGATGGGGTAGGGATCCTGCGCGGTATCGAGGCCAATATCAAAAATATCGCCGGTGAGATTGACTGCACCGGCCCCATGCTTCCCGCGCTGGATCTGATCATTGCCGGGTTCCATGAGCCGGTATTCGCGCCACAGGATCCGGCTACCCACACCGAGGCGATGATCGCTACCATGGCCAGCGGTAACGTGCATATTATCAGTCATCCGGGCAACCCAAAGTACCCTGTTGATATTCCGGCGATTGCCGCTGCCGCAGCGAAGTATAATGTCGCCCTTGAGATCAACAACTCCTCTTTCCTTCACTCGCGTAAGGGCAGCGAGGCGAACTGCCGCGCCATTGCCGCAGCCGTGCGTGACGCGGGAGGCTGGGTGGCGCTGGGATCCGATTCGCACACCGCCTTTTCGCTGGGTGATTTTAGCGAGTGTCGCAAGGTGCTGGATGACGTCGATTTTCCGGAGGATCGGATCCTTAACGTCTCGCCGCGCCGCCTGTTAAACTTCCTTGAATCGCGCGGGATGCCGCCGATCAATGAGTTTGCTGAACTTTAATTTTGATCACGGAACCTATAATGAACGAGTTTTCAATCCTCTGCCGCGTGCTTGGCTCACTCTACTACCGCCAGCCAGAGGATCCGGTTTTAGTCCCACTCTTTGCGTTGATCCGTGACGGTAAGCTGGCGGCAAACTGGCCGCTGGAGCAGGATGAGCTGCTTGCCCGCCTGCAAAAAAGCGTTGACGATCCGGCTTTAGTGACGGACTACCAGGCCCTGTTTGTCGGCGAGGCGTGCAGCGTCGCGCCTTATCGCAGCGCGTGGCAGGAGGGGGCAAACGAGGCAGAGGTGCGGGCCTTTTTAACCGCCCGGGGCATGCCGCTGACCGATGCGCCAGCCGATCATTTTGGTACGCTGCTGCTGGCCGCTTCCTGGCTGGAAGATCATGCCGCCGAGGATGAGAGTGAGGCTCTGGAGACCCTGTTTGCCGACTACCTGCTGCCGTGGTGCGGCACCTTTCTTGGCAAAGTTGAAGCCCATGCGGTAACGCCGTTTTGGCGCACCATGGCAGGGCTTACCCGCGATGCCATCGCTGCCATGTGGGATGAGCTTGAGGAAGAGTCCGCCGAGTGATGTGATGCAGATCACAATAAAAATGTAACTTGTGTTGATCGCTTGCAAATAACGTGCGGGCGATCTCATTTCAATGGCGCGCTTCTGCTAAGATGCGCGCCATGAACATACTCTTCTCAATTGCATTAACGACGGGCATTCTCTCCGGCCTCTGGGGCTGGGTTGCCGTCTCGCTGGGCCTGCTGAGCTGGGCCGGTTTCCTTGGCTGTACAGCCTATTTCGCCTGTCCGCAGGGTGGGGTAAAAGGCCTACTGATCGCCGCTTTTACCGTAATGAGCGGTGTCGCCTGGGCGCAGGTGATTATTTACGGCAGTGCGTTAAGCCCACATCTGAGCATTGTCAGCTATATGCTTACCGGCGTCGTGGCCTTCCTGATGTGCATCCAGGCGAAAAATCTGCTGCTCTCCTTTGTTCCCGGCACCTTTATCGGTGCCTGTGCCACCTTTGCCGCCCAGGGCGACTGGCGAACCGTGGTTCCCTCGCTAGCCGTTGGGCTACTGTTTGGCTATGCAATGAAAAATAGCGGTCTTTGGCTGGCGGCCTGGCGCGACAGAGCGGCAAATCCCAGCCCAAAAAAAAGCGCGGCGGAGTAATCCGCCACGCCTGGTTACTGCTCAGGAGCGATTATGACTCTGGCGGTGTCGCCATATGGCGGTATTTCACCAGAACCGGATCTTCGCTCTCCGCCTTGTTTTGCAGATCCCACAGCCCACGATCGATGCCATCGTTGATCAGGTAGATTACCCCGGTTTCAATCGCCGACATCAGACACAGCATAACGGGTTCGTTCGCGGTAAAGCCGACTTCACCCTCTAACAGACGCTGGTAGTCGATGAAGCGGAACACCCCGGCCTGCACCTCATAGGAGAGGATCGTCTTGCTGGTGTTGACCGACGACAGGATCTCCCCGGTACTCACGTTGACCACGCGCAGGTTAACCGCGACCTGGTCAAGCTGGTACTGGGTGTCGGCCCCGATGCCAAAGTAACGCGCGCCCACGCCGCCGGACTTCACGTTGCTCTCATAGCCGATAATCGAGCCTTCGACCATTACGTTAGCCGCAGTCAGAGACTGGAGCGGGAAACGGTTATTCACCGCCACCGTGCCGTTCTCCTGTGCAGCACGGATGATCTTCCGCTCATTAAGCAGGTTCTGCAGCCCCTGACGCTCAAGTGGAATAAACCAGCGCGAATCCTTCAGCGCCGTGACCAGCATAGAGGTGGCGCTCTGCGGGACGGCGGTAGAGAAGTTACTCGCCGGATAGGCTTTAAACTGTCCGGTTTCATCCTGAATATTATAAACAGAGACAAATATCTTACCGGTTGGCATCGGCAGATGGGTTAAATCTTGATAACTCTGAGCCCGAGGCATTAATGTTGGTTTTGCTGCTTCTTTCGGTGGCGCCGTTAAGCATCCGCTGAGTAAACAGACAGCCAGTATGGTGAGTAAGCGCTGCATAATTATTATTCCTGTAGAAACGAGAGCTGTGCTTTAAAAGTCGGTTGAACCATTTTGTAAACCCGACACCTCTATAGTGGATGTTTTTCCGGTTTTTCGATCTGTGACGTTGAGCTGAAGCTGCCCGTCGTTATTAGCGATATCAACAATAAAATCACTGGTGATCATTCTTCCCGGTTTGCCAGTATTGATATTGGTCAGTAGTCCTCCCAGCACCTGTGATTGGATTGCCTGGGTAAAGTTATCCAGCGCCGACGGTGTCTCTATTCCATAATTAGATCCATAGTCCGGATCTTTATAGGAGTTTTGTGCCTGGGCGCTATTTAATAAAAAAGCGCCGTTATTGGGGTTGCCCCCAAAATTAGGGTTACGAAACTGAAATGTCATATTTGCAGCAAACAGTGACGGTGAGACAAGCAAAAGCGTGACTACGGCACAGGCGATACGCATGTGAGCCTCCGAAAGAAATTTATCGTGTTTTAGAATTCATCTCGCGCCAGATCGCCAGTACCAAGCAGAGCTTGATCGATCTGCCGGCGATCCAGTGCTTCCTGGGTTTGCGCTACCGCGGCATTAACGTTGCTGTCAAAGTCGCGTTTAGTGGGAAATAAAAACGTTTGAAACACGACGTCCTGATTAACCGTAATCGTGATCCAGCTTCCCCACCGCGCGCTGGGACGTTCATTAATACTCAAGTTCCCTGTATAACTGCTTTCCCATTTATCACTAAAAGCACGATAAAAATCGTGTCCAACAGAAGAGACCGTACGATCGGTCAGTAATCCGGGAACTTCCACCTCGACAGCACGCAGGTTCCCGGCAGCCAGCAGAAGACCTGCAGCTGCAAACCATGCAACGAACCGTTTCATGGTGTTATCGCCTGAGGTTATCGTTAGCCCAGGAGACGGCTTGCGTACGATTTTTTACGGATATCTTTTTGAAAAGATTGTAAAGATGGGTTTTTACCGTGTTTTCGCTAATAAACAGCGAGCGGGCGATCTCGTTATTCGAGGCGCCAATACGTAGCTTATTGAGGATCTCCTTCTCCCGGTGCGTGAGCAGTGCGGCTTCGGAGCTGTTGTAACGGTAGTTGCCGGAGTGGGTAATGAGGTAGCTGGCGAGCTTTTGTGAAAAGTAGCACTCGCCGCGCTGTACGCTAAGAAGGCCATCCACCACCCGGGACTGATCTTCCGTTACATAGAAAACACCGTTGATATGCGGCCAGCTTTCTATGTCACGGAACGGGTATTCGTCAGGCGTATTCAGCAATAGCAGCTTAACAGCGTTGTTTTTCCTGCCTAAATTATCCTGCCAATAATGGATCAGTTTTTTGTCTGCCTCCATCATGTCAAATAAGATCACGCTTCCGGGTGGTATATCATCCAGAGAACGTTGAATATTATGCACTTTCCCCGAAAGAGAGAGGGACTGCTTCAGATGCTGCAGTAACGCGGCAGCCTGTAAGGAAGGTTTAGTAATCAACAGAATAGATTGACTTTGAAAACTCTGGACTTCATTAAACATAATAAACCCCGTTTGTTGGTACACCTGTCTTTTTCCCCAGGTATTACTGGGCATCCAGAAGTACTGACAGATGTTGCACTGCTGTGTGTAATCAATAAGAGTGAGCCCTATGGGCAAAATTTAACAAAAACTCAAACATACTGCTGATTTCAATCTAGCTATTACCAATCTTAAATCAAGTGTTAAACGTGTAACAAAATGTAAAAATAAATTTTAAAATGTTATTTTGTGCTTTTTTTGATGTTTAATTTTCATGGAAAAGTTGTACAAACTAATACTTTTGCATCACATTTAAAAATCATACAAATTATTTTAATATATTGATTTTAAAAGAAATATATCTTATTTTGCAAGGTTTTGCTTTTTTTATGCGTCAAGGTTTTATGAGGCGCTGTTATCAAAATCGGGAAGGGTAAAGAAAAAATTGCTTTGATGATCGCAAAACCACAAATTTTTTACGTCTACCCCTCGGGGGATGCTAACAGGACATAACTCATTTCCGGTTGCTATAACGCTCACATCTTTACCAAACCGAGGTAGCACAATTTTTTTTATACCTTATCCATCCTTTTTTTAGACCGTTAGCACTTTAAGGTGAACATAGAAATAAAAATACCACTGGTGGGTGAGATATTATTAATATTTACCGTTACATACTCTTTTCCGTAACGCAGCGTTAACGGATGTAAAAATACGTTAATAACGGCGGGGCATAATATTCAACAGTGAAAATACTCCAGGTCCAGGTGACAACATGAAAAACAGAACGTTGATTATGGTGTTAACAATGCTGGGTGCGCCTGGGATAGCCGCCGCGTCAAGTTATGATCTGGCCGTGTCAGAATATAACTTTGCGGTAAATGAATTGAGCAAAACGTCTTACAATCAGGCTGCGATAATTGGCCAGGATGGTACCAATAATAGCGCCCAGCTACGTCAGGACGGATCTAAAATGCACGCTGTTATCTCCCAGGAAGGGGCGAATAACCGGGCAAGAGTTGATCAGGCAGGAGCCTATAACTTTGCGTATATCGATCAGTCAGGCAGTGCTAATGACGCAAGTATAACGCAAGGTGCATACGGTAATACCGCAATGATTATTCAGAAAGGTTCGGGTAACAAAGCGAATATTACGCAGTATGGTACGCAAAAAACGGCAGTTGTAGTGCAGAGGCAATCACAAATGGCGATTCGCGTTATTCAACGCTAAATCCGTTGTGAAACTAATATATCAATCCGATGGGAGTTAACCATGAAATTCATTAAAGTGGCAGCATTGGCAGCGATCGTTATTTCCGGCAGCGCTTTCGCAGGTTCCGTTGGTCAATACGGCGGCGGCAGCTACGGCGGCCCGAACTCTGAATTAAGCATTTTCCAGTACGGTAGCAACAACTCCGCTCTGGCTCTGCAGACCGATGCGCGTGACTCCGATCTGACCGTGACTCAGCATGGCTCACGTAACGCCGCAGACGTAGGCCAGGGTTCTGATGACAGCTCTATCAGCCTGTCCCAGAACGGTTCTCGTAACAACGCCACTATCGACCAGTGGAACAGCCGCCACTCTGATATCGACGTACGTCAATACGGTACCGCTAACGGCGCGCTGGTTAATCAGACCGCGTCTCAGTCTTACGTAGAAGTACGTCAGGTTGGCTACGGCAACAACGCCACGGCTAACCAGTACTAATTCTATCTGGTGCGAAAAAACAGGGCTTCGGCCCTGTTTTTTTTATCAGGAGGTCGATATGCACCCCTTCCTCTTCGTTGCCGCCATGGCCAGCCAGATCACTTTCCTGACCGAGCGGCAGCAGGATATCTATACCATTACCCCCCAGGTCGTTGTCACCCAGCCCTGTGTATGCCAGATCCAGATCCTCACCGTCCATGCGGGCGTAAGCGGGCAGAGCAATACCCAGCAGCGAAAGACCCTGACGCTGCAAGCTAACCAGCCCACAAAACTTGCCCGCCTGAGCATGAATATTTCGCCCAAAGACACGGTTAAAGTCGTGGTTACCGTGACCGACGGCGATGCCCTACACCTCGTACAGCAGTGGCCCGCTGAGCAATAACGCAGCAAGATCCGGTGTAAAATCAACCTGCTGTAGTGCTGTGCCGTCTGACCGAGCGCCGTGTTATTTCTCCCACCTGCCATACCCTGCTATACACTTAGTTGAAAGCGATGAGACAAGAGAGGCAAATATGCAATCGCGTATGGAGGTTATTCAGGGTGACATCACCACGTTACAGGTCGATGTCATCGTTAATGCGGCTAATCCCTCCTTAATGGGTGGGGGCGGCGTTGATGGCGCTATCCACCGTGCCGCCGGGCCAGCGCTGCTGGCCGCCTGTAAAGCCGTGCGTGAGCAACAGGGCGAGTGTCCGCCGGGCCATGCGGTGATCACCCTTGCCGGGGCGTTACCGGCAAAGGCGGTGATCCATACCGTGGGCCCCATCTGGCGCGGCGGCGCGGAGCATGAGCAGCGGCTGCTGGAGGATGCCTACCGTAATAGCCTGAAGCTGGCCGAGGCCAACGGCTATCACTCGGTGGCGTTCCCCGCCATCAGCACCGGCGTATACGGTTTTCCTAAGCCCGCGGCGGCGGAAATCGCTGTCGCTACGGTTTCGGATTATCTAACCCGTCATCCGTCGATTGGTCAGGTATACTTTGTCTGTTATGACGATGAAAATACCCGGCTTTATCAGCGACTACTCACCCAGCAAGGTGACGAACCAGACGCCTAGTACGCGGCTGGGGCGCGCTGTCGCCCCCGCCCGTGCGGCCCATCCCGACGCATGCGGCATTCTGGCGCTGGATGACAGTCTTGATGCCTTTGCCGCCCGCTACCGGCTGATTGAGATGGCCGAGCGTACCCTGGACATTCAGTATTATATCTGGGAAGACGATATGTCCGGGCGACTGCTGCTGTCCCAGCTGCTTAAGGCGGCCCGGCGGGGTGTGACCATCCGCCTGCTGCTGGACGATAACAATACCCAAGGGCTGGATGATATCCTGCGCAAGCTAAATGCCCATGCCAATATTGATGTTCGTCTGTTCAATCCCTTCTCGTTTCGCCTCTTTAGATCGCTGGGCTACCTAACAGATTTTGCTCGCCTCAACCGGCGTATGCATAATAAAAGCTTCACCGCCGATGAAGAAGTGACTATCGTGGGCGGCAGAAACATTGGTGACGCCTACTTTGGTGCGGGGGAGCAGCCACTCTTCTCCGATCTTGACGTGCTGGCGATTGGCCCGGTGGTAAGCGACGTCGTAGCTGACTTTGAACGCTACTGGACCTGCCAGTCGGTTTCCACGCTTGAGAAAGTGCTCGATATTAAAGATGACGATATCGACGGCAAGATTCAGGTGCCTGAGTCCTGGTATAATGATGAGACGGCGCGGCGCTACCTCTCCAAGCTTGAAACCACCCAGTTTTCCACCCGACTTGAGGCGGGGACACTGCCTATGCTGTGGGCCAAAACGCGTCTGCTAAGCGACGATCCGCGCAAGGGGCAGGGCAGGGCGCGTGAGCATACCCTGCTACCGCAGCGTCTGGTAAAGGTAATGGGGATGCCGCAGGAGCAGATCGATATTATCTCCGCCTATTTTGTCCCGACCCGTGCGGGAGTAGCGCAGCTGCTGCAGATGGTGCGTAAAGGGGTGAAAATTGCCATCCTTACCAACTCGCTGGCGGCGAACGATGTAGCAGTGGTGCACGCGGGCTATGCGCGCTGGCGTAAAAAGCTGCTGCGCCACGGCGTGGCCCTATATGAGCTAAAACCTACTCGGGAAGGTGGCCGACATATTCACGATCGCGGCCTGACGGGTAACTCCGGTTCTAGCCTGCACGCTAAAACGTTTAGCATTGATGGGGCGAAGGTATTTATCGGCTCGTTTAACTTCGATCCCCGCTCGGCCATGCTCAATACCGAAATGGGTTTCGTCATCGAAAGCGAGCCGCTGGCGAAGGTGATCCATAAACGTTTTCAGCAGAGCCAGCGCGATGCGGCATGGGAGCTGCGTCTTGACCGCTGGGGGCGAATTAACTGGATCGACACCCAGGACGGTCAAGAGCACATATTAAAGAAGGAGCCGAAAACGCGCTTCTGGCAGCGGATGCTGGTGCGATTAGCCTCCAGGCTGCCGGTAGAGTGGCTCCTCTAAGATTAGTTTCGCACCTCTTTGGGCTGCGCTTTGTTCACTTCAGGCTTGCCGGAGAAGAGAAAACGCAGCAGCGGAATACGCAAATGCACTTCATAGAGAGCAATTGCACAGCCCACCACAAAGATCAGCCCGCAGATAAAGCCCAGCGTATTTGAGTGAATATGCGGCGTGATCCATGCGCCAAAGAGCAGCGTCAGCGGATGGTGCACCAGGTAGATAAACAGTGATGCATTCACGAAGTAGGTTACGCGGGCCGACTGGAAGTTGAGCAGCCGATGCCCCAGCGAGAAGACCACGTTGACCATCCATAGCCCCATCACCATGGTGATGACACTCTCTGTTTCATACATCCACCCGTCACCGCTGCCATAGCGCTGGTTAAGCAGATAGGCCACGAAAGCCAACGCCGCGCCCAGGGTGCAGCCCCACGACGGGGTGATAAAGAGCGCCTTGAGCCGAGGCGTAATAAAGGTGAGCGCCCCCAGCACAAAAAACGGCAGGTAGAACAGGGTCTGCATAACGGCAAAGTTAAACAGGCCATCGCTGAGAATAGGTGGGTAGAGAACCAGCAGCGTACGGCGGAGCGCGGCATAGAGCACGCCGAGCAGCAGGAATACCAGCGTCAGCTTGGGCAGGGTAAGCTGGCTGAGTAGCGCGTCCGGGTTAGCCGCGACGGCCTGCTTAAGCTTGCGAAACAGCACCAGCCCAAGCGTAGTGAGCACCACCAGCACCAGGAGAAACCAGAGGTGCGAAATCAGATCCCAGACTAAAGTATTATACTTGTCGTAAACAGAGAGGGTATGCCAGCTCTCGGCCTTGCCCTTGACGTGTTGTAGCATCAAAAACTGCGGCAGTGTTAAGAGCGGGATAGCGGTCAGCATCGGGATGCCCACGCGCTCGACGCGCACTTTCCACCAGCGCTTCATGGGATAGCGCAGATAGAGCATATAGGAGAAATAGCCCGAGATAACAAAGAAGACCTGCATCCGAAAGGCGTGGATAAAGTCATTGAACAGGGTCAGCCACCACGAAGGCGCAGCGCTGTTCACATGCCAGACGTGGCTTGAATAGATTAATGAGATATGAAAGGGGATGCCTAGCAGCATCAGCCACGCGCGAATGGAGTCAAGGAAGTATTCGCGCTGTGCGGGTAGTTTACTCATATCACTCCGTGCAATATCAGACTTATCGTCTTATCCCTAAGACCAGTTATGATTACATTCGTTGGCAACCCTACACTAAGCGTCGCAGCCTGTCTCCAGGATAAACACGCAATTGGCAAGGTGTTGCTTTCATTTGCTTATCCACTGAGCCAGCGGCTGAACAAAGCGGGGATTAAGTTGTCGGATTGCCTGAAATACCATTAAAATAGATCGGATCGATTTAAGCACACAAAGGGGGAAGTGCTTAGTTACTATGAAACATAATCTACAAGTGATGAAAATGCGTTGGTTAGGCGCAGCGGTGCTGTTATCCCTGTACTCTTCATCGGGTTGGGCCTTTAACATCGATGACGTAGCAAAACAGGCGCAGTCATTAGCCGCAAAAGGCTATGAAGCCCCAAAAAGCAACCTGCCCTCTGTCTTCCGCGACATGAAATACGCGGACTATCAGCAGATTCAATTCAATCACGACAAAGCGTATTGGAACAACGTTAAAACCCCATTTAAGCTTGAGTTCTATCACCAGGGTATGTACTTCGACCTGCCCGTGACCGTCAATGAAGTGACGGCGTCGGCCGTGCATAAGATCAAGTACAACCCGGACTATTTCAATTTTGGCAACGTCCAGCATGACAAGGATACGGTCAAAGATTTAGGCTTCGCCGGCTTTAAGGTTCTCTATCCCATCAACAGCAAAGACAAGAACGATGAAATTGTCAGCATGCTGGGGGCGAGCTACTTCCGCGTGATCGGTGCCGGTCAGGTCTATGGTCTCTCCGCCCGCGGTCTGGCCATTGACACCGCGCTGCCGTCCGGCGAAGAGTTTCCACACTTCCGCGAATTCTGGGTTGAGCGTCCGAAGCCTACCGACAAGCGCCTGACTATCTACGCACTGCTGGATTCACCGCGCGCAACCGGCGCTTACCGGTTTGTGGTGATCCCGGGCCGTGACACCGTGGTGGACGTGCAGTCAAAAGTCTACCTGCGCGATAAAGTCGGCAAGCTGGGCGTCGCCCCGCTGACCAGCATGTTCCTGTTTGGGCCAAACCAGCCGTCACCGGCGACCAACTTCCGCCCGGAGCTGCATGACTCCAACGGCCTCTCGATGCATGCCGGCAACGGCGAGTGGATCTGGCGTCCGCTGAACAACCCGAAACACCTGGCCGTGAGCAGCTATGCCATGGAAAACCCGCAGGGCTTTGGCCTGCTGCAGCGTGGTCGCGAGTTTAGCCGCTTCGAAGATATCGACGATCGCTACGATCAGCGTCCGAGCGCCTGGGTGACACCGAAAGGCGAGTGGGGCAAAGGTAAAGTCGAACTGGTAGAGATCCCGACCAACGATGAGACCAATGACAACATCGTGGCCTACTGGACGCCGGATCAACTGCCGGAACCCGGTAAAGAGATGAACTTCAAGTACACCATCACCTTTAGCCGCGATGAAGACAAACTGCACGCCCCGGATAACGCCTGGGTTACGCAGACGCGCCGCTCTACCGGCGATGTCAAACAGTCCAACCTGATCCGCCAGCCGGACGGTACTCTGGCGTTTGTTGTCGACTTCACCGGGGAAGAGATGAAAAAACTGGCGCAGGATACCCCGGTTACTGCCCAGGTCAGCATCGGTGATAACGGTGAAATCGTTGAAAACGTTGTGCGCTATAACCCGGTCACTCAGGGATGGCGTTTAACCTTGCGCGTCAAGGTTAAAGACCAGAAAAAGACGACCGATATGCGTGCTGCGCTGGTGAATGCCGAGCAGCCGCTGAGTGAAACCTGGAGCTATCAGCTACCTGCCAATGAATAAGACAACTGAATATATCGACGCGCTATCGCTTTCCGCTGAGGGGAAAGCGGCGCTGCCGACAACGGATCTGCGCGCCGTGCACGAAGCGCTGGATGCTGAGCATCGTCGCTATGAGCGGGACGATGACAGCCCGCTGGGTTCAGTGCAGGCGCGTCTTGAACATAGCTGGCCGGATTCGCTGGCGGAAGGCCAGCTGATCAAGGACGATGAAGGGCGAACCCAGCTGAAGGCCATGCCTGAGGCGAAGCGCTCTTCCATGTTCCCCGATCCGTGGCGCACCAACCCGATCGGCCGCTTCTGGGACCGTCTGCGCGGTCGCGATGTGCCGCCGCGCTACCTCTCCCGCCTGACCAAAGAGCAACAGGCCAACGAGCAGAAGTGGCGTGCGGTGGGGTCTATCCGCCGTTACATTCTGCTGCTGCTGACCATTGCCCAGACGGTGGTGGCCACGTGGTATATGAAAACCATTCTCCCGTATCAGGGCTGGGCGCTGATTGCCCCGGAAGATATGATGGGCCAGGATCTGCTTGTCTCCTTTATGCAGCTCCTGCCTTACGTGCTGCAAACCGGGATCCTGATCCTCTTTGCGGTGCTCTTCTGCTGGGTGTCAGCCGGGTTCTGGACGGCGCTGATGGGCTTCCTCCAGCTGCTGATCGGTCGCGACAAATACAGCATTTCAGCCTCTACGGTGGGGGATGAGGCGCTTAACCCGCAGCACCGCACCGCGCTGATCATGCCGATCTGTAACGAAGACGTCGATCGCGTCTTCGCCGGTCTGCGTGCGACCTGGGAGTCGGTGAAGGCAACGGGTAACGCCGAGCACTTCGACGTCTATATCCTCAGCGACAGCTACAACCCTGATATCTGCGTGGCAGAGCAAAAGGCGTGGATGGAGCTGATTGCCGAGGTACAGGGCGAAGGGCAGATCTTCTATCGCCGCCGCCGCCGCCGCGTGAAGCGTAAAAGTGGTAACATCGATGACTTCTGCCGCCGCTGGGGTAGCCAGTACAGCTACATGGTGGTTCTGGATGCGGACTCCGTGATGACCGGCGACTGCCTGTGCGGTCTGGTGCGTCTGATGGAGGCTAACCCGAACGCCGGTATTATCCAGTCGTCGCCGCGTGCGTCCGGCATGGATACCCTTTACGCGCGTTGTCAGCAGTTTGCCACCCGCGTTTATGGGCCGCTGTTTACCGCCGGTCTGCACTTCTGGCAGCTTGGGGAGTCGCACTACTGGGGGCACAACGCCATTATCCGCGTGCAGCCGTTTATTGAGCACTGTGCGCTGGCGCCGCTGCCGGGCGAGGGCTCATTTGCTGGCTCTATCCTCTCTCACGACTTCGTAGAGGCGGCTCTGATGCGCCGCGCCGGTTGGGGGGTGTGGATCGCCTACGATCTGCCTGGCTCCTATGAGGAGCTGCCGCCGAACCTGCTGGATGAGCTGAAACGCGATCGCCGCTGGTGTCACGGTAACCTGATGAACTTCCGCCTGTTCCTGGTGAAAGGGATGCACCCGGTGCACCGCGCGGTGTTCCTGACCGGGGTCATGTCCTACCTCTCTGCACCGCTGTGGTTTATGTTCCTTGCGCTCTCGACGGCGCTGCAGGTGGTTCACGCCCTGACCGAGCCGCAGTACTTCCTGCAGCCGCGTCAGCTGTTCCCGGTCTGGCCGCAGTGGCGTCCCGAACTGGCGATCGCCCTCTTTGCGTCGACCATGGTGCTGCTGTTCCTGCCGAAGCTGCTGAGCATCATCCTTATCTGGTGTAAAGGCACGAAAGAGTACGGCGGATTCCTGCGCGTGACGGCCTCGCTGCTGCTGGAGGTGCTCTTCTCCGTGCTGCTGGCTCCGGTACGTATGCTGTTCCATACCGTGTTCGTGGTTAGCGCGTTCCTCGGCTGGGAAGTAGTCTGGAACTCACCGCAGCGTGACGATGACTCCACTCCATGGGGTGAGGCGTTTATGCGTCACGGCTCGCAGATGCTGCTTGGCCTGGTGTGGGCAATCGGCATGGCGTGGCTGGATCTGCGTTTCCTGTTCTGGCTGGCACCGATCGTTGTCTCGCTGATCCTCTCTCCGTTTGTCTCGGTGATTTCGAGCCGGGCGACGGTAGGCCTGCGTACCAAGCGCTGGAAGCTGTTCCTGATCCCGGAAGAGTATTCCCCGCCGCAGGTGCTGGTGGATACCGACCGGTACCTGACGCTGAACCGTGCGCGTTCGCTGGAAAATGGCTTTATGCATGCGGTGTTTAACCCGTCGTATAACGCGCTGGCTACCGCCATGGCAACCGCCCGTCACCGGGCAAGCCAGGTGCTGGAGATTGCCCGCGACCGCCACGTTGAGCAGGCGCTGAACGAGACGCCGGACAAGCTTACCCGCGACCGTCGTCTGGTACTGCTGAGCGATCCGGTGACAATGTCACGTATGCACTATCGGGTCTGGTCTTCGCCGGAGCGCTACTCCTCATGGATTAGCGAATATGACGCGCTGAAGACAAAATAACGGCTTAAGGTTTAATGAATAAATACCGGCTCAACAGCCGGTATTTTTTTATAAGGAGAGGTATGCGGATAATCACTGTGATGATAATGGCGATGCTGCTTAGCGGATGCGGCAGCATTATCAGTCGTACTATTCCGGGGCAGGGACATGGAAACCAGTACTACCCCGGCGTCCAGTGGGACGTGCGCGACTCAAAATGGCGCTACCTCACCGTGTTGGATCTCCCTTTCTCGCTGGTCTTTGATACGCTCCTGCTGCCTATTGATGCGCATCACGGACCCTACGAGTAATTAACGCTCGTCCCACTCGTCCGCTGCGGTGCGACCCTCTTCGGTATCCAGCGGCGGTTGGAGCTGGTATTCACCCTCATCCCACTCATGAAGGGTATTCTCCTCCAGCCACTCTTGACGCAGCTCGATCTCATCAAAGTCACCGTCGAAAACGCTCTGCGCGGCTTCACCGGTCAACAATGGCAGACACTCCCCGTCTTCGCCCTCATCGGCAAAAAATTCCACCTGCCACATGATCTCGCCATCCTGTAGCACATACTTCTGCATATTAAACTGCTGAATATTGGCACTCTCTTCGTCCAGCTCCGGACTGTTGGCCAAAAACTCTTCACGAGCAGCATCAATGGCTTCTTCCAGCGTGGCGTACATGGTCATTGGTTTCTCCCTGTGAAATTGACATGTTGTTCAGGGAAAGAATAGTTGAATCTGAGATTTTACAAGAATGATTGCGGAAAATAATTCCCAGGCGGGCAAGGCGGTGTGCAGGCCGGACAGGGCATTAGCCGCCATCCGGCGTTACGAGACTTATAAATCAGTAGCGGGACGGCACGCCCTCGGGGCGGGTTTTAAAGCGGCGGTGTAGCCACATGTACTGCTCCGGGGCCATCAGAATGCACTTCTCGACAACTTTGTTCATCCAGGCGGCGGTGGTTTCAGCATCGTCCAGCGGCGGTGACAGCTCAGGATCCAGCATCACCAGCTCGTAGCCTTTGCCGTCGGCTTTGCGGCGCGGGACAAAGGGAACCAGCGCTGCCCCTGAGAGACGCGAGAGCATCCAGGTTCCCGAGGTAGTAGCGGCCTGATCGACGGCAAACAGCGGCACAAAGACGCTGGCACGCGGGCCGTAGTCATGGTCCGGCGCGTACCAGACGACTTCACCACTCTTCAGCGCCTTCACCATGCCTTTCAGATCCTTGCGATCGAGCATGCTTTTATTGGAGCGCAGGCGTCCCCATGTTTGCAGCCAGTCGATCACCGGATTATCGTTGGGGCGATAAACGCCAATGCCCGGCGTCTGCATCCCGAACATGCGTGCGCCCAGCTCCAGAGTTAAAAAGTGTACGCCGATCAGCAAAATACCGCGCTTTTGCCGTTGTAGCTCGTACACAGGTTCAAAATTGATGACCTCCATCCAGCGGGCAAGACGTTTATCTGACCAGAACCAGGCCATGCCGGTCTCCAGCAGGCCCATGCCGGTGGACTCAAAGTTCTTTATCGCCAGCGCATGGCGCTCATTGGCGCTCATCTCAGGAAAGCACAGCTCAAGGTTGCGTATAGCAACGTGCGCCCGGCGCTTCATAAAACGCATGGCCAGCCGGCCAAGACCCGAGCCCAGGCGATAGAGGAGCGGGTAGGGAAGCTGGACGATAAGCCATAAAATCCCTATGCCGAACCACGTCAACCAGTAGCGAGGGTGCAGCAACGCTGCTGAAAATTGGGGTAAATGCGTTTGGTCTTTCCTGTTATCCAACGCCTGTTCTCCTTTTTGATCGTTCTGGTGTGCAAATGTAACGTAAACGCCGGGGATGTAAATTAACAGTAATTGCTTTATGATGCTGCCCGATTTTCATTCATCATTCACCGATTGCAGGAAACGTACACCATGCCAGTGTTACACAACCGCATTTCGAATGAGGAGCTGAAGGCGCGTATGCTTGCTGAAACCGAGCCGCGCATCACTGTCTCATTCTATCAATACTTTACCATTATCGATCCTCAGACCACTCGCGATGCATTATACAAGGCATTAACCGCCCTGAACGTTTTTGGTCGCATCTATCTGGCCCATGAAGGCATTAATGCGCAAATAAGCGTCCCGGAGAGTCAGTTTGAGGCTCTGCGCGCCTGCCTCTACGCCTTCGATCCGGCGCTCGACGGCCTGCGTCTGAACGTCGCGCTGGATGACGACGGTAAATCATTCTGGGTGTTGCGCATGAAGGTACGTGACCGCATTGTGGCCGACGGTATCGACGATCCTACCTTTGACGCCAGCGACGTCGGTGATTATCTGAAAGCCGCCGAGGTCAACGCCATGCTGGACGATCCCGATGCGATCTTTATTGATATGCGTAACCACTATGAGTATGAAGTGGGGCATTTCGAGCGGGCGCTGGAGATCCCGGCGGACACCTTCCGCGAGCAGCTGCCGAAGGCGGTCGACATGATGCAGGAGCATAAAGATAAAAAGATCGTGATGTACTGCACCGGCGGCATCCGCTGTGAGAAGGCCAGCGCGTGGATGAAGCACAACGGCTTCAATAAGGTCTGGCACATCGAAGGCGGTATCATTGAGTACGCGCGCCGGGCGCGGGAGCAGGGTTTGCCGGTACGCTTTATCGGTAAAAACTTTGTTTTTGACGAGCGGATGGGAGAGCGCATCTCTGAAGATGTGATTGCCCACTGCCACCAGTGCGGGACGCCGTGCGACAGCCATACTAACTGCCTGAACGATGGCTGCCATCTGCTGTTTATTCAGTGCCCGTCATGCGCGGAGAAGTTCAAAGGCTGCTGTAGCGAGCTGTGCCAGACGGAGCGTGAGCTGCCGGAAGAGGAGCAGCGTCGTCGCCGGGCGGGGCGTGAGAACGGAAATAAGATCTTCAATAAATCCCGCGGTCGTCTGAATACCAAATTAGGCATTCCGGACCCCGAGTAAGCGTTGCAACCCTGCCGGGAGCGATCCCGGCAGGGGCTCTGCGAGGCGGCGCTATTTCTGGCGCACGCCCTCAACGGAGATAATCAGATCCACTTCCTGCGCTGCCGGACCCAGATCGGTATTGATATTGAAGTCCTTCAGCTTGATTTTGCCTTCGGCTTCAAAGCCTGCGCGTACGCCGCCCCACGGATCGTCACCCTGTCCAATCAGCTTCGCTTCGAGAGTTACCGGCTTGGTCACGCCGTTAAGGGTCAGGTTGCCGGTGATATCCAGCTCGTCGCCATCTTTCTTAACCCCGGTAGAGGCGAAGGTCGCCTGCGGGAATTTCGCTACGTTCAGGAAGTCTGCGCTGCGCAGGTGCTTATCGCGCTCGGCGTGGTTGGTATCGACGCTGTTAGTATTGATAGTAACGTTGACCTTATCCGCCGCAGGATTCTTTTCGTCAAAGGTAAAGGTCCCGTTAAAGTCCTTAAAGGTACCGTACAGCCAGCTGTAGCCAAGGTGCTGGATACGGAAATTAACGAAGGCGTGCTGGCCCTCTGTATCGATTTTGTAATCAGCGGCTACGGCGGAACCGGTAGTGAACAGCAGCGCGCCGAAGGTTAATGCCAGCAGGTTTTTCTTCATCTTATGCTCCAGAGTCAGGGGACGATTTACCCAGCATACGTTTGAGGGTGTCGTCTTTATCAATAAAATGGTGTTTAAGGGCGGCCAGGGCGTGCAGCACGGAGAGTATGACCACGCTCCATGCCAGCCACAGATGGAGGGTACCCGCAAGATCGGCCTGCGCACCGGCGTCGGTGAGGGTAGCAGGGACCTCAAACAGGCCAAACACGCTAATGGGTTGACCGTCAGCGGTAGAGATCAGATAGCCGCTGATCACAATGGCGAACAGCAGGGCGTAGAGAATAATGTGCGCACCAATGGCGGCGACATGTGTCAGACGCGAGTAAGAGGCTAACGCTTTCGGCGGCGGAGAGACATGACGCCAGATCAGGCGAACCACCAGGCCCATCATCAGCACTACGCCGATGCTTTTATGCAACTCCGGGGCCTGATGATACCAGCCATCATAATAGCTCAGCGTAACCATCCACAGGCCAAGGGCAAACATGCCGTAAACTACAAGAGCAACCAGCCAGTGTAACGCAATAGAGACCGCACCATAGCGGCGAGCAGAATTACGCATTTGCATAGAGTTAACCATACTCAAATATAAAGTTAACTTAAAATGGCCTGCAAAAAATATTAATGCAACTTAAAAATAACAAAAAGAGCGGCTACTTAATTTCCTTCAGTTTTTTTGCTCTGATTTGCCTTATGACCTTCAATGATTTCGTCTCACATCGCAAAAAAAGGTGAGTATCGCTGAGCTTGCAGGCTGAGTAGCCTGCTTACTTTCATTCAAAAAAACTGCGCAGAAATTAGATTTTATTAAAGTAATGTCAACTTTTGTCAATATTACTTATCCGGCATAGAGTATATAAATAAAGTCAATTAAGGCCAGCAGCAACCAGAAGGCAATATAGGCCATCAAATGTTCACGGACGTTTTCTGTGAGGTAGGTAAATAGCCGGCGCATTATATCTCCAGGGATAATTAAGCGAGAACAGGCCCGCGCGGGGCCTTTTGCTTATCCTGCCATGAAACGTCGTAGTGAAAAGGGGGTTAAGTCAAACGCAGGTGTTTTACCTGTGGCAAAGTCAGCGACAATCTCTCCCAGTACCGATGCAAACTTAAACCCGTGTCCGCTAAGGCCGGTGATGACCATCGTGCTGGTGCTGTCTGGCAGCGTATCGATGATAAAGTCCTCATCCGGCGAATTATCATAGGTACAGGCGGCACCGTACAGGCAGCCGCCGATGCCGGGAAGGCACTGGCGAAGGAACGGGAAGCACTCTGAGCCGTCGGTAGCGACGCGGCCAAAGGGCAGGCGCTCGTCTTCGCTGCTGATCGGCTGCCCGCCGTTGTGCCTGCCTATCTTAAGCGCATCGTCTTCTGCCGGAAAACCATAGTACTGGTCACCGTTGGCCAGCTCGCCGGTAAAGGCCGGGAAGTTATTTTTACTGCTGTAGCGGCCATCGGCCTGATACCAGGTAAACACCTTGCGTACCGGCTGAATGGGCAGGGCGGGAAGTAGCTGCTTAACCCAGGTTCCAGCGCTGACCAGCAGCTTCGCACCCTGATACTCGCCATCAGCCGTCTCAATGGTCACGCCATCATCATGATGATGGATCGCCGTCACCGGACAGTTAAACAGCTGCGCACAACCGGCTTCCCGGGCGAGGCGGATCCAGGTTTTAATCGCCAGCTCGCTCTTCAGCACGCCAGAGTTAGCTTCAAACAGGGCGATATAGTCATCCGGCACGCGAAATTCAGGCCAGCGTGCCATCAGCGCCGCAGCGTCGAGTTGCTCAACGTTAAGGTTAAACTGCTGCGCGCTCTGGACAACATTGCGTAGAAAATCAGAGTTGGCGGGCCCCAGGTTAACCACGCCGCTACGGATAAACACCTCTTCGCCGCTCTCTGCTGCCAGCTGCTCCCACAGCGTCTGTGCTCTGAGCACCAGAGGGACATATTTTTCGCCCTCGCCGTAGGCGTGGCGGATAAGCCGCGTATCGCCATGATGGCTACCCTGCTGGTGGGGCGGCATATGGGCATCGGTCATCAGCACCTTCAGCCCCGCGCGGGTAGCATAATAGCCCGCCGCCGCGCCCACTGAACCGCTACCGATAATAATAAGATCGTATTTCATAAGCTCTCCTGGCAAAAACGCGTGCTCAGGAGAGTAATTAACCCGTTGGCGTTATACAAGCACAAATAAATAAGGCACCCTATGGGTGCCTGTTGGTTGAAAAATGAGCATTCATTAATGACGCTTGTACTCGTTTTCCTGATAGTCGCCAGATTCAATCTTGGCAATGCCGGCTTCCAGAATCGATATAAATTGACGAGCAACATCGGTCGTTAACCACAGAGTCTGTCCGACCTCGGTATCATCACGGTCGGCGTGGTTTGGGGTCTGGTAGTGCAGGCGCAGCATCAGCGCATCGTAACTGTCCACGGTGCTGATGTCCCACCCTACGAGCGGATGGGTTTGAATGACTTCATTATTTTTTACCATTTTAACCCCCTAAATGCGTGTGTAGTGACAACGACTCTTGAGGTTCAATGCGTGTTTTTTGAAGCAACTTAAGTATATCAATAATTAAGCAGATTGCGCCAATAAAAAAAATAGGGGCAATTTTTCTGAACTTTCTTAGAATTTTTTGAACAAGAAAAGGCCTAATTACGGCTTATTTATTACAGAGATAAGCGGTACCATCAGAATAATGCCTAAAAGTAAAAAAAGCCGGGGCGACCCGGCAAAAGCACAATAGGGAAACAACCATTAATCCTGCGTAAACCAGTCGTCCGCGCTCTCCCAGGTTTGCTGGAGGATCTCGCTAACGCGTTCTTTATCACCTTTGGCACCGCCGAGAACAGACAGATTGTTGGCAGCTGCATAGCGGACGGTCACCTTGCCTTCGGTGTCGGGATAGTCGCTCTGCAGACGGCGGGAGAGTTCGCTTGCCAGCGCATCAATCGCGCCTGGCGGTAAGGGTGTTGTTTTAGCGATAGTCACTTCAATACGCATGATTGCCCCCTGAGTAATGTACTGTATTTTTATACAGTATAGACGCAGAACTTACAACAGGGAGCAAACTCTTTTTTAGCGACGGATCCGCCAGTTAACGCGTTCGCCTGCCAGGAAAGGGATCAGCGTATCATCACTGAGGGCGATGCTTTCTGGCACCTGCTCCTCTTCGCGCACCAGCTCTACGTAACTCTCGTTGACCGGCAGGCCGTAGAAGCGCGGGCCGTTAAGCGAGCAGAAGGCTTCAAGATGTGCCAGAGCGTTCATCTCTTCAAAGACGGTGGCGTAGCTGGCCAGCGCTGACGGGGCATTGAAGCAGCCTGCACAGCCGCAGCTGGTCTCTTTACGCAGGCGCGCATGCGGGGCGGAGTCGGTGCCAAGGAAAGCACGGTCGAAGCCGCTGGCGACCAGTTCGCGCAGCGCCTGCTGGTGGACGTTACGCTTGAGGATCGGCAGACAGTAAAGGTGCGGGCGCACGCCGCCCACCAGCATATGGTTACGGTTAAACATCAGATGCTGCGGGGTAATAGTCGCTGCCAGCAGCTCATTGCCTTCGCGCACATAGTCGGCCGCATCTTTAGTGGTGATGTGCTCAAACACCACCTTCAGCGCAGGCAGGCGCTGGCGCAGCGGCTCCATCACCGTTTCAATAAAGCGCGCCTCGCGATCGAAGATGTCAATCTCGGCGTGGGTCACTTCGCCGTGCACCAGCAGCGGCATACCCAGCATCTGCATCCGCTCCAGCACCGGCATGATAGCGTCAATGCTGGTCACTCCATGACTGGAGTTCGTTGTGGCATTGGCCGGATAGAGCTTGGCTGCGGTAAAGACACCTTCGCGAAAGCCGCGCTCGACCTCATTGGGATCCAGCGAGTCGGTAAGGTAGCAGGTCATCAGCGGGATAAAGTCGTGCCCGGCAGGGACGGCGGCAAGAATACGCTGGCGGTAGGCGATGGCGGCCTCGACGGTGGTCACCGGCGGTGCCAGGTTTGGCATCACGATAGCGCGGCCATAGGTTTCACTGGTGTAGGGCACGACAGTCTTCAACATATCGCCGTCGCGCAGATGTACGTGCCAGTCGTCAGGGCGGCGAATTTTTAAAACCTGGGGTTGTGCTGTCATGGTAGTGCTCCGGCTAAAGTGAAGTCAGTAATGGCTGGTTTTATGCCGGGCACTAAGCATAGGCGTAAACGTTTTCGTTTGCACCTCTTTCCTGACCGCGGCGCAAAAATTACGCTGCGCCTACGGGTCAGTTAATAAAGGGGATCACAATTTCGCCCTCTTTAATCTCCAGCCCTTTGGCATACTTTTTCGCCAGCGCTTCGCCCTTGCTGCTGTCTTCGCTTAAGACGTAGGCAGGCTGCTGGTTAAAGTAGTTCTGCAGGGCCTGGTTCAGGTAGGGGATCAGGGTCTGCACGACCGGCTGCATCTTCTGCGGCATTACCGAAGCGTCCACCACCTCCATCTGCTGGAGAAAGATCGCTCCTTTCTCCTTATTGAAAACCGGAAGCGCCTTGAGCTTCAGCTTAACCGTGGCCTGCTGGCTGCCGAACAGGGAGTTGAGATCCAGTCCGGCATCGCCGGATAGCGTAACTTTGCCCGGATCTTCACGCCCGATAGCGCTGACCAGGTTATTTAGCACAATATGCGCATCCGCCACGCCCGGCAGGCCAATATCGCGGGAAAAGTTGTTGTGCTTTTGCAGCGCCTGATTGATCTCTTGCTCGCTGACGGTGTACTGGGTGAGCTGATTACAGCCTGCCAGCAGGCCGCCTGCAACAAGGGCTGCGGCAAATAAAATCTTCTTCATGGGATCCCTCAAAAGCCATCCATTTATGCCATCGTGACATAAAGCAGCCTGGCGCACCAGCGGGAGACGTAACAGCAGAAAAGGCTGAAAGCGGTGGCGGAAACCTAAGCTTCCGCCGAGCCAGAGGTTAAATTGCGATAGAAGAGAGGAGGTTAATTTGCGTCTGCTTGGCCATATTGTCGCGATAGTCGGCGACGCGGGTTGGCCAGACAATACCGGGCACAATCGTTAGATTACGCAGCAGCGGGAAGAGGTGGATATCATCCTCAGAGAGTTCACCGTTAACCGCGTTGGGCTGGACAATATGCTTATCCAGATCGCGCAGATCATCGCTGATTTTTTTCACCAGCCCCGGCGTATGGGCAAGATGCTCGCTAAAGTCGCCGATAGCGGCCTCTTTTTTGTTGGTGAAGTAAGCGCGCGCCTCGGGCGTCGCAAACTCATCAAACGGTGCTTTGGCAAAGCGCGGGAGCAGCAGGCGGTTCGTGTACTCATTGACCTTGCGCAGCCATGCCTCAATGGCTGGCTTGCGTGCGCCGGTCAGCAGCGGCTCGCCGTCGAGCTGGTCAACATACTTCACAATGTCCAGGCTCTCGGCCATGTAGCGGCTGTCATCTTTTTGCAGGATCGGGGCCATCTTCTGGCCAATCATACGGGTGGGCGTGGCTTCATCATCGTTGAGCAACACGTTAAGTTCCACCGGCAGATTTTTCAGGCCGAAGATCATGCGGGCTTTCAGGCAGTACGGGCAGTGGTCGTAAATATAGAGCTTCACGTTTCCCCTCCAGGTGATGGTTGTCCGTAACCATCAGTATGGAAGAGAAAAAAGCGCCTTTCAAATCAGGCCCCCGGTTCGAGCACCCCTGTCCGGGGATGACGGGGGCTGAACTGCCACCACAACGCAAACAGCGTCACCAGGCCAATCGCCGATAGCATCATCCACGGCAGCTCGGGCTGGCTGAAGGCTTTTCCGGCGTCGAACAGCCAGCCACCCCCCGCATAGCCAAGGAATCCGCCGAAGGCGAGGCCCAGGCGGCTGAAGCCCATATAGCTGCCTCGCGCACGGGCATCGGCCAGCTCAGCGCTCAGCGTTTCCCGCGCCGGTTCGGCAATAATCGAGCCGATATAGAACGTGCAAATTAATGTAAAGAGCTGCTGCAGCGAGCTCACCATGCCAATCGGCAGCAGGCTGAAGGACATAAACAGCAGGCCAGCCATCAAACGCTGCTCAAGGCGAAAACGTTTTTCGCTCCAGCGGGCGAGCGGGTAGAGCAGGGTCAGCGAAAGACTTGCCTCAATGGCATACATCCACTTCACCGCTGCGGGCGAACCGGCGATGTCGTTCACCATGATCGGCAGCATCAGCATCACCTGTACGGCCAGCATGTAGTAGCCGGTTAAGGTGAGAACGTAGGTCACGAAGCGTTTGTCGGCCACGACCCGGCTAAGCCCCTCCCGCACCGGGATTTTCACCGTCGAGAGCCGCCACGCTGGCAGCAGCCAGGCATTGAAGGCGGCACAGAGGACAAAGATCACCGCGCCGGTAGCGCACACCAGGCGGAAATCGTACTGCAGCAGCCAGCTGCCGAGCAGGGCACCGATCACCGCTCCGGCGCTGTCCTGCATCATCAGCAGCGAGAAGAAACGTCCGCGCAGGTGCGGGCGGATCAGCTTGACCACCAGCGCTGAGCGCGGTGGGTCGAACAGCGTCCCGCCGAGACCGGAGAGGATGCACGAGCTCCAGAGCAGCCACGGCTCCTGCGCTACCGCCATGGTGGCGAACCCGGCGGCCCGCAGCAGCATGCCGGTGACGATCATCGGCTTAGCACCAAAGCGGTCGGCGATAGCACCGCCGAAGATCCCCAGCCCCTGCTGGATAAGCTGGCGCAGGCCGAGGGCAATCCCCACCATCAGGGCGGCCCAACCGAGCTGATCCACAAAGCGAATAGAAATAAGCGGGAAGACAACAAAAAAACCGAGCACAACCAGCATATTATCGATGAGCAGGAAATATTTACCCAGGCGCCTGGCCTGCGATACGCGGGACATCTCCCCTCCCGGGAATGTCAAAATAGTTACCCTGCTATTTTGCGTGGTTGCTGACCATTTTCCCACCGCTGCGGCGACGATATTTTTTTATCAAAGCAACGCTTTGATTGATGCTCTTTATCGTAATAGTGGCCTGGCGCAGGTATAGTTATCTGCAGGGGTAACAAGATGTTTTGACAGGAGTGGTGATGAATGTTCGGCTATCGTAACAACGTTCCAAAAGTGCGCTTGACGACGGACCGGCTGGTGGTGCGTTTAGTGCATGAACGCGATGCATGGCGTTTAGCAGACTACTACGCAGAAAACCGCCAGTTTTTAAAGCCCTGGGAGCCCATACGCGATGAGAGCCACTGCTATCCGTCCGGCTGGCAGGCGCGCCTGAGTATGATTAACGAATTTCACAAGCAGGGAAGCGCCTTCTATTTTGCGCTGTTCGATCCCGACGAAAAAGAGATCATCGGCGTCGCCAACTTCTCTAACGTGGTGCGCGGCTCGTTTCACGCCTGCTATCTGGGCTACTCCATCGGACAGAAGTGGCAGGGGCAGGGGCTGATGTTTGAGGCGCTGACCGCCGCGATCCGCTATATGCAGCGTACTCAGCATATTCACCGCATTATGGCCAACTACATGCCGCACAATCAGCGCAGCGGTGGCCTGCTGGCGCGGCTGGGTTTTGAAAAAGAGGGCTATGCCAAAGCCTATCTGCTGATCGACGGCGAGTGGCGCGATCACGTCCTGACGGCGCTGACCACCCAGGAGTGGACCGCAGGGCGTAGAGGAGATTAACCATGACACAGTTACGCATAGGCGTAGTGGGGCTGGGTGGTATTGCCCAGAAGGCGTGGCTGCCGGTACTGGGCGCGGCCACTGACTGGACGCTGCAGGCGGCGTGGTCGCCGTCGCGGGAAAAGGCGTTAGACATTTGCCAGCGCTGGCGGATGCCCTACGCCGGATCGCTGCCGGAGCTGGCTGCCCAGTGCGATGCGGTGTTCGTTCACACCTCTACGGCCTCACACTACGCGGTAGTCAGCGAGCTTTTAAATGCCGGGGTCCACGTCTGTGTCGATAAGCCGCTGGCGGAGAACCTTGCCGATGCCGAGCGGCTGGTGGCGCTGGCTGCACGTAAAAAGCTGATCCTGATGGTCGGCTTCAATCGCCGCTTTGCCCCCCTGTATCGCGATCTGAAAACCCGGCTTGCCAGCGGCGCCTCGCTGCGTATGGATAAGCACCGGAGCGACAGCGTTGGGCCGCACGATCTGCGCTTTACGCTGCTGGACGACTACCTCCACGTGGTGGACACTGCTCTGTGGCTGGCGGGGGGCGAAGGGCAGCTTAACGGTGGCACGCTGCTGACTAATGACGAGGGGGCGATGATCTACGCCGAGCACCACTTTAGCCACGACGCTCTGCAAATCACCACCAGCATGCATCGCCGGGCAGGCAGCCAGCGCGAGTGGGTGCAGGCGGTGACCGATGGCGGCCTGTATGACGTGACCGACATGCGCGAGTGGCGGGAAGAGCAGGGTAGCGGCATTACGCTGCGTCCGATCCCCGGCTGGCAAAGCACCCTTGAGCAACGTGGCTTCGTGGGTTGCGCCCGGCACTTTATCACCTGTGTGAAAAATCAGACTGCGCCTGAAACCTCCGGGGAGCAGGCGGTGCTGGCCCAGCGCATCATCGACAGGCTCTGGCGCGAGGCGATGGTCGAATAACTCGCTGTCGTATCTGGTAATAGTTTCTGGATGTAGTATTTCATCGCAATCCAGGTAGACTAAGCGCTTCTTCTAACGCCTGCTATGCAGGCGTTTTGCCGCAGGGTTCGGATTAATACGGTAATGAATTTATTAAAATCGCTGGCTGCGGTCAGCTCGATGACTCTCTTTTCCCGCGTGCTGGGTTTTGCCCGCGACGCCATCGTGGCGCGGGTGTTTGGCGCAGGCCTGGCAACTGACGCCTTCTTTGTGGCGTTCAAGCTTCCCAACCTGCTGCGCCGTATCTTTGCGGAAGGCGCGTTCTCTCAGGCGTTTGTGCCTATTCTGGCCGAGTACAAGAGCAAACAGGGGGAGGATGCGACCCGCGTCTTTGTCGCCTATGTTTCTGGTCTGCTGACGCTGGTGCTGGCGATTGTGACCATTGCCGGGATGCTGGCCGCGCCCTGGGTGATCATGGTCACCGCGCCGGGCTTTGCCGATACCGCCGACAAGTTTGCGCTCACCACCCAGCTGCTGAAGATCACCTTTCCCTACATTCTGCTGATTTCGCTGGCCTCGCTGGTGGGGGCGATCCTGAATACCTGGAACCGCTTCTCGGTGCCGGCCTTTGCGCCCACCCTTTTAAACGTCAGCATGATTGGCTTTGCGCTCTTTGCCGCACCGCTGTTTCACCCGCCGGTGCTGGCGCTGGCCTGGGCGGTGACCGTCGGGGGCGTGCTGCAACTTTTTTACCAGCTGCCGCACCTCAAAAAGATCGGCATGCTGGTACTGCCGCGCATCAGCCTGCGCGATGAGGGGTCGCTCCGCGTTGTTAAGCAGATGGGGCCCGCGATCCTTGGCGTCTCGGTCAGCCAGATCTCGCTGATCATCAACACCATTTTCGCCTCGTTTCTGGTCTCCGGCTCGGTGTCGTGGATGTACTACGCCGACCGTCTGATGGAGTTTCCCTCCGGCGTGCTGGGCGTGGCACTGGGCACGATTCTGCTGCCGTCGCTCTCCCGCAGCTTTGCCAGCGGTAACCACGACGAGTACTGTCGCCTGATGGACTGGGGCCTGCGCCTCTGCTTCCTGCTGGCGCTGCCGAGCGCCGTGGCATTGGGGATCCTTGCTAAACCGCTGACGGTCTCGCTGTTCCAGTATGGTAAATTCACCGCTACCGATGCGCTGATGACCCAGAAGGCGCTGGTAGCCTACTCGGTGGGGCTGATGGGGCTGATTGTGGTGAAGGTGTTGGCTCCGGGCTTCTACTCGCGGCAGGACATCAAAACCCCGGTGAAGATCGCTATCGTCACGCTGATTATGACCCAGCTGATGAACCTGGCCTTTATCGGCCCGCTTAAACATGCCGGGTTGGCGCTGTCCATTGGCCTGGCGGCCTGCCTCAACGCCAGCCTGCTCTACTGGCAGCTGCGCAAGCAGAAGATCTTTACCCCGCAGCCGGGCTGGCAGCGTTTTCTGCTGCGTCTGATTATTGCTGTTGTGGTGATGGCCGCCGCGCTGCTGGGCGTACTCTCGGTGATGCCGGAGTGGTCGCAGGGCACCATGGCCTGGCGACTGCTGCGCCTGATGGCGGTGGTAGCGGTGGGGGGCATTGCCTACTTCGCCACGCTGGCGCTGCTGGGCTTTAAGGTGAAGGAGTTTGCTCGCCGGACGGCGTAAAACAGAACAGGCCTGGGCAGCGGTGCCCGGGCCTGTGCGGTGCAAGATCAGATGGAGATTTTCTTGCCGCCGCGGTGGGTAACCGAGGTTTGGCCATTCGCGCCGTAGAGGGCGGGCTCCTGATGCGGTTTTAGCACCTCCAGCGCCTGCCTGTTGCGCTGGATCTGATCTTCCAGCAGCCAGCCGTTGTGCTGGTTAAGCTCGCGCAGGTGCTGCGTTTTTTTAGTGATAGTCAGCCAGCGGCCTGCGATATCATCATTTGCGCTCTGCTGCATATTCTGTTCGGCACGACGCTGCTGTTCAAGATAGTCCAGCGTGGCGAGCAACGAACTCTTCTCTTCGGTAATACGCTGTAGCGCGCTGCCGTTAATCTGGCCCGCAGAAAGATGTTGTTGCTCAGCATCCATCACGCCTTTCAGCGCGTTCAGGATAACTGTCATTTGATCAAGAACTTCTGACAGTTTGCTCATACGCTCACTTACTCTGTAGGAAACTCTGCGCTTCGCTAATCAGGGCGTCGGCAATTTTGCCGGTATCCATTTTCAGCTCGCCGTTGCGGATTGCGGTTTTCAGGGCTTCCACGCGCTCCATATTAATATCTTCACTGCCCGCCTGGGTCAGCTTGGTTTGCGCATTGCTAATCGTGACGCTGGTACTGTTCGCGGTAGCGGATTTTTCCAGACGCGCTTTTGGGGTCTGAGTATCGTGAGTTTCGCGCGGTTGGACGGTGCTAACCGACTTTAAAGGCGATGTACGATCAATGCTCATAGTGTTGTCCTCATCGAGGGTTCGCGGCCGTTGTGGCTTGCCATCATCATATATTGCTTAATTATCGGCAGGTGCCGCAAATTCTTTAAAAAGATTACAGGTTAATCAGAATATTCCCATCAGGCGCTACCGTTCCGCTAACCACCTGACCCGAGGTCATGCGCACGCGGGCGTTTTGCGCCACCGAGGCGTTGTTCAGCGCCTGGCCTTCACCGTTTACGCTAAAGCCATCGCCGCTGGCGATCACCTGCACCCGCTGTCCGGCTTTTATCCGCCACGACTGGCGCAGCATCGAGAGCTGAATCGCCTGGCCTGGGGCGAGATCGCGCAGGCTAACCGCATCCTGGGCCTGGTTAATATCCAGCATGGTGCGCGGCGGGAGCCGATCCAGACGGCCACGCTTAAGGGTCACGCTGTCCGGTGCGAGCGTGCTGCCACGGGTGATAGCCTGGGCTGCCACCACGTAGTTGCCGGTTGCCTCTACCGTGACCTGCAAATAGCGTTTCTCATTGGCGCACTGGGCCAGCACGTTAACGTTGCCCCACAGCTTCGCGCTCCCCGCGACGCTCAGCGCCGGTTGTTCACAGGCAGGCAGCAGGTTAGCTGGCGTGCGCACGGTGACGGCAACCTCGTCGCTAAAGCCTGCCAGCCGCTGGGCAAAAAAGGTGGTCAGCTGGGCGGTGAGATCCTGCGCGGCCACAAAGGGGCTGATGAACAGCAACATGGCGGCGCAGAGGCTTTTCACACTGTGCATGGCAAACTCCTGCCTGGATGAGAAAGTGTGAGGATTTTAACCGGAGTACAAATCTATCAACGCAATAAATAGCGACGCATTTTGCGTTTATTCCAACGATAAGGCGTGCCCTCTGCCCTTTAAGCTGTCATCTGTCAATTTCTCATCAGCGTAATAGTCATCAGCGGGGGAGACATGCTCGATAAACTCGATGCCGCGCTACGATTTCAGCAAGAAGCATTAAACCTGCGCGCGCAGCGCCAGGAAGTTCTGGCTGCCAATATTGCCAACGCCGATACCCCGGGGTATCAGGCGCGCGATATGGATTTTGCCAGCGAACTTAAGAAAGTGATGGAGCGCGGCCGGGCCGAAACCAGCGGTGTATCGCTGGCACTGACTTCCGCCCGCCATATTCCTGCCCAGACCATTGCCGCACCGTCTACTGAACTGCTCTATCGCATTCCCGATCAGCCGTCGCTGGACGGTAACACCGTCGATATGGACCGGGAGCGTACCCAGTTTGCCGATAACAGCCTGCAATACCAGACCGGGCTGAGCGTTCTGGGTGGACAGATCAAAGGCATGATGAGCGTGCTGCAGGGGGGGAATTAATAGATGGCATTACTGAACATTTTTGATATCGCCGGATCGGCGCTGACCGCTCAGTCACAGCGACTGAACGTGGCGGCCAGTAACCTGGCGAACGCCGACAGCGTTACCGGCCCCGACGGCCAGCCCTACCGTGCCAAGCAGGTCGTGTTCCAGGTGAATGCGGCCCCGGGCGCAGCCACCGGCGGCGTCAAGGTTGCCAACGTCATTGAGAGCCAGGCGCCGGAAAAGCTGGTCTTTGAGCCAGGCAACCCGCTTGCCGATGCCAAAGGCTACGTGCGGATGCCCAACGTAGACGTCGTCGGCGAGATGGTTAACTCCATGTCCGCTTCACGCAGCTACCAGGCAAACGTTGAAGTACTTAACACCGTGAAGAGCATGATGCTGAAAACGCTCACGCTTGGTTCGTAAAGGAGAGTCGCATGTCTATCGCTGTAAATCTCAACGACACCACCAGCACTACCGCAACATCGAAAGCGACCAGCGCGACCTCCGGCAGTAGCGCAACGGATCTGCAGAGCAGCTTCTTAACGCTGCTGGTGGCCCAGCTCAAAAACCAGGATCCCACCAATCCGATGGAGAACAACGAGCTGACCACCCAGCTGGCACAGATCAATACCGTGAGCGGCATTGAGAAGCTCAATACCACCCTCGGTGCGATCTCCGGCCAGATCGATAACAGCCAGTCGCTGCAGGCGAGCACCCTCATCGGCCACGGCGTGATGATCCCAGGCACCACCGTGCTGGCAGGCAGCGAAACCACCACGCCGTTTGGCGTTGAGCTGACCCAGCCTGCGGACAAAGTCACCGCCACCATTACCGATAAAAATGGCCTGGTCGTACGCACTATTGATATTGGCGGACTGAGCGCGGGTGTTCACACCTTTAGCTGGGACGGCAAGATGACCGACGGCACCGCCGCACCGGACAGCGCCTACACCGTTTCCATTGGTGCCAGCAACGGCTCTACCCAGCTCGTGGCTCAGCCGCTGCAGTTTGCGCTGGTGCAGGGCGTCACCAAAAGCAGTACCGGTAACACCTTAGATTTGGGTACCTACGGTACCACCACCCTCGACGAAGTACGGCAGATTATATAAGCCTTTACACTTATCAGGAGTAAGTCATGGCCTTCTCACAAGCGGTCAGCGGCCTGAATGCTGCGGCCACCAACCTCGATGTCATTGGTAACAACATCGCCAACTCCGCCACCTATGGCTTTAAATCTGGCACCGCGTCCTTCGCCGATATGTTTGCCGGTTCTAAAGTCGGTCTCGGCGTGAAGGTAGCGGGTATTACCCAGGACTTCACCGACGGCACGACCACCAACACCGGTCGCGGTCTGGACGTCGCTATCAGCCAGAACGGTTTCTTCCGTCTGGTGGACAGCAACGGGTCGGTATTCTACAGCCGCAACGGCCAGTTCAAGCTGGACGAAAACCGCAACATCGTTAACATGCAGGGCCTGCAGCTGACCGGCTTCCCGGCCACCGGCACCCCGCCGACTGTTCAGCAGGGCGCGAACCCGACGGCGATCTCCATTCCGAACACGCTGATGGCGGCGAAAACCACCGATACAGCGGCGATGCAGATCAACCTGAACTCCACCGACGCTGCGCCGACCGTGGCTTTCAATCCGGCCAACGCTGACAGCTACAACAAAAAAGGCTCGGTGACGGTCTTCGATAGCCAGGGTAACTCTCACGACATGAACGTCTACTTCGTGAAGAGCACGGCGAGCAACACCTGGAACGTCTACACCCAGGACAGCAGCGTGGCGAACAGCCCTGCGACGCTCTCCACCACGCTGGGCTTCAGCAACACCGGCGCGCTGACCTCCGGCGGCACCGCCAGCGTGACGACGGCAACGATCCCGGGCGCAACCCCGGCGACCTTCAGCCTGAGCTTCCTGAACTCCATGCAGCAGAACACCGGTGCGAACAACATCGTGGCCACTAACCAGAACGGTTATAAGCCAGGTGACCTGGTGAGCTATCAGATCAACGACGACGGCACCGTAGTGGGTAACTACTCTAACGAGCAGAACCAGCTGCTGGGCCAGATCGTACTCGCTAACTTCGCTAACAACGAAGGCCTGGCCTCTGAAGGCGATAACGTCTGGACGGCGACCCAGTCCTCTGGCGTGGCGCTGCTTGGCACCGCAGGCAACGGTAACTTCGGTACCCTGACCAACGGCGCACTGGAAGCATCCAACACCGATCTGAGTAAAGAGCTGGTCAACATGATCGTCGCGCAGCGTAACTATCAGTCAAACGCGCAGACCATCAAAACCCAGGATCAGATCCTTAACACCCTGGTTAACCTGCGCTAAGCGCCTGACGGGACGGCTTCATGGATCACGCAATATATACCGCGATGGGCGCGGCCAGCCAGACGCTCAACCAGCAGGCGGTTACGGCCAGCAACCTCGCGAACGCCTCTACGCCGGGCTTCCGCGCGCAGCTCAACGCGCTGCGTGCCGTGCCGGTAGAGGGCCTGTCGCTGCCTACCCGCACGCTGGTAGCGGCGTCTACCCCCGGCGCGGATATGACCCAGGGCCAGATGGACTACACCTCCCGCCCGCTGGACGTTGCTCTGCAACAGGACGGCTGGCTGGCGGTGCAGACCCCGGACGGCACCGAGGGCTATACCCGCAACGGTAATATGCAGGTGAGCCCGACCGGTCAGCTGACCATCCAGGGTAACCCGGTGATGGGCGATGCGGGTCCGATTGCCGTGCCGGAAGGGGCGGAGATCACCATTGCGGCGGACGGCACCGTCTCGGCGCTGACCCCCGGCGATCCGCCGAATACGGTATCACCCATTGGCAAGCTGAAGCTGGTCAAGGCGACCGGGGCTGAAGTGGTGCGTGGCGATGACGGCATGTTCCGTCTCAGCCAGGCCGCCCAGGCGACCCGAGGCGCGACCCTGCAGGCCGATCCCACCATCCGTGTGATGTCGGGCGTGCTGGAGGGGAGCAACGTCAAGCCGGTGGCCGCAATGACCGATATGATCGCCAGCGCGCGTCGCTTTGAGATGCAGATGAAGGTCATCAGCAGCGTTGATGAAAATGAGCAGCGTGCTAACTCACTGCTGTCGATGAGCTAATACAGGACTAACTATGATCAACTCCTTATGGATTGCCAAGACCGGCCTCGACGCCCAGCAAACCAATATGGACGTCATCGCCAACAACCTGGCGAACGTCAGCACCAACGGTTTCAAGCGTCAGCGTGCGGTCTTTGAAGATCTGCTCTACCAGACCGTTCGCCAGCCCGGCGCGCAGTCTTCCGAGCAGACCACGCTGCCGTCAGGCCTGCAAATTGGTACCGGCGTACGTCCGGTGGCCACCGAGCGCCTGCACAGCCAGGGTAACCTCTCCCAGACCAATAACAGTAAAGACGTGGCGATCAAAGGCCAGGGCTTCTTCCAGGTGATGCTGCCGGACGGTACCTCGGCCTATACCCGCGACGGCTCGTTCCAGGTAGATCAGAACGGCCAGCTGGTGACCGCTGGCGGTTTCCAGGTGCAGCCAGCCATTACCATTCCGGCGAACTCCCTGAGCATCACCATTGGCCGTGACGGCGTGGTGAGCGTGACCCAGCAGGGCCAGGCCGCACCGGTACAGGTAGGGCAGCTCAACCTGACCACCTTTATGAACGATACCGGTCTGGAAAGCATTGGTGAGAACCTCTATACCGAAACGCAGTCTTCCGGCGCGCCGAACGACTCGACGCCTGGCCTGAACGGTGCAGGGCTGCTTTACCAGGGGTATGTTGAAACCTCTAACGTGAACGTGGCTGAAGAGCTGGTAAATATGATCCAGGTTCAACGCGCTTACGAAATTAACAGTAAAGCCGTATCGACTACCGATCAGATGCTGCAAAAACTGACGCAACTCTAAGGCGCGCTCCGGCGCGGCAGTAACCGCCGCGCCGGGCCCCTGATTTCGAAGATGAAAGCAATGCATAAATCCGCCGCGTTTCGTTATCCGCTTATGGCTTTGGTGGCACTCACCCTCAACGGGTGTGCCTGGATCCCCTCGACGCCGCTGGTGCAGGGCGCAACAACTGCGCAACCCACGCCCGGCCCGCAGCCCATTGTCAACGGCTCCATTTTTCAGACCGCCCAGCCAATCAACTACGGCTATCAGCCGCTGTTTGAGGATCGCAGGCCGCGTAACGTAGGCGATACGCTGACCATCGTGCTGCAAGAGAACGTCAGCGCCAGCAAAAGCTCGTCGGCGAACGCCAGCCGCGACGGCAAAACCAACTTCGGCGTCGGTACTGCGCCGCGCTACTTAGAAGGCCTGTTTGGCAACGCCCGGGCGGATGTCGACGCCTCAGGCAGCAACGGCTTTAACGGTAAGGGTGGGGCCAATGCCAGCAACACCTTCAGCGGAACGCTGACCGTGACGGTTGACCAGGTTCTGGCCAACGGTAACTTACACGTCGTGGGTGAAAAACAGATCGCCATTAACCAGGGCACTGAGTTCATCCGCTTCTCTGGTGTCGTGAACCCACGCACCATCAGCGGCAGCAACTCCGTTCCGTCCACCCAGGTGGCGGACGCGCGCATCGAATATGTCGGCAACGGCTATATCAATGAAGCGCAGAATATGGGCTGGCTGCAGCGTTTCTTCCTTAACCTCTCGCCGATGTAACGGGGTGACCAATGTTTAAATATCTGGCAGGGATCGCGCTGGTACTGGTAGCAACCATTGCCCAGGCCGAGCGCATCCGCGACCTCACCAGCGTACAGGGCGTACGACAGAACTCACTGATTGGCTACGGGCTGGTTGTCGGCCTGGATGGGACGGGCGACCAGACCACCCAGACGCCGTTTACCACCCAGAGCCTGAACAACATGCTCTCCCAGATGGGGATCACCGTCCCTGCCGGGACCAACATGCAGCTGAAAAACGTGGCGGCGGTAATGGTTACTGCCCAGTTCCCGGCGTTTGCCCGCCAGGGGCAGACCATTGACGTGGTGGTCTCCTCGATGGGTAACGCCAAGAGCCTGCGCGGTGGTACGCTGATCATGACGCCGCTGAAAGGCGTCGATAACCAGGTCTACGCTTTGGCGCAGGGCAACGTGCTGGTCGGCGGCGCGGGCGCAGCGGCAGGTGGCAGCAGCGTGCAGGTTAACCAGCTCAACGGCGGCCGTATTACCGGCGGCGCGGTGGTAGAGCGTGAGCTGCCTAGCCAGTTTGGCTCCGGCAACACCATCAATCTGCAGCTGAACCAGGAAGATTTCACCCTGGCGCAGCAGATCACCGACACCATCAACCGCTCTCGCGGCTACGGCAGCGCCACGGCGCTGGATGCGCGAACCATCCAGATCCGCGTTCCGAGCGGCAACAGCTCGCAGGTGCGTTTCCTGGCTGATATCCAGAATATGGAAGTTGGCGTGACGCCGCAGGATGCGAAGGTCGTGATCAACTCTCGTACCGGATCGGTGGTGATGAACCGCGAAGTGACGCTGGACAGCTGTGCGGTGGCCCAGGGCAACCTCTCGGTGACGGTAAACCGCCAGGCCAACGTCAGCCAGCCGGATACGCCGTTTGGCGGCGGCGAGACCGTGGTCACCCCGCAGACGCAGATCGACCTGCGCCAGAGCGGCGGTTCGCTACAGAGCGTTCGCTCCAGCGCCAACCTGAACAACGTTGTCCGGGCGCTGAACGCGCTGGGCGCGACGCCGATCGATCTGATGTCGATCCTTCAGTCAATGCAGAGCGCAGGCTGCCTGCGCGCGAAACTGGAAATTATCTAATGCTAACCGACAGCCGGATGATGGCGAGCGCGGCATGGGATGCGCAATCGCTGAATGAACTGAAAACCCAGGCCGGGCAGGATCCGCAGGCTAACCTGCGCCCGGTGGCCCGTCAGGTGGAAGGGATGTTCGTGCAGATGATGCTGAAAAGCATGCGTGAAGCCCTGCCAAAAGACGGCCTGTTTAGCAGCGACTCTACCCGCATGTACACCAGTATGTATGACCAGCAGATTGCCCAGCAGTTGACCGCTGGCAAGGGGCTGGGGCTGGCGGAGATGATGGTGAAGCAGATGTCCGGCGGCCAGAGCGAACCTACTGAGGCACCGTCACAGGTGCCAATGAAGTTCCCGCTGGAAACGGTGACCAGTTATCAAAACCAGGCCCTGACCCAGATGGTGCGCAAGGCGATGCCGAAAACGCCCGACGGCGGGGGCAACGATGCCGCACTGTCCGGCGACAGCAAAGAGTTCCTCGCTCAGCTCTCACTGCCGGCGCGACTGGCCAGCGAGCAGAGCGGGGTGCCGCACCACCTGATCCTCGCCCAGGCGGCGCTGGAGTCCGGCTGGGGGCAGCGGCAGATCAAGCGTGAAAACGGTGAGCCGAGCTTTAACCTGTTTGGCGTCAAGGCCAGCAGCAGCTGGAAGGGCCCTACCACCGAGATCACCACCACCGAATATGAGAACGGTGAGGCGAAGAAGGTGAAAGCGAAGTTCCGCGTCTACGGCTCCTATCTGGAGGCGCTGTCGGACTACGTTGGCCTGCTGTCGCGCAACCCGCGTTATGCCGCTGTCACCACCGCGTCGACCGCCGAGCAGGGGGCGCAGGCGCTGCAGAGTGCGGGCTACGCCACCGATCCGAACTATGCCCGTAAGCTTACCAGCATGATCCAGCAGCTAAAATCCCTTAGCGATAAGGTGAGTAAAGCCTACAGCAACGATATTGAAAATCTGTTCTGACAGCACTCAAGTTCAGCCTGGCGCTGCCGATAATCGTTAGCAGGACTTATGTCTAAAAGTGTATAAGGAATCTCCATGTCCAGTAGCTTGATTAACAGCGCCATGAGCGGGCTGAATGCAGCCCAGGCCGCGTTGAATACCGTCAGTAATAACATCTCCAGTTATAACGTCGCGGGCTATACCCGTCAGACGACGGTGCTGGCACAGGCAAACAGTACGCTGGGTGCAGGCGGTTGGGTTGGCAACGGGGTGAACGTCACCGGTGTCCAGCGCGAATATGACGCCTTCATCACCAATCAGTTGCGCGCCGCGCAGACCCAGAGCAGCGGCCTGACCACGCGCTATGAGCAGATGTCCAAAATTGATGACATGCTCTCTGGCTCGACGAATACCCTGGCCACCACCATGCAGGGCTTCTTTACCAGCCTGCAAACGCTGGTCAGCAACGCAGAAGATCCGGCCTCCCGCCAGACGCTGCTGGGCAAAGCCGACGGACTGGTAAACCAGTTCAAGGTAACCGATCAGTATCTGCGCGATCAGGATAAGCAGGTTAACCTGTCTATCTCCTCCAGCGTGGATCAGATCAACAACTACACCACCCAGATCGCTAACCTTAACGATCAGATTTCTCGTCTGACCGGCGTGGGCGCAGGCTCCTCGCCAAACAACCTGCTGGATCAGCGCGATCAGCTGGTGAGCGATCTCAACAAGATTGTTGGCGTGGAAGTGAGCGTTCAGGACGGCGGCACCTATAACATCAGCATGGCTAATGGCTACACCCTGGTTCAGGGCAGCTCTTCGCGTCAGCTGGCTGCCGTGCCGTCCAGCGCGGATCCGTCCCGTACCACCGTGGCCTACGTTGATGCCACCGCAGGCAACGTGGAGATCCCAGAGAAGCTGCTCAACAGCGGCTCCCTCGGTGGGCTGATGACCTTCCGCAGCCAGAACCTCGACCAGACCCGCAACTCGCTGGGCCAGCTGGCGCTCTCCTTTGCCGACGCCTTCAACACCCAGCATGCCAAAGGCTATGACGCTAACGGCGACAAGGGCGGCGACTTCTTTACCATTGGATCGCCTTCTACGCTGAGCAACGCACGCAACACCGGCGATGCGTCGCTGACCACCACGGTGAGCGACAGCAGCAAGGTGCAGGCCACCGACTATAAGGTGGCTTACGACGGTTCGAAGTGGCAGGTGACGCGTCTGTCAGACAACACCTCGTTTACCGCCACGCCGGATGCTAACGACGGCAGCCTGAACTTTGACGGCCTGAAGGTCAACATCAGCGCTACCAATGGTGCGGGCAATAACGACAGCTTTATTATCAAGCCGACGGCCAATGCCATCGTCAATATGGATCTGGCCTTCCAGGACGAGTCAAAAATTGCCATGGCGGCGTCCGCCACCAGCGGTCATAGCGATAACGTCAATGGCCAGGCGCTGCTGGATCTGCAAAAAAGCAAAAGCGTCGGCGGCAACAAGAGCTTCAACGATGCCTATGCCGCGCTGGTCAGTACCGTGGGCAGCACTACGGCCACGCTGAAGAGCAGCAGCACCACCCAGGATAACGTGGTCACTCAGCTGAGCAATCAGCAGCAGTCTATCTCCGGCGTTAACCTCGACGAAGAGTACGGTAACTTACAGCGTTACCAGCAATATTATCTCGCAAACGCACAGGTTTTACAGACGGCGAGCTCGCTGTTTGATGCGTTACTGAACATCCGCTAAGCAAGAGGTTGATGATGCGCGTTAGCACTCAGATGATGTATGAACAAAACATGCGTGGTGTCACCAGTTCGCAGAGCAAGTGGCTAGGCTACGGGGAGCAGATGTCTACCGGCAAGCGCGTCAACCGCGCTTCTGATGACCCTATCGCCGCCTCGCAGGCGGTGGTGCTCTCCCAGGCCCAGGCGCAGAACAGCCAGTATCAGCTGGCTCGCACCTTCGCGACGCAGAAAGTCTCGCTGGAAGACAGCATCCTGGACCAGGTCTCTACCGCGATCCAGTCGGCGCAGTCCAAGGTCATCAACAGCGGCAACGGCTCCTTGAGCGATGACGACCGCGCCTCGCTGGCAACCGATCTGCAAGGTATTCGCGACCAGATCATGAACCTTGCTAACAGCACCGACGGCAACGGTCGCTATATTTTTGGCGGCTACAAAACCGAAAGCGCACCGTTCAATCAGGCCACCGGTCAGTACGGCGGCGGCGCGCAGCCGATTACCCAGCAGGTAGACGCCGCGCGGTCAATGGTGATTGCCCACACCGGCACCCAGGTTTTTGACAGCGTGACCAGCAACGCGGTACCCGAGCCAGACGGCACCGCCCCGGAAACGAACCTGTTTGCCATGCTGGATTCGGCTATTGCTTCGCTGAAGACCCCGGTAAGCGGGGATGAGACGGCCCAGACCAAAGCCCAGGACGTGATGGATAAAACCAACCGTGGCCTGCGCAATTCACTTAACAACGTGCTTGCCGTGCGTGCTGAAGTCGGAACGCAGCTTAACGAGCTGGACAACCTTGACACACTGGGTACCGATCGCGCCCTGGGTCAGACCCAGCAGATGAGCGATCTGGTTGACGTTGACTGGAATGCGGCTATCTCCTCCTACACCATGCAGCAGGCGGCGCTTCAGGCATCCTATAAAGCGTTTTCCGATATGCAGGGCATGTCGCTGTTCCAGATTAACTCTTAATAAAAAGAAAACCTGTCCGGCTAAATGGACAGGTTCAGGCTCTCTTTGCAGGCCGCCCTCATTGACCGGGGCGGCTTTTTTTTATCCGACGTTTGCTGCCGCCGTCCGGTGGTTACCTGCCGCAAGGCGGATTGCCAGGGCAATAATGCCTGAGACCGTCGCCAGGGCCACAACGCCAGGCCAGCCCGCCAGGGTGTAGATTTTACTGCCGAGGGCCGAGCCAGCCGCCATGCCGATAAACACCACGGTAAACAGCAGCGCATTGAGACGACCCCGGGCCTGCGGCTCAAGGCTATAAACCAGATTCTGGTGAGCAACCAGGCTCGACTGTAGTCCCAGATCGAAACCTACCGCCGCAATGGCAATCACAACCAGCTGCATCTGGGTAGAGAGCAGCGGCAGGGCAAACATCAGGGCAAAGGAGACGGTGACCAGTGCCGCACCCAGCTGGGTGACTTTCGCTGCCCCGACCCGGTCGGCCAGACCACCGGCCAGCGGTGCAGCCAGCGCACCCGCCGCGCCAGCAATCCCAAAGGTGCCTGCTGCTGCGCTGCCAAGGTGAAAACGATCCAGCAGCATGACCGCCAGGGTAGACCAGAAGGCGCTAAAGGCTACCGAGAGAAAGCCTTGCGCCAGGGCGGCACGGCGCAGAGCAGGGTAGCGCCCCCACAGCTGAGCTACAGAACGCATCAGCGCCGGATAGCTGAGGTTAGAGTGGGTAGCAAAGCGCGGTAGCACCGCCCACATCACGACGCCAATAAACGCGATGCTCGCCGCTGCCAGCTGGTACATCACCCGCCAGCCAAAGGCCGCACCCACGAAGCCGCTTACCGTACGGGAGAGCAGGATCCCTAGCAGCAGACCTGTCATTACGGTGCCTACGGTTTTTCCCTGTTTGCCTTCTGGCGCAAGGATCGCTGCGGCAGGCACGATATCCTGCGCCATCGTGGCGGTCATCCCCAGCAGCAGGCTTACCGCCAGCAGCGTATTGAGATGGCTGGTCAGGCTACAGATCAGCAGGAAGAGGGCCAGCGCGGCGCATTTCATCAGGATTAGCATCCGGCGATCGTAGCGGTCCCCCAGCGGCAGCAGGAACAGAATGCCCAGCGCGTAGCCTGCCTGGGTCAGCGTCGGCACGAGTCCCATGCCGTTAACGGTTAAATGGAGATCGCGCCCCATCAGCGGCAGCAGAGGCTGAGCATAATAGATAGCGGCAACGCTGAATCCGGCTCCCATCGCCAGGATAAAGATAATCCAGCGCGGTACGTCAAAGGGTGATGCCTGGCGGTTCATAATAGAGTCCTCAAAGGTGGTGTGAAGACATTTTTGCGGAAGATGGCGTGACGCGGTAGCCGGTCCAGTGGTAAAAAAGCTATACGCGAAACGTATAGGCAAAAATAAAATGAAGCGAACTGAACGTATAGACAGGGTCGATCTGATGCACACCTTTGTCCGCATCGTGGAGAGCGGCTCCCTGTCGGCCGCCGCGAGGCTGCTGGAAACCACCCAGGCGACGGTAAGCCGCCGTCTTCAGTCGTTGGAGGCGCTGCTGGGGGTCAAGCTGATCCTGCGCACGACTCACGCCATGAAGCTGACCGATGACGGCGAACGCTGCTATCAGCACGCCAGGCGGCTGCTATCGGCCTGGTCCACCCTTGAGGATGAGGTGAGCCACGCTGGCGATGAGCCGGTCGGCACGCTGCGGGTGCGTGCCCCGCACGCCTTCGGCCAGGAGCAACTGCTTGCGCCGCTGACCCGGTTTCTTAGCCAGCATCCACAGCTCTCGGTTGAGTGGATGCTAAACGATAAAAACGTCGATTTTCTGAGCACTAATATCGACTGCGCGATTCGCGTCGGCGCGGAGATCGATCCGAGCACGGTGTCGGTGCTATTGGCGGAGGTGCCGCGCAGCGTCGTGATTGCGCCCGCGCTGCTCGCTGACTACCCGGCGGTGACCGGGCCACAGCAGCTGGCGGCGCTACCGTGGGTGGCGCTCAGTACCTTCTACCAGCACAGCATCAGCCTGACCCATACCGCCGGAGCGGTTGAGCAGGTGACTATTGCTCCGCGGCTCTATACCGACAGCCTCTATGTTGCGCGCAGTACGGCCCTGCAGGGATTAGGCGCGGTGATCATCTCAAGCTGGGCAGTGGCGGAGGATGTCCGTGAGGGGAGGCTGGTCAGGCTGCTGCCCGACTGGGAGCCCGCCCCGCTGCCGGTGCACCTGGTTTACCCGTGGGCGCGTTACTATCCGGCCCGGCTGCGGGCCTTTTTGCAAATGATGCGCGAGGCGGTTCCCAGCATCACCGGTATGCGCCTTCCCGCCTCCAGGGCATAAAAAAAGCCGACCCGGAGGTCGGCTTGTTACTCGCAGAGTGCGTTATTCAGGCTGCTGCGGGCGCGTTGCCGGGGCGGTAGCCTGATGGGTAGCGCTATGGCCGCCCGCAGAACCTTTGCCATCGAAGTCAAACGCCGGGCGAACCCAGTCGCTGTGACGCGGCGGCTCAGGAACGTATTCCGGGGCTGGCGCGCGAGTCATCGGCGCGGTGGCAAAGCTGTGCAGTGCCTTAGCGGCGACAGGTTCAGCGGCAACGGCAGGCTTAACGGCTGCTTCCGGCTTCGGCTCGACAGCAGGCTTCGCTTCTGGCTCAGGCTGGGCTTCAACTACAGACTGCGCTTCCACGGCTGGCTTCACCTCAGCGTCTGGCTGCGCTTCCGCGACAGGCTCAGCGGCTTTCACCTCTTCAATCACTTCGGCTGGTGCTTCAGCAGGCTCTGCGATCTCCGCGATGTGCTCAGCAACCGGCACGTCTTCCGGGGCGATCAGCTGCGGCTGCTCGTCAACCGGCGTCTCAATCGCTTCAGGATGCGTAGTGTCTACTGCGGCAGGCTGCGGCTCGCTCACGGCGGCTTGCGGCTCGACGACGGTAGGCTCAACGGCTGTCGGTTCAACGGCTGTCGGTTCAACTATCGGTTCAACTACAGCAGGTTCAGCGCTAACAGATGCCGCAATCGGCTCTGCTACTGGCTCAACGAGCGGCTGCTGGATAGCTTCCGGTGCGGTTTCAACGGTGGTCTCATCCTGTACCGGCTCGACGTTCTGCGCGACCGGGTAGCGGATCCACACTTTACCTGACGCCATCTCCGGCGATGCACAGGCTACGGTCAGCGGCATCGGGGATTGGCTCGGGTAGCGCTCGTCACGGTAGCGACGACGGCGCTGGCCGCTGACGCGCAGGTGACGCGGAGAACGACGTGAACGGCGCGGCATCCCGGCGTTATCACGATTCTCGCTGGACTCTTCCTGCTCCTGCACCGGCTGCTCAACAACCGCAGGCAGATCTACCTTCGCAAGCTCAGTATGGGATGCCTGGGCATCTGTCACCGGCGTCGCGGCAGCGATCTCATCCACAGCAGCGTCGGCAGACGGCGCAGACTCAAAGCGAACCTTCTGGCTCAGCTGGCGCTGTTTACGGCGCGGCATCACCTGAACGCGATCTTCCTGTTCTGCTTCGACTTCCGGGACTGGCTGCTCTTCGCGGTTCAGCACTTTAACTTCTTGCTGAGCCTGACGTTTTTCGTCGTTGCGACGACGGTTGCGCTCGCGGCGGGACTGCTGCTGCTCATCGCGGGATTTAGACTTATCTGCGTCCTCAACAACGGCCTGCGGCTGGCGGGCTTCGCGAACTTCACCGTTCGGCTGCTGTTTTTCACGGCGACCACGGCGATTCTCGTCACGCTCGCGGTTATCACGATTGTCGCGGTTATCACGGCCTTCGCGCGCTTCTGCGCCTTCGCTACGGCTGTCACGGCGTTCGTTACGATCGCCACGATCTCCGCGCTCGTTGCGGTCACGGCGGTTGTTCTGGCGCGGCTTACGACGCTCCTGGGAACGGGCCGGTTTCTCTTCTTTAACTTCTTCTTCCGCTTTAACCTCAACCGGCTGGCTGGCAGGCTCGCTGGCGAATACCTTCTTCAGGGCGCCAAAGAGACGGCCCAGCAGACCCGTTTCCGCCGGAGCGGCAGGCTGTGCAGCGGCAGGCTGTACTTTTTCTTCAGCAACCGGCGCGGACTGTGGCGCAGGCGCTGGCGGAATATCAGGCATCACGAAGGTGGCCAGCGCAGGCTGTTCAGGCTGTTTGCGCTCGGCATACTCCTCTTCGGACGGCAGCGCCATCGCCTCTTCATGCAGCTTCGGCAGCTTGTAGCTCAGGGTCGAGGTCTCTTCGCCTTTACGCACGCGCAGCACGGAGTAGTGCGGGGTTTCCATCTGGTCATTCGGCACGATAACGCACTTAATGCCGCCCTGACGTGCTTCGATCGCGCTTACCGCAGCGCGTTTCTCGTTAAGCAGATAGGAGGCAATCGGCACGGGAACAATCGCGTGAACTTCCTGAGTGTTCTCTTTCAGCGCTTCCTCTTCGATCAGGCGCAGAATAGAGAGCGACAGGGATTCGTTGTCACGGATGGTGCCGGTACCGCTACAGCGCGGACAGACGTGATGGCTGGACTCGCCGAGGGACGGGCTCAGACGCTGGCGGGACATCTCCAGCAGGCCGAAGCGCGAAATATGGCTGATCTGAATACGGGCACGATCCTGACGCACGGCTTCACGCAGGCGGTTTTCAACCGCACGCTGGTGGCGAACCGGGGTCATATCGATAAAGTCGATGACGATCAGGCCGCCGAGGTCGCGCAGGCGCAGCTGGCGGGCGATTTCGTCTGCCGCTTCCAGGTTGGTATTAAACGCCGTCTCTTCGATATCGCCGCCGCGGGTTGCGCGGGCGGAGTTGATATCAATCGCGGTCAGCGCTTCGGTGGAGTCGATAACGATAGAGCCGCCAGAAGGCAGACGCACTTCGCGCTGGAAGGCGGACTCGATCTGCGATTCGATCTGGTAGTGGCTGAACAGCGGGATTTCACCGGTGTAGAGTTTGATTTTGCTGCTGAAGTCAGGACGGCCCAGCGCAGCGATATGCTGGCGTGCCATCTCCATCACTTTCGGGTTGTCGATGAGGATCTCACCGATATCCTGGCGCAGATAGTCGCGGAAAGCGCGAACGATAACGTTGCTCTCCTGGTGGATCAGGAACGGAGCAGGGCGGTTTTCAGCGGCTTTTTTGATCGCTTCCCAGTGCTTCAGGCGGAAGCTTAAGTCCCACTGCAGCGCTTCGGCAGATTTGCCTACGCCTGCGGTACGAACGATCAGCCCCATGCCGTCCGGCATATCCAGGCTCGCCAGCGCCTCTTTCAGCTCGGTGCGGTCATCGCCTTCAATACGGCGAGAGATGCCACCCGCGCGCGGGTTGTTTGGCATCAGAACCAGATAGCTACCGGCCAGACTGATAAAGGTGGTTAAGGCCGCGCCTTTATTACCGCGCTCTTCTTTGTCAATCTGGACAATGACCTCCTGGCCTTCGCGCAGCACATCTTTGATGTTCGGGCGGCCATGGGCACTGTAGTTTGCAGGGAAATATTCGCGGGAGATCTCTTTCAGAGGTAGGAAACCGTGACGCTCAGCACCGTAGTCAACAAATGCGGCTTCAAGGCTCGGTTCAATACGGGTAATTTTACCTTTGTAGATGTTCGCTTTTTTCTGTTCGTGTCCCGGGCTTTCGATATCCAGGTCGTACAGGCGCTGCCCATCAACAAGGGCGACGCGCAACTCTTCCTGCTGAGTTGCGTTAATTAACATTCTTTTCATCGTAACTTACTCATTATTCTTACATTGACGACTAGGCTGCGGGCATAGTTAACGCCTTTCCGGGGTGAACCGATGGCCTCGTGTCTGTTCACGTCGCCAACCTCACGGTTATCGCACGCTTAAGAGGCGCAGAGTGTCGGTTGCCTGTATTTCATACGGAAAAACAGCGCAATTATCAGGGGAACTGCCTGGGTATTACTCTCCAGGGTCGATCCCTCTACCGGTAAGGACTGCAACCCGCAGCCCGCTAAGTGCCTGAAGGATCAATACGTCTTACGCCATTGCTGCGTGGATGATCGGACAGGCAAAACTGGTCATTCCGCAAATTTCCTTGTTTAACAAGATTCAAGCGGAAAACAGCCTCATTATTCCTTGCTAAATCTGTTATAGCAAGATGACTTTTGCCATTTATCACCCGGTTACTAACAGTTTTTTCACGTTTGCCCAGGGATTGTGCTAAAACCCAGCGAAAAGCGTGATGACGGTCAACATGACACCGATAGAGATAAATATAAGCACATAAAAATGAGTGGCGCGAATCGGGCGAGGCTTTTAGAATCGCCCCCCATGAAAACTGAGACTCCATCCGTAAGAATTGTTGCTATCGCGGCCGACGACGCCGGGCAACGCATCGATAACTTTTTACGCACCCAGCTGAAGGGCGTGCCGAAAAGTATGATTTACCGCATCCTGCGTAAAGGCGAAGTGCGGGTTAACAAGAAGCGCGTAAAGCCCGAGTATAAGCTGGAGGGCGGGGATGAGGTGCGTATCCCGCCGGTGCGCGTTGCCGAGCGGGAAGAGGAGGCGGTGTCACCGCATCTGAATAAGGTAGCGGCGCTGGCGGATGTCATCCTTTATGAAGACGATCATATTCTGCTGCTGAACAAGCCGTCAGGCACCGCTGTCCACGGCGGAAGCGGGCTGAGCTTCGGCGTCATTGAAGGCCTGCGCGCCCTGCGTCCGGAAGCGCGCTTCCTGGAGCTGGTGCACCGTCTGGACCGGGATACCTCCGGCGTGCTGCTGGTGGCCAAGAAGCGTTCGGCGCTGCGCTCCCTGCATGAGCAGCTGCGCGAGAAAGGCATGCAGAAAGATTACCTGGCGTTGGTGCGCGGCCAGTGGCAGTCGCATGTCAAAACGGTACAGGCTCCGCTGCTGAAAAATATTCTGCAGAGCGGGGAGCGGATTGTGCGGGTTAATAGCGAAGGCAAACCGTCGGAGACGCGCTTTAAGGTTGAGGAGCGCTATGCGTTTGCTACCCTGGTGCGCTGTAGCCCTATTACCGGCCGTACTCACCAGATCCGCGTTCATACTCAGCACGCCGGGCACCCCATCGCCTTTGACGATCGCTACGGCGACCGCGAGTTTGATAAGCAGCTGGCGGGAACCGGGTTAAACCGTCTCTTCCTGCACGCGGCGGCGCTGAAGTTTACCCATCCGGGTACCGGCGAAACCCTGCGCATTGAAGCCCCGCTGGATGAGCAGCTCAAACGCTGCCTGAAGGTACTGCGCGGGTAACGTAACGCCCGGCGAGCCTGCCGGGCATTACTCACTTCATGCTAACAGCGGATTGCAGTGCTCCCGGCGCAGCATCTGGCACAGCGCAATCAGCGGCAGCCCCACCAGCGTATTTGGATCCCGGCCCTCAAGACGGTCAAACAGCGCAATCCCCAATCCCTCGCTTTTAAAGCTGCCGGCGCAGTTCAGCGGCCGCTCCTTACGCAGATAGTCAGCAATCTCCTGCTCGCTCAGGTGGCGAAAGTGGACGTCAAACGGTTCACACTCAGTTTGCAGATGACCGGTGGCGGAGTTATAGAGCGCCAGCCCGGTGTAGAAGGTGATGATATTGCCTCGCGCCTTCATGAGTTGCTGAAAGGCGTTCTCCTCCGTTAACGGCTTGCCGGTGATTTCTCCGTCCAGTACGCAGACCTGATCGGAGCCAATAATCAGATGATGAGGGTAGCGTTCCGCCAGCGACTGGGCCTTGGCCTGCGCCAGGCGCAGCACCAGATGACGCGGCGATTCGCCAGGCTCTGGGGTCTCATCCACGTCCGGTGCGGCGCACTCGAAGGCAATGCCGAGTTTTTCCAGCAGCGCGCGGCGGTAAGAAGACGTGGACGCAAGAATAATATTCGACATATTTTTTCTACCCTATATGGCATAACGAGGTCAGGCATTTTAAACTACAGGCCGCAATGTGTGCGAATAATTGGCAAAAGGCAATCACAGACTGCCTTTTTCTTTGACTCCAGAACGTTACAAAGTTAATATGCGCGCCCTATGCAAAAGGTAAAATTACCCCTGACTCTTGATCCGGTTCGTACCGCTCAAAAACGCCTTGATTACGAGGGTGTATACACTCGTGAGCAGGCCGAGCGCGTCGCTGAATCCGTAGTCAGTGTAGACAGTGATGTGGAATGCTCCATGTCGTTCGCTATCGATAACCAGCGCCTTGCGGTTTTAACCGGCGATGCAAAAGTTTCGGTAACGCTCGAGTGTCAGCGCTGCGGCAAGACGTTTGCCCATCAGGTCTACACACAATATTGTTTTAGCCCGATCGTCAAAGACGAGCAGGCCGAAGCACTCCCGGAAGCGTATGAACCGATTCAGGTTAACGAATTCGGTGAAATCGACCTGCTGGCACTGGTCGAGGATGAAATTATCCTCTCCTTGCCGGTAGTGCCGGTGCATGATTCTGAACACTGTGAAGTGTCCGACGCGGACATGGTCTTTGGTGAACTGCCTGAAGAGGCACAGAAGCCAAACCCATTTGCCGTATTAGCCAGCTTAAAGCGTAAGTAACAGGTTTCTCCGTAGTAATGGAGTTACCGTAATTGAGGAGTAAGGTCCATGGCCGTACAACAAAATAAACCAACCCGTTCCAAACGTGGCATGCGTCGTTCCCATGACGCGCTGACCGCAGTCACCAGCCTGTCTGTAGACAAAACGTCTGGTGAGTCTCACCTGCGTCACCACATGACCGCTGACGGTTTCTACCGCGGTCGCAAGGTTATCACTAAGTAATCACGCGCAAGCGTGATGAAGCTTAGTGAGGAAATCCCCGTGTAAGCGGGGGTTAACCGAACCAGGCACGACGATACCTTGACACGTCTAACCCTGGCGTTAGATGTCATGGGGGGCGATTTTGGCCCTTCCGTGACAGTGCCTGCAGCATTGCAGGCACTGCATTCTAACCCTCAACTCACACTTCTGTTAGTCGGTCATCCCGACGCTATCACGCCATTACTTGCCAAAGCCGATTTTGATCAGCGCTCGCGCCTGCAGGTTATTCCTGCCCAGTCGGTTATTGCCAGTGATGTCCGTCCCGCCCAGGCCGTGCGCAACAGCCGGGGTAGCTCTATGCGTATCGCGCTTGAGCTGGTTAAAGAGGGGCGCGCCGAGGCCTGCGTCAGCGCAGGCAATACCGGGGCGCTGATGGGGCTAGCTAAGCTACTGCTTAAGCCCATTGACGGTATTGAACGTCCGGCGCTGATGACGGTGCTGCCGCATCAGCAGAAGGGCAGAACCGTGGTGCTGGATCTCGGCGCTAACGTTGACTGTGACAGTACCATGCTGGTGCAGTTCGCCATTATGGGATCGGTGATGGCCGAAGAGGTCATCGGTATTGAACATCCGCGCGTGGCGCTGCTCAATATCGGGGAAGAAGAGGTCAAAGGCCTCGACAGCATCCGCGATGCGTCGGCGCTGCTAAAATCGATCCCATCGATCAACTATATTGGCTATCTTGAAGCCAATGAGCTGCTCACCGGCAAAACGGACGTGCTGGTCTGCGACGGCTTTACCGGCAACGTGACGTTGAAGACGATGGAAGGCATGGTCAGAATGTTCCTGTCGTTGCTGAAATCGCAGGGCGAAGGCAAAAAACGGTCGTGGTGGCTGCTTTTATTAAAGCGTTGGTTACAAAAAAGCCTGACAAGGCGATTCAGTCACCTCAACCCCGACCAGTATAATGGTGCCTGTCTGTTAGGATTGCGCGGCACGGTGATCAAGAGTCATGGTGCAGCCAATCAGCGCGCGTTTGCAGTCGCGATTGAACAGGCAGTGCAGGCGGTGCAGCGGCACGTCCCCGAACGGATTGCCGCTCGCCTGGAATCTGTGTTACCGGAAAAAGACTGAGCGTATATGTATACGAAGATTAGTGGTACCGGCAGCTACCTGCCCGAGCAAGTGCGAACCAACGCCGATCTGGAAAAGATGGTCGATACCTCTGACGAGTGGATTGTCACCCGCACAGGCATTCGTGAGCGCCGCATTGCCGCCCCGGATGAGACCGTGGCAACCATGGGTTTCGAAGCTGCTAAGCGCGCCATCGACATGGCAGGCATTGATAAAACTGAGATCGGTCTGATCATCGTCGCCACCACCTCGGCGACCCATGCTTTCCCCAGCGCAGCCTGCCAGGTGCAGAGCCTGCTGGAGATCAAAGGCTGCCCGGCATTTGACGTGGCTGCCGCCTGCGCAGGCTTTACCTATGCCCTGAGCATTGCCGATCAGTATGTCAAAAGCGGTGCGGTGAAGCATGCGCTAGTGATCGGCGCTGACGTGCTGGCCCGTACCTGCGATCCGACCGATCGCGGAACGATCATTATCTTCGGTGACGGCGCGGGCGCGGCAGTGCTGAGCGCATCCGAAGAGCAGGGTATCATCTCGACCCATCTGCACGCGGACGGGAGCTACGGCGAGCTGTTAACGCTGCCGAACCTGGATCGCGTCACGCCGGACAGCCCTACCTACCTGACCATGGCGGGTAACGAAGTCTTCAAAGTGGCCGTGACCGAGCTGGCGCACATCGTTGAAGAGACGCTGGCGGCGAATAATATCGATCGCGCCGAGCTGGACTGGCTGGTTCCGCACCAGGCGAACCTGCGCATTATCAGCGCGACGGCGAGAAAGCTGGGTATGGAGATGGACAAAGTAGTCGTTACCCTTGACCGTCACGGCAATACCTCTGCGGCGTCGGTGCCTTGTGCGCTGGATGAAGCCGTGCGCGACGGACGTATCAAGCCGGGCCAGCTGGTGCTGCTTGAGGCCTTCGGCGGCGGTTTCACCTGGGGCTCTGCGCTGGTTCGTTTCTAGTATTAAGGATAAATAAGATGACGCAATTTGCTTTTGTGTTCCCGGGACAGGGTTCTCAGACCGTGGGTATGCTGGCCGATGTGGCAGCACAGTTTCCGCTGGTGGAAGAGACGTTCCGTGAAGCTTCTTCGGCGCTGGGCTATGACCTGTGGGCACTAACCCAGCAGGGTCCGGCAGAAGAGCTCAACAAAACGTGGCAGACCCAGCCCGCGCTGCTGACGGCTTCCGTCGCACTGTGGCGCGTCTGGCAGCAGCAGGGCGGTAAAACCCCGGCGCTGATGGCAGGCCATAGCCTGGGCGAGTACTCTGCGCTGGTGTGCGCGGGCGTGATCGATTTCGCCGATGCCGTACGCCTTGTAGAGCTGCGCGGCAAATTTATGCAGGAAGCGGTACCGGAAGGCACCGGCGGCATGTCGGCGATTATCGGCCTTGACGATGCGGCGATTGCTAAAGCCTGTGAAGAGGCCGCTGAAGGCCAGGTTGTCTCTCCGGTGAACTATAACTCACCGGGCCAGGTGGTCATTGCCGGGCATAAAGACGCAGTTGAGCGTGCAGGTGCGGCCTGTAAAGCAGCGGGTGCTAAACGCGCGCTGCCGCTGCCGGTGAGCGTGCCGTCCCACTGCGCGCTGATGAAGCCCGCAGCAGAGAAGCTGGCCGCCGAGCTGGAAAAAATCACCTTCAACGCGCCGGCTATCCCGGTAGTAAACAACGTTGACGTGAAGTGCGAAACCACGCCGGAAGCCATCCGTGATGCGCTGGTGCGCCAGCTCTACAGTCCGGTACAGTGGACTAAAAGCGTTGAATTTATGGCTTCTCAGGGCGTCACGCACCTGTATGAAGTCGGTCCGGGCAAAGTGCTTACTGGCCTGACCAAGCGTATTGTTGACACCCTGACCGCCTCGGCTATTAACGAGCCTGCGGCACTGTCAGCGGCGGCTGAGCAATAAACAAGGAACCCAAAACCATGAGTTTTGAAGGAAAAATCGCACTGGTTACCGGTGCAAGCCGTGGCATTGGCCGCGCAATCGCTGAAACCCTCGTTGCCCGCGGCGCGAAGGTGATCGGTACCGCGACCAGCGAAAGCGGCGCGCAGGCCATCAGCGACTATTTAGGTGCAAACGGCAAAGGTTTACTGTTAAACGTGACCGATCCTGCATCTATTGAATCTGTGCTGGAAAATGTCCGTGCAGAGTTTGGCGAAGTGGATATTCTGGTCAATAATGCCGGGATTACCCGCGACAACCTGTTAATGCGGATGAAAGACGACGAGTGGAACGATATCATCGAAACCAATCTCTCTTCTGTTTTCCGCCTGTCAAAAGCGGTAATGCGGGCTATGATGAAGAAGCGTCATGGTCGCATTATCACTATCGGTTCTGTGGTGGGTACCATGGGAAATGCTGGTCAGGCTAACTACGCTGCGGCGAAAGCAGGCCTGATCGGTTTCAGTAAGTCGCTGGCGCGTGAAGTTGCGTCCCGCGGTATTACTGTAAACGTTGTTGCTCCGGGCTTTATTGAAACGGACATGACGCGTGCGCTGACCGAAGATCAGCGTGCGGGTACGCTGGCAGCGGTTCCGGCGGGTCGTCTTGGCGATCCAAAAGAGATTGCCAGCGCGGTAGCATTTTTAGCTTCTGACGAAGCGGGTTACATCACTGGTGAAACCCTGCACGTCAATGGCGGAATGTATATGGTTTAACCACGTTATTTCCTAAAGCATCAAATGGAAATAATTTTATTTGCGTTATCAGCCCAATTGGCCTCAAAATAGCGCAAAATCGTGGTAGGACCTGCCGGGATTTAGTTGCAAATTTTTCAACATTTTATACACTACGAAAACCATCGCGAAAGCGAGTTTTGATAGGAAATTTAAGAGTATGAGCACCACTATCGAAGAACGCGTTAAGAAAATTATTGGCGAGCAGCTGGGCGTTAAGCAGGAAGAAGTGACTAACAATGCTTCTTTCGTTGACGATCTGGGCGCGGATTCTCTTGACACCGTTGAGCTGGTAATGGCTCTGGAAGAAGAGTTTGATACTGAGATTCCGGACGAAGAAGCTGAGAAGATCACTACTGTTCAGGCTGCCATTGATTACATCAACGGTCACCAGGCATAAGTGAACATCTCCAGGCGGTCATTCGACCGCCTGAGTTTTATCTTTTTCTCCCACCCATCTCTTTTTATCCCTCCCTGGAGGACAAACGTGTCTAAGCGTCGTGTAGTTGTGACCGGACTTGGCATGTTGTCTCCTGTCGGCAATACCGTAGAGTCTACCTGGAGTGCTCTCCTTGCCGGTCAGAGTGGCATCAGCCTGATCGACCATTTCGATACTAGCGCCTATGCAACAAAATTTGCTGGCTTAGTAAAGGATTTTAACTGTGATGACATCATCTCGCGCAAAGAGCAGCGCAAGATGGATGCCTTCATTCAATATGGAGTTGTTGCGGGCTGGCAGGCCATGCAGGATTCTGGCCTTGAGGTCACCCCAGAGAACGCTCACCGTATCGGGGCCGCTATCGGTTCAGGTATCGGCGGTCTTGGTCTGATCGAAGAGAACCACGCCTCGCTGGTTAACGGCGGCCCGCGTAAAATCAGCCCATTCTTTGTACCCTCTACCATTGTTAACATGGTAGCTGGTCACCTGACGATTATGCTTGGCCTGCAGGGCCCGAGCATCTCCATCGCTACGGCCTGTACCTCTGGCGTGCACAACATCGGCCATGCGGCGCGTATTATCGCCTATGGCGATGCTGACGCCATGTTGGCAGGCGGCGCTGAAAAAGCCAGTACCCCGCTTGGCGTGGGCGGCTTTGGCGCAGCGCGTGCGCTCTCTACCCGTAACGACAATCCGCAGGCGGCAAGCCGTCCGTGGGATAAAGATCGTGACGGTTTTGTGCTGGGCGACGGCGCGGGTATGGTCATGCTGGAAGAGTACGAGCATGCGAAAAAACGCGGCGCGAAAATCTATGCCGAGCTGGTTGGCTTTGGTATGAGCAGCGATGCCTATCACATGACCTCGCCGCCGGAAAACGGCGCGGGTGCGGCGCTGGCGATGACCAATGCGCTGCGTGATGCCCAGCTGGATCCGGCGAAGATTGGCTACGTTAACGCCCACGGCACCTCCACACCGGCCGGCGATAAAGCCGAAACCCAGGCGGTGAAATCCGTGTTTGGCGAAGCAGCAAGCCGCGTTATGGTCAGCTCCACCAAATCCATGACCGGTCACCTGCTGGGCGCAGCGGGCGCGGTAGAGTCTATCTACTCAATCCTGGCCCTGCGCGATCAGGCGATCCCGCCGACCATTAACCTGGATAACCCGGATGAGGGTTGCGATCTGGACTACGTTCCGCATGTCGCACGCCAGGTGAGCGATCTGGAGTACACCCTGTGTAACTCCTTTGGCTTCGGTGGTACTAACGGCTCGCTGATCTTTAAACGGATCTAACGCCGTATGACCGGGTAGCCTCTGTGCTGCCCGGTCCGTTCAACATGTTTTCCCTTTCGATTCAGCTTTCTCCGCTTGTCCTGCGTTTCGCATCCTGCCAGACTACCCGGCCACGGATAGAGGAGCCGCTATGTTCTTGATAAATGGCTGCCAACAGCAGACGCTGGCGGCGAACGACAGGGCTGTACAGTTCGGCGACGGCTGCTTTACCACCGCCCGGATCCAAACCGGGGAGATTCAGCTGCTTCAGGCCCATCTTGCGCGCCTGCGCGATGCCTGTGAGCGCTTATTTATCCCGTTTACCGACTGGGCTATCCTCGAGCAGGAGATGATCGCTCTGGCAGGTCGTCAGCAGACGGGCGTGATGAAGGTGATGATCACCCGGGGCGCGGGCGGGCGCGGTTACAGTGCCGCTGGCTGCCAGACGCCCACGCGCATCCTGAGCCTGTCAGCGCTGCCTGCCCACTATGCCCGCTGGCAGCAGGAGGGGATCACCCTCGCGCTCAGCCCGATCCGGCTGGGGCGTAACCCGCATCTGGCAGGTATAAAGCATCTTAACCGCCTGGAGCAGGTGCTGATTCGTACTCATCTTGAGCAGACGGCAGGCGACGAGGCGCTGGTTCTTGACAGCGACGGGTTGCTTACGGAATGCTGTGCCGCAAATTTATTCTGGCGTCAGGGCATGAGGGTATTTACGCCCTGTCTTGACCAGGCAGGCGTGAAGGGCATTATGCGTCAGTTTATTATCGACCGGCTGACCGCCTCAGGCTTTACCTTCGCGGAAGTTGCCGCGCGGCCGAAGGCGCTGGCCGATGCCGATGAGGTGCTGATCTGTAACGCGCTGATGCCTGTCGTGCCGGTTAACGCCTGCGGCGAGTGGGAGTGGACATCCCGCGAGCTGTATTCCTTTTTATCTCCCCTTTGTGAGCGTGCGATCTCGTCATGAAGAAAATGTTTCGTTTTGTTGTACTTCTGCTGGTGGTGCTGGGCATTGCTGCCGGAGCAGGTTACTGGAAGGTTCGCCAGCTGGCGGAGAGCAAGCTGCTCATTAACGCAGAGACCATCTTTACCCTGAAAGCAGGCACCGGTCGCCAGGCGCTGGGAACCCAGCTCTATAGTGAGAAGATTATTAATCGTCCTCGCGTCTTCCAGTGGCTGTTGCGCGTGGAGCCTGCGCTCTCCCATTTCAAAGCCGGGACCTATCGCTTTACCCCGGATATGACGGTGCGCGACATGCTGCGGCTGCTGGAGAGCGGCAAAGAGGCGCAGTTCCCGTTGCGGCTGGTGGAGGGGATGCGTCTCAGCGACTTCCTGAAGCAGCTTCGCGATGCGCCCTATATTCAGCACACCCTGAAAGATGACAGCTATGCCACGGTGGCAGAGGCGCTTAAGTTTGAGCACCCTGAGTGGATCGAGGGGTGGTTCTGGCCCGATACCTGGCTCTACACTGCCCATACCACTGACATCACCATGCTTAAACGCGCCCATGATAAAATGGTCGCCGCGGTGAACAAAGCCTGGGAAGGGCGGGCGGAGGGCCTGCCGTATAAAGATCAAAACCAGCTGGTGACCATGGCCTCGATTATTGAAAAAGAGACGGCGGTAGCCAGCGAGCGGGATCGGGTCGCCTCGGTCTTCATCAACCGTCTACGTACCGGCATGCGCCTGCAAACCGATCCCACCGTTATTTACGGCATGGGCGACAGCTACACCGGTAAAATCAGCCGTAGCGATCTGGAAACGCCAACGGCGTATAATACCTATACCATTAGCGGCCTGCCGCCGGGACCGATTGCCATCCCAAGCGACGCATCGCTGCGTGCCGCTGCGCATCCGGCTAAAACGCCGTATCTCTATTTTGTTGCTGACGGCAAGGGGGGGCATACCTTTACCACCAACCTTGTCAGCCACAACCGCGCGGTGCAGGACTATCTGAAAGTGCTTAAGGAAAAAAATGGCCAGTAAATACATCGTTATCGAAGGGCTGGAAGGGGCCGGAAAGACCACCGCCCGCGATACCGTCGTGGAGACGCTGACCCAGCTTGGGGTGGGCGAGATGATCTTTACCCGCGAGCCGGGCGGGACGAAGCTTGCCGAAAAGCTGCGCAGTCTGGTGCTGGATATCAAATCGGTAGGCGATGAGGTCATTACCGACAAAGCCGAAGTGCTGATGTTCTATGCTGCCCGCGTCCAACTGGTGGAGACGGTCATCAAGCCCGCGCTGGCCCGCGGCTGCTGGGTGATTGGCGATCGCCACGATCTCTCTACTCAGGCCTATCAGGGCGGCGGACGCGGTATTGATGCGCATATGCTGGCCACCCTGCGCGACACCGTATTAGGCGATTTTCGTCCTGACCTGACGCTCTACCTCGACGTTGAGCCGGAAGTGGGCCTGAAACGCGCCCGCGCCCGGGGCGAGCTGGACCGCATCGAGCAGGAGTCCTATGACTTCTTCCATCGTGCCCGCGCCCGTTACCTTGAGCTTGCCGCTGCCGATCCGCGGATTAAAACCATCGACGCCACCCGGTCCCTCGACGAGGTGATGAGCGACATTCGTCAGACGATCACCGCCTGGGTGCAGGAGCAGGGCGCATGAAATGGTATCCATGGTTACGCCCATACTTTGAAAGCCTGGTTGCCAGCTACCAGGCCGGACGCGGACACCATGCGCTACTGATCCACGCTCTGCCCGGTATGGGTGATGAGGCCTTAATCTATGCTCTGACGCGCTATCTGCTCTGCCAGCAGCCCGACGGGCATAAAAGCTGCGGTCGCTGTCGCGGCTGTCAGCTGATGCAGGCCGGAACCCATCCGGATTACTATGTGCTGGAGCCAGAGAAGGGCAAAAGCACGCTGGGTATTGATGCGGTGCGCGAGGTGAGCGAGAAGCTTTACGAGCATGCACGCCTGAGCGGCGCGAAGGTAGTGTGGGTCAGCGATGCGGCCCGGCTGACCGAGGCCGCCGCCAACGCTCTGCTTAAAACGCTGGAGGAGCCACCGGCCAATACCTGGTTCTTCCTCGCCTGCCGTGAACCGGCCCGCCTGCTGGCCACTCTGCGCAGCCGCTGCCGCCTGCACCACCTTGCGCCACCGGACGAGCGCTATGCCTGCGCCTGGCTGTCGCGGGAGGTTCAGGCCTCGCCCGAGGCGATCCTGACGGCGCTGCGGCTCTGCGGCGGTGCGCCGGGCGCGGCACAAACCCTGCTCTCTACCGATGCGTGGGCGCAGCGCCAGACGCTGTGCGCTGCCGTGGATGCAGCCCTGACCAGCAGCGACTGGCTCTCTCTGCTGCCCGCGCTTAACCATGACAGCGTTGCCGATCGTCTGCACTGGCTGGCCTCGCTCTATCTTGACGCCATGAAAATCCAGCAGGGAGCGACGCAGATCGGCAACGCCGACGCCTATCCGCTGGTCACCCGGCTGGCGAGAATTATTGCGCCTGCGCGTTTGCGGGCTCTCCTGGCGGCGATCTTTACCTGCCGGGAGCAGCTGCTGACCGTGACCGGCGTTAATCGTGAACTGCTGCTAACCGATTTACTCCTGAGCCAGGAGCACTGGCTGCAACCCGACGCCGTGCTGCCTGTATCCCATCTTTAAGAGAGACATTATGTTTTTAGTCGACTCCCACTGCCATCTTGATGGCCTTGATTATCAATCCCTGCACCGGGACGTGGACGATGTGCTGGCCAAAGCGGCCGCCCGCGACGTTAAGTTTTGCCTTGCGGTGGCCACGACGCTGCCGGGCTACCGCGCCATGCGTGAGCTGGTGGGCAATCGTGACAACGTAGCTTTCTCCTGCGGCGTGCATCCGCTTAATCAGGACGAGGCGTATGACGCTGAGGAGCTGCGAACCCTGGCGGCAGAAGAGGGCGTCGTAGCCATGGGCGAGACCGGGCTGGATTACTTCTATACCCCGGAGACCAAACCCATTCAGCAGGAGTCGTTCCGCAACCATATCCGCATTGGTCGCGAGCTGAATAAGCCAGTGATTGTCCATACCCGTGATGCTCGCGAAGATACGCTGGCGATTCTGGCCGAGGAAAAGGTGACGGATTGCGGTGGCGTACTACACTGTTTCACAGAAGACAGAGAAACGGCAGGAAAGCTGCTGGATATGGGGTTCTATATCTCGTTCTCTGGCATTGTTACTTTCCGTAACGCTGAACAGCTGCGCGACGCTGCACGCTACGTACCGCTGGACAGAATGCTGGTGGAGACGGATTCACCCTATCTGGCACCGGTTCCGCACCGGGGCAAAGAGAACCAGCCTGCAATGACCCGCGACGTTGCGGAGTACATGGCAGTGCTGAAGGGCGTATCGTTGGAGACGCTGGCGCAGCAGACCACGCAAAACTTCGCCACGCTGTTCCATATCGACCCCGCGCGTCTCCTATCCCGCCCATAAGTCTGTTTTTTTAAGGCTCGTAATTAATTGACAATGCGAGTAGAGTGCACCGCCATAAACTTGGCGGTGAGTCGACTTTTTGATACTTTCAGACTCCGTTTTTGTAAATAAGTGAAAGTTTTCCGGTGACCGCGTTTTGAAACGTGATAACCGTCAAACAAACTTAGGGCGATTTATTTTACTCTGTGTAATAAATAAAGGGCACTTAGATGCTCTGTCCAGGGCGCGGTTCTCCCCCCGTGCCAATGCGTGAAAACGTAAAAAAAGCACAAATACTCAGGAGCACTCTCAATTATGTTTAAGAATGCATTTGCTAACCTGCAAAAGGTCGGTAAATCACTGATGCTGCCCGTTTCCGTACTGCCCATTGCAGGGATCCTGCTTGGCGTCGGTTCGGCTAACTTCACCTGGCTTCCAGAAGTGGTTTCCCATGTTATGGCAGAAGCGGGCGGTTCCGTTTTTGCTAACATGCCTCTGATTTTCGCTATCGGTGTTGCACTTGGCTTCACCAATAACGACGGCGTGTCTGCGCTGGCGGCAGTGGTTGCCTATGGCATCATGGTGAAAACCATGGCCGTGGTTGCACCGCTGGTGCTGCATCTGCCTGCGGAAGAGATTACGGCGAAACACCTGGCGGATACCGGTGTTCTCGGCGGGATCATCGCAGGTGCGATTGCTGCCTACATGTTCAACCGCTTCTACCGCATCAAGCTCCCTGAGTATCTGGGCTTCTTCGCTGGTAAGCGCTTCGTGCCGATCATCTCTGGTCTGGCTGCGATCTTCATGGGCGTGATCCTCTCCTTCATTTGGCCACCGATCGGTACGGCTATCCAGACCTTCTCCCAGTGGGCTGCTTACCAGAACCCGGTTGTGGCGTTTGGTATCTATGGCTTCATTGAGCGCTGCCTGGTACCGTTCGGTCTGCACCACATCTGGAACGTTCCTTTCCAGATGCAGATTGGTGAATACGCCAACGCGGCAGGCCAGGTCTTCCACGGCGATATCCCGCGCTACATGGCAGGTGACCCGACCGCAGGTAAACTCTCTGGCGGCTTCCTGTTCAAAATGTACGGCCTGCCGGCTGCTGCGATTGCCATCTGGCACTCTGCAAAACCGGAAAACCGTGCCAAAGTGGGCGGTATCATGATCTCCGCCGCGCTGACCTCGTTCCTGACCGGTATCACCGAGCCGATCGAGTTCTCCTTCATGTTCGTTGCGCCGATCCTGTACGCAATCCATGCGGTGCTGGCAGGTCTGGCCTTCCCGATCTGTATCCTGCTGGGTATGCGTGACGGGACCTCCTTCTCACACGGTCTGATCGACTTCATCGTGCTGAGCGGTAACGGCAGCAAACTGTGGCTGTTCCCGATTGTTGGCCTGTGCTACGCGGCAATCTACTACACCGTGTTCCGCGTGCTGATCAAAGCGCTGGATCTGAAAACCCCAGGTCGTGAAGACGCAACCGAAGACACTAAAGCTGGCGCAACCAGCGAGATGGCTCCGGCACTGGTCTCCGCCTTCGGTGGTAAAGAGAACATCACTAACCTCGACGCCTGTATTACGCGTCTGCGCGTAAGCGTGGCCGACGTGGCGAAGGTTGACCAGGCTGGCCTGAAAAAACTGGGTGCAGCGGGTGTGGTGGTTGCAGGTTCGGGCGTTCAGGCTATTTTCGGTACCAAATCCGATAACCTGAAAACCGAAATGGATGAGTACATCCGCAACAGCTAATTTGCAGTCTGGGGAGACTGAGGGAGCCGTAAGGCTCCCTTTTTTATTGCGCTATATTTATATCCTTACATGACTCTCATGCTTAACAGGAAGGAACTGCTATGCCACAACCCACGCTATTTACCCCGCTACGCATCAGAAATCTGGAGATTGAAAACCGGATCGTGATAGCCCCCATGTGCCAGTACTCCGCTGAAGAGGGATGCATGACTGACTGGCACATGATGCATCTGGGGCAGCTGGCGCAATCTGGTGCGGGTTTGCTGACCATTGAGGCCACCGCCGTCTCTCCTGAAGGTCGGATCACCTTTGCTGACGTCGGTCTCTATGATGATAAGAGTGAGGCAGCCATGGCCCGGGTGCTTGATGCAATCCGTAAATGGTCGGATATGCCCATTGCGATCCAGCTGGCTCATGCGGGAAGAAAAGCATCGACCTACAAGCCCTGGGATCAACAGGGGCAAATTCCGCCTGACCAGCAGGGCGGGTGGCAAACGTTAGCTCCCTCCGCCGTTCCCTACACCACGGGCTACACGCTCCCGACCGCCCTGGACAGTGCCGGGCTAGACGAGGTTCGCACCCAGTTTGCCAATGCCGCAAAACGCGCTGCCAGGCTGGGTATCGATCTAATTCAAATTCACGCCGCGCATGGTTATCTGCTGCATCAGTTCCTGTCGCCGTTATCAAACCAGCGCACCGATGAGTACGGCGGCTCACTGGAAAACCGCGCCAGATTCCCACTGGAAATTTTTGACGTGGTGCGTGAAGCCTTCCCGACAGAAAAAGCGATCAGCGTGCGCATCTCCGCGACGGACTGGGTAGAGGGCGGATTCAATATTGAGGAAGCCGTGGCGTTTGCAAAAATGCTTGAAGCGCGCGGTGTTGATGCGATCCATGTATCAAGCGGGGGTCTCCATCCCGATCAAAAAATCGATGTCTATCCGGGCTATCAGGTTCCGCTAGCACGAGCAGTGAAGTCCGCAGTCACTATTCCGGTGGTGGCCGTTGGATTGATTACCGAAGCCCAACACGCAGAGTCCATTGTCGCGAGCGGCGACGCAGATATTATCGGGATTGCGCGTACGGCGTTGTACGATCCGCGTTGGCCGTGGCATGCCGCCGCAACGCTGGGCGCACAGGTGAGGGCAGCCAGCCAGTATCTTCGCTGCCAGCCTCATACGCTGAAGAACCTGTTTAAGTCCTGATACAGAAAGCGGGGGCAACCCCGCTTTTTCAGAGCCGGTGTGGTTGGTGGGGAGATAACTATGTTTGAAGGATTTACGCATACACAAATTAGCCTTTCCGAAGCCGTGCTTAATGTCCGCTATGGGGGAAGTGGCCCTCCGGTGCTGCTGTTGCATGGCCATCCTCGAACTCACGTCACCTGGTCAAAAGTCGCTCCCCAGCTTGCCAAATCCTTTACCGTGGTTTGCCCTGATTTGCGGGGATTCGGGCGCTCATCTAAACCTGCCGACCAGCCAAATCACGCGGGCTCGTCTAAACGCGCTAAAGCAAAAGATTGTGTTGAGTTAATGAGCCTGCTGGGTTTTGAGCAGTTTGCTCTTGTTGGGCATGACAGAGGGAGCTACACCGCTTACCGGGCCGCGCTTGATTACCCGGAGCGGATCACCCGACTAGCCGTACTGGATTGCATTCCAATACTTGAAGCACTTAACCGGTGTGATGAAAAGTTTGCCCGACAGTGGTACCACTGGTTCTTCTTTGCTCAATTGGAAAAACCAGAGCGGGCAATACTGGCTGACCCTGATAAATGGTATGGAGGCCAGCCTGAAACAATGGGAGACGAGGAGTATCTCGAATTCAGGCAGGCCATACACGATCCGGAAACCGTGCATGGAATGATCGAGGACTATCGCGCCGGTCTGAGTATCGATAAAGAGCACGAGCATCACGATCGTCAGAATAGCAAATTAATTACCTGCCCGACGCTCTGTCTATGGTCAAAATATGACGATCTGGAAGATATATACGGTGACGTGTTAGGCATCTGGAAAACGTGGGCACCGCAAGCTCAAGGCAAAGCCATAGCCAGCGGTCACCATATGGCTGAAGAAGCCCCTGAAGAACTTACAGCTGAACTCCGGCGATTTCTGTTGCAACCAGGGCAGTAATTCACCCGTACGCTGTTCATAAAATGCTAAAAAAATGGGGCCCGAAGGCCCCACGCAGTTTGCTTAACGGTATGTTAAACGGTTATTCAGGAAGCGCATAAACGACAACCTGATCGCCTACCTGATCCTTCAGAATAGTATTGCCCCCCGCGACAAAGGCAACATACTGACGGCCTTTGTACTCATAGATCGAGGGGTTCGCTACCGCAGGTGCTTCTACCTGATCGGACCATAGCTCTTCACCGCTATCCACTGAATAAGCGCGAACTTTGGCATCCATGGAGGCACCGATGAACACCACGCCCCCTGCCGTCACGGCTGGACCACCGATGGTTGGGGAGCCCCAGCTCTCTGGCATAAAGAAGCCATACTGCTGCGATGCACCCACCGGACGACGCCACTTCACATCCCCCGTGTGCATATCCAGCGCTACGATTTCACCAAATGGGGGTTGCCAGCACGGCATACCAAGCCAGTTATTCGCCACCATCAGACGCATACCGTAAGGCGCACCTTCCTGAGGCGCAAAGCCGCTCTCATTGCCGGAACCTTTATCCGCCTTTTTATAATCTTCACGGCTATAGAGCTTCACGTACTGCACAATATGTGAGGTATTGACGATGGCAATCTGTTTTTTCGGATCGAATGCCACACCGCCCCACTGAACGCCACCGGCACTGTCTGGATAGGTCAGGGCACCTTCTCCCTTGGTTGTTGGCGGCGTGTACATGCCGTCGTAACTCAGCTTATCCCACAGGCGAGAGCACTGGCCCGCACCTACGGCATCTGCCAGTTTCCAGATCTCCGGCTTCTTCGATTGATCGAGCAGCGGCGCAGGCTTCGTCGGGAAGGGCTGCGTTGGCGAAAGCACTTCGCCCTGTACCGAACCATCTCCCTGTGGTACTGGACGCTCTTCAATCGGCCAGACATCCTCGCCCGTCAGGCGATTCACAACAAACAGAAAGCCCTGTTTGGTCGCCTGAACCAGTGCTGGGATCTGTTTGCCATCGACGGTGATATCCATCAGGGTCGGCGCAGAGTTGATATCGTAATCCCACACGTCGTGATGAACCCATTGACGAGACCAGACGACTTTACCGGTGTTGATATCCAGGGCAGTAGTGGAGGTTGCAAGCGGAATAGGTTTAACACGATTGCCGCCCCAGTAGTTAGGGGAGGGGGACGAGACCGGCAGGTAGACCAGACCATTGGCCTCATCGGCAGACATATGGGTCCAGACGTTGGCTGTACCGGTGTGTTGGCGGATCTCTGCCGGAATCGCGTCAAAGGTCCACTCACGCGCGCCGGTTTGCGCGTTGATTGAGAATACGGTACCCGGAGGGGCTTCGGCATAGGCCCAGTCTTTACCCGCCCAGCCGATCAGCAGATGATTACCCACCACGGTTGGCGGCTGCAGAATAGATAACGGGTATTTGGCGTTGAGCGTATTCCACTGATTAATATCCAGCACGCCATTATCAGCAAAGCCTGCACACGGCTTCCCTGAGTCGGCATCCAGCGCATAGAGATGGCCATCCACGTTACCCATATAAACGATTTTCTGGCATGCCTGTCCGGCGACCGGATTTTTAGCCTGCCAGTAGGAGACGCCGCGGTTCTTAAGAACCGGCTGGGTCAGGGCTTTGCGCGATGATTTGGTATCGTAATGCCACTTCTCTTTCCCTGTGCCGGGATCGAGCGCAATCAGGCGATCAAAGGGTGTACCGATATAGAGCGTTTCGTTGGCAAAAATAGGCGTTGCTGACCAGACGGTGGCAGGGGTATCACCTTTCCCATCCGAGACGTCACCGGTATGAAACTCCCAGACTTTAGTTAATTTACTGACGTTGTCCGCCGTAATCTGCGTCAGTGGACTGTATTTCTGGGCGTTAAGCTGGCCATGAAAGCTGTCCCAGGTAGCAGTAGCAGGCACCAGCGGCGTGGCGGGCTGTACGGCAGACTCCACCTTCTGTCCGTCGTTTTTGCCGGTTGAGACATCGTCAGTGGTTTTTGTGGTTCCAGGCGCCTGCTGATCGGCGGCATCAACGTTCAGCTTTTCCTGGGTTCCCTGAGAGGCCTCAGCGGCCTTCTCTTGTGCATGCAGCGAGAGCGGCGCAACCAGCAACGCGAGCGCCGTCATGCTGACTTTCAGTAATGGAGAATGTTTTTCGTTATGCACGGGCGGCTCCTCAGACTCTGGCGCGATGATTGGTAGGAACGGAATTGCTGCTCAGCGCAATCAAACCAATCAGGCCGACCACCATTGCTGCAGTAATGAGGTACTGATGCAGCAACGCGCCTGCAAAACCAATACCGAACAATAAGACAAGCGTGACAACAATCACGAAAATACGCGTTCCACGGTGGGATGCAGCACGCAGTATAAAGGTCAGGATGGCCAGCAGGACGCTTGCGATGGCCACACCCAGTGCCCCGATGGTGCCGGTGACGCCGGTGAGCGGTGTCAGCCACGCGTATAAAGCCACTGCGAAGCCAATCACGGCTGATAGCAGCAACAATATACTGCCGAGGCGTGAAGGTTGAGTTTTTAACATACCAGGAAAACCTCTATTCAAAATGAACAAAAATCACTATGACGTAATAGTGGGCTAATGCTGCTGTTATTCACACTGGGCGACGTCAGCGGCATCGCTCACTCAACGTAACTGAGTATAGAAGAAGGTTTTTTTTATGGGACGTTAAGTTGTGGGTGGTGACATCTGCTCCTGGCATAACACGTTGCAGACGCCTTTGAGTGAACAGAGCGGGTTCGATCTTCCCGTGTTAAAAGCGCAAAATATTATGCAAGGGTTAGCTGGTGTGTAAATATCAAGAGAATTTGGTTTTTCTAAAATACAATTCTTAGCCTGGAAGCTATTACCACAATGAATATGTTTAGTAAACGAGCTGGTGCTTTTCACTTCATTCCCTTCCGTTATCTGTTTTTTGCTCGCCTGCTTACCGTTCTGGGCAATGGCATTGCACCGATTGCACTGGCGTTTGCTGTACTGGATATTGGCGGATCGGTGTCCGATCTGGGTATTGTTGTTGCATCGCGTTCCATCTTAAACGTCGTATTTTTGCTAATTGGTGGTGTATTAGCGGACCGTTACTCACGTAGCAAGGTATTGGTCTATTCTTCCGCTATGGCGGCAGTGTCACAGGCTATTGTCGCATGGAGCGTGCTGGATGGTTCCGCAACGGTGATGAGTCTGGCACTACTTGGCGCCCTGAATGGCGCAGCAGCTGGCATCGCATTGCCTGCATCCTCTGCGCTGGTTCCTCAGACTGTGCCAGTGCAGAATTTGCGTGCAGCCAACGCGTTAATCCAGCTCGGTATTTATAGTGGTACGGTGATCGGTGCTTCGCTAGGTGGGATCCTGACAGGTTCAGTTGGACCGGGTTGGGGACTGGCAATTGATGCGCTAGGCTTTGCAGCATCTGCGCCGCTTTATCTTTTAACTCGCGTTACGTCAATCAAAGCAGACTCATCCCAGGATAATATCCTGCAGGCTTTAAAAGAGGGGTGGAAAGAGTTCGCCAGCCGGCCCTGGGTATGGTCAGTAGTCGTTCAGTTCACCGTAATCAATGCTGCCTTTAGTGGCGTGGTGATGGTGCTTGGCCCTGTGATTGCTGACGCTTCTTTCGGCCGAACCCGTTGGGGAGTGATTGTTGCTGCGCAAAGCGTTGGCCTGATTGCAGGTTCGTTCCTTGCCCTGCGATGGCGTCCTCGCCGCGATCTATTCATTGGCGTCATGCTGGTTGCCTTTTGTGCGATGCCCATTTTAATGCTTAGCCAGCCTGCGTCGGCACAGTGGCTTATTGCCGCCTTTTTTATAGCGGGGGTCACGTTTGGCCTTTTCGGCGTGGTGTGGGCTCATTCGTTACAAACCCACATCCCACAGGAAAAGCTGGCCCGCGTATACGCCTATGATGCTGTGGGGTCGTTTGTGGCCATCCCCTTTGGTGAGCTTGTGGCCGGACCGCTGGCAATACAGTATGGGAGTACGAATGTACTTTTGGTTTCAGCGATGGCAGTCGTCGTTGCCACTTTTGGTGCCTGTCTGGTTCCTGCGATTAGGCGGCTCGACAACTCTGCACACCTTAAACAGCACGAGACAGAGAACATCTCATAACAAGGCTAACAAGGTAAATATCCCCATTTAACTTTATAAGGGATAACATTTTGTCCAGTTATAGTTGATCCGTGCCAGGGTTAATTCTCCAGCTACATCTGCGTAATCAATCTCCTGACGTTCCAAAAAAAATTCACGCACTGTTGCAGGTAAAAAATCAGCGTTGTAGCGCAGGAGCGTGCTATGCCAGAAGGGGGCGGGTAATGGAGTGCTGGTGTGGCGCATCAGCAACTCATCTTTCCAGCGAGACTGCAGGATTCTCTCGCAGAATGAGTGGCGCATGGCAATCGCTGACTCATCGGGGATGCCCGCCAGTAACAACTGGCTGGGCAAAGCAACTAACCGCAGGTTTCTGATAATAATCTTTTTCGTCTGATATTCAGTCCATATATTTCGCAGTTGAGCCACTTTCGCGGGGAACGGCTCGTTTAGCTGATACAGGGGGAGAGTCAATGGCAAGAAGGTGAAATGGAAGCCGTGGGCTGGCAGGGTATCGGCGAGCGGGTCATCACTTATCAGCTTTTTTAATTCATCAAGGAGACGTGAGACAGAAAGGGGCAGAGGCGGCTGTATACCCGCTGCAAGAGCGAGTTTTGTCGGATCGTAGTAGTTTTCCTCTCGGATCTCCCCGACTTCAGCATTTTCTTTCCACCTTGCAATGGTGTTTACATTTGTTGAACGATAAAGGTTTGGCAGACTCATTGATTTTATGACTGACCTTATGGCGTATAGATGAACACAGGCTATAAATCACGCAACCTGCTGACAGATCCGCTACGCTCCGCCTGTAAGATAATCACTCACTCCCGGAGGCACCGGGACCCGTCAGCGTAGCCCTGACCTGAGGAAGACTCTGCGGGTAATTTTGTTGAATAAACTCAATCATTTTTTCCCGCACGTAACAGCGTAAATCGAAGGCCGTAGGTGAATTTTGCGCCGTCATTAACAATCTGATGGTCATCGTTTTTTCAGTCGTATCGGTAACCTGAAGGACCTGAGTTTGTTGATCCCAAAGTCTTGTTTCACTGAGCACCTTTTCAAAGTGTTTTCGCAGAGGCTCTAAAGGCATGGAATAATCAACATAAAGAAAAACAGATCCCAAAATTTGTGCATTGTTACGCGTCCAGTTTTGGAATGGATTTTCTGTGAAGTAGGTAATCGGTAAGACCAGTCGGCGCAGATCCCAAAGACGCACCACAACATAGGTCAGGTTTATCTCTTCAATCCAACCCCACTCTTTTTCAACGACCACAGCATCATCGATTTTTATGGGTTGTGTAAACGCTATCTGAATGCCGGCAAACAAATTGACAAGCGATTTCTGCAGGGCAAAACCAATTATTATTCCGGCAACCCCTGCACCGGCCAGAATGGTCGTACCGAATTTCCGAACGCCAGGAAAACTAAGTAAAATCAGTGAAAGACAGAACGTCACCAGCACAACAATAGCGACTTTCTTAACATAAATTATCTGAGTACGAATTTTGCGGGCGCGAAGGTTATTGGAAATATTAATGTCATAGCGTATAAAAAGCATATCCTGCGCAACATTAATTAATCGAATCAGGACAGAGCAAAATGACAATATAATAAATATATTAATTGTCGTTGTAATAAATAGAAAAGATTCTGGTTGCACATGGACATAATTAACCCCTACGCGTATTAACAGCAGGGGGATGAAAAGGAACATTGATCCGCGCAGATGCTTCTCAAGGGATTTGAATAGCTTTCTGTCACGGCTTTGCCAGTAGCGAATGAATTGCAGAAGTATAAATCTTGCGAGAAAACCCACCGCGAGCGAGAGCGTCACGACCAATACAGCTGGCACCCATGCCGGAGCGACAGATAACTCACCAAATAAAAAAGGCATTCTTTCCCCTTATACCCTGCCAACAACCCTGCGTAGTCAGCTCGGTTAAACAATCAGTCATTCTTCTCTTAAAGCTGTTCTCTATATTAGCCTGCTTTACGCGCATTATTAGAAGAAAAGGATGAAAATCTGGCCTCGTTAGTTTATTAAAATATTTTGCAGCAGCAAGGTGTTATGCGTGGCGCGCCGCAACACAGAGAGCATGGACGCAGTAGAATAGCTGCCTTATAACGTTGAAGTGGCAAGGATGTGGTGAGGCAGAAAGAGGTAGTTAATCTTCATTAACTCATTAGATCACCTGTATGACTGGACAATATCACGATAGCCTCTTACCTGCCCTATGGTAAGGAGGAGCCGTTTAGCTGAGCGGATACGTCCACTGCCATTTCAATAAATGCCCTGGTCGCAAAGCTCTGATAAGCGTCCCTTCGTCGCAAAAGGACCGCTGTGCGCGTCAGGCGCTCGGGTTCGAGTGCAAGCGCCACCAGGTTATCCTGCGCCAGGGCAGTCCTGGCGGGCAGCAGCGTGGATAAAGATGTTCTGCGGACGATTTCGATTACCGCCCCGAGAGCGTTAGCCTCCATCAGTACCTTTGGATGGATGCTGTGTTTACGGCAGTAGCTGTCAATCTGTTCACGGGTCGCGAACTCCTTGCTGAGTAATACCAGGGATTCGGTGTTCAGGGTCTGCAGCCCGGCAGATTTTTCCTTCGCAAGCCTATGCCCGCTATTGACTATGAGGGCAAGCGTTTCGTCCAGCAACGGTATCGCGTCAATGTCCGGACAGTGAACATCCCCGAATGCGATCCCCACGTCCAGCTCCCCTTCCTGGAGCATTTCTTCGATGCTTTCCTGTGAAATTTCCCGCACGTTGAGGGTGATTTCTGGATAGCGAAGGTGGAATGCCTCGACCAGCGGCCCGACAAGATACGTTGTGAAGGTTGGCGTCACGGCTAAGCGAAGCGATCCACGGGTGAGATCGTTTACGTCGTGGATAGCGCGCGTAGCGTCCCGCAGCTCTTGAGAAGCGCGGCGCACATACTGTAGATAAGCATGCCCGATATCAGTCAGACGTGTTGTACGGCCAGACCGATCGAACAACTGGGTGCCCAGCTCTTCTTCCAGTTGCTTTACTAGCTGTGAGAGCGCTGGCTGAGAGACATGCAGCGCCGCCGCAGCTTTGGTGAAGCTGAGATGTTCAGCAACCGCCTGAAAATACCGTATATGCCGCGCAAGCATCATTTATCCCATAAGATTATCTGAAGTAATCCATAATAATTTAGACTTTTACCTTATACCAGAGGTTGCTTACTCTTTGTCCCACACAACCGGCACTGAGACTGCAACCATGAAAGAGATTATTGAAGGTTTTCTGAAGTTCCAGAAAAACGTCTTCCCCGAGCGCGTCAAGCTGTTCAAAAGTCTGGCCAACCAGCAGAACCCGAGGGCGTTGTTTATTTCCTGCTCCGACAGCCGCCTGGTGCCTGAACTGGTTACCCAGCGCGAACCTGGCGACTTATTTGTGATCCGCAACGCTGGCAACATTGTGCCCTCTTATGGCCCGGAACCGGGCGGCGTTTCAGCCTCAGTGGAATATGCGGTTGCTGCTCTCCAGGTGAATGACATCGTAATTTGCGGCCACTCTGACTGTGGCGCCATGACTGCCGTTGCCACCTGCAAATGCCTCGACCATATGCCTGCCGTATCGAGCTGGTTGCGCTATGCCGACTCCGCCCGTGTGGTGAATGAGGCCCGACAACATCCTGACCCGTCCGCCAAAGTCGCGGCGATGGTGCGCGAAAACGTCATCGCGCAGCTGGCTAATATCCAGACTCATCCATCCGTTCGCCTGGCGCTTGAAGAGGGACGTGTAACGCTGCACGGCTGGGTCTATGACATTGAGAGCGGTCGTATTGATGCTTTTGATGGCAGAACCGGTGCCTTCGTGTCCCTTGCTGAAAATCCAGACGTAAACGCCATTTCCTCACAAGTCAGGCATGTCGCCTGAACATCTTACTTATCAGGAGAAAATATCATGATTCAGACTCAAGTCACTCAGGCCGCACGTCAGGCACTCACCGAAACCATTATTCTGGCTAAGGCACGCAAGGACCTCTCCTTCGCCGACATCGTTGACGGCACCGGTTTATCCGAAGCCTTTGTTACCGCAGCTCTGCTTGGCCAGCATCCGTTGCCTGCCGACGCCGCAGTAGTTGTCGGCAAGAAGCTCGACCTGAATGCCGATGAAGTTAAACTGTTGCAGTCGATACCCGTTCGCGGCAGCTTTGCCGATGGCATCCCGACCGATCCGACAATCTACCGTTTCTACGAGATGATGTCAGTTTACGGGCCCACCCTTAAGGCTCTGGTTCATGAGAAGTTCGGCGACGGCATCATCAGCGCCATTAACTTCAAACTGGACATCAAGAAAGTTGAAGATCCGGACGGCGGCCATCGTGCGGTGATCACCCTGGACGGCAAGTATCTGCCAACCAAGCCTTTCTGATCCCCTCAACATTAAGCCCGGCAACTGAAAAGCCGGGCTGCCTGCGTTTTCAGAAAGAAGATCCCGTGATGCGTAATTCACTTTTCTCGATAAACTCGACTCACGCTACCGCTCTACCGGGACATGACGTCATTACCGCAGCGGAACGACCGGCCGATGAAACCGACCGGTCAGCGGGCAGTTATTTCAAGTGTTCTTTTAGTTGATAAGCGGCCTGACCAAGTGCGGTCCGCACGGCAGGCACGTCGCTCAGCGCGTTCAGCAGACCGTAGTCATGAATTAACCCATTGTAGCGGGTAACCGTCACATTGACGCCAGCGGCATCAAGCTTGCGGCCAAACGCCTCGCCTTCGTCGCGCAGTACGTCAAGTTCAGCAGTCTGGATCAGAGTTGGCGGCAGTCCCTTCAGCTGTTCAGGCGTTGCGCGCAGCGGCGATGCCAGGATGTTGTTTCGATCGCTCTCTTTAGTGGTGTAGGCATCCCAGAACCACTTCATCATATTACGCGACAGGAAATAGCCGTTCTCATACTGGTTGTAAGAACCGGTATTGAAATTCGCGTCAGTCACAGGCCAGAGCATGATCTCATAGCGGATTGCCGGCGCTTTATGCTGTTTGGCCTGGAGCGCTACGGCGGCAACCATGTTTCCGCCGACGCTGTTACCTACCAGTGCCAGGCGACTACCGTCAACGCCAATTTCGTTACCGTGCTCGGCAACCCAGCGGGTTGCTGCATAGGCCTGATTAATGGCAACCGGGAAATGCGCTTCCGGTGATGGCGTGTAGTTGACAAAGACAGCCGCTGCACCTGACTCACTTACCAGGTCACGAACGAGACGTTCGTGGGTGGCAAAATCACCCAGAACCCAGCCGCCGCCATGGAAGAACATAAAGACAGGCAGGGTTCCGTGTGCGTTGTGAGGCTTCACAATGTGAAGTTTGATCGCACCGCCATCAACATTGATCGTTTTTTCAGTGACGTCTGCTGCAGGAAGCTTTGCGCCTTTCTGGGCGTTAATCAGCACCTGACGCGCATCCTGTGGAGACATCTGCTCCATAGGCTTGCCTCCGGCACCGTTCAGGGCGTTGAGAAACGCCTGCACGTGACGCTCCGGCTGAGGAGCATCGGCAAAGCTGTTGGCTGAAACGGCTGCCATTGCGGCAGTCAGCAATACAGATTTAATATTCATAATATGACCTTAATAATATCGTTTGCTATAAAATAGTGTGCTACTTATCTAGGTGGAATACAATGTCTGTACTTGCCCAGGAAATCTACGCACCGACAAAACAGTAATAAACCCCGGCCTCAACTTAACATCGAGGGGTTGAGTAAAGCCCCGGCCAGAACAGGAGTCGTGGGCCTTACGCGGGATAATGCAATAACTTACAGACCCAGATCGGACAGGCTCGGGTGATCGTCAGGACGACGCCCCAGCGGCCAGAAGAACTTACGCTCGCTTTCTTTGATAGGCATGTCATTAATACATGCGAAGCGGCGCTTCATCAGGCCGTCGGCCTCAAACTCCCAGTTTTCGTTGCCATAAGAGCGGAACCAGTTACCTGAATCATCACGCCATTCGTAAGCATAGCGGACAGCAATGCGGTTCCCACCAAACGCCCACAGCTCTTTAATGAGGCGGTACTCGTGCTCTTTTTTCCATTTACGGGCGAGGAAGCCTTCAGCCTCTTCGCGGTTATTAGCGAACTCTGCACGGTTACGCCATTTGGTATCCAGCGAGTAAGCCAGCGCGACTTTTGCCGCGTCGCGGCTGTTCCAGCCATCTTCAGCCAGACGGACTTTCTCAATAGCCGTTTCCAGCGTAAATGGCGGAAGCGGCGGACGTACTTGTGTATCAGTCATGGTAAAACTCCTGTTAATTTCGGTTCAAATTAATAGCAATATTTGTTACTCAGGCTCCGGCTGAGAACCTGTCCAGCAAAACTTGTGCAACGTCCCGTGCGTCGTCAGCGGCGTTCCGGTCGCCCATTACATATGTCATGGTGATAGCCCCCTCTATCAGAACCAGTAGCTGCCTGGCCAGGACCTCGGGTTGTTCAGTATTCAGCTGCTCGCTGAGTTCGAGGGCATAATCCAGCAGTTTCTGTTTATGCATCTTTGCTATCTGGCGAACGGGATCGTCCGGGTCTCCCACTTCTCCGGCTGTGTTGATAAAGGCACAGCCCCGGAAGCCTTCAGACTCAAACCAGCTCTTCAGGACAGTGAACATGTTCAGAATGCGATCCTGAGGCGTTTCGCCTTTATCAGATTCGGTTCTAAACCACTGCATCCACCGTTCGTCACGCTCATTCAACGCGGCCGAAGCCACGTCCTCTTTGTTCGCGAAATGGCGATAAATACTTTTCCTGGCGACGCCGGAGGTCTTCACCAGAAGGTCCATGCCCATGGCGTGGATGCCGTTCTGGTAGATCAGCTGCTCAGCGGTGGCGAGGATTTTTTCTCGGGTGTCACTTGGCTTCTTGTTCATGCCTTAAAGGTAGAACGATCGTTCTACCTGGTCAAGCGTTTGTTTTCGCGTATTTCGACACAGGTAGGGTATTAAGAAAATAAGTTCTTTTAAATCAATAAGTAATGGGTAAATAATTTGTGTACGGCAAGGCGGTTTTCTGAAAAGATAATGCTGTCAGGGATAAAATGAGTGTTGAGGATGGGGTGGTTGCTGGGGAGGGTGGATACAAATGCTAACCGTAGCCGCACTTTTACAGGTGCGGCCTGGTTTGCTAAACGCCTTTTCTGTTGCGGAATGCAGCCACTTTCGTGCGATTGCCGCAGGTGGCCATGCTGCACCAGCGGCGGCGATGGGATTTACTTAAATCGTGAAAAAGTAAAATACAGTTGTGGGCTTCACACTGCCGCACGTATTCGAACTTTTCATCGGTGACCAGTTTTACAAGCGCGTCGGCAACCGGCCAGAGGAGGCCTTCGGGGCTGGCAGCGTCGGAACGAACATCCACACGATAGCGCTGCGTATCCTGGTCCCATTTCAGCCGCGTCTCAGGACGGCCCTTTTCAAGGATCCTGTTAATGACCGTCACATCTGCCTCACTGGACTTCATCGCGGCATGCACGACTGCCCGGGCGGCATCGCGGAGCTGGCGAGCCTCCGCCAGTAATTGAGGCGGAGCCACAGCGCCTTTTGGCACAAGTCCCGCCGTTTCCAGCCAGTCGATAACGCTTCGATCGTCATCAAAGCAATCATGTCGGTCGTCACCTGTCCCGTATTCACTGTTGATGAAGTCCAGTGCGAGGTTATCGGCCAGGAAGAGAGGAGGGGAAGAACGCTTATTGATTTCCATACGCACCTGTAACCTATTAAATAATTTTGACAGGTTACCACAATTGTGTGTAACCTTCAATTAAGCACTTTAACGGTTACAAGGGGTTTGCTATGACATCTTCTCATTTTGGATCATCAGCTGCAGATAACGCGTCTGCCAGGCCAGCGGCACAAGTTCATTACCGCTATAAACAGGCGGGTGACGTTAACGTTTTTTACCGTGAGGCTGGCGATCCGGCATCGCCAGTCCTGCTGATGCTGCATGGTTTCGCGGGCTCATCGTTTATGTTCCGTGACCTTATTGCGCAGCTGGCAGATCGTTATCATCTGATAGCGCCAGATTTGCCGGCCTTTGGTTTTACCGAGGCGCCAGCACGGGGTAAATACGCTTATACTTTTGACCAGCTTGCTGAAACTATCGACCGGTTCACTGAAGAACTCGGCCTCGATTCCTATGCTCTGATGGTTCACGACTATGGTGCTCCCGTCGGTTGGCGTCTTGCGCAGTCGCATCCGCAGCGTATTACCGCCATCATTTCCCAGAATGGCAACGCTTACGAAGAGGGGCTGGGAGAAGCCTGGGCACCTATTCAGAAGTACTGGGCCGACCCGACCTCCGAGAATCGGAGCGCGTTGCGTGATTTTCCAACGCCAGCGTCAATCAAATGGCAGTATCTGGAAGGTGTAACCGATCCGAGTCTGGTTTCCCCGGATGGCTATTCACTAGAAGGGATGCAGGTATCACGGCCTGGTAATGCGGAGATCCAGCTTGACCTGCTGCTGGATTATGCTTCGAACGTGAAGATGTATCCTCTGTTTCAGCGCTATTTCAGAGAGTATCAGCCCCCCTTGCTGGCGGTCTGGGGGAAACACGATCCGTTCTTCATGGCCGCTGGTGCGGAAGCCTGGAAGCGCGATATCCCGAAAGCCGAGATAAACTTCTATGACACCGGTCACTTCGCGCTTGAAACCCATGCGGAAGAGATAGGGGACGACGTGCGGAAATTTCTTGACCGTCACGTCCGTCAGGCGGATTGACTTCCTTCAAAAGAGGACATGAATAATGTCAGTGACTCATGGTGTTCAACATATTGGCTTAGCCGTATCAAATCTTGAAGAGAGCGCGGCGTTCTTTACTGATTTATTGGGCTGGCAGGAAGTTAAGCGACGCGAAGACTATCCGGCTATCTTTGTGAAAGACGGTGCACTGACGCTCACGCTCTGGAAAACGCAAACTGAAGAGCCCGTTCAGTTCGATCGTAAGAATAATGTCGGACTCCATCACCTGGCTTTGCGTGTCGAAACTAAAGAGGATCTGTATCAGCTTCTTGAAGTGTTGAAAGCAAATCAGGTTGAAATTGAATTCGAGCCCACCTTGATCCGCGAGGGGCCGTCAATGCACATGATGTGCTATGAGCCCAGTGGCATAAGAATTGAGTTTTATTATCCTGGTTAATTATTTTCTGGTGTCCTGGATCAGGGGCATTACTGTGATGCTGTGTTGAGGAGCATAACCATTGATTATGCTCCTCTTTTTGTATTCATTGATGATAGGGTAATACGCACACTGAGTTCAAATAGCATCAGCAGCATGACTAAGGCTGCTGTAAAGGAACAACCATGAAAAAAATTGCATTGATATGTTCTCTGTTGGGGAGCCTTGCGGCTCAAGCGCAAAACGCGCCGCTTCCTGAACCTGTTCAGCAGATAGAGAAGCAGGGGATTGAGATTATTAAACCCTTTACCGCACCCGGAGGCGTCGAAGGATGGTTGGGCAAATATCAGGATACCGGGGTTACGATCTATCTCACGCCTGATAAAAAACACGCTATTTCAGGCTATATGTACGATGCCCAGGGTAACAACCTGAGCGAGAAAATTATCAATGATGAGATCTATATTCCGGCAGGCCGGGAGATGTGGAAAACGCTCACCCAGGCGCAGGGGATAAAAGAGGGTAGCGAGGAGGCGAACTGCAAGGTGGTGATGTTTGCCGATCCCTTCTGTCCCTATTGCAATAAATTCTGGCATCAGGTGCAGCCGCTTATTAAAGACAAGCGCGTCAGCATGACAACGTTGCTGGTAGGCGTGATCCGCCCGGAGAGTGGACAATATGCAGCGGCCATCCTGGCAGCAGACGATCCCCGCAAGGCGTGGCACGAACTTGAAAACTCTAACGGTAAAAGCAAACCGGCGTTAAAAGAAAATACGCCTCGCCCTATTTTTGAGCAAATTCAGCGTAATCAGCAACTTATGGATAAACTCGGGGCAAATGGCACGCCAGCCATATATTATCTGAATAAAGACCGCGCGCTTCAGCAGATTCTGGGCATGCCCAACGCGCAACAGATGGCTGATTTAGCGGCCTGCAAGTAAGAGGCTGGCTTACAAGCAAATAAAAAGGGAGCCTTTCGGCTCCCTCCTTCATTTCACTGCTATCAGAAACTGTAGTTAGCGCTGATAGAGAAGTTACGCGGCTCGCCATAGACAATGGTGCGGCTGTCGATGTCGGTTTCGTAGGATTTGTCGAACAGGTTGTCGACGTTCGCCTGCAGAGAGAACGCTTTGGTGACCTGATAACGGGCAAACAGATCCACCAGCGCATAGCTACCCTGCTCAGCGCGCAGCGTGCCGTCGGCAACGGCAACGTTAGACCAGACGCGGTTCTGCCAGTTAACACCGCCGCCGAGGGTCAGATCCTGCATCATCGGCAGACGGTAACTGGTGAACATCTTCACGGTGGTACGCGGCAGGTTCGGGTTAACCGCGCCGCCTTCGGCATCGTTCGCCACGTAGCGGGTTGCGCCAAAGGTCATCTGCCAGTTATCGGTCAGCGCCCCGTTGATCTCAAACTCAACGCCTTTACTCACCGTGCCGTCCGCTTCGCGGTAGGCGGTTTCGCCGTTGCTGCCAGGGATCACCAGGCCGGTAGACTGCGCCAGGTGATCCTGCTCAATGCGGAATACGGCAAGGGAGGTGGTCAAACGGCTGTTCATCCAGTCCGCCTTCACGCCGGCCTCATAGTTATTACCGGTGATCGGCGACAGATACTTACGCTGCTCATCACGCTGGGTCTGCGGCTTGAAGATCGAGGTATAGCTGGCGTAGGTGGACCAGCTATCGTTGATATCAAACACCACGCCTGCATAAGGAGAGGTATTGTTCTTCTCCATCTGCTGGTTCAGCGTATCCAGATTGTATTTGGTGTAGCGTGCGCCAAGGATCAGGTGCAGCGGATCGGCCAGAGAGATTCGGGTCGCTGTATAGACTGATTTCTGGTGGATAGTGTCATCCTGCGCCAGGCTCAGCGGGTTCCAGTTAGTCTGTGGGAAGTTACCGTTGTAGTCAGCGTAGTTACCCAGCTGAGTATCGCCAATGTTCTCCCAGGAGCTGTAGTAGATGTTATTCTGGCGGCTGTAGTTCGTCCCGATCATCAGCTCATGCTGACGGCCAAACAGATCGTAAGAGCCGTTAGCAAAGGTATCGATAGCGTCAACTTTGCGCTTGCCGGTGTTGTAACCAGTGCCGCCTACATACGGATAGGATGCGCCGTAGGGGCTGACCATCAGGCCGGTATCACGGTCAACCTGGCCGTCCAGATAGAGCTGCTTGCTGTCGAGATTCTGTTCGGTATGGGTGCCGTTGACGGTCAGCTGCCAGTTGTCGCCCAGCTTCTGCTTCAGGGTTGCGAAGGTACGCTCAGATTTTTTATCAACATAGGCCCACTCCGGCGCGGTGCTGAAGCTACGGTCCGGGTTGACGCGGCCGCCATCGGTATACCAGCGTGGAATGCCGCCCCAGGTGGGGCTGTTGGAGTTGGTCTCTTGATAGTCATAACCGACAGAGAAGGTTGTGGCATCGGTCAGATCCACATCCAGCACGCCGTAGAAGAACTTTTTCTCCTGGCTATAGCGATCCAGCCAGCTGTCATTGTGCTGGTAGCCCGACACCATGCGGCCACGAATGCGACCGTCGTCGGTGAGCGGGGTAGAGAGGTCGGCTACATAGCGCTGCTTATTCCAGCTGCCATACTCAGCGGAGACGTTGCCGACAAATTCACGGCTGTCGGCGTGTTTACGTACCATGTTAATGGCGGCGGAAGGGTTACCGGAACCGGTGGTCAGGCCGTTAGCGCCGCGGACGACTTCGATACGCTCATACAGAGCGGTATCAGACAGGGCGTCACCCATATTCCAGCGGGTCTCGAACAGGGTCGGAATGCCGTCGACCATAAAGTTGTCGATCTCAAACCCGCGGGAGTAGTAGTTGGTGCGCTCAGAGTCCGTCGCGCTTTGGGTAATGCCGGTGGTGTTTTTCAGCACGTCGCCGAGGGATTCCAGCTTCTGATCCTTAATGCGCTGTTCGCTGATGATGCTCACGGACTGCGGGATATCACGCGGAACCAGCAGCATTTTGGTGCCGGAGGTGGTGGTTTTAACGCTGTAGTCCTGGCGCTCTTGATCGGCATAGGCGCTGTCTGCTGAGCCATCAACGATAACAGTATCATCCGCGGTGGTATCCGGCGTGGCGGCAATGCCAGCGGCAGGGGCAAGTGCAAAAGCAATACAGACTGCCAGCAGGGATGGCGCGGCGGCAGGACGGTGTCCATCCCTGGCGTGAACGGTGAAAGACATGGTAAACCCTTTTCGCAAGTTAAATAGTGCGCTCTGACCGATACGTTGCCGATGCCGAGCGTGCTGTGTGTTCTTGTCATGCAATTGCGCATGAAAATGCAAATGCGAAATATACGCATTCATCTTATCGCTGTAAACAGATGTAATATTTATTAAGTGAATTATTGCAGGGCGTTAAGTGGCGAAAAATCAGACGTAACGGCAGTGCTTAATCCTAATGCGTGAAGAAAAGCGGCGTAATAGTTGAAACATCAGGAGATTCTCGATCATACTCTCTTGTTGAGTCCCGCAGTTATTCATTAAGGAAGACGTCATGGCCGAAGAAACGATTTTCAGTAAAATTATCCGCCGCGAAATTCCGTCGGATATCGTCTGGCAGGATGAGCTGGTCACGGCATTCCGTGATATCTCTCCGCAAGCGCCAACGCATATCCTGATTGTGCCTAACCTGCTGATCCCAACGCTAAATGACGTCTCCGAGGCGCACGAGCAGGCGCTGGGACGTATGCTCACCGTTGCCGCGAAGCTCGCGGCTCAAGAGGGGATTGCCGAAGATGGCTACCGGGTGATCATGAACTGCAACCGCCATGGCGGCCAGGAGGTATACCATATTCACCTGCATCTGCTGGGTGGCCGCATGCTGGGCCCGATGCTGACACATAAAGGTTAAGCTGATGCTGAGAGGATGCCTGGCCGCGCTGCTGGCGCTGGCTGTATTGACCGGCTGTAGCTCGCGTCCGTCGATCCCGGTGAGCGATGAGCAGACGCTAGTGATGGAAGCAACCGTGCTAGGGGCGGGAATAAGCGCAGAAAAACCGGTGCTGAATAACGCTGAAATCCAGCCCTCTGCGTCCTCAACGCTCTATAACGAACGGGGCGAACCCGCCACCGTCAACTATCGTTTTTTCTGGTATGACGCCAGGGGTCTCGAAATGCATCCACTGGAAGCGCCCCGGCGCATTACCATTCCTGCGCATTCATCGGTAACGCTCTACGGCAGCGCTAACTATTTAGGCGCGCGTAAGGTGAGACTCTATCTCTATCTGTAAGGGGTGAATCTTGATTAATAAACTGGGTCGTTATGCGCTACTCACGACCGTAGCGATGATCCTTTCGGGATGTATTATGCGGGGCGAGCAGCAGCCAGCGCCCGTAGAAGAAGCCAAACCGCAGCCGCAGCAGCCGGTTGAACAGCCGCAGCCGCAGCCGGTTCCCGAGGTGCCGTCCGTACCGTCTGTCCCTTCCCAACCGGGGCCGATTGAGCACCAGGATGAAACCGCGCAGCCGACGCCGCGCGAACGTCATTTCGACTGGAGCGGGGCGGTATCGCCGATGGTGAGCAAAATGCTGCAGGTCAGCGGCGCCTCCGGTGGCAGCGTGCTGCTGGTGGACAGCGTCAATAACCGTACCAACGGCTCGCTGAACACCGCCGAAGCGACAGAGGTACTGCGTGGTGCGCTGGCGAATAACGGTAAGTTTACGCTGGTCTCTGCCCAGCAGCTCTCCGTAGCCAAGCAGCAGCTCGGCCTGTCGCCGCAGGACAGCCTCGGCACACGCAGTAAAGCGATCGGTATCGCCCGCAACGTGGGAGCGCAGTATGTGCTCTACACCAGCGCCTCCGGCAACGTTAACTCCCCCGCGCTACAGATGCAGCTGATGCTGGTGCAGACGGGCGAGATCGTCTGGTCAGGTAAAGGTGCAGTTCAACAACAGTAATCCTGAGCGTGACGAAATCCTGTCACGCTTCTTTCCCCACGCCGCGCTCGTCGCTAGCCCTGAACATACCGGGCTGAGCGGCGGGAGCTGCGTTATTGCCAACGGCCCGCAGCGGTTGGTGCTGCGCCAGCAGCATGCGGCCACCACGCCCGCGCCGTTTCTCCGTCAATACCGCGCCCTCAAGCAACTTCCGCATACGCTGGCACCCCGTCCTCAGTGGCTGGGTGAGGGCTGGATGGCCGTAGACTATCTTGCTGGCGAGGTGAAAACCACGCTTCCGGAACCCCATCACCTTGCCGAGTTGCTGTATCATCTGCATCAGCAGCCCCGTTTTGGCTGGCGCATCACGCTGCTGCCGCTGCTGGAGCGCTACTGGCAGACGTGCGATCCTGCGCGCCGTACGTCGCGCTGGCTGGCATGGCTAAAACGCCTGAAGCGTGAGCGCGAGCCAGGCGTTATCAGACTGGCTCCGTTACATATGGATGTGCATGCAGGTAACCTGGTGCATACCGTTTCTGGCCTGCGGCTGATTGACTGGGAGTATGCGGGCGATGGCGATATTGCCCTTGAGTTGGCCTCGGTCTGGACAGCGGATGAGGCTGAACGTCAGCGGCTTATTGATGCTTACGCCCGCGTAGCAAACATAGAGAACGCACGGCTGGCGCGGCAGGTGCAGCGCTGGCGGCCCTGGGTGCTGATGCTGATGGCGGGCTGGTACGAGTGCCGCTGGCAGCAGACCGGGGAGCAGCAATTTATTATGCTGGCAGATGAAACATGGTGCCAGTTAGAGACAAAAGGATAAGAGAGGTCAGTGTGGGTCCGGTAATGTTAGATGTGGCAGGCTATGAACTGGATGCGGAGGAGCGCGAGATTCTGGCGCATCCGCTGGTAGGAGGCCTGATCCTCTTTACCCGAAACTATCACGATCCCGCGCAGCTGCGCGAGCTGGTGCGGCAGATCCGCGCCGCCTCGCACCACCGGCTGGTGGTGGCGGTGGATCAAGAGGGAGGCCGGGTACAGCGTTTTCGCGACGGCTTTACGCGCCTGCCTGCCGCTCAGTCGTTTGCCGCACTGCTCGGAATGGAGGAGGGCGGCAGGCTGGCCGAGGAGGCGGGCTGGCTGATGGCCTGCGAGATGATCGCTATGGATATCGACATCAGCTTTGCTCCGGTGCTGGACGTGGGCCACATCAGCGCGGCCATCGGTGAGCGTGCGTACCATGCCGATCCGCACAAGGCGCTGGCTATCGCCACCCGCGTGATTGACGGTATGCACCGGGCAGGCATGAAAGCCACCGGCAAGCACTTCCCCGGCCACGGGGCGGTTGCGGCGGACTCCCATAAAGAGACCCCGCGCGATCCGCGACCAGAGGCGCTGATCCGCGAACACGACATGTCGATCTTTAGCGCGCTGATCCGCGACGGCAAGCTGGATGCCATTATGCCCGCACACGTCATCTACAGCGAAGTGGATCCACGTCCGGCTAGCGGCTCGCCGCACTGGCTGAAAACGGTGCTGCGCGGTGAGCTGGGCTTTGATGGCGTGATCTTCTCGGACGATCTCTCCATGGAGGGGGCGGCGATCATGGGTAGCTATGCCGAACGTGCCCAAGCCTCGCTGGATGCTGGCTGCGATATGGTTCTGGTCTGTAATAATCGCCAGGGGGCAGTGAGCGTGCTGGATAACCTGTCGCCGATCAATGCAGCACGTGTTACAGACTTGTATCATAGAGGTTCGTTTACGCGTCAGGAGCTGGTTGCATCTGCCGAATGGAAAGCGGTGAATAGCAAACTGGAACAGCTTCAGGCCCGCTGGCTGGAGCGGTCAGCGGCCCATTAACCCTCCCTGAAAGGGAGAAAGCACAGGGTGAGGACAGATGATCATCTACTTACACGGTTTTGATTCAAACAGTCCGGGCAATCACGAAAAGGTTCTGCAACTGCAGTTTATCGATCCCGACGTGCGCCTGCTGAGCTACAGCACGCGCCATCCGAAGCATGATATGCAGCATCTGCTGAAAGAGGTCGATAAGATGCTGCAGTTAAATGTCGATGAGCGACCGCTGATCTGTGGCGTAGGCTTAGGCGGATTCTGGGCCGAGCGCATCGGTTTTCTCTGCGACATCCGGCAGGTGATCTTCAATCCTAATCTCTACCCACAGGAGAATATGGAGGGCAAAATCGACAGGCCGGAGGAGTATGCGGATATCGCCACCAAGTGTGTGACCAACTTCCGCGAGAAAAACCGCGATCGCTGCCTGGCGATCCTCTCCCGCCACGATGAAGCACTAAACAGCCAGCGCACCGCCGAGGTACTGCACGACTTTTATGAGATTGTCTGGGACGAAGTGCAGACGCATAAGTTCAAGAATATCTCTCCTCATTTGCAGCGCATCAAGGCCTTTAAAACCCTGGGCTAAGACGCCAGCGTAAAAACCAGCCTTTTAATGGCTGGTTTTTTTTCGCCCTTCGACTGAAACCTGGTTATCTTTTATGCATCAAAACTTGATATATATCAATTTTGGTATGACCAATGCACCGTTCATGTTATTCTCAAGGGGTAGATGAGGTTTTTTGCAGCTAACTTGTTGTTAATTAAAAGCTATTTGCATAACTTTTAGTTAACAATTGGTTAATATTTTAGGGGGTCATGTTGACTACACCATTGAAAAAGATTGTGATTGTTGGCGGTGGAGCTGGCGGGCTAGAGCTGGCAACCCAGCTGGGTAAGAAGCTGGGCCGGGGTAAAAAAGCCAAAATTACCCTCGTCGACCGCAACCACAGCCACCTGTGGAAGCCGCTGCTGCATGAAGTGGCCACCGGCTCGCTGGATGAAGGCGTGGACGCGCTGAGCTATCTGGCCCACGCGCGCAATCATGATTTCCAGTTCCAGCTTGGTTCGGTTGTGGATATTAACCGTGAAGGTAAAACCATTACCCTGGGCGAGCTGCGGGATGAGAAGGGCGAACTACTGGTGCCTGAGCGCAAGCTGCCTTATGACACGCTGGTGATGGCGCTGGGGAGCACCTCCAACGACTTCAACACGCCGGGCGTAAAAGAGCACTGCATTTTCCTTGATAATCCGCATCAGGCGCGCCGTTTCCATCAGGAGATGCTGAACCTGTTCCTGAAGTACTCTGCTAACCTTGGCGCCAGCGGCAAGGTCAACATTGCCATCGTTGGCGGTGGGGCCACCGGCGTAGAGCTGTCGGCTGAGCTGCACAACGCGGTGAAGCAGCTGCACAGCTACGGCTATAAGGGCCTGACCAACGAGGCGCTGAACGTGACCCTGGTAGAAGCAGGCGAGCGCATTCTGCCTGCGCTGCCGCCGCGCATCTCCGGGGCGGCTCACAGCGAGCTGACTAAAATGGGCGTACGCGTGCTGACCCAGACCATGGTCACCAGTGCGGACGAGGGCGGTCTGCATACCAAAGATGGCGAATATATCCAGGCCGATCTGATGGTCTGGGCGGCAGGGATCAAAGCACCAGACTTTATGAAAGAGATTGGTGGCCTTGAAACCAACCGTATCAACCAGCTGGCGGTAGAGCCGACGTTGCAGACGACGCGCGATGCGGATATCTATGCGATTGGCGACTGCGCCTCCTGCGCGCGTCCAGAAGGGGGCTTTGTGCCGCCGCGTGCCCAGGCTGCGCATCAGATGGCGACCTGCGCGCTGCACAACATTCTGGCGCAGAGCAAAGGCAAGCCGCTGAAAGCCTATGTCTACAAAGATCACGGCTCGCTGGTTTCGCTGTCGAATTTCTCCACCGTGGGCAGTCTGATGGGTAACCTGATGCGCGGTTCGATGATGGTAGAGGGACGCGTGGCGCGTTTCGTCTATATCTCGCTCTACCGTATGCACCAGGTAGCCTTGCACGGCTACTTCAAGACTGGCCTGATGATGCTGGTAGGCAGCATCAACCGCGTGATCCGTCCGCGACTGAAGCTGCACTAAGCCTGTCGCCCCGTCGACTCCTGGCGGGGCGTTTAGCATATCCTTCTGTGGATTTCCATCAGGTGGCTCAGATTTCTCTGAATCACCACGATCTGCCACATAACTCCCCGTTTTTTACCGCCTTTCTGATTGGCATCTTGCCACGCTGATTGCAGAATTATGACATCAGAGCCAACCAGAAGGACTATTCAATGAATAAATCCATGTTAGCGGGTATCGGAATTGGTGTGGCCGCTGCACTGGGCGTTGCTGCGGTGGCAGGCTTAGACGTTTTCAATCGCGGCCCTCAGTACGCGCAGGTGGTTTCTGCTACACCCATTAAAGAGACGGTGAAAACGCCGCGTAAAGAGTGCCGCAACGTGACGGTAACCCATCGACGTCCGGTTCAGGATGAGAACCGCCTGACAGGGTCGGTTCTCGGTGCGGTAGCGGGCGGGGTGATTGGTCACCAGTTCGGCGGTGGACGCGGTAAGGATGTCGCGACGGTCGTTGGGGCGCTGGGCGGCGGCTATGCCGGCAACCAGGTTCAGGGGGCCATGCAGGAGCGGGATACCTATACCAGCACGCAGCAGCGCTGCAAAACCGTTTATGACAAATCAGAGAAGATGCTCGGCTACGACGTCACCTACAAAATTGGTGATCAGCACGGGAAAATTCGTATGGAGAACGATCCCGGCACCCAGATCCCGTTAGACAGTAACGGGCAGCTGGTTTTGGATAACAAAGCATAAAAAAGCAGTACCCTAATTTGGCTCCCCATTCGCTCAGGCTGGGGAGCTTTTTTTATGCCATAAAAAAGCCTCGCTTACGCAAGGCTTTTATAAATGCTCAGATTCAAATCATACTCTGCTGGCGGATCAGCAAGCATCCTGTGATCAGCACAGAGATGAAAGCGAACAGGATCGAACCACCACATACTACCCAGAGACTAAATAACAATGTAATTACTATTAACACTTTAAATAATGGTAATAGCAAAACCATGACCGTTATCCTTCTGCATGTGAATAGTCGTAAAATTGTCCTGAAAAAAAACCTGCTAATGGTTAGCAGGGGAATAATCACTTACTAAGGGTAGCAAGAGTCATACAAAAGTGTGAGAAAGTTTTGACCTATTTTTTAAATAGGCCAAAGCAATACTACGATTTGATGAGTTCTGGCCACAGGGCGAGGGTGGTGCGGGTAATTTGCAGCAGCTTCTCTTGCGATGCGCCTTCACGCGCGCTGACCGACATACCCTGGATCACGCAGTTCAGAAACTGGGCTATCGTCTGCGGCGAGGCTGTCGCAGGGATCTCGCCGCACTGCTGGCGCTCCTCAAGGAAGCGCAGCAGTGCCGCTTCCTGCAAAGCGTGACGAGACTTCAACGTCTGGGCAATCTCATTTGACGAGGCCGCCAGCGCCGCTGAGGTGCTAATTAAGAAGCAGCCGGAAGGCGTCTCTTTGCTGGTGAAGCAGGTCGCGACAGAAGTAAAGTAATCCAGCAGCGCCTGCTCAACGCGCTTCTCATCGCAAAACAGCTCCGCCTGGTACTTGGTCGCAAACTGCGAAATATAGCGATCGAGCACGGCGCGGAACAGCCCCTCTTTGTTGGTAAACTCGGCATAGAGCGTCGGGGCTTTCGCACCGGTGGCTTCGACCAGATCGGACAGCGACGTGGCCTCATAGCCATGCTGCCAGAAAAGGGTCATGGCTTTGTCGAGCGCCGCTTCCCTGTCGAAAACTTTTGGTCGGCCACGGCTTTTTTTTGTGCAACTGCTGACGTCAGTGGTCATAGTGGCTCCTCACCCAATGTTGAATTATTGAACAATCATTATAAAAATAATAGCCCCCAAAGGCCAGCAGGGAATAGTTAAAAATAATTATGTTATATCATAATGACTTTTAACCTTTTATCTATTACATGGCCTGCATTGACGCGGCGTCATGCTGCGTCACGTCGACTGGCATTCCCGAGCGCACGGCCATCACTTTCTCCATCAGCGCAGCGTCAGTCTCGGCAGCGGATCTAAAGCTCTCCACGCTGGCATTCAGCACCAGCGGCTGCGTTTTTGGATCGTCGTGAATAGATTTTGACAGCGGCTGATGCACTTCAACCAGTCGCGTGCCGTCCGGCTCCACCGAGGCCTTTACCGGCGCGTTGATGATATTGACCTTTGTTCCCGGGGTGATCTGCCGGAACAGCGTCGCAATGTCGTTATCGCGCAGGCGAATACAGCCCGAGCTAACGCGCATCCCGATACCAAAGTCGGCATTCGTGCCGTGGATCAGGTAGACGCCGCCGTAGGCTGCCAGGCGGATCGCGTGGTGGCCCATCGGATTATTGGGCCCCGCGGGCACGACTGCCGGAAGCTCCACGCCCTGCGCCTTATAGCGCGCACGAATGTTGGCCGTCGGCGTCCATGTCGGGTTGGCCCGTTTATCCGATACGCGCGTGACCATCGTTGGCGTTAAGGTATCACCTCCCAGCTGACCAATGCCGATGGGGTAGATGGTCACTTCGTTCTTGCCAGGCGGGAACCAGTAGAGACGCAGCTCGGACAGGTTAATAACGATTCCCTGGCGCGGCACGTTCGGAAGCAGAGTCTGGAGCGGGATGGTCAACACGCTGCCAGCGCGAGGCACGTAGGGATCAACGCCGGGGTTAGCCTGTAACAGTGCCAGAAAGCCGACGTTGTATTTTTTGGCAATCGCTTCCAGCGAGCCGCCGTCGTTTTCGACGAGATGAAAACGGTTCTCGCCTACCAGGCGGCTGCCGTTAGCCGGAAGCGGCCAGGTATTAGCCTAGGCGGGAAGAGAGAGGAGGGCCGCTGCCGCAAGAGCCAGCAGCGTTATCCAGCGAGCAATGCGCATCTGTTTCATCATTAGACCACCGTGCTTCAGGTTGTAGTTATGCAACTAATTGTTATGCAATGGCAAACATGAAGTATGGACGCAAGGTGTGTCGAAATGTTTCTCAGATGTGCAAGGATTTGTAAAGAGTGGCGCACGCCTTATCGCGTGCGCCTTGGGATCAGGCGATGGCGTTCTCTGCCAGCTCCTTCATAAAGTTACTTACCCACTCCATGCGGGCTTTGCGCTCACCCAGCTCCTGCATAAACTTCAGCCGGGTAGGGCCATCGAGACGGAAGTGTTGCGGCTGCTTCTGCAGCAGGCCGATCAGCCATGCCGGATTGACATGGTTCTTCTCGGCAAACTCAATCGCGCCGCCTTTATCGTTGCTCTCCAGCTTGCGGATCCCCAGCTTCTGCGCCTGCTGACGCAGTCGAGCCACCTCAAGCAGGGTGCGGGCTGGATCGGGCAGCAGACCAAAACGATCGATCAGCTCGACCTTGATCTCTTCCAGCTCGCTGCTGCTTTTGGCGCTGGCGACGCGCTTGTAGAACGACAGGCGCGTGTTGACGTCCGGGATGTAATCATCCGGCAGCAGGGCGGGCATGCGTAACTCAACCTCGGTCTGCTGGCTGGTCAGATCCTCCAGCGACGGCTCGCGGCCCGCCTTCAGCGCGTCAACGGCGTTCTCCAGCAGCTCCATATAGAGCGAGAAACCAATGGTCTCCATAGAGCCGCTCTGATCTTCCCCGAGCAGCTCACCCGCGCCGCGGATCTCCAGATCGTGGGTAGCCAGCGCAAAGCCCGCGCCCAGATCTTCCAGCGAGGCGATCGCTTCCAGACGCTTCTGCGCGTCGGTGGTCATTGCCTTCGGGGGCGGCGTCAGCAGCCAGGCATAGGCCTGGTGATGTGAGCGCCCAACGCGACCGCGCAGCTGGTGCAGCTGTGCGAGACCGAAGTGATCCGCCCGCTCGATGATGATGGTGTTAGCGGTAGGAATATCGATCCCGGTTTCGATAATGGTGGTGCAGACCAGCACGTTAAAACGCTGATGATGGAAATCATTCATCACCCGCTCCAGCTCGCGCTCGCGCATCTGGCCGTGGCCGATGGCGATCCGCGCCTCCGGCACCAGCTCTGCCAGCCGTTGGGCCGCCTTCTGGATGTTCTCAACGTCGTTATAGAGGTAGTAAACCTGACCGCCGCGCAGGATCTCACGCAGCATTGCCTCACGCACCACCAGGCTATCGAACTCGCGCACGAAAGTTTTCACTGCCAGACGACGCGCGGGCGGCGTGGCAATGATCGACAGATCGCGCATGCCGCTCATGGCCATATTCAGGGTACGCGGGATCGGCGTGGCGGTGAGGGTCAGGATATCGACGTCGGCACGCATCGCTTTGATGCGCTCCTTGTGGCGTACCCCGAAGCGGTGCTCTTCATCAACGATCAGCAGGCCGAGATCGCGCCACTTCAGATCGTTTTGCAGCAGCTTGTGGGTGCCGATCAGAATATCGACCTTGCCCTCTGCGGCATCGGCCAGCACCTGCGTCTGCTCTTTAGCGCTACGGAAGCGCGACAGCAGCTCGATGCGTACCGGCCAGTTGGCGAAGCGGTCGCGGAAGTTATCGTAGTGCTGCTGGGCCAGCAGGGTCGTAGGCACCAGAACCGCAACCTGCTTGTGGTTCTCTACCGCAAGGAAGGCGGCGCGCATGGCGACCTCGGTCTTACCGAAGCCCACGTCGCCGCACACCAGACGGTCCATCGCCAGCGGCTGGCACATATCGCTCAGCACGGCGTTGATCGCCTGAGCCTGATCCGGCGTGGTTTCAAACGGGAACGCATCGCAGAAGAGCTGGTACTGCTCTTTATCATGTTTAAAGGCAAAGCCGGTCTTGGCCGCGCGTTGGGCGTAGACGTCCAGCAGCTCGGCGGCCACGTCGCGCACTTTTTCCGCCGCTTTCTGCCGCGCCCGCGTCCAGGCATCGCTGCCGAGCTTGTGCAGCGGCGCACTATCCTCCGCGCCGCCCGCATAGCGGCTGATCAGGTGCAGGGACGAGACCGGGACGTAGAGTTTGGCATCGTTGGCGTAAGTCAGCATCAGGTATTCCCCTTTAATGCCGCCCGCCTCCAGCGTGGTCATGCCCGCATAGCGCCCGACGCCGTGCTCCAGGTGTACCACCGGCTGGCCAGGGTGCAGTTCCGCCAGGTTGCGGATCAGCGTATCCGGGTTGATGGTTCGGCGATTATCCTGACGACGGCGCGCGACGCGCTCACCCAGCAGATCGCTCTCGCAGATCAGCGCCCGGTTGCGCAGGGTATCAATAAACCCGCGCTCGGCCGCGCCGATCAGCAGGTAGCGTCCGCTGTCGGTGGCTTCATCAAGGCGCAGGATCCGCTTCGGTGCGACTTTAATCCGCGCCAGCAGCTCTCCCAGCGCCTCACGACGGCCCTCGCTCTCAACGGAGAAGACCACCGGGCCGGTAAACGATTCGAGAAACTTACGCAGGCTATCAAGCGGCGCTTTCTGCTGCGCCTGTACGGCCAGATCCGGCAGCGTCTGGTAGCCGAGATTGGTATTAGCGGCTTTCTCCGCCAGCTGTTCGGTTTTCAGCTGAATGCGCGGCCAGCGCTTCAGCTCGGCAAACAGCTCGTCGCTGCGCAGCCACAGCGTCTCCGGCGGCAGCAGAGGACGCATCGGGTCGACACCGCGGTTCTCGTAGCGGGCCTGGGTTTCGCTTTGGAAACGCACCGTGCTGGCATCGAGATCGCCGGTGTTAATCACCAGCGTATTGGCCGGGAAATAGCTAAACAGCGGGGGCAGCGGCTCGCTGAAAAACAGCGGCTGCCAGTATTCGATCCCCGCCGGCAGCGTGCCTTTACTCACCTGCTGATAGATATGCTCGGCGTCGCGCTTCACCTCAAAGGTATCGCGCCACTGGCTGCGGAACAGCTCGATAGCCGCCTTGTCAGTAGGAAACTCGTGGGCGGGCAGCAGGTTAATCGCCTCCACCTCTTCCAGCGTGCGCTGGGTGTCGGGATCGAACAGCCGCAGACTATCGATTTCATCATCAAAGAAGTCGATGCGGTAGGGCTGTGTGCTGCCCATCGGGTAGAGATCGAGCAGCGCGCCGCGGGTGGCGTATTCGCCGTGCTCCATCACCTGGTCAACGTGGCGGTAGCCTGCGGTATCCAACTGGGCACGCAGGGCGTCGCGCGAGAGGCGCTGGCCCTTTTTCATGACCAGCGCATGACCGTGCAGATAGCTGTGCGGGCAGACGCGCTGCATCAGCGTATTCACCGGCATAATCAGCACGCCGCGCTGCATAGAGGGCAGCTGATAGAGCGTGGAGAGCCGGGAAGAGATGATCTCCTGGTGCGGAGAGAAACTGTCGTAAGGCAGCGTCTCCCAGTCGGCAAGGTTCATGACCATGCTGTCGGTAAACTGGCGGATCTCATCATGCAGGCGCAGCGCGTTTTGCATATCGGGTGCGATGAGCACCACCGGGCCTGCATGACGCTCAACGATTTCTGCCACTTCTGTGGCACAGGCGCTGCCTGTAAGCTCACCCAGTTGGCGCTGGTCGCCCGCCTTGGCGGGAAGGGAGTAACGGTATTGTTCAGGCATAGCGAATATCGGGATCTCTTGGGTTTATGCCCCCTGATATGGGGACATATCACTGATACACAATGCAGTTTATTATCTTTGATCCCTCAATATTAGCAAAGTTAGACCGCTAGCGCGTGGTGGGAGCCAGACGCAGTTTCTCCGGCGGTGAAAAAAAGAGGTCGCCAAACAGGCGCACGGAGAGACGGCGGATACCCAGCCCAACCAGGGTGCACACCAGCAGGCTCAGCAGAGGGTAAATCAGCAGCAGGCCCAGCTCCAGCGTCGGCGAGAGCACGCCCTGGCGAAACAGCGGCAGCAGGGCGAGGCTGCTGCCTTCGATCAGGATGCGGTGGGTGGTGTAAATGGCAATGGTGTTGGAGCCAATCACATTCAGGAGCCGATCCTCACCGGGGGTAAAGCGCTGCTCCAGCCGCCAGAACAGGGACATGATCAGCCAGGCTGACAGCAGAGAGAGCAGTACCGGCACGTTGCAAAACCAGAGCGCTACCGCCACCAGCAGGGCAGGCACCAGAGGTAAAATTTGGCGGCGCAGAGGAATGCTCTGCAGCCAGGTCATAATGGTCACGCCGTACCAGGCCCCCAGGGCATAGTAGATGATGTTGCGCACCACGCTGTTCATTCCCCACCACGGCAGCGGCAGGAAGTTAATGGCCACCGACGCTACCAGCATCAGCGCCAGCGCGGGGCGTTTCCAGCGGCTCAGGAATTTGCAAACCACGAAGTAGATCAGCAGGGCGTAGAGGTACCACAGGCTGGTGCTGGCGGTCAGCATTCCGTGGAGAAACTCACTCAGCGAGTCGGCGTAGGCCGCATTGGCCGACTGGCTAAGATCGCGCTCGGGAGCCAGCCAGCGGTTGAGAAAGCCGATCCCCTGCCACTGTAAAACGCCCCACAGGGCCAGCACGTAGAAGATTGACCACAGCCGCTTATCAATACAGTTTTTCCATTCGGCCTCGGTGATATAGCGCCGAATCAGGTAGCCGGAGATGAAGAAAAAGACCGGCATGCGGAACGGGGCGAGGTAGAGATTCATATACAGCCAGCATTTGGCGAGCAGGCCGGAGAGGGGATGCTGCAGCCCCTCAAGATGCGGGTAGAAGGTGATCACCGAGTGGTAGATCACCACCAGACTGATGCATAACCCTTTGATCTGGTTAATCCACAATGCTTTTTGCTTCATCGTTAAAACGCCCGTGTTGCGATAAATTTTGGCGTATATAGTGATCGGGGCGGCTGGCGCTGTAATGGGTAACGCTCTGGATTTACCCTGTTAGGAGAAGTTTTCGGAAAAAGGTGAGGTCCATTGTCACCTACATGGGCGAGAAACGCTGTTTTAGCAAATTGATTTTGAACAAATTTTTACCCCACTCCCCGACAATTCTTAGCGCATAAGCGATTTACCATCCCCTGTTTCGCTTATATACTCGTGAGTCTGCTAACCGCAACCAGACGGATGTCATGTACCAACCTGTCGCACTATTCATAGGCCTGCGTTATATGCGTGGGCGCGCAGCGGACCGATTCGGTCGCTTTGTCTCCTGGCTCTCGACCATTGGTATTACGCTTGGCGTGATGGCGCTGGTAACCGTGCTGTCGGTGATGAACGGCTTCGAGCGCGAGCTGCAAAACAACATCCTGGGGCTGATGCCGCAGGCGGTTCTCTCCTCGGCCAACGGCTCGCTGAACCCGCAGCAGCTCCCAGCCAGCGCCGCAAAGCTGCAGGGCGTTAGCCGCGTTGCGCCGTTGACCACTGGCGACGTGGTGTTACAGAGCGCGCGTAGCGTCTCGGTGGGGGTGATGCTCGGCATCGATCCCGCCCAAAAGGATCCGCTCACGCCGTACCTCGTTAACGTCAAGCAAACCGATCTGCAGCCGGGCAAATATAACGTGATCCTTGGCGAGCAGCTGGCCGGGCAGTTGGGCGTTAATCGCGGCGACCAGCTGCGAGTGATGGTGCCCTCCGCCAGCCAGTTTACGCCGATGGGCCGCCTGCCAAGCCAGCGCCTCTTTAACGTGATCGGCACCTTTGCTGCCAACAGCGAAGTCGATGGCTACCAGATGCTGGTGAACATTCAGGACGCATCGCGCCTGATGCGCTACCCGGCGGGCAATATTACCGGCTGGCGGCTGTGGCTCAACGAACCTCTGAAGGTAGACGAGCTGAGCCAGCAGACGCTGCCGGACGGCACTAAGTGGCAGGACTGGCGCGATCGCAAAGGGGAACTGTTCCAGGCCGTGCGCATGGAGAAAAACATGATGGGCCTGCTGCTGAGCCTGATCGTCGCCGTGGCCGCCTTCAACATCATCACCTCGCTGGGGCTGATGGTGATGGAGAAGCAGGGCGAAGTGGCGATCCTGCAAACCCAGGGGCTGACCCCGCGCCAGATCATGGCGGTCTTTATGGTGCAGGGGGCCAGTGCGGGGATTATCGGCGCGCTGCTCGGTGCCGTACTGGGGGCTCTCCTTGCCAGCCAGCTTAACAATCTGATGCCGATCATTGGCGCGCTGCTGGACGGCGCGGCGCTGCCGGTGGCTATTGAGCCACTCCAGGTGGTGATTATCGCGCTGGTGGCGATGGCCATTGCGCTGCTCTCTACGCTCTATCCCTCATGGCGCGCCGCCGCCACCCAACCCGCTGAGGCTTTACGTTATGAATAAGATCCTGTTGCAATGCGACAACCTGTGCAAACGCTATCAGGAAGGGAACGTGCAGACCGACGTGCTGCACGATGTCAGCTTTAGCGTGAACGAAGGCGAAACCGTGGCGATTGTCGGCAGCTCCGGCTCCGGTAAAAGTACGCTGCTGCACCTGCTGGGGGGGCTGGATACGCCTACCTCCGGCGACGTGATTTTTGGCGATCGTCATCTAAGTCAGCTCTCCTCGACGGCGAAAGCCGAGCTGCGCAACCGCGAGCTGGGCTTTATCTACCAGTTCCACCACCTGCTGCCGGACTTTACCGCCCAGGAGAACGTCGCCATGCCGCTGCTGATTGGCAAGCATAAACCGGCGGAAATTACCCAGCGTGCGCGGGATATGCTCCAGGCGGTAGGGCTGCTGCACCGGGCGAACCACCGTCCATCCGAGCTTTCCGGCGGCGAGCGCCAGCGCGTGGCCATTGCCCGGGCGCTGGTGAACAATCCACGCCTGGTGCTGGCGGATGAACCCACCGGTAACCTCGACGCACGCAACGCCGACGCCATCTTTGCCCTGCTCGGCGAGCTAAACGCGTCGCAGGGCACGGCGTTTCTGGTGGTCACCCACGATCTGCAGCTGGCAAAACGCATGAGCCGCCAGATGGAGATGCGCGACGGCCACCTGAGCGCGGAGATGACGCTGATGGGGGCGCAGTAATGGCTTCACCTCTGTCGTTACTCATTGCCCTGCGTTTTAGCCGTGGTCGTCGGCGTGGCGGCATGGTGTCGCTGATCTCGGTGATCTCTACCATCGGCATTGCGCTAGGGGTAGCGGTGCTGATCGTCGGCCTGAGCGCCATGAACGGCTTTGAACGTGAGCTGAATAACCGCATTCTCGCGGTGGTGCCCCACGGCGAGATCGAGCCGGTCAACCAGCCGTGGAGTAACTGGCGCGAGGCGCTGGGCAAGGTTGAGAAGGTGGCGGGCATCGAAGCCGCTGCGCCCTATATCAACTTTACCGGCCTGGTAGAGAGCGGCGTAAACCTGCGCGCTATCCAGGTGAAAGGGGTCGATCCGCAGCAGGAGGCGCGTCTGAGCGCGCTGCCGCGCTATGTGCAGAATAATGCCTGGGCCAACTTCAAGGCGGGCGAGCAGCAGGTGATCCTCGGCAAAGGCGTCGCCGAGGCGCTGAAGGTCAAGCAGGGTGACTGGGTATCAATGCAGATCCCCAACGCCAGCGCTGACCACAAGCTGCTGCAACCGAAACGCATCAGGCTGCACGTCAGCGGTATTTTGCAGCTCAGCGGCCAGCTCGATCACAGTTTTGCCATGATCCCGATGCAGGATGCTCAGCAGTATCTGGAGATGAACGACGGCATAACCGGGATTGCCATCAAGGTGAAGGACGTCTTTAACGCCAATAAGCTGGTGCGCGACGCCGGCAGCGTGACCGATAGCTACGTCTACATCAAGAGCTGGATCGGCACTTACGGCTACATGTACCGCGATATCCAGATGATCCGCGCCATTATGTATCTGGCAATGGTGCTGGTCATCGGCGTGGCCTGCTTCAACATCGTCTCGACCCTGGTGATGGCAGTGAAGGACAAGAGCGGCGACATCGCCGTGCTGCGCACCCTCGGGGCGAAGGATGGACTTATCCGTGCGGTATTCGTCTGGTATGGTCTGCTGGCCGGGCTGTTAGGCAGCGTGGCGGGCGTGGTGATTGGCGTCGTGGTTGCTCTTCAGCTAACGCCGATTATCAACGGTCTTGAGACACTGATCGGCCATCAATTCCTGTCGGGGGATATCTACTTTATCGATTTCCTGCCGTCAGAGCTGCACGCCCTTGACGTTGTCTACGTGCTGGTCACCGCCCTGGTGCTGAGCCTGCTGGCGAGCTGGTATCCCGCCAGACGCGCCAGCAATATCGATCCGGCCCGGGTATTGAGCGGGCAGTAACAAGGAGTGGCGATGCATTACGGGCTGGACATTGGCGGCAGTAAAATTGCGCTGGGCGTTTTCGACAGTGACAGAACGTTACAGTGGGAGCGGCGCATCGCCACACCCCATGAGAGCTACAGCGCCTTTTTAGCCGCCATCGCCAGCCTGGTGCACGAGGCCGATGCCCGCACGGGTGAACGTGGCTCGGTGGGCATCGGCATTCCTGGTATGCCCGTTACCGCTGACGGCACGCTCTACGCGGCGAACCTTCCCGCCGCCAGCGGCAGGGCGCTGCGGGCCGATCTCTGCGCGCTGTTAGGCCGCGACGTGCGTCTCGACAACGACGCCAACTGCTTTGCCCTCTCGGAAGCCTGGGACGATGAGTTTGCCCGCTATCCGCTGGTGATGGGGCTGATCCTCGGCACCGGCGTGGGCGGCGGGCTGGTGATCAACGGCAAATCCATTCCCGGCCATAGCTATATTACCGGTGAGTTTGGCCACATTCGTCTTCCCGTCGATGCCCTTGAAATTCTTGGGCGCGATATTCCCCTGCTGCGCTGCGGCTGCGGCCAGCTGGGGTGCATTGAGAACTATCTTTCGGGTCACGGCTTTGCATGGCTCTACAATCACTTCTACGATCAATCTCTGAACGCACCTGAAATAATCGCTCTATGGGAACAAGGTGATGAAGGGGCACGTGCGCATGTGGTTCGCTACGTTGAGCTGCTGGCCGCCTGCCTGGGGACGATATTGACCATCGTAGATCCGGATCTGCTGGTCATCGGCGGCGGGTTATCAAACTTTGCCGCGTTGACCACGCTGTTGTCCGACCGTTTGCCGCTGCGTCTGCTGCCGGTTGCTCGCGTGCCGCGCATTGAGCGCGCCCGACACGGCGACGCGGGCGGCATGCGTGGCGCAGCCTTCCTCCATCTCACCGATTAAGCACAAGAGGTCGATATGCAGTCGCGTCGTTTTAGCCGACTAAGCCGTTTTCGCCGCAACAAACGTCGTTTGCGCGAGCGTCTACGCCAGCGCATCTTTTTCAGAGACAGAGTGGTACCCGACGTGATGGAAAAACCAAGAGTGGTCGTGTTGACCGGGGCGGGGATCTCCGCCGAATCGGGCATTCGTACCTTCCGCGCCGCCGACGGGCTGTGGGAGGAGCATCATGTAGAGGACGTCGCCACGCCGGAAGGGTTTGCCCGTAACCCGGAGCTGGTGCAGTCATTCTACAACGCACGCCGTCGCCAGCTGCAGCAGCCGGAGATTGCGCCCAACGCTGCGCATCTGGCGCTGGCTGAGCTGGAAGAGGCCCTTGGGGATCGCTTTCTGCTGATCACCCAGAACATCGACAATCTGCACGAGCGCGCCGGTAACAACAACGTGCTGCATATGCATGGTGAACTGCTGAAGGTGCGCTGCGCCTCCAGCGGACAGGTACTTGAGTGGACGGGGGATATCACGGCGGAAGATACGTGCCACTGCTGTCAGTTCCCGTCACCGCTGCGCCCGCACGTGGTCTGGTTTGGCGAGATGCCGCTGGGCATGGATGAGATCTACAGCGCGCTGGCACTGGCGGATATCTTTATCGCCATCGGCACCTCCGGGCACGTCTATCCCGCCGCCGGTTTTGTGCATGAGGCGAAGCTGCAGGGGGCACACACCGTCGAGCTGAACCTTGAACCGAGTCAGGTTGGCAGCGAATTCGAAGAGAAGCACTATGGGCTGGCGAGCCAGGTGGTGCCGGAGTTTGTTGAGCGGCTGCTGAAGGGGCTATAACGGATCCTGTAGGCCCGGCAGGATCGCCGGGCGTATATACAGGGAGAGCGGATTAACGGCCCGCCTTCAGCTTCTGGTAGTAGCTCTCGTAGAGGGCGCTGGCCTGGCCGACGTCATTCTGCCACTCGCCTTTGCTAACGGTCTCGGCATCCGGATAGAGTGACTTGTCGTTGGCCACCGCTGGGGTAAGCAGCTTGCGTGCCGCCAGGTTAGGCGTCGGGTAACCAATGGTCTCCGCGACCTGTTTCGCCACGTCCGGGCGCAGCAGGAAGTTGATCAGCTTGAGTGCGCCGTCCACGTTTTTGGCGTTGGCCGGGATCGCCAGGCTGTCCATCCAGAAGATGCCACCCTCTTTAGGCCATACCACCGTCAGCGGCGTACCGCTCTGGCGCGCCACGTAGGCAGAACCATTCCAGACCATCCCCAGGTTAACTTCGCCTTCCATATAGGGGTTGGCTGGGTTATCGGAGTTGAAGGCCGCCACGTTTGGCATCAGCTTCTGCAGCTCGTGGTAGGCCGCCTCAATCTCTTTCGGATCGGTAGTATTACCCGAGTAGCCCAGCTTGCGCAGTGCCATCTGGAACACTTCCCGGGCATCGTCGGTCAGCACCAGGCTGCTCTTATACTCCGGCTTCCATAGATCGGCCCAACTGGTGACGCTGTTCGGATCGATCGCTTCGCTATTCACCCCAATCGCCGTCGCGCCCCAAATGTAAGGAACCGAGTAGTCGTTGCTCGGATCGAACGGCTTGTTCAGCACCTCAGGATCGAGGTTGCTGAAGTTGGTCAGCTTGCTCCTGTCGATCTTCTGGATCATCCCCTCTTTGCGCATCTTGTCGACAAAGTAGGTAGAGGGCACAACCAGATCGTAAGCGCCGTCTTTATAGGTTTTGAGCTTGGCATACATGGTCTCGTTCGACTCATAGGTCGAATAGATCACCTTGATGCCGGTCTCTTTGGTGAACTGCTCCAGCAGGCCCGGCGGCACATACTCGGTCCAGTTATAGAAGTAGAGGGTCTTATTATCCTCGGCATGGGCGGCACTCACGCTGAGCGCTAAAGCCCCCGCAGCGAGCAGGTGGCGTGACCAGTTTTTCATTTTAACGTCCCCTGAGTTTTATCACGTGCAATTAACTGGCTGGCAATCACCAGAACCAGCGAGAGTCCTAACAGAATGGTCGCCAGCGCGTTCACCTCTGGTGAGACGCCGACTTTCACCATTGAGTAGATCTTCAACGGTAGAATTTCATACCCTGGCCCGGTCACAAACGACGAGACCACCACGTCATCCATTGACAAGGTAAAGCTCAGTAGCCAGCCGGCGGCCACGGCGGGCATTGCCAGCGGCAGAATGATCTTGCGCAGGATAGTGATTTCGCTGGCACCCAGATCCTTCGCCGCCTCCAGCATCCGCACGTCAAAGCCTTTTAGCCGGGAATAGACTGTCACCACCACAAACGGCAGGCAGAAGGTGATGTGCGAGAAGAGCAGCGACCAGAAGCCCAGCTGGATGCCGAGCAGCATAAACAGCACCAGCAGCGAGATCGCCATGACGATATCCGGAGACATCATCACCACAAACAGCATCCCGCTGACGAACGGCTTGCCGCGAAAGCGGTAGCGGTAGAGCGCCACCGCCGTCAGGGAGCCGATCAGCGTAGCAAAGGTTGCCGACAGCACCGCCATGGTCAGCGAGTGCTGGGCTGCCTGTAACAGGCTGTCGTTGTTCATCAGCAAGCTATACCAGCTAGTGGTAAATCCCTGCCAGTTGATGCCAAATCGCGCCTGGTTGAAGGAGTTAACGATCAGAATAACGATCGGAATATAGAGATAAGCATAAATGGCGGTCATAAAACCGCCGCGCAGCAGTCGACCCATCACTCCAGCTCCACCTTTTTATTCAGCAGGCGCATCGCTCGCCAGTAGACCAGCAGCATCAGCCCCATTACCACCGTCAGGGTAATGCTGGTCGCCGCACCGAATGGCCAGTCGCGAATGTTGAGGAACTGACTCTTAATCACATTGCCGATCAGCAGGTTTTTTGCCCCGCCCATCAGATCCGAGACATAGAACAGCCCCATCGCCGGGAGCATTACCAGCAGGCAGCCGGCGATGATGCCCGGCATGGTCAGCGGCACAATGATGCGCATAAAGGTTTGCAGTTTGCTTGCACCGAGATCCCGCGCCGCCTCCAGCAGCGGCTTATCCAGCTTCTCAATGCTAGAGTAGAGCGGCATGACCATAAAGGGCAGCAGGATATAGACCAGGCCGATGATGACCGCGCTGGGAGTGAACATAATGCGCAGCGGCGTATCGATGATCCCCAGCTCAAGCAGGAAGGCATTGAGATAGCCCTTGGTGCTGAGAAAAAGCTTCAGGCCATAGATGCGGATCAGTGAGTTGGTCCAGAACGGCACGATCAGCAGAAAGAGCAGCAGCGGGCGTACTTTCTGCGGCAGCTTCGCCAGGAACCAGGCGAACGGATAGCCCAGCGCCAGGCAGGCGAGCGTGGCGATCAGGGCCATATTGAGCGAGTGCAGCAGCACGTCAAAATAGAGTGGATCGAGCAGGCGCGTATAGTTATCCAGCGTAAAGACCAGCTTAACGAAGGAGACGTCGTCGCGGGTCAAAAAGCTGGTGACGATAATCATCAGGTTGGGCAGAAAGACAAACAGCACAAGCCAACCGACGACAGTGGCAATCACCACGTTCTGGAATTTACTTGTGCTCTTCATCAGCCAGTACGACCTCCCAACTCTCTACCCAGTTGATCGCCATTTTCTGATCCAGCGAGTGGTCGAAATCGGGATCGTCTTCGTTAAAGAACTCGCTGACCATCACAATCTTGCCGTTCTCCAGCTCAACCACCGACTCCAGGGTCATGCCCTTGTAGTTACGCTCGCGCACGTAGCCAATCAGTCCTTCGATCTCATTGTCGTCGTTGATCTCATCGACGCGTAGATCCTCCGGACGCAGCAGTACGTTAAGTTTCTGACCCGGCGTGACGGCAAAGTTAACGTAGATATTGCACTCGCGGCCTTCGACGTTGGCCCGCACGCGCTGCTCATCAATACGCTCGATCACCGTCGCGTTAAAGATATTAATCTCGCCAATAAAGCTGGCCACGAAGAGATTTTTCGGCTCCTCGTAGATCTCACGCGGGGTGCCGTCCTGTTCGATTTTACCGTTCTGCATCACCACGATACGATCGGACATGGTCAGCGCCTCCTCCTGATCGTGCGTAACGAAGACAAAGGTGATGCCAAGCTTGCGCTGCAATGCCTTCAGCTCGTTCTGCATCTGCTTACGCAGCTTGTAATCGAGGGCAGAGAGGGACTCATCTAACAGCAGCATACGCGGCTTGTTGACCACCGCCCGGGCGATGGCCACGCGCTGCTGCTGGCCGCCAGAGAGCTGGTGCGGCTTACGCTGGGCAAACTCTTCCAGTTGCACCATACGCAGGGCATCGGTAACGCGAGGGGTGATCTCATCCGCCGGTGTCTTCTGCATCCGCAGGCCAAAGGCGACGTTTTCGAACACCGTCATGTGTGGGAACAGGGCGTAGCTTTGAAAGACGGTGTTAACATGGCGATGTTCTGCGGGAACGTTCGTTATATCATCGCTATCGAGGATAATGCGGCCTGTGTCGACACTCTCCAGGCCTGCAATAAGGCGCAGGACGGTAGTTTTACCGCAGCCAGAAGGGCCAAGCAGCGTCAGGAATTCGCCGTTGTTGATGGTGAGGTTAAGATCGGAAATAACGGTTTTACCATCAAAACTTTTTCGAATCCCCGCCATTTGTACCAGCGGTGAAAGCGAACGTGGTTGTGTATTCAATTTTTGACTCTGTCCCGTGTAGACGCAGCGGATGGCTTACCGATGCGGGGTTTGTGATTAACCACCTTGGGTTTTGGCACATGAATAAGGCCTGGCATTCTACGGCAAACCACTGAAATCGCCAAACCTTGTTCTTATTTCTTCTCCAGCCTGGTCATTTTCAGCCACTATTAAAGGTGTAATAAAATACAGGGTTTACACGCTAAAAGTGACCTGACGCAATACGCAACGTGTCGCGCGTCTTGATAATGTTGTGACAAAAAGTGAGGGTGGCCGCATGGAAAAATTACTTGAGCGTTTTTTGCACTATGTTTCGTTAGATACCCAGTCAAAACCGGGTGTCAGACAGGTTCCAAGCACAGAGGGACAGTGGAAGCTATTAGAGCTGCTTCGCGATCAGCTTAACGAGATGGGCCTTATCAACGTGACGCTGAGTGACAAAGGCACGGTGATGGCGACGCTGCCCGCAAACGTAGAGGGCGATATCCCCGCCATTGGATTTATCTCCCATGTTGATACCTCCCCGGACTTTACCGGCAAGAATGTTAATCCACAGATCGTTGAGAACTACCGCGGCGGCGATATCGCTCTGGGCGTAGGGGATGAGATCCTCTCGCCGGTGATGTTCCCGGTGCTGCATCAGCTGCTGGGGCAGACGCTGATCACCACCGACGGCAAAACCCTGCTCGGTGCGGATGACAAAGCCGGCGTGGCGGAGATCATGACCGCGCTGGCGGTGCTGATTAAACAGAACGTACCTCACGGTGAGATCCGCGTGGCCTTTACGCCGGATGAAGAGGTAGGAAAAGGGGCGAAGCACTTTGACGTGCCAGCGTTTGGCGCGCAGTGGGCCTATACCGTGGACGGCGGCGGCGTGGGCGAGCTGGAGTTTGAGAACTTCAACGCGGCCTCGGTGACGATTAAAATTGTGGGTAACAACGTGCACCCCGGCACGGCGAAAGGGGTCATGGTCAATGCCCTGACGCTGGCGACGCGTATTCACGCCCTGGTTCCTGCTGATGAGAGCCCGGAAACCACCGAGGGTTACGAAGGTTTTTATCATCTCGCCAGCATAAAGGGGGCGGTCGATCGCGCGGAGATGCACTACATCATTCGCGATTTCGATCGTAAGAACTTTGAAGCGCGCAAACGTAAGATCATGGAGATCGCCAAAAAGGTCGGCAAGGGGCTGCACCCGGACTGCTATATCGAACTGGTGATCGAGGATAGCTACTACAACATGCACGAGAAGGTCGCTGAGCATCCGCATATTATCGATATCGCCCAGCAGGCGATGCGCGACTGCGATATTGAGCCGCAGCTTAAGCCTATTCGCGGCGGCACCGATGGTGCGCAGCTCTCCTTTATGGGCCTGCCGTGCCCAAATATCTTTACCGGCGGCTATAACTACCACGGCAAACACGAGTTCGTCACCCTTGAAGGGATGGAGAAAGCGGTGCGCGTGATCGTACGGATTGCGGAGCTAACCGCGAAGCGGGGTTGAGAGTAAGGCTGCGGTGGGTCGTAGGCCCGGCAGGCGCGCCGGGCGTTACGTTACGGCGAATTAATCCTCGAAGAACCAGTAGCCGCTGTTAACCAGCGCGGCGAGCATGGCGAGGAACGACGGGTCGTCCAGCGCGTCGCCGAGGGTGTCGGCGGTCACCACGATATGGTTTGCCAGCGCACCGAGGGCTGGGCGGTGTGGGGAATCAACCTTCTCACCGTTAACAAATATCTCTTCGCCGACGCGCAGCACGCGCAGGCCGCCGAGACGCACCAGCTTGTCACCTTGCTGCAACGCATCGTAGATCTCATCCGGCTGATACGGCGGCTCTGGCGGAGAGACGTCCAGCTCGTGGCGCGACTGAGAGATAAACTCACCGAACCACTGCTGGAACTGTGCCGGCTGGTTAATCAGCTCAAGCATCATTCCGCGCAGCTTATCCAGCTCCTGCGGCAGAATATCCGCCGGGTGCTCACGCGACGGCACGTCCGGATCGCTATAGCGGTGGCTGCCCAGCTCGCGCTGCAAGACATAGTCCGCAAAGCCGCTGATCATCTCCCGACCGCTTGGCGCACGGAAGCCTACCGAGTAGTTCATTGAGTGTTCAAGGGAGTAGCCCTCGTGTGGGAAGGCAGGGGGAATATAGAGGATATCACCCGGCTCCAGCTCTTCATCAATGATCGCTTCAAAGGGATCGACCTGCAGCAGATCCGGGTGCGGACAGTGCTGCTTCATCGGCACCTTATCGCCCACGCGCCAGCGGCGGCGGCCGGTACCCTGAATGATAAACACATCGTACTGGTCGAGATGCGGACCCACGCCGCCGCCCGGTACGGAGAAAGAGATCATCAGATCGTCAATACGCCAGTCCGGCAACGCCCGGAAGGGACGCATCAGGGCGGCACTCTGCTCATGCCAGTGATCCACCGCCTGTACCAGCAGCGACCAGTTGGTTTCACCCAGGTGATCGTAGCTCTCAAACGGGCCGTGGCTGACGTTCCATTTACCATCCTGATGACTGACCAGGCGGCTGTCGACTTCGCTCTCCATCGCCAGCCCAGCCAGCTCGTCCGGCGACAGGGGATCGATAAAGTTGGCTATGCCACGCTTCAGCACTACCGGGCGCTTTTGCCAGTAACGCTGAATAAAATCGGGCCAGTCGAGTGTTAATTGATATTCCATATAAGTTTCCTGGTCTTGTGTCTAACCCGGATTATAACGGATGGTGGCCTGGCTGGATGCTTTATTCGTTAATTATCCCCGGCGCTCTCCTGCTGGCGGGAAAATATAGCCTCCATCCGCGCGCCGCCGAGCGGGCTTTCTCCGGTAACGATCTCCCCGCCGTACTGCTCCACGATCTCGCGAGCAACGGCTAAGCCTACTCCCTGGCCGGGACGCAGCGTATCGGCCCGCTGGCCGCGATCAAAAATCGTCTCTCGCAGGCTAACGGGAATACCCGGGCCGTCATCGTCAACGATGATATGCAAGCGATCGTCAGACTGCCGGGCAGAGACTTCAACAAACTCCAGGCAGTATTTGCAGGCGTTATCCAGCAGGTTACCCATCACCTCCATCAGGTCGTTTTTCTCGCCGACAAAGCTAATTTCTGGGGAGATATCGAGAGTGATAGCCACCCCTTTGCGCTGATAGACCTTATTCAGCGCCGAGGTGAGGCTGTCCAGCATGGCCGCCACCGGATGCAGCTCGCGGCTGAGCATAATACTGCCGCCGCGCATGCTGGCCCGATGCAGATAGTAGCCAATCTGCTGGGAGATACGGCTGATCTGCTCCAGCATCACTGGCTCGGCATCGTTCACGCTCAGCTTATTGCTGCGTAGCGAGCGCAGCGTGCTTTGCAGCACCGCCAGTGGGGTCTTCAGGCTGTGCGTCAGATCGGTGAGGGTGGTACGGTACTTGTCGTAGCGCTCACGCTCGCTTTTCACCAGGCGGTTGAGGTTGCGCACCAGGCTGACCAGCTCGCGGGAAGTTACCGGGTTCAGGCGCTCACGGTGGTGCTCCTCCAGCTCACGCACCTCTTTCGCCAGCGCTTCGATAGGACGCAGGCTCCAGCGCGCGGCTAGCCACAGCAGGGGAATAACCAGCAGCAGGTTAGCCATCACCACGTAGATAAACCAATTCCACACCTGATGCGCCTGCTTTAGCTCATCGGGCACGGTGTCGATTACCACGATGGTCATCGGTGGCATATGGGCCGTCGCTGGAAAGTAGTTCACCGCCACCGAGTGGGTGGTTTCGCTATCATTGTCGTTCGCACGCAGGTCGCTGAGGGCTTTCTGCGCCGAGGGGTCACCGCTGATCAGGGTGCTGGTGGCGTCGGCGTCGGCCTCAATCTCATGGAAGCCATCGCTCTTCAGCCACTCGGGGCGAATGCGCTGCACCAGCCACGGCACGCTGCGCTGGGACCACAGGAGCTGCCCCTGCTGGTCGTAGATCAGCGCCACGGTGGGACCTTGCAGATTCAGGTTTTCCGGCAGCTCAATACTAAAGCGCTGGTTGTCCCACTTTGACAGCGTATAGAAGAGGTTGCTCTCGCCGCGCAGCAGGCGAAAGGTGGTTTTGTCGAAGCTGACGCTGTAGCCCACCAGCGCCACCATGCCGTAGGAGAGGGAGAGCACCAGCACGACGGCAGCCGTGGCGAGCAGGAAGCGGACCCGCAGAGAGAGCGGCAGCAGGTGCCGCCGAAGCTTCTTCATGAGGGCAGTTCGAACAGATAGCCCTGACCGCGCACGGTATTAATCACCTCATGGGGATACTGGGCCTGGATCTTTTTCCGCAGGCGACCCATTAGCACGTCGATGGTATGGCTCTCCCGCAGCTCGGCGTCCGGGTAGAGCTGTAGCATCAGGGCATCTTTACTCACTACCTTGCCGCTGTTGCGGATCAGCGTCTCCATAATGGTGTACTCGAAGGCGGTCAGCTTGATCACCTCGTCGTCAATAGACAGCTCCCGACGCGAAAGATCGACCTGGAACGGCGGCATAGAGATAACCTGCGAGGCGTGACCGCCGTTGCGGCGCATCAGCGCCTGCATGCGAGCGGCCACCTCTTCAATATGAAACGGCTTCGTCACGTAATCATCGGCCCCGGCGCTCAGCACTTCGACCTTATCCTGCCACCCTTCACGGGCGGTGAGCACCAGTACGGGGAGGGTGACATCATGGCTGCGCCAGCGGCGGATCAGCGACAGTCCGTCCTCATCCGGCAGGCCGAGATCGACGATGGCGATGTCAGGAAGGTGTTCATTTAAGTAGTAATCCGCTTCCTTTGCATCTTCGGCAGCGTCGACCTGATGCCCCAGCTCCTGCAGCTGAACTTTCAGGTGGTGGCGCAGCAAAGGGTTATCCTCTACGACAAGTACGCGCATTGTCCGAACTCCCATACATTCATGTTGTGAATAGTTTAACGCGAATGCATGATTATGATGCGAATGAAATCAACAGAGAGTAAACCAGCGGGGAAGCAGCCCGCTCCCTAAACGAGAGCAGGCTAAAAGGCAGGGGGATTATTTCAGTTCATCAACCATGGTGATGGCGCGGCCAATGTAGTTGGCAGGCGTCATGGCTTTGAGGCGGGTTTTCTCTTCCTCTGGCAGCGCCAGGCTATCGATAAACTGCTTCATGCCTTCGGCATCAACGCGCTTGCCGCGAGTCAGCTCTTTCAGCTTCTCGTACGGCTTTTCGATACCGTAGCGGCGCATCACCGTCTGGATCGGCTCAGCCAGCACTTCCCAGTTATGATCCAACTCGTCGAGCAGACGATCGCGGTTCACTTCCAGCTTGCTAACGCCTTTCAGCGTCGACTGATAGGCGATCAGCGCGTAGCCGATACCTACGCCGAGGTTACGCAGCACCGTGGAATCGGTGAGATCGCGCTGCCAGCGGGAGACTGGCAGTTTGCTCGCCAGGTGTTGCAGCATCGCGTTAGAGAGGCCCAGGTTGCCTTCGGAGTTTTCGAAGTCGATAGGGTTAACCTTGTGCGGCATGGTGGAAGAGCCGATTTCACCGGCGATCGTCTTCTGCTTAAAGTGGTTCAGGGCGATGTAACCCCAAACGTCACGGTCGAAGTCGATCAGAATGGTATTGAAGCGCGCCATGCAGTCAAACAGCTCAGCGATATAGTCGTGCGGCTCGATCTGGGTGGTGTAGGGGTTCCACTGGATGCCAAGGGAGGTCACAAACTCCTCGCTGAACTGGTGCCAGTCCACTTCCGGGTAGGCCGCGATGTGGGCATTATAGTTACCCACTGCGCCGTTGATCTTGCCGAGGATCTCTACCTGAGCAAGCTGGCGGAACTGGCGTTCCATGCGGTAGGCCACGTTGGCCATCTCTTTGCCCATGGTTGACGGCGTTGCCGGCTGGCCGTGGGTGCGGGAGAGCAGTGGGATATCGCGATACTGCTCCGCCAGATCTTTTACCGCATTGATAATCTTGCGCCAGTAGGGCAGAACCACCTCTTCCCGAGCGGTATGCAGCATCAGGGCGTGAGAGAGGTTGTTGATATCTTCCGAGGTACAGGCGAAGTGGATGAACTCAGAGACCGCGTGCAGAGCCGGTACGTCAGCCACTTTCTCTTTCAGAAAATACTCGACCGCTTTCACGTCATGGTTAGTGGTGCGCTCAATGGTTTTGATGCGCGCGGCGTCTTCTTCACTGAATTCCGCAACAATCTTATCCAGGTAACCGTTTGCGTCGGCAGCAAAAGCAGGAACTTCCTTGATAGCTGCATGTGCCGCCAGCTTTTGCAGCCAGCGTACTTCTACCTGAACACGAAACTTCAGCAGGCCGAATTCGCTGAAGATCTCGCGCAGCGCGCTGACTTTATCGCCGTAGCGTCCATCGACAGGGGAAACGGCGGTCAGTGAGGATAATTCCATAAGAAAAACTCCGGGACGTTAACAATGAGCAAGAATTTGTTTCGCCTGCGTGGACAGACGATTACGGGAAAACATCAGCTGTAGGCGACCGCCGCCCACCTGGTGCCAGAGCACGGCGGCGCGGATCCCAGCAAGCAGCGAGGAGCGAACTTTCGCCTGCACCTGAGCGCTTTGCAGCACAGCCGGGGAGCCGGTGACCTGAATACGTGGGCCAAGAGGGCTAATGACATCGACATAGATCGCCGCCATCGCGCTTAACAGGGTGTCGGAGTGCAGATCGAAGTGTTCGAGCTGGCGTGACAGCCCGGCAATGCGGCTGCCAAGGTTATCCATCGCGCCTTTACTCGCGGCGAGCTTACGCTCCAGCACCATCAGACTCAGCGTGTAGCGGGTCAGCTCGGCGTTCAGCCCTTCGCGACTGCTGGCGTTGAGCACGCCCAGCAGGGTTTCGAGACCCATGCGCAGGTTGGCTTCACTACCGCCAAACACCGCCAGCGTGGAGTCCGGGTTTTGGTCGATAACGCTATTCAGCGAGACATGCAGGGCGTCGGAATCGCAGGTGCCCTGATGCGCCAGCTGCTGCACCAGACGAGCCGACTGGCAGATCCCTGCCAGCGCGATGGTGATATCATAATAGTTCTTCGCCACACTCACTCCTTGTATCCCCGCAGTCTTACGCCCACGGGGAGAATGTTCTACGTTAAACCGGCAGCGGCAGACGCTGCTCAATAATGCCGCCGCCCAGGCACACTTCCCCGCTGTAGAAGACAGCGGACTGGCCCGGCGTAACGGCAGCCACCGGCTCGTCAAAACGGACCTCAATACGCTCGTCATCCAGTGCGGTGACGGTGCAGGGGATATCCGTCTGGCGATAGCGCGTTTTTACCGTGCAGTGCAGCGTGCCGGTAAAGGTTTCGCGATCGACCCAGTGCAGCTGCTGAGCAATCAGGCCCACCGACATCAGGCGCGGATGATCGTGACCCTGGGCGACGATCAGCACGTTGTTTTCAACGTCTTTATCGACCACGTACCATGGATCTTCGCTGCCCTCTTTGGTGCCGCCGATACCAAGGCCTTTACGCTGGCCGAGGGTGTGATACATCAGTCCCTGGTGCTCGCCAATCTCGTCCCCGTCAACGGTGATGATTTTACCCGGCTGGGCAGGCAGGTAGCGCCCCAGGAACTCACGGAATTTGCGCTCGCCGATGAAGCAGATCCCGGTGGAATCTTTCTTCTTGGCGGTGATCAGACCCAGCTCTTCGGCAATTTTACGCACCTCGGGCTTCTCCAGCTCGCCCACCGGGAAGAGGCTCTGGGCGATCTGTTCGTGGCCGAGGGTATAGAGGAAGTAGCTCTGGTCTTTGTTGCCGTCCAGCCCGCGCAGCAGCTGGCTTTTGCCATCGACGTCCGCCCGGCGCACGTAGTGGCCGGTAGCGATATAGTCCGCGCCGAGATCTTCGGCGGCGAACTCCAGGAAGGCTTTGAATTTGATCTCTTTGTTGCAGAGAATATCCGGGTTTGGCGTGCGGCCAGCCTTGTACTCTTCGAGGAAGTGCTCAAAGACGTTATCCCAGTACTCTGCGGCAAAGTTAACGGTGTGCAGCTCAATGCCGAGCTTGTCGCACACCGCTTGCGCATCGGCAAGGTCTGCGGCAGCGGTGCAGTATTCCTCGCCGTCATCCTCTTCCCAGTTCTTCATGAACAGGCCTTCCACCTTATAGCCCTGCTGTTGCAGGAGCCAGGCAGAGACGGAAGAGTCGACACCGCCGGACATCCCGACGATCACTTTTTTTGGGCTTTCAGACATAGAATACTCGCGACATTAAACTTCAAGGCGGCGTATTCTATCATGCAAGCGTGCCTCAGGCATCACTTGTAAAAGGCCAGTTAAATTCGCCAATCAGCGCCAGCGGGTAGCGCTGACCGCTCTGGTAGCAGCGGATACTCTCCGCCACCAGCGGCGATCGCAGGTTCGAGGCGGTTAAGATCTCATCGGCAGTGACCCAAAGGCAGCGATCGATATCACCATCGTTGGGCCAGGTAGCGCACGTTTCGTTAAGCTCGATGGCAAACAGAAAGCGCAGGAAGGGGGTGTTGTCCGGCGCAATCCACTGGTGCATGCGAATAAAATGCTGGGGAATGGCATCAATGCCGGTCTCTTCCCACAGCTCGCGCGCAGCAGCCTGCACCAGGGTTTCATTGGCTTCAAGGTGTCCGGCAGGCTGGTTCCACAGCGCCTTATCGTTGATGGTCTCTTCAACAACCAGAAACTTGCCCTGGGCATGCACTACGCAGGCAACGGTAACGTGCGGTTTAAACATACTTTCATCCTTATTCAGCAATATCTCGCCACTCACCGTTGGCGAGATTATCCAGCGTGTAATTTCCCATAGCGTAACGGATCAGGCGCAGCGTGGGAAAACCTACGTGCGCGGTCATGCGCCTCACCTGGCGGTTCCGCCCTTCATAGAGGGTGATTTTCAGCCAGGCGGTGGGAATGGATTTCCGCTCGCGGATCGGCGGATTACGTGGCCACAGCCATGCTGGCTCACTGACCAACTCGACGCCGGCGGGTAGGGTAGGCCCATCGTTGAGCGTCACCCCGTTGCGCAGCGCTGTTAGCGCCTCCTCGCCGGGTAGGCCTTCTACTTGTACGTAGTAGATCTTCCCGGTGCGCTTGCCCGGCTGCGTCAGTCGCGCCTGCAGTGCGCCGTCGTTAGTCAGTACCAGCAGCCCTTCGCTGTCACGGTCCAGACGGCCTGCGGCGTAGACGTCGGCAACGGGGATAAAATCCTTCAGCGTGCTGCGTCCGGCCTCGTCGGTAAACTGCGGCAACACATCGTAGGGTTTATTGAACAAAATCACCCGCTTTGGGTGGGTTTTGCCGTGACGTTTGGTAGGTTGTTGTGAGCTGAATCGCTTAACCCGGTGATCTATAAAAGAAGTTTTGCGCATGGTATTTTCAGATGTTAACAATTGCCGCATTATAGCGGAATAACTTGCGCCTTTCATGCCAGCCGACAATCAGTTAGTATTGACAGGCCCATTACAATTTATTAACAAAACAGCAGAACGAAAACACGCTCGAACTCGAAGGAGAGGTGAATGGAAAGCAAAGTAGTTGTTCCGGCGGAAGGTAGTAAGATCACCCTGCAAGACGGCAAGCTGAACGTGCCAAACAATCCGATCATCCCGTTTATCGAAGGTGATGGTATCGGTGTGGACGTGACGCCGCCGATGATCAAGGTGGTTGATGCCGCTGTGCAAAAGGCCTACAACGGTGAGCGTAAAATTTCCTGGATGGAAATTTATACCGGTGAGAAATCGACCCAGGTGTATGGCCAGGACGTCTGGCTGCCGACTGAGACCCTGGATCTGATCCGTGAGTATCGTGTAGCAATTAAAGGCCCGTTGACGACTCCCGTCGGCGGCGGTATTCGTTCCCTGAACGTTGCCCTGCGCCAGGAGCTGGACCTGTATGTCTGCCTGCGCCCGGTACGTTACTACCAGGGTACGCCAAGCCCGGTTAAACACCCGGAGCTGACCGACATGGTGATCTTCCGTGAGAACTCCGAAGATATCTATGCTGGTATTGAGTGGAAAGCCGATAGCGCTGACGCTGAGAAAGTGATCAAATTCCTGCGCGAAGAGATGGGCGTGAAGAAAATTCGCTTCCCGGAACATTGCGGTATCGGTATCAAGCCGTGCTCAGAAGAGGGTACCAAGCGTCTGGTGCGTGCTGCCATCGAGTATGCAATCACCAACGATCGTGACTCCGTGACCCTGGTGCACAAAGGCAACATCATGAAGTTCACCGAAGGTGCGTTCAAAGACTGGGGCTACCAGCTGGCCCAGGAAGAGTTCGGCGGTGAGCTGATCGACGGCGGCCCGTGGCAGAAGATTAAAAACCCGAACACCGGCAAAGAGATCATCATTAAAGATGTGATCGCCGATGCGTTCCTGCAGCAGATCCTGCTGCGTCCGGCTGAGTATGACGTGATTGCCTGTATGAACCTGAACGGCGACTACATCTCCGATGCCCTGGCAGCCCAGGTTGGCGGGATCGGTATCGCACCGGGTGCAAACATTGGTGACGAGTGCGCACTGTTTGAAGCAACCCACGGTACTGCACCGAAATACGCAGGCCAGGACAAGGTTAACCCAGGCTCAATCATCCTCTCCGCAGAGATGATGCTGCGTCACATGGAGTGGTTCGAAGCCGCAGACCTAATCGTTAAAGGCATGGAAGGCGCGATTAACAATAAAACCGTGACCTATGACTTTGAACGTCTGATGGACGGCGCTAAGCTGCTGAAATGTTCAGAGTTTGGTGATGCGATCATCGAAAACATGTAATCCAGAAATTGGATTAGATGACAACGGGAGCCTTGTGCTCCCGTTTTTTATGGCAGACTGCCCACTAACGGACAATAGATAAAATAACGCCTGCTATAGCAGAAACCAAGTAAGCTACTGTCGCGGTAATCCATATGCACGAAAGATAATTCATCCACGGTTGGATTTTTAAGTGATTTTCTTCAAAAAAGCTGTAGGCCGGATCGCTCTGTTTAAGAAAGGAAATCTTTTTCTTCTTACTCAGTTTGATAAAAAACCGGCTTACTGGAAAAACACCGAAAAAACCAACCATATGATAAAATGAACTTGGTGCTGGAAAAGTATATTTTTCTTTAAAAAGTGAAACTAAATTAGCATAACTCTTTTTATTAGCCAAATAGACAAGAAAAGAGATAAAGATAAGTAAACTACCAAATAGCCCTATAAATAATCCTGCCCCGGCAAGTATATGTTCCAAGCTCCCTTCCCGCATTTATAAACCTGTCGTCTATGCAGTTATGCCTGACACTTTACTAGTAAAGTATCCTACGGCGTTAAGCAAAAAGTGTGATGGTTATTAAGAGAATTAATAACGGAGACGGCTAATTATCGTTAAATTTTATAGCTCTGTACCCTATCAACGAAGGATATCCTGTCTCAATGTCTGATTTAAATCAAAGAGTTGAACTAAGGCAGGCGTAGAATCATTCTTGCTAATCGCTCACACGGTTGAAAGAGTTAAATGATGTTCATTAGAAAAATCTTAACAATCACTTTGCTGGTAGTCGCTCAGCCACTCTTTGCCGCCGGGATAGAAAAAATCCTAACTGGCCCAGAGAGCGAGCTTTGCCAAAGTAAAAAATCAGCAGATGATGATATAGCAAATTATATTGATTGCCTGCAAAAAGAAGAGAGCAAAGTAGATAAAGCAATGAAGGACGTTTTTGATAGAGCGTTAGCTACCGTTCAGTCGGATGAGTGGCTTCTGCCAAACGTTGATTATGAAAATAGCCACTCTGATATTGTCAAACAAAACAAAGAGGCATTCATCAGCAATCAAAAAAGCTGGCAGAAGGAAAATATGCAATTTTGTGAACTCGCCACGTCCAGAATAAGCGCCTCTGCGCCTTTGCATCCAGCGTTACTCATTCAGTGCAAAATCAATATGAAAAAGAGAAGAGTTGAAGAGCTGAACTATTTTAGCGTGGAGTGAAACACCCCATGCTGGTCTTAATAACCCTTCAAAGCACCAGGCAGGGCGCTGCGCTGGCGGAACCATGCTGCAAAAAAGCCGATGATAACGAGAAACTCGGCAAGATCGCCGCCGTAATACATCCACTGCGCGGCCGCCTGAATCTCCTCAACGCTGGCCGAGGTACCCTGCGGGTATCCATAGCCGTACATCAGCTTGCCGAGGATCGCGTGCGCGGCGGTAGCTAAGAAGATTACTGTCAGCCGTAGATTTCTCGACGGACGATGGGGGGCAGGATCCGGCCCGGCGACAGACCAGGTAAACAGGTAGCCGGAGAGGACAAAATGCACGTGGAGCAACACGAACAGCACGGGATCGCCCATGCTCAACGTGTAAAAGGGCGTGAGATAGAGCAGATACATGCCGCCTATATCCAGAAACGCAGCGGTAACCGGATGGATTAAAAAACGTATCGGACGGATGCGGAGAAAATTCATGATGCCGCGAGCCGTTCGGGCTGAAACACTGCGTAGCAAAAGCGAACCCGGCGCACCAAATACCAGCCCAAGCGGCCCAAACATACCTAAAAAAAGATGCTGCATCATATGACCGCGCAGATCGTGATGGGCCCAGCTTGCCAGCGGGGGCAGCATGGCGGCCACAATCAACACGGTTCCGGCGGTAAAGCTGGCGATGCGCCAGCTGCTCCAGCAGGCGGTACGGCGTATTCTCAGGGCGGCGAACAGATACAGGCAGAGCAGCGCCACAGGAATAATGACCAACAGAATAAACAGCGCGGCTGAAGGTGCGCCTTCTGGATGATGCATCATCGGCTCCACGACTTAACCCCTGGCCGTACGGCGCGCGCGGCGAAAGAGCAGATAGCCTGCCAGCAACAACACTATGGCAACCCCGTTCCAGATGACATCGTAAAGCAGAACGTTTTCAACGTAGCGGATCTGATGCAGTCTAAGCAGCTTGTGATCGACAATCCCGTCAAACAGCTGGAAACCCCCCATCCCCAAAACAAAGCCCGCCCATGCTGCCGTTCGATTAAGCACGCCGCGACGATAGAGCCTGGTAAACATAAAAAATCCGAGCACAAATAGGATCAGCTCAGCGGAGTGCAGCAAACCATCCGACAGCAGGCTGAAAGCCGGGGTGCCCCAGTCGAAAAAGTGATGCCAGGCCAAAAGTTGATGGAATACCACCTCATCAATCGCTGCCATCATACCGATGCCGAGCGGAACGGTGGCAAGCAGGGATCGTTTTAGGTCGGAGTGAAGCGGGGACGTTAAAGGCGGCATTGCGCGCTCCTGAGCAAGATTTAATTTCACTTAAGAAGCGTAGTTGAAAATAACAGGGTTCCGGGCGCATGCTGCGGATGTTGGCAAATATTTCGCTGCGCTCCTGGTGAAAATGCTAATCTGCTGATTTATTAAAGTTGTTTGATAATCAGAGGGAAGATGTCCGCAATAGAGATTACGTTAGTAAGGCATGGCAAACCTGATTTGAAAAAGTCTGGCAGCGTAAATGCGGCAGGCATGCGGGAGTGGGTATCTGCCTACGACGCGTCATCTATTTCTGGATCGCCTGCATCTGCGGCAAAAGCAGCGTGTCAGAATAGTAACCTTGTGGTGAGCAGTCCGCTGCCTCGCGCTGTTTCCTCCCTTTATACGTTGGGCGTAAATCCAGATTTCATTTTGAATGAGTTGAGCGAGGCCCCACTACCCATCTTTAACGTACCGGCGATTAAATTACCGCCCTCACTGTGGCTGGTGCTCTTCAGGCTGCTCTGGTTAGCGGGCGCGTCGTCTGAGAGTGAGTCCTGCGCTGATGCTCAACAGCGCGCGAAAAGAGTCGCGGATCGCCTGACAGCACTGGCCCATGAGCACGAACAGGTTCTCAGTATGGGGCACGGCATCATGAACAAGCTGATAGCCAAAGAGCTCGAACGCGCAGGTTGGAAAAAAGTTACGGATGGGGAATCAGGTTACTGGGGGACAGTAAGATACCGCTATAAAACGTAAGCCAGATAAATCCTCCCTCGTAGCATCAGAGCATTGAGATTGCATAATGCGACAAAATGTCGCATATTAAGCATGCGCACGCTTTGCGTAGGCATTTTACACGTAAGGTGATTTAATCCGGGAGACAGGTGATATGGCCATAAGCATTCGTTTAGACGATGACTTCGTTAGCGACGTAAAGATTCATGCTGAAGCTGCAAACCGCAGCGTTCCCAGGCAGATTGAGCACTGGGCTAAAATAGGGCAGATTGCAGAGGATAACCCTGACCTTCCCTACAGCTTTATCAATGAAACCCTGCTGGCGCAAAGCGAAATCAAAAACCAGAAGGTAACGCGATATGCCAGAAGGACAGGGCGTTCAAAAAATTGATGTTTACCAGAGTCGCCGTTTCGAAAAGGCGCTGGACAAACTCCCGACCGCTTTACTGAGGGTGGTAGAGGATGAGATCGATAAAATCATTGATAACCCAGCTATAGGCGAGCAGAAGAGGGGAGATCTCAGCTTTCTCTGGCTGCACAAATTTCCGCTAAACAAACAGCAGGCGCTTCTGGGATACAGTTGGGTCAAGGATAAGCTGGAACTCTATCTGCTAAGCATTGGCTCGCACGAAAACTTCTATCAAGATCAAAAGAATAACCGCAAAGTCGATTTAAAGCTTATCGGCTAATGAATAAAAAAACGGGAGCCAGTCGGCTCCCGTTTTCTATTATTACCCTACAACCCGCTCTGAAACAACATCACAACCAGTTGTATTTGGAGTAAAGGGTCAGAAAGAGTCCCGCTGCGGCTAATACATTTAGCAAGACTACCGTTCTGCTTGATACATTCATCGTTGCGTCCTTTCGGTTACGTGACGGAGAGTTTAAACCAATTCAATGAACTAAAAACTACTAAAAATGGTGTGTGCCAGAGGGCAATCATTTCATGAACATTGCCGGGCATTTACAATGAGAGAAGTATAGACCGCGCTCGCCTGACGTAAAGTATGATTAGATATCTTTTACATATTCATGGAGACACCGCTTGACCATTTATGACTCCCTGCTGGCATTTACGCTGGCCGCTGCTTTGCTTACCCTGACTCCAGGGCTGGATACCGCGCTGGTCCTGCGCACCGCCTCGGTCGAGAGTCGGGCCCAGGCGTTTAAAGTTGCGCTGGATATCAATGCCGGGTGCTTTATCTGGGGAGCGATGGTGGCGTTTGGTCTGGGCGCGCTTATCGCCGTCTCTGAGCTGGCCTATTCCATTCTGAAATACTGCGGCGCGGCTTACCTCTGCTGGCTGGGGGTGAATATGTTGCTGAGTCGCGGGGGTGGGTTAACCGCAGCGGCAGAGGGAGAAACACCCAGGGCAAAGCAGAGCGGGTTTATCAAGGGGCTGCTGGGCAATCTGCTAAACCCCAAAATGGGCGTCTTCTACGTCTCCTTTTTACCGCAGTTTATTCCCCACGGTCAGCCGTTAATCGCCTGGACCTTTGGGCTGGTGGCGATCCACGTTGTGCTGGGGCAGACCTGGTCGACGGTGCTGATTCTGGCGACGCGTCCGCTCGGTCGTTTCCTGAAACGCAGTGCGGTAGTACGCTGGATGGATCGCACCACCGGCACGCTGTTTATTCTCTTTGCCGCTAAGCTGGCACTGAGTAAACGCTAATAGGTTCCATTTTGTAGCAGGCCGGGCAGCTTATCCACCGCGCTGCCTTTTGCCAGCCATGCCGGGATCTCGGCTGGAGAGATTGGCCTGGAGAAGTAATACCCCTGCGCCTCGTCACAGCCGTACTCCTTCAGCATCATGGCCGTCTGCCTGTCTTCAATCCCCTCAGCCAGAACAAGATAGTTCAGATCCTTCAGCATCGTTATGACGTTGCGGGCGATAATTCGGCTATCGGAATCGGAGACAATCTGGCTGATAAGCGAGCGATCGAGCTTTATAACGTCGAAGGGAATGCGTCGTAGATAGCTAATATTGCTGTAGCCTGCGCCGAAATCATCGAGCAGGATGTTAAAGCCCTTATTTTTCAGCTGACCCAGTTCGTACAGTGCCTTATCGCTCTCCAGCACCTTCTCGGTCTCCAGACATTCGATCTGCAGATCCGCTACCGTGAGCCCAGCGCTAAGCAGATTCTGCTCCAGTTCGTCGGCAAAACCCTGGCGCGAGAAATCGCTCACCGTGACGTTAATGGAAACAGGCAGGTCAATTCCGACGTTGCGCCAGGCCTGAAGCTGTTCAATAACGGTTTTGATTACCCATTGCGTAATATCCGTCATCAGGCTGGTCTTCTCTGCCAGCTGAACAATGGTTGACGGCGGCACGTTGCCCTGTACTGGATGATGCCAGCGAAGCAGTGCTTCACAGCCTTGGGTCAGGCCGGTATGCAGTGAAATTTTCGGCTGATAAACCATAAAGAGCTGATCCGGCGCTTTGATCGCTTCGCTCAGATCGTGCAGCAGCCGGAAGTGGTTATTGCGCTTCTGATCGAGAAGAGGATCGAAGGCCAGAACAGGAATTTGCTCGCGCATCGCCTCATGCAAGGCACTGATGCCCTGGCGCAAAATTTCATGCGGATCGTTATCCTGTGGTATGAAAGTGACGTAACCGGTACGCACCTTCAGGTGAATACCAATATCGCCACGGATCTGCGCATCGATATCCGGCAGGGAGCCTGCCCTTTGGATTAGCGTCTGGGCGATCGCGGCGTCTACCAGCACGGCATAACGCCCTGGCGCAAAGGCAAACAGCGTCATTCGTGAAGATAGCTTCAGGCGCAGGCGCAGCAGAGGGCCAAACCCACGCAGCATCTTCTCTACTGCGGATAGACCAAGATAGCGCGCCAGCTCATAGGCACGGGGCATATCAATACAGTCGAAAAGGATCAGCGACCAGGGCCGGGCGTTGTTATCCTGCACCAGCGTCTCTATCTCTTTTAAAAGAGACTGGCGGTTAGGCAATCCGGTCAGGCCATCAATGCGGCCCAGCGAATACCATGCCTCAAGATAGGTACTGGCAAGCGCAGCAACGCGCAGGAAGTTATCAATCTGCTCAGGCGTTGCCGCGACAGGCTGCGTATGGCTAACGCACAGCGTACCCAGTACAAATCCTTCCTTCGTTTGCAGGGGAGCAGCGGCATAGAAGATGACTTGCCCTGTAGTAACCAGAAAATGATCGGCAAAGCGGCTGTCGGTGCGAGTGTCAGAGCAGATAACCGGCTCGGCGCTGGCAACGGCATATTGACACATGGTTTCAGGGATCGCGGTTTTTATTGGCAGCTGGGCAATGTTCTTTACATATTTAATATATTGGTACTGGTCATCGAAAATGGTGACGAAGCAGCCATTAACGCCCATTATGTCGCTGGCCAGATTCGCAAATTCGCCAAGCGCGGTATCCCGCGCTTTATCGTACTTGCGTAAGAGGGCAAGCGCCGCCAGCCTTTTTGTTTGGTTCTTGCTGAGTCCGCTGAACATGTATGAGCTCCTGCCCAGATGAGGATCTAAAACCTTAAAACCCGTACCGACGCAATATTATTTGTAACACTAAATTAACATACCATCTACGCGTTAATGCTGTTTAAAGCATAGTCGATGTCAAAACGGTAAAAGCACGCTAAAAATTCGAGAAAGAGACCTCGAATATATCGTCTACCTGCTTAGCGCGAGTAGACGATATTAAGAAACAGGGTATACGAGAGGGATCACCACCAGCCCAGTTGCGTACCGGCAACGACAACAATCGCCACGATCAGCATAATAACCGTTGTTTTTTTCACGCCTTGCTCCTGAAAGATCGCTAAATAATGAATTAATCCAGAACGACGAAGGGGCTTTTTTGCCGACCTTTCTTCTCCTGGTACATGGCGACATCGGCCATGCGCAGGGCAGTATCCGCGTCGGTCTGCGTGGGGTCAATCTCAACAATACCGATACTGGCACCGGGATAATAGATCCGTATATCCCCCAGGCTATAGTCGCCGATAATATGACCGCTCAAGCGCGCCTTCAGCTCGCGGAGATAGGCCTCGTCGCTTTTCCCGCGCGCGCTGCCCAGACAGGCAAGCATGAACTCATCGCCGCCCAGCCTGCCAGCAATGTCGTTGCCGTCGCACTGACGTATGATTCGCTGGCCCACCTGCACTAAAAAGAGATCGCCCACGTCATGGCCAAAGCTGTCGTTTATTGATTTAAAGTTATCGAGATCGATAAAGGCGATGATCACCGGCACATCCAGATGGCGCGCCAGCGAGAAAAGGGTAGAGAGGTTATCGAATATCGCCCGTCGGTTAGGCAAGCCGGTGAGCGCATCGGTGTAGGAGTGGGAAATCAGCGCCGCGTTGGCCTCCCGCAGCTGTGCTACCAGAGACTCCTTCTGGATCGCCTGAGAAATCAGTCCGGCAAAGAGCTGCAGAACCTGATTTGCCCGCACGTTTAGCGCATGGGTTTCGGTGCTGGCAGCGCAAAGGGTACCGTACAGCGTCCCATCGGCCAGATGAACGGGCGAACTGAGATAGGTTTTTATGCCCAGCGCGCGTGCAGGGCCACAGTCGCCCCAGAGCGTAGCGACATCATTGCTGAAGAAACACTCATCGTCCAGGGCGCGCTTGCAGAGCGTATCTCCCCAGGGCACGGAAAGCCCCTCCGGGATATTCATCTGCTTGCTGTTTCGGGCATACAGGATGTGCTGCAGGCGGGCATCAGTATCGATTTTGGTCAGGTAGGTTGACTCCATTTCGGACACCAGCTCAAGCATCTCCAGCAGCTGGCGAACCAGACTTTCAACGGTTTGTTCACTTGCGAGCGTTTCCGAAACGCGAGCCAGAATAATATCTGACATGACTCTCTTTTACTCCCGTATAAAGGCGAAAAACCCTTATACGTTATGGTGAATATTTGGGCTATCCGTACAGTAAAACATGAAAAGCGGTGGATTTATATATCATGTTTTCTCGTCTGCCTAAAATTAGTAGAGGTTTTGATCGTCGGCGCGAATTACTGTGGTGACAATGGCCTGTCTCTCGGAGTAAAATTTCGATTAGGAATTATCCTAACCGCAAATTCAATTTTTCTGTGAACGAGAGAGCTATGTTTCAGTTAAAACCGGGCAGCCTGGCAATGGTTATTGGCGCACAAACTCCAGCTGGACGCCGCAACATTGGTAAATCCGTGGAGCTGTTTGCGCTGTGCCAGCCGGGAGAACGTTTTCTGAACCCGGTTAACGGCGTGATGACCGACATGCCGGTTACCGCACCACGTGCGCTATGGCTGGTCACCGGGGATGTTGTTGCCTTCGACGGCCAGCACGGGTTTGCCTTCGTTCGCGCTGAGCACCTGATGCCGCTTTTGCCAGATTCCTTGCCGGAAGAAGTGGAAGCCCGCGAGTGGTGCTAACCCGCGTCATGTGCGTTGATCCAGGCAATAAGCGCGTCCAGCTCCTGCTCTGAAAATACCTTAATGCCGTGTTCAGCCAGTAGTGCCGCTGCCACGCCCATTCCCGGCTGGCGCTGACCGCTAAAGCTGCCATCGTAAATAGCGCGGCTGCCGCAGGTGGGGCTGCCGTCGGTTAACAGCGCGGCGCGACAGCCTGCCTCCTGCGCCGCCCGTAGCGCCAACCAGGCGGCCAGCTGATAGTGCGCGGTTACGTCGGTACCGTCGCTCTCTGTAATGCGGGCCGCATTATGCATGACGTCCGCCCCGGTACCGCCGCTAATTTCCGCCGACAGGCGCGGTACGGGCAGTCCGGCTGCCAGTTCAGGACAGTGGATCACCAGTCGTCCCTCCTGTTGCCAGCGCGCCAGGGTGGCCTCGACCGCCTGCTTTTCACTGCCGTTGTAGCGCACCTTAAAGCCCATCAGGCAGGCGCTCACGAGGATCTTTATTTTCATGGTCTACATAGGGCAAGGTGACAATAGCCACAGGGTAATACAGCAGTATGAAAAATGCTGTTATCCGTCGCCCACCTTTTTTAAGGTATTGTGATACCTGTAAAAGATCGGTAATCTGAGGCTCCTTATGTTATCCGTAATTTGCCCCTGACATAAGGATTCCTGCATGGAACACACTCCTTTGAAAAAAACGCTGCGTATTGCTCTCGTAGGCGACTATAACCCTGACGTTGTTGCGCACCAGGCGATCCCTTTGGCGATTGATGATGCCGCCGCCGTGCAGGAACTGACGGCCGACTACGACTGGCTGGCAACCGATGAGATCGCCAGTGAAGAAGATTTGGTAGGTTATGACGCCATCTGGGTCGTGCCAGCTAGCCCCTATAAAAATGCCCAGGGCGCGTTCACGGCGATTCGCTATGCCCGTGAGAACGGCGTGCCGTTCCTCGGCACCTGCGGCGGGTTCCAGCATGCGCTGATTGAGTACGCGCGCAACGTTATGGGCTGGGACGATGCGGCACATGCTGAAACCGACAGCGCAGGACGTATGGTGGTGACGCCGCTGGCCTGCTCGCTGGTGGAGCAGACCGGCACTATCGAGCTGCGTCACAATACCCTTATTTCCCGCGCCTACGGCAAAGATGCCATTGATGAGGGCTATCACTGTAACTATGGCGTGTCGCCAGAGTTTGCCGCCGAGCTGGATAAGACCGATCTGCGCGTCACCGGCTGGGATGAAGAGGGCGAAGTGCGCGCCGTTGAGCTGATCACGCACCCGTTTTTTGTTGCTACGCTCTTCCAGCACGAGCGTGCCGCCCTGAGCGGTCGTCCCGCGCCGCTGGTTCATGCGCTGCTGCGCATCGCCAGTAACTAATCTCCGATCGCACCTCTCTTACCGGGCGTCGATCTCGCGATCGCGTCCGGCAAAAATGCCAAACGCCGCCATCACCACCGCGAGCAGGGCGCAGGCGATAAGCGGAATGCGCCAGTCGCCGCTGGCATCGTGGATCTTGCCCATTAGCGGTGGACCAAACGCCGCCAGCAGGTAGCCCACCGACTGCGCCATGCCGGAGAGCGCTGCCGCCTGATGCGCCGAGCTGGCGCGCAGGCCGATAAAGGTCAGACCGAGGATCATCGTCGCACCCGAGCCGAAACCAAAGATCACCGTCCACAGCACCGCGTGGGCGGGAACCAGCCACAGCCCGGCGGCGCTGAGGGCACACATCAGCGCCACCAGCGCGGCGATGCTGCGCTGATCGCGCAGGCGATGCAGGATCAGCGGAATAACAATGCCTGGTGCGGCGGTAGCCAGCTGCAACAAGCCATGCAGAGAGCCCGCCTGGGTTTCGCTGTAGCCCAGGCTCAGCAGGATCGCCGGCAGCCAGCCGATAACCACGTAGTAGATAAGCGAGTTGATACCCAGAAAGAGTGTCACCTGCCAGGCCAGCGCCGATCGCCAGATCCCACGGTTTTGCAGGCTACCCGCCTGGGTCAGGCTGCTTGCTGCCCGACGGCCGGTCTGGGGCAGCCACAGCAGTAGGGCAACCAGTGGGAAGGCCATCAGCATCAGTAGCGCCCCTCGCCAGCCAAATCCGTGTAGCGCCAGCGGCACCACCAGCGCTGAACCCAGCGCTGCGGCTGCCCCCATCGTCAGGGAATAGGCACCGGTAAGCTTTGCAACCTGGCCGGGGAAGTCGCGCTTAATCAGGCCGGGCAGCAGCACGTTACCCAGCGCAATCCCGCAGCCGACGATCGCCGTACCGACAAACAGCAGCGCGGCGGACGGCAGCGAACGCAGGGCAATGCCCGCACAAATAAGGATCAGCGCGGTAGCGAGGCTGCGCTCCATGCCAAAGCGGCGGGCGGCACCGGCCGCGAGCGGCGAGATAAGGGCAAAGGCCAGCAGCGGCAGGGTGGTCAGGAGTCCGGTTTGTGCCGTGGTCAGGCCGTAGTCAGCGCGAATGGCGTCCAGCAGGGGGGCGGCACCGGTAAAGGTCACGCGCAGGGTGGTGGCAATCATTAAGATCCCGGCAATCAGCAGCAGTCCCTGCTTGCGGCCGGAGGAGGTCAGGTTAGTCATTGTTTTCTCAGGTTGAATACGTTGATAACAGGATAACGCTTTTTCGCTGTGATGAAAGCAGCCGACGAACCCTGATCAGCTTATATGCCTATAGCCTTATTCTATTTATGGATATCTAATGCACATTTTGATATTTGTCTGACGCCAACGCTTATGTGAACGTAGCGCTAAATATTTATAACCAGGGATAACAGGGATTAAGCATGGCAACTTTTACACAGACTAAAAAAGCATGGACCTTCACCACGCTGGCGCTCCTTTCAACGCTCTCTTTTGCCGCTCACGCCGACAAACTGGCTGATATTAAGTCGGCTGGCGTGGTGAAAGTCGCCACTTTTGATGCAAATCCGCCGTTTGGCGCAGTCGATCCAAAAACGCACGACATCGTAGGCTATGACGTCGACTTTGCTAAAGCGCTGGCGAAAAGCCTCGGCGTTAAGCTGGAGCTGGTCGCCACTAACCCGGCGAACCGTATTCCGCTGTTGCAGTCTGGCAAGGTTGACCTGATCGTTGCCGACATCACTATTACGCCAGAGCGTGCCCAGGTTATCGACTTTTCGACGCCGTACTTTGTTACCGGCCAGCAGTTTCTGGTGTCGGCAGACGGCGCAGATAAGCTAGATGCCTACAGCAAGTCGCGTATCGGTGCGGTAAAAGGCACCACTGGCGAGCAGGCGCTGCATCAGCGCTTCCCGCAGGCGCGCGTGCTGGCCTATGACGATATCCCGCTGGCCTTGACCGCCCTGCGTAATGGCAACGTGCAGGCGATCACCCAGGACAGCACCATTCTGGCTGGCCTGCTGGCGGAAGCGCCGGATAAAGCGAAGTTTAAAATCCTGCCGGATCTGCTCTCTAAAGAGGAGATTGGCGTGGGCGTACCCAAAGGTGAAACGGCGCTGCTGAACACGGTAAACAGCGAGCTGGTTAAGCTTGAGCAGAGCGGCGACGCGGCCAAAATTTACGCTACCTGGTTTGGCCCGCAGACCAAAACCCCCCAGCCGCGCAGCTTTAAAATAGAAGCGAAGTAATATGTTTGCAGGTCTTTTCTCCGCCTCTGTGGCCAGTGCCACAGAGGCGTTTCCCGTGCAGGCGGGCACGGTCGAATTCCGCCAGGTCAGTAAATGCTATGGCAATCACCCGGTCTTAAAGCAGATCGATCTTCAGGTTCGCGCTGGCGAGGTGCTTGCCGTCTGCGGGCCGTCCGGCTCGGGTAAATCGACGCTGATCCGCCTGATAAACCAGCTTGAAACGGTAAGCGGGGGCGAAATCTACGTTGACGGTAAACCCACCAGCACCCTGAAAGGCAAGGCGCTGCGTGACCTGCGTCGCCATGTGGGCTTTGTCTTCCAGCAGTTCAACCTTTACGCCCATCTTAACGCGCTGGATAACATCACCCTGGCGCTAACTAAAGTGCACGGTCAGCTCCCGCATGAGGCGCAGAAGACGGCGCTGGCGCTGCTGGAGCGGGTCGGCCTGCGCGATAAGGCTTACCACCTGCCGTCCCAGCTCTCCGGCGGCCAGCAGCAGCGGGTGGCCATCGCCCGCACCCTGGCGGCAAAGCCAGAGATCATCCTGTTTGATGAGCCGACCTCGGCGCTCGATCCCGAGACGATCGGCGAGGTGCTACAGGTCATGCGTAGCCTGGCCCACAGCGGCATGACGCTGATCGTGGTAACGCATGAGATGCAATTTGCCCGGGAAATTGCTGACCGGGTGATCTTTATCGACGGCGGCGAGATCCTTGAGCAGGCTGCACCGGAGCAGTTCTTTACCGCTCCGCAGCATCCACGGGCGCAGCGCTTCCTGCAGAAGGTGCTTAACCCGCTGCACGCCGAAAGCAGGGAGCTGTAATGCACATCCATCTCGACTGGGCCGGGGTGCTTACCGGCCAGCCTGCACAGTGGATCCTCTCTGGTTTTCTCACCACTGTTTGGGTGACCGTTGCCGGCATCGTGCTGGCCACGGTGCTGACCGTGCTGCTGCTGGCCCTCCGTCTGGCGGGCGGCGCGGTGGGACACGGCGTGGTCGCTGTGTGGGTGTCGCTGTTCCGCAATACGCCGCTGCTGGTTCAGCTGCTGTTCTGGTATTTTGCTGCCTGGAACCTGCTGCCGCTGGGTTTTCGCCAGTATGTTAATGACGATCACGCCTTTAGCATTCTGCCGGGCGATGTGTGGTGGTTTACGCCGGAGTTTCTCAGCTCCGCCTGGGCGCTGGGCCTGTTTACCGCGGCTTTTCTGGTAGAGGAGATCCAGGCCGGGCTGCATGCCGTTGCGAAGGGGCAGATTGAAGCGGCGAAATCGCAGGGATTTAGCGAGCTGGCGCTGTTTCGCTGGGTGCTCCTGCCTCAGGGCTTACGCAACGCCTGGCAGCCGGTAGTGGGACAGTATCTGAACCTCATGAAACTCTCCTCGCTGGCAACCGGGATTGGCTTTGCCGAGCTGACCTATCAGACCCGGCAGATAGAGAGCTACAACGCCCATGCCCTGGAGGCGTTTGCCGTCGGCAGCGTGCTCTATCTGCTGCTGGGGTTGGTGATGAGCCTGCTGTTTAACGCCCCGGTGTGGTGGCGTGCGGCGCGGCAGGAGAGGACGCTGGCGCGCAAGGAGGTGCAGGATGATCGCTAACATCACGGTGATTACCGATAACCTGGACTATCTGCTGCTGGGCCGTACTGCTCAGGGCGAGCCGGGCGGGGTGCTGCTGTCGGTGCTGATGACCCTCGGCGCGGCGCTGCTGGCCTTTCCTGGCGGGATCGCGCTGGCCTGCTTAGCCTGGCGCTTCAAGGGCTGGCCGCGACGGGTACTGTTCGCCTGGGCGGAGATTATCCGCGGCATTCCACTGATCTTCGTGATCTTCTGGCTATGGTTTCTGCTGCCGATGCTGACCGGAGCCGATCTACCTGGCGCGGTGACCGTGACCCTGGCGCTGGCCTGGTTTACCTCTGCCGCGGTGATGTACTCTACGCTGGCCGCCATGGGCTCATTGCCCAAAGGGCAGCATGAGGCGGCGCTGGCGGGAGGCTTCAGCAGTGTACAACTGCTGCGCTGGGTACTGCTCCCGCAGGCGCTGCGCAACGCGCTTCCCTCCTACGTGGGATTACTGATTGCGCTGCTGAAAGACACCTCACTGGCGTTTATCGTCAACGTCCCGGAGCTCACCACCGTTGCGGGGCAGGTTAACAACCGCGTACAGGTCTACCCGGCGGCACTGTTTATCTTTACCGGGTTGGTTTACTACCTGCTCTGTACCCTGCTGGAGCACACGGTTAAGCGCTGGCAGCGCCGCAGCCTACTGGCGGCCAAGTAGCAGCGACACCAGACCCGCCGCAATCAGTGGCCCGACCGGCACGCCCCGGAACAGGGCCACGCCCAGCACTGTCCCTACCAGCAGCCCTGCCACCAGTGAGGGCTGCGCGCTCATGAGCGCCACGCCGCGTCCACCCAGCCATGAGACAAAGATCCCTACTGCAATAGCAATCAGTGACTTCCAGTTTACAAAGGAGTGCAGAAGCGTGGAGGGTGGCAGCGTCCCGCTGGCGATGGGAGCCATTACGCCAATGGTCAGGATGATAATCCCAATGGTCAGGCCCTGTTTTTCAATCCATGGAAAGTAGACGTTCAGCGGAGTGATGCGGATCATAATCAGCACCATGATCGACACGGCCACGGTGGTGTTGTGGCTAATAAATCCGAGGGCCGTCAGCCCCAGCAGAATAAACAGAGTGGTATCAAACATGTAAGATGGTTCCAGGCAGAAATATAAGCCCGCTTACTTTACCTTATCTGCGTGTGCCAGCAGAACTTTTTCACCCCGCCGCGAAAGTTCCTAAAAGTTTCACTTAAAAACACTTTAGCTGTCATTAAATATTCATGTCGCTCTATTATGAATGCTGTATCGCGCAGAGAAGAGACGACAAAATGAACGATCCGATGCTGACCGAGACGCTGATTATCACCTCATCCTTTTTAGCCATCATCGCCGTGCTGGTGGCGTCGGTGCTTATTTTGGAGCGAATGGGGTGAAAGACGCCGGGTGGCGGCTGCCGCCTTACCCGGCCTACAGGTTCTGCATACTTATGTAGGCCGGGTAGACATTAGTTGTGGGAATCCGAAGTCTGTTTGTGGAGCACACAACGGAAAATTAAATTGCTGTTTTTACTGTCTTTATCTCTTTCCCCAAAACCTCCCCAACACATCCCCCCAAAACGCTACGTGAAAAATAGGACGTTGAGTAGGGCATTGCCCCTGATTTTTTAAGCAGCTACACCACAAGTTTTTTCCAGTCCAGACCACGATCATCTTTGTATTGCTCGCTCATCGCGTCTGTGCTGTGGCCCAACAGTGCTTTAACATCTATGCCCTGCTCAGTGTAAAGGCGTGACGCCAGAGAACGCTGCTCATGAAAAGAGGGAGGCGTGGCCCCCTTAACTGACTTAATGCCAGCCTTATTCCTGGCCTCCATAAACATACGCGTAATAGTGTTGTCGTTAACCGGATCACCCGCGTCTATGGTCGAATGCTTCCTGACGTGATGAAGCATGTACTTGCTGATGACACGATCTCTGCATCTGGCAATGACTTCTCCTAAAGACATATTAATCGCCTCACAACGCAAGGTAAGAGGTAGTGCAATTTTGGCCCCGGTCTTGCTTTGTTCGATATGCAGGAAACCATCCCAGACATCACTAAACTTCATCTTAATTAGATCACCGCGCCTCTGCCCCGTGACGAGGGCTAGTAACATTGCGTTTTGAGCGCATGGTGGATGAGCCGCAGCTGCTTCAAAGATTGCGGTCCATTGCTCCAGTGTCATTCGACTACGCTGTACTTTAGCAGTGGGGTTCCTTACCGCCAGTGCAGGATTATAACCAGGCGGCACTTCGCCAGCATGTTGAGCCTCTTTGAAAACATCAATTAGCACGGCTCTTATTAACTGCCCCATACGTAACTTACCACGGGATTTATAGTCCTCTACGATGGTTGCTATTATCTTTGTATCTACATCTTTTAAGCGTAAATTTGGTACGCGTTTCTCAAGGACCAAAGCACATGATTTTCGGTTTATTAGTGTGCGCTTAGACAACTCATTATTTTCAACGCGTTCAGATTGAATTTCTAAATACTTTTTGATCCATGAAGATACCCTAATCCCATTCTCTTTTTTTGTATTAGCTTTTATAGCCATATCTATTAAGGCATAGGATTGCTGGGTTTCCTGCTCTGCGATAATGCGATTCATTTCTGAGGCTGCGGCCTTTGCCGCATCCTCATTTGTGCCGAAACCAACAAATATCCCTGTTACTGGGTGCCGGTATTGCCAGTAAACCCGCGATGTTCTCTTATCCAGTTTGCAATAGAGATTAGGAATACTGACGTTATGCTTTCTGGGACGGGCAGCCATTGAGTGCTTTCTCCACTAAGTGGCGGGCTTGCGCTGACATCCCAGAGGAAATCTCAACCTTGCCCACCATTCCTATAAAACGAGCATTTTCATCCACGACCCACCGGCGGCCCTGCTTAATCGCTGGTGGGTATGTTTGTTTGGTCTTTGCAATTTTATGCAGCGCCGATCTGCTGATTGGCTCCTTAAAACCGTTCGGACCAGATGCCCAGTCTGTAATAGTTACAAGTTGTCCCATGGCTATATCTCCACTTAGCCCGGCTGCACCCGGGCGTTAATCTTAACCAATATTATCGCCAGTGGCGGGTATAAGCCGCTGCCATATTGCCGAAACGTACTTTGCCTGGTGCCGGGCATCCGCCAGCGCGTTATGCATATCACCCTCGAAGGGGATCTCGTAGCGCGGGTTAAACCCGACAGCGCGACCCAGCTCAACGATCGTCCTCACGTCGCGGTCGTTCCAGAACTCCCATGGGCAGTACATACTATGGCGTTCGAACGAGGCCCGTGTGATCACATTGTCAAACGTGGCCCCGTTACCCCAGACCTGCAGATCTTTAGCAATGCAGTTTTCATCAATCAGCCTTCTCAGCCCGCCCAGCGCATTAGTGATGTGCACGCGGTTGTCGCTGGTGATCGCCGCACGCGCTTCCGCGCCTTGCTTCATCCACCATAGAATGGTGCTGGGGTCGGCCACTGCATCAAATACCAGAGAGCTCTCCAGATCCACGACGGCATAAAACTCCGGACCCAACTCGCCGGTAGAGGGTTCGAACAGCACGGCCCCGATCGCTATGATAGGTGCGGTGGGCTTGTTGCCCATCGTTTCGAGGTCAATCATTAAGTGGTTCATTAGTTAGGTTCCTGCTTTGCGCTCTGCTGGGGATTTAGGCATCGCCGACCTCTGGCTTTTTGAAGTTTGCCTCAATGGATTCGCCAAGCCGCTTTAGCCAGTCCGCCAGTTTCAGCGCGGCTTCTTCAGGCGATTTCTGAGCCGGGAAGTCAGTGATCACAATGCTGGCATCGTAATTCCCGTAACCGTCACGGTTAATCGTCATGCCCTGTTCCAGCACAGTCTGCTGGTTGCTGTGCTTAACGTAATAACGCGATTCAGAGGTACCACTGCTGCGCTCTTTTAAATACGAAACCAGTTCCACCTCTGTGGTTACGGTTTTTCCAGTGCCGTCGTCTATAACGCGCTGAACCAATTTGTGAAAAGTGTCAGCCATCGATCACCCCTCCTTGCCCGGCGCTGCGGATAGCATGGCAGCGCGGCAGGCGTTCCAGCCTTTCATTGCTGAGTGTGTTCATGCTGCACCTCCCGCTATGCACAGCTTAAAGGCTGTATTTGCCAAAAACAGCTTTAAGGGTGTACCGCTCATGCTGTACCCCCATCAACCCGTTTAAACTCGATCACCCACACCCACGGGTTAGCCTGCCAACTTTGCGGATTGTCCGCGCCGTAAATGGACTGCCAAAGGCTGCCGAATACGTATCGAGCTGGTGAAAGCCGATCCGCCGACACGCCTTCGGCATTCGCGTCTGTGTCGCTGATGCTGTTCAGTCGCTCAACGCGCACGTCGGTAATCTCCAGCGTGATACGGCTGGCCCAGCGCGGCATGTGGATAGATGGCGTCCAGTTGCCCTCGGTACCGCTAATCAGGTCAGGGTACCAGTTTGCGAACCAGTACTTTTCGAGGTTTGGATCTTGCTCATCGCCATCATCTTCATGAAGGTCCCGCACTTCACCGTCAGCTCTGTAGGCCACAGCGGGACAGCCATCATGATTTACGTCAGCCCAGGTCTCACGCACCCAGATGCGATCGCCAGGCTGGCCGAACGGGCATTTAGCCAGAAACTGCTCGTTGGTGAAGTCCTGCCACACCCCGCTACGGTCGCGCATTGAATAGACATAGTCGCCATACCATTTGTCGCCAGGTGCACGGTGAGAGATAACCTCGTGCCCGCGTGCCTGCATATTTTTGGCAGCTGACTGGATGATCCGGCGCGTCTGCGTCTTCCTGCCGTCGCGGATGGCGCGCACCATCTCTGCGTTAAAAATCATGCCGCGCTCAGTCATGGTTAGCCTCCCCGGCGCGCAGCTGGGCGGATTCCAGTGGGCGTGGAAGTCTCGCGTAATGTGTCACGCCCTTCAGGCTATTAATGGATCGTGAGTGGTCAGCCAGCCAGATTTTGTGGATATTGTTGCTTCCTGCGCAGAAGTTGTATTCCATCCACTGTGCGGAACAATATTGCGGACCAATCTCAGTCTCATAACGAACCCAATAACGACCAAACTGATCAGGTGCGTTACCCTCAATCCACTCCACCCCTTTAGCCATCTGCTCGCGCAGGAAGGCGTCGGTGGCGGGGGTTTCGATGTTAGGAAGCAGCGCGTAATCACAAACGGTATCGATAGACGGGTCGCAACTGTCTTCCTCAGTGCGTGAGCGCTCGCCGACCTTAGTTGAGCTCTGCATGATTACACCCCAGCAGACGCTATCAACTTCTTCGCTCCAGCCGTCACATGCGTCTCCGCGATAATCGTCAATTGCGGCCTCAGCTGCTTCAACTGCCGCCTGCGCAGTTTTGTGCCATTCGAAATTATGTTCAGATCCGTAAGAGAAATACGCCGCGCCGGATTTAAGCGCCACATTCTCAGCCGCCAGTTTGTCGATAGTGCTGGTGGCGCTGCTAAGGCTATTCATCCCGCCGATATGCGCCATGTTCAGCGCTTCCAGTCGGTTGGCCAGTTCAGTCACGATCGCTGAATAAGTATCAATCTGCTGAATGCTGGTGGCATAACTTTGTGCCGTAGTGACCAGTTCGATGATGGTCATGGCTGCGAGTTGCTCTTTCATTAGCGGGTCTCCAGCAGTTCGTTAAAGCGGTTCATGAACAGGCCATACGCCTGGCCCGGACGGAGCGGGATGATCTGGATGATGTCAGACGCTGGCACCCCGGCAAGAATCGGCCATGGCGTACCGTCATCGATCTCCAGATCCCGGCGTTCGGTCGCCAGCATGATGAGGTCGGCATACTTCACTACATCCGAATGGTGAAACGGCAGGCCGAAAGCCGAGCGGATCAGGTCATCAACCATCGTTTCGAGGCGACGGTAGTCCGGCAGCAGCGCTTTCAGCGGCGCGGGCATGTCCAGGCAATACGCTTCCGCCGTATCATGCAGCAGCGCTTCAAAGGCAAACTCCGCCGGGACGATTTGGCTGCACAGAACGGAGTGCTGCGCCACGCTGTAGAACTCCGGCAGGTGGCCGGCAAAGCGGCAGATATTTGAAAGAGCGGTTGCGATATCCTCGATCACCACGTCGTCAGTGGAGGCGTTGAGGTAATCGAAATGCCGACCGGATGCTGTCTGAATAAAGCTCATGAGTGATAGTTCTCCATATTACGCGCTGCACCGCGCCTGAATTTTGGTTGCAAGAAGCCCTCGCCCGGAGGCGACAATAAAAAGAATTACGCTTCACTAAATGCCCCTGATGCGGGGCATTAAAGGCAACGCAATCAGGCCTGGAACTGACCGATAAAGGTTTCCACCTGGCTGTCTTTGAATTTCTCGACCAGCAGATCACGGAACTCAGCGGCCATATCCTCCTGCTGGGCTTCCAGCTGGACGATGCGCAGCACAAGGGTAGGACGATCACCGCCGATGATACTCAGTCGCAGCTTGAACGGACGCTCTGCCAGACCTTCGAACGGCACGCAGCGGAACTCGAATGCCACCGGCATAATGTCCTGCGTGCGGGCTTCTACGCTTTCCATCAGTGAGCGCTTGCCGCTGAAGTCCTGATCCTCATGGTCCGCTCTCTGGATAGACTCGATAGTGATTTTGCGGATCGCTGCTGCTGATTTTTTGGCGTCGATAACTACGCCGTCAGCATCAAAGCCCTGCAGGTTTTCTGCCCAGTCTTCCAGCCACTCGGCCAGTTCTTTCTGGCTGTGACGATCACCATTGACAGACAGCAGCGAGGCAAACGGGGCGGTTTTTTTCAGCGCCAGTAGGGCGGTGTTATCGGCGTGGCCCGGATTATTAAGCGTGCCCAGGTTGAACACGGCAGCGGCTCGCATTTCGTCGGCATTGATAAAGCAGCGGGTACCCTCAACGGCGTAGCCGATAGAGTAACGGGCAAAATCGTCAATGCTGGCGGTATGCATCTTGCCGCGAAAACGGAAGCGCTCGAGTGACAGGCGCTCCAGGTTTTCGATGCTGGCGCCAGCCGGTAAGACGGTCGCCGGACAGTCAACTGAGGACAGCTTTTCTTCCACGAACTGCGACAGCACCAGGGTCTGGATTTTGTCGATCGCGCCGGAGTCTAAAGAGTGGGACATAGTATTTCCTTAACGTGGGTGAATGGTCGGGTTACTGCTGCGAGCGAAGCTTCGCGTCCGGATCGCCTTTGAGGCTGAACAGCTGCCCCTGGTCTTCCTGCAGGATGGTGAGTTTGCCGCCGCGGTTGACGTACATCGGCGTTTCTGTGCTGTCCTCCTCCGAGGATTTGCCGCGAGGGGTAGGGCGTACATAGGCCAGCTTGTGCTTGATCATCACACGCTTCTCTTCGACGGAGTTGCTCATGCGGTCCAGCTCAAAGGTCAAAGTAACTTTCCCCTTCTGGCCATTGTTCAGCACGCCGAAGGCGACTTCACTCAGTGCCACGGCGATCTTGTTCTGGAACACGCCGCCGTCCAGTTCGCCCATAAACTCGGGCACATCGGTTAAACGTTCATTACTCATCGGGTACACCCTCTGAAAGCAGGCTGCTGACACAGCCGGGTTAGTTTCTCCACACAACACAGGAGAGCACCTGCGGTTAGTTTCGCCCGGGTGGATTGGGTTATGAGCCCGTCGCCCGGTGATGCTCTCGTGTGTTGCGTAAAAAGTGCGGCGTCCTCACGGGAAAATAAGATCAGACGCCGCCAAAGACAGCAGTTGGCATTTTTTTGGTTGTGACACCGGGGCGCTACCCCGCTTACTTCCCGCCGCTCAGTTTTGGTATTGGTCACTAGTACCTGTGACTCAGCCGATTTCCGGGTCTTTGCGTCGGCCGGCGCTGCAGCTCGCTTGAGCACATCACAACGGGAAGAGCACTATCTCCGGTTCGCTCGCTAGCCTGCAAAGCAGTCGCCATCCCCTAAATGCTCTCGCCGTTGTGTGCCGGGCTTCCACCGGCTCCCATCTGTTTTTTAAGCCACTCAGATATCGTCTGGGCTGTGCCGTCTCTTCCGGCTGTCATCCGGGTTGAACTCGCCCGGAACGAGATTGAAGGGTTATAGCCCCTTACGGCATTCACGTTCTCTCACGTGTGTCGCGTATGCCACGCCAGCACCTAACGAGTTTTAACGACCTTTGCCGTTTGCATCATCTTGTCGCCGCTGTTCTCGGTGCAGTCACCGCCACTTACTAGACATTTACTAGGACCGTCTTGAAGTGGTAAGTCATCCAGTCCCGGTAAACACCCGGGCAGGGCGCTTAACGCGAATGGCTGGTTCAGCGAATCATCCCCACCTTCATACGCCTGGGGCGGCTACTGCGTGGGCGTCCTGCCTGTTCGCTGTTGCTTCTAGGTACATTATGTACCGTTAGGGTACATTGTCAAGCACAAAAAAACCCGCTTTCGCGGGCTCAAGGAAAAATTTAATTTTTCTGAAGGTACCTTCTGGGCTTACCCGAGAAGATAACCGTGCCGATTATCGAGCAATTACCGTCTATCTTAACGTAAGGCTCCGGCCAGCTATGATTCAATGCCTTCAGGTACTTACTACCACCATCCTCAATCAACCTCTTGAAGGTGGTTTCTCCGGAATCGTGCATAAGTGCTATTACGTCATCTCCATGGCCTGCCGGGATCTCAGGGTCCACAAAAATCATGTCTCCTGGTCGATACTCGTCGATCATGGAGTCGCCAATAACACGCAGGATATACGTCATGGGTCCGCACGGCACAGGGCACGGATAAGTTTCAACACTGTTCAAGTCCACCTCAGCAAAGCCAGCTTCCGTCCATGCTCCTGCCTGCACCCAGGAAATAACCGGAACCAATGTGATATTTCTATTAGTGTCTGATACATCAGGACTTTTTGCAACGTTAGTAGTTTGGTGTTCCTGATCCAACCAGCCTAACGGCAAATCAAAGCATTTTTCAATATGGCGCGCCATCGCATCGCCAATATTTTTAGACGCGCCATCCCCCATAAACCTGCTGGTTTGGGTAGGTTCTCTGTCGATCATGGTAGCGAAGTATGTATTCCCGCCGACACCGTCACGCAGTTTTCTGGCGTTTAACCGCCTAATTTCCTGAATCGTTTTCATCCCAGAATTAAACATTGTGTACCTTATGGGTACAAGTACCTTGTGGGTTCATATTATTCGTGTAATATGTACATAGGAGGTACATATTATGAAAGAGTATTGGGACTCTTTATCCAAAGAGCAGCAGTGCAAATTAGCAGTAAGCGTCAAATCGACCCCTGGTTACCTGCGCTTGGTTTTCAACGGCTACAAAAAGGCAGGCTTCTCCCTCGCCAAGAAGCTCGAAGAGATCACTGCCGGTGCAATTACGAAATCTGATTTGCGCCCTGATATCTACCCGAAACAGTAACTATGAACGTGAAAAAAAGAAACCACAGCATCAAGGAGTTAACCGTGGATAACCAACACTGGCAAGTCGAGAAGCAGCCTGCGTGGCTGGTGGCGGCAATCAAAAAGACCATTTCAAGTTTGCCGGGCGGTTACGCCGAAGCAGCTGAATGGCTGGGTGTGACAGAGGATGCGCTCTTTAATCGCCTGCGTACTGGCGGGGATCAGATCTTCCCTATGGGTTGGGCGATGGTTCTCCAGCAGGCCAGCGGCACTAAGCATATTGCCGACGCGGTATCTCGTCAGTCGAACAGCGTCAACGTTCCGCTGGTGGATATCGAGGATGTGGAAAATGCAGATATCAATCAGCGCCTAATGGAAACCTTCGAATGGATCAGCGAGCACTCTCGTTTTGTTCGTCAGGCAACAGCTGATGGGGTTATAGACCAGGCCGAGCGCGATCAAATTGAGCAGAACAGCTATCAGGTAATGGCTAAATGGCAGGAACATTTAACGCTGCTGTACCGCGTTTTCTGTGCGCCAGAAAAGAATGACGCCCGCGAGTGTGCAGCTCCGGGCGTCGTGGCGTGTCGTGTCAGTGGAGAAACTAACGCATGAACAGTGTAACGGTAAATAACCGCTTACCGCAACTTCGGATGATCCCGGTGCCGGGCCTTCCGCTGTTTCGGTATGAACGCAGAGTAGCAAACCGCTGGGTGGCATGTAACCACAGCCGAGCCACTGCAATCGTGGGTGTGTACTACCGGAGGGCTAAGGCGTTATGCGCGAACTCAACCGCTGGTTTAAAGACCGTCGGGGGATCCCCGTCCGCGTCATCCGCTGGGAACCAGAAGCGCAGCGCGTTATCTACATGCGTTCTGGCTACCCACACGAGTGCTTCAGCCCGCTCCAAATTTTCAAACGCGATTTCACGGAAGTAGAGGGCGATCATGAGTCTCTTAATGCCATCCAGGCCAATAGTAATAAGCCCTGATCTCGCGTATCGCATCGGCCTCAATGAGGCTATTGCCCTGCAACAGGTGCATTACTGGCTGAAAGAAACCACCTCTGGTGTGGAGCATGAGGGCGCGCGCTGGATCTATAACACGACAGAGCAGTGGCTCGAGCAGTTCCCGTTCTGGTCGGAGTCGACCCTGAAGCGCACCTTCACATCCCTCAAAAAGCTTGGTCTGTTGCTTATCGAGCAGTTGAACAAGGCGCAACGCGACATGACCAATTACTACACCATTAACTACGAAAACAAGCTCTTAGATGATGTCATTTCGACCAAATCCATCAGGTCAAAATGCGCTTCTCCATCAGGTCAAAATGACACGATGGAAGAGGTCAAAGTGAAACGCTCCACCGGGTCAAAAAGAGACGCTGTCATCGGGTCAAAATGCACTGATGATCCTACAGAGATTACAACAGAGAGTACTACAGAGATTACAGACAAAACCCCTTGTCAGGTTGCCGGGCAACCCGACCGTGAGGTTTTGATCACTGACCAGGCCAAACAGGTATTAACCCACCTGAACCAAAAAACCAACTCCCGGTACCAGGTCTGCAAGTCCTCACTGGAGAATATCCGTGCCCGCCTGGGAGAAGATTTCACACTGGACGAACTGATGCTGGTGGTCGACTACAGCACCGCTAAGTGGGGCGACGACCTGAAAATGTCCGAGTACCTGCGACCGACCACGCTATTCCAGCCGAGCAAGTTCCCGGCCTACCTGCAGGCGGCTACCAACTGGGAAAAAGCCGGGCGTCCTGAGCGCCGTAACGGGCATTGGGTTAACAGCGATGCAGCACGCGCCAGCTTTGACAACGTTGATTATTCACAGATTCCAGCGGGGTTCCGGGGATGAGTACTAACCAATATTGCCAGGCGCTGGCCGAACTACGCACGCGTTCGGCGCATGAGCTCAAAGAAGTTGGCGATCAGTGGCGCACGCCTGACAACATCTTCTGGGGTATTAATGCCATGTTCGGGCCGCTGGTCCTGGATCTATTCACTGACGGTGAGAACAACAAGTGCGAGGCGTACTACACCGCAGAGGATAACGCGTTGACGCAGGACTGGTCCGAGCGCCTTGCGGAACTCCGTGGTGCCGCGTATGGCAATCCGCCTTATAGCCGGGCATCGCAGCACGATGGTGAATACATTACCGGCATGCGCTACATCATGCAGCACGCCAGCGCCATGCGCGAGAGGGGCGGGGCTACGTGTTCCTGATTAAGGCAGCCACCAGCGAGGTGTGGTGGCCGGAGGATGCCGATCACGTTGCCTTTATCCGAGGGCGTCTTGGTTTTGATCTGCCGTACTGGTTTATCCCGAAAGATGAGAAACAGAAGCCGACCGGCGCATTTTTCGCTGGCGCTGTGGTGGTGTTCGATAAGACGTGGCGCGGCCCGCCAATGAGCTATATCAGCCGCAATGACTTGGAGTTGCGCGGCGATGCGTTCCTGTCGCAGATCCGCCGTGAAGCGATGCGACTGCTACCCCAAATGCAGCAACAAAATATTCAGGAAAATATTCCAGCAGTCGACGAGGTGCAGGAGGTGCAGGAGGTGCAGCCAGCGCCACAAAATCCCGCGGTGCCGGCGGAAGATAAACTACCGCTTCGTCAGGAGGAGATCCTCTCTCAAAGCGGTGTTGAAACCTGGGCCTGCGTGCGTGCGGCGTTCGGCGATAAGGAAGAGTACACCTTCAAAGAGTCGAAGTTTGCTCACGTCTGGGCCGCTGACAGTGTTTCGAATCCGACAGCGGTTACCGTTCAGTGGGGTGACATAGCCGTGGCTGAGACGCTGATCGCGTCGCAAAACGGGGAGGCAGCATGAAGCAGTTAACCGAGCGCCAGCAGGAGGTATTGGATCTGCTGATGAAATACCAGAACGAGCACGGCTACGCGCCAACCATTACGGAGCTTGCCCGCCTGATGGGTGTGGCGTCTTCAAACGCGGCAGCTCAGCAGCTGCGTGCTCTACAGCGCAAAGGGGCAATAACAATAATTCCGCGCTCGCATCGCGGCTTAAGCATCAACTGCCAGCCACCACAGCCGCAGAAGCACGTGAGACTGATGGAGCTCAACCTCAACACTACAGTGAAATTAAAGCTTACGGACGTCGCGATCGCCGAGCTTAAGCGCAAGCACGATGAGATGATCTCTGACCATCCGGGCCTTTCTCTGGAGTTCAGCCTGCCAGCGGAAGATGAGAACGGCATGGTGTCTATGCAGCTTTGGTCGGTGATGAGCTCCTTTGGGGCGCTGTGCTATTGCGGCGCGGATCACCCGTTCGAGATGCACTTGGTGCTGGAGGAAGAATGAAACTGGTACTGCCGTTCCCGCCGAGCGTAAACACCTACTGGCGCGCCCCGAACAAGGGGCCGTTAAAAGGTAGGCATCTAATCAGCGCCGCCGGGCGCAAATTCCAGAGCGAAGCCTGTGTCGCTATTGTTGAGCAGCTGCGCCGCCTGCCGAAGCCCTCCAGCGAGCTGGCAGCGGTAGAGATCTTCCTGTTCCCTCCGGATGCCCGCCGCCGGGATATCGACAACTACAACAAAGCGCTATTCGATGCGCTTACGCATGCTGGCGTGTGGGAGGACGACAGCCAGGTAAAACGGATGCTGGTGGAGTGGGGGCCAGTAACGAAGAAGGGAAGAGTAGAGATCACGATCAGTAAATACCAACCGGCGGTTGCAGCCGCCTGAATAAGTGGAGAAACGCATGGAACAGTTAATGCCGATGTGCCCAAAAGACCACGCTGCTAAAAGTGGCTCGTTAATGTCGAGCCGTGAAATAGCAAAGCTGGTTAAGAGCAAACATGGTGATGTTAAACGTTCGGCCAGCCGTCTGTTGGCTGCTGGTATTTTAAGCGCGCCGTTGGCGCACACCCCCTATCAGCATGATACCAACGGCCAGTGGTATGAAGAGTTCTGGTTCAACAAGCGCGATTCGCTCGTGCTGGTTGCCCGGCTGTCCCCGGAATTTACCGCAGCCGTGGTTGATCGTTGGCAGGAGCTGGAGAACGGGCAGCAGGTTAGCGTACCGCAGTCATTGCCGGAGGCTTTGCGCCTGGCTGCGGATCTGGCCGAACAAAAGCAGCGCCTCGCCGACGAGCTGGCCGCCGCCGCGCCAAAAGTTGAGTTTGTCGATCGCTACTGCACCGCCAGCGGCTCAATGTCGTTCCGCCAGGTGGCGAAGCTGCTGAAGGCGAAAGAGCCGGAGTTCCGTCTGTTCCTGCTGGACAACAACATCATGTACAGGCTGGGCGGGACGCTGACCCCGTATCACCAACACACCGAGGCGGGGCGCTTTGAAGTTAAGACCGGTACCGCTGCTGCCTCTAACCACGCGTTCAGCCAGGCGCGCTTTACCGCCAAAGGCGTCAAATGGATCGGCGGCTTGTGGGCGGCGCATCTCGCGGCGGGGCATGCGGCATGAGGGCGCTACTCAATCCGGTGGTGGTTCGCGAACTGGGCCAGGTTGTGTTTCGCCCGGGCCCTCAACTTATGTCGATGTTCAGCCAGGGCCGCATTCTGCTGGAGAACGAGCCGGAGCGACTGGCCAGCCTGCCGACCGGAGAAATCCCGCCCGCCGCGCAGCCGCTGGCCGAGGATCCGCTACTGGTGCCGGTATTCGAAAACGAGCGGGTGATCCGCCGCGCCGGAGGCATTCAGGCACTGGAGGGCTGGCTGATGCGTGGTGCTGGCTGTCAGTGGCCGCACAGTAACTGGCATGATGCCAACCTGAAGACGTTGCGCCACGAGCCAGGCGCACTTCGGGTTTGCTGGCACTGCGACAACCTGCTGAACGGCCAGCACAACAAAACGCTCGGAGGCATGGCGCGCGCGAACGTGGCTGAATGGCTTATCTGGTTCATCCGGGGTGATCTCCAGTTTGGTGCCGACCACCAGCTGACGATCCCTGAGTTGTGCTGGTGGCTGACGTGTAACGGCCTTGCCGGGGCTATCCCTGAAAATCTGGCTCGCCATGCTCTGCGTCTGCCGGATGAGCCTATCAAATCGGTATACCGGGAAAGCGAGCTAAGGCACATGCCAGCAGCTACGGAGATCGTGCAGGAGAAAGCTAAGCAGGTGCTGGCGCTTCGCGTTGACCCGGAGTCGCCGCAGTCTTTCATGCTGCGCCCTAAGCGGACACGATGGGAGTGTGAGAAGTATACCCGCTGGGTAAAGGCTCAGCCGTGCGCATGCTGCGGCCAACAGGCTGACGATCCGCATCACCTAATCGGCTACGGCCAGGGCGGAATGGGTACCAAAGCGCATGACCTGTTTGTGATACCGCTGTGCAGAGCGCATCACGACGAGTTGCACGCTGACATGAAGGCGTTTGAGAAAAAATATGGCACGCAGCCCGAGCTGCTGCTGAAGACATTAGACCGCGCGCTGGCGATCGGCGTACTGGCTTAAGTGGAGTGGAGACCACCATGAATCTCGAATCATTACCGAAATTTTATTCCCCGAAATCACCGAAGCTGAATGACGAGACACCAGCCACGGGCGGCGACGCGCTGACCATTACCGATGTGATGGCCGCCCAGGGGTTTGTGCAGGCTCAGGCTTCGCTCGGCTTTAACCTCTTCCTGGCGAAGATGGGGATTCAGGATCCGCAGCCTGCTATCGATGGCCTGTTTAACTACGCGCTGGCGCTGAAAAATCCGGTGTTGAATAAGCTAAGCGAGAAATCGCGGCTTGAGATTGTCGGCTGCCTGGTCAGGTTCGCATACGCCGATTACTCCCGGTCGGCTGCCAGCAAATCCACATGTCCACAATGCGACGGCGTGGGGCAAATCTCTGCGGAGAAGGTGACGCGTAAAGTTACATACCCTTGGGGGAAAGCTCCTTACTGGGCCAGCAAATCCCGCGCTGTTCGCCCTTCTGACTGGGAGCGTTGGACAGAGGTGAAGCGCATCGAGAGGATTCAGTGCGACAACTGCAAAGGTAAAGGGGAGGTCAGCACCGCCTGCCGTGGCTGCAAAGGTAAAGGTACCGTGATTGATGAGAAGCGCACAAAGCTGCTGGGCGTGCCGGTGCAGAAGGTCTGCGGTCGCTGTAATGGTCAACGCTTCAGCCGCGTGCCCACCAGCCTTGCCCGTGCAGTTGTAGAACAGCTGGTACCTGATCTAACTAAGCACCAGTGGTACAGCGGCTATGCCGACGTCATTGATAAGCTGGTAACAAAATGCTGGCAGGAAGAGGCATACGCCGAGAAGCTTTTGCGCAAAGTCACAAGATAGAAGCATTTTTATGAATTATCGCAACACAATGCTTGCAAAATTCGGAAAATTTGGTTAGGATTTTTCCAACGATGGGCATTGTATATCCAGCGTTACTAAACCCGCTTCCGAGCGGGTTTTTTTATGCCTGCAATTCTTCGCGCCACGCTCGGCGCAATTCAACCACAGAGCCTTTCAGAGGTGAGCCAGAGTGATGGTCGGTGTGACCGTCTCTGTGGGCTGACCATCCTGAGCGCTGGCTCACCCCCTAAAAGGAAAGTCACTATGTTCGGTTTCGGTAAAAAAGCACGTAAAGCAGTTAGCGACATCAAGAAGTTTGAAAAGCGTGATCTGGCTCAGGCGGTGGTAAACGCTGCTTACCTGGTGGCATACGCCGATGGCGAATGTGAAGCGTCAGAGAAGGCGAAGATCGAACAGGTGCTGCGCAACCAGCCATCGCTGGCGGCGTTCACCTCTGAAATCAACGCCATCAGCGCGACAATCGTCGGCCAGCTGGACACCAACTTCAAGATTGGCCGCCGGGCGGCGCTGCGTGAGATTGAAGACGTTAAGCACGACACCCGCGAGGCGGAAGATGTTCTCGACGTGGCGGTAGCCATTGCTGAGGCTGACGGCGAAGTAGAGCCGGAAGAGCGCAAGGTACTGGAAGAGATCGCCAGCGCCCTCGGCCTGCGTCTGGAAAACCACCTGTAATGGCCCGGCTTCGCTGGGCTGCTGCTGGTGTGTTGCTGTTTCTGGTGATCGCCATCGACTTTACCAGCAAGTTGATGTCGATCCTGGCCGACGGCGTGCTGGTGGCTGGCGTTGTAGCTCTGCTCTGTCCGCTGCTAAAGAGAACAAAATAACACTCTTCTAAAGGCGTCCGACGGGCGTCTTTTACAGAGTGCATTTTAGCCGCCAGCTGGTGGCTGTTCATTTCCCCTCATCTGAGAGGATCCACAGCAATAATGAGGGGGCTAAATGTCCGAACCTGTTTCAGGGTCTGTTATCGCTGGTAGCGCACTAACAGGAGCCAGCGTTTATGGACTGCTGACGGGCACCGATTACGGTGTCGTGTTCGGCGCGTTCGCTGGTGCCGTTTTCTACGTGGCCACCGCAGCAGACCTGACTATTTTCCGCCGTAGCGCGTACTTCATCGTTTCCTATTTTGCCGGGGTATACGGATCCGGGCTGGCAGGTTCTCTGCTGGCCAGCGTGACCCAGTACACCGAAAAGCCGCTCGACGCCCTGGGCGCAGTGGTTCTCTCCGCTCTGGCAATCAAGACGCTGACCTTTCTCAGTGAACAGGATCCGTTGTCGCTTCTGCAGAGGTGGAGAGGAGGAGCCAATGGTAACAAGTGATCCGCTGGTGCTGACCAATGTCATAACGTGTACCGCGATTGTTCTGCGACTGATGATGTTCCGCAAACCGGGCGGTCGACATAACTGGTGGGCGTCATGGATGGCATACCTGATCATCCTGGCGTATGCCTCGGTACCGTTCCGGTTCATGTTCGATTACTACCTGCACGCCCACTGGGCATCCGTCACCATGAACCTGATCATCTGCGCCACCGTGTTCCGGGCACGGGGTAATGTGGCGCGGCTGTTCTATGTCCTGAGGCCAGAATGAACCTAAAACAATTTCAGAGGGCGGCTGACATCAGCGCCGAATTAGCTGCGCGCTGGTATCCGCACATCGATGGCGCGATGCGTGAGTTCAGTATTACTGATCCTGTCGTTCAGGCGATGTTTATCGCTCAGGTGGGTCACGAATCGACGAGTTTTACCGCGCTGGTGGAGAACTTCAACTACAGCGTGGCGGGTCTGGCAGACTTTATCCGCGCCGGTCGCATCACGCGGGACCAGGCAAGCATGCTGGGCCGCCGTCCGGATGAAAAATCCCTGCCGCTGGAACGCCAGCGTGCGATCGCTAATCTGGTCTACAGCAAGCGCCTGGGCAACAAAGGCCCACAGGATGGGTGGAAGTATCGCGGGCGCGGCCTGATTCAGATCACCGGGCTGGATAATTACCGCAGCTGCGGCACGGCGCTAAAACTCGATCTCGTTACGGCTCCCGAAATGCTGGCGGAAGATGCACATGCGGCCCGTTCGGCGGCGTGGTTCTTCGTTTCGAATGGTTGCCAGCGTTATCGGGGCGACGTCGAGCGCGTCACGCTGATCATCAACGGCGGTAAAAACGGACTGGCTGACCGCAACGAGCGATTCATCAGGGCGCGCAAAGCGCTGCTGGCATGAACCGCATATCGTTGGCCGCTGGTGGCGTATTGCTCCTGCTATGCGTAGTTCTGTCGATAGCGGTTAACCACTACCGCGATAACGCCGCTTCCTACAAAGAACAGCGTGACAAGGCCACCAGCGCGCTAACGCTGGCGAACGAGACTATCACCGACATGCAGACGCGGCAGCGTGACGTCGCCGCGCTGGATGCCAAATACACCGGAGAACTGGCAGATGCTCAGGAAACTATCGATCAGCTTGAGCGTGATGTTGCTGCTGGCCGTAAGCGGCTGCGGGTCAACGCAACCTGTTCAGAGAACGGAACGGCCAGCACCGGCAGCCTGGGCGATGCTACCGGCCCCCGACTTACAGAGTCCGCTCAACGGGATTATTTCACCCTCAGCGAGCGGATCGCCACAGTAACGAAGCAGGTAGGTTACCTGCAGGACTACATCAAAATGCAGTGCCTTAAATAAAAAAATAAAAAAATATTTTAGCTAATCATATCTATTCATGGCTTTTCATACCTGAGCATTTCTATTCATTGATGAATTATATCTGTTTGAAATTTAATGATTTAATAGGGCCTCGGCATGTTCGGGGCTTTTTTATTGGGCTATGACAACCCCCACGAAGAACTGCCAACCGAAATGGCAGAGCATGACCACAAACACACCGAACCCTAACCTGTGAAATGAGCCTTTGGAGACGTCAGTTTAGTGCTGGCGAGCCTTCGGTGGGCTGGCGTTTCATTTCGGCAAAGGTTCATCTCACAAGTAAGGTGACGCAATGGCATACCCAACCGTAGTTAATGGCATGGACTTCCGTGATCTGGTGTTTCTAACTGGAGCGGAATCATCAACCGATACCTTCAAAGTGGCTCTAGCTTTTGGCAAGGATCACAAAGAAGTGCTTCGAAAAACACGAAACGTCATCAGCCACTGTTCCGATGAATTCGCAGAGCGCAATTTTACGCTTTGCCATGAAAACAATGAGTTACAGAATGGTAAGCCCCAGCCTTTTTATCAGATGACGCGTGACGGGTGGACCATGCTGGTATTCAGCTTCACCGGTAAAGCTGCAATGGCCTTCAAAGAAGCTTATATAGCTGCTTTCAACTGGATGACAGACATGATCCGGCAAGGTGTGGCGAACCTTGAAGCCGAGCGAAATGCTGCGGTGCTTGAGTTCATGAAAGAGAAAGATGTCGCTAGTATGTCTGGCCGATTACTGAACCGCTGGGGAAGAGTGAAGAAACCACAATTGCTGGCACGTATTGAGCGCATCGAACAGTATGGGCAGATCACTATCCCAGGCCTACCGAAGTAAACATCACAAGGCGCTTTCGAGTAGAGCGCCTGATGATGTTCTCTCTCCACTGCAACACGGTTAGCCACGCTGTGAAGCGTCGCGAAGCTGGCCCATCAACTCACAGGTAAAACAATGAGCGAAGCAAAACCGCAGGACGGCAGCACCGTTAAGGGCTACCGCACCCTAACCCCCGGCGATATTGAGCGCATGAACCGCCTGAAAGATGTTAGCCGACACTTCTGCAACCTCATCGCTACTGAGCGAGAAGTGGTTAGCGCAGAACTGAATGAGACAGGTAACCATTCAATGGAGGCCCATGAGGCGGGGCGCTGTCTGGCGATCGCGCGCACCAAGATGCAGGAAGCTGCTATGTGGGCTTGTCGCGCTGTTGCCCGGACTGACGCCGATTGCTAAGGCATTACAGCAGGCATTCACTGAGTGCCTGTGATAATGTTTTTCGTTACAATCACCTCAAAGATTATGCGAGGTGGATATGGACGTAAACTACATTGCTTACGAAACATTAGCTGCTAACAGGGATGCAGCAGATTGGGCATTCTGGTCAATGGTTGGGACGTGGTTTTCTGGTGTAGGCACTATTCTTGCTGCTTTATTTGCAGCCTTCTCTTTAAACTCATGGCGAAAACAAGATAGGGCAAAAAGCCGACGGGAGGTTAAAGTTGCCCTATTGAAATACTCATACGCATTATCAGATTACCCACTCGATAAAAACAGCGAGGATTATCTAGAAAATAGATTAAAGATTTATCAGGCTCTTGGTAATTGCGTCGAAAAAATTATTCTATGCGAAGATAAAAAATTTCTTAGGAAATATGTAAACGTTAAATTCTCGGAGTTGCAAAGCGTCCATCGAGAATACGTTGATGATCCAAATGCTAAAGAAAAATTACAGGAAATGGCTAACACCTTGGCAACAATAAATATTGAACGTTGAAGCAAATTTTCCCTAACATCTAAATTTTTAGTTAGCCTCGCATAAGCGGGGCTTTTTTATTGCCCAAACATAACCCATCAGAGGAATGAATATGGCTATCGAATTAACCGAAGCGGATCAGATCCGCATGAACCTGCTGTCCGCCCTGAACTATGACACCGCTGCGACCGAGAAAGCCGTGGCGTTCGTGCAGGATGACCCGCTGAAATACCAGTTGTTCACCGCCCATCTCAACCGGGTTAACACCGAGACCGAGTATGTGGCCAAGACCATCAAGGCGGTGAAGCTGGCGGAAGAAGCGCTGCCACTGTTTACCACCAGCACCAGTAAGTAGTAAGCCAGTGACAAGCGAGGTGCTCCGTGGCTTCGAACTCTCCCTGGCATAGTCTCTACAACACCAAGCGCTGGTACCGCCTGCGTTATCACCAGCTGCAGAAGCAGCCGCTGTGCGAGTTCCACCTTAAGCGTAACCAGGTGGTATCTGCTGCCGTTGTGGACCACGTTAAGCCGCATAAAGGCGATGAGGTTCTCTTTCATGACCCCGATAACCTTCAGTCCCTCTGCAAGCGCTGCCACGACTCTGTGAAGCAGCGCATTGAGAGGGGCGGAACGGTGACCGAGTTTAATGAAGAGGGCCGAGTGATCTGGTGACAGGAGCACACAATGCAAGACCTGTATATTGAATACCGCGACGGCAAGCTGATTGAGCTGAGTATTGATGGTGTGAAGTTCAGTTCCGTCACAGCGATCAGCCTCAGCCACGAAGTTGGTGAGACGCTGCCCTCCGTCAGCCTGACCATGCCGCTTGGTGTCGGCGAAAGGCTGGAACCCACCAGCCTGTCCCGCGAAAACCTGCGGATCATTGAGAAATGAGATTCACTCTCGATTGAAAGGAGCGAGGGCAGGGGGGGAGGTCAAAACTCTGACGCCTGACCGATAAAGACCGCGCTCTCAGTTTTATTTTTAAAAACGTCCAGAAAAAAAGGAAAAATGCGATGGCACAGCGAGGCAGAAAGTCTCTGGCTGCGACGTCTGCTGTCTCGCTGCCGGCACTTGCTGAAAGCAGGCTGCAGCCGTCCATTCACCTGAGCGATCCGGAGATCAACGTCTGGGTCCGGCTGGTCAATGACAACCCGGCCAGCTCTTTCACCGAAACGCACCGGGACATGCTGGAGATGTACTGCCGCCATGTGGTGCAGGCCCGGCTGCTCACTACGCAGATCGAGGAGTTCGAGCTGGAGTGGCTGGCCCGCGACGATGGTCTGAAGCGCTACGACAGGCTACTGACGATGCGCGAGCGCGAAGTGCGATCGGCGTCCTCTCTTGCGACACGACTGCGGATAACACGACAGGCTACTGCCGATCCCAAAACGGTTGGCCGCGCTAACAATAATCTCGCTCGGGAGAAAAAGCCCTGGGAAATTGATTAAGGCTCTTTGATGGCTAAAAAAACTCTGACAAGAGCCGAGAGGAATATCCTCTGGTGCGAAAGAAATATCGTCATCCCTGAAGGTAAGTTCGTCGGTCAGCCCCTGAAAATGGCTGAGTTCATGAAGGACGATTTCAGGGCCATCTTCGACAACCCGCACGGCACACGCCGGGCGATCATCAGCCGCGGGCGGAAAAACGCCAAAACCGTTGAAACCGCCATGCTGATGCTGCTCTACCTGGTAGGGCCGGAGGCCGCGCCGAACTCGCAGCTGTATTCCGCTGCGCGATCCCGCGATCAGGCCGCCATTCTGTTTAACCTGGCCTCAAAGATGTGCCGGATGAACCCGGTGCTGATGCAGTATGTCGCAATTAAGGATTCAGCGAAGGAGATTCACTGCCCGGAGCTGGGTTCGTACTACCGCGCGCTGAGCGCCGAAGCCACAACGGCCTACGGTTTCTCGCCGCGATTCGTGGCCCACGATGAGCTGGGGCAGGTTCGCGGGCCGCGAGATGGACTTTATGAGGCGCTGGAGACTGCCACCGCCGCTCAGGATAACCCCATTTCGGTGATCATCAGTACCCAGGCACCAGACGCGAGCGACCTGCTCAGTCTGCTGATTGATGACGGCCTGACCGGCGCTGACCCGCGAACGGTGGTCAGGCTCCAGACTGCGCCGGAAGATATCGACCCGTTTTCGGTTGAAGCCATCAGGCTGGCGAACCCGGCATTTGATGTGTTCATGAACCAGAAAGAAGTGCTGGATATGGCCGCCAGCGCCAAACGCCTGCCGTCGCGCCAGGCGGAGTTTGAGAACCTGGTGCTGAACCGAAGGGTTGAAGCTAAAAGCCCGTTCGTCAGCCAGACCGTCTGGCACATGAACAAGGAAGAGCCTGACGATCTCACAGGAAAAACTGTGTGGGGTGGCCTCGACCTTTCCAGCGTGTCGGATCTGACCGCCCTGGTACTGAATACAACTCAGGGCGATGTGCACTGCAAGTTCTGGCTGCCCGAAGAGGGGCTGGCCGACAAGGCGCGCAACGATCGCGTTCCCTACGACATCTGGGCGAAGCAGGGTTTTCTCAACACGACGCCGGGCAAGGCCATCGAATACGCCTTCATCGCCCGCGAGTTGCGGCACGTTTTCGACACCTGCAACGTCCGGGCGCTGGCGTTCGACCGCTACAACATGCGCTTCCTACGCCCGCATCTGATAGATGCCGGGTTTACCGAGGCGGAGCTCGAGCGGTTTGTTGAGTTCGGTCAGGGCTTTGTGTCTATGTCCCCTGCGCTCAGGGAACTGGAAGCCAGACTCCTCGGCGCGCAGCTGAAGCATGGCAACCACCCCATCCTCGAAATGTGTGCGAAGAACGCCACGGTTATTACCGATCCCGCCGGCAACCGCAAATTTGTGAAAGGCAAATCCAGCGGGCGTATCGATGGCATGGTTGCACTGGCCATGTCTGTCGGCGCGCAGACGAGCGATGAGGTGGAGGATCAGGGCGACGTTAACGACTTTATCTATAACTTTTTGAGCATCTAGCATGGCAGAAACCGACTACAGCATTGACCTGCGGACACGTTCGCCATTCTGGGCGCGCATGGCCTCTATTCTTACCGGTGGCCGCCTGGTCACACCGGATAACGGCTCGCAGATGGCGGGCACATCAGCTCACGGCACCGTCGGGGAATCGGTGGTGAGCGATGAGCGCAACATGTCGATCAGCACCGTGTGGGCCTGTATAAGGCTCATCTCAACCGTAACCGCATCTTTACCGCTGGACGTTTTTGAAACCATCGATGATCAGCGCAAGAAGGTCGATAACACCAACCCGCTGGCGAAGCTTCTCCGCTTCCGGCCAAACAATTTCATGACCGCGCTTGAGTTTCGCGAGGCGATGACAATGCAGCTCTGCGCCTACGGCAATGCCTACGCACATCTGGAGCGAAACAGCGTCGGCGATGTCATCAGCATGCTGCCGCTGCTGAGTGCAAATATGGATGTCCGGCTCGACGGTAAAAATGTCATCTACCGGTACCGGCGTGACAGCGAGTATGTGGACTTCAGGGCGAAAGAAATATTTCACCTTAAAGGCTTCGGTTTTAACGGTCTGGTCGGGTTGTCGCCGCTGGCGTTCAGCGCCAAATCTGCAGGCGTGGCGATCGCCATGGAAGATAACCAGCGGGAGTTTTTCGCCAACGGTGCGAAGTCCCCTCAAATCCTGATGACTGATGGCAAGGTGCTGACTAAAGAGCAGCGCGGCCAGCTGGAGGAAAACTTCAAGGAGATTGCCGGTGGCCCGGTGAGAAAACGCCTCTGGATCCTTGAGAGCGGATTCACCACGCAGCCTATCGGCATCTCGCCGCAGGACGCGCAGATGCTTGAAGCACGAAAGTTTCAGGTGGCAGAGCTGGCCCGCTTCTACGGTGTACCGCCGCACCTGGTGGGTGATGTTGAAAAGACCACATCCTGGGGCAGTGGTATTGAACAGCAGAACCTCGGGTTCCTGCAGTACACCCTGAAACCCTATCTCGATCGCTGGGAGTACAGCATTGAGCGCTGGCTGGTCAAGGAGTCTGATCAGGGCAAGCTCCACGCCGAGCATAACCTCGACGGGCTGCTTCGCGGGGATTCAGCAAGCCGCGCCGCCTTCATGCAAACGATGGTCAACACCGGGATCCGCACCGTTAACGAGGTGCGGCGACTGGATAACCTTCCGCCATTGCCCGGTGGTGATGTGGCGACCCGCCAGTCGCAGAACGTACCCATTACCGATCTCGGATCAAGCAAAGAGCCCCGCACTGACGGGGCTTAATTTTTATGGGGGCCATGATGCCTGATATTCACAAGACGCTGGCGTTCGACCAGACCGAAATTAAGTTCACCGGCGACGGCAGCAAGGGGACATTTGAAGGGTACGCCTCGGTATTCAACAACACGGACTCCGACGGCGACATCATTTTACCCGGCGCGTTCGCTGGCGTGGTCGCTAACCAGAGTCGTAAGGTGGCGATGTTCTTTAACCACCAGACGCGCGCCATCCCGGTCGGCAAGTGGGATGCCATGCACGAAGACGATAAGGGGCTGTTTGTTCGCGGGCAGCTCACGCCCGGTCTGAGCATCTCTGAAGATCTGAAAGCCGCCATGCAGCACGGAACCGTCGAAGGCATGTCGGTGGGGTTCTCTGTCGGCCCGGATGATTACTCTGTCGGTACCACTGGCCTCATCTTCAAAAACATTTCTTATCTGCGGGAAATCAGCGTCTGCACATTCCCGGCCAACGAGCTGGCGGGCGTTACCGCCATGAAAAGTATCGACGGCATCAAATCCATTCGTGACGCGGAGGCCTGGCTGAGGGATTCAGTCGGCCTGACGCGCGCTGAAGCGCAGGCATTTATCGCCCGCGTGAAGTCCGCAGGCCGGAGTGAGTCCGGTAGCGGCGACATTGACGCGCTGGCACAGCGCATAACTTCCTTTGCCGCTAACCTGCGGAACAATTAACGGAGCACCACATGTCTGAATTATCTGTACTGGAAAAAGCGATCGAGAAGTCACAGCAGGAAGTGAAGGACCTGATCGAAGAGCAGCGAAAATCCATCAACGAAAATGGTCAAGTCAATAAGCAGTTACAGACTGACCTGACGAAAGCGCAGGAAGAGCTTAAAACCACTGGTAACCGCCTGTTTGAACTCGAGCAGAAGCTGGCAGGCAATGCCCCTGAGCAGACCGCACAGAAGTCTTTCTCCGAACGTGTATCAGAAGACCTGATCAAAAACTGGAACGGTGACCGTGCCAAAGCGAAAGTTACCAGCTTTGATAAGGCGCTCGGTTCGGGCGCGGCCTCTGCTGGTGCGCTGGTGCAGCCGCAGCAGGTGCCGGGCATTCTGACGCCGGGCCTGCGTCGCCTGACCGTTCGTGACCTGCTGGCGCAGGGGCGCATTACCAGTAACGCCCTGGAATACGTTCGTGAAAACATCTTCACCAATGCCGCAGCGCCGGTGGCCGAAGGCGCGCTGAAGCCTGAAAGTAACCTCACCTTCACCAAAGAGATGGCGAACGTGAAAACCATCGCGCACTGGATGCAGGCGTCCCGCCAGATTATGGACGATGCGCCGGCGCTTCAGTCCTACATTAACTCGCGCATGATGTACGGCCTGGCGCTGGTGGAAGAAAACCAGATGCTGAACGGTGACGGTACCGGCGACAACCTACTGGGTCTCAATACCGTTGGCATCGACTACGAGACTGAACTGAACGCGGATGGTGACAACGGCGCGGATATCCTCGCCCACGCTATCTATCAGGTGTCACTGAGCGAGTTTGAAGCGGACGGCATTATTCTGAACCCGCGTGACTGGCATCGTATCGCGCTGCTGAAGGATGCTAACGGCAACTATATCCTTGGTGGCCCGCAGGCGTTCGCTTCGAAAGTGCTGTGGGGTCTGCCGGTGGTTTCCACTACGGCCCAGACGGCTGGCTCGTTTACTGTCGGTGCCTTCGGTCTGGCCTCGCAGGTATGGGATCGTATGGATGCCACCATCGAGATCAGCAATCAGGATCGCGATAACTTCGTTAAAAACATGCTGACCATCCTGTGCGAAGAACGCCTGGCACTGGCTCACTATCGTCCGGCGGCGATCGTAACCGGCAGCATGACTGTTTCTTCTGGCGCATAACACGAGGACGCGGTCAGCAATGGCCGCGTTTACCGCATGAAAATTAAAGCTCTCCGTATGTTCTCGCATTATCACCTCGGCAACGTTTCTCAGGGCGAAACACGAACAGTGAAAAAAGAAATTGGCGAAGCGCTGGTGAAAATGCTTCTGGCCGAAGAAGTTGAGCCTGAAAAGGCAGAGACGCCAGATCCCGAAAAACCAAAAACCGGGGGTAAAGGTGGAAATAAGCGCGGAGCAGATGGCGCAGATAAAGGCGCATCTCAGGGTTGATAGCGACGCCGAAGATGGGCTTATCGGCGCATATGCCTCAGCTGCCGTCGATTATGTTGAGCATTTCTGCGACGGTGCGCTGGTGGAGGCACTGACGCCGCCAGTGGAAGAGAAAGAGCCTCCCCGTGAGGTTCTTTTTACTTCCGGCATCTGGGCGGCAATGTTGCTTCTCATCGGTCACTGGTATGCGAACCGCGAAGCCGCGTCGCAGAATCTGGCGGAAACGCCGCTGGGCGTTGAGGCGTTGCTGATGCAACACCGCCGGTGGCGCTGATGGCCTGCTCCGGATGCGCCGCCCGGCGTGAATGGCTTAAAAAGTGGATGAAAATCGCCTATGAACGATCAACAGGTAAACCAGCTGCTGGCAGCAATGGCAGCACAGACCGCAGCGATAAACCGCCTGGCGGAATCAAATGAAGCGCTGGTCGGTTTGCTTTACCAGGATGACATCGAAACGACAACGATTGACTCACCGCATCCGACCTACCTCAGCACCAGACCCAGGGGGTGATCATGCAGGCGGGGAAGCTCAATAAACGAATCACGCTACAGAAGCCTGTTAAAACGCAGAGCCCGGTTACCGGCGCGGTGGTTAATGGGTGGGCTGACCAGGCCGAACTGTGGGCTAACGTTACAGATTTGTCTGCGCGCGATTTCGTGGCCGCGCAGGCGGGTCAGAGCGAAGTAACCACGCGGATCACTATTCGCTGGCGTGATGATGTCACGGATAAGCACCGCATTCTTTATCGTGGCCGCGTTTACGATATTCAGGGCGTGCTGGAAGACGACAAAAGCGGACGGGAATATCTGACGCTGCCATGCTCCCGGGGGGTTAACGATGGCTGACGGTATTGATTTCAGTATCATCGGTGTCGAGGCGCTGCTGGGGAAATTATCTTCCGTCAGTGTCGATCTGCGCCGTCGTGGCGGACGGGCAGCACTTCGGCGCGCTGGTAACGTGATTGTCGAAAAAGCAAAGTCCAACGCCAGCCGTATCGATGATCCGCACACCGGACGAAGCATTGCTGCGAACGTGGCTATGCGCTGGAATGGCCGCCTCTTCAAAACCACCGGCAATCTGGGTTTTCGGATCGGCGTTCTGCACGGCGCAGTCCTTAAAAAAAATCCTGATCTCGGTGAGAATGCGCCGACGCCACACTGGCGGCTGATTGAGTTCGGTACCGAGAACGTGCGGGCACAGCCTTTCATGCGTCCGGCGGCGGAAAGCAGCACCGGAGAAGTGGTGAATGTCTTTGCCACTGAATACGAAAAGGCTATTGACCGCGCCATCAAACGCGCAGCTAAAAAGGGAGTGCCTCCATGATTGCGCCGATCTTTACCGTCTGCGCTGCCAGCCCGTCGGTGGTGGCACTGCTGGGCGGCGAAACGCTGCGCCTCTATCCGTTCGGCCAGCAGGATGACAACGTTATCTATCCCTATGCCGTCTGGCAGAATCTCTATGGCACCCCCGAAAACTATCTGGCCCAGCGGCCTGATGCAGATTCTTTCACGCTGCAGGTAGACGTTTACGCTGACACGCCAGACCAGGCGATCGCCGTGGCCGCCGCGCTGCGGGATGCGATTGAGCCGCATGCTTACATCGCCCGCTGGGGCGTGCAGGGAAGAGACCCCGAAACCAAGCGCTACCGCTATTCGTTCGACGTCGACTGGATAGTGAAGCGGTAAAGCAATCACCCTCAATACACCGGCCCCGAGCCGGTTTTTTTATATCCGGAGATAACTATGTCTGTAGTGACTCAGGGCACGCAGCTCTATGTTCTGGCGGACGGTGCAGTCAGCGAAGTTGAATGCATCACCGCGTTTAGCCCTGGCGGCAACCCAGCCGACCAGATCGAAGACACCTGTCTCAGCGAGCGCAGCACGCGAACCTATAAAAAGGGGCTGCGTACCCCCGGCGCGGCAACGGTGACGCTTAACGCGGATCCGGCGAACCTCAGCCACCTGATGCTGCACCGCATGGCAGAGTCCGACAATCAGGACGATCTTACCTGGGCAGTGGGCTGGGCTGATGGTGAATCAGCGCCAACAGTCGCAACAGCTTCTGATCCTGACGCTGTTGACGGACTGAAGCTACCAGAAGACCGCACCTGGTTTGTATTCAAAGGCAAGGTGACCGACTTCCCGTTTGATTTCGCGGCTAACACGGTTGTGGCCACGTCGGCATCAGTTCAGCGTTCCGGCCCGGCGGTATGGGTGCCGAAAGTTCCGACTGGCAGCTAAGCAACGCGGGGCGTATGCCCCGTATAACTTTTAGAGCAGGAAAAATTATGCAACTGACGCTTGATAATCTGAAAAAAGCCGGCGCGTTCACCGGCCGCCCGATTGAAAAAGAAATCACCTGGAAGCAGGGGGAGGAAGAGTTTACCGCAACGGTGTTTATTCGCCCGGCCGGTTACCATGCTGCCACCCAGGTCATTCAGGCCAGCGCCGGGAAGATCGACGGCGTAGCTGGCTATATCGCTGCGGCGGTTTGTGACGAAGAAGGCAACCCGGTATTTACTGCCAAAGACATTACCGGGGAGGCCGATCCGGAACGCGGTGCGCTCGATGGCGCGCTGACGGTCGCGCTGCTGGTCGCCATCCAGGAGGTGAACGAGCTGGGAAAGATGAGCTCACCGCCGAAGATGAAGTCTGGTGCGAGCTCGTCCTCAACGGTATCGGCGGACGAACAATTGCCGAAGCACAAGAGCGACTCAGCTTCAGAGAGTTCCAGCTCTGGCTCCGGTACCGCAGCCAGTACGGAGGACTAAACCCGATGATGCGGACAGAGTGGGGCGCGGCGCTGATCGCTTCCGTGCTGGCGAACGTCAATAAAGGCAAGGATACGCCGTCGTTCCGCATCAGTGATTTCGCACCTCATATTGACGAGCCGCCCGTGTCGCTGGAAGACGCTATGAAGACGTGGGGTTAGATAGATAAACATTTGTGATACATTTAGATCTTCATAGATGGAGATCTTACAATGAAAAATCTTGGCTGGCTTCTTTCGTTAATTGGTATTTTGCTCGGTATATACTCTCTTTTAATGGATGTAACCGTTCCCGTAGGGGATGGAACTAACGTAGTTAATTTTGGGTTGCTTTCACTAAGGCAAAATCTAATCATAATAGCTGGTTTTTTATTCTTAGGTGGTTTAATAGTTTCAGCCTTGAGTAGGAGGAAGCCTGTTCCTTTGGTTGATTTCACTGAGCTGGATAGGATTGACGGCGAATATTTTGTCAGTCGTAACAATGAAAACGCCAATATTGATATATTAGCTATTGATAGAGTAAGCCTAATGCTTTTGCGTAAATATAGTAAAAGTAGTGTTTCTGATATTCTTCTGATGAATAGCCCACTTATTGATAAATGGTTAACTTCGATACCTAGCGAGCTACATAAAGACTTCAAGAAACAATTAGAGGTTAGGTTAAAAGAAAACAGTTGAATGAATCCCGCGCTAGCGGGATTTTTTTTTGGAGATAAAATGGCTGGTAAATCTCTTGGCACCCTCACAATAGATCTCATAGCCAAGGTTGGTGGGTTTGTGGCGGGGATGGACAAAGCGGAACGTTCTTCGACTAAATGGCGTAGACAAGTAGAGGACAATGTCAAAGCCGCTAACTCGGCGATCTCCTCAATTGGCATCGTAGCTGCTGGGGCAGCAGTCGCGGCCAGTACTGCTGGCATTGCTTTGCTGAAGACCACATCTGAACAAATAACCGAGACTGACCGTTGGGCTAAATCTCTACGCCTGTCAACTCAAGAGCTTTTGGCTTGGCAGTTTGCCGCCGAAAAGGCTGGGGTTTCTGGTGATCAGATGGCCGATATCTTTAAAGATATAGGAGATAAAATAGGTGATGCTGTAATCAATAAGTCCGGGGAGGCCGTTGATGCGCTCAATGCTTTAGGTTTATCAGCAGACAAGTTATCTAAAACCACCCCAGATAAACAGCTTTTGGCTATAGGTGAGGCTTTAAGTAAAGTTTCAACTAACGCCGGTAAGATAACTATTCTTGAGAGTCTTGGTAATGATTTGTCAAAACTACTCCCGCTATTTGATAATAACAATGAAAAACTAAAATCATTCATTCAGCAAGCGAAAGATTATGGCGTTGCCCCTGATGCCAAGTCTATTAATGACTTGTTGAAAGTTAACGAACTTTTTCAAGATATTGAGGCTCAAGTTAAAGGGCTGAAAATTGAAATTGCAAGTGGGCTCGCAAAAGTAGACTTAACTCAATTAAATAAGTCTCTTAGCGATGTAAAAAACATCTTAACCGATCCATCTGTTTTACAAGGGCTGGCTTCTCTTGTGAGCCAGATAGCTGGGCTGGCGGGATGGATGGCAAAGGCGGCATCTGAGGCTGGTAAGCTTGCTGTAGCGTCAGGAAATAGAATGGCCGCATTAGGCGGCAATGTCGATATGTCAAATATCGATCAGGTAAACGAGCGTATTGAATATCTTCAGAGGAACCTTTCGGGGCGGAACGGATTCTATTCCCAAGGGGAGTCTTTCTTTGGCTGGCTAACTGGCGGGGATGACAGCGTAAAAACCTTGAGCGAAGAGCTAAAGGGATTAATTGATCAACGTGAAAAGCTGTCGAAACAAAAAAATGCTGTGAATCTCCCACCCACTACCCAAGCCACCACAGCGCCAAAGAGTTCATTTGCGCTCGGAACCAATGAGGTTAACGGCAAGACTACAGTGGATGCAGGTGCTAAAAAGCTGGAAAACGCCTTTAAGGCGACCGAGCAGGCATACCAGCGGCAGATAGCACTGATCGACACCACGGGTAAAAAGGTGATCGAGGTTACAGAGCTTCAACGCCTTCAGTTTGATATTGCAGACGGCAAACTCGCCGGGCTCAATGAGATACAGAAAACCCGCTTGTCGCAGCTGGCCACCGAAATTGACCGGCTCAATGCTGTTCGCCGGGCGAGTGAAGAAAATCTCAAACTGGCTGAGTTCACCGCCGGGCTGCAGGCCTCTAACCAGAACGAGAAAGCGTCGCTTGATATTGATGTGGCCGGAGGCTGGCTGGGAGAGCAGGAGCGCGAGCGTATGCGTGACCGCCTCCAGATTCAGGCAGACTTCCTTTCTCGTCAGGCTGATCTGCAGAAGCAGTACCAGGCTGGCGATATAACAAAAACGCTTTATGACAGCGAGACCCAGGCTCTTAACGATGCGCTGGCCGAACGCCTGCAGATTCAGGAGGATTACTACCAGCAGGTTGACGATCTCCGCAATAACGGTACTGCTGGTTTTGTCTCCGGGTTGGCCACGCAAATAGAGGCCTCCATGGATCTGTACTCCAACATGCAGCAGGTTGGCGCGCAGGCATTCAGCAGCCTGACCGATATGATCACCGAGTGGGCTGAAACAGGGAAGATGAACGTTAAGGACTTCGCAGCCACCTTTATTCAGTCGATGGGGGCAGCGCTTCTCCAGTACGCAGCTGCACAGGTGGCAATGGCTGCACTCCAGGCTTTTACCAGCATGATCGGCATACCTTACGTCGGTCCGACACTGGCAGGGCCAGCGGCGACGGCTGCAGCAGCTAGCGCTGGTGTGTTGATGCTCGGCGTCAGCTCAGCCCTCAAAGGCCAGGCTCATGACGGTATCGACTCGGTACCGGAAACCGGCACTTGGCTGCTGCAAAAAGGCGAGCGTGTGACCACGGCTAAAACCAGCGCGAAGCTGGATGCCACGCTGGAGCGTGTAGGCAGGCAGTCTACCGGCGGTCAGGCTGCACACATCACCATTCCTGTCGAGGTTCACGGCGATCCGGATCAACGCACGCTGGCTCTGATAGAGGGGGCAGTGAAGCGCGGCGCGCAGCTGGGCTACCAGATGACGGCTAACGATCTGGCTGGCGGTTCAGGTCAGACATCAAAAGCGCTGAACAGCGGCTGGACGGTAGGGAGGAAAAAGCGCTGATGGCCATTACAACCACGATTAACTATCCACACGATGCACTACCTGTACCTCTGCAGGAGGGCTACGGCCTGCGACCTGTCAGCCCGATAGTCAGAACCCAGATGACCAGTGGCAGGGCACGGCAGCGCCGCCGCTACATCTCGACTCCGACGGTCGCGACTGTCTCCTGGTTGCTGACTGATCTGCAGGCGCAGGCATTCGAGGCCTGGTTCCGCGACGCGCTGACCGACGGTGCGGCCTGGTTCAACATGAACCTGCGCACGCCCGGCGGCGAAGCCCCCAAGGTGTGCCGGTTCACTGATATCTATGAAGGACCGGATCTGGAGGGAGGGAATTTCTGGCGTTACTCGGCACAGCTTGAGCTGTTCGAACGCCCCCTGTTGCCACCGGGCTGGGGCGTGTTCCCGGGCTTTATTACCGGCGCGGATATTATCGATCTTGCAGTTAACAGGGAGTGGCCAGAAGCATGACGATACTGAACAGGCTTTACGCCTCCGGCGGCGATGAGGTGCTGATCGAGACGCTGCAAATCAACATCGGAAACGACGTGCATTATCTCACCCGTGGCTGGGATGATATCGAAGTAGCAACGGAAGAGGGCGAGCGGCTAACTTTTCAGGGTTGCGGCATTGATATCGCCCTGCCTGCCCGGAACAGCGACGGCACGCAGGATCTGAAATTTGCCATCAGCAATATCACTGGTGAGGTATCGAACGCAATCCGTAAGGCGCTCGATAACCTTCAGGGTGCAACGCTGACCTATCGCCTGTACATATCAACCAGCCTGAATGCACCGGCGGCGCGACCGTATACGCTGGCGATTAAAACCGGCTACTGGACGTCCACTGAGGTGCAGATCACCGCAGGCTACATGAACGTGCTGGATACGGCCTGGCCCCGGTACCGTTATACGCTGCCCGCGTTCCCCGGTCTTCGCTACCTCTGAGGTTCACATGTTCGATATAGACAAATACCGATCTGTCACCTGGCAGATGGGCGGACGCGTCTGGCCGGTGCTCGACTGTTATGGCGTGGTGCATGAGGTACGCCGTGATCTTGGGCTGCCGGAATGGCCTGTATTCGAGGGCGTGATCCGCGAGGGCGATACGATGATGCGAACCTTTGCGGAATTTTCTACCAGCGTGCAGCGCACGGCGGCGAAAGAGGGGGCGGTTGCGGCATGTTACTCCGGCGGAGTTGTCGATCACCTGGGCGTTGTCGTCAACATTGACGGCGCGCTGCATGTACTTGAGTCAAACCCACACCGTAACGTGACAATCCTGCCTCTGGCCCGCTTTGAGCGGCTGTATTCATCCGTGGAGTATTACGAGTGACCATACGCATCTATCCTTCCCGGCTACCGGGAGCGCCGCTGGAGACGCACCAACACGGCGCGCTGACGCTGCATCAGTGGTTCAATAAAAACGTGACCAGTTACCAGAATGACCGCCAGCAACATCCTGTGGCAGTCGAGGTAAACGGCGTTCCTGTGCCGTCGCAGGAATGGCCTTTCTGCCAGTTGCAGCCTGACAGTGATGTGAAGGTTTATCCGATCCCATATGGGCCAGCCGTGCCAGCATGGGCCGTATGGACTGCTGTTGCCATTTCTGTTGCTTCAGCGGCTTATAGCATTTACATGATGACCACCATGGATAAGGGTGGGCTCAGTGGTCAGGGCCAGGGTGATCAGATTTCGCTGGACCCGGCAAGAGCCAACGCTGCCCGCCTGGGCGATCCTATTCGCGAGGTGTTCGGTCTCTGCCGGGTATATCCGGATTATGTCGTGCAGCCTGTTAGCCGTTTCGTTAACGAACGTGACATGGTAACCAGCATGTTTGTGTGCTGGGGCGTCGGCAATGGCGATATTAAAAAAGAGGATTTGCGCATCGGGGCAACGCCTGGCAGCAGCTTTGGCGATGATGTCACCTACACCATTTACCCGCCGGGGGCTGATGTCTCGGCAGATCCTCGCTCTGAGAACTGGTACAACTCCACCGAGGTCGGGGGTACGTCCGCTGGTGGCTCTGGTCTGGATCTCGGTACCAGCGGCCCGGCAGCTGTCAGCGTTGACGCCGACGCGGTACTGGTATCCGGCAACACGGTAACGCTGATTGGCTCTGTGTCATCCGGGAACAGCGACACGGAGATCCCGTCCGGCTGGGTGGTGGGCACGCTGATTAACATCGAGGCTCCGGACACCTATACAGTAACCAGTACCGGCGGATACAGCGAGATCGCCGGTTCCGTGGCCGAGCTCGCACCTGTTGTGGGTATGCCTCTGACGCTGGAAATCAATAACGACCAGTTTGATCTGGTTATTGCCGCGTACTCCCCGGCGGTTGCGGCTGTTCCCGGCGTGGGTGGCAGTAGCGCCACTGTCAGCGCCAGCGCCGCGCCGCAGACCTACAATTTCAGCGGCAGCCCGCAGACGTTCAGCATCACCTGGAAAAACCGCACGTGGTCTGTGTCGCTGACAGCAAACTACGTGACTATGTCTGGCCTGGTGTCAGCGATTACCAGTCAGCTGAACGGATCCGGGCTGGTTGCAAACGACAGATCGGGGCGCATCGTTATCAGCGAAGATTCCAGCCCGTTCGCTGGTGGTACCATTACGTTCAGCTCGTTGCCGGTAGTGGCATTCGGCAGCGCGCCTGTGTCCGTTGCGGGGGTGGCCTCCAGCGGCGGTACCGCTGCGCGGCTGGCCAGCCTGCGTCTGTCATATCCCGGCGGCGCGCCATTCGCCGGGCTTCCCGCCGGTCAGCAGCGATTTAGCCTGACACCCTCAGGATATCAGTACCAGATAACAGCCATCGATGCGCTGACCATAACCGTAGCGCGCGTAACGGTTACGAAAGACCTGGCCGGTAACACGGTGACGACTGTGGATCCGCGCTGGACTGGTTTCACAGCACGTACATTACTGGATGCGTCGGTTACCAGCGTTAACGATAACTACGACTGGCTCGGGCCGTTCCTGTGCTGTCCGGACGGTGAGACCACCGACCGTATGGAGATCAACCTGAACTTCCAGAACGGACTGGTGCGCTACAACAGCAAAGGAAAACGCCGTTCCGCGAGCGTGGGGATCATTATCCAGTACCGTGCCGCCGGAAGCGCTGGCGACTGGCAGCAGGTGGCGCTGGGGTACGAGCGTCAGACTGAGGACCAGATAGGTTTCACCGAAGCGATCGACGTTCCACCAGGTCAGTATGAAATACGCATGCGCCGCACCGAGCCGCCGGCGGGCAGCAGCACGCGCGATCAGGTTTACTGGCAGGCGCTGCGCTCCCGGTTACCGCGTCGCCCGTCGCGTTATGACGGCGTTACCACGATCGGCCTGACAATACGCACCGGCTCCCGTCTGGCTGCGCAGTCCGATCGCCGCGTCAGCGTGACGTCACCGCGTATCTATGACAACGGACACCCGGCGCGCAGCATCAGTGGTGCACTGTGGCATGTCCTCGACTCAATTGGTATGGAGGCTGACGCCGCTGCGATCGCCGCGATTGAGTCAGCATACTGGACGCCCAGAGGGGAGACGTTCGATTACGTGGCCAGTGAGTCCGGCAAATCAGCGCTCGATATCCTGCAGACGATTTGCAACGCCGGGATGAGCTATTTCCTGCTCTCCGACGGGCTGGCCAGCGTGGGGAGAGAGGGGGTTAAAAACTGGTCAGGCGTTATCAGCCCGCAGGAAACCACCGAGGAGCTGCAGACCTCGTTCACTGCGCCTACAGAGGATGATTTCGACGCGGTGGACGTGACATTTGTCAGCAGCCTGACCTGGGCAGAGGAAACCATCCAGTGCAGGCAGGGCAGCGGCACGCCGCGCAAAGTGGAAGACTACAAATTATATGGCGTAACAGACCCGGATCGCGCCTGGCGTATCGGGATGCGCCGCCTGATGAAGTATTTGCATCAGAGGCTTGCACACTCCACCTCCACGGAGCTGGACGCGCTCTGTTACCAGTACGGCGATCGCCTGGTGCTGACCGACGATATTCCGGGCAGCGACACCATCAGCTGTCTGGTCACGGATATGCGCCACGACGGCGCAGTGGTGACCCTGACAGTCAGTGAACCGCTTGACTGGACGTTTGAAAACCCCCGGTGCCTGCTGCGCCTGCAGGATGGCAGTGCCACGCCGCTGCTGGTACCGCAGCAGGTGGATGAGTACACCCTGACGTTGCCGGAGAGTGCCGCGCTTCGGCTCGATGAATGGGAGATGAACAGCCCGTACAGGGAGCCGCCGCGCCTGATCTTCTGCTCATCAAACAGGGTAGGGTACGACGCCACGGTGACCAGTATCGATCCTTCATCTGATGGCACCTGCCAGCTCAACGCCGCGCAATATTCGCCGGTGTATTACCAGTTCGACGACGCCAGCTACCCCGGCGACGCCGCTTAAACAAACGGAACCCACAAACCCGCTTCGGCGGGTTTTTTTATGCCCGGAGCATGCATGACAATCCACAACACCCGTAATCCGCTGGGGTCCACGGATCCGCGTGACCTGTTCGATAACGCCCAGAACTACGACCAGGCGATTAACAGCATCACCCAGGCGATCTGGCTTGACCGTTTTGGCTTGACCCGCCGGAGCTGGTACGGACTGGAACTGATGGTTACCGAAGCTGCGGCTAAATACGGTCTGATCACTCTCACCGGCGTTTCATTCACTACCGGTGCGACGGTTAATCTGAATGAGGCGCTGCTGAACCCGGCAGATAATAACTATTACCAGTGGACCGGCACTTTCCCGGTAGGTGGCAAGGTTGTGCCGCCGAACTCGTCCCCGCAATCTACCGGCGGCCAGGGGCCTGGCAAATGGCTTAATGTTCTCGATGGCGCGCTGCGCAGCCAGCTTAATACCAATGGCGGCGCAGCTATGGTTCGCGCTGACGACGGGCGGACGGTGCAACAGTGGCTGGTGGCCGTTGACTCAGCAGAATATAAAGCCCGCAACACTGCAGCGTTCAGCAGAATAGATTATCTCGTGCATTCACGCGGCGCGTTCAAAGTGCTGTTCCAGGGCGATTCACTGACAGCCGGTTTTGATCGCTCGTCAACAGATGTCAGACCTGCCGACAATGGCGACTGGGCGACGCATGCCACCACTACGTATCCGGAGCGGTTCACCGATTTTCTCTCCGAACAGTCCGGCTGCAACGTTGGCAGGGTTATCCGTGCGATTTCGGGTTATACAGCAGAACAGAGCCTGAACGAGCCAGCCTGGCAGGCGAATCCAGGCTGTGACGTAGCGATCCTGATGCTGGGAACGAACGATGCGTCAGGGAATTCCACGCTGGACGTTTATATGGACTGCATGGAGAAGCTGATCCGCAGGTTTATCAAGTGGGGAATGGCGGTTGTTGTATCTCTGCCCACCGGTGGCCCGACTCCGGGTGGTCTGTGGTTCCTGTGGGCGAAGCGCCTGCGCAACCTGGCCACCCTCTACGGGTGCATCGTGTTTGATCCACAGGACATGCTGTACCACCGCAACCCGGGTGCTATTTCTGCCGATGGCGTCCACTTTAACACCATGGGCTATGCCCTGCATGCGCACCAGCTGGCCTCGCTGTTCATGGGTGGCGGCCTGCTTAACTCCTACACCAAGATCTCCAATGAAACCTATATGTTCCCGGGCGTCAGTATGGACAATTACGGCTATTGCGATGCCACTGGTAACGTTGCAGTAGGCCGCAGCCAGCCGGGTACATTTACCCGCGCCAAAACCACTGGCGTACTGCCGCCGAAGCAGAAAGCTATCATGACCTTCAGCTTCTATCTTGATGCGGCAGCGGCCAACATTACAGGGAAGGTCCAGGGCGAGTGTTTTGTGCTGCTGCAGGATACCAACTGGTTCGTGGGGACCGCGAACAAACCTGAGGTGCCGTATTACAAACGGGCAAACACACAGGCCCCGTTCCACAGCACGCTGGTTGAGGTTGGTGCCTACAGTGCGCCGGGGCCAATCGGGACAAATGGTGAAGTGAGCGGTGCCACTCAGTTCCTGGGCAGGATCATCGGCAGGGGCTGGCACACCATCACCATTCATAACGATCTCAAAGGCGGTGCCGTCAATGAGTCCTATGTTAACGGACTGGTGATAACGCCTGTTCCGGTAGGCTTCTCAGCGAACAATCTCTGGAGCGAAGACGAGCGTAAAATCCGCGTGGTTCACTCAAAAAAATTCCCGAGCCCCTCCGGAGTCTCTGGTGTCCCGTCCGCCGTCCCGCTGACCTCGTTCTTTATGCGCTGCCCGCAGTCACTGCTGCCTACCGGGCGCGGGAATGTTCAGGGTGACTTCAGCCTGTTCTATAACGGTGGCTTCGCCAAGCTCAGGATCGTATCGGCCAACGGAATTGTTTTCGAGGGTGTAGTGATTCGCGGTTCGACGCTGAAATCCTTCCGGGTGGTGCAGACGTTTACTACTGCAACAACAAACTTACCAACGATTACTGCAAAATTGTCTACCGCCCTGGGCGTGGTCACGCAGCCTGGTTCGTTCGGCACCAACATGCCAAACGAAGCGATCACTGACTATAACGGTGGTCTGACTGACAGTGCCACCTATCCGGGTTTCGTTGGCGGTATATATTTACAGTTCACCGTAGCATGGTCGGGCACACCTCCCGGCGACTACTGGACCGTAGAGCTGGATGGTGGTGACTATTTCGGAAATTCAGAGGCTGCATTCGGTACCATTTAATAATAACCTGCGCACATAATCGCTCAGCGTAAATAATCAATAGGCCGCACCGTCTTGATCTGGCCCCTCTTTGAAACTACTGTTCATATATACAGTATTTAACAAGGAGGGGCACACCGTGGCTAAATATTCAGATATCGGTACCGCGTTTACACGGGCAGTTAAAACAGATCCAAAGCGCGGGCTGATTGTTACAACGAACGATTTTGTACGAGAGCTGGAAAAGCTCAATCATCACTGGTCTCTGGCACAGGCTAACGCCTGGATAGAACGATATCAGGGATTTTTTCGGGACTACACGCCACATCATGGCGATGACCGCAGCTATTTTATGAAGAACATGGGGAGAATCCTCTAATGGGCTTTCCATCTCCGGCGCAGGACTACGTACAGCAACCGTTATGCCTCAACCAGCTTTTTAATATAAACGGCAATACTCTGCTGATAGAAACGTCGAGCGGCTGGGCCGTGATCGATAAGTCGAAGCGGCCAGCTCCCGGCATTGTGCTGCTGGTTAACGTTGACGGCTACAACCAGTTCGCCCGCTGGATGGGCGATGCGCTGATAACGGAAGAAGGCGAAGCGATAGAGGGTGAAGCACTGGACGGCGTTACCGTTATCGGGCCGGTTATCGCGCTGATAAATGCGGTAGGAAGGGATGACGACTGCCCGGTGCTGTAAGGTAATTTGACGGGGGTTTTACCCCCATTTTACCCCAACAGTACCCCAGCCGAATTTAAGGCATAAAAAAACCAGCCGTAAGAGGCTGGTTCTTCTGGGATTATTTGGTCGGCACGAGAGGATTTGAACCTCCGACCCCCGACACCCCATATCTGCGATAAGTTATGCCTGCACGAATGCTTCAGATTCAGTGAGTGAAGTCTGATAGCGTTTTACTGCCTCAGCAAAGGCTTGCGCGGCATCCGCATTTGATACCATATATTCTTCAGTAACCCCAGTTTGAGAATTGAAAGTAATACCTCCATAAACGCAAATAGGGATTTGATAATTGTCTTTAAATCGACGGTCTGGCGAGCCATTTTTATTTGTTTTCGCCCAAGTATGCCCATCTATGAGTGAATCACTGGGAACACCCTCTTCCTCATGAAACCTTCGATATTCTGAGCTAATTTTTAATTCGCGTAGATCTATCAGAGCGAATGCCCCATCAGCTCGTGGTATAACTGCAACGCCAGGGTACAGCAAAATATCGTCGCCATTAACATTTTCAAACCGCATCGCACGGCCTGTAAATTGAATCAGATCTGTTGAACTGTAATCAAAGGTAACTGGGTGACGATTAACAGACCGGGTTGCTAATGTTCTTTCGGAAAACTGGTCTGTAGCTTTATCAGCAGTAATATCCCATTTTTTGACGCTAGATCTTAACATATCGAATGCACGGACCATTGCCGCATATGCACGCTGTGATGTATCGCTGCTCTCGAATGTTATAGCTATTTTTGTACTGTCTTCCCAAGATAATAAGCGAGATATCTCAGCTTGCGTTATTGGGAGCTCTGTCTCAAGTTCTATGATGCGCCGTTTGTAAAACCAACGAAATAGACTTGATTTGCGTCGAACCAGCTCGCTATTTTGTTTTGCTGCTTCAGCAAGTGCTTCTTCTAAATCCACTTGTATCTCTGCCCTTTGTTCTCGCGCTTTGGCAATCAAATCTCGTAGAGGCAAGAGGGAGGAACTTGTCAGGACCTCTACCGAAGCGCTAGAAATTTCATTCATGCCAGCCACAGGCATATATATTTTAGCGTTCGATGGGGTGTTACCTGGGGATGCCTGCGGCATTCCAAAATGAGTTTCTGTAGAGGACTGATTTAATGGATTAGAAACTGTGTGACCATCGTCATAGAGCAAGGTAGGTGTAGTATAAGATAAACCTGTACCTGGTAGTCCGACGGTCGCTCTGAGCCCCTTTTTCCCAACATTGACAGTTGCTCCAGGTACACCGATGCTTGCGCTTATTCCTTGCTTACCAATGTTGAGCCTAACGCCAGGAAACAGAGTAAAGGTTTGTCTGAAACGAAGAGACATAAAGTTATCCCTATGCAGTGCTGTGCACTAAAGTTCAAAATGTTTTTATATGAACATTGAGCTTATGCAAAATCTTATCCTTAGCTCATCTTCACGCCGCCATGATACAGCGATTTGCATGCTGGAGAAGTAAAAAAGTACCCGCTTGTGTGGGCTTTATGTCACTCGAGAGCCGTGGCTCCTTTGCGTATCTTTTTTTGTCCTTTCTGCGCCTAGATGCAGTCCGGGGAAACTGTATAACTTGTTAATTTTAAAGCATATTTACTGCCGCTTTTCATGCTTTTTTGGTAGAGATGACAGGAGTTGAACCTCTATCCCCGTATGACAGTGAACGGTGCCAGATTGGTAAAATCCCTTCCCCAAAACTCTACGTAACTGTCTGATCCAATAGCAATATTTTGGCAATTTAAAACGCGAAAAATCAGCCAGATAATTGATATTAACTGGCTGATTTATATAGATTAACTATGGGAATCGGACGTTTGTTTGTGGAACAGTTCCCGGAACACCGGGTAGATATCCTCCTGATCGCGAATATGCTGCATAGCAAAGTTCTCAAACGTCGCCTGCAGATGCTCATACTCACGCCATAGGGTCTGATGCGCCCGACGGGTGATCTCGATATAGCTGTAGTAGCGCACCACCGGCAATATTTTCTTCGCCAGAATCTCATGACACAGCGGTGAATCATCGGCCCAGTTATCGCCATCCGACGCCTGCGCCGCATAGATGTTCCACTGCGCCGGATCGTAGCGCTCCTTAACCACCTCATCCATCAGCTTCAGCGCGCTGGAGACAATCGTGCCGCCGGTTTCCTGTGAGTAGAAAAACTCATGCTCGTCCACCTCCTTAGCTTGGGTATGGTGACGGATATAGACCACATCTACGTTCTTATAGGTTCTGCTCAGGAAGAGATAGAGCAGAATATAGAACCGCTTGGCCATATCCTTGGTGGCCTGATCCATCGAGCCGGAGACGTCCATCAGGCAGAACATCACCGCCTGACTTGAGGGCTCGGGTCGTTTCTCATAGTTCTTGTAACGCAGGTCAAAGGTGTCAATAAAAGGCACGCGTTCAATCTTCGCCCGCAGTTCGGCAATCTCCTTGCGCAGCCGCTCCTCTTCCAGCAGCTGTGCCGGCTCACTCTTCGCAACGGTCGTGAGATCTTCTTCCAGCGCCCGCAGTTCACGCCGTTTACCCGCCGTCATCGCCGTCCGGCGTGCCAGCGAGTTTTGCAGCGAGCGTACCACGCTGATGTTGGCTGGCACCCCGTTAGAGGTGTAGCCCGAGCGGTGCGTTTTGTACTCGTTAAGCTGCCGATGCTGATTTTTTTTCAGGTTCGGCAGGGCCAGATCTTCAAACAGCAGGTCAAGATACTCATCTTTTGAGATCTGAAAGACAAATTCGTCCTGGCCTTCGCCGTCCTGGCTGGCCTGACCCTGGCCGCTGCCGCCACCACCGCCGCCACCTTGCGGACGCTCGATGCGGTCATTCTGCACAAAGTGATCGTTCCCTGGATGTACGCGGTTGCGCAGGCCACCCCGGCCCTGGTGGAACATCGGTTCGTTAATATCTTCTGAAGGAATAGAGACGGACTCGCCGCTCTCTACGTCGGTCACCGAACGCTTGTTGATCGCCTCGGAGATCGACTGCTTGATTTGCGATTTATAACGGCGCAAGAAACGCTGGCGGTTAACCGTGCTCTTGTTTTTGCCGTTAAGACGCCGGTCGATGAACCAGGTCATAAGCCCCCCGTACTGCATTTGCCAACTTTATGCTGCGGCGTAAAGCCGGATGCGCTGCGCTTATCCGGCCTACGGTTCGCATCTTTAGTAGGCCCGGCACGCAACGCGCCGCCGGGCTCCGGGCTATCAGGACGATTTACGAACGCGCAGATACCATTCGCACAGCAAGCGCACCTGTTTGCGGGTGTAACCTTTCTCCATCATCCGGTCGACAAAATCGTCGTGTTTCTTCTGCTCATCCGTAGAGGTTTTAGCGTTGAACGAAATCACCGGCAGCAGCTCTTCGGTGTTCGAGAACATTTTCTTCTCGATAACCGTGCGCAGTTTTTCGTAGCTGGTCCAGTTCGGATTGCGTCCGCTGTTATTGGCGCGGGCGCGCAGCACAAAGTTGACGATCTCGTTGCGGAAGTCTTTCGGGTTACTGATCCCGGCAGGCTTCTCGATTTTTTCCAGTTCGGCGTTCAGGGATTCACGGTCAAACAGCTGACCGGTATCCGGATCGCGATACTCCTGATCCTGGATCCAGAAGTCCGCATAGGTCACGTAGCGGTCAAAAATGTTCTGACCGTACTCGGAGTAGGATTCCAGGTAGGCGGTCTGGATCTCTTTGCCAATAAATTCGGCATATTTCGGGATCAGGTAGCCTTTCAGGAACTCAAGATAGCGTTCGGCCTGCTCCTGTGGGAACTGCTCGCGCTCAATCTGCTGCTCCAGCACGTAGAAGAGGTGTACCGGGTTGGCCGCAACCTCTGCGTGGTCAAAGTTAAAGACACGAGAGAGGATTTTAAACGCAAAGCGCGTCGACAGACCGTTCATCCCTTCATCTACCCCGGCGTAGTCCCGGTACTCCTGATACGACTTCGCTTTCGGATCGGTGTCTTTCAGGCTCTCGCCGTCATAGACGCGCATTTTAGAGTAGATGCTGGAGTTTTCCGGCTCTTTCAGGCGCGAGAGAATAGAGAAGCGTGAAAGCGTCTCCAGGGTTCCCGGCGCGCAAGGGGCATGCGTCAGCTCGCTGTGGTTAAGCAGCTTCTCGTAAATTTTGATCTCTTCCGAGATGCGCAGGCAGTAGGGCACCTTCACAATGTAAACGCGGTCAAGGAAGGCTTCATTGTTCTTGTTGTTACGGAACGTCACCCACTCGGATTCGTTCGAGTGTGCCAGGATAATGCCGTTGAACGGCAGGGCGGAGATCCCCTCCGTACCGTTATAGTTCCCCTCCTGGGTGGCCGTCAGCAGCGGATGCAGCACCTTAATAGGCGCTTTGAACATCTCGACGAACTCCATAACGCCCTGGTTGGCACGGCACAGCGCGCCGGAGTAGCCGTAGGCGTCGGGATCGTTTTGGGCGTGGTTTTCCAGTTTACGGATATCGACTTTACCCACCAGCGCGGAGATATCCTGGTTGTTCTCATCGCCGGGCTCGGTTTTCGCAATGGCGATCTGTTCCAGAATAGAGGGCCATACCTTCACGACGCGGAACTTAGTGATATCGCCGCCGAACTCATGCAGGCGCTTGGCCGCCCACGGGGACATAATCGTGCCGAGATAGCGGCGCGGAACGCCGTACTCTTTCTCAAGGATCTGCGCATCTTCCTGCGGGTTGAACAGGCACAGAGGGTGATCGTTAACCGGGCTACGCTCGCCGTTGGCGCTCAGTACGTAGATAGGCACGCGCTGCATCAGAGATTTCAGACGTTCAGCAAGCGAGGATTTACCGCCGCCGACCGGCCCCAGTAGGTAAAGGATCTGTTTCTTCTCTTCCAGCCCCTGTGCGGCGTGTTTCAGATAGGAAACAATCTGCTCAATGGCATCTTCCATGCCATAAAACTCTTCAAACGCTGGATAACGTGCGACAACCCGATTCGAAAATAGACGGGAAAGCCTGGGCTCCAGAGCAGTATCTACCATCACGGGCTCGCCGATAGCCATTAGCAGCCGTTCAGCCGCGTTTGCATAGGCGCTGCGATCCTGGCGGCAAATGGTGAGAAACTCCTGCAGGGTGAACTCTTCGTCCTTGGCAGCTTCATAACGCTGGCGATAGTGATCGAATATATTCATGGCATGCCGTCCTTTCGTTTTAGCACAAGAAAAGAGCCGTTCATATGAATAGTGGAGGCTCCCGGAAGAGATAAGCTGAACGACGCTAGCTCTACTTCAGCACCGGAATGCAGCAACCCTTATGCCAGGTTGTGAACGCCAGCAGTTAACGCGCCCGCGATACACCTTCTTAAAATTAAGCGTAGATGGCATTTGCAAAACTTGCATTGGACGCGAATCTACTTTCAATGACATATCAATAACTCATCTGTATTTATTTTCTTTATAGATAAAGAGGGGAGCAGATGATTCATCTCTCTGTCATCTATCCGTAAGCAGGTTGTCATGCTAAAAAAGCATGCTGTTGCGTTCAGTTATATAATAATCAGCGAAAAAATTTGGGATGACGGAGGCGGGCGGTTACACTGCTCCCGCTGATTATTTGACTACAGGAAGGAAAGGATTGTGACCAAACTCAAATTTCTGGCGCTTGGTGTATTTATCGCATCATGTGCCGCAACGGCAAACGCAGCGGGCCCCTGGTCGATTGGTGCGGGTGTTGGTGTGCTTGAGACGCCTTATAAAGATTACGATCGCGATGTTGCCCCCGTTCCGGTGATCAACTACGAAGGCGAAAACTTCTGGTTCCATGGCCTCGGCGGCGGCTACTATCTCTGGAATGATGAGAGCGATAAGCTCTCTGTCACCGCTTACTACAATCCGTTCCACTTCCGGCCGAAAGACAGCGATGACTGGCAGCTGCGCCAGCTCGACAAGCGTAAATCTACGCTTATGGCGGGTCTCTCCTATGTGCATAACACCCAGTACGGTTTTTTACGCACCTCGCTGGCGGGCGACACGCTTGATAACAGCAATGGTATCACCTGGGATCTGGCCTGGCTCTACCGCTATACCAACGGCGGTCTAACATTGACACCGGGGATTGGTGCCGAGTGGAGCAGCGAAAACCAGAACGAATACTACTACGGCGTCTCGGGCCATGAGTCTCGTAGCAGCGGTCTGCGTACCTACGATCCGGACAGCGACTGGAGTCCTTACCTGGAGCTGAGTGCCAGCTACCAGCTGAACGATAGCTGGAGTGTATATGGCTTGGGCCGCTATACCCGTCTGGGTGATGAGATCAAAGACAGCCCGATGGTTGATAAGTCCTGGGCCGGCGTCTTCTCTACCGGGGTGACTTACAGCTTCTGATGTTTATACTCAGATGATGGTGAATTTAAACAGGGCGCTTGCGCCCTGTTTGTTTTTACGTCAGGAGAATCAACACAGGAGAAAACCATGGCAGAAAAACGTGTGCAGTTTGTCGACGGTCAGCCGCTGGCCGCTATCGGCCAGGGCACGTGGTATATGGGTGAGAATCCCCGCCAGCGACAAAACGAGGTGGCAGCGCTTCGGGCGGGGATCGACCTCGGCCTGACCCTTATCGACACTGCTGAAATGTATGCTGACGGTGGCGCAGAGGTGGTGGTAGGTGAAGCTATTATGGGCAGGCGCGACGAGGTGTTTTTGGTGTCGAAAGTCTACCCGTGGAATGCGGGAAGCCAAAAGGCGATTGCCGCCTGTGAGGCCAGCCTGCGCCGTCTCGGCACCGACTATCTCGATCTCTATCTGCTGCACTGGCGGGGGAACTACTCTCTGGCCGAAACGGTAGAGGCGATGGAGACCTTGATCCGCCAGGGCAAAATTCGTCGCTGGGGCGTTTCCAATCTGGACTATGACGATATGCAGGCACTGTGGCGCGTTGAAGGCGGTCAAGCCTGCGCCACCAATCAGGTGCTGTATCATCTCGCTTCCCGTGGCATTGAGTTCGATTTGCTGCCCTGGTGCCAGCAGCACTCTCTGCCGGTGATGGCCTACTGTCCGCTGGCCCAGGCCGGACGTCTGCGCGATGGCCTGCTGGAAAACGCCACCGTTCGGGAGATCGCGCATGGGCATGGCGTAAGCGCCGCACAGGTGCTACTGGCGTGGGTTATTCGTCATCAAGGCGTGATGGCGATCCCGAAGGCTGCCAGCGTTACGCATGTGAAGGAGAACGCTGCCGCGCTTGAGGTAAACCTGAGCGAAGATGAGCTGAACCAGCTCAATCGTGCCTTTCCGGCACCGGGACACAAAACGCCGCTGGATGTGGTCTAGGGAAAACTGCCCTCTCTGGGTGAGAGGGCATAGCGCTTTTAATGCTTAACGCTTGCTGACGCGAATGGTTTGCGCCAGACGGGACGGTTTCTCTTCAGTCGTTTTCTGCGGAACGGTCACGCAGGCAGACTCTACGCACACGAAGGTCTTATAACCGTCGTCCGGCATGTCGGTCATGCTGACAGAGAGCGCAGGGCCTGGGTTCCAGCCCACTACGTTGCTGTGATGGTGATGGATCACCTCGATATTGCGATTCAGCGCGCCATCGTGGATCACGCTGCACGCTTCCGGATTCAGATAAACACGGTCGGTACGATCCGGGAACGTCTGTACGCCGTCGGCCAGGACATCTTCCTGCGCGTTATTTACCTTATCGATAAAGCGATCGCCCAGCCCGCTGACCTTCACCGCGCTGATGTCGCCCACGTTAAAGTAGGTATGCAGGGCAGAGGTGGTTTCAAACTCGCCGTGGGCTTCCAGCTCAATCTCACAGGTCTGGCAGAGCTTAAAGCGGGCAAAGAGAGTGAAATCGTGCGGCCACTGTTCACGGGTCGCGTCGCTGCTTTGCAGTTCAAAGGTCAGCACCACGCCGTTCTCATCTTCGTTATGGGCTGTCAGCGTCCACGGCAGGATGCGGGCAATACCGTGAGCGGGCAGCCCCTGCTGCTGCGCCGGGCCAAACCACGGCCAGCACACCGGAACGCCACCGCGCAGCGCCACGCCATTTTTGAACGGCGTATTGTCGCTCAGCCACAGCACCTCCTCTTCGCCTGCCGGTTTAAACGACAGCAGATGCGCGCCCTGCAGGGCAAAGGAGGCTTTCACCTGCGGGTGATCGATGACAATCAACTCCAGTTCGTCCAGTTGGCGGCGGGAAATCACCGGGGTAATGTTTTCGACTACCGGAAGAGCAAAAATTTTATTAATCATATTCGTTTCTCAATCCTCTGTCTTAAGCCAAAAAAAAGAGCGACCGAAGTCGCTCTTAAGTTGAGTGTCACATCTTATTTAGAGATGTGAGCAATCAGGTCCAGTACTTTGTTAGAGTAGCCGGTTTCGTTGTCGTACCAGGAGACCAGTTTAACGAAGTTGTCGTTCAGTGCGATACCTGCTTTGGCATCGAACACGGAAGTGCAAATTTCGCCGTTGAAGTCGGTAGAAACAACGTCGTCTTCGGTGTAACCCAGAACGCCTTTCATGTCGCCTTCAGAAGCGGCTTTGATGGCTTTCTTGATCTCTTCGTAAGACGCTGCTTTTTCCAGACGTACGGTCAGGTCAACAACGGATACGTTCGGAGTCGGAACGCGGAACGCCATACCAGTCAGTTTGCCGTTCAGTTCTGGCAGTACTTTACCTACTGCTTTAGCAGCACCGGTAGAGGACGGGATGATGTTCTGGGACGCGCCACGGCCGCCGCGCCAGTCTTTGTGAGACGGGCCATCAACGGTTTTCTGAGTAGCGGTGGTTGCGTGAACGGTAGTCATCAGGCCTTCGATGATGCCGAAGTTGTCGTTGATAACTTTCGCCAGCGGTGCCAGGCAGTTGGTGGTGCAGGATGCGTTAGAAACGATGTCCTGGCCTTCGTATTTGTCAAAGTTAGCGCCTTTAACAAACATCGGGGTGTTGTCTTTAGACGGACCGGTCAGAACTACTTTTTTCGCGCCAGCAGTGATGTGCTTACGAGCAGTTTCGTCGGTCAGGAAGATACCGGTAGCTTCAGCAACAACGTCAACGCCGATTTCGTCCCATTTCAGGTTAGCCGGGTCTTTTTCAGCGGTAACACGGATGGTTTTGCCGTTAACAACCAGATGGCCGTCTTTGACTTCAACGGTGCCGTTGAAACGACCGTGAGTTGAGTCATACTTCAGCATGTACGCCATGTAGTCAGCGTCTAACAGATCGTTGATGCCAACGATTTCGATGTCAGAACGTTCCTGAGCAGCACGGAAAACAATGCGACCGATACGGCCAAAACCGTTGATACCTACTTTGATAGTCATATATTCCACCAGCTATTTGTTAGTGAATAAAAGGTTGGCTGTAAAATTACAAAAACCTTACGCAGCGTCAAGCGGAATCGTGTCAATCATTGCGACAAATCAATCCTGTGCATAACCTTTGCGCGGCGATGTCGTCTCACTATTCCAATCAGCTACAACCCGTATGGGGCCGCCGGCGTGGATTTTAAAGGGCATGCAGGATAAAAACGTGAAATAGATCACAATTCCTCCGCTACATTTTCGCACCGCCTAAGTTTAGAACAAAAGTCAGGACGCCACTGTTAATGTTTTGTTAGAATCAGACAAAAGATGTAAATGAACCTATAGCGAGAAGCAAGCATATGGCTAACGAATCCTCTCAGGATGACCTGAAAAACAGCCTTACTGAAATGCAGTTTTATGTGACGCAAAATCACGGTACAGAGCCACCGTTTAGCGGTAAGCTGTTGCATAACAAGCGCGAAGGCGTTTATCACTGCCTGGTGTGCGATGCTGCGCTGTTCAACTCCCAGAGCAAATATGACTCCGGCTGCGGCTGGCCGAGCTTCTACGAGCCGGTAAGTGAAAATGCGATCCGTTATCTCAACGATTACTCACATGGCATGCAGCGAATTGAGATCCGCTGTGGCAATTGTGATGCCCATTTAGGCCATGTTTTCCCTGATGGCCCGAAGCCGACAGGAGAGCGTTTCTGCGTCAATTCCGCCTCTCTGAGCTTTAACGATGAGGCCGATGGCGAGCAGATCAAGGGTTAAAGAATCGATTCAGCAAATTATTCCACGAGAGCAGGTGAACGATGGAAATTAATGAGCTTGTTGCCAGCATGACGCCTGAAGTGTATCAGCGTTTGGCAACCGCAGTGGAGATCGGAAAATGGCCCGATGGTGTGGCGCTGACTCCGGAACAAAAAGAGAACAGCATGCAGCTGGTGATGCTCTGGCAGGCGCGTCACAACACCGACGCGCAGCATATGACCATCGATACCAACGGTCAGATGGTGATGAAGAGTAAACAGCAGCTGAAAGAGGAGTTTGGCATCACGCCCAAACCGATCGCGACATTCAAGTAGGTAGGTAGAATGTGTAGGCCCGGTAAGCGTAGCGCTACCGGGCGTTAGTTATGCGTGCGTCTCTACCCAATCCGCCAGCGTATAGAGCGTCGCGCCCTCTGACGCCATGTCCATAAACGCCTGGGCGCTATCCTGCTTGCCAATGTTGACTCCCCGGCAGCCGTCGGTAATCAGGTTGACCTGATAGCCCAGCTGCAGTGCATCCAGCACGGTAAATTTCACGCAGTAGTCCGTCGCCAGACCCAGCACGATAAGCTCGGTGACGCCGCGCATGCGTAGCCAGGCGTCCAGGCCGGTTTTCTGCTTATGGCCGTTGTCGAAAAAAGCGCTGTAGCTGTCGATGACCCGGTTTTCACCCTTGTGAAAGATCTCGTCAATGGCTTTTTGCTGAAGCAGAGGATGCAGTTCAGCCCCTTCGCTTCCCTGTATGCAGTGATCCGGCCAAAACGTTTGGGGCAGGTTATCCAGCATTCCCTGAGTATAGGGTTCTACGCCGTGCTGGCTGGCGAAGCTGCCGTGATCGGCAGGATGCCAGTCCTGACTGGCAACCACCGCCTCGCCACGGGCTTTGCACCAGTCGATCAGCGCGTTAGCCACGTCTACTACGCTATCGCCCTCCGGCACCGCCAGCGCCCCACCGGCGCAAAAATCGTTCTGTATATCCACCAGCAAGAGTGCTCGTTGCGTCATCACAGGCTCCTTATTCGTCGGGGGTTAGCTCACCGCGCAGGTTCTGGGCCATCGCCTGACGAATGGCGTCGGCATCCAGATCCTGGCTCAACAGCCAGTGTAGCTTAGTCAGGGTCGCCTCAACCGTCATGTCCGCGCCGCCAATGACTCCGGCGTGCGCCAGAGCGTTGCCAGTGGCGTAACCGCCCATATTGACCTTGCCGGACATGCACTGGGTAAGATTCACCACCACGATGCCGCGCGCGCTGGCTGCCTCCAGCTCCAGGAGAAACTCGCCGTTCTGCGGCGCGTTGCCTACGCCGTAGGAGCGCAGGATCAGCGCCTTTACCGGCTGGCGCAGGAAGTTGCGCACCACGTCGGCCGAAATCCCTGGATAGATCGTGACCACGCCAATGGGCTGCGGGGTGATACGGTGAACGATCAGCTCGCCATTGCAGCCCGGCGCGCCAGGGTTGCCGAGGCGGCGAATATGGATCCCCGCCTCCAGCAGCGGCTGTAGGTTAGGGGAGTCGAAGGCGTTAAAGCCGTCCGCGTGGGCTTTCGTGGTACGGTTGCCGCGAAACAGACGGTTGTTGAAGAACAGCGTCACTTCGTTAATCGGGAAGTTCGCCGCCACGTAAAGGGCATTAAGCAGGTTAATCTGCCCGTCGGAACGCAGCTCGGCGAGAGGGATTTGTGACCCTGTCACAATTACCGGCTTGCCAAGATTCTCCAGCATGAACGACAGCGCCGAGGCGGTGAAGGCCATGGTGTCGGTGCCGTGAAGAATAACAAAGCCGTCGTAGCGATCGTAGTTAGCCTTGATATCGTCTGCGATATGCTGCCAGTCTTCCGGGGTCATATCCGACGAGTCCATCAGCGGCTCGTATTCATGGATAGTAAAATCCGGCATCTCCGGGCGATGGAACTCGGGCATCAGCGCCAGCTGGCGTTGCAGGTGACCAGAGACTGGAATGTAGCCCTGCTCCGAGCGCTGCATACCAATGGTCCCGCCGGTGTAGGCGACGTAAATTGATTTTTTTTGCATGGTTGTCAGTTCTTGTACCGCAAAGAAAATCCCCCCGATGACGGGGGGAGATGGGTTATTTAATGTTGGCGCAGGTCAGGCAAAACGCGTAGCGGCTTTGCGGATCGTTAAATACCGCCAGCTTGTCGGTCTCAGCTTTTACCGTATCTGCCGCCGCGGCCAGCGGGGCAGGCAGATAGGCCTGCAAGGCCTGCGGCAGCATGGCGCGGATCTCACCGGAGAAACCGTCCATCAGGCGGGCCAGGAAGGTCGGCTCATCCTGGTAGTACTCGATGTGCCACTGCTTCAGCTTCGCCAGCTCGGCGGCCTTCGCCACGGCATCGTCAAAGTCACCCAGCGCATCCACCAGACCGTTGTTTTTCGCATCCTCGCCGGTCCAGACGTGCCCCTGAGCAATCTTATCTACCTGCTCCGGCGTTGACTTACGCGCCTGGGCGACCAGAGAGATAAAGCGCTGGTAGCCGTTCTCGATGCTCAGCTGCATCAGCTGCTGCACCTGCGGCGGCAGGGCTTTAGTGACCGAGACATCCGCCAGCGGGGAGGTCGCCACGCCGTCGGTGTGGACGCCCAGCTCATCAAGGCTCTTCTCAACGGTATTGATCACCCCGAAGATACCGATGGAGCCGGTAAGGGTGCTGGGGTTAGCCACGATGTAGTTGGCCGGGGTAGAGATCCAGTAGCCGCCCGATGCAGCCATACCGCCCATGGAAACCACCACCGGTTTGCCCGCCGCTTTCGCTGCGGCCAGTTCGGCACGGATCACTTCCGAGGCGCTGACGCTGCCGCCAGGGCTGTTAACCCGCAGCACGATGGCTTTAACATTAGGATCGATGCGGGCGTCGCGGATCTGCGCGGCGGTGGTGTCACCGCCGACGTTGCCCGCCGTCTCTTCACCGTCCATGATTGCGCCGTTGGCAAAGATCACCGCTACGCTGCTGCCCACCTCGCTCGGTTTTTTCAGCGGATAGTCATACATGCTGATGGCGCGATAGTTTTTATCCACATCGCTCCAGCCAAACTGTTTGACCAGCACTTTTTCAGCATCGGCGCTGCTGCCCAGCGTATCCACCAGCTTGTTGTCCAGCGCGTATTTGGCGGTATCGCCGCCGACTTTGCTTAGGCCATCCAGCACGCCCTGCGCGCCAGGGAAGACCTGCTGCGGGGTGATTTGACGGTTAGCGGCAATCGTGCCCAGATAGTTCTGCCACAGCTCGCCAATCCAGCGGCTGTCTGCTTCCCGCGCAGCAGGGGACATATCGTCACGGATAAACGGCTCAACGGCGGACTTATAGGTGCCGACGCGGAAAACGTGAGTCGAGACCTTCAGCTTGTCGAGCAGGGACTTGTAGTAGAGACCGTTGGTGGCAAAGCCATGCAGATCCACCACGCCCTGCGGCGAGAGCCACACTTTATTGGCAAAGCTGGCCAGATAGTACTGCCCCTGGCTGTAGTTATCCCCGACGGCGTAGACCGGCTTACCGCTGTCGCGGAACGCCTTCAGCGCTTTGCCGATGTACTGCATTGAGGGCTGATCGGCCCCGGCAAAGTTTTTCAGATCGAGGACAATGCCGGTAATATTGCGGTCGGCCTGTGCCTGGCGGATGGTCTCCACGATATCAAACAGAGAGTTCTCCTGCAGGCGGTCTGAGCTCGCGCCAAACAGCTGGCGACCCAGCGCGCTAAGCTTGCTGCTGCTGGAGGGTTTGTCCACCACCACGCCGGTGATATCCATCAGCAATGCTCCCCGGCTGGTATGCTCAGCCGGGCCGGAGCTCAGCTGCATCCAGATGCCGACGCCCACCAGAATCAACAAAATGAAAAAAATGTTGAACACCAGTTCGCGCACAAAATTGAGCGCTCGCCACGTCCATTTAAAGAATCCGGCAATAATCCGCCAAAGGGTTCGCATGTCTTCTCCCTAACCTGTTTAACAACCACCGCACCCCGTGCGGGAATGTGCGGTTATCCTAATTACCCAACGGCCTCTTGTCAGCAGGAATCACCGTCGACGCTGTAACAAAGTTCCCGCGCATGTTAATTTTATGCCCAAATTTGATGACAGGAGTTAACTAATGGACGCACTTGAACTGCTCGTTAACCGTCGTAGCGCCTCCCGGCTGGCTGAACCTGCACCGGCAGGTGAGATTCTGGAAAACATTTTGCGCGCCGGCATGCGTGCGCCAGACCACGGTACGTTGCAGCCGTGGCGCTTTTTCATCGTAGAGGGGGAAGGGCGCGAGCGCTTTAGTCAGTTGCTGACCCGGGCGGCCACCGAGGCCGGACAGGATGAGAAAGGTATCGACAAGGCCCGCAGCGCGCCGTTTCGTGCTCCGCTCATCATTGCGGTGGTTGCGCACTGTGAAGCACATCCGAAAGTGCCGCGCTGGGAGCAACTGCTTTCCGCAGGTTGCGCGGTGATGGCGATGCAGATGGCGGCACAGGCGCAGGGCTTTAACGGCATCTGGCGCAGCGGGCCGTTGACCGACAGCCCGGTGGTGCGCGAAGCGCTGGCGTGCCGCGAGCAGGATCAGATCGTGGGCTTCCTCTACCTCGGCACGCCGCAGTTGAAAGCCGCTACCACGGTGAGTATCCCGGACACATCCCCTTTCGTCCGCTATTTCTAAGCGCTACCATAGCGCTATTAATGAGTCAGGAATCGTATTGACAGGAGATGTCCATGAGCGAGCAGGCTATTCGTTTAACACAGTACAGCCACGGGGCAGGCTGCGGATGCAAAATTTCGCCAAAGGTGCTGGAGACCATTCTGCACAGTGAGCAGGCGAAATTTGTCGATCCTAACCTGCTGGTAGGCAATGAGACGCGGGATGACGCGGCGGTGTACGATCTCGGCAACGGGACCTGCGTCATCAGCACGACCGATTTCTTTATGCCGATCGTGGATAATCCCTTCGACTTTGGCCGCATCGCCGCCACCAACGCCATTAGCGATATCTTTGCCATGGGCGGCAAACCGATCATGGCGATTGCGATCCTCGGCTGGCCGATCGCCACGCTGCCGCCAGAGATCGCGCGGGAGGTGATCGAGGGCGGACGCTTTGCCTGCCAGCAGGCGGGGATTGCGCTGGCCGGGGGCCACTCCATTGACGCCCCGGAGCCGATTTTTGGCCTGGCGGTCACCGGCGTTGTGCCGACCTCGCGGGTGAAGAAAAACAGCACCGCCGAGGCCGGGTGCAAACTGTTCCTGACCAAACCGCTGGGGATCGGCGTTCTGACCACCGCCGAGAAAAAATCGCTGCTGCAACCGGAGCACCAGGGGCTGGCGCGGGACGTCATGTGCCAGATGAATATCGCTGGCGCAGCCTTTGCGAACATCCCAGGGGTGAAAGCCATGACCGACGTCACCGGCTTTGGTCTGCTCGGCCATCTGAGCGAGGTGTGCCAGGGGGCAGGCGTGCAGGCGCAGGTACGCTATGAGGCGGTGCCCAAGCTGCCCGGCGTAGAAGAGTACATTGCTAAGGGCGCGGTACCGGGCGGCACGCAGCGCAACTTTGCCAGCTACGGCCACCTGATGGGCACGATGCCGCAGGCATGGCGGGATCTGCTCTGCGATCCGCAAACCTCCGGCGGCCTGCTGCTGGCGGTTTCGCCGGAGGCGGAGGAGGAGGTGAAAGCCACCGCCGCCGAGTTTGATATCTCCCTGAGCGCCATCGGCGAGCTGGTGACGGCCCGTGCAGGTCGCCCAATGATTGAGATTATTTAAGCAATGCGGTTGTTTATTGCCGAAAAACCCAGCCTGGGCCGCGCCATTGCCGACGTGCTGCCAAAGCCGCACCGCAAAGGCGACGGCTATATCGAGTGTGGCAACGGCCAGGTGGTGACCTGGTGCATCGGTCACCTGCTTGAGCAGGCGCAGCCGGATGTCTATGACAGCCGCTACGCCCGCTGGAGCCTGGCGGATCTGCCTATCGTGCCGGAGAAGTGGCAGCTGCAGCCGCGCGCCTCGGTCACCAAGCAGATCAACGTGATCAAACGTCTGCTTGGCGAAGCCAGCGAGATTATCCACGCCGGTGACCCGGATCGCGAGGGTCAGCTGCTGGTGGATGAGGTGCTCGACTACCTCCAGCTCCCGGCGGAGAAGCGTCAGCGTGTCCAGCGTTGTTTGATTAACGATCTCAACCCGCAGGCGGTAGAGCGGGCGATTGGTCGCCTGCGCGCCAACAGTGAATTTATTCCGCTCTGCGTCTCGGCGCTGGCGCGGGCAAGGGCCGACTGGCTTTACGGCATCAATATGACCCGTGCCTGGACGCTGCTGGGGCGCAACGCAGGTTACCAGGGGGTGCTCTCGGTAGGGCGCGTCCAGACCCCGGTGTTGGGGCTGGTGGTGCGCCGCGATGAAGAGATTGAGAACTTTGTCGCCAAAGATTTCTTTGAGGTGAAGGCGCATATCGTCACGCCGAAAGAGGAGCGCTTTACCGCGCTCTGGCAGCCGAGCGAGGCCTGCGAGCCTCATCAGGATGAAGAGGGGCGTCTGCTCAACCGGACGCTGGCGGAGCACGTGGTCAAACGCATCTCCGGCCAGCCCGCACACGTCACGCGCTATAACGACAAGCAGGAGTCGGAGCCTGCGCCACTGCCGTTCTCGCTCTCCTCACTGCAGATTGAGGCGGCGAAGCGTTTCGGGCTAAGCGCGCAGAACGTGCTGGATATCTGCCAAAAGCTTTATGAAACCCACAAGCTGATCACCTATCCGCGCTCCGACAGCCGCTATCTGCCGGAGGAGCACTTCGCCGGACGCCATTCCGTGATGAAGGCCATTGGCGTCCATGCCCCGGATCTACTCCCGCAACCGGTGGTGGATACGGATCGGCGTAACCGCTGCTGGGACGATAAAAAGGTCGATGCCCACCATGCGATTATCCCTACGGCGCGCAGCAGCACGGTAAACCTGCATGACAATGAAGCAAAGGTCTATGGCCTGATTGCCCGCCAATATCTGATGCAGTTCTGCCCGGATGCGGTGTTCCGCAAGTGCGAGATCGAGCTGGATATCGCCAACGGTAAGTTCCTGGCGAAGGCGCGTTTTCTGGCGCAGGCCGGGTGGCGAACCCTGCTCGGCAGCAAAGAGCGTGATGAAGAGAACGACGGCACGCCGCTGCCGGTGGTGGCGAAGGGCGATGAGCTGTTGTGTGAAAAAGGTGAGGTGGTTGAGCGTCAGACCCAGCCCCCGCGGCCCTTTACCGATGCCACGCTGCTTTCGGCGATGACCGGGATCGCGCGCTTCGTACAGGATAAGGATCTGAAGAAGATCCTGCGCGCCACCGATGGCCTGGGAACGGAAGCGACCCGCGCCGGAATTATTGAGCTGCTCTTTAAGCGCGGTTTTCTGCATAAGAAGGGGCGGAGCATTCTCTCTACCGATGCGGGACGAGCGCTGATCCACTCCCTGCCGGAGATGGCCGCCAGACCGGATATGACCGCCCACTGGGAGTCGGTGCTGACGCAGATCAGCGAGAAGCAGTGCCGCTACCAGGACTTTATGCAGCCGCTGGTGGGCACGCTCTATCAGCTGATCGACCAGGCACGCAGCACGCCGGTTCGCCAGTTTAAAGGGATTGTTGCGCCGGGCGGCGGCGATAAGAAAAAGTTCACTCGGCGTAAGCCCGGTAAGCGTAGCGCCGCCGGGCAAGCCGAAAGTTAAATCACACCCTGGCCGATCATCGCGTCGGCCACCTTCACAAACCCGGCAATGTTTGCCCCACGCACGTAGTGAGTCTGTTTGCCTTCCCCACCGTACTCCACGCAGGCGTTGTGTATATCCAGCATGATATGGTGCAGGCGGGCGTCAACTTTCTCCGCCTTCCAGCCCAGACGCGCAGCATTCTGCGCCATCTCCAGACCAGAGGTGGCGACTCCGCCCGCGTTAGCGGCTTTACCCGGCGCAAAGAGCACGCCCGCCTCAAGGAACAGATCGGTGGCGTCGATGGTGGTGGGCATATTCGCCCCTTCCGCCACTGCCTTCACGCCGTTGGCGATCAGCTGGCGGGCCGCATCCTCGTCCAGCTCGTTCTGGGTCGCGCACGGCAGGGCGATATCCACCGGCACGGACCACGGCTGCTTGCCTTCCAGCCAGACCAGACCGAACTCGCGGGCGTAGTCCGCAAGACGGCCATCGCGGCTGGCTTTGATCTCGCACAGGCGCGCCAGTTTCTCTGCCGTAAAGCCAGCTTCATCGACCACGGTGCCGCCGGAGTCGGAGGCGGTCACCACGCGGGCACCAAACTCCATCGCTTTTTCGATAGCGTACTGTGCGACGTTGCCAGATCCAGAGACCGCGACGCGCATCCCTTCGAAGCTCAGGCCGTGACGCTTGAGCATAGCTTCGGTGAAGTACACCAGACCGTAGCCGGTCGCCTCAGGCCGGATCAGGCTGCCACCGAATGAGAGCCCTTTGCCAGTAAAGACGCAGGCGCTGCTGTTGGAGAGCTTTTTCATCATCCCCGCCATAAAGCCCACTTCTCGACCGCCAACGCCGATGTCGCCCGCAGGAACGTCGGTATCCGGCCCCAGGTGACGGTACAGCTCGGTCATCAGCGCCTGGCAGAAACGCATCACTTCGCCTTCGCTTTTGCCTTTGGGATCGAAATCGCTGCCGCCTTTGCCACCGCCCATCGGTAGGGTGGTGAGGGCGTTTTTAAAAGTCTGTTCAAAACCGAGGAACTTGAGGATCGACAGGTTCACCGAGGGGTGGAAGCGCATACCGCCCTTAAACGGGCCGATCGCCGAGTTGAACTGTACGCGCCATGCGCGGTTGACCTGCACCTGATTCTTATCATCTACCCACACGACGCGGAACTGGATCACACGCTCTGGCTCTACCAGGCGTTCAAGCAGCGACATGTGGCGATAGCGCGGGTTTGCCTCAAGGAAAGGCCAGAGGGTAGTCATCACCTCGCGGACGGCCTGAGCAAACTCGCTTTGATGCGGGTCGCGGCGTTGGACATGAGTTAGAAATGATTCCAGAGAGCGTGCCTGATCCATAGAGATAAGTTCCTCTTATAATAAATTATGGTTGTTGTGTGAGCGTTTTAGCATCGTTTTCGACTATACCACCCGCACCGCTTTGCCAGGCAAGCGAAAAGTTAACCCCCTAAGGGAAATTTATAAGCGGGCCTGAGTCATAACTAAAAACGATGGCCAGATAAATTAAAGGAACCGGCGCGGTTTACCGTTATAGTGATAATCAGCACATAAAAGGAAATTCGTCGATGAACCGTTACGTGATTGCTCTGCTTGGACTTTTATCGGCTGGTGCACAGGCCGACCGCATCCGCCCCGACGTGGAGGTAAACGTGCCGCCGGAGGTGTTTAGCACGGGCGGGCAGCGCCCGCAGCCCTGTAATCTGTGCTGTATTTATGAAGATCGGAACTATTCGGAAGGGGCAGTGATCAAGGCGGAGGGCGTCCTGCTGCAGTGCCAGCGCGACGAGCGCACGCTGAGCACCAATCCGCTGGTGTGGCGGCGAGTACGCGAGTAGGCCGGGCAAGCGCTAGCGCCGCCCGGCGTTACGTTAGCCAGGGTTAGAGCTTGAAGCTGGCCCAGACCGGCGCATGGTCGGAGGGCTTCTCCATGCTACGGATATCGTAATCGATGCCCGTCTCCTGGCAGCGGCTTGCCAGCGACTGGCTGGCCAGCAGTAGATCGATACGCAGCCCACGGTTGTCATCGAACCCTTTTGAACGGTAGTCGAACCAGGAGTAGCGATCCTGGGTTTCAGGGTTGGCGTGGCGGAAGGTATCCACCAGCCCCCACCCCAGCAGACGACTCAGCCACTCACGCTCTTCCGGCAGGAAGGAGCATTTGCCGCCGCGCAGCCAGCGCTTGCGGCTCTCTTCGCCAATGCCGATATCGAGATCCGTTGGGCTAATATTCATATCGCCCATGATCAGCACCGGGCTGTCCTTCTGCAGCTCGTTATCCAGATAGCTCTGCAGGTCCGCATAAAACTTCTCTTTGGCCGGGAATTTTGTCGGGTGGTCGCGGCTCTCGCCCTGCGGGAAGTAGCCGTTGATCACCGTGATATTGCCGAGGGCCGAGGGGATCTCCGCCATGATGATCCGGCGCTGCGCTTCGCCGTCGTCACCGGGGAAGCCACGACGCACTGAGACAGGGGTCTCTTTGGTAAGCAGCGCCACGCCGTAATGCCCTTTCTGGCCATGATAAAAGACGTTATAGCCCAGCTTTGCGACCTCTTCGAGCGGGAACATATCGTCGTGAACCTTTGTCTCCTGCAGGCCAATCACGTCCGGCTGGTGTTTCTCTACGATTGCCGCCAGCTGATGGGGGCGCGCACGCAGCCCGTTGATATTAAAAGAAACAAATTTCATATTTTCTGCCACATAGCAATAAGTAAGCCCAGATGTTAACAGAAAAATCGCAGCGTATCCGCCCTGGATTTCTCATGCCCATCACGCCCTAAAAAAGAGCAGTCCGCACCGCATTAGGGCGCGAAACGGCGGTAAGTTTCGCTTGCGATCACACTTCCAGAATTAAATTTTACACCTGCATAAATCTGCTGCTCTCAGGCACCGCCATCGGCCTTCTTAATAAAATTATTCACTTTTTATGCAATTTATCTGCATAGCGCTCTGCTGTAACACATTGATATTTCGTCACCGCTCCGGCGTTATGCATTTTTATCGCTGGCTGGCACGATGCGTGCAATCTACATTCACAGGGCCGATGTTCACAATAATTAACATATTAACAACGTTTCATTTACCTGATGAGGTGGCTATGTCTTTGCCCGTTACGCGTGAGAGTTTTGATGAGTGGATGCTGCCGGTGTATGCGCCTGCGCCTTTTATTCCCGTCCGTGGGGAGGGTTCCCGCCTGTGGGATCAGCAGGGAAAAGAGTATGTCGATTTTGCTGGCGGCATTGCCGTTAACGCGCTGGGCCATGCCCATCCGGGGCTGTGTCGAGCCCTGAGCGAGCAGGCGGCTCGGTTCTGGCATACCGGCAACGGCTATACCAACGAGCCGGCGCTGCGGCTGGCAAAACGGCTTATCGACGCCACCTTTGCCGACCGGGTCTTCTTCTGTAACTCCGGCGCGGAGGCCAACGAGGCGGCGCTCAAGCTGGCGCGTAAATACGCGCACGATCGCCATGGTGCGCAGAAGAGTGGCATCGTCGCCTTTAAAAATGCCTTCCATGGCCGGACGCTCTTTACCGTTAGCGCCGGAGGCCAGCCTGCCTACTCGCAGGACTTTGCCCCGCTGCCGCCGGATATCCACCACGCGGTGTTCAACGACATCGCCTCCGCCCAGGCGTTAATTAACGATAATACCTGCGCCGTGCTCGTTGAACCCATTCAGGGTGAAGGTGGCGTAGTACCTGCGAAAGCAGAATTCTTACAGGCGCTGCGTGAGCTGTGCGATCGCCATAACGCGCTGCTGATCTTCGACGAAGTGCAGACGGGCGTAGGACGTACCGGCGAGCTGTATGCCTATATGCACTATGGCGTTACGCCTGACGTGCTGACCACGGCCAAAGCCCTCGGGGGTGGTTTTCCGATTGGCGCGATGCTGACGCGGGACGAGTACGCCAGCGTGATGACCGTCGGCACGCACGGAACCACCTATGGCGGCAATCCGCTGGCTGCTGCCGTAGCGGGAGAGCTGCTGGATAACGTCAACAACAAAGCCTTCCTGGACGGCGTGAAACAGCGCCAGCAGGCATTCGTCGAGCAGCTCGAAGCTATTAATGTTCGCTTAGCACTGTTCAAAGAGATCCGCGGCATCGGCCTGCTCATTGGCTGCGAGCTGGATCCCGCCTGGGCCGGCAAAGCCAAGCAGATCGCCCAGCTTGCCGCCGAAGAGGGCGCGATGGTGCTGATTGCCGGAGGCAACGTCGTGCGCTTCGCCCCGGCGCTGAATATCAGCGAGGAGGAGATCCGCACCGGCATGGAACGCTTCTCCCGCGCCTGCGAACGATTTCTTGCGGGGTACGCAACATGATGGTGATCCGTCCGATTGAGCATAGCGATCTGCCCGCCCTGATGCAGCTGGCGGGAAAAACCGGCGGCGGGCTAACCTCGCTGCCTGCTGACGAGGCCACGCTGGCAGCGCGTATTACTCGGGCGCGACAGACCTGGTTGGGTGAGCTGCCGAAAAGCGATCAGGGCTATCTGTTTGTGCTGGAAGATAGCGACAGCGGCACGGTGGCTGGGGTCTGCGCCATTGAGGTCGCCGTCGGCCTGAACGATCCCTGGTACAACTACCGCGTCGGGACCCTGGTACATGCTTCCAAAGAGCTTAACGTCTACAACGCGCTGCCTACGCTGTTCTTAAGCAACGACCATACCGGCAGCAGCGAACTGTGCACGCTGTTTCTCGATCCCGAGTGGCGGAAGGAGGGCAACGGCTACCTGCTCTCTAAATCGCGCTTTATGTTCATGGCCGCATTTCGCGACCGCTTCAACGACAAGGTGGTGGCGGAGATGCGCGGCGTGATCAGCGAGGATGGCTACTCGCCTTTTTGGGACAGCCTGGGCAAAACCTTCTTCTCCATGTCCTTCAGCCGCGCCGATCGCCTGTGCGGTATCGGACAGAAGGCGTTTATTGCCGAGCTGATGCCCAAGCATCCGATCTATACCCAGTTCCTGTCGGCGGAAGCGCAGGCGGTGATTGGGGAGGTGCATCCGCAAACCGCCCCGGCGCGTGCCGTGCTGGAGAAAGAGGGTTTTCGCTACCGGAACTATATCGATATTTTCGATGGCGGACCGACGCTGGAGTGTGATATCGACCGGGTGCGCGCTATTCGCAAAAGCCGCCTGGTGGAGGTGGCCGAAGGGCAGCCAGCGCCAGGAGAGTGGCCGCTCTGTATGGTGGCTAACGAGCAGTACCAGCAGTTTCGCGTCATGCTGGTGACCGCTAATCCCGATACCGAGCGGCTGGTGCTGAGCGCCGCCCAGATAGACGTACTTAAATGCCAGCCGGGCGACAAGGTTCGCCTGGTGCGCCTTTGCGCCGAGGAGAAAAGTGTATGAGCTTATGGATTAACGGTGACTGGGTGACCGGTCAGGGCGCTCGACGTGAAAAACACGATCCGGTGAATGGCGATCGGCTCTGGCAGGGGAACGATGCCGATGCCGGGCAGGTAACCCAGGCATGCCAGGCCGCCCGCGCTGCCTTTCCCGGTTGGGCGTCTCAGCCTTTTGCTGCCCGTCAGGCCGTGGTGGAAAAATTTGCCGCGCTGCTGGAGGAGAATAGAGGCGCGCTGACGGAGATCATCGCCCGGGAGACGGGTAAACCGCGCTGGGAGGCGGCGACAGAAGTGGGGGCCATGATTAACAAGGCCGCCATCTCCGTAAAGGCCTGGAACGTGCGAACCGGCGAGCAGCAGACGGCAATGGCGGACGGCGCGGCAACGCTGCGCCATCGTCCCCACGGCGTGCTGGCCGTTTTTGGACCCTATAACTTCCCGGGACATCTCCCCAACGGCCATATCATTCCCGCCCTGCTAGCGGGCAATACGCTGGTGTTTAAGCCCAGCGAGCTCACGCCGCACAGCGGCGAAGCAGTGGTGAAGCTCTGGGAGCAGGCAGGCCTTCCTGCTGGCGTACTTAACCTGGTGCAGGGCGGGCGTGAAACCGGGCAGGCCCTGAGTGGCCTGCCGGATCTTGACGGTCTGCTCTTTACCGGCAGCGCCAGCACCGGCTACCAGCTGCATCGCCAGCTGGCGGGACAGCCAGAGAAGATCCTCGCCCTTGAGATGGGGGGAAACAATCCGCTAATCGTGGATGACATAGCGGATCGCGATGCCGCCGTGCATCTGACTATCCAGTCGGCATTTATCACCGCGGGCCAGCGCTGTACCTGCGCCCGTCGCCTGCTGGTGAAGCGCGGCGCGGAGGGTGACGCCTTTCTTGCACGCCTGGTAGAGGTAGCGGGCCGTATTGCGCCCGGTAGCTGGAACGCCGAGCCGCAGCCGTTTATTGGCGGGCTAATCTCGGAGCAGGCCGCCGATCAGGTTTACAAGGCCTGGCAGGCCCACGAGGCGCGTGGTGGCAGAACCCTGCTGGCACCGAAGCGACTCAAGGCCGGGACGTCGCTGCTCACTCCTGGCATTATCGATCTCACCGGCGTTGCGGACGTGCCGGACGAGGAGGTCTTTGGCCCGCTGCTGGGCGTCTGGCGCTACGATAGCTGGGAAGAGGCGGTTACGCTGGCCAACGCCACCCGCTACGGACTGGCCTGCGGACTGGTCTCGGCGGATCGCGAAAAATTTGACGCGCTGCTGCTGGCGGCGCGGGCCGGGATCGTTAACTGGAATAAGCCGCTCACCGGCGCGGCAAGCACCGCACCCTTTGGTGGCATCGGGGCATCGGGAAATCATCGCCCCAGCGCCTGGTACGCCGCCGACTACTGTGCGTGGCCGATGGCGAGCCTGGAGTCACCCAGCTTGACCCTGCCAGAGACGCTCAGTCCAGGGCTGCACTTTACGCCGGGGGAGGGAGCATGAAAGCGCATGAGGTAAACTTTGACGGCCTGGTGGGGCTGACCCACCACTATGCCGGGCTTTCGTTTGGTAACGAGGCATCGACAAAGCACCGTAATCAGGTGTCTAACCCGAAGCTGGCGGCGAAGCAGGGCCTGCTGAAGATGAAGGCGCTGAGCGACGCGGGCTTTCCTCAGGCGGTGATCCCTCCCCAGGAGCGGCCCAACGTCGCGGTGCTGCGCCAACTGGGATTCAGCGGCAGCGATGAACAGGTGGTAGCGAAAGCGGCAGCGCAGACGCCGGAGCTGCTTTCGGCGGCCAGCTCGGCATCCTCTATGTGGGTCGCCAACGCGGCGACGGTTTGCCCCTCCGCTGACGCCATGGACAGCAGGGTGCATCTTACTGTCGCTAACCTGAACAACAAGTTCCACCGTTCAAGCGAAGCGCCTACCACCGAGGCGCTGCTGCGGGCTATTTTCCGCGAAGAGGAACGCTTCGCCGTGCATCCGGCGCTGCCGCAGGTGGCACGCTTTGGCGACGAAGGGGCGGCAAACCATAACCGTCTCGGCGGCGAATATGGTGAGCCAGGTCTTCAGCTCTTTATTTACGGGCGCGAGGAGCATGGTCACGCCGCACCCGAGCGCTATCCTGCGCGTCAGACCCTTGAGGCGAGTCAGGCGGTAGCGCGCCTTAATCAGGTTAATCCGGATCGGGTGATGTTCGCCCAGCAAAACCCCACGGTCATTGACGAGGGGGTGTTTCACAACGATGTGATTGCGGTAAGCAACCGTCAGGTGCTGTTCTGCCACGAACGCGCTTTTGTTAAGCAGTGTGGACTGATGAGCCATCTGGCGGAGCGGGTGCCGGGATTTCAGGCCATTCAGGTACCGGAGGAGGCAGTATCGGTGAAGGATGCTGTGGCGACCTATCTGTTTAACAGCCAGCTCCTGAGCCGGGAGGATGGGTCAATGGTGCTGGTCGTGCCCCAGGAGTCGCAGCAGCATGCAGGCGTCTGGCGCTATCTCAACGGCCTGCTGGCAGAAGATAATCCGATCCACGAGCTAAAGGTGTTCGATCTGCGTGAAAGTATGGCAAACGGCGGTGGTCCGGCCTGCCTGCGCCTGCGCGTGGTACTAACGGAGGCGGAGCGGCAGGCGGTTAACCCCGCAGTGATGATGAATGACGCGCTTTTTAATCAGCTTAATGGCTGGGTAGATCGCTACTATCGCGATCGTCTGACTCAGGCTGACCTTGCCGATCCGCAGCTGCTGCGTGAGGGCAGGGAGGCGTTAGACCAGCTCTCTCAGCTGCTGAATCTTGGCTCAGTCTACGCTTTCCAGCGTTAAGGGAGATGTAATGCACGATTTTCTCGCTTTAACGCTGGCTGGGACGCATCCTGATAAAACGCAAGGTGACACTGTCACCTTTAGCTGGCGCTGGCACGGTAAGGGGCTGCTGGAACTCACGCCGCATCAGCCCGTGGATCGCGCCATGGTGCTCTCGGTGGGCATTCATGGGAATGAAACCGCGCCGGTAGAGATCGTTGATGATCTGCTGGCCGCGTTGTTCACCGGTTCAGTGGCGCTGCGCTGGCGCATGCTGGTGATATTAGGCAACCCCGACGCGCTGCGTACCTATCAGCGCTATCTGCATGTCGATCTCAACCGCCTGTTTGGCCAGCGCTGGCAGAGTTATCCCCCCAGCCTTGAGACCGAACGAGCTGAGCAGCTTGAGCAGGCCGTGGATCGCTTTTTTACTGATAGCAGGACAGAGACGCGCTGGCATCTCGATCTGCATACCGCGATCCGCGCCTCTCACCACCCGCGCTTCGGCGTTTTACCCGCCCGCACAACACCGTGGGATGAAGCATTCCTGCACTGGCTGGAAGAGGCGGGGCTGGAGGCGCTGGTCTTTCACCAGTCGCCGGGGGGCACCTTTACCCATTTTAGCTGCGAGCGCTTTAACGCCCTGGCCTGCACCCTTGAGTTAGGAAAAGCGCTTCCCTTTGGCGAGAACGATCTGAGCCAGTTCGCTGTAACCCGTGATGCGCTGGCAGCGCTGCTCAGCGAAACGCCCTGGGCGAGCCCGCATGCGCCGGTGCTGCGCTATCGGGTTGCCCAGCAGATTACGCGCCTCGGGGAGCATTTCCGTCTCTGCATGCCTGCCCAGACGATCAACTTCACGCCGTTTAGCGCTGGTACGCTGCTGGCAGAAGAGGGCGAGACGCGCTACGTGGTTCAACACGAGACGGAATATGTATTATTTCCGAACCCAAACGTCGCCCCTGGCCTGCGGGCAGGTTTAATGCTGGTGCGGATGGCGTAGTGAGAATGAAATAGAAAGTCAGCCTAAGATATTATTGCAGACTATTCTTACAAAACTGCTTTATTAATAATCGATGGAGGAGTATGCTCCTCCATATTCCCTTCAAAATCATCTGCTTGAATATTTTTGCTACACCTCTCCATCTTTTTTCCATATTGTCTTCACAATTGCGCAGAAAATGTTTTTTATACTTTCACTGTTTTACCGTTGCACTGATTAATTGACGAAAAAGGCCGTAAAGTTAATCTCGTCAACACGGCAACGTGCCGTAAGTAAGAATAACTGAAAGAAGGATGAAGACTATGCGTAAATTAACCGCTCTGTTTGTTGCCTCTACCCTGGCGTTCGGCGCTGCTAACCTTGCCCACGCTGCCGAAACCACCGCCGCAGCGGACAACGGCGCAGCCATGCACCATAAAGGCAAAATGGGTCCGCATCACGATATGATGTTTAAAGACCTCAACCTGACCGACGCGCAGAAACAGCAGATCCGTGAGATCATGAAGAGCCAGCGTGACCAGATGAAGCGCCCTTCTCTGGATGAGCGCCGCGCTGCCCATAGCATCATCGCCAGCGACACCTTCGACAAGGCGAAAGCTGAAGCACAGATTGACAAAATGGCCGATCAGAACAAAGCCCGTATGCTGGCGCATATGGAAACCCAGAACAAAATCTATAACATTCTGACGCCAGAGCAGAAAAAGCAGTTTAATGCCAATTTTGAGAAGCGTCTGACAGAACGTAAAGCGCCAGAAGGTAGAATGCCTGAGTCTGCTGAGTAACTCGGCACACTTTCTCAAGACCGCCGGTCTTGTTCACATCCCCCATCGGGCTGTGGACAGGCCCGGCGGTTTTTTCTTTGTTCCCCTCTTTGTTAGCCGCTAACGAAGCGGTATGCTCATTCAGAACAGCAATCGATAACAAAAAAGCGTGGCGGCCTTGACCGTTGCGCGGACGCGCGTGCGCGTCATTGAGGGTGATAATGGAATACTTTGATATTCGTAAAATGCCGGTCAACCTGTGGCGTAATGGTGCAGGCGAGACCCGTGAAATTTGCTGCTTCCCGGCTGCAACTCGTGATTTCGACTGGCGCGCCAGTATTGCCTCCCTGGCCAGCAACGGCGGTTTTCCCCAGTTTACCGGCGTAGATCGGGTGATCACCCTGATTGAAGGGGGAGAGGTGACGCTCGACGGCGGCAGTGCCTTTAACCACACGCTTAAGCGTCTTCAGCCCTTTACCTTTGCTGGCGAGCAGCCAGTAAAGGCGCAGCTTTCCGACGGTCAGATGTCGATGGATTTTAATATCATGACCCGCCGGGATCGCTGTCAGGCGAAAGTGCGCGTTGCCGATCGCACCTTTACAACCTTTGCCTCACGAGGTGGGGTGGTGTTTGTTTTAAGCGGAGCGTGGCAGCTGGGGGATAAGCTGCTGACTGCCGATCAGGGGGCCTGGTGGCAGGAGGGGCATCACACGCTGCGGCTGTTGAAGTCTGAGGGCCAGCTGCTGTTTAGCGAAATCACCTGGCTGCCGGGCCACTAAACCTTAACAGTTTGCCTGCCGTTGACGCTACGGCAGGCGGGCAGAGGTTATTCTGTGGGCAAGGGCAGCTCGGTAATATCGTGCAGGCCAGTAATCAGCGGCTTGCAGAGGATCTTATAGCCATCCTGATCGAAGCTTGCCTGCGGACGCGGCAGGCTGGCCGCCTCGTCAAGGGAATCTACCGAACCCAGCCATAGCCAGTTATGGATGATATGGTACTGGGTCATCTCTCCGCTGCTCTCTTTCAGCGCAACCGGGCCGCGCCACGGCCAGCACACCAGTCGCGTGCGCTCAAGCGCGTCAATCAGGCGCTGGTTGTGCGCCTCTACGCTCTCTTTACCGCAGCACGCCCCCGCACAGCGGTTGAGTGCTGAACGGAAACAGCCTCGGCCTCGGGTCAGCGACTCCAGCCCCAGCAGGCCGTAGCAGAGCTTTTGCTCATCGGCGATGCTTTGCAGCGTTTGCAACGCCGCCCGGCGGTTAGCGAAGAGACCGTACAGCCCCGGCTGTGCCGAGAAGTCGACCTCGCGGGCATAGACAACCTGCGGTTTTTCCCCCGCCAGCAGCAGAGAGCAGAGCTGGCGATTGCGCCGCAGCCGTTTGTTGAACAGCGGCTGCTGCTCTTTAATCAGCTGCGCTTCCAGCAGCAGGGCACCAATTTCACCGGCAGTACGCACCCACGTAATGCGCCGGGACTGGCGCAGCATGGCAGCCTCATCGGCAGTGCGCAGATGGGAGAGCACGCGGCTGCGAATATTGATGCTCTTACCGATGTAGAGCGGCATCGCTTCGCTTTCGCCATGGAAAAAATAGACGCCGGGATGCTTAGGTAACGCTTCAAGCCACGGTCGTAAATGTTCGGGATACTCGTAGATAGCCGCCGCCTCAAAATCCAGACGTGGGGCAGATTGACGCCTTGCCACAGATAAACTCCTGATACTGGTTACTTATCCAGTGTAGCAGGCTATGGCTGGTGAAAAAAGAGGCGGCTTACGCCGCCTGAGGAATTTATTTTTTCCAGAAGTCGTCAAAAACCGTGATCGGCGGACGACGCTTATGCTCGGTTTTCAGGTACCAGCCCTCGATAATGCGGGCGGTGCCTTCATCCAGCGTTTTGCCTTCCAGATAATCATCAATGTTTTCATAGGTAACCCCCAGCGCGGCTTCATCCGGCAGGGAGGGGCGATCGTCTTCCAGATCCGCCGTCGGCGCTTTTTTGTAGAGATGCTCCGGACAGCCCAAATGTGCCAGCAGCTGTTTACCCTGGCGTTTGTTCAGACGGAACAGCGGGTTGATATCCGTACCGCCATCGCCGTACTTGGTGTAAAACCCGGTTACCGCTTCTGCGGCATGGTCGGTACCAATGACGACGCCGCCGGTCATGCCGGCAATACTGTATTGGGCCTTCATACGCTCACGCGCTTTTTCATTACCGCGAACAAAATCAGACAGCTCAATGCCCGCTTCACGCAGGGCCTGCTCGCTGGCCAGCACGGCGGATTTAATGTTAACGGTCAGCACGCGGTCCGGCTTGATGAAGCCGATCGCGTCCTGGCAATCCTGCTCGTCAAACTGCACGCCGTAGGGCAGACGCACGGCAATAAACTGCAATGCTTCGTTGCCCGTCTCCTGGCGCAGTTCACTGATGGCTAGCTGGCTCAGCTTACCGGCAAGGGTCGAATCCTGACCGCCGCTAATGCCCAGTACCAGCGTTTTTAAAAACGGGTGCGCTTTCAGATAGGCTTTGAGAAAATCTACGCTGCGGCGAACTTCTTCTTCCGCATTTACCGTTGGCTTGACGCCAAGCGCTTCAATAATTTCTTGTTGCAGAGTCATTAATCATCCTCCGTTAGTGGCCTGCCGGGCCAGTGGCAATATCGCTCTCTAATAAAGCTAACCCGTCGGCACTGAAACGACAAGGCTATCGCCATCGAGTGCCGTAATTTGCGTCGGTTTAGTACCTTATAACAGTTTTATTAGAATTTTCCGAAAGTTATGTCATCGTGTTCGACGGGTTGAAAAAAGTTATTTTATATTCCAGGCTTAGATAACGCGCTGATACAACAGCGGATAACAAGAGGAAGGATTATGAATATGAAACTCGCAGGAATTATGGGTGCAGCAGCAGTTATGGCAATGCTGGCAGGGTGTACTGCTTACGATCGTACTAAAGATCAGGTCACCACGCCGGTAGTGAAAGACGTTAAAAAAGGCATGAGCCGTGCGCAGGTTATGCAGGTCGCTGGTAAGCCGTCCTCAGAAGTGACCATGATCCACGCTCGTGGTACCTGCCAGACCTATATCCTGGGTCAGCGCGATGGTAAAACCGAAACCTACTTTGTGGCGCTGGATGAGACCGGCCACGTTATGAATTCGGGTTATCAGACCTGTGCGGAGTACGACACCGACCCGCAGGCCCCGAAAAAGTAATGCTATTTTAGCCTGAGCAAGAAAAAACCGGCGTAAGCGCCGGTTTTTTTATGCCGCGACGTTCGTCATGCCGGGATAGCGCTGATTTTTCCGCTCCGGGACCAGACGCGATGTGCGGCCAGCTGGGTCAGGAAATCATCGATAAAGGAGCCAGCTGCGTCATCCGCTTCGACAATGCCCGCTTCGCCTTGCGCATCGACCTTCAGCGTCTGTTTGAACTGACGCGCATCGCCTGCCAGGGCAATCACCTTCAGGTGCTTATAGGCCTCCAGCAGGTAGTAGGCGACATCACCGTTGTTCAGCAGAGTGCTTACGTCACCGCCGGGAACCATAACTGCATCTACGGTTACCGAGGGCGATCCGGCAAAGGTGCCCGCTACCGACAGGCTTGAACCATCGTCCGCTGTCACTACTCCCATCCGCGAATAGAGCAGTTTGGCGTGTACGCCTTTCGCCCGCAGCCCTTGCAGAATGCTCAAGAGCTCGCTGGCAACCACCTTATCGTTAAGCAGGATGGCGACTACGCGGCCCTTAACGCTGGCGTCCGGCTGGGCGTAGAGGCTTAGCGACGGATCGCTTGCTACCCCGTTGACCTCTTTGGGCAGGGTAACGTTGAGCTGCTCATCCGTCAGGGAGATACCCAGATTTTTCGCCACCGACAGCGCCAGTGTAGTATCGATGCAGGCCAGCTGATCGACAACCCGCTCGCGAATGTACTCGCGCACCACTTTGCTCAGCTCGAAGCTAAAGGCATCAATAATGTGCTGCTGCTCGTGCGGGGTCTGGCTTTGCCAAAACAGGCGCGGGTGGGCATAGTATTCGCCAAACGACGGGCTGCGCTCGCGGATCTTATTGCCCTCTATCCGCTCCTGATAGGACTCAAAGCCGCCGCGTTTCGGGCCGGGAGGTGTTTCCCGCGGCCAGTTATCGTTGATTGAGTTCGGCTCGTAGTTCGCCGGGTTGGTGTCGATATCCATGCGGTGCATGCCGTCGCGCTGGAAGTTATGATACGGACAGGTTGGGCGGTTAATAGGGATTTCATGGAAGTTTGGCCCGCCAAGGCGGCTGATCTGCGTATCGGTATAGGAGAAGAGACGCCCCTGCAGCAGCGGATCGTTAGTAAAATCCAGGCCGGGGACGATATGGCCCGGATGAAACGCCGCCTGTTCGTTTTCGGCAAAGAAGTTATCTGGGTTGCGATTGAGCACCATTTTACCTACCCGCTGCACCGGCACCAGCGCCTCGGGGATCAGCTTGGTAGGGTCAAGGAGGTCAAAATCAAACTTGAACTCGTCCTCTTCCGGGATCAGCTGTAGCCCCAGTTCGTACTCGGGGAAATCGCCTGCTTCAATGGCCTCCCACAGATCGCGGCGATGAAAATCGGGGTCGCGGCCGGTGAGCTTCTGCGACTCGTCCCACACCAGCGAGGCTTTACCCGCCACCGGCTTCCAGTGGAAGCGGACAAAGGTTCCTTTGCCTTCGGCGTTAACCAGGCGGAAGGTGTGGATGCCGAAGCCCTCCATGGTACGGTAGCTACGGGGAATACCGCGATCGGACATGGCCCACATGACATTGTGCAGGGTCTCTGGCTGTAATGAGACGTAGTCCCAGAAGGTGTCATGGGCGCTCTGCCCCTGCGGAATGGCCCAGTGCGGCTCAGGCTTCACCGCGTGGACGAAGTCTGGAAACTTGTGCGCATCCTGAATAAAAAATATCGGCGTGTTATTGCCAACCAGGTCGAAGATCCCCTCTTCGGTATAGAATTTAGTGGCGAAGCCGCGAATGTCACGCACTGTATCCGCCGAGCCCGCGCCGCCCTGCACCGTAGAGAAGCGGACAAAGACCGGGGTGATCTTTTCGGGATCGCTGAGGAAATCTGCTTTAGTAATATCCTTCAGGCTCTTGTAGGGCTGAAAGTAGCCGTGAGCTGCCGAGCCGCGGGCGTGAACGATACGCTCCGGAATGCGCTCGTGGTCAAAATGGGTAATTTTCTCCCGCAGGATAAAATCCTCCAGCAGCGTCGGGCCGCGATTGCCCGCGCGCAAGGAGTTTTGATCGTCGCTGATGCGTACTCCCTGGTTGGTGGTCAGGGGAAAACCGTCGCTGCCTTTACGGAAGGTCTCCAGAGCGGTGAGCTTCTCATTATGCGTATCGGGGGCCTTAAGGCTGCCGGGGGCGGTTGGCTGCTCTCCAGGCGGGGTGGGGCGGGGATCGGGGCGGTGGGAGTTATCTTCAGGGGCCAGGGAGTCAAGGCCCGGTCGGGACTCACTGGGATCGTGCACCGGGGATTGATGGCCGTGTGGGTTTTTCTCATTATGCGACATTGTGCTCGTCTCCTGTTTTCATTGCTGAAAGGGTGGCCGATGTAACGTCAAAACCCTTATAACTATAGAGCAACACCGTGTTTTTACCGTGAGATCGGCTATCATAGTGGCTGCCCGTATCTGCAATTTGCTTTAGTGAACTCTCGCTTATGAAACCGTTTCGTCAAAATAATCGCCCTGTTATCAGCTACGTACCCCGCGTGGAGCCTGCGCCACCCGATCACGCCAATAAGGTGGAGGGGTTTCGTGATGTCTGGCTGCTGCGTGGTAAGTATGTGGCGTTTGTGCTGATGGGGGAGCATTTCCGTCGTTCACCGACGTTTAGCATGCCGGAGGCGGCTCAGCGTTGGGCAGAGCAGATGCGTCAGGAAGGGGAGATTGACGAGACGTAGCGTTGGCCTTGAAAGAAGAAGCCCGGCAGCGAAGGCCGCCGGGTGCATGAGGTTTAGCGATGCGCCAGTTCGGCACTCTCTTCGCTATTCAACACCTCTTTATCGGTCTGCTTCAGCCACTGGCTGGTGAGCGTCCCGGCGGTCATTGACCCGCTAACGTTCAGCGCGGTACGACCCATATCGATCAGCGGTTCAACGGAGATCAGCAGTGCCACCAGGGTGACCGGCAGACCCATCGCAGGCAGGACGATCAGCGCGGCAAAGGTAGCACCGCCGCCCACGCCCGCCACACCAGCCGAGCTGATGGTAACCATGCCCACCAGCGTCGCAATCCACAGGGGATCCAGCGGGTTAATACCCACCGTTGGGGCAACCATCACCGCCAGCATGGCCGGGTAGAGACCGGCGCAGCCGTTCTGACCGATAGTGGCACCGAAGGAGGCTGAGAAGCTGGCGATAGACTCCGGCACGCCCAGACGACGGGTCTGCGCTTCCACGTTCAGCGGAATGGAGGCGGCGCTAGAGCGGCTGGTGAAGGCAAAGGTCAGCACCGGCCAGACCTTACGGAAGTATTTCAGCGGACTCACGCCGTTCACCGCCAGCAGGATCGCGTGTACAACAAACATGATCCCCAGCCCCAGGTAGGAGGCGACCACAAAGCTGCCCAGCTTGATAATGTCTTGCAGGTTGGAGCCTGCCACGACTTTGGTCATCAACGCCAGCACGCCGTACGGCGTCAGCTGCATCACCAGGCGTACCAGCTTCATCACCCAGCTCTGCAGGGTATCGATAGCGGTCAGCACGCGCTGGCCCTTCGGCGCATCGTCCTTGAGCAGCTTCAGTGCCGCCACGCCCAGGAAGGCGGCAAAAATCACCACGCTGATGATGGAGGTCGGGTTAGCCCCGGTCAGATCGGCAAACGGATTTTTCGGAACGAAGGAGAGCAGCAGCTGCGGCACGCTCAGATCGGCGACCTTGCCCGCGTAGTTGCTCTGAATGGCGTTCAGGCGCGCGGTCTCGGCCGTACCCTGTACCAGCCCTTCGGCGGTGAGGCCAAACAGGTTCGTTACCAGTACCCCGACCAGCGCCGCGATCAGCGTGGTAAACAGCAGCGTACCGATGGTTAATACGCTGATTTTACCCAGCTGGGAGGCGTTATGCAGACGGGCCACCGCGCTGAGAATAGAGGCAAATACCAGCGGCATCACGATCATCTGCAGCAGCTGGACATAGCCGTTACCGACTACGTTAAACCACTGGATAGAATCTTTCAGCACCTGGCTCTCTGCACCATAGATCGCTTGCAGCACCAGACCAAACACCACGCCGATCGCCAGACCGACCAGCACTTTCTTTGCCAGGCTCCACTGCTTGTGGCGTGTTTGCGCCAGCACAAATAGCAATGCTACGAACACCACGATGTTCGCAATTAAAGGGAAATTCATTTCAGATCTCCTGAACGGTTTTTTATCAGGCGGCACGTGCATGCCGCCCTGTTGCCGCCAAGGTTAGCAGAAGTGTGATTTAGGTCTTATATCCAAATGGAATGGGTTATAAGGAAATGGTTAAATTCGTCTGGTTAATGACCGGATTGCTGATTTATAAAGCGAGTGAACTCACCTTGCACAGTATTGATAACCTGAGAAGACCAGCGCACGGCGCTGTTATCGGGTACGCTCTGCGGCATCCAGACGGCATAGGTAAACAGCACCATACAGAGCACGCGCTCAAGCTGGTTACCGCGCTGCGGCCTAAGAATAGGCAGGCGGAAGCGCCAGCGGCAGGGCCAAAGCAGCGGTACGCCGGCGGGGGTCAGCATATCGGCCAAAATATGGCTCAGGTAGCCCAGCACCATGCCCTGCAAAACATCGGCAGGGATAAACCAGCTATCAGGCACTTTAAGATAGAAAAGCGTCACGGCAATAAACACCGCCAGCAGGCTATGCGTAAAGCCGCGATGGCCAAAGGCCCGAGCGATCGGTTTCGAGATCCACTTCAGACGCTGGCCGAGAAACGATTTCGGATGGTCGATATCCGGGAGCAGGCAGGTGACAATGGCTGAGGGTATGACATGCCACCAGTCCCCTTGCGCAAGCACAGGGGTAAGCTCGGCGTTTTTGGCAAACACCGCGCAGGCAATGGAAAAAAGGAGGTGTCCTTCCGCCGTCATGATCATACTCACTCAACTGTCGAAGTATACAGTATAGGGTTTTTGTACAGTAGGCGGAAGAGGTGACGGTGTAACACTTTGTCACCGTTTTACATTTTTTTTCTCAGGGCGGTAAAATGCGCGTTATCCGCGCAAATCGTGCTCCGTCAGCTGGGCTAGCGACTCAAGCTTAATGTTTGCCAACGCATAGCGCGGATCGTGGCGGTTCTCCTCCGCAGGCACGACGATGGCGCGCATACGGGCCGCTTTTGCCGCAATCATTCCGTTGACCGAGTCCTCCAGCGCTACACAGGAGAGAGGATCGACGCCGAGCTTCGCCGCACAGTCGAGGTAGACCTGCGGATGGGGTTTGCTGTAGGGAAGCGTCTGCGCCGACGCCAGGGCATCAAAATAGTCGCTCAGCTCGAAAAGCGACAGCACTTTCTCCAGCATATAGAGCGGCGAGGCCGACGCCAGGCCGACTTTTAATCCTTTCGCTTTACAGAGTGCCAGCGCCTCACGCACGCCGGGCAGCAGCGGACGTTGCTCATCGACCAGTGAGATAGCGCGCTGGATGATCCTGTCTGTCACCTCCTGTTTCCCCGGGCCGCTCCAGGGCTGCATGGCGTACCAGAGATCGACCACCATATCGATACGCAGGCCCAACGTATCAGGCATCTCATGGCGACGGGTAACATCGACGCCCAGACTGGATATCACCTCCAGCTCGGCCCGGTCCCAAAGCGGCTCGGAGTCGATAAGCAAGCCATCCATATCAAAAATAGCGGCGAGGATCTGACGCGGGGTTGACATAACAACCTCTCCTTGTGAGTGGAATAAATAGACAGATGAACGTTCATTATGGCTGTTGGACGAGGATAACGCTTTTAAAGGCGGGCGAAAATCCCGTTCAGAAGGTAGACTTAACCCGCAAATAGAACGTCTTAAACAAGGGGAATTCATGACGTATCAACAAGCTGGACGCATTGCCGTGCTCAAGCGCGTTCTGGGATGGGTGATTTTTATCCCGGCGGTGGTTTCCACCCTGATTTCCGTATTCAAATTTATGTACGATCACAGCGAGAAGCAGCCGGGGATCAACGCCGTAATGCTGGATTTCGCCCATGTCATGATTGAGATGATGCGTTTTAATACGCCGTTTCTCAATGTTTTCTGGTACAACTCGCCGACGCCGGATTTTCACCACAAGCTGAATATTGGCTTCTGGATTATTTACGCCCTGATTTTTGTCGGCCTGGCGCTACAGGCCTCCGGGGCGCGCATGAGCCGTCAGACCCGCTTCCTGCGTGAGGGCGTTGAGGATCAGCTCATCCTTGAGAAGGCGAAGGGAGCGGACGGCCTAACCCGCGAACAGATCGAGTCGCGTATCGTTGTGCCGCGCCATACCATCTTCCTGCAAATCTTCCCGCTGTACGTGCTGCCGGTGATTGTCATCATTGCTGGCTACTTCTTCTTTACCCTGCTCGGGTTTATGTAGCCGGGGCGTCAATTGGGCTGTTGGCCGCGCCGATTACGCGGCCAGGATCCTGTCCAGCGCCTGCTGGGCCGTCACCAGATGCTGCCCGCCAAAGAGGATCGCCCGATTAAACAGCGTGTAGAGCTGGTAGATGGGCTGACGCTCCAGGAAATCGTTCGGCAGAGGCAGCACCGACTGATAGCCATCATAGATCTGTGGCGGCTGCTCCGGATGCAGCGGCAGCATCGCCAGATCGCACTCTCTGTCGCCCCAGTAGCAGGCTGGGTCAAAAATATAGGGGCCGTTGGGGCCCAGCGCACAGTTATTTGACCACAGGTCGCCGTGCAGCAGAGAGGGCTGCGGCTGGTGGGTGGCAAGGCGCTGCTGAATATGTTCAACGATGGCGTCGATATTGCCAAAGGCGAGACCTTTCTCTGCCGCCAGCTCAAGCTGCCAGCCGATACGCTGCTCGGCGAAAAAAGTTGACCAGCGGCGCTGCCAAGCGTTTGGCTGCGGCGTGGTAGAGAGGTCGTTGTCGAAGTCGAGGCCGAACTGCGGCTGCTCGCTCCATTGGTGCAGCCGGGCCAACTGCTGGCCGAGTAGAAAGGCGTTATGCGCATCCAGCGGGCGGGCAGGGAGGTAGGCCATGATCAGAAAGCTGTAGTCGCGATCGCTGCCTACCGCCGCCACCTCCGGGACGCTGACCGTATGGCTGCGCGCCAGAAGCTCTAGCTGATCCGCTTCGGCGGTGAAGATGGGCAGCATCTCGCGCGCATCACACTTCACAAACAGATCGCGACCACCGAAGCGAATGTGCCATGCGGCATGGATCTCTCCACCCGGCAGTTCATTCCGCAGCTCAATTTCACCTTCACCAAGCTGCTCGTTTAACAGACGATTCACCGCTTGCCACATGCTCTCTCTCCCCTGCAATCTGCCAGATTAAAGGTTAGCGCGCTAACGCAGCATAAAATACGATTTCGCGCACAGCCTGGAAGCCAGGCGAGCGCGATCGCACTTATTGCTGCTGCGTCTTCAGCCAGTTCTCCCAGGTCGTAACGTTAATCTCAGGTCGTTGATCGATGGCGCTTTCCGCCAGCGCTAACGCCTGTGTCTTAATATCATCTTCATTAAGCGGGCTGACCAGGCCGAACGTATTGGTTCCCAGTTCATGAACCTTGCCCTCGTCATCGCTCAGGGTCAGGAGATACCCGGCAAGCGTGAAGGTGTTATTAAGCTCGTTGATTTCAGTCAAACTATGCTCGTGAAACTTTACCGTTATTACGTAGCGAGTGATATCCCCACTGGCCATAGCTCACCTCATTGTTATCGCACTATTTTTCAGGATAGACGATTATCATTTCTGGCAAAGATAATCATATATTTTTTGTGTGTCCTCTTGCGCACAGAGGCGCGTACCGTGGTTGATAGTGGCGGCGCTGCCAGCGGCAACCCCGAAGCGCACCATATCCTCCAGCGAAGCATTTTCTGCCAGCTTCAGGGTCATCGCACCGACCATACTGTCACCTGCGCCCACCGTACTCTGGCTTTTAACCGGAGGAGGAACAACCTGCACGCACTGCTGCTCGTCTACGCCCAGCGCACCCTGCGGACCGAGGGAGACCACTACACGTTTTGCCTTGCCGCTGTTGACCAGCTCCTGGGCGGCCTTGCGGACGTCGTCAGGCTGAGTGAGATCCCGGTTGACCAGCGCCGCCAGCTCTTTCTGGTTCGGCTTCACCAACTCGATGCCGCCAATCTCCAGCGCCGCGGCCAGCGCGTCACCGGAGCTGTCAATGATGCAGCGAATGCCGTTGTTCTGCGCAGCCTTAATCAGCTGGCTCATCTTTTCTACCGGGACACCTGGCGGCAGGCTGCCACTGATCACCAGCAGCGATCCCTTCTCTATAGTCAGTACCTGTTCTTCAAGCTGGCGGAACTCATCGTCGCTCAGCGCAGCCCCGGGCATGACAAAGCGGTACTGCTCGCCGCTGGACTCAACGTGGACGTGCAGGTTCTGCCGCGTCCAGTCGTGGGTCGCGACCTGGACTGTGGTGACTCTTTCATCGGCCAGCAGAGTGGCGAGATGTTCTCCCGTCGCGCCGCCTGCGGGAAAGATGGCCGTAGCGCGTCCGCCGAGATGCACGATGGCGCGCGCCACGTTAATGCCGCCGCCGCCGGGTTCAAAAACCGGCGCGGTGCAGCGTAGCTTGCCTTCGGGATAGATCTGGGGAGTCAGCGTCGCGCTGTCCAGCGACGGGGCCAGGGTCAGAGTATAGACTGCTGTCATTTTCATCTCCTTTCACATGGTTGCCCTAAGCCTGGCACTGAATGGTGGGAAGGGAAAGTAAATAACAGCATGATTTTCCGAATAAATACGCATCAAGGTCAAAGAAAAGCATTATACGTTTATCGGGGGTTTGGGAGCGCTCTTATTCAAAAAACGAAAGAAGAATACATTGCTATGTTATTTGAGCCTTTTTATAATTTGTTACCTTTCTTCAGATTGCTAAACATTGATCCTGAAGGAAGTTTCCAGGACCGTAGGTCCTCTTTTTTTTGCTGTACGGACTCTTTATAAATGAAGCTTTTGAAGACAGTACCCGCTGTAGTTATCCTGGCGGGAGGCGTGCTTGCGTCAATCAATGCTGCCGCAGATGATACCGTTTTTACTGTCATGGACGATCCCTCCTCAGCACAGAAACCCTTCGAAGGTAATGTGAATGCAGGCTACCTGAACCAATCAGGTAATACGAAAAGTTCCTCCCTGACCGCTGACTCAACGCTGACCTGGTACGGTAACACGACCGCATGGTCACTATGGGGAAACGCCAGCAATACCTCTTCTAACGATGAGCGCTCTTCAGAAAAGTATGCCGTGGGCGGTCGTGCACGTTATAACGTGACCGACGCTGACTATCTTTTTGGCCAGGCGAGCTGGCTTACCGACCGCTACAACGGCTATCGCCAGCGTGATATTTTCACCGCCGGTTACGGTCGCCAGTTCCTGAATGGTCCGGTGCACAGCCTGCGCTTTGAATTCGGTCCGGGTGTCCGCTATGACGAGTACACCGACGGCGACAGCGAAACCCAGCCGCTGGGCTATGCTTCCGGCGCGTATACCTGGCAGTTCACCGATAACGCCAAATTTACCCAAGGTGTATCGGTATTTGGCGCAGATGATACGACGTTAAACTCCGAGACCGCGCTCAACGTGGCGATCAACGAGCACTTTGGGCTGAAGGTGGCCTACAACGTGACGTGGAACTCTGAGCCGCCGGCATCCGCGCCGGAGCACACCGATCGTCGCACCGTCGTTTCGCTGGGCTACAAAATGTAATTGATTTTGGGCCGGTTATTCCGGCCCGCTTCAACATTAACACTGCGTGCTATTAAACCCTGCAACAACGTTTTATTTCCCGGAGAAAAGCGTTTCTCCTTTTTCTCTCCTTAATTTCATCTGCAGCAACACATTCAATTTATTTGACACTTTTTGATAAATAAACTGACTAGGCAAAAGTGTGATCTAGATCTACACTTTACGCACAGGCAAAAAAAAGCCTTCGCAGTAATGTATTAATTCAAATAGAGAAGAAAGATCATGAAAACAATCAAAACACTCGCTGCCGCCACGGTGCTTTCTGCACTCTCTTTTGGCGCTTTCGCGGCTCAGCCAAGCTATAACACTGCCAGTCAAACCACCTACCCAAGCGCTACGTTCAGTGTCACGGATACTGAGGCTGGCTCAAATATTCAGCCTGGTTCGCAAAATACGGGACGCTCTACGGATGATGCTTTCAACGCCAGGACCCTTGTTGCCGGCGAATGGTATTAATGTTGTTAGCGTTTAATCTATCCCGCTATTTTACCTACAGGCATCTGCCTGATTAAGCAAAAAACCGGAGCATGCTGTCCCGGTTTTTTTATATCTGTCATTCTGTGTAAACTTTTCTAATTAACGTAGTTATCCGCGTAATAATGAAAGTAGATTTTCAGGTGCCTGGTTCGCTATTTTCAGCACCGCATTTTGGCTCTCCTGCAAAATTTGCGCTTTGATCATTTTGCTGGTTTCCAGTGCATAATCAGCATCCTGGATACGGCTCTGCGCGGATTGCGTCGCCACCTTCTGCTGTGCCAGCACCGACTTGCTGGATTCAAAGCGGTTGATTGCCGCGCCATACTGCGAGCGATAACCATCTACTTTAGCCAGCGCATTGTCGAGTTTACCCATTGACGAGCGAGCCGACTGGACGGTATCCAGGCGGGCGTCATTGATACCGAGCGTTTTGGTATCCGCAGGGGTAGGCTCCAGGGTTGTTGATCGGATTTCATCGCCAAAGTTGGCGCTGGTAACCACCTGATAAGGGATACTCTTTTTCGGCGGCGAAGTTGGCTGGGCGGTCGGCGCTTCCAGATTTCCCCATGTCAGCTTGCTGGTGAACGAACCGTTGCCTACCACGACAACGATCAAATCTTCACTCACATTGTCGATAGTGACCCGTTCCAGCAGGTTTGTACCGTTGTTACCGTCGTTAAAGCCACCGGTAGTGCTGTCCTCATAGCGATCGCCATCGCCGCTATAGGTGATGTTCATACCGTTATAGCTTAGGGAGTCGCTGCCGTTAATATCCCATGCTGCGCCGCCCTCAATCAGCAGAGAGTCATCGTAGGTGGCACCGCTCTGGAAGCCATTGGCCTGGGAGAGCAGGCGCGTATTTGCGCTGGCGGTATCGTTGATGCTGTTACTCACCCAGGTATAGTCCGCATCGCTACCGTTAATTGGCGTGCCTGCTAAATGTTTACCGTCGCGGGTAAAGAGTTGAATATCATCATCTGCACCAAGGGAGTTAATGGTAATGGCGATATTGGTCGAACCGGCCGGAATATAGGCCAGCGGAATAATGCCGGAGGTGAAGGAGTAATCTTTGTTTGCCACCGGGAACTTGGTATTTACCGGTGCAACGTTACCCAGCAACGCTGGCGGCAGTTCAGGGTTTTCCGTCGCCAACGGATAGAGACCAAAGATCTCGGTACCTTCAGAGATACTGTCGATTCCGGCAAGAATGCTGGCAAATTCGTTTTGGATACTGGCGCGATCGCTCTCCGAGAGCGAGTCGTTGATCGACTGAATAGCCAGACCTTTGGCACGAATGAGCATGGAGCTTATCGAACCGAGACTGCTCTCTGCGGTTTGCGCGAGGCTGATAGCGTCATCAAGCCCACGGGAAACCACGGTATCAGCGTTTATGTTTGCGCCCATCCGGTTGGCAATAGCGAGACCTGCGGCATCATCCTTTGCACCATTAATCCGCACTCCGGACGCGAGCCTTTCGATCGATTGCTGAAGGATCGAAGCGGTTCCCGGCCGGGCTTTCAGATTGAGGCCTGCAATACCGTTATGATTTATCGATTGCATGTGTCGTGTCGCGATGCTGTTTGCCCAATGTAGGCTATATCATCGGCAAAATTTGGCTTAACTTTACACCAATACGACCTATGAAAAACGGTAGCACCGGCATGCAGACGCCTAAATATCGGTATAGTGCGCCGGATCGCTTGACGTTTGCAGGGTTTTTCTATGTGCTATGCCTTAAAATTCAGCAACAAACAGAGAGAGGGCACCATGGGTAATCAGGCAAAAGAGAGCGAGTTGTATGATGAGATGTGCCGCGTGGTGGGAAAAGTTGTGCTAGAGATGCGCGATTTAGGCCAGGAGCCGAAGCATATTGTTATTGCTGGCGTGCTGCGTACCGCCCTGGCTAACCAACGGGTCAAACGTAGCGAGCTGACACGTCAGGCAATGGAGACGGTTATTAACGCGCTTGTTCCTGAGGGTAAAGCCTGAACAGTAAAAAGGCCTCTTGCGAAGCCTTTATTTAACCTGTCACTTTATTCATTAACCTGGTCGCGGGAATGCACATCGATGCAGTAAGTCGTTCCCCACAGGTTGCACATATTGCGCCATGAGGAAGCTTCTTTTCAGCATTGTACATTGAAAACCGAAACCTAAAGCCATTGCAGACGGGACACTGAAATTTGAGGTTTGGAATAACCCCTCCGGTCCGTTAAGTGGAAACACTACCCTAGCACGTCTATTTGCGTACCAGGGATATATCGTCCGATAAATAGCGTCTTTTTTTGTCAATCTTTCTCTACGCCAGGCGTAATGCTTTTAGTGGCCTTATTAATTTTATTGCTAAGGCTTTTCCTTATTTAATTTTACACAATTATGACAACTCGCCGGGTTGCCTACTGAAATAGATAAATAGCCTGGTAAAGCAAATTGAATGCAACGCCAGCCTTTTAACTCGCTGATTAGACGTGTAGTATCAGGGGTGAGCTTATCAACAGCCGAGCAGGGTGCAGCGTGTTTTCTGTACAAGTTTGTCAGAGTGAAGACGAAAACCTGCTTTAAGTCGTTGATAATAATTTGAAAATAGTTTTGTATGTGACCTTTCGTGTGGGTCACCACTGCAAATTAAGGATCTCACATGCCTGTAATTACCCTTCCTGACGGCAGCCAACGCCAGTTTGATCGCCCCGTTAGTCCAATGGATGTTGCCCTTGATATCGGCCCAGGCCTCGCGAAAGCCTGCATTGCGGGTCGCGTTAACGGCGAGCTGGTGGATGCCAGCGATCTTATCGAAAATGATGCGCAGCTGGCGATTATTACCGCCAAAGATGAGGATGGTCTGGAAATTATCCGCCACTCCTGCGCGCACCTGTTAGGTCATGCCATCAAACAGCTGTGGCCCCATGCCAAAATGGCCATCGGTCCGGTTGTTGATAACGGCTTCTACTACGATATCGATCTTGACCATACGCTGACCCAGGAAGATATCGACGCGCTCGAAAAACGTATGCACGAGCTCGCCGAAACGAACTACAACGTCATCAAGAAAAAGGTAAGCTGGCACGAAGCGCGTGAAACCTTTGTTGCGCGCGGCGAAAGCTATAAAGTCACCATCCTTGATGAAAACATCGCCCATGATGACAAGCCCGGCCTCTATCATCATGAAGAGTACATCGACATGTGCCGCGGTCCGCACGTGCCGAACATGCGCTTCTGCCATCACTTTAAACTGATGAAAATCGCAGGAGCCTACTGGCGCGGCGACAGCAACAACAAGATGCTGCAGCGTATCTACGGCACGGCGTGGGCAGATAAAAAAGCGCTTAACGCTTATCTGCAGCGTCTGGAAGAGGCCGCGAAACGCGACCACCGTAAAATAGGTAAGCAGCTCGACCTGTATCACATGCAGGAAGAGGCACCGGGCATGGTTTTCTGGCATAATGATGGCTGGACTATCTTCCGTGAGCTGGAGACGTTTGTTCGCTCCAAGCTGAAAGCGTACCAGTATCAGGAAGTAAAAGGCCCGTTCATGATGGACCGTGTGCTGTGGGAAAAAACCGGCCACTGGGACAACTACAAAGATGCCATGTTCACCACCTCTTCTGAGAACCGTGAGTACTGCATCAAACCTATGAACTGCCCTGGTCACGTGCAAATTTTCAATCAGGGTCTAAAATCGTACCGCGACCTGCCATTACGTATGGCAGAGTTTGGTAGCTGCCACCGCAACGAGCCGTCGGGCGCGTTGCATGGCCTGATGCGTGTACGCGGGTTCACTCAGGATGACGCCCACATCTTCTGTACAGAAGAGCAGGTGCGTGATGAAGTGAACGCCTGTATTCGTATGGTCTACGATATGTACAGCACCTTTGGCTTCGAGAAGATCGTCGTCAAACTCTCCACTCGTCCGGAAAAGCGTATCGGCAGCGACGAGATGTGGGATCGTGCTGAGGCGGATTTAGCAGTCGCGCTGGAAGAGAACAACATCCCGTTTGAGTATCAGCTGGGTGAAGGCGCGTTCTACGGTCCGAAAATTGAATTTACGCTGTATGACTGCCTCGATCGTGCATGGCAGTGCGGAACGGTACAGCTGGACTTCTCCCTGCCGTCTCGTTTGAGCGCCTCCTACGTAGGCGAAAACAACGAGCGTCAGGTGCCAGTGATGATTCACCGCGCCATTCTTGGGTCTCTGGAGCGCTTTATCGGCATCCTGACCGAAGAGTTTGCGGGCTTCTTCCCCACCTGGCTTGCGCCGGTGCAGGTAGTTGTGATGAACATTACCGATTCTCAGGCCGATTACGTTAACGAATTGACGCAGAAACTACAAAATGCGGGCATTCGAGTAAAAGCGGACTTGAGAAACGAGAAGATAGGCTTTAAAATCCGCGAGCACACTTTACGTCGTGTCCCTTATATGCTGGTTTGTGGTGACAAAGAGGTTGAGGCCGGCAAAGTAGCCGTGCGTACCCGTCGTGGTAAAGACTTGGGTAGCCTGGACGTAAATGACGTTATCGAGAAGCTGCAACAAGAGATTCGCAGCCGCAGTCTTCAACAACTGGAGGAATAAGGTATTAAAGGCGGAAAACGAGTTCAAACGGCGCGTCCGAATCGTATCAATGGCGAGATTCGCGCCACAGAAGTTCGCTTAACAGATCTGGAAGGCGAGCCGCTTGGCATTGTGAGTCTAAGAGAAGCTCTGGAAAAAGCTGAAGAAGCCGGGGCAGATTTAGTTGAAATTAGCCCTAACGCCGAGCCGCCCGTTTGCCGTATAATGGATTACGGCAAGTTCCTCTATGAAAAGAGCAAATCTTCTAAGGAACAGAAGAAGAAGCAAAAAGTTATCCAGGTTAAGGAAATTAAGTTCCGACCTGGTACAGATGAAGGCGACTATCAGGTAAAACTCCGCAGCCTGATTCGCTTTCTCGAAGAGGGCGACAAGGCCAAGATCACACTGCGTTTCCGCGGTCGTGAGATGGCCCACCAACAGATCGGTATGGAAGTGCTTAACCGCGTGAAAGAAGATCTGGTTGAACTGGCAGTAGTCGAATCCTTCCCTACGAAGATCGAAGGCCGCCAGATGATCATGGTGCTTGCTCCGAAGAAGAAACAGTAAGGCCATCAAGTAATCATACCTGTGGGCCACAAGCTCACGGGTCTGGTTCGCCTTTGTTTCGTTTATTAACAATGCGAAGTGGAAATTATTAAAATGCCAAAGATTAAGACCGTACGCGGTGCTGCTAAGCGCTTTAAAAAAACCGGTAAAGGTGGTTTTAAGCACAAGCACGCTAACCTGCGTCATATTCTGACCAAAAAAGCTACCAAGCGTAAACGTCACCTGCGTCCGAAAGCCATGGTTTCTAAAGGCGATCTGGGCCTGGTCATCGCGTGCCTGCCGTACGCATAAGTCGTTTACCTTTTAACCTTTTTTAAGAATAGATACAGGAGAGCATCATGGCTCGCGTAAAACGTGGTGTAATGGCACGTGCACGTCACAAGAAAATTTTGAAACAAGCTAAAGGCTACTACGGTGCGCGTTCACGCGTATACCGCGTTGCCTTCCAGGCTGTTATCAAAGCAGGTCAGTACGCTTATCGTGACCGTCGTCAGAAAAAGCGTCAGTTCCGTCAACTGTGGATTGCGCGTATCAACGCAGCAGCACGTCAGAACGGTATTTCTTACAGCAAATTCATCAACGGCCTGAAAAAAGCCTCTGTTGAAATCGACCGTAAGATCCTGGCTGACATCGCTGTATTCGACAAAGTGGCATTCTCTGCCCTGGTCGAAAAAGCGAAAGCAGCTCTGGCATAAGCCAGTTAGAGAGAGGGAGCCTGGCTCCCTCTTTTTATTCCTTTCCACACAAGGTAACGCAAGCATGAATGCTGCTATTTTCCGCTTCTTTTTTTACTTTAGCACCTGATCCCAGGGGGCTTGCGCGTGAAAGAAGAAACGAAAAACAGCGCCAGAAAGCCTCCCCAGGGAGGCTTTTTTTATGCCTGTATGTAAAAAATATGAGATCACCATAACGGTGTCTGCACCGACATAATGAGGAAAACCATGTCACATCTCGCAGAGCTGGTTGCCAACGCCACGGCAGCCATTAACGAGGCTTCAGATATTGCCGCATTAGATAATGTGCGCGTTGAATATCTGGGCAAAAAAGGGCAGCTGACCCTTCAGATGACAACCCTGCGTGAGCTGCCGCCTGAAGAGCGTCCAGCCGCCGGTGCGGTGATTAACGAAGCCAAAGAGCAGGTACAGCAGGCGCTCAACGCCCGCAAAGAAGCTCTTGAGAGCGCAGCGCTGAACGCGCGTCTGGCAGCGGAGACCATCGATATCTCTCTGCCGGGCCGCCGCATCGAGAACGGCGGTCTGCATCCGGTCACCCGCACCATCGACCGTATTGAGAACTTCTTCGGCGAGCTGGGCTTTACCGTGGCAACCGGTCCGGAAATTGAAGACGACTACCATAACTTTGATGCCCTGAACATTCCGGGACATCACCCGGCGCGCGCTGACCATGACACCTTCTGGTTTGACGCTACCCGACTGCTGCGTACCCAGACCTCTGGGGTGCAGATCCGTACCATGGAAAACCAGCAGCCGCCAATCCGCATTATCGCCCCGGGCCGCGTCTATCGTAACGACTACGATCAGACCCACACCCCAATGTTCCACCAGATGGAAGGGCTGATCGTTGATAAAAACATTAGCTTTACCAATCTGAAGGGCACCCTGCACGACTTCCTGAATAACTTCTTTGAGGAAGATCTGCAGGTACGTTTCCGTCCGTCCTACTTCCCGTTTACCGAACCTTCCGCTGAGGTGGACGTAATGGGTAAAAATGGCAAATGGCTGGAGGTGCTGGGCTGCGGTATGGTGCATCCGAACGTACTGCGCAACGTGGGCATCGATCCTGAAGTTTACTCTGGCTTTGCGTTTGGCATGGGGATGGAGCGTCTGACCATGCTGCGCTATGGCGTTACCGACTTACGCGCGTTCTTCGAAAACGATTTGCGTTTCCTTAAACAGTTTAAATAAAGGCAGGAAAAAATAATGAAATTCAGTGAACTGTGGTTACGTGAATGGGTTAACCCGGCGGTCGATAGCGAAGCGCTCTCCGATCAAATTACGATGGCAGGCCTGGAAGTAGACGGCGTTGACGCCGTAGCCGGCAGCTTTAACGGCGTGGTGGTGGGCGAAGTGGTTGAGTGCGGTCAGCACCCGAACGCCGACAAACTGCGCGTGACCAAGGTTAACGTTGGCGGTGAGCGCCTGCTTGATATCGTCTGTGGCGCACCAAACTGCCGCCAGGGACTGAAAGTCGCGGTAGCGACTATTGGCGCAGTGCTACCGGGTGATTTCAAAATCAAAGCCGCCAAACTGCGCGGCGAGCCATCCGAAGGGATGCTCTGCTCCTTCTCCGAGCTGGGTATTTCCGACGATCACAGCGGGATCATTGAACTACCAGCGGATGCACCGATCGGCACCGATATTCGCGACTACCTGAAGCTTGATGATAATACCATTGAGATCAGCGTCACCCCGAACCGTGCCGACTGCTTAGGCATTATCGGCGTCGCGCGCGACGTGGCCGTGCTGAACGCGCTGCCGCTGACCGAGCCTGAGATTGCTCCGGTTGCCGCAACGATTAACGATACGCTGCCTATCCGCATTGACGCCGCCGACGCCTGCCCGCGCTACCTGGGCCGCGTGGTCAAGGGTATCGACGTCACTGCGCCAACCCCGCTGTGGATGCGCGAGAAGCTGCGTCGCTGCGGCATCCGCTCTATTGACGCTGTGGTAGATGTCACTAACTTCGTCCTGCTGGAGCTGGGTCAGCCGATGCACGCCTTCGATCTGGGCCGCATCGAGGGCGGGATCGTTGTTCGTATGGCGCAAGAGAACGAGACGCTGGTGCTGCTTGACGGTAGCGAAGCTAAATTGCAGTCCGATACGCTGGTGATTGCCGACCACAACAAAGCCCTGGCTATGGGCGGTATCTTTGGTGGCGAGCACTCTGGCGTGAATGGCGAAACGCAGGACGTACTGCTGGAGTGCGCCTTCTTCAGCCCACTCTCTATCACCGGTCGCGCCCGTCGTCACGGCCTGCACACCGATGCCTCCCACCGCTACGAGCGTGGCGTTGACCCGGCGCTGCAGTACAAAGCGATGGAGCGTGCGACGCGCCTGCTGCTGGATATCTGCGGCGGTGAAGCCGGTCCGGTTATCGATGTCACCAGCGAGGCCGCGCTGCCGAAGCGTGCAACCATCACCCTGCGCCGCAGCAAGCTGGATCGCCTGATTGGCCACCACATTGCCGATGAGCAGGTAGGCGACATTCTCAAGCGCCTGGGCTGTGAAGTGACCGAAGGTCAGGATGAGTGGCAGGCCGTGGCTCCAAGCTGGCGTTTCGATATGGAGATCGAAGAGGACCTGGTGGAAGAGGTGGCCCGTATCTACGGCTACAACAACATTCCTGATGCCCCGGTACAGGCAGGTCTGATTATGGGCAGCCACCGCGAAGCGGACCTGTCGATGAAGCGGGTTAAAACCATGCTGATCGACAAAGGCTACCAGGAAGTGATCACCTACAGCTTCGTGGATCCGAAACTGCAGCAGCTGATCCATCCGGGCGAAGAGGCGCTGATCCTGCCAAGCCCTATCTCCAGCGAAATGTCGGCCATGCGCCTGTCGCTGTGGACCGGTCTGCTGGGGACGGTGGTCTATAACCAGAACCGTCAGCAGAGCCGCGTACGTATTTTTGAGACCGGGCTGCGCTTTGTACCTGATACCCAGGCCAATCTGGGGATCCGTCAGGATGTGATGCTGGCCGGAGTTATTACCGGAAGCCGCTACGAAGAGCACTGGAACCTGGCAAAAGAGAGCGTCGATTTCTATGATTTAAAAGGCGATCTGGAATCCATTCTCGATCTCACTGGCAAGCTGGGCGACATTCAGTTTAAAGCGGAAGCCAATCCGGCCCTTCACCCGGGCCAGTCCGCCGCGATTTATCTGAAAGGCGAACGTATTGGTTTTATTGGGGTTGTGCATCCTGAGCTGGAACGTAAACTGGATCTGAACGGTCGGACGCTGGTGTTTGAGCTCGAGTGGAACGCCATTGCAGACCGCGTAATTTCGCAGGCGCGGGAGGTTTCACGCTTCCCGGCAAACCGTCGCGATATTGCGGTTGTGGTCACAGAAAACGTCCCCGCAGCAGATGTTTTGGCTGAGTGTAAGAAAGTTGGCGTAAATCAGGTAGTTGGCGTAAACTTGTTTGATGTGTACCGCGGCAAGGGCGTAGCGGAGGGCTATAAGAGCCTCGCTATCACCCTGATCCTTCAGGATACCGGCCGTACACTCGAAGAAGAGGAGATTGCCGCTACCGTTGCCAGATGTGTAGAGGCATTAAAAGAGCGATTCCAGGCATCATTGAGGGATTGAACCTATGGCGCTTACAAAAGCTGAAATGTCAGAATATCTGTTTGATAAGCTTGGGCTTAGCAAACGGGATGCCAAAGAGCTGGTAGAGCTATTTTTCGAAGAGATCCGTCGCGCTCTGGAAAATGGTGAGCAGGTAAAACTCTCCGGTTTTGGTAACTTTGATCTGCGTGATAAGAACCAACGCCCGGGACGTAACCCGAAAACGGGCGAGGATATTCCCATTACAGCCCGGCGCGTGGTGACCTTCAGACCCGGTCAGAAATTGAAAAGCCGTGTCGAAAACGCTTCGCCCAAAGCAGAGTAATCTGAACTAACCAAAAAGGCCGCCCGTGCGGCCTTTTTTCTTTTCACAAACCGATCTGCATCTTAAAATCACGTCCACGACGTTAAGCAGGATGGATCCTATGCTCGCACTTGCCCACCAACAGACCCAACGCCACGCTCGCTGGCTTGGCGGACTCATACTCCTTCTGCTGCTTGCTATCGTAGTGAGCCTCTGCGCAGGCGAACAATGGATTGCCCCTGGCGACTGGCTCAGCGCACGCGGCCAGCTTTTCGTCTGGCAGATCCGTCTCCCCCGAACCCTTGCGGTGGTGCTGGTCGGTGCGGCCCTGGCGCTGTGCGGCACCCTGATGCAGGCGCTGTTTGAAAATCCGCTGGCGGAGCCGGGGCTGCTCGGTGTCTCGAACGGTGCGGGCGTGGGTCTGATTGCCGCCGTTATGCTGGGGCAGGGGGCGCTGCCTACCTGGGCGCTCGGCCTGTGCGCCATTGCCGGAGCGCTGATAATTACGCTGATCCTGCTGCACTTCGCCCGTCGTCACCTCTCCATCAGCCGCCTGCTGCTGGCGGGCGTTGCGCTGGGCATTATTTGCAGCGCGCTAATGACGTGGGCCATCTACTTCTCGACCTCGTTCGATCTGCGCCAGCTCATGTACTGGATGATGGGCGGATTCGGCGGCGTTGACTGGCAGCAGGGGTGGCTGATGCTGGCTCTGCTACCGGTCATGGGTTGGGTTTGCCTGCAGTCGCAGCCGCTGAACATGTTGGCGCTGGGCGAAACATCCGCCCGCCAGCTTGGTCTGCCGCTGTGGTTCTGGCGCAACGTGCTGGTGGTTGCCACCGGTTGGATGGTCGGGGTCAGCGTAGCGTTGGCCGGGTCAATCGGTTTTATTGGCCTGGTGATCCCCCATATCCTGCGCCTCTGCGGTCTGACCGATCATCGCGTGCTGCTGCCCGGCTGTGCGCTGGCAGGGGCAAGCGCGCTGCTGTTTGCGGATATTGTTGCCCGTCAAGCGCTCAACGCGGCAGAGCTGCCTATCGGTGTGGTCACCGCAACGCTAGGCGCGCCGGTGTTTATCTGGCTGCTGCTGAAGGCCGCGAGGTAAGAGCGCACCCGCACCGCACTTAACTCCCTATCGCAAAGAAACTTTTACGATAAAATTGCGCATGAGTAGACGTCGTCATATTGTCTATTATTAAAGGCCAGCGACTGAATCGCTGGCGCGTTTGATAACTAAGGGGATGCTATGCAACACGATATTCTAAACACTGATGTGACGACGATTGATGGCGAGAAGACCACGCTTGCTGATTACCAGGGTAAGGTGCTTCTGGTGGTCAACGTGGCGTCTAAATGCGGCCTGACGGCACAGTATGAGCAGCTGGAGAACATTCAAAAGGCCTGGGAGAAAGACGGTTTTGTGGTGCTGGGCTTCCCCTGCAACCAGTTTTTAGGCCAGGAGCCGGGCAGCGAAGAGGAGATCAAAACCTTCTGCAGCACGACCTATGGCGTTACCTTCCCGATGTTCAGCAAAATTGACGTCAACGGCGAAAATCGTCATCCGCTCTATCAAAAGCTGATCGCTGCTGCGCCAACTGCCGTTGCGCCGGAGAGCAGCGGATTTTACGAGCGTCTCGCCAGCAAAGGGCGTGCGCCGCTCTATCCTGACGATATCCTGTGGAACTTCGAAAAATTCCTGATTGGCCGTGATGGGCAGGTTGTTCAGCGCTTTGCGCCGGATATGACGCCGGAAGATCCTATCGTGATGGAAGCCATCAAGCTGGCATTAGCAAAATAGTGAACGCATTAATGACGCTACAGGATGTAGCGGAATCCGGCAGGCTGGGGCCCGTTACGGCCACGGTCAATGCCGGAGAAATTCTGCATCTGGTAGGACCAAACGGCGCCGGGAAAAGTACCCTGCTGGCGCGAATGGCGGGGCTGACAAGCGGGCCGGGCAGCATCACACTCACCGGCATGCCGCTCAATGACTGGCACGCTACTGCGCTAGCCCGGCGACGCGCCTACCTTGCTCAGCAGCAAACGCCACCCTTTGCCATGCCGGTGTGGCACTATCTAACCCTGCACCAGCGCGATCGCAGCCACACTGCGCTACTGCATGACGTCGCCGGAGCGCTGGGGCTCGATGATAAGCTCGGACGCAAGGCAAATCAGCTTTCAGGCGGTGAGTGGCAGCGGGTACGGCTGGCCGCGGTGATTTTGCAGATCCACCCTGAAGGCAACCCTGAGGGGCAGCAGCTGCTGCTGGATGAGCCGATGAACAGTCTGGACGTGGCCCAGCAGGCGGCGCTCGACCGCCTGTTGAATGCGCTCTACCAGGCGGGTATTACCGTGGTGATGAGCAGCCACGATCTAAATCATACCCTGCGCCATGCTCACCAGGCCTGGCTGCTGCGCAACGGTAAGCTGATTGCCAGCGGTCCGCGCGATAGCGTGCTGACGCCGCCCAGGCTGGCCCAGGCCTACGGTATGCCTTTTCGCCGTCTTGATGTTGAGGGGCATAGCGTACTTATTTCTACGTTGTAGACACAGAGCATATTGCGCGGCGCTTTCCCGTCACGCTACATTACTGGAAAAATAATAAAGCAGAGGATCCGCCCCGCATGCGCTTATGGTTTTTTTTCGCCGCCGTGCTTTTGTTAGCAGGATGTAGCCACCACCGGGCCCCACCGCCGAATCCACGGCTGGCAGACTCGATCACCGTTATCGCTAACCTTAACGATCAGCTTAGCCACTGGCGGGGCACGCCGTACCGTTACGGCGGTATGAGCCGCGGTGGGATCGATTGTTCTGGCTTTGTACTGATGACCTTCCGGGATCGGTTTGATCTGCGCCTGCCCCGAGAGACGCGCCAACAGGCCAGGATCGGCACTGAGATAGACAAAGATGACCTGTTGCCGGGGGATCTGGTGTTCTTTAAAACCGGGTCGGGGGAGAGCGGTCTGCACGTTGGCATCTACGACACTGATAACCAGTTTATTCATGCTTCCACCAGCCGTGGAGTGATGAAATCCTCGCTTGATAACGTCTACTGGCGTAAAAAATTCTGGCAGGCGCGGCGAATTTAACCGGCACTTACCTGCAGCGTGCTAATAAAAACGGAGCTATCAGGCTCCGTTTTTTATTAAATAATACTAATTAATGAGCTCACTAATAGTTATCAACTATTTTATTAATCCAGTTTTATCTGGTGGCACTTATCGCGTTCCCAGGATAATCTTTAATGCTGGCTAAGGATAGTCTTATTCATTTCTGGATTAGGTATAGGGATAATGATTATTACACTCGACAAAACATGGCGCTCAGAGCTGCTTTTCAATCCGGCCCGTAATGCCGAGGGCGAATTGCAGGGACTGGAGATCGCCGTTAACTTTGTAGGCGTCAACCGTGAGGCACAGGCGCCCGCAGAGCTGATTTTGCCTCAGTTAACACCACAGCAGTCCGAAATGCTATTTATTGAACAGCTACAATTACTCAGCGTATGTCAGCATTTCTTTATTCAGCATCAGATTGCCGCATGGATTAATATTACACCGGCAGTTGCAGAAAAATTGTTAACGGATGATGATTTAGCGGCGTCTGTTAATCGGTATCCATTTATTGAGCTTATGGTTAATGAGAATTATCTTAACTTAAGCAGTGAAAGTGAGAATAGTTTGCTGTCCCAATTAAGCAGCAGGTTCACTCTTGTTCTGGCAAATTTCGGCGCGGGAGCGGCATCAACCCGAGCCGTATTTAAGGGCCTTTTTGCTCGCGTTAGGCTGGATAAGCATTTTGTTTCCCAGCGTCTCAAGTCGCCATCGTTTCAACCTTTTATGCAGGCGATTATCACCCAGGTTGAACCCTACTGCCGTTCAATAATGATTGCGGGTATAGATAGTGAGCAGATGCTGAAGAAAGTGAGGGCGTTTGCCTTTAGCGCTATGCAGGGAAGCCTGTGGCCGCCGGTGCTCCCGGAGCAGATTACCGACCTGGTGAAGTGATACCCGCGCACTCTGCCTGTGTTTATTCCTCCTGATACCTTCTACACTACAGTAAAAGGAGGAGTCATGACTCTTACGTTTACGACACGCTGGCGCGATGAGCTGCCGGGATTTTACACCTCGCTTTCCCCTACGCCGCTGCGCAACGCGCGTGTGCTATGGCATAACGCTGCGCTGGCCCAGGAGCTGGGCGTACCCGATGCGCTCTTTACCCCTGAGGAAGGAGCAGGCGTCTGGGGCGGTGAAACGCTGCTGCCGGGCATGTCCCCGCTGGCGCAGGTCTACAGCGGCCATCAGTTTGGCGTCTGGGCAGGTCAGCTAGGTGATGGTCGCGGCATTTTACTCGGCGAGCAGCTGTTGGCTGATGGTAAAACCGTCGACTGGCATCTTAAAGGGGCCGGGAAGACGCCTTACTCCCGGATGGGCGATGGGCGCGCCGTGCTGCGCTCGACCATTCGCGAAAGCCTGGCGTCAGAGGCGATGCATTACCTGGGGATCCCCACCACCCGGGCGCTGGCGATAGCGACCAGTGATACGCCCGTAGCAAGGGAAACCACCGAGCAGGGTGCTATGCTGATGCGCATTGCCGAGAGCCATCTGCGCTTCGGTCATTTCGAGAATTTCTACTACCGCCGCGAGCCGGAGAAGGTTCGCCAGCTGGCAGATTTCGCCATTCGTCACCACTGGCCGCATCTTGCTGACGAGAGCGACAAATATGTGCTCTGGCTACGGGATGTGGTAGCGCGTACCGCGACGTTAATCGCTCAGTGGCAGGCGGTCGGTTTTGCTCACGGCGTTATGAATACCGACAACATGTCGATCCTTGGCCTGACCATCGACTACGGCCCGTTCGGCTTCCTGGATGACTATCAGCCAGGGTTTATCTGCAACCACTCCGACTATCAGGGCCGCTACCGTTTTGATAATCAGCCTGCGGTCGGCCTGTGGAATCTCCAACGTCTTGCCCAGACGCTATCGCCCTTTATTGATGTCGATACCCTGAACAGCGTGCTGGATGAGTATCAGCAGGTTCTGCTGGAGCAGTACGGCAAATTCTTACGCAGCAAGCTAGGGTTGTTCACCGAGCAGCACGGCGATAACGAACTGTTGAACACGCTCTTTGCCCTGATGGCGCGGGAGGGAAGCGACTATACCCGCACCTTCCGCATGCTGAGCACCACCGAGCAGCACAGCGCCAGTTCGCCGCTGCGCGATGAGTTTATCGATCGTGGCGGGTTTGATACCTGGTTTAGCACCTATCGTACGCGGTTGCAGAGCGAACAGATCGACGATGCTGAACGTCAGCGGCAGATGAAAGGCGTTAACCCGGCGCTGGTGCTGCGTAACTGGCTGGCCCAACGGGCTATCAGCGACGCCGAGAAGGGCGATACCCAGGAGCTGGAGCGGTTGCACCAGGCATTACGCGATCCCTTTAGCGATCGTAGCGATGACTATGTCAGCCGACCGCCCGACTGGGGCAAACATCTGGAAGTGAGCTGTTCAAGCTAAAAGAGACTGCCCGCCGCAGCGGTGGCGGGCAGGATGTCAGAGGCGGGTGGACACCGCGGCAGAGAGCTTTTCTACCAGCAGAGTTGTGTCTTCCCAGTGCAGGCACGGGTCGGTAATGGACTGGCCATAGGTGAGCGGCTGTCCGGCAACAATCTTCTGCGTTCCTTCCTGCAGGAAACTCTCCGCCATGATCCCAGCGATGGCCGTTGAGCCGTTACGGATCTGCTGACAAATGTCGTCACATACCTCTAGCTGGCGGCGATGCTGCTTCTGGCAGTTGCCGTGGCTAAAATCCACCACCAGATGTTCGGGCAGAGAGAACTCGCTCAGCGTATCGCAGGCCTCGGCAATGGCCTCAGCGTGGTAGTTAGGCGTTTTCCCGCCGCGCATAATAATATGCCCGTAAGGATTACCGCTGGTCTGGTAGATGGTCATCTGCCCATTTTTATCCGGCGAGAGGAACATATGGCTCGCCCGCGAGGCGCGGATAGCGTCAACCGCAATGCGGGTATTGCCATCCGTACCGTTTTTGAAACCTACCGGACAGGAGAGCGCAGACGCCATCTCACGGTGGATCTGGCTTTCGGTGGTGCGCGCCCCGATTGCGCCCCAGCTGATGAGATCGGCGATAAACTGTCCGGTCACCATATCGAGAAATTCGGTGGCGGTCGGAACGCCCAGCTCGTTCACCTGAAGCAGCAGCTTCCGCGCCAGCTCCATGCCGTGATTCACCCGATAGCTGCCGTTGAGATCGGGATCGGAGATCAGACCCTTCCAGCCCACAACGGTGCGGGGTTTCTCAAAATAGGTACGCATGACGATCTCAAGCGTATCCTGATGCTTTTCGCGCAGCGCCTGTAACCGGCGAGCATACTCAAGAGCGGCATCAAGATCGTGGATGGAGCAGGGGCCTACGATCACCAGTAGACGACGATCTTCACCGTTTAAAATTTTCTCAATTCGCCGACGCGCAGCGTTAACATGTTCCGCAACCTGTTGGGAGAGAGGATACCGCTCGGCCAGTTCGGCTGGCGTCACCAGGCTCTCAATGCGCGCAGTGCGGAGTTCATCAGTTTTGTTCATGACTTATCTCAGAAATTGGCGGCTTCAACGGCAAAAGTGCCGGAAGTAATGGGCATCACGATAAACCAATCCTTGATGTTTTCAAGTATGAGGGTGATGCGCATCACAAATCTGCGGGCAATGATAACGGAAAACGGCGTCTTGTACTAGCTAATTAGTACATGCTGCGATTCAACTTCATAATGTCGAGTATCTTGGTGGCGATCTCCTCAACCGAATAGTTGGTGCTGTTGAGGTAGGGAATATTGTTTTTACGATAGAGGGCCTCTACCTCGGCCAGCTCCAGCCGACACTGACGCATGGATGCGTAGCGGCTGTTCTCCACGCGCTCCTCACGGATCGCTGCCAGACGTTCTGCATTAATGGTCAGGCCAAACAGCTTGTGCTGCAGCGGCTTTAGCGCAGCGGGCAGTACCAGGTTATCCATGTCATCGGCAATGAAGGGATAGTTGGCGGCGCGAATGCCAAACTGCATTGCCAGATAGAGGCTGGTAGGCGTTTTACCGCAGCGGGACACGCCCAGCAAAATCACCTGCGCCTGTTCAAGGTTGCGCATCGAGATACCGTCATCGTGGGCAAGGGTGTAATCAATGGCCGCGATGCGGGCATCGTACCGCGTCAGGTTTCCCGGATTGAGGCCGTGGGTGCGGTGGGTGATCGGCGTCGGATCGAGCTTAAGCTCCTGCTGGAGCGGAGCCACCAGCGCCTGAACGATATCCTGGCAGAAACCCTGGCTCTGGGTAATGATACTGCGGATCTCGGGTGTCACAATAGAGTAGAAGACCAGGGGGCGCACGCCGGTCTGCTGGAAAATGGCATCAATCTGCTCCTTGACCGCATTTGCGCGCTGGACGTTTTCCACAAACGGCAGCGTGATGCTGTGCACGGCTACGGGAAACTGCGACATGACCGCATGCCCGAGAACCTCTGCCGTAATGGCCGTGCCGTCAGAAATATAAAACACCTGCCGATCCACTGAATTTTCCATTTTATCCCCCCATAGCATGATGGTGTTAAAGCCTGAATTAATTTATGTACCATACTACTGCGCCACTCGCATCTATAAAAAATGAAATGGTGTTTTTATTTTTACTGAAATGTACATTTCACTTCTGTTTTTCATGGGCAGAGCATGTTTCAAAAAGAGTGCAAACAAATCAGGAAGTTACAAAATAGCGTGAAACTGTCCGAAAAATAGAAAAATAAATTTGCTTGAACGATTCACCGTTTTTTTAAGCGAGCCAGGTATGCCAGGATAAATAGGTACGTCAGGAGTTATTAACTCAATCATATATCAAAAAAGGATTGTCCGATGTCCAACAATGGCTCGTCACCGCTGGTGCTCTGGTATAACCAACTCGGGATGAATGATGTTGACCGCGTAGGAGGCAAAAATGCCTCTCTGGGTGAAATGATCACCAATCTGTCAGAAACAGGGGTATCGGTCCCGAACGGATTCGCCACCACGGCGGATGCTTTTAATCTGTTTCTTGACCAAAGCGGCGTCAACCAGCGTATCTATGAGCTGCTGGATCACACGGACATTGATGACGTTGGCGAACTGGCGAAAGCCGGGGCGCAGATCCGTCAGTGGATCATTGATACGCCTTTCACGCCAGAGCTGGAACACGCTATCCATGACGCCTATAACCAACTCTCGGAAGGCGACGCCGAGGCATCGTTTGCCGTGCGCTCCTCTGCCACGGCGGAAGATATGCCAGATGCCTCGTTTGCCGGACAGCAGGAAACCTTCCTCAACGTGCAGGGCTACGATGCGGTGCTGGTGGCGGTGAAACATGTGTTTGCCTCGCTGTTTAACGATCGCGCTATCTCTTATCGCGTGCATCAGGGCTATGATCACCGTGGCGTGGCGCTCTCCGCAGGCGTGCAGCGCATGGTGCGCTCCGATTTAGCCTCCTCCGGCGTTATGTTCTCCATCGATACCGAGTCCGGCTTCGATCAGGTGGTGTTTATCACCTCTGCATGGGGCCTTGGCGAAATGGTCGTGCAGGGGGCGGTTAACCCGGACGAGTTTTATGTTCATAAGCCGACGCTGGCTAACGATCGTCCCGCCATCGTGCGGCGCACCATGGGATCGAAAAAGATTCGCATGGTCTACGCCCCAAGCCAGGAGCACGGCAAACAGGTGCGCATTGAAGACGTGCCTGAGGCCGATCGCGACGTGTTCTCGTTGACCGATGATGAGGTTCAGGCGCTGGCGAAGCAGGCGGTGCTGATTGAGCAACACTACGGTCGCCCGATGGATATCGAGTGGGCCAAAGATGGCCATACCGGCAAGCTCTATATTGTGCAGGCCCGCCCGGAGACCGTGCGTTCCCGTGGCCAGGTCATGGAGCGCTATACGCTTCATGACCAGGGCAAAGTAGTGGTTGAAGGCCGGGCAATCGGCCACCGCATTGGCGCAGGGCCGGTGAAGGTCATCCACGATATCAGCGAAATGAACCGCATTCAGCCCGGTGACGTGCTGGTAACGGACATGACCGATCCGGACTGGGAACCAATCATGAAAAAAGCCGCGGCGATTGTCACCAACCGCGGCGGACGTACCTGCCATGCGGCGATCATCGCCCGCGAGCTTGGCATTCCGGCCGTCGTGGGCTGCGGTGACGCCACCGACCGCATTCGCGATGGCGAGAAGGTCACCGTCTCCTGTGCCGAAGGCGATACCGGCTATGTTTATGCCGAGATGCTCGACTTCAGCGTGAAAAGCTCCAGCGTTGATACCATGCCTGACCTGCCGCTGAAGATCATGATGAACGTCGGCAACCCGGATCGCGCGTTTGACTTCGCCTGCCTGCCAAACGAAGGCGTAGGTCTGGCGCGTCTGGAGTTCATCATCAACCGTATGATCGGCGTGCACCCGCGGGCGCTGCTGGAGTTTGACGATCAGACCCCAGAGCTGCAAAAAGAGATCCGCGAGATGATGAAGGGCTACGACTCGCCTAAGGCATTTTATGTCGGTCGTCTGAGCGAAGGCATCGCCACCCTCGGCGCGGCGTTCTGGCCGAAGCGCGTTATCGTGCGGCTCTCTGATTTTAAATCCAACGAGTACGCTAATCTGGTGGGCGGAGAGCGCTACGAGCCGGAGGAGGAGAACCCGATGCTGGGCTTCCGTGGCGCGGGCCGCTACGTCTCTGACAGCTTCCGTGACTGCTTTGCGCTGGAGTGCGAGGCGGTGAAATACGTGCGTAACGATATGGGTCTCACTAACGTCGAAATTATGATCCCCTTCGTGCGCACCGTTGATCAGGCAAAAGCGGTGGTGGACGAGCTGGCGCGTCAGGGCCTTAAGCGCGGTGAAGACGGGCTGAAGGTGATCATGATGTGTGAGATCCCGTCCAACGCTCTGCTGGCAGAGCAGTTCCTTGAGCACTTTGACGGTTTCTCCATCGGCTCGAATGATATGACGCAGCTGACGCTGGGCCTCGATCGCGACTCTGGCGTGGTATCAGAACTGTTTGACGAACGCAACGAGGCAGTTAAAGCGCTGCTGTCGATGGCGATCCGCGCGGCGAAAAAAGAGGGCAAGTATGTTGGCATTTGTGGTCAGGGCCCATCCGACCACGAGGACTTTGCCGCATGGCTGATGGAAGAGGGTATCGATAGCCTGTCGTTGAACCCGGATACCGTGGTTCAGACCTGGCTGAGCCTCGCTGAAATCAAGTAAAACGCCATCGTTCTCTTAAAGCCTCCCACCTGGGAGGCTTTTTTATTCGTTACAGATTTGTATTTGGTCGAAAGAATTTCTGCTGATGTGACGACACCTTGGTTTATTTATCCATGCCGAACTACCCTTACAGAGGCTAAAGCTGAAGCCATTCCAGCTCTATTTTTTTTAACCGTCGAAAATTGCGACATAAGCCGTAAGGTTATAAGGGAGAAGAAAAGATGGCCGATCAACATGTACATGTCCGAAACGATTACGATGACGTATATACGCCGGGTAGAGGCGTCCCCTTAAAACGTATTTCCTGGAGTGCAGTGTTTGCCGGCGTCATTATTTCAATGGTGCTCTACTTAATTCTTTCTATTCTCGGCACCGCGATTGGGGCCAGCACTATCGATCCTCTGGAGGAGCAAGATCCGATGGGGGGTATCGGCATGGGCGCAGCCATCTGGACTGGCTTGAGCATGCTGATCGCCATTGCCGCCGGGGCCTATGCCAGCGGCAGGCTGGCGCAGCGAGAGGGGGCGTTGCATGGTCTGCTGATGTTTGGCGTCAACACTCTTATTAGCGCCTGGTTCGTCGTTATGCTGGCAAATAGCGCGGTCACCGGTGCCATGAATATATTGGGGGCGGGGTTACAGGCGGTAGGTAGCGGTGTCACGGCAGTTGCACCGTCGGTTAAAGATATGGCGAAAGAGAAACTCGCCGAGAACAATATTAATCTCGATAGTTTACAAGATGAGCTGGAAACAACGCTGCGACAGACCGGGAAACCGGAGCTGCAGCCAGAGGCGCTGCAAAATCAGGCGCAGAATGAAGCAAATAATGCTCAGAACCAGGCGGCAGCAACCGCTAACACGCCGCAGACGGCTGATACCGATGTCGCCGGTTTTATTAAAGGCTTAATCGACAGAAATCAGAGCACCTTCCAGGCAGCCGACCGCGAAGCGCTGAAAAATATTATTCAGGCGCGTACCGGTAAATCTGATGCCGAAGCGGAACAGATTGTCGCCCAGACGGAAAAAAGCTATCAGGAAGCGCGGGCGAAATTTGACGAGCTGAAAGCACAGGCCGAACAGAAAGCCCGTGAAGCAGGTGAGAAAGCGGCAGCCGCAACGGCTAAAGCCAGCTGGTTCACCTTCTTTATGCTGCTGATTGAAGCGGTACTGGCTGGTGCTATGGGTATGGTAGGACGTCGTACTCAGCCGCGTCAGGTAACGGCGAACGAACGTCGCAGATAATATCGACGGTTATTTAAACGTAAAGCCAGGCTTCGGTCTGGCTTTTTTTATCCCTGGTTTCAGCACAATTTTCAGTTGTGGAATTTAGCTTAAAAAAAAGCCCATCGTGGGAGATGGGCAAAGACTACACACAGCAATTCGTTGTTTCACTCAGGGGATTTCCATGCTTATAAATCAAAGCCTTGATTTATAACCGTGCCTTAATAGTAGGCATCCCCTAATTTTGAGTCGATCAGATTCGTCTCAATAGTTAATCATAAGTAACGATTTTGCGACAAGTGAAATGAGAGATATAGCGTATATATAGTGGGTTGCACGGTCCGACCAGAAAGGAAATATAAATAATTGATAAGCGTGGCTTAATAGTAAAGCGGGTTTCCCCGCTTACTGGTTATTTATTATGCACTTTATTATGAACTTCGCGCTCGTTCACCTTTTCCAGCAAATTATCGCTAACGTCGCCGGGCGCAGGAACTTCTTTTACCCATGCATCAAAAAGACGCCATGACACGGCGAGCAGAACCGGACCGATAAACAGACCGATCATGCCAAAGGCGATGAGTCCGCCAATGACGCCCGAGAGGATAAGAATCAACGGCAGATCGGCCCCCATGCGGATCAGCACCGGACGGATAACGTTATCCAGCGTACCGACTACGCAGCTCCAGACCAGCAGCACCGTACCCCAGGTCGTATCTCCGCTCCAGTAGAGCCAGATAATGGCCGGGATGAGCACCGGCAGGGGGCCAATCTGTACCAGACAGGAGAGGAGCATGACCACCGTAAACAGGGTTGGATAGGGCACGCCGCTGATTGCCAGCCCAATGCCGCCCAGTACCGCCTGCACCAGCGCGGTCACCACCACGCCGAGAGCGACGGCGCGGATGGCCTGGGCTGCCAGCAGCACGGCGGTATCGCCCCGCCTGCCGGCGAGACGGGTAGCAAAGTGGCGAATACCCTGAGCGACCCGCTCACCGCGCCAGAACAGCAGGGCGCTGAACAGGAGCATCAGCGCACAGTGCATCATAAAGCGTCCAATGTGCGCTGCCTGGCCAACAAACCAGGTCGTAGTGGCACCCAAATAGGGCCGTACCTTGGCCATAATCGCACTGCCGCCCATATCCAGCAGGTTATGCCAGCCGAGATAGAGGTTATGGCCTACCAGCGGAATGCTCTTAAGCCAGGCTAAATCCGGCGGCGTCAGGTCGCCGGAGCTAATCGCGCGGATCACCGGGCCGCTGCCGTCAACAAGGCTGTTAACCAGCAGGGCAATCGGAATAACAAATACCAGGATTAAGATCAGCGTCATGCACAGCACCGCCAGGGAGCGACGGCCTGCCAGCACGCGCTGGAAGCGTAAAAAAAGCGGCCAGGTTGCAATGACGATAGTCCCCGCCCATGCAAAGCTGAGGATAAACGGTTGCACTATCCATAAACAGGCAACGATCATAACGGCTAAAAACAGCACCGAGAGCAGGATCTGAGCCACATCCCCGCGCTGACGACTAGTGATCATAAAATCTATCCACCTTTTTTATTCGCCGAACCGTCGGCGTAGCGTTTGATTAATACAAGATTACGGCTGTGAATTTCAGCGCATTTTGCCCGCGCTATTTTGCCCGTAATTCACATGGGCGTAGCGTAAAAAAATGTGATACAACGATAAATCACAACGCAAACGATACACTTACAACATTAACAGTCAGGCAGGGTCAACGGTAATGATCCCACAGATTTCTCAAGCACCCGGCGTCGTTCAGCTGGTGCTCAATTTTTTGCAGGCACTGGAGCAACAGGGTTTTACAGGTGATACCGCCACGGATTACGCCGACCGGCTGACCATGGCGACCGATAACAGTATTTACCAGCTGCTTCCCGATGCGGTGGTATTCCCCCGTTCTACTGCCGATGTCTCCCTTATCACCCGTCTTGCCGGTGAGGCCCGCTTCCAGTCGCTGGTCTTTACCCCGCGCGGCGGCGGTACGGGCACTAACGGCCAGGCGCTCAACCACGGCATTATTGTCGATCTCTCTCGCTATATGAACCGTATCCTTGAGATCAATCCTGAAGAGGGTTGGGTGCGGGTAGAAGCGGGCGTGATCAAGGATCAGCTAAACCAGTTTTTAAAACCGTACGGCTTCTTTTTCGCCCCGGAGCTTTCCACCAGCAACCGCGCCACGCTGGGCGGCATGATCAATACCGACGCTTCCGGGCAGGGCTCGCTGGTCTACGGTAAAACCTCTGACCACGTGCTGGGGGTGCGAGCCGTGCTGCTGGGCGGCGATCTGCTGGATACGCAGCCGGTATCGCTGGAGCTGGCGCGTACGCTTGGGCAGGCGCAAACGGCACAGGGGCGGATCTATAAAACGGTCTATGACAGCTGCTTTGATAATCGTCAGCTTGTTATCGATAAGTTTCCCAAGCTGAACCGGTTCCTGACCGGGTACGATCTGCGCCACGTTTTCAACGATGAGATGACGACCTTTGATCTCACCCGCATTCTGACCGGTTCAGAGGGCACGCTGGCCTTTATTACCGAGGCGCGGCTGAATATCACGCCGCTGCCGAAGGTGCGGCGGCTGGTCAACGTTAAATATGACTCCTTTAACTCGGCGCTGCGCAACGCGCCGTTTATGGTTGAAGCGCAGGCGCTGTCGGTTGAGACCGTTGACTCTACGGTGCTTAACCTGGCGCGGGAGGATATCGTCTGGCACTCGGTGCACGATTTAATTACCGATGTGCCAGATAAAACCATGCTGGGGCTGAACATCGTTGAGTTTGCCGGCGATGATGCCGAGCTGATTGACGCCCGAGTCCATGCCCTTTGCCAGCGTCTGGATGAGCTGATTGCTGCTCAGGAGGGCGGAGTGATTGGCTGGCAGGTATGCAGCGAGCTGGCGGGAATTGAACGTATCTATGCAATGCGTAAAAAAGCGGTCGGCCTGCTGGGAAATGCCAAAGGCGCGGCGAAGCCGATCCCCTTTGCAGAGGATACCTGCGTGCCGCCGGAGCATCTGGCGGACTACATCGTTGAGTTTCGTGCCCTGCTCGACAGCCACGGGCTGAACTACGGCATGTTTGGCCACGTGGATGCAGGGGTGCTGCACGTGCGTCCGGCGCTGGACATGTGCGACCCGCAGCAAGAGATGCTGATGAAAAGGATCTCTGACGAGGTGGTGGCCCTGACGGCGAAGTACGGTGGCCTGCTCTGGGGCGAGCACGGCAAGGGCTTCCGGGCGGAATACAGCCCGGCGTTCTTTGGCGAGCAGCTCTATGGCGAACTGCGCAAAGTTAAAGCCGCGTTCGATCCACAGAACCGACTCAATCCGGGTAAAATCTGCCCGCCTGCAGGCCTCGATGCGCCGATGATGCAGGTCGATGCCGTGAAGCGCGGCACCTTTGACCGGCAGATCCCTGGTAGCGTGCGCGCCTCATGGCGTGGCGCGATGGAGTGCAACGGCAACGGGCTGTGCTTTAACTTTGATGCCAAAAGCCCGATGTGCCCGTCGATGAAAATCACCAGCAACCGGATCCACTCTCCTAAAGGCCGGGCCACGCTGGTACGCGAATGGCTACGGCTGCTGGCGGATCGCGGTATCGATCCCATCAAGTTAGAGAAGGAGCTGCCGGGAAAACGCGCCAGTCTGCGAGGCCTGATCGAGCGTACCCGCAACAGCTGGCATGCCCGCCACGGCGAGTATGACTTCTCGCACGAGGTGAAAGAGGCGATGTCCGGCTGTCTGGCGTGCAAAGCCTGCTCTACCCAGTGCCCAATTAAAATTGATGTGCCGGAGTTTCGCTCGCGCTTCCTTCAGCTTTATCACACTCGCTATCTGCGCCCGCTCAGCGACCACGTTATCGCCAGCGTCGAGAGCTATGCGCCGCTGATGGCCCGAGCGCCGAAAACCTTTAACTTCTTTATGAGCCAGCCCTGGGTGCGATCCCTGTCGGCTACGCATATTGGGATGGTGGATCTGCCTCTGCTGTCGGTGCCTTCCCTGCAACAGCAGATGGTGGGTCACCGTTCGGCAAACATGACGCTCGACGAGTTGGAGCAGCTTAGCGAGGAAGAGCGAGCAAAAACGGTGCTGGTGGTGCAGGATCCCTTTACCAGCTACTACGACGCGCAGGTGGTAGGCGATTTTGTCCGTCTCGTTGAGAGGCTGGGCTACCAGCCGGTAGTGCTGCCTTTCTCCCCGAACGGTAAGGCGCAGCATATCAAAGGGTTCCTGACGCGCTTTGCAAAAACGGCGCAGAAAACCTCTGACTTCCTCACGCGCGTGGCGCAACTGGGCATGCCGATGGTGGGCGTCGATCCGGCGCTGGTGCTCTGTTATCGCGATGAGTACAAGCAGACGTTAGGGGACAAGCGGGGAGAGTTTAACGTTCAGCTGGTGCACGAGTGGCTGCCCGCCGCATTGGCCTCTCATGAAGAGCGGATCCCAGGCGGCGAGGCATGGTATCTGTTTGGCCACTGCACGGAGGTGACCGCGCTGCCAGGTGCGCCTGCACAGTGGGCAACTATTTTTGCTCGCTTTGGCGCTAAGCTTGAAAACGTCAGCGTCGGCTGCTGCGGGATGGCCGGTACCTACGGCCACGAGATGAAAAATCACGCTAACTCGCTGGGCATCTACGAGCTGTCCTGGCATCAGGCCATGCAGCGCCTGCCGCGTAACCGCTGCCTGGCGACGGGCTACTCCTGCCGCAGCCAGGTGAAACGCATCGAGGGCAGCGGCGTGCGCCATCCGCTACAGGCTTTGCTGGAGATAATGGGATGATCTGGAAACGCACGGCTACCCTCGACGCGCTCAACGCGATGGGCGAGGGCAATATGGTAGGGCTGCTGGATATCCGTTTCGAGCGCATCGGTGATGATGTGCTTGAGGCTTCGATGCCCGTCGACGCCCGCACGCATCAGCCCTTTGGCCTGCTGCACGGCGGCGCGTCGGTGGTGCTGGCAGAAACCCTCGGTTCGGTGGCGGGCTATCTCTGCACCGAGGGTGAACATAGCGTGGTAGGGATTGAGATCAACGCTAACCATATTCGTGCCGTACGCAGCGGCCGGGTACGGGGCGTCTGTTCCGCATTGCATACCGGCGGTCGCCATCAGGTCTGGCAGATTGATATCTTTGATGAGCAAAATCGGCTGTGCTGCTCATCGCGGCTGACCACCGCCGTGATATAAGAAATTGAGTAGACCACTTTCATTAAGTCCGCAAGGTGATTATTTAAAATCGTGATACACTAGGCGCTATTGAATCTCCTGATAAAGACGGTGTCCAATCAGGAGATGTAACGCTGAATGACCTAATGAAGGGATTCGTTGTTTCCTAAAGCGCTACTTATTATAAGCTTAAAAGGTAACAACGTTATGATCGCTTCATTTAAACTCGCTTTTCTCCATCCTCGTCACTGGATGACCTGGTTTGGTCTTGCTATTCTGTGGCTTCTGGTTCAGCTGCCGTATCCTGTTCTCTACCGCTTCGGTACCGGTCTTGGCCGCATCGCGCGTCCATTTTTAAAGCGACGGGAAAGCATTGCCCAGCGCAACCTTGAACTCTGTTTCCCTGAGATGACGCCCGCGCTGCGCGAAACGCTCATCAACAGAAACTTCATGTCATTAGGCATGGGGCTGATCGAGACCGGGATGGCCTGGTTCTGGTCGGACAAGCGCGTACGCCGCTGGTTCGATGTGGAAGGCTATCAGAATCTGGTTGAAGCCCAGACAAAACACCACGGCGTGATGGTCGTTGGCGTGCACTTTATGTCCCTGGAGCTGGGCGGTCGCGTCATGGGGCTGTGCCAGCCGATGATGGCTACTTATCGCCAGCACAACAGCCCGGTGATGGAGTGGGTGCAGACCCGGGGACGTATGCGCTCGAACAAATCGATGATCGACCGTCGTAACCTGAAGGGGCTGGTCAGCGCGCTGCGAAAAGGTGAAGCAGTGTGGTTTGCGCCGGATCAGGACTATGGCCGCAAAGGCAGCACCTTTGCGCCTTTCTTCTCTGTTAACGCCGCTACGACTAACGGCACCTATGTGCTGTCCCGCCTTTCGGGTTCGGCGATGCTGACGGTAACGATGATTCGTAAACCGGATGGCTCCGGCTATCAGCTGCATATCGGCAAGGCGTTAACTGACTATCCGGTAGAAAATGAGTTTGAAGCCGCCAGCTATATGAACCGGGTGATCGAGCGGGAAATTATGCGCGCCCCCGAGCAGTATCTGTGGATCCATCGCCGCTTTAAAACCCGCCCTATGGGCGAAGCCTCGCTCTATCTTTAATTCCTGGCTAAACGCCAACGTTTATCAGGCCTCAAATGAGGCCTGAATCAAGCTACTTTGTTCCATCGCCGCCTTTTCGGGAGGGTCATTTTGGCTGTGAGTCGTATTCCGCAAACGGAACAGACGGCTCCATGGGGACAGCTTTTGTCGGGGCAAAAAGTTGTGAATAGAAACTTAGCGCCATTGCAGACGGGACACTTAAATTTGATGTTGGGGATAACCCCTCCGGCCCGTTGAAGGAGATCGCTACCTTAGCACCTTTTTTACTGGTTTGCCGATAAATGGTTAAATATTACTTAACTATTCCTGCGCGATGCTGGCGGCATTACCCCTCTGACAAGGCAAAACTCGTCAATAACTATGAAGATTCTTAAACGTCAGCAAGGATCTTAGCCATAATTTATAATTAGTTATGTAGCCTTTGTAGGCCAGTTATCCTGCTGGCGCATTTGTGGCTTAGAAAAATCAGAGGAGGTTATGATGAACATTGACGATCAGAAACAAAAGGCCGAAGCGGAAATAGCGGCTCTCATTGCCAAAAAGATTGCCGAATTGCGTAAAAAGTCAGGAAAGGAAGTGGCTGAGATTGAGTTTGTTGCTAACGAAACGATGACGGGGCTTGAAGGTTACGACGTTAAAATTAAGCTGATTTAAGGAAGGTTTTGAAAGGATTACTTTAGCTGCATTTTAACGTTAATAAAAAACCCGCACAGGGCGGGTTTATTTTATTATCAGCACAGCTTAACTGCTCAGGCTATCGCCTTCATCGCTATCGTAAACGGCGCTAACAATCAGCGCAGCTTACAGCGCTGTGACGTTGCCGGCAGCAGGGCCTTTAGCGCCATTTTCAATGGTGAAGGAGACCTGCTGACCTTCATCAAGCGTTTTGTAGTTGTCACCCTGGATAGCAGAGAAGTGTACGAATACATCTTTGCTGCCGTCGTTAGGGGTGATGAAACCAAAACCTTTATCTGCGTTAAACCATTTTACTAAACCAGTCATTTTATTAGACATAGATACTTCCTTAATTAATGAGCCACTAAGCGTGGCGATGATGGCCTGTATTTAGAGAGTGACTTATTTGGCACTTAGGAGGAGGCTCATGAAGAAGGGTATCTATAGATAACACCTGAACTGAGGACTGCTTTACTAAAACTGCTTTCATAAGGTCTGTTTTCCAAACCGATGACGGCATTAGGCCACAGGGAAATTCATTACGCAATGTTTATGTTTTTTTATTTTAAGCGCTTAAGTGCCCAGATGGCTGTACGGCTGGCAACTTTTTTGACGCTAATCGCATAAATAGGTATTACCTATACATGTTTCAAATTTGCCGATACATTAGCCGTTTTTTATAAAATTAGCCTAAAATTCAATCTATTATTAGCTGACATCCTTTCCTGTTAAGCCTGGAAGCAGGGTCTATGCTTAATAGAAGTGTACAAAAAGGGCCTTTAACGCGAATAACCCTGCGGATTACAGGTTGAAGTGATAATCATTATCACTAACATAGCGTTATGTCCTGCTGACGTCATCATGTGAGGTATACCTATGGAATTGCATTCAGGGACTTTCGATCCAAACAATCCTGGCTGGCAGGGTTTGATTCTGACCCCTGCGGCGGCAGAGCACATTCGCGCCCTGGTCAGCAAGCAGCCAGAGCTGCGCGGCGTTCGTCTTGGCATTAAGCAGACGGGCTGTGCAGGGTTTGGCTATGTGCTGGATACCGTGACCGAACCTGCGGAAGACGATCTGCTCTTTGAGCGCGACGGCGCACACCTGTATGTTCCCTTACAGGCTATGCCGTTTATTGATGGAACCACCGTCGACTATGTGCGCGAAGGATTAAACCAGATCTTTAAATTTTATAATCCGAAAGCTCAGCACGAATGCGGCTGTGGTGAAAGCTTTGGGGTATAGGCGGTACTATGTCTCGTAATGTTGAGTCTCATAAAACTGAAGCAATGGACGATGTCCAAACCTGGTCAGGCCCCCTTAACTATAAAGAGGGCTTTTTTACCCGGTTACAGACCGACGAGATGGCCCACGGCATCAATGAAGATGTGGTGCGGGCTATTTCGGCCAAACGAAATGAACCTGAGTGGATGCTTGAGTTCCGCCTGAATGCGTTTCGGGCCTGGCTGACCATGGAGGAGCCACACTGGCTCAAGGCTCACTATGACAAGCTCAACTACCAGGATTACAGCTACTACTCCGCGCCCTCCTGCGGCAACTGCGACGATACCTGCGCGTCAGAGCCGGGTGCGGTTCAGCAGACCGGCGCGAATGCCTTCCTGACCAATGAAGTCGAAGAGGCGTTTAATCAGCTGGGTGTACCGGTGCGTGAAGGGCGCGAGGTGGCGGTGGACGCCATCTTTGACTCCGTTTCGGTGGCGACAACCTATCGGGAGAAACTGTCGGAGCAGGGGATTATCTTCTGCTCTTTCGGTGAGGCTATCCACGATCACCCCGAGCTGGTGAAGAAATACCTCGGTACGGTCGTATCCGGCAACGATAACTTCTTTGCCGCCCTGAACGCGGCCGTCGCCTCCGATGGCACCTTCATCTACGTGCCGAAAGGCGTTCACTGTCCGATGGAGCTCTCAACCTATTTCCGTATCAATGCCGAGAAAACGGGTCAGTTCGAGCGTACCATTCTGGTAGCCGATGAAGGTAGCTATGTGAGCTATATTGAGGGCTGCTCGGCACCGGTGCGCGATAGCTATCAGCTTCATGCTGCGGTAGTAGAGGTGATCATCCATAAAGACGCGGAGGTGAAATACTCCACCGTGCAGAACTGGTTCCCGGGAGATAACAACACCGGCGGTATTCTGAACTTCGTGACCAAGCGTGCGCTGTGTGAAGGCGAAAACAGCAAGATGTCCTGGACGCAGTCTGAGACCGGATCGGCGATCACCTGGAAATACCCCAGCGTTATCCTGCGCGGCGATAACTCTATCGGCGAATTCTACTCTGTGGCGCTGACTAGCGGCCACCAGCAGGCTGATACCGGCACCAAGATGATCCACATTGGTAAGAACACCAGGTCGACGATCATCTCGAAAGGGATCTCGGCGGGGCAAAGCCAGAATAGCTATCGCGGGCTGGTGAAAATCATGCCGACAGCGACCAACGCGCGTAACTTTACCCAGTGTGACTCGATGCTGATTGGACCTGACTGTGGGGCGCACACCTTCCCCTATGTGGAATGCCGTAACAACAGCGCCCAGCTTGAGCATGAGGCAACCACCTCGCGCATTGGTGAGGATCAGCTCTTCTACTGCCTGCAGCGCGGCATTAGCGAAGAGGATGCGATCTCGATGATAGTTAACGGCTTCTGTAAAGATGTCTTCTCCGAGCTGCCGCTGGAGTTTGCCGTAGAAGCACAAAAACTGCTGGCAATTAGCCTTGAACACAGCGTCGGTTAAGGAATAAGGGAATCCCTATGTTAAGTATTAAAGATTTACAGGTGTCCGTTGAAGATAAAGAGATCCTGCGCGGTCTGAGTCTGGAGGTTCGTCCCGGTGAGGTGCATGCCATTATGGGACCCAACGGCTCCGGCAAAAGTACGCTGTCGGCAACCCTGGCCGGGCGGGAAGACTATGAAGTCACCGGCGGCAGCGTTGAGTTTAAAGGTAAAGACCTGCTTGAGCTGGATCCCGAGGAGCGCGCAGGCGAGGGCGTCTTTATGGCGTTTCAGTATCCGGTGGAGATCCCCGGCGTCAGCAATCAGTTCTTCCTGCAAACCGCCCTTAACGCGGTGCGCAAGCACCGGGGCCAGGAGGAGCTGGACCGTTTCGACTTCCAGGATTTGATGGAAGAGAAGATCAAGCTGCTGAAGATGCCGGAAGATCTGCTCACGCGTTCGGTCAACGTTGGCTTCTCCGGCGGTGAAAAGAAACGCAATGACATTCTGCAGATGGCAGTGCTTGAGCCTGAGCTGTGCATTCTTGATGAAACGGACTCTGGCCTGGACATTGACGCGCTGAAGATCGTCGCTGAGGGTGTGAACTCCCTGCGCGACGACAAGCGCGCCTTTATCATCGTGACGCACTACCAGCGCATCCTTGACTACATCAAACCGGATTACGTGCATGTCCTTTATCAGGGCCGCATTGTGAAATCAGGCGATTTTACGCTGGTCAAACAGCTGGAGGAGCAGGGCTATGGCTGGCTTACAGAACAGCAGTAACGCGCTGCAGCAGTGGCATCATCTGTTTGAAGCTCAGGGCGGGAACCGTTCTGAGCAGGCCCAACAGCATCTGCAGCAGATGCTGCGCCTTGGCCTGCCGACGCGCAAACATGAGGACTGGAAATATACGGCCCTCGACGGTCTGTTGAAGCACCAGTTTGTCGCGAAAAGCAGCCACGTCAGCGCCGAGCAGCGCGATGCCCTGGCGCTACCGATAGATGCGCTGCGGCTGGTATTCATCGACGGACAGTTTGATGCTGACCTTAGCGACAGCCTTGAAGGCAGCGGGTATAGCGTATCCATCAACGACGAGCGCAGCGCATTGCCCGCGCCGGTGCAGCCAGAGGTGTTTTTACATCTCACTGAAAGCCTGTCAACGAGCGTGACGCATATTCACGTGGCGCGTAATCAACGGCCTTCTAAGCCGCTGCTGTTGATGCACATTACCCAGGGGCTGGACGGGGACGAAATGAATACTGTCCACTACCGGCACCATATTGAGCTGGCAGAGAGCGCTGAGGCCACCCTCTATGAGCACTATGTCAGTCTCAACGACAGGGGACATTTTACCGGCTCACGCCTGACGATGAACGTCGGGGCCAACGCGCAGCTGCACCATGTGAAGCTGGCTTTTGAGAACGCGGGTAGCTACCACTTTGCCCATAACGATCTCTTTATGGCCGCCGATGCCGCGGCCTGGAGCCACAGCTTCCTGCTCGGCGGAGCCGTGCTGCGGCACCATACCAGCACCCAGCTTAATGGTGAAAATACCACTCTGCGCATCAATAGCCTGGTGATGCCAGTGAATAGCGAGGTATGTGATACCCGTACCTGGCTTGAGCACAATAAAGGCTTCTGTAACAGCCGCCAGCTGCACAAAACCATCGTTAGTGACAAAGGACGCGCGGTGTTTAACGGCATGATCAACGTGGCTCAGCACGCCATCAAAACCGACGGGCAGATGACCAATAATAATCTGCTGCTGGGTCGGCTGTCGGAGGTCGATACCAAGCCGCAGCTGGAGATCTATGCCGACGACGTCAAGTGTAGCCACGGTGCAACCGTTGGTCGCATTGATGATGAACAGATGTTTTACCTCCGCTCACGCGGCATTGAGCAACAGGCCGCGCAGCAGATGATTATCTACGCCTTTGCCGCTGAACTGACGGAAGCCATCAGTGACGAGGCGCTTAAGCAGCAGGTGCTGAGCCGTATTGGTCAGCGCCTTGCAGGGGGCAACACATGAGTTATTCCGTGAGCGATGTGCGGGCAGATTTCCCCGTCCTGTCGCGTGAAGTGAACGGCGTGCCGCTGGCGTATCTGGACAGTGCTGCCAGCGCGCAGAAACCTAATCAGGTTATCGACGCCGAGGCCGAGTTCTATCGTCACGGTTATGCAGCCGTGCATCGGGGGATACATACTCTGAGCGCTGAGGCAACGCAGCGGATGGAGAACGTACGCGCCCAGGCGGCCGGTTTCCTTAATGCCCGGTCAGCGGAGGAGCTCGTCTTTGTCCGCGGAACCACCGAAGCGATTAACCTTGTGGCTAACAGCTGGGGCAGCAGCCAGATCCGCGCCGGGGACAACATCATCATTACGATGATGGAGCACCATGCCAATATCGTGCCGTGGCAGATGCTGTGTGAGCGTACCGGTGCTGAGCTGCGGGTGATCCCGCTCAATCCCGACGGGACGCTGCAGCTGGACGTCTGGCGCGAGTTGCTTGACGATCGCACCCGCCTGCTGGCCATTACCCAGGTGTCTAACGTGCTGGGCACAGAAAACCCCATTGCCGAGATGACTGCGCTTGCTCATCAGCATGGTGCTAAGGTGCTGGTGGACGGTGCTCAGGCGGTGATCCACCATACCGTTGATGTCCAGGCGCTGGACTGCGACTTCTATGCCTTTTCCGCGCATAAGCTCTACGGGCCTACCGGCATCGGCATTCTGTATGTGAAAGAGGATATCCTTCAGGCCATGCCGCCTTGGGAAGGGGGCGGGTCAATGATCGCGACCGTCAGCCTGACCGACGGCACGACCTATGCCCGCGCGCCGTGGCGCTTTGAGGCCGGTACGCCGAATACCGGGGGGATTATCGCTCTCGGTGCAGCCATCGAGTACGTCAGCGCGCTGGGTCTCGATAACATCCAGGCTTACGAACAATCTTTAATGACGTATGCGCTGGCTGAGATGGCCACCGTGCCGGATATCACTCTGTACGGTCCCGCGCAGCGTCAGGGCGTCATTGCGTTCAATTTAGGTAAGCATCACGCCTATGACGTCGGGAGCTTCCTCGATAATTACGGCGTGGCGGTGCGTACCGGTCATCACTGTGCGATGCCGCTGATGGCGTTTTATAACGTTCCAGCCATGTGTCGTGCATCGCTGGCTATTTACAATACGCAGGAAGAGGTGGATCGTCTGGTAGCGGGGCTGAAACGTATTTATCAGCTGCTGGGCTAACAAAGGAGCGGTTATGGCTGAATTACCCGATAAAGAGCGGCTGCTGCGTAACTTTACGCGCTGCGCTAACTGGGAAGAGAAGTATCTTTATATTATCGAGCTGGGCCAGCGTCTGCCTGCCTTAAGCGAGCAGGCGCATAGCGCAGAAAACACGATTCAGGGCTGCCAGAGCCAGGTCTGGATCGTAATGCAGCAAAATGAGAGCGGCATTATTGAACTGCAGGGCGATAGCGACGCGGCCATTGTAAAAGGCCTGATTGCTGTCGTCTTTATTCTCTATCAGCAGATGACGGCGCAGGATATTGTCGCTTTTGACGTCCGCCCGTGGTTTGAAAAAATGGCCCTTGCCCAGCATTTGACCCCCTCACGCTCCCAGGGACTGGAAGCGATGATCCGCGCAATTCGTAACAAAGCCGCCAACATTAGCTAAACTGTTTTTATAGCTTTCATCCTGTTACGCGAGGTGACTTTTCTCCTCGCGTAATTTTCAGCTTTCTGGCGCTGGGCCAGTGAATACGGGAACTTCTGTATGAAACGCGCGTCTCTAATAACAGTGAGCATTATCAGCGCATTTAGCGCTATTCAAACTGCCCAGGCAGCAGACTATTTACTGCCGCCGCCGGGTAGCCGTCTTATCGGTCAAAACCAGACCTATACCGTGCAGCCTCAGGATCGTAACCTTCAGGCGATCGGTCGTCACTTCGACACGCCTGCGATGTTGCTTATTGAAGCGAACAATACCATCGCGCCTGTACCAAGACCTGGCACGGTGATGACCATCCCGACGCAGATGCTGCTGCCCGATACGCCTCGGGAGGGGATAGTGGTCAATCTGGCCGAGCTACGGCTCTATTTCTATCCGCCGGGTGAAAACAGCGTCCAGGTTTACCCTATCGGCATCGGGCAGCAGGGGCTTGAAACACCCGTCACGCTGACCAGGATAAGCCAGAAGATACCCAACCCTACCTGGACGCCGCCTGCGGGCATACGGGCACGCTCGCTTGCCAAAGGCATCACACTACCCGCCGTAGTCCCTGCCGGGCCAAATAACCCGCTGGGACGCTTTGCGCTGCGTTTGGCAGAGGGAAGGGGTGAGTACCTGATCCATGGTACCAGCGCGCCTGATAGCGTTGGGCTACGCGTCAGCTCTGGCTGTATCCGTATGGCTGCACCCGATATCCAGGCGCTCTTCTCTCAAGCCTCTACGGGCATGCCGGTACGTATTATCAATGAGCCGGTGAAGTACTCCGTTGAGCCTGACGGCAAGCAGTATATTGAGGTGCATCGCCCGCTCTCGCAGCAGCCAGAGGAGAACACGCAAACCGTGCCCATCACCCTGACAGCGACCTTTAGCGACGCTATTCGTCAGGCGGGAGGCGATCAATCCACAGTTGATAAAGCGATGCTGCGGCGTGCAGGGTATCCGGTGAACGTACCGGTTGCAAAGGGCGCATTTGGCCCGGCGGCGGTGCTGTCAGCACACAATAGCCAGACGTCGTCAGTGACCGGAGCAGAGAGTGAAGGGGCGGGAGTAACAATGACACAGTAGTCAGAAGGCGACTGAATGACAGGCAAAAAAAATGGCGCACAGTGTGCGCCATTTTATTACAGGAACTCTTACTTACGGTAAGAGTGAGCCTGGTTGTCCAGACGCTGGTTAGCGCGAGCTGCGTCGTCTTTAGCAGCCTGAACGTCAGAACGGATTGCGTTCACGTCGTTGCTCAGCTGGTCAACTTTAGCGTTCAGAGTCTGAACGTCAGAAGACAGCTGGTCGATTTTAGCGTTGCTGGAGCAACCTGCCAGCAGAGTAGAACCCAGGATTACCGCGCCCAGTACCAGTTTAGTACGATTCATTATTAATACCCTCTAGATTGAGTTAATCTCCATGTAGCGTTACAAGTATTACACAAACTTTTTTATGTTGAGAATATTTTTTTGCTGGGAATACACCTAAATTTGATCGTTCGCTCAAAGATGCACCGACTTTGGCGAAAATGGTAAAAAAGCTGTGTGAAAACAGACCATTTTCATCGGATATATCTTATGAAATACGACGTTAAATAGTCTAATCCGATTTGCATTCCTAATGAGAGGGTCTCTGAGGGAATAAAAAAAGCGCCCGGAAGGCGCTTTTAGTGCAAATTAATAGAGCTGTTAATAATTACAGTACATGCACAGATGCTGTATTAGTTGTACCGCTCGGAACCAGCGCACCGGAAACCATTACAACCACGTCGCCTTTCTGCGCCAGGCCGCTCGCCAGGGCGATCTCTTTACCCTGCAGGTAGAAATCATCCGTAGAGGCGATCTCGTTCACCAGCTGCGCGACAACGCCTTTGCTCAGCACCAGCTGACGAGCGGTCAGTTCGTTAGTGGTCAGCGCCAGAATGGTGGCATCCGGGAAGTATTTACGTACCGCGCGGGCAGATTTACCACCCTGGGTTGCGACCACGATCAGCGGTGCTTCCAGTTTTTCAGCGGTTTCAACCGCACCACGGCAAACGGCTTCGGTGATACGCAGCTTGCGGCTGTCGTTGTTGAAGTCCAGACGGCTGGTCATCACGCGGTCTGTACGCTCACAGATGGTCGCCATGATGGTCACTGCTTCCAGCGGGTATTTACCCTTAGCAGACTCACCGGAGAGCATCACAGCATCGGTACCGTCGAGGATGGCGTTGGCGACGTCGCCAGCTTCAGCGCGAGTCGGACGCGGGTTCTTGATCATGGAATCCAGCATCTGGGTGGCGGTGATCACCACTTTACGTGCACGGATACATTTTTCGATCATCATCTTCTGGGCGAAGATCACCTCTTCAACCGGGATCTCAACGCCCAGGTCGCCACGGGCAACCATGATGCCGTCAGAAGCTTCGAGGATTTCGTCGAAGTTGTTCAGACCTTCCTGGTTTTCAATCTTGGAGATAATCTGAATGTTTTCGCCGCCGTGCGCCTTCAGGTGCTCACGGATTTCAACTACGTCGGAACGTTTACGGATAAAGGACGCTGCAACGAAGTCAACGCCTTGCTCGCAACCAAAGATCAGATCCTGTTTGTCTTTTTCCGCAAGGGCAGGCAGGGCGATAGAGACGCCCGGCAGGTTAACGCCTTTGTTTTCGCCGAGGTCGCCGTTGTTCAGCACTTTACAAACAACGTTGTTGCCTTCGATAGCGGTCACTTCCATACCGATCAGGCCATCGTCGACCAGCACGGTGTTGCCAACCGCGAGGTCAGTGGTGAAACCTTCATAGGTAACAGCAACGATGTCGCTGTTACCAACAACGGATTTATCGGTGGTGAAGGTGAAGGTCTGGCCTGCTTTCAGGGAGACGTCGTTACCGCCTTCCAGTTTAATGGTGCGAATTTCCGGCCCTTTAGTATCCAGCAAAATCGCGGCTTTTTTACCGGTTTTGCTCATTACGTTGCGCAGGTTCTGGATGCGCTGACCGTGTTCTGCATAGTCACCGTGAGAGAAGTTGAGACGCATGACGTTCATGCCGGCGTCCAGCATCTTGGTTAACATCTCTTCGGATTCGGTTTTCGGGCCGATGGTGCAAACAATTTTGGTCTTTTTCATGACAGTCTTAGTCTTTAAGTTGTGAAGGATAGGAGAATAGTGCTCCGGGGGCGCACCACCGCGGAGTCAAACCTGTGTTGCGAAAGCTGCGATGCCACAGCGTAAGGATAGGTGACATCAAAAGAGCGTGCAGAGTAATGTGTGCTTGAGTTCCAGCCCAAAACGGGAGTATGCGATGTGATAGTTGAATTTTACAGTTCAATGAGCTGAAACCATTCAATAGCGACCAGACACCTATTATACGCTGAAAAGAGAGCAAAAGGAAAATGAAAACAGCGTTTCAAAAAAGTTATGGGCAGTTTCACAACGAAGTGTGATCGGCGTGTTAAGTCTTTACAAACTGACAAAATGTCTCAGCTGCTTAGCACTCTTGCCTCACGGGCTGACTGAGCGCTTTTTGCACCATCCTTTTCCCATAAACCATTTTCTGTCCAGAGTTTATCATTATTATTTCTATTTAATTTAAAGAATAACATATTAATTATAAACATTAGATTTGTCTCAGGAGGAAATGAATGGGTGATATATCAATGCATTTTAGCCGTCAGGAATTTGCTTGCCGCTGTGGCTGCGGGTTTGCTGCCGTCGATAAAGAGCTTAACGACGTGCTGGAAGATATTCGCAACTACTTTAATACACCTGTAATAATAAATTCGGCCTGCCGCTGTGCGACCTATAACCAAAAGGTAGGTGGCGCACAAAAAAGTCTGCATACCAGAGGTATGGCGGCTGACATAAAGGTTATGAATATTTCAGCTACTATTGTAGCTGATTATATTGCGAGCAAGCACGGTAAGTGCTCAATTGGACGCTATGACACCTTCACACATATTGATGTTCGTGATATTCCTACCCACTGGGACAGACGTTCCCGATAGGAAACAGAGAGTTATGTCAATCGAATAGCCATACCGAAGCGAGTAAGTTACTCGCTTCTGTTAAGTCGACCATATGCGTATCAAATGAAAGTGTTTATAACATTTTTTAGCTGAGGGATAAACTTGTTAACACTCTTTTGATTACCATGATAAAGATGAATGGTTGGTCGATGATCTTTTACAGGTAAATAAGCTATACCGTCAACTTTAAACATGGTGGCCATTTTTCGGGTAAGAAAGGAGCAGCCTTTCCCGGCGCGAACGTTATACAGTAGGCCTGTCAGGTTAAAATTGTGTTCAATAAAAGTAATGTTGGGGATAAAATCCTTAGCCAGGAGAGAAAAGGTACGTTGAATGTAATCGGTTGAGATATCCTTCCAAAGGAACACAGCCGTTTTACTCTGTTTAGTGCGATGGCTATCAGGCATACATATGACTATCTCATCGCCTTGCCACTTGTCCACTGCGCAGTCTGCATTGGACACAATCTCACGAAGCGATACCACAATGTTATTCTTACGTGAGATACCGTCGATGTCAGACAGATTAACAACATAGCGTTCACAATTAAACATCATGTTTTCACTTTTCAATGCCATAATAATCTGCTGATAGAGGAGTTCGGGTATGCTTATATCAAAAAGAAGCGTTAGAGGGCTTTCTATGATACCCGAGCGACGCTCGTTTTCCAGGGCTAATATCATCTCATAAATTGGTTTGCACTTTTGATAATATTCAAGAGCTAACTCAGTTGGTTCCAGGCTGTTGTAGGTGCGGTTAAACAGTTTGCCACCAAGATAATCTTCCAGTTCAAAAATGGCTTTGCTCAACGGTGAACGTGTAATGCAGAGGGCCTCGGCAGCTTTAGCAAAATTGCGCACCTCCATTGTGACCATAAAGTATTTCATTTTCTTAGCAAGTAATACGCCCATTCGGCTATCTCCAATGTTCCTATAAGAGTAGAGTCAAAACGTTGTTCATACATATAAAACTATATTGATTAACATTTGTTATGTCATTGACCTGTCCATTCCTATCGAACAATAAACGCCAAAACAGAACACTAATAGGATTATTTTTGGATTGACTTTACTCTTTTTATGAGCACCACTGAAACGGTTTGGCAATATCATCGATGTTGACAGCCTAAGAAAGGGCAGGATTAAAGAGAGGCTGATATGGCTCCCTTAAACATTATCAATGGCCCAAAGCCATCACCGGTCGCAATAAATATGGCTATTTTAACAATTATCAGCCATGAACCTGATACGTTTATCGCCGCTTTTGCTGGCAGTATCATATTTGTGGTTTCTGCTATCGACTTTGCTATCTGGGCGCGTATTTCACTGTTTGCGGCCTCTATGATTGTCGGCTTAACCTGTTCTGAGTTCTTCGCACAGCTGCTATCAAAGCTGAGCGATAAACTGTTTGGGTTAGCGCTGGATGTTCCTTCGGGCGTGGGAGCAGTAGTGGGGGCAGCAGCAGCCGTCAGATTGCTTATGTACTTGAGCATAAAGCCAAAAAAGGCAGGATCGGTGTTCGATCGTCATTTCAGAAAAGGTGAAAAATGAGCATATTTTATTACAGCTACATGATAAACATTCTTGTTGCAGGAATGATTATTGCCAAGATTGTGTTCACGTGCGTGGTGCCTTCAGTGCACCATCCTGCCTATTCATGGATAACCTGGCTTCTGGCCGTAGCATGTAGTGCATTTATCGTTTGCATCGTCCAGGGGCACTTCAGAATGGCGGAGATAGCCCAGGCAGTTATTAATATCCTTTTTTGTATCGCACTATTCTCAGTGGAGGGCGATCTGGCCTTTTTAATTAAGGGAAAATGCTATCTGAAAAGCACGTAAGAGAGAAGGGTAAACCCTTATCAACGATAAGCCCAGAGACCATCGATTGCAACGCTCGCGGCTCTTTCAGAAATGAGTTTATTAGTCGTAGTTGTTAATAATAATTTGTAGGGAGGTTAGAAGATGATGAACATTAGTCACGATCTGCTCTATCGGCAAGGACGTGTACTCAGCTTGCATTATGCCATTTCTGAGCGTGACGAACATACATTGATTAGCATTATTGAAGAGGGTAAAACGCACGACCTCTACTATTGTGATTATATCATTCAGGATGTCCGCTTTGTACAAAACCAAACCACAGAAGAGATAATGATTACCTGGCTCGCGTGGACCGATAGTCGTCGGATGCACTCCAGGACCTATTTGCTGAGTTTGAACGAATCTTTTGTCGTTCAGCGTGTCGATCTTCTCAAGACCACCTACATTGGTCGAGAAAAGAATATTTTTCCAACAGCGGTGCAGTTTGAAAACCTTCTTCTGCTTGCACAGATTAATCTGGTGGAAGGGCGAGTGAGTCTAAGTTTGCATGATATCGAGACGCTGGATGTTACCTTACCGATTACTCTGATTCAGGAGAGTATAAGCTACGATTTTTACCATAGGCCTGAGCGCTGTCTGGAGAAATTTTGTGTGACTAAGGTTGATACTAACGAAGCTGCTATCATGTTCTATGATGAATTTGATGAGCGATGCATCTACACCTGCCGCATGAATAGCGTCTAGCACCACCTGTCAATACGCATTAATAGTGACAGCATTAACAGGCTCGCCATCGTGAGCCCGGTCGTGAATTACGCTTCAGCAAATTTTAATAGTGCATCGCCATCCAGGCGGTAACGAACCCACTCGCTCTGAGGCAGTGCGCCAATACTAAGATAAAAATCGATAGAAGGCTGATTCCAGTCAAGGACGCTCCACTCCAGGCGGCCACATTGACGCGTTACTGCGCACTGAGCGATATATTTGAGCAGCGCTTTGCCAGCACCTTTACCCCGGCTCTCCGGCGAAACATACAGATCCTCCATATAGATGCCGTTACGTCCAAGCCACGTTGAGTAACTGGTAAAGAAGACGGCATAGCCCACCGTCTTGCCATCGATCTCACAGATCAGTGCCTCTGTTTTGCTTTCCGGGTCAAATAGCGTTTTGCCAATCTCTTGCGGGGTGGTGACAACCTCTTCCGGCGCTTTCTCGTATACCGCCAGCTCATAGATCATGTCGTAAATAGCATTAACGTCGGTCGGACATGCCTTGCGAATCGTGATACTCATTGTTTTCCCTGTCATTTTTGTAAAAATTACACTGCTGATGCCTAGCATAAACGTTATTTCAACAATAATTAAGGACAATGTAAGCGATGATTAGGGGTATTACGCGTCGGGAGGCCTGTGGAGTAGGACAACTGCGTTGTTTTGCATGTGTTAATCGCACAAATGCAAAAAGCCCGCTAAAAAGCGGGCTTTTTTGAATTTGGCTCCTCTGACTGGACTCGAACCAGTGACATACGGATTAACAGTCCGCCGTTCTACCGACTGAACTACAGAGGAATCGTGTGAACGCAGCGAATATTAGCGGCTAAAAAAATTTTGTCAAACGTCATTTGAATCAATGGGGTTCGTCTGCTGCTTCTCTCGCCATTCTGATGTTTTTGGCAACAAAATAGCCGCAAAATACTTTGCAGGATCGGCATTTCTCCCTCATCATTTGAAATGAGGTTTCAACTTTCTCTCTCGCACTCTCGCTAAGGTCCATTTTGAACGTCAATGCCGCTCTACGACAGGCCGTCGTACGCACGTCCTGGTATAAAAAACGCAAAAGTTATCGAGTCCTCTTCTGGCGTGAGATCACCCCGCTGGCGGTACCTATCTTTCTGGAGAACACCTGCGTACTGCTGATGGGGGTGCTTAGCACCTTTCTGGTCAGCTGGTTAGGTAAAGAGGCGATGGCTGGTGTCGGCCTTGCCGATAGCTTTAATATGGTGGTGATGGCCTTTTTTGCCGCGATCGATCTGGGGACCACCGTCGTGGTCGCCTTCAGCCTGGGCAAACGCGACCGACGGCGCGCAAGAGCAGCAGCGCGGCAGTCGCTGGTGATCATGACCCTCTTTGCCGCCGTGCTGGCGGCGGTGATCCACTACTTTGGCGCGCAGATTATTGATGTCGTTGCAGGGGAGGCGACCCCGCAGGTTAAAGCGCTAGCGCTGACCTATCTGGAACTGACGGTGCTCAGTTATCCGGCGGCAGCGATTGCACTCATCGGCAGTGGGGCGCTGCGTGGAGCGGGGAATACCAAGATTCCGCTGATGATTAATGGCGGCATGAACATTCTTAATATCATTATCAGCAGCGCGCTGATCTACGGCGTCTTCTCCTGGCCGGGGCTAGGCTTTGCCGGTGCCGGGCTGGGCCTGACGATCTCTCGGTACATTGGCGCGGTGGCGATTATTTGGGTGCTGATGATCGGCTTTAACCCGGCGCTGCGCATCACGCTTAAAAGCTACTTTAAGCCGCTGAACTTTGCCATTGTCTGGGAAGTGATGGGTATTGGCGTCCCGGCAAGCATTGAGTCGGTACTCTTTAACAGCGGCAAACTGCTGACGCAGATCTTCGTAGCCGGAATGGGGACCAACGTCATCGCCGGTAACTTTATTGCCTTCTCCGTGGCGGCGCTGATCAACCTGCCGGGGAACGCGCTGGGCTCCGCCTCAACGATCATTACCGGCAGGCGGCTGGGTAAAGGGCAGATTGGCCAGGCCGAGCGCCAGCTGCGCCATGTTTTCTGGCTATCGACTATCGGCCTGACCGCTATCGCCTGGTTCAGCGCACCGTTTGCCGGCCTGCTGGCCTCGTTCTATACCCCGGAACAGGATGTGCAGGAGGTTGTAAAAGTTCTGCTCTGGCTTAACGCCGCCTTTATGCCTATCTGGGCGGCATCGTGGGTGCTGCCGGCGGGGCAGAAGGGCGCACGTGACGCGCGCTTTGCGATGTGGGTGTCGATGCTCGGCATGTGGGGCTGCCGCGTGGTGGCAGGCTATACATTGGGCGTTGTGCTGGGTATGGGCGTGGTCGGCGTCTGGCTGGGGATGTTCCTCGACTGGGCGGTGCGCGGGGTGTTCTTTTACTGGCGTATGGTCAGCGGTCGTTGGCTGTGGAAGTACCCGCGGGTTAAGCGGCAGGATGGACAATAACCAGGCGGGGCAGAACCGATTATTGTGCCACCTGGGGAATTATTGGGCAATCAGTCGATTTTTTTAAATCACCCTTTGACAAGGCCACCCCTCGTCGTTAATATTCGCCCCGTTCACACGATTCCTCTGTAGTTCAGTCGGTAGAACGGCGGACTGTTAATCCGTATGTCACTGGTTCGAGTCCAGTCAGAGGAGCCAAATTAAAGAAGCCCGCTTTTTAGCGGGCTTTTTGCTTTTTGTTTACCGGAACGGCGGCTCGTTAAAGGTTCGCAGTTTGCGCGAGTGCAGGCGGTCGCCTTCGGCGCGCAGCAGATCAATCGCCCGAATGCCTATCTGCAAGTGCTCGGAAATCGCCCCCTCGTAAAAACGGTTGGCCTGGCCCGGCAGCTTGATCTCGCCGTGCAGCGGCTTGTCAGAGACGCAGAGCAGCGTGCCGTAGGGAACACGGAAGCGGTAGCCCTGGGCGGCGATGGTCGCGCTCTCCATATCGATTGCTACTGCGCGGCTCAGGTTAAAGCGCAGCGCCGAGGCGCTGTAGCGTAGCTCCCAGTTGCGATCGTCGGTGGTGACTACCGTTCCGGTACGCAGCCGCTGTTTTACCTCTTCACCAGGCATGCCGCTGACCGTTTTGGTGGCGTCATAGAGCGCGCGCTGTACTTCGGCAATGCTCGGGATGGGAATATCCGGCGGCAGCACCGCATCCAGGACATGATCGTCACGCAGATAGGCGTGCGCCAGCACGTAGTCCCCGATGGACTGGCTTTCACGCAGGCCGCCGCAGTGGCCAATCATCAGCCATAATGCGGGCCGCAGTACGGCAAGGTGATCGCAGATGGTCTTCGCGTTAGACGGGCCGACACCAATATTCACCAAAGTAATGCCTTCGCCATCGGCCGTGATCAGGTGCCAGGCGGGCATCTGGTGCTTTTTCCATGCCAGATCGGAGATGGCTTCTTCCGGTGCTTCGGTCTCGGCGGTGATCCAGACCCCGCCCGCGCAGGAGAGCGCAATATAGGGGCTGTCGGGATCGAGGATCTGGCTACAGCCCCAGCGCACAAACTCATCTACGTAGCGGGTGTAGTTGGTAAACAGCACGAAGGGCTGGAAGTGCTCGACAGGCGTGCCGGTGTAGTGACGCAGGCGGGCCAGTGAGAAATCGACCCGGCGGGCATCGAAGTGCGATAGCGGATAGAGCTCGGTAGGGTGAAACAGCCCATCCGCGGTCTCATCGCCAATCTGTGCCAGCTCGGTTGTCGGGAAGTGGCGGGTCAGCCCGGCGCTCATGGAGCGATCCAGCGTCAGGGCGGAGCCGTCAATCACGTACGGATAGGGGATCTCATGCTGGGAGGGACCAACTTCGATGTGCGCGCCATAGTCATTGTACAGCAGCGTTAACTGTTCCAGCAGGTAGGTGCGAAACAGGCCCGGACGAGTGATCGTAGTGGTATAGCGGCCCGAGTGAGTAAAGCGACCGTAGGCGCGGGTTTTAGGCGGATTGGTGGTATTGCCATCCCAGGAGACAGAGAGCTCGGGATAGACAAACTTGCCTTGAGCACGCGTCAGGGTATCGGGCAGGGAACCCTCTTCTATATACAGGCCAATGGCGTTGCGTAGCGCATTGACTGACTGCTCATACAGCGCGTCAAGCTTCTCCAGCGCCTGTTCAGGCGTCAAACCTTCACCCATGTTATGCATCGTTATCTCCTTGTTCGCAGGTGTGCTGACATACACGATAGTATGTCACAGGAATATGAAACAAAAGGGTGGGATAATTTCATACTTTAGCCACGCTCTGCCTGCCTATACTCCTGTGATCGATCGCTGCCGGATCTCCTTTGATGTCGATTATAGAATGTCTCTTCACTATTCAGCATGGACGCCAGAAGATCGTGGCGCTATTCCTGTTGGTTATGCTCTCTCTACACGCTCATTATGCCTACGGCTACTACCCGCTGGAGCCGCCCGCGGCGTGCAGCAGTAGTTTTGATGAGGCAGGGCGTGGACGTTGCCTGCTGGATCGCGTCTACCAGGCTGGTGAGGTGGTAGCCGAGGCCGGTTTGGACAGAACGGCATACCGTCAGCAGGCGGATACCGCGCTGACACAAATTGAAGAGATGACAGCGCCCCCTGCCTTGCTGCTGGCGGAAGCGCGTTTCGCTCTGGCCTGGGCCAGCGATGCAGATAACCAGGCCTTTACGGACCCGGTAAGCGAAGAAGCGGACAGGCTCACCACGTTGCACTATCAGAGAGTCTGCTTTCCCCCTCATCCAGAAACCGCCAGCGCTGACCTCAATATCGCCCAGCTGCTGTGTACCGTAGCGAGGCAGCGTATTCATCTACTGGAAAATGGCCTCGATCGCGCTCTGCCGGCGGGGGCCGGTATGAAGGCGATGCTGGGGTTTATTGAGCGCTACCCGCTGCTAAAAAGCGATACGGGGTTGGATGATGCTAACCTGCGCCTGGCGCGACGGTTAGTGGTGCTGGGGCTGGGATTCGCTTCAGCCGAGCGTGCAGGGATACAGTTCAAACAGGCGGCGGGGCTTGCTTTTCTAATGCTGTCGTTGGCTGAGGCCCAGCGCGATCCACCGGATCGCGAGGCGATTGCCTTCGCGGCCGGTATCGTGCAGCTCGTTGATTTAGCCCGGCCAGCAGATCGTCCCCGGCAGGATTACAACATTAAATTGGTCGCCTTGAGTCACCGTCTGGTGTCTGAAGCCTTCCCGCCGGCAAGCCACGTTGTTGTTAATAGCAACCAGCTGCAGGCGGATATGGATATCGATATTGCGCTAAACCCTGTCTATCCACCGGCTATGCGCAGCGCAGCGGCAGAGGAGGCGAAAGCGCTAGTAGAGATCCTGACCCAGAATGCTGTTCAGCAGCAGGAGTATGCCACGCAGCGGGAGCGGCTAGAGGTGGTGCAAACGCTTTTCGAGCGGCTGGAGCAGTATAAGCCAGAGCCGGAGCAACATCCTGAATTTGCCGCCGTCTGCCCCGTTAACCTATAAAAAAACCGGCCTGAGCGGCCGGTTTGAGTATCAGATTTTGCAGGCGTCGCCGCAGTCATCATCGGCGACGATCGCCTGCGCTTTCTTATCCGCATCTTCCAGACGTTCTGCATTGCGCTCCTGCGCTTCGTCAAGCCCGGCAAACTCCAGGTTGTCGAGATCAATTTCCATTAGCTACCCCTTTTAAAAGCCGATTGATTTGTTACTTTAGCATTATATGCCATCCGTTCGGGATGGCGAGAAATGCTAACCAGCCCCTGAATCAGGCCTCTTTAGGCCAGCGCTGCATTGCAACCGGGAACGGCATCGCTTCAGGCTGGGCGGGCGTTCTGACCACCAGGCTAGGCAGCGCCAGCTCAATCTCATTTTCATTCAGCTTTTCAATAATACGGATATTGATCTCCTGCTGAATATCCATGTACTTGTTGTAATCCGCCGTATTAACGATATGCACGACTTCAAAGGTCAGGCGATCCGCATTAAACGCCAGCAGGTGGGCACGGTCGAACTTTGTCTCACCCACCTCATTAATAATGGTTTTGACCATATCACCTACAATGCGCAGCTTTTCCGGCGGGGTGGCGAGCGCCACGCCAAAGGTGAAAACGATACGGCGGGTCTGCATACGCTTGTAGTTATGAATGGTCTGCTGCAGCAGCTGGGCGTTGGCGCAGACAATCTGCTCCCCGCTGAGACTGCGGATACGGGTGGTTTTTAGCCCGATATGCTCAATGGTACCGGCCACGTCGTTAAACACCACGAAGTCGCCAATTTCAAAAGGCTTATCGAAGCCAATCGACAGAGAGGCGAAAACATCGCTCAGCACGGTCTGTACCGCCAGCGCGATGGCAATACCGCCAACGCCGAGGCTAGCAACCAGAGCGGTAATATCGACCCCAATATTCGCCAGAATCGACAGCAGCATCATTGACCAGACCACGACGCGCAGGATCATCCCCAGAATGACCATCGTCACCGGGTTTTTATTCGATCCTGGCGCATAGAGCAGATGACGCATCCAGGATTGCACGCCCTGATCGAGCCAGATAGCAATCTGGATAGCGATAACAAAGAACCAGATGTGGGAGATCGTTGAGAACAGGCGATCGGGGAGATCGACGAAGCGCAGGCTAAACAGAAAGGCTGCGATAAAGAGCAGTAGCTTGTTGGTGCGCTTAAGGATATCGAAGGCGATAAAGCGGGAGTGGGTGCTGTTGCCCTCTTTTTTACTGGCTTGCTGAATGCTTTTATACACAAAGCTCAGCAGCCGGTTTGTCAGCCAATAGGTAATCAACGTGACAAAAAAGACGATAGCCAGATTGATCCAAAACGCGGGTGACATCAACACCGTAACTATATTGAGTCGTGCCAAATACTCCATTTTACCTCCAGTCTATAGCGCAAGAACAGTAGAGTATAGACGCCATGAATCAGAGGTCAGCATGGAAATGGTAAACGGATAAGATGAGATACTGGAAGCAAAACTGAGGAGAAAGCAGCAAATCACAGGAGATGATTTGGTGCGTCTGAATGGACTCGAACCATCGACCCCCACCATGTCAAGGTGGTGCTCTAACCAACTGAGCTACAGACGCATATAGGATGGTGCGTTCAATTGGACTCGAACCAACGACCCCCACCATGTCAAGGTGGTGCTCTAACCAACTGAGCTATGAACGCAACGTTGTGTGTGACAACGGGGACGAATATTAGCGGCAGGCGGCGGCTCTGGCAAGCAGAAAAAAGCACTTTTATTACTGATTTCACGCGATTGCGGAACTTTTATACATAAAACACACATTTCTTTGATGCGTAAGGATAAATCTTAAGCGTAAATCTATCTGGGGGCATCAGGGGGACATTACTGATAGTAGTTTTCCGTTCAGCATGCTTATCTGATCCACATTCATATCTGAAATCCACTTCGAGTAAACTGTGTAAACCATCTTAGCGTTATCATGCCCCATCTGGTTTGCTATGAAAGATGGGTTGGCTCCGGCAGACAGTAACCAGCAGGCAAAGGTGTGCCTGGACTGATAGGGATGGCGATACCGTATGCCCGCTTTTTCCATCCCGCGCTGCCAGCTGTATGAGATAGATCGTTTTGAGTAGTGACCTTTTCGCGCGCCTGGCGAGAAAACAAACTTCACGCATTGCTCTTCAATTCGCCCATGCTCTCTGTGATGAAAAATAATATCACTCGATGGATAATTTCCAGTTATAGCAAACTGTTCGTTGAGCGCGTCCAGTGCTGGTTGCAGTAAGGTAATGGTCCTGATCCCCGCCTCGGTTTTAGGCGGAACAAACAGCCCCTTTGCAGTAAGGTTTCTACCGACATGGATCTCACCCTTGCTAAGATCAATATCCTCCCAAGCCAGGGCGCATAGTTCACCGTGTCGTAGCCCGGTATGCACCGCAACGATCCATATCAGCGCAAAGCGGCGAGGCAAGACCTTTAGCAGACTATGGTACTCACCAATTAGAAGTGGATCAGGATCCTTCCTGGAAACCTTAAGCGATTTCAAATGCTCGTAAGGTGCGTGGCTGATGAACTGGCTTTGGTGCGCCAGCCTGAGCATGCCGCACAAGGCACCTACCAAATTATTAACTGTTGAGGCACCTCGACCTTTCTTGTTGAACCAGGGGGCTTTCAGATTAACCACGTCGCCGGTAAGCAGTTCATGGCGATAGTTAAGAATGTCCGAATGCTGGATTTCAGCGATCGGAGTATTGTCACCCACCACATTTCGAAGAGTTGATATCTTCGAGGCCAGAGAGTCGTAAGAAGCCGCTGAAACTTCCAGCGACTTTGCGGAAAGATAGACGTCACAGAGCTCTTTAAAAGTGGCCACTCTTCTGACTGTACTGAATTTACTAGCGGCTTTTGACTCCGGAAACCTGCTTGCGTAATCGAAGGTACCCAGCTGGATCTCTCCAACGATAGTGGCACGCAGGTTTCCTGCTTTTCGCAGATTTGCATTCGTAACAGACCAGCCCTGTAAAACCTCGCGGCAGCGGACTCCTTTATATAGAAACCAGATCCTTATTTTTCCATTATGAAGTTCTACTCCAGTAGGGTGGTTCATCGAGCATCCTGTACAAATTGATTAATTTTTGGATAGTTGTACCAAACCAGCGCCTTATCTTTAGTGGCGCTGGGTGTTTGCGGTAATCGCTTGAAGTGAATCCCCTCTACCCAACAGCCGAGGCGATAGCTTTTGATCTGGCGCGATGTGAGCCCTGTTTTCTCCACCAGGCGCGACTCGACGACCCATTCTTCATTGAATACGATGTGTGCCATAAAAACTCCTGGCGACCGGCACGAGTATAACTATGCCGATCGCGTGGTGATGATATTTCGATATCAAGCTATCCGACCGGCCAGGCGGCGCAGACGTCGCGCGCCTGTGATTGCCGTTGCCACGTAACTGGTGCTGCGGTTTTCCACCTCAACCTTTATCTTCGCTCCGTCCACCTGCACCGTGTATTCGCTACGGGTGGCCCGGCTGGCGTAATCGCCGAACCGCTCAACATGATGGGCCAGCGCGGCGTCACAGGCTCGGCGAGCCAGTGGCGAGTCTTTCCTGCTTCGGTTAATCAGCCTCATTCAGCACGCTCCGGATCCAATACGTCCCAGCAGTTCCGCTCTATGTTTGCCAACAAGCGGCGTTCTTCGACCTCGGCCAGCGGCCGGCCGGTCAGCTCGGCGATTTGCTTATTGTTATGGGTTAGCAGCAGCTTCAGCTCGCTGTTGCTCCAGCGGGTTTGTTTATCGCTCATCTCGTTACCGGGAGGGTTGCCCCTCCCACCTCCCTCAGGCCATGTATTCCGGCTTCATATCGCCCAGAGTAATGGCGAACTGGTCATACAGTTCGTCGCCCAGGTGACGTTTTGCCGCCGCCAGTGTCTGCTCTGCTTTGGCGAACAGCTCAGTAGCATCCGGCTCGCCGGACTGGGGCAGGGAGTTGATCGCCGCCTCCACCTTGTTGCGGGCATCGACCAGGTAATAGCGCCGTACGGCTTTGTTTTTCAGCTCAGTGAACAACGCCGAACCGAGAGTGGTTTTGGCCGCTTCGATATCCACCCGCACGGCTTTGGCTTGGTCTACGGATTGCGCTGCCTCAATGCGATCGCGGAACTCGTCGGCAAGGCCATCAATATTGGTACCGGATTCCTGCGCGCTGTTAGTTGTCGATTCAGCCGGGATATCGGCAACGCTTACGCGCTGCTGTGGTGCCGGGTTAATCTCTTTTTCCTGGCGATCTTCAAGCTCATCAGGTGTGTAAACGCCCAGGATTACATCCGGACAGAACAGACGAGCCCAGCGTTTTACTGCCAGGTAGGCGAGCTGCTGGCGGGGATCGTCAGCCCACAGTGTTGAATTACGGGTCCGGGCCTGAGCCAGTAGCAGATCCAGCTCACGTGGCTGCTCTTCGCCTTTAAGCGTTGCGCGGATGATAATGCCGATACCTGCTTCGTCCGCCATGGTCCAGCCCGGAACGCGATATTCCCCTTTTTCACCTTTGCGGATGTGAAATTTTCCGACCACCTTTTCCCAAGGGCCGTACCACTCATACTCAAAGCGGTTCGCCAGCACGCCGCTGCGTGAAATCACTGCGTTAACCAGCTGGGCCTCATAACCCAGCACGCCGTTAATCAGGTGCGTTTTTTGCGCCACGGCGAAAGGGTTCATCTGCCACTGCGCCGCCTGCATTGCAACGGCCATACAGTCTGCCTGGTTGCCCTGAAGGTGTTTAGGCACTGTCGCCGCACCCTGCGCCATAATCTGGGCGAATGTGCTGATGGCATTCAGATACTGTGAATCGAACAGCGCGATGTTTGAATTAACGACAGCGTTCTGGTCGGCTACTGCTACGTTTGTGTTCTGCATTCTTGTTCTCCTTAAGCCGTGCGCAGCGCTTCAAGGCGGCGCAGATCGTAATCAGTCAGTTCATCGGTGTAGTCGTTGGTGATCGGCGCTGGCCACTCGCCAGTATCGAACGCGTTGGCGATAGCACGCATCGTGGCGCGGTACTCCAGGATGCCCAACTCAACCAGCTCTGGCGATGCCTCGACGATGGCGATCCAGTGGTAACCCTCGTCTTTGTTGACGAAGATCCAGAAGAACTGGTCGAGGCTCGCCGTCTCCATGTACATACCGGCGCTCAGGTGGTAATCGCGATCAATGATTTCCCGGTGCAGTTTCGCCCGCAGGCCAGACTGCTTGATGTTCCACATAGAAATCGTCTTGAGGTCGGCACCGATGCGCACGCCGTCAACATCAAGTTCAAGGTCGGGCCGAACGCGGATTTCGAGGCCGGTCTCATCGTCGATGCCGAAATAGCTGGTTTCAACGGCGCGATCGGGGTGCAACAGCAGTTTCCCGGCGGTAGGGTGCGCATGAAGCGCTGCCTGAATGGCCAGCGCGGTGGCGTACTGCTGGCGGGTCACCAGTACCTTGCCTTCCGTGTTTTCGCGCCATGTGTCCAGCAGCTCGTCGGCGAACACGGCATCCGGGCGGACTGCTTTGAGCGCCTGAATCAGATCCACTTTGGTACCGGACACTTTCAGTGGCGCGGGCTTCTGCGCCTCTTGTGCAACCAGGTCAGGATTGACGATCGCCAGCTGCTCGAGGAGCGCGTCACGGCTGCCGCTGGTCTTTGCCTGAACGGGCAGGGTGGCGTTGTACTCTTTGATGCAGGCCTTCATAGCTGCAGCGGTCTGCTTCTTGTCGGACTCGATGCGCTGGAACTCCTCAGGCAGCGCCATATAGCTTTCTGCGGTTTCGTCTACTGCTCCGCCCAACGGCAGTGGCGTGGGCAGGGTGGCGTTATGTGCCTCCAGCAGCGCTTTGATATCATCAGGGCTCAGCTGCGGCGGCAGGCTAGCGTTGTACTCGTCGATGCAGGTGCGGATAGTCGCCGTAGTAGTGAGCGCCCCTTCCGGGATTTCCGGCTCGATGCTGAACTCGGCGGCCAGTGTCTCCGGCTGCAGCGCCAGCGCATGCACCAGGTTGCCCATGTCGAGCACCTTCGACCGCTCCTTCTGGATGGTCTTAGAGACGTGGCGAGCGTTGAAGTACATCAGGCTGACCCTGGCATCTTTTACCATCGTGCTGCTGATGCCGTTCGCCACATGATAGACGTCGTTTGGCAAGCCTTCGTAACGGCCCGGCTCGAAATAGGCTGACCACTGTTGCGCGGCAGCCTCTGGTTCGGGCATATCCGCTTTTGGTTCGATTACAGGAGTTTCCGGTTCGATTTCAGGCGATTTAGGCTCGTCCTGGTGCGCGGGAGTGATTTTCTGGTCCAGATCGGCGGCAACGTTGCTCGCCAGTTCCGGTGCGGCGGCAGCGAGAATATCTGCCGGGTTTATGCCGCCTGCTTGCGCAGCAGCTGCATCAACGCCTTCGACCGCTGGTAACGCATCACTAACTTTGCTTTCGCTCTGGTCAGTTTCTTCCATCTGCACATGGTCTACTTCCTGTTTTGCGACTTCATTTGAGGGGGTGGCCAGCAGGCCTTCGATGGAGAACACGCCGCCGCCGGGGTTTGCTACTTCTGGCTGAGCGGTGGTTTCGTGCTGGTGTGACTGCTCGGCTTCTGCAGCAGCTTTTCCTACAACTGCATACTCTGTAGAGAGCGCGTCAAGGCTTTCTACCGGCTCCGTCCCCTGCATGACTCCGGCAACCACCGCCGCGCTGTCAATCTGACGCGCAGCGGCGAGGATTCTGGTCTCAGGTGTGTCGTGCTTATATTCATTGAGCGTCGCGCTGATGTAACCAGTCATGCGATCCGGGAACGGTGTTATGCCTGAGCACGCTTCGCGGATGAGTGCAAAAATCGCAGCGCGTGAATAATCCAGGATGCCCGCAGTTTTACGCAGTGCGGCGGACCACTCTTTCCACGGACTTTCCTTTGCGGCAACGATTTCTTTGGCCCGGCGGTGAATAGAGCCGGGGATGTTGTAGATATCAAAGTCCATCGGCAGAGTTGCGCAGGCGATCTCAACATCCAGCGTGTCCAGGGTATGCTCATAGTCCGCGTTTCGGTCTGTCTTAATACCGCCGCCCGCGTTCGTGCCAGTGTCGGTGCGCTGAATGGTTGAGACCCGGTTACCGTTAATCCACTCTTTAGCGAGCAGGCCGCGATCGATATAGTCCGTTGTTTTCCATGCCTTCATAAACTGGAGCATCAGGGCTAAATCAGGCGTCGCTTTTTCAGCAGGGAATACGCGTTTAACAGCATCGGTAAGCCTCCAGAACTCGAAGTCCCTGAGCTTTTTCATCCCCTCAACATTCTCTGCGGCCAGCAGCAGGTTTTGCACGTAGGAGTTATCGGTGTCCATTTCCAGCTGGCGAACAGTATTAAGCTGTTCATTATCGATGTGGTACGCGTATTCCTTCTCGGTAATAAACTGCGCGAGGAGGCGGTGGCGGAATGACAGAGTAGGGACGGCATGCAGCTCGGTCATGTCTTTTTCACGAAATTGCTGTACCAGCTCTTCAGCTTGCGCAGCTGCTTCGGGTGAACATTCCTGCATAACGCCTTCGGCAGAGATAAATTCACCATCACTAGGTTCGCTGTTGTCGGCAAGTTCATGGGTAGGCTGGGTTTCCACGTTCAGGATCGGTGCTGCTGCGCCCTGGATAAGGATCCACGAGCGGCCATCTTCGCCGAGGGTGTAGCGGTCGCACCAGGTATCATCCAGCACGCCTTCTTCCGGCAGATCGTCAACGACGTGCCAGTCGGTGCGCTGCGGCAGCTGGTAGTCAGCACCACGGCCAACGGTAATATCGGCGTCGTCGAGAATGTTGAGCATCTCGCGTTCTGCGCGAGAATCGGATTTTGCAGAGAACCAGCAGAAGAGGTTTTTCTTCTCTGATTTTGCTTTAGCTTTAACTACAAACGCATACGTGTTCATTGCGTCTTAGCTCCTTTGGGTTGTAAGATCCCCGGCGCTGTATAAGCCGCCATTGACTGGGTGGTTTAAATTTCCGGTGTACTTTGGTCGGTCACCGGACGGGGAGCCCGCTTCGGCGGGTTTTTTCGTTACAGGGTCACGGCTGGCTGTTCGCCGTTACGGACAATGCGCTCCACTTCGAAACACTCACCCGCAACATGCTGCTCAACTGCTGCCGCTTCACACTGGCGCTGGTCTTCATACACACCCAGCACCACATCCTGAAAATCGCCGTTGGTCATGCCCACGGTCAGCACTAACGCGAATAACGAGTTCATCAGTGCGTCCCCGCGGGTACCAGATGCAGCTCAATGTTGCGGGCGGCATACGGGCGGCGAATGTGACGCAGGTTGCCCTGCGGTTCGTGCCAGTAGGTGCCATCGGTGTAGTTAAACGAGACGAGCCAAGCTGCGCCGGTGCGGCTGTTGCGCATCACCACTGCTTTCCCGCTGTTTGGTACTGCCTGGTTGGTAGTTGCCATCTCATCCTCCCGGTCTTTCCCGGCGTCAGAACGTAAAACCTGCTGCGTGTTGATAACTCCACCTCATCCGGTGCTTCGTATGCCGCCGGTAGCTACTGCGTGGGCTCCATGCCTTGGTGGTCGGTACTGCGTTTTGTTGGATAAAGTAAACCCTATTCGTGTTAATCAGTCAACACAAATTGTGTTTAAAGTGGGCGTGAGAGATGGCGGGATGTTTTAATTCAGAAAATTAATCTGAAGGGAGGGGGTTGGGATGCCGGAACGACAATGGAATCAGAGGGATTATTGCGGATCGTCTTTTATCCGTCCTCTGACATATTTTTCTACAAACTCATCCAGTTCTTTCAGCCGCAGCTCAAAAACACGAAGCATGTTGTCTTGTTCCGCAAGAGGCAGCTGGTTAAAAAGCTCTATTAACCGGCGATGGCGATCAGTTAACAACTGATCAGCTTCACCTTTATCACCAAACATCAGCTCACAAGGCGTCATCTTCAACGCGGCAGCAAGCACAGCCGCATCATCTGCTCCGATGCTGCGACTGCCTGACTCGTAATTGCCAATACGCGATTGCGTCCAGCCGCACCATTCAGCCAAAACCCTTTGGGAAATTCCAATCTTTTCCCGGGCCTGCTTCAAGCGAGCTGCGATTAGTTCATTTGTATTCATAGCCAATTTTTACCACGCAGCGTGTTTATTATCAAAACTCGAATTGTGTTGATCTTCTAACACATATTGTGTTTAATGCTTCAAAACAGAGATGAGGCCTTAAATGAACAATATTGCTAAAGAGCGCGCTGCGCTGGGAATGACTCAGGAGCAGTTAGCTCAAGTTTTTGGCTGGAGGCAATCCCGCCTCTCCAACTATGAGACAGGGCTCCGTCAGCCTGGCTTAAACGAGTGCCGGACTATCGTAGAAACGCTCAACAAGCTAGGCCGGGAGTGCACTCTGGATAGTGTTTTTCCTCCTGGAGATAACGCAGATGGAAACGTCACGGAGTAATCATGCAAACACTTAATTTTCAACAGAGTATCGCATTTACACAGGCAGCGATGATAAATCGCTCTCAAGCCGTTGATACCTTGCCGGACCCCGGCGACATCCGCGACGCAGTGCGCGCCTGGGCAGCAACAGCCGGGCAGGATGTTGTCGCCGCTCATATCGTGGATCAGTGGCGCAGCTGCGGCGGGCAGGGAATCGAGTTTCCGGCAGATATCAGCCGTGCCCGGCAGAAATTATTCCGCTGGCTCGATAACCGTTTCGACACGGAGGACTGTCGGGAGCGGGTGCGCCAACTGACTCCTGCGATCCTGACTGTTCTGCCGCTGGAGCATCGCACCTCGCTGGTGGGCGGTGACTGCAAAATTACACGCCTGGCGCATGCCGAGAAGGAAGTTGCCGAGGCAAAGCGCGCGGTGCTGCTGGACGCGCCCAGACATCAGAAGCTGAAGGAGATGAGCGAGGGTATTGCCGCGCTTTTCAAGCTTGAGCCGGACCTGGCCGGGCCGCTTATGGCGATGGTAACGACAATGCTGGGGGGAATATGACAGGTCTGAAAATGGTGAAAGCCGCGCTGGTGGAACAGCAACGGCTTTCGGGTGCAAAAACTGAGAGTGATTGCGGAGGGCAGTATGTCAAACACCGCTGAAATATACAAATTCCCTGCGCCTCCTCCGGCGCAACAGGAGAGCCGTATGGCTGATCTGGAAAATGGCTATCTGCGTTTAGCCAACCAAATCCAGGACGCCTTATGTATCGTCGAGTTATCAGGGCGTGAATTCCGTGTTCTGAATGCGATTGTCCGGTTGACCTATGGCTGGTCAAAGAAATCAGACCGGATCGCCAACAGCCTCATTGCAGACAAAACGACGCTGAAGGTGAAGCATGTTTCTGAAGCTGTGCTGAGCCTCGCTTACCGGAACATCATTATCCTGCGCCGCATCGGGCAAACCAGATACATAGGGATCAATACCAGCCTGGATAAGTGGGCTTATACCAAGCCGAACTGCATGAAGTGCCCAGTGCATTTCCCGTCTGCTGAAACTGGCACATGGGTAATTACCATCCCTGAAAACGGGGACAACTATCCCCAAAAACAGGGAAGAACATCCCTGAAAACAGGGACAGCTATCCCTGAAAACAGGGATAGTGGAAATACCCCTCAAATCATCCCTGAAAACGGGGATGGTTATCCCCGAAAACAGGGAAAGGTATCCCCGAAAACAGGGAACACCAAAGACATTCTTTCAAAGACAAATATAAAAGATCTAACCCCCTCTAGTCCCCCAGGGGGGAAGGTGAAGTTTGATCCGCTGAGCATACCGGTTCCTGAATGGCTAAATGCATCGTCCTGGAATGAGTGGGTCGCGTATCGCCGCCAGTCCGGGAAGCCCATCAAAACCGAGCTGACCGTCACCAAAGCGTTCAGCCTGCTAAAGCAGTGCCTCGACGAGGGACACGATCCGGTGGACGTGATCAACGCCAGTATCGCCAACGGGTACCAGGGTTTGTTCAAGCCAAAATTCGGCCTCAGCGGCCGCAAGGCGGGTCGGGATGTGAATCAAATTTCTCAGCCAGGTAAAGACATCCCAGACGGATTCAGGGGGTAAGCGTGAAAAATATTATTGGTACCGGCAGCGCCCTTGAGCGCCTGAAGAAAATCATCCCGGCCAGTGTGCAGCCAAAATTCCGCAATGCTCAGGAGTGGCAGGCATGGCAGCAAGCGGAGGGTCGCAAACGCTCTGAGGAAATCGACCGGCTGAACCAGCGGGCGCGGTCAGAGAAGATTTTTGGCCGGGCTGGCATACAGGCCCTTCATCGCAGCTGCTCGTTTGCAAACTACGACGTGTCATGTCAGGAACAGCGCCAGGCGTACAGCATGGCGAAAAGTTACGCCCAGAACTTTGGCAGCGGGTTCACAAGCTTCGTCTTCAGCGGCTCGCCGGGCACCGGGAAGAACCATCTGGCTGCGGCCATTGGCAACCACCTGCTGGCAGCCGGGCACTCCGTTCTGGTGGTGACCATCCCTGACCTGATGCTGCGCGTCCGCGAGTGCTACGACGACGGGCAGTCTGAATCGTCACTACTGAATGAGCTCTGCAACGTCGATCTCCTGGTGCTGGACGAAGTAGGGATTCAGCGCGGCTCCAACGGCGAGAAGGTGATCATCAACCAGGTGATCGACCGCCGGCTTTCAGCCATGCGGCCCGTGGGCATCCTTACCAACCTGAATCACGGCGAGCTGGTCACCACCCTCGGCGCGCGCGTTATGGATCGCCTCCAGATGGACGGCGGTATCTGGGTCAATTTCGGCTGGGCGAGTTACCGCAAAAACGTCAGCCACCTGCGTGTCGCGAAATGAGGTGATTATGAGCAACCGTTTAAAACCGAAACAGAAAGCCATCGTGGAGTTCATTGCGGCAAATGGACCGGCAACGCCCCGCCAGATCCGCAAGCTGCTCGGCTGCGACATCCGTGAGGCTTACGACCGTCTTAAGCGCCTGCGCATGGCCAGGATCGTCAAAAATATCGGTAAACCGAAGCATCCGGAATACCAGCTGGTGCAGCGCTGGCAGGAAAAGATCAAACGAACCAGGCCAGCACCTGTAGCGCCAGCAGCGAAAGCAAAGCCGCCAGCAAAAGCTGCACCAGCACCTTCAGGGCCGTCCATAGCGGACGTTTGCCGCCAGAACTGGCAGGGCTACAAAATTCATAAAATTTTTGGGAGTGCACGGGCATGAGTGAATTACAGAACAACAAAGAGCTGATCGCAGTTGGTCATGAGTTTGCAAAAGCACTGAGCAGCGACACGCCGATCATCGAGATTGCCAAAATGATGTCTCGCCTGGCCGAACGGCTGGACTGCACAACAGCTGCGCTGCGCGAAACGGCCAAACAGCGTGACGCGCTTACGGCGGACAATGTGGCCCGTGCTGAAATTATTGGTCAGCTGGTCTGGCAGTACAGCGCCAGCGGCATTAAGCCGGTGCAGAAATCTCTGAACCCGGCATCTGCGCTGCTGTTTGACGCGCTGGAGGTTCTGCGCCAACCAGCGACAGCTGCAGCGGTTAGCGAGCTGAAAGCGCAGGGCGTTGAAACGGCTGCGGCATCTTACCACCCGCTGGTGGTCACCGGCGGAAGCGATGATCCCCAAGAAAACGGGCTGAGCATTCGGAAAGATTTGTTGAGCATCGCCAGGAAGCTGCGCGCCGGAGAGGTACAGCCATGAAATGGGGTCATAATGCACTGGCTCACGATCTGGCTGAGCATCTGCGCCAGAACACCGCTCGTATTGTCTGGAAAGACATGCAGCTGGGCCCAAGCGGTACCGCGCGCCCGGACGTCTACGCGCTGCCTTGCTCATTCAGCAAGTTCTGTCCGGTAGTCTATGAGGTAAAAGTTTCCGTTTCAGATTTCCGCGCTGATGTGACCGCCGGTAAATTCACAAAGTATTTTGCGTACGCCAGCGCCGTGGTCTTCGCTGTGCCCGATGGGATGCTTAAAAAGACCGATATCCCTGAAGGCTGCGGGCTGACGGTTCGCAAGGAAGGCGGCTGGTATACGGTGAAAGGACCAACTATGCGCCCGATCGACACGCTGCCCCGTGATGCCTGGGTGAAACTGGTCATCGACGGGATCCGCCGTGAAACTGAGCGCACCCGGTTATCTATGCGCACTGCACCAGTATACGTCCATGAAACCCGGCTGGCCCGGCGGCATGGGGAAGAGATCGCCAGACTGGTCTCGCAAGCCTACAGCGCAAAAAACCGACTCGAATCAGCTATTGAGCAGCAGGAAAAACGCCGGGCTGAGGTATTCCAGCAGACTGAGCAGGAAACGCGCTGGCATCGCCAAAGCATGGAGCAGCAGGCCGAAAGCCTCAACAGAGCGCAGTCCGAACTGGCTGAAGTGTTAGGACTGCCTGCTGATGCAACGGTGAATCAACTTACCAGAGCGATCAACGAGGCTAGCTATCGGCTGGCCCACGATTCGGAGATTCAGCGCCTGCGTGGGATCTTCATGAACATGGAAAAAATGCTCGCCAAAGCGAATACGAAACTGCCGGGTGAGTCGGCTACGGAGGGTGCAGCATGAAAATCGAAAAGGCTAAAGCCGTGTTTGAGGCTGCAACGTCTGGTCCCGGTGCAATATATTGGCGCTATACCCCTGCGATATCTACTGTGCTGGCCGCGCAGGAGCGCGCAGAGGGGCGCGTTGCCGAACTGGAGGCGCAGATTAACCTGAAAGAACTAGTAACAAGAAGAGTCATATGAAGTAAAGAATAATTAAAAGCATGAACTTAATTTCGCTTCATTAATATATGATTTAACATTCCAAAAGTATTTGGATAACGATCAATAATTGAAAGGCGTTTTCAAATTAAGCCATTCTGTTCTGTTGTTTTTGGTAATTATATGGTTTTAGATAATAACTGCAACGAACTATTGCTTAAGCTCATTGTAAAGATATTTAAAAATCAAGATTTAATCATTCTTAATGGTACAATGAACTTCTCGGTGTATAGTGGTTTATTATTACCGTTTAACCTCTTTGCTCAGAAGTAAGTTCCAACCTCATTAATAAGGATATAATATGTCGGATACGATTGTGGTTATTGGCAGTCCGGGAAATCCTACATTTGGAAGTAATTTAGTTCTTCCAGGTGGGTTCGGTTCAAATGCACCTCATGTGCCTGTATCAGCTCAATTGAATGGCGGCGCTCTCTTTCGAACTGTTATAACTCCAGATGGAAAAATAGCAGATATTGAACAAAGAGAAAGAAGCGAAATCAAGCCAGATACCGACTCTCTTCCTGTAGGAACGAAAGTTGTAATCGAGAATGGGGTTCCGCAAGCTTATCACCTTATTTCTGATTACATACCTATCGAAAAGACCGAAGAAACAATTACAGTGTTGTCAGACTGGCATCGATCGAACCTACCAAGGATGGTTCTTACAGATGGTACCTTTATCGCCTTTGACAGCTGGCCTCAGCTTTACGCATTTGCCAGTCGCTCAAAAGAAAAAGGTGACGGTAGTGGGCAAAATCATGGCGCTTCTACTCAGGCATATGCAGGTCCACTTGTTTGGGGACCTTGGGTTGATCTTGCGGCTCATTCTGGACAAGATGTTTATACGATTAACTTTGATACTATCTCACAAGCTCCTTCGACATTTGATGTTCAGATTGAGTATGCAGGCCAAAGCAGTATGGTTACTGTTAACACTATGGGGCCAGGCTCTTATAAAGTCACAGACAATAATGGTGCTGGGACGGATCGCATCAGATTTAAAAGCCATAGTGTTGGTCAGAACATAAGTGTACAGTATTGAGCTATTAAAAATTAGGTGCCTTAAGGGCACCTTTTTTTATTTGTAGAAATTAGCTATTTCATGCGCCTTATTTTTATCGGAAACTGATTGGTTTATTCCTCTGGCACTTTTAATCGGAGAGACAATTTTGGATTTCATGATTTCTTCACCGTTAAAAGAAACAGTAAGTTTATTATTGATGTTTTTCAGGAAGAATTCATCGAATCTTACTGAGCATTGATTGTTCTCTTTGATTGAAAGGTTAATAATTGTGGGGGTAACGTCCCTCAGAGATGTTTGCAATACACAGTCTTTTTCGAGATTGAATACACTGCTGCCAGCTTTGTATTCAAGCCCACTTTTTTGACTGGAGGTTTCACAACCACCCAATATGATAGTTACAATGGTGATTAATGCGATTCTAACAGTGTTCTTTTTCATAGTACCTCCGATTAACCAAAGCGTTTTGGCGCATAATATCTATCCATTGTTACTTAAAAATTCTATTTTGCAACTACTAAGAAATGAATGCTAAACCACCGCTATGCATTTAGACATAGGTATGATAGAGGGTAAGGCATGAGGCTTTGCTGGCCAATGTTAAGGCGATTTTGCTATTGAAATGGTTTGAGGGGATTGATATGGTGCAATAAATTCCATCATAAAGGCTGAGGCCGTTGGGACGTTTTATTAACTTTTTGAACCGTCAAAGGAGAAAAATATATTTATTATGGATATCCGGAGGATTTGTTCTTTGGGCATGGCTAGGCTACACATCCTACAAAGCGAATACAGATAGTATTGGCGGCATCTTTCTGTACATAAGCTTTTTTTGCTGGCTTTTTTTTCATGTGTTGACAGCTATCATCCTTGCGATATGTCTTGCCTTCTGGCGCTCGAGGTTGAGAAAGAGCGAAGTATAAAATCAAACACTCTTTAAAGAGATCAAGTAAAAAATAAGGATGAATTCTGTGAAAAATTTGATGCTTTTATTAGGTGCTTTAACTTTGGTGGGATGTGCGAAAAGCGAAGTGCCCGTTAGTTGTAAAGGATACGGAATATTTACTCCTGTACCAAATTACGAAAATGCAGCATCTAAGGAAGCAAGTATTGATCTGGATAAGTTACGTCAGAATGCAAATGGTGCCTGGGATTTCCATCGTATTAACGGAAATGGTATGACGTCGCAATCTGCCTGGATAAAACCCGGAGGATTAGAACGTATCGAATGTGTCAGTGGCCCTGCGGAACAGCTCAGCCAGCTCAGAACGCGAACAGGCCAGCCTGTAAAAATGCTTTGAATCATCTTCAGCATGTTATCAAACACCTGACTCTTCTCACTAAGCCGCATTTATTGTGGCTTTTCTATTCAATGAGTTACCGAAGGATTAAGAAGTTCGCCCCTGGCTTTTTGTGCGCTTAAGATGTTGATCAAACATTCTATTGGGTGTACTGTTTATTTATACAGTAATTCCAGTGGGAGGGAACATTATGCGTGTTGAAGTTACTATTGAACGTACAAAAAAACTGCCGGACGGCGCTATGTCAGCACTTGAAAACGAACTATCAAAACGATTAAACAACCAGTTCTCAGAGTGCAAACTAACGGTGCGCCGCTCATCGACTGACAGCCTTAGCGTTATGGGCGGTGATAAAGAGCAGAAGAAGGCAGTAGAGACGATCCTGCAGGAAACCTGGGAGAGCGCGGACGACTGGTTTTACTGAGTTGCGCGAGCTACGTTTTACGGCTGAACAGGGGGATAATGTGGGTGATAGTGCTTTAAATTCATCAGACGCTGACTGGTATGACGTTGTTCGGCGGACTGATGGAACGGTTATGTGTAGTTTTCCGGCGGGCGACCGCTTTCTGGTCTACCGCAGTGGAGGGCTTATCTCAATGCGCCCGCTGCTGGATGAAGAAATTATTTTCACGCCAAATGCCGTTGTACAATTCCTCACGGGTCTTGGCTATCGTATTGATGGCCCATCTGATAATATGATCTCATCGGTCTGAACAGCCGGTAAACCTGCTGCGCCACGGAGTGAACACCATGGCGCAATTACAACTTATCAAGCATTCCTCAAATATCCTGATCCCCGCCACGCCGGAGACCAGCGATTTTCTACAATCAAAATGCAAGCTCGGCGCTGTACTTGAGGCGGAATTCCGCCAGCTGCGTAATCCTGCATTTCACCGTAAATTCTTTGCGCTGCTTAACCTGGGCTTCGAATACTGGGAGCCTACCGGCGGCGCGATCTCCTCGAATGAGCGCAGGCTGGTTACCGGGTATGCAAAATTCCTGTCCACGTTCGGCAGCAGTGAAGGCGCACTGCTGGATGCCGCTGAGCAGTACCTGGCACGTATCGCTGACCGCCGCGGCGGTAGCATCAGCATCTGCAAATCCTTCGACGCCTATCGCTCATGGGTGATCGTGGAGGCGGGCCACTACGACGCCATCCAGCTGCCTGACGGTACTCTCCGCAAACACCCCCGCAGCATCGCGTTCGCCAATATGGACGAAACCGAGTTTCAGCAGCTCTATCGCGCAGTGCTCGATGTGCTCTGGCGCTGGATCCTCTCCCGTGCATTCCGCAGCCAGGCGGAGGCCGAGAACGCCGCCGCACAGCTGCTGAGTTTCCAGGGGTGATGGCGATGAACAGAACCTACCGTAACAAAAAGTGGCTGGCCGCCGTCGGCCAGATCGAACAGTGCGTGCTCTGTGGCGCATGGGGCACGCAGGTGGCTCACCGGAACGAAGGGAAGGGCATGAGCCTGAAAACCGATGACTGCGCCACCGCCGCGCTCTGCGTTCCTTGCCACGACAGCATCGACAACGGTAACCAACTGACACGCGACGAGCGCCGCCAGCTGATGGATCGAGCCATTGTGCTGACCCTGATCCAGATTGCCCGCCGTGGGCTGGTGGTACCGGCATGAAAATCTATGACATTACGCCGATTGGCAAACCCCGCATGACGCAGCGCGATCGCTGGCATAAACGCCCGGCGACCGCTGCTTATTGGACCTATAAAGCGCAGGTCCGGCTGCTGGGCGTCACGTTGCCGGAGTCTGGTTATCACGTCACGTTCGTTATCCCGATGCCAAAGAGCTGGAGCCAGAAAAAGCGCGCCCAGCACGCCGGGCAGCCGCACCAGCAGAAACCTGACAAGGACAACCTGGAGAAGGCGCTGCTGGATGCGATCTTCGATGAGGACAGCCGCATCTGGGATGGCCGGGTAACGAAGGTCTGGGGTGAGAAAGGGCAAATTATTATCAAAACACAGGAAGGGGCAGAGGCATGATTCACGCGGCAGAAGTTGGCAAAGCAGGGGAGCATGCGCGCCTGCGCACGCTGGAAAGCGTCTGGATCCAGGGCAAGCTGCGCATGTGGGGTCGCTGGTCCTATATCGGCGGCGGTAGCGCTGGAAATATGTTTAACCAGTTGCTGGCCAGCAAAACGGTGAGCAAGACCGCGATTAATGAAGCCCTACGGCGCATGAAGAAGGCCGGAATATCTAAGCCGGAGCTGGAGGCGTTTCTCCGTGAAATGCTCGCCGGCAAGAATAAAAGCAGCCTGGCGTTTTGCTCAGATGAGGAAGGGCTGAAAATTGATGGTGTGATCGGCACTATGCTGGTCAGGCAGGGCTATGAAGGCCTGTTCAGTATTGTGGCGCAGCGTTACCGCTGGCGGAAGAGCAAACGGCAGATGGCCGAGGAGCTGCAGGAACACCACCCGGAATGGAGCTATATGACATGCCGTCGTCGGATCGATATGTGGCTAAGTCTGGCGGAATCGATACTTTACAGGCCAATGTGTGACACGTTCGGCACAAATAGTGAAAGATTTTCCTTGCAAAGTGAGCCATAAGAAGTATAAATATATGTATGCTTCGCAAAGCTGTATCGCAAGCGGTCTTAGAGACATGAACCAACAGAAACCCGCCGCAGAGCGGGTTTTTGCTTTTGCTGGCTTTATGCAACATACTGAGTTCATAACAGCATCTTTTGCTGGCAATAAGTACTAAATCTGGTTGCTATGCTCAGGAATGTACGTATAATGCCGCGCCATTGAAGAGAAACTTCAATGTTAATTTGATAAAAAAAAGTAGTGCTTTACCTCTTGTGCGGTCCTGAATCTTTCGGTAGTTTGGATTTGTAGGACGCATTGAGCCCTGCTAAGGAATTTAATTTGAACAAAATTCAGCCTGCTGTCGTTTACACAATGACTTTCTTTGTAATCCCTGTATGGGGAATCTGGCTGCTTTCGCTTATTAAATAACCGATCGATTCATCCTTTTCTGATTTACCAAGCTTTTTTTGCCTTAATCCAGATAGAATAGCCTCGGCACTAACGATCTGCGCAGACGTTGGGTTATATCAATCTGGATAAGGTACTATTCTATAGAAGACACTCCAAACACTGCTTCCGGTACAAAGGTCTGGGTACTGATTTTCATGGTCGGTATCACAATCTCTATTGTGGGCTTTTTCGGTTCTCGACTGGTTAATCAAGTCGATGAAATGGATAAGTCTCTTCAGACCACAAGAGAAGTACAAGCGTCCCAAGGTGAAATCATCAAAGGTCTTCAGCGTGACCAGGATAGCGCCAATAAGGAAATCGAACGGTTGAGAGACCAGGTTGATCGCTTGAAAGATGATAACGCTACACTGAAAGCGAAAGCGGGGATTCCTCTGACGCTGAATAACGAGCCACCTTCGGGTGGCTTTTTTGTATCTGTCGAAGGCTGCCAACTGGCGGCCTTTTCGTTTTCTCACTCGCGGCTGGATGGCCCACAACCCTTTCCAGTGGATGCTTGCGCAGAGTTCGCCCTCTTTGTCCGCTGGCCCCTTAAACGATACGCCTTGTCATTAAATCGCTGGCGGGCGAAGCCATTCTGAATCTTGGTTGCCAGTTGGCGACCATTCCTTAAAAACCTTTCACACAGCACCCCGAACAAATCGGAGGTGAGAGCATGTTACGCATGGAAAAATTAACCACTGGCATTGCCTACGGAGCATCGGCAACGAACGTCGGGTACTGGAGCCTGCAACTACTTGATCAGGTATCGCCATCGCAGTGGGCGGCCATTGGTGTGCTCGGCAGCCTAGTGTTCGGGCTGCTGACGTATCTGACGAATCTGTATTTCAAAATTAAAGAAGACCGGCGGAAGGCCGCCAGGGGGGAATAGTGGCTAACAGAGCAAAACTTAGCGCTGCGGTACTGGGGCTTGTCCTCGCCGGTGCGTCAGCCCCCGTAATACTCGATCAGTTCCTAAACGAGAAAGAGGGTAACAGCCTGAACGCCTACCGCGACGGCTCCGGCATCTGGACTATTTGCCGTGGCGCCACGCTGGTGGATGGTAAACCGGTTCGGCAGGGTATGAAACTGACCCAGGCCAAATGTGACCAGGTAAATGCTGTTGAGCGCAATAAGGCGCTGGCCTGGGTGAAGCGTAATATCCGGGTGCCGCTGACCGAACCGCAGAAGGCCGGAATCGCCTCGTTCTGCCCGTACAACATCGGGCCGGGTAAATGCTTCCCCTCTACGTTCTACCAGCGCATTAATGCCGGTGACCGTAAAGGCGCGTGCGAGTCAATCCGCTGGTGGGTCCGTGACGGCGGTAAAGACTGCCGGTTAACGAAGGGGCAGGCGAACGGCTGTTACGGGCAGGTTGAGCGCCGGGATCAGGAGAGCGCGCTGGCGTGCTGGGGGATTGCTCAGTGAAGATTCGCTACGTGATTGCTCTATGTGCAGTGCTCTGCAGTTTAACGGGCCTGCTTAGCTGGCGCTCCGGATGGTACGCCCACGCCGACCACATCAACACTTTGGCCGCCGATAAGAAAGCCAAAGCTGAGAAGGCAATTCAGGCGGTTGAGCAGAAGGCCGCGCAGGCCAGCGACGAAGGCAGGACCATCTACCGAACCATAACCCGCGACGTGGTGAAATATGTCCAGGATCCGAATCGTACCGTTTGTACTTTTGATGATGAGTCTGTCCGGCTGCGGCAACGCGCTATCGACGCTGCCAACTCCATCAGCGGATTTGATGCAGGAACCGTGCAAGGCAAGTGATGCCGGGAAGAACAGCGACGAAGATTTGCAGGCAGATGTCGAAACGGCAGAATGCCTGCGACAGTTGCGGCTGGACAAGTACCGCTGGCAGGCATGGTATAAGGCTGTGAAATAAACACTCTATTTCATTAATGTTTATTTGGTCCAGGAAAAGCACTGACATACCTGATTTTAAAATCAGGAAGTGATTCAACAAACTGAATTTTATAATCTGGTAACGATGCGACCATCTGCCATTTGCCGGGACTATCAGCAAACGAATCGACTACTTGCACATCCAGATCCTCAAAAGATTCCACAACTTGCACTCTGTAATCCGGCAAAGCGTTCACAACCTGAATTCTTCCATAAATTTTTGACACATCAACATCTCCGGCATATGCAGATGATGACATCAAAAAAGCGGCAACCGTAAGCGAACTTAGTAAGTATTTCATAGAAAGCCTCATTAGTTAAAAAATGTCATCCATATAATAGGTTATAAAATATCATAACTGTCAATTGTTAATAGCTGTTTCAACCATGAAAGCTCCTTGTGATAATTTTTATACCCCTAAATTTTGGTTTAGCTCTCAAGTTTGATGATATAAGGGTATCCGCTGTTCGTTAAATGACCTATCTTGAGTGCAGTTCATCAAAGCGGAGGGGATATGAAACAGCCTTTGGATTTAAACAAAGTAGCGGTATGGCAGCTTACGTTCCGGTTCTCCACGGCCGCTGTCCCGGACGGCCAGGGCATTCACTTTGTACGGGCGTTGGAGAACGAGCCGACGCGTCAGCTGTATGACCGAATCTTTGATGAGGTTGACTCTGAGTTGCGGGTCGAGCACGGAGATTACCAATTTGAAGACTGTGCCATCAGACCCGCGATAATGAAAGAAGACTGACCGCCTACGGGCGGTTTTTTATGACGGTAATTTTTCTTTACGCTCTGCTTTTTTGAAAGTCCTCTCTATTTCCCACGTTATGAAGCAACCAATAATGATTCCGACAAACCAGGGGATGGATGAGCCACTAAAATACTTTTCACCAACAGTTGCTGCCAGTGAAAGGGTTGTGTAGATAGAGGCAATAAAGCACCACGCATAAATAATTTTTGACTGACTAAACACGATAAGCGTCCTTGTCGTTTTGATGTTTTCAAACTATCACCCTCGTCTTAAGGAAAGGCAATAGCCCCTACAAGATTTAAGACTTCCCGTCAGGGTAATGAGCAGCCCCAGGTGCTTTCCAGCAGAGCGCCTGATGATGTTCTCTCGCCACTGCAACACAGTTAGCCACGCTGTGAAGCGTCGCTAAGTTGGCCCATCAACCCACAGGTAAATCAATGAGCGAAGCAAAACCGCAGGACGGCAGTACCGTTAAGGGCTACCGCACGTTAACGTCGGGTGACATTGAGGTGATGAACCGTCTTAAAGATGTAAGCCGCCATTTCCTCAATCTGCTGGATACAGCAGAAGAGACAGGCGCTGATCCCCGCTGGGTCGCGATGGCAAAGACCGAAATGGAGAAGGCCTGCATGTTCGCGTGTCGTTCTGTAGTTCAGCCAGACGACGACTGTTAAACGGCATTACAGCAGGCATTCACTGAGTGCCTGTGATAATGCATATAAGTTTGATTTTCACGCTGCGAGGCTTCATATGATAAGTGCGGGGTTTGCCCGCTCTTATCAAAGGGAATGTCATGAACAAAGATTTAGACAAAGCTATTTATGGTGCTTTAAACAAACACGAAGCAACTTCAAGCTTAGGGTCTTCAGCAGCAGCTAATGAGATATTGAAATTAGTTAAGCCTTATTACAAATCTGGGACAAGCGAAGACAAGCATGAAGTTCTTGTGCGACTTGAAAAGCTCCGCAAAGAACCTGGAGTTCCGTTTCCAACGAATGTAGAGCAATTGCTTAATAGCTAACAGAGCACCCTTTTCAAACTAAATGATTAACGAGCCACTAGCCTTTGCTAGTGGCTTTTTTATGCGCCTCGCGCGCGCACCAGAGAGTCTTTCAGCCGTGAGCCTGGGGAGCCGCTTCTCTCGGGCGGCTTTCCCGTGCGACTGGCTCACATCCAAAAGGAAACTCGAATGAAATACTTATCGCCGCAGCAGGCGATGCTTGGCATCCGTGTCGTTCTGACCGACAACGGCATGATCATCAAAAGCCCGTAAGCCTGCCGCGCTGTTACTCCTGCTGACATGAGGAGACTAGCCGCACTAAACGATTCGCATCGTCAGCGAACTAATCAGGCTTCATCGTGGTTAAGTATTCCCTTTTACCTGTACAGAGTAGTTCACCTAAAAAGGAGCCTCCACTCTGTCCGCCTGATACATAATCACCATCGAAAGCATGCTTTCCATCTAGAAAATAACCATAAATCTTGCCATAGCCTTCGTCACAGACTTCGTCGCTTATCTCCAATTTATAGTAAGATACGATCTTCTTTTTGGCTGCATTGACCTCTATTTGCTGCATCAATAAAGAGGATTTGCCATCTCGATGGGCATATGAGCCCTTTTTAATAAAATATGAAGCTTTTTCGTTATTTTTTGTGTTTGATGGGAAAGGCATCCATTGATCATCATTTGTTGATGCAAAAGCGTTGATACCTAAAAGAAACCCCACGGATATAAATGCTGCAGCCTTAATCATATTTCGGTCCTTATAGTTTGTTGTTAGGTTCATTGTTAACCATCTTGCGTGTGATTTGAAGTTAATAATTTGGGCTCTAACCTAGGATAAAGAACATGGCAAAACCGGACTGGGGCGAGCTTCAGCAGCGGTTCCTGTCCGATCATGCCAGCACCGGCATTTCTCCCAAAGACTGGTGTGAAGCGCAGGGACTGAACTACGCAACCGCCCGACGTCATATCAAAAAGCCTGCTGCGCAAAGTGCGCAAAAATTTGCGCAGAAAAACGTGCGCAGTACGCAGAAAGAAAAGAGTGCCGCTGAGCTGGTGGAAAGCGAACTGACCGACCAGCAAAAGCGCTTCGTTGCTGAGTACCTCATAGACCAGAACGCCACAGCGGCGGCCACAAGGGCAGGTTACAGCGATGCAAGTTATGGTCGGCAGCTCCTCACGATACCTCACGTTGCGCAGGCCATTGCGCAGCAGCAAAAGGCCTCCCTGATGCGAACGCTTGCCAGTGCTGATGAGGTGCTGGCGCAGATGTGGCAGCTCGCCACGTTCGATGCCAACGAGCTTTCCCAATATCGCCGGGGATCCTGCCGCTACTGCCATGGCTTCGGCCATAACTACCAGTGGCGTGACATGGTGGAGTTTGAAGAGCATCGGCTAACAGCGATCGAGAAGAAGGGTAAAGAGCCCGTAGACGTCGGCGGCTATGGCTATGACCACAATCGGGAACCCAACCCGGGATGCCCGCGCTGTAACGGCGACGGTATCGGCCAGCCGTATTTCGCTGATACCCGCAAGCTACCGCCTGTTTCCCGCCTGGCTTATTCCGGCATCAAGCTCGGCAAGAACGGGGTTGAGATAAACGCTATCAGCCGGGAGCGCATGTATGAAGCCGTGATGAAGCGGCTTGGCCTGGCGGACAGCGCGTTCGCGCAGCAGCTTCAGCAGATCGAAATCGAGCGCCGTCAGCTGGAGGTGGAAAAACTCCGCAAAGAGCTGGCTGCCGACCCGGAAGATGAGGTACCTCTGCCCGTGGCTATCAATATCAACGTCGCGGATGCTCGCGTAAGGAAAGACGATGACCGGGATATCGCCGACCCTTAACGTACCGCAGGCGCAGTTCCTGGCGATGCCGCACAAGTTCAAAGCCTACGTGGCAGGATTCGGATCCGGTAAGACGTGGGTAGGCTGCGGCGGCATCTGCAAGGGGATGTGGGAACACCCCAAAATCAACCAGGGCTACTTCGCGCCGACCTATCCGCAGATCCGTGACATCTTCTACCCGACGGTGGAAGAGGTGGCGTTTGACTGGGGCCTCAAGGTCCAGATCAACGAGAGTAACAAAGAGGTCCATTTCTACGCCGGGCGGCAGTACCGGGGAACCACTATCTGCCGCTCGATGGAGAAACCGGCCACGATCGTCGGTTTTAAAATCGGTAACGCGCTGGTGGATGAGCTGGACGTGATGCCCGCGCTCAAAGCGCAGCAGGCCTGGCGGAAAATCATCGCCCGTATGCGCTATAAGGTAGATGGCCTGCGTAACGGTATTGACGTCACTACCACCCCGGAAGGGTATAAGTTCGTTTACCAGCAGTTCGTTAAGGCGGTGCGGGATAAGCCGGAGCTGGCGGCCCTGTACGGGCTGGTGCAGGCCTCCACGTTTGATAACGAAGCGAACCTGCCTGATGACTATATTCCCTCGCTACTGGCGAGTTATCCGCCAGAACTGATTAAGGCCTACCTGCGCGGGCAGTTTACCAACCTGACCAGCGGCACCATTTACCACCAGTTTGATCGCAAACTGAATAACTGCCCCGATGAAGAGCAACCGGGTGAGCCGTTGTTTATCGGCATGGACTTCAACGTCGGCAAGATGGCCGCCATCGTTCATGTGAAGCGTGAAGGATTGCCGCGGGCGGTGCGCGAGCTGGTGAAGGTCTATGACACCCCGGCGATGATCAAACGCATCCAGGAAGAGTTCTGGCGCTATGAGGGTGGCCGCTACGTTGCCAGCCGCCAGATCTACATCTATCCGGATGCCTCCGGCGACAGCCGCAAATCAAACTGCGCCAGCCTGACCGATATCGCTCAGCTCAAAGAGGCGGGGTTCAGCGTCATGGTTAACGCTTCCAACCCGCCGGTGAAAGATCGTATCAACTCGATGAACGCCATGTTCTGCAATGCGCTGGGCGAACGCCGTTACCTGGTCAACGTCCAGCGCTGCCCGGTCTATACGGAAAGCCTTGAGCAGCAGGTATGGGATAAAAACGGCGAGCCGGACAAAAAAGCGGATAACGACCACCCCAACGATGGTGGCGGGTATTTCATTGTGAAGGATTACCCCATCGTCAAACCGGCATACTCAATCACCATGGATACCACCTTCTGATATGGCTAATAACGACATCACCTGGGTTCGTCCTGAGCACCGGGCGGCCAGCGCTGCCTGGAAGAAAATCAGGGACTTCTGCAAAGGCGCAGAGGCGGTAAAAGATCCAGGCAATAACTACCTGCCTTTGCTCGACCCCACAGACAAAAGCTTGCGCAACCGCAAGCGCAACGAAGACTACCTGCAGCGGGCGGTCTTCTACGCGATCACGGGCAATACCAAAATCGGCCTCCTCGGGCTGGCCTTCAGAAAGGATCCGACCTTTTCCGCGCCGGAGAAGCTGAGCTATTTGCTGAAGAACGCCGACGGCGCTGGCACCAGCATATATCAGCAGTCGCAGCTGGTTACTGAGAACGTGCTGGAGGTGGCCCGCGACGGGCTTTATGTCGATTACGCTGAGGGTAGCGGCCAGGCCATCATCCTGCGTTATCTGGCCGAGAACATCATCAACTGGCGCACGAAGCGCATCAACGGACGCGATCAGCTGGTGCTGGTGGTGCTGCGGGAATGTGTGGAGAAGGAAGACGGTTACGCGTTTAAGGATGAGGTCCAGTATCGCGAACTGGCGCTTGAAGAGGGCCGGTTCATCTGCCGGGTGTGGCGTCGCAGCGGGGATGCTGGTTCCGGCGCGTTCGCAGTTAACAGCGAATACCAGCCAAAGCCCAAAGGCAAAGACAGCTGGGACGAAATCCCGTTCACCTTTGTTGGCGCGCAGAACAACGATCCTGCCATTGATGATTCTCCGCTGGCCGCGCTGGTAGAGATAAACCATGGACACTTCCGGAACAGCGCCGATTACGAAGACAGCGTGTGGTTCTCCGGCCAGGTCCAGCCCTACATGACGGGGCTTGATGAAGGATGGCGCGATCACCTGGAGAAGAAGGGGGTCAAGATCGGCTCCCGCTCGCCGCTGCTTCTGCCCCGGGAGGGCAGCTTTGGTTATGCCCAGGCGCAGCCCAACATGCTGGCGAAAGAGGCTATGGACAGTAAGCGCGACTACATGGTGCAGCTGGGTGCCCGGCTCATCGAGCAGAACGCGGCGGTGAAGACTGCAACTCAGTCCAGCAGTGAGCAGACATCGTCCACTTCTGTACTGGGGATCTGCGTCTCGAACGTATCGGAGGCCTATTCACTGGCCATCGGCTGGTGCGCGAAATATCTGGGCGCCGGCGAGCAGCAGGCGGCCTACGCGATCAACCAGGAGTTCATTGCTAAGGTCGCCGAGTCCGGCATGGTTACCGCCATTGTGAACGCCTGGCAGTCCGGTGCAATCCGCGACTCTGATATGGTTCGTGCGCTGCAGAAGCTTGACCTCATCAATCCGGCAGACAACCCCGACGATATTATTGACGAGCTGCACAACCCCAATCCCACCCTGATCGGCGGTAACAATGGCAACGGTAAATGAAATGTTACGTGACGAAGCCATAGCCCACACCGTCTGGATAAGCCGTTATAGCAATGGTGTGGCAAACCGCATGGTTAAGCTGCTGAACGACAGCGACGCCGAGCTTACCGCGCGGCTGCTGGTGGCGATGGACAGTCTGCCCACCAGCCAGTTTACGGTCAGCCGGCTGGAAAGCCTGCTGGGTAGCGTACGCGAGCTTAACCAGCAGGCCATCACGGGCATGCAGACCAGCCTGGCGGATGAGCTTCTGCAGCTCGCCGGGCACGAAGCAGGCTATCAGCTGAGCCTGTTTGATTCGCTGCTGCCGCAGAAGGCGAAAGAGCGATACCCGCTGCAGAGCATCACACCTGAGCAGCTTTACGCGGCGGCCATGGCCCAGCCCTTTCAGGGACGTCTGTTGAGCGAATGGGCCGATAACCTTGAAGCCGACCGCATGGCACGCGTTGTTAATGCAGTGCGACGCGGCTACCTGCTGGGTGATACCACGGAGACCATTGCCCGGCAGGTTCGCGGGATCGCCAGCAAAGGTTATAAGGACGGGGCGCTGCAGCTCAGCCGGACCAATGCCGCCAGCATTACCAAAACGGCTGTGAATCACCTGGCAGCTACGGCGCGGACTAATTTTGCAGAAGCCAACGTCGATGTCCTGAAAGGTAAACAGTGGCTCTCCACGCTGGACAACAAAACCACGCCGACGTGTATCATCCGTGATCGCCTGCGTTACACCCTGGACAACAAACCTGTCGGTCACAAGGTTCCGTATCTGCAGGGGCCGGGGAAAATCCATTTCTGCTGCCGTTCCACGGAGACGCTGATTACCAAATCATGGCGTGAGCTCGGGATCGATAGTGACGAGCTGGATGAAGGTACCCGCGCCAGCATGGACGGGCAGGTGCCGGCAGATACCACCTATCTGGACTGGCTGGCCCGGCAGTCGCCGCAACGACAGGATGAGATCCTCGGACCTGAGCGGGCCTCGCTTTACCGCGCCGGTGAGCTGAAGCTCGGGGAGATGTTCACAGACAAAGGCGAATGGATAAGCCTGGCCCGACTGAAAGCGCTCAGTTGATCCCAAAACCTTTTCACACATGGCTGCCTTCGGGCGGCCTTTTTTATTGGGCGAGGCCCATAACATCCCAAGGGGAAACCATGTTAATCCGAAATATGCTCCTGAAATACTACGCACCTGAAGACGATGGCCAAGGCGGCGGGGGCGGCGGTACCGAAATTACGCCAGAAATTCAGAAGCTGATTGATGATCAGGTCGCTGCCCAGGTGACCGGCCTGAAAACCAAAAACTCCGAGCTGCTGGGCACGATCAAGCAGCAGAAAGATAACCTGTCCCGCTATGAAGGCATCGACCCTGATGCCGTGCGCGGCATTCTACAGCGTTTTTCCGACGACGAAGAGGCAAAGCTAATCGCCGCCGGGAAAATTGATGAGGTGCTGGATAAACGCACCGAGCGTCTGCGCGCTGATGTCGATAAGCAGATCAAAGCGGCCAATGAACGCGCTGAAAAGGCCGAAGCGTTCTCCGGTAAATTCAGGGATCGCGTTCTCGGCGATGCCATCCGTGCGGCAGCGTCAAAAGCTGGCGCGCTGGCGGAAGCATCCGATGACCTGATCCTGCGTGCCAAAGGCACATTCCAGCTCAACGACGAAGGCGAGGCCGTAGCAGTTGATGCAAATGGCGATGTTCTGTTCGGCAAAGACGGCAAAACCCCATTAAGCCCGCTTGAATGGGCGGAGTCGCTCAAGGAGACGGCACCGCACCTGTTCCCGCGCGCTGAAGGTACCGGTGCCGGTGGTCACAAGCCAGGCGGTGGTGGCAGTCAGAAACGTTCAGAGATGAGCGCCAGCGAAAAGGCGGACTATATCCGCAAGCATGGCCAGCAGGCCTTCCTCAAACTCCCGAAATAAGAGACTTACTCAATGGCTACAACTGTTAATAACGATCTGGTCATCTATGACGATCTGGCGCAGACCGCTTTCCTCGAGCGCCGGCAGGATAATCTTGAGGTGTTCAACACCTCTTCCAATGGTGCGATCCAGCTGGATAACGAGCTGATTGAAGGCGACTTCCGTAAGCGCGCTTTCTACAAGGTAGGTGGCTCCATCGAGTCGCGTGACGTGAACTCCACCGGCAAGATAAATGGTAAAAAAATCGGTGCAGGCGAAGCGGTGTCCGTTAAGGCACCGTGGAAATACGGCCCGTATGAAACCACTGAAGAAGCCTTCAAACGCCGCGGTCGTACGGTGGATGAATTCTCTGAAGTGATCGGTGTTGATGTGGCTGATGCCACCCTGGAAGGCTACGTGAAATATGGCCTGAAGGCGTTAACGGCGGCGATCGGGGCGAACGCTGAAATGGTGGTGACCGCCGACATCGAAACCGACGGGAAGAAAACCCTGACGCGCGGCCTGCGCAAATACGGTGATAAATTCAACCGCGTGGTGCTGTTCGTCATGCACTCCGCCACCTACTTCGACATCGTGGACGAGGCAATCGCCAGCAAGATCTATGAAGAAGCTGGCGTGGTGGTGTACGGCGGCCAGCCGGGCACCCTGGGTAAGCCGGTGCTGGTGACCGATACCATGGACGCTGCCGCCATTCTGGGGCTTGTGGCCGGTGCGGTGACCGTGACCGAATCGCAGGCACCGGGCTTTCGCTCCTACGACATCAACGATCAGGAAAACCTTGCGATCGGCTATCGCGCTGAGGGTACGGTAAACGTTGAGCTGCTGGGCTACAGCTGGGACACGGCTAAAGGCGAAAACCCGGATCTGACCGCCATCGGCACAGCCGGTAACTGGAAAAAGCATTTCACCAGCAACAAATCCACTGCGGGTGTGCTGATCAAGCTGGGGGCCGCATCGGGGGAGTAACCCTGTCAGCGGATAAAACCTCCGCAACTGCTGACAGTACCGATGCGGTTACCTTTTCCCTGAAATACACCCGTAACGGCTCGGGCGTGTCCGGAGCAGCTGTCGCCTGGTCGTCTACTGGCGGCACGCTGAGCACTGAGGGATCGCAGACCGGCTCTGCCGGTGGCGCCACGGTGAAGCTCACCTCCGATACCGCCGGAACGTTCACCGTGACGGGTACGGTTGATGGAGTGGCACAAACTAGTGAAGAAATCACTTTCACTGCCGCTGCCGGAGACTAACTGACGGGGCGCAAGCCCCGCTTCTTTGGGTGCAACGATGATCATTACCGATATTACTTCACCGGCCATGAACAGCTACGCAGGCGAGGGGGATTTGAGAGCCTTTGCAGATCTGCGCGACATCACGCTGCCGGAAAAGATCGCGCCATTGCTCATCCGGGCGATGGATTACCTTGAGGGGCTGGAGTGGGCTGGCTGGCGAAGCGAACCAAAGCAGCCGCTGGCGTGGCCGCGCGCGGGCATCGAACTGGACGGATACGAACTGCCCGCAGGTGAGGTGCCACGTCAGATTGTTACTGCGCAGTGCATGCTGGCGGTCGAGGCGATGGATGGTGATCTGCTGGGCAGTGTGCGTGAAGCGGCTGTGAAGTCCGAGCGCGTGGAAGGAGCTGTAACCACGACGTATGCCGTCGCTGACGGCGAAATGTTCAGACCGTCATACCCGGCAGTGATGGCTTTGCTTGGCGAGCTGGCTGGTGGTCGTGGTTATGCAGTAAACACTTTTGCGGAGCGTGCTTAAAATGCCTGATTTAACGATCGTACCGTTCAGGGCAAAGCCTGAATCCGGTACCGATAATGCTGACGTGATCCGCCTGCTCACCGACGCCCTGGAACATGCCCGGAAAGGTTCATGCCACAGCGTGGCGCTGCTGCTTATCGACAGTGACGGTAACACGCTGGACTGCTGGCACAACGGCGGGCGGCCTTATGTCATGGTCGGGGCACTGGAGTCACTGAAGCTGGATTTCATCAACGTGAATATTGAGCGTCGATAACATGCCTGTTAACTACCCCCGTATGAAAGCTACCAGCACGCGCCTGCTCACCGAGAACGGCGCGGAGTATCCGGTAAAGCGTAAGGGCACTGTGACGGTTACCGGCGGCGTTGAGCACCGCGAACCGGATAAAACGTTTACCGCCATTGGCGTGCGAACTGATTATAAACTCGGCGAAATTGACGGTACGGTCATCATAAACGGCGACACGCGCATTGTTTTTACCGCTGATACCGAACTGCGCACCGGCGATATGGTGGACGTGGACGGCAAATGGTACCGCATTGAAAAACCCAACCCGGTTAAGCCGGGCAAACTGCTGCTGTGCTACCGCGCGCAACTGAGGGCATAACATGGCAGATAACCAGGCGTTTATGGTGTCCATCAATGCGTTCGTCAGCCAGGCAAAGGAGCGGCAGGAAGAGGTGGTGCGTGTGGTCGGCATCAAAATCCTGGCACGACTGGTGCGGATGTCGCCCGTCGGTAATCCCGAGCTGTGGGGGGTTAACCAGACGGCTGCGGCCTATAACGCTGCTGTCACTGAGCACAACAGCCTGTTGAGGCAGAACCCTGACAACCTGACTAAGGCAGGACGGCTGCGACCGGGACGCAAGGTTAACGACAGCATGGACCTGAAGGCACCGCCGGGCTATACAGGCGGGCGTTTTCGCGGTAACTGGCAGGTGTCGTTTGACCAGCGGGCCGGAGGCGAGACCGGGCGCATTGATAAGGCTGGCCACGAGACGATCGCCGCAGGCAACCTGGTGCTCGAGCAATTTAAAGTCGGTACCACGGCGGTCTATTTCTGTAACAACGTCCCGTACGCCTACCCGCTGGAGATAGGGCATTCCAGCCAGGCCCCCGGCGGCATGGTGCGCATCACCGCCGCCGAGTTCCAGCGGTACTTCAGCGAGGCAGTCAGCGAGGTTAAAAATGATACCGGACATCACAACGGCGCTTGAGGCCATTCTGGGTATCTGGGCAGACGGCCAGGGTGTGCCGGTAGCGTGGGATAACATTCAGTTCGATCCGCCAGGCGACGGGCTGTATCTGATCTCCCACGATATGCCCGCGCAGCCCTACAGCATTGATATGGCAGGTGACTGCCGGGTCTACCCCGGCGTGTATCAGGTTACCGTCGTCGCGCCAGCGGGTGGCGGCAAATCACAGGCCAGAGCGCTGGCCCGCCGCGTCGCCGGACTGTTCCCGGAAAACCAGGAGATCCCCGGCGACGGCTTTACCGCCTGGGTGACATCACCGCCCGCCATCTACCCCGGCATACCGGACGGCGTGTCCTATTCCATCCCCGTCAGCATCAACTACCGGGCTGATATCTCAGCCTGATCATCCCCACCGGCGCTGCCGGTTTTTTATTTCTACATGGAGAATCCCTATGGGCTTCGCATTACCTAATGGCGCCACGGTATTCGTCGGCTCGAAACTCGCCACGCCTGTGGCGGTGACGGGCGTAAGCAATGCCGCAGGCGCTGTCTTTACCGTTGCAAACGGCCACGGCCTCGCTGTTGGCGATGTGGTGCTGGTTTCCAGTGGCTGGGCACTGATTGACAGCCTGGTGGCGCGAGTCACCGCGCAGACGACCACCAGCGTGACGATCGGGGTGATTAACAGCACTGATACCAACTTCTTCCCGGCAGGCTCCGGTACCGGCTCCCTGAGCAAAGTAGCCGAGTGGACTGAGATCCCTCAGATCACCGAAGTTGCACAGTCCGGCGGCGACCAGCAGTACACGCAGATCCAGTTCCTTGCCGATGACCGCCAGCGCAACCTGGCAACCTACAAGGCGGCCAAGTCGCAGACCTTCACCATGGCGCATGACTCCACGCTGCCCATCTATGCCGTGCTGTCAGCTGCTGACCGTTCAGGTGACACGCTGCCGCTGCGCATGTATGTACCAAAGGCAAAAGAGATGCGTTACTGGTCCGGGAAGGCGTCTTTCGATCCGCAGCCGACCACTGCCGTAAACAACGTCGAAACGGTACAGCCGGCGTTTGCCATCCAGTCCCGCGATATCACCTTTTACAAAGATGCTGCCCCACAGGCAGCCGCTTAATCCGGACTCTTAAAAGGCCCGTCAGCGGGCCTTTCTTTCTGCCGAGGAACAAATGGCCACTAAATTTCAGCTTCAGCCCAAACCCACTTTCAAAGCCGACGTTAAGATCCCGCGCGCGGGTGATGATGACGGCATGCTTACGTTTACTTTTCGCCACAAGCCGCTTAAGGAGCTGGCCGCACTGGAGACGCTGGAAAGTAAGACCGCCATCGATTTTCTGGTGGAGATCACCGAAGGCTGGGCACTGCCTGACACGTTCAGCCAGGAAAATCTTGAAGTGCTGCTGGACAACTATCCGGGCGCAATGAAAGCGATCGTCGGCACCTATTACCGCGAATTGACGGGTAACCGCGAAAAAAACTAATAGCGGTTGCCTCGGCGTTTTATACGCCTGAACCCTCCACCGAAGACCTGGCCGCGTTCGGCCTGAGTGCTGATGACTACACCGAAGAAGAGCAGACCGTTGAGGTATGGCCGGACGTCTGGCCCGCGTTCGCTGTCTTCCAGTCAATGGGCACCCAGTGGCGCACGGGCATGGGCGGCATCACCGGGCTGGATTACAACGTGCTGCCCTGGCTGATGAAGCTGAACGGGGTGGAGGATGAGGCAACCGCGTTAACTGATATCCGCGTGATGGAAAGCGCGGCGCTGAAGATTATTCATAACCCGTAAATATCTCTTTAACGTCAACTTTTTTCATTTCCAATCCTCTGATAGGATTAATCCTAACTTTTACCGATGGGATTAGGGACATGAATAAGTTAGCTTTTTTGGGTGTGTTTGGAGCGGTCTTTCTTGTGGGTGGATGCACAACCCCTGTCAGGAACTATGTGCCACAGACCAAGCAAGTCAGTATTCCGCCGCTTAATACTGTGACAACAACATATGTTGGTGAAGATATGGTCCGTCAAGGTGTTGATGCCAGCATGGACGCACTACATTTCAACCAGGCAGTGGTCATTGGTTCAATCGCAACATATACAATCCCTGCTGGGGATTATGTGAAAATCGGTGAAGATACAACATCAGAATTTTTTTCTAATACTGATAAAACGTCAGGAGCAATTGTCCCTTACCGTCCAATGATAACTGATCCCACCCAAAGTATTCAGCTCAAGAGAAACGGTGAGATCTGTATTGTTACTATTTATGGCGGAAGTAAATGTGACACTGGCAAACCTTTCAGCAAAGTAAAATTACAGACAGAGCAGCAGTCTTCATTTCAACAAACTTTGATTTATAACGGAAAGGTTGCTAATAAAATCAATATTGGCTACCGCGAATTCCAGGGCGGGATGGCAAGAGCTGCTTTTTCAAACGAAGTTGAATATGATCTCTCAGAGTCTAAAACAATTCGTTATAAAGGAGCGATTTTGGATGTAATTGAGGCGAATAATCAGTCAATTACATTCAAGCTAACGCGAAACTTTAATACTCAATAATAATTTTCACTGTAATTAACCTCGCCTTTGCGGGGTTTTTTTATGCCCGGAGACAATGCATGACCGATATAGCAACGATTTCGCTCCGGGTGAATACCGCCGAGCTGGAGCGCGGGAACAAGGCGCTGGACGATTTCCAGCAAACAGCCAGTGGCGCGGCGAACAAAGCCGATGATCTGAACTCGGTATTTCGCACTGGTGCATCAGATCAGAAAAAGAATACCCAGAGCCTGAAAGAGCAGCAGCAGGAGCTGCAAAACCTGCTGAATAAAATCAGCCCGGTAAACAGGGCGCTGGACGAGCTGGACAACCTGCAGGAAAGCCTGAGCAAGTTCCGTAAGAGCGGACTGGTGCCTGATGAGGATTACTCCCGCTACAACAGCGTCCTGGAAACCACCCGGGAAAAGCTCGGCAGGGTGATGGAGGCCGAGACTGCTGAAGGGCAGGAACGGTTAAAACAGGCGCAGGAGACGCAGCGCGCCACCGCCGCGCAGGAAAACTTCCTCAGATCCATCACTGACCAGGCGGCGACATTCCGCGCCAGTAAGGCGGACATGGCCGAGTACCGGGCAGCGCAAATGGGGATCGCTGAGGAGGCTGCCCCGGTTATTGCACGGCTGCGTGAGCAGGAGCGCGCTGTCCAGCAGGAAGCTGCCCAGCGCCAGATCGCCGCCAGCCAGTCCCGTATGCTCAGGCAGGTTATTGCAGAGCTGGAGGCGGCAGAGCGAGCTGAAGCTGCCGAGGCGCAACGGGCGCAGGCTGTCCGCGATTCATTTACCGGTTCACTGGAATACCAGGCCGCGGCGATCGGCAAAACACGGGCAGAACTGCTGGAGATGAGGGCCGCTCAGCTGGGTGTGTCGCAGCAGGCAGCACCGTTTATTGCGAAACTGCGTGAGCAGGAGACGGCCTGGGAAAGGGGCATTATCAGCGCCGGGCAGTATCAGCAGGCCATGCGTCAGCTTCCTGCCCAAATCACGGATGTTTTTACTTCCCTCGCGTCAGGTATGCCGATCTGGCTGGTGGCTATCCAGCAGGGCGGGCAGATTAAAGACTCATTCGGCGGTATCGGCAATATGCTGAAAGCACTGGGCGGGCTGATTACTCCTGTTAACGTGGGTCTGGCGCTTCTGGCCGGTACCGCAACCCTGCTTACCGTGGCCTATTTCAAGGGATCGGCAGAAAACGCTGAGTTCAACAAGCAGCTCATCCTGACAGGGAACTATGCCGGGCAGACCGCAGGGCAGCTATCCGCGCTGGCAAAATCTCTCTCCGGCAATGGTATAACGCAGTACGCCAGTGCCAGCGTTCTGGCTGAGGTGGTGGGTTCCGGGAAGTTTAACGCAGACAAATTTGAATCAGTTGCGCGCGCGGCAATAGCCATGCAGCAGGCTACCGGCCAGGGCGTGTCTGAGACGATCACCAACTTTAAAAAGCTGTATGACGATCCGACCAAAGCGTCAGCTGAGCTGAACAGTCAGATGCATTACCTGACCGCCACGCAGTTCGAGTACATTTCTGCGCTTGAACGACGGGGCGATAAGGAGGCAGCGGGCCAGATTGCAGCGGATGCCTACAGCAGATCAGAGCAGCAGCGCAGCCAGCAGATCCTTGATAACCTCGGGCTGGTGGAAAGGGCGGCAAATGCCACGCGAAATGCGCTTAAGGGCATGTGGGATGAGCTGCTGAATATTGGCCGCCCGCAGGCACCCCAAGACATGCTTAAGCAGATGGAAAGCCAGCTCGCTGCGCTGGAAAAAAATCTGCTTCCTGAGCGTCAGCGCCTGGGGTATGGCTACAGCTATGACACCAGCTCGCAGGACCAGGACTACGATAATCGCCGTAAGGCCCAGCTTGCTGCGATTGCGTCACTTAAAGCTCAGATTAGCCCAATGCAGCAGGCGATCACTCTCCAGGAAAACCTCAATGGCGCCATAACGTCAGGCAACAAGGTGAATGAAGATGCGATCGACGCCCAGCAGGTTATCAATCGCTACCTTGATGCCGGAACCACTGCAGCGGATAAGCGGCGAAAGGCTCAGGAAGAGTTAAACAAGGCAATTGCCGACAATGCTAAGGCCGCCAGAGACGGAACGGCAAAGCTGTGGACGCCGGAAGAGATTGCAAAGGCGCGTGCTGGCATTGAGAAGCTGTATCAGAACCCTAAAACGCCCAAAGCAAAAGGGGTAACAGTCGCTGCCGGCGATCGTGCTGAAGACTCTGCCCAGGCCGAACTTCTGGCCCTGCAGGCACAGCTGAAAACACTGCAGGATCACCGCTCCGTCAATGACACCATCAGCCAGCAGCGTAAGGACCTGTATACCACACAGTCAAAGTTCGCCGTTCTGGAAGAGGTGGCCCGCACCCGGCAGTTGTCGAAGCAGGAGCAATCGCTGCTGGCCAGTAAAAATCAGGTGCTGGAGCTGGCGCGCCAGAAGGCGCTGCTGGGTGACCAGATCACCGCACAGGAGCAACTGAACAAGCGCATGGACACGGCCAGCAAATATGTCACACAGATGGCAGAAAAGCGGACCGGGCTTGAATCAGGCGCAACGATGAGCGACAGGCTGGCAAGTCGCCAGACGGCGCTCTCTCAGCTGCGCACTGGCTGGATTAATGCTGGCGGCAGCCTTGATAATGAGGGATACCAGAAGGAGCTTAAAGCCGCTAACGACTACTACGAAGCGGAGGATAAGCTTCGCGGTGATTGGCGGGCTGGCTTTAAGAAAGGGTGGTCCGAATACCTGGACTCCGCCACAAACGTCTATGCCTCCATGCAGAGCGTTGCGCAGTCAGCCCTGGGCGGCATATCCGACATGATGACGAACCTCGTGACCACCGGCACAGCCAGCTTCAAAAGCTTTGCTGCATCGATGATGAAGATGATCGCAGATGTCATTAACCGGTTGCTGGTGGCCTACGCCGTGCAGTCCGCGTTGGGGTGGGTTACTGGCAGCGTCAGCAGTAGCGGTGGGAGCACGCCATCAGGCGCCTATGCCAGCGCGGCTAATTCAGGCGTCAGCCTCTATGACACTGGTGGCTATACCGGCCCCGGTGGCAAATATGAGCCTGCAGGTATCGTCCATAAGGATGAGTTTGTCTTCACCAAAGAGGCCACCAGCGCGCTGGGCGTCGATAACCTCTACGCGCTCATGCGCAACGCCCGTGGATATGCCAGCGGTGGTCTTGTCGGTCGGGCACCTATGTTCGGCCTGGGCAATAACGCAGGCGCGACCAGTATGGCTCCAGTAATCCAAACCACTGTACATGTTGATGTTAACGGTAATGCTTCGGCGCAATCAGAAGGTTCTGGCGATGCAATGGGCCGGGTGCTGGCGGCGGAGATGCAGAATGCAGCCACTCAGATAGTGCAGAAGCACATCAAGAACGGCGGTCTGATTTATAACTTCGTTAAAGGTCGGTAGGTCAAACAGTTGAATATAATATTAATCCAATAGGCAGGAGGTTCATTATGGCAAGTTTATCTAAAGAAGAGACCAGCGTTAATACAGGCTGGTCTCTTAACCTTAAAGGGAAATTATGGCTAGTTAATAATTCTCGGGTGAACAAACTGATCGAATTCTTTCGACGACTCCGTTAAACCCCACTCCTTGAGCTCGTTGAGCACATGCTCCTGATCATGGCTTGGTAATTTTGCCAACATAAATCCAATGACCATTTTCAACTGTCCAATCTCTTTATTCAGTTCTTGGATAGACTTAGCATCAGCTTTAACATCTAAATGAGCTTTGATTTGAGACAATTTGCTTCCTTAGTTAGAGGTAATCAGCCATCCCTCCTTTGCTAAATGCGCCCATGCCCCAAACATGGACGAGCTGAGTAACCAACATACCCGGGGATGTAAATCAGTGACATCCTGATATTCAACCAGTAGCCACCTCCGGGTGGCTTTTTTATGGAGTAAATATGGCAGTCGAAACCTATAGGTGGCCTGCGCAGCTGGGCGGCGGGGCCATTGAGTATGCCCAGGCGATCCGCTCCGCCCAGTTTGGCGACGGGTATGAGCAGGTCGCCGAAAACGGTCTTAACTCCACAGCCATACAGGTCCCGATGAAATATGTTGGCAAGGAGACTGAGGTTAACGAGATCCGCGCCTTCCTGCTGGCCCATACCGTAAAAGCCTTTATCATCATCCCGCCGGGAGAGGAAAAGGGCCTTTATCGCGTCGTGGCTAACTCAGTGCGAAAAAACCTGATCAGCAGTAATGCTGCTGAACTGACGTTTACCATCAAGCGCGCTTACGGAGTCTTTGCTTAATGGCTCTGGTCGATCAGGCTGCAAAACTGGCACCCGGTGGCAGGGTGCGCTTAATCAAAGTGGATGCGTCAGAATTTAGCGGCGGGATCCACCGCTTCCATTACAGCCCGTTCCCTCACACTCCCGAGGAAATCGACGCGGCAAACGGTGACGAGGACAAGCTCGGGCCGAAGCCCATTATCTGGGACGGGGAGGTCTATGAGTTCTGGCCGTTTCAGATGTCCGGTCTTGAGCTTTCAACAGACCAGGCGGCAGAGCCGGATCTCAGCGTGTCGAATCTGGACGGACATATCACAGCGCTGTGCCTGCAGTTCCGGGATATGGTTAACGCGAAGGTGAGCATTATCGACACCTATGCCGTGTATCTCGATGCCGAGAACTTTCCGGGCGGAGTGAACCCGACCGCTGACCCGACGATATTCTCTCTCCAGACCTTCTGGCTTGATACGAAAACGGCAGAGCACGACGAAACGGTCGCATGGTCGATGAGCAGTCCGGCGGATTTGCAGGGATTGGTTATACCTACCCGGCAGATAACGTCACTTTGCGAGTGGGCGATGCGCGGCCAGTATCGCAGCGGCGATGGCTGCACCTACAACGGCACGGCGTATTTTGACGCCAAGGGCAATCCTGTTTCTGACCCAGCGCTGGACGTGTGCGGCGGATGCCTGAGCGACTGCCGTAAACGATTCGGCGCTGGCCTGGCCGAACCCAATACCGCCATTCTCGATTTTGGCGGCTACCCCAGCACGGTTCTGATCTCCCGATAAGGTTTTCCCATGAACAAAACGATAATGGCAGCAATCCGGGCGCATGCACTGGAGGAGTTGCCGCGCGAGTGCTGTGGCTTCGTTATCCAGGCGGGCCGCCGCCAGCGCTACGTCCCGGTACCGAACAGCCATGAACACCCCGAAGAGCATTTCCGCATCGATGGCGAGGAGTGGGCTAACGCGGAGGATAGCGGCACGATCATTCGTGTCATTCACTCCCACCCGGGCGACGGCGCCCGGCCAATCCCGTCTGATCTTGACCGCCAGCAGTGCAATAACTCTGGTGTGGTCTGGGGTATCTATGCGCCCGACTGCGACGAGTACGCAGAAATTACCCCGGACAAGATCCCCCTGATTGACCGCCCGTTCATTCTGGGCTCGCATGACTGCTGGGGGCTGATCATGGACTGGCACGCCACGCAGGGCGTCGAGCTGAACGATTTCCGCGTTGACTACCCCTGGTGGGAGAGCCAGTACCTGGACAACCTCTACGCCGACAACTGGGAGAGGGAAGGTTTCATAGAGTGCGATCCGTCCCCCGGCTGCATGGTGATCATGCAGGTGCGGTCTGATAAGTGGAACCACGCCGGGATCATCACCGAAGAGGGCGAGTTGCTCCACCACCTGTACGGCCAGCCTTCGTGCATCACCCCTTATGCCCGCGGCTATTTCAAAGATCGGACGATGATATGCGTCCGCCATAAAAACTTACCTAAGGAGATCAAACCATGGCGCGTTTAACCACTATTCGCCTGTATGGCGCTCTCGGCGCGCGGTTTGGCCGCGTTCACCGCCTGGCGGTCCAGACCTCAGCCGAAGCTGTGAAAGCTCTGTGCGTCAATTTTGATGGGCTGGAAAGCTATCTCATGAACGCCAAGAAAAATGGCATGGTCTTCGCCGTGTTTCGGGGTAAGCGCAACATTGGGGTGGAGGACTACCAGAACCTGGGCGGCACAAACGATATCCGCATTGCGCCAGTAATGGAGGGGGCTAAAAAGGCCGGGGTGTTCCAGACCATTCTCGGTGCGGTAATGGTGGTTGCCGGGATTGCTATCGCTACACTCAGCTCAGGTGCTTTGGCGACTTTTGGTGCAGGCTTAGCAGCTGGAGGCGTCGGGATGATCGCTGGCGGCGTATACCAGATGCTTTCACCCCAACCGAAAGGCCTACAGGGCCGCGACGATCCCGATAATAAACCCTCATACGCTTTCGGCGGTGCTGTGAACACTATTGCCATGGGCAACCCTGTGCCGGTTTTATATGGGGAACGTGAAATTGGTGGTGCCATTATAAGCGCAGGTATCGTGGCGGAAGATATTTGAAAGTTTAACCTTGCCGAGAAATTCTGGTATTCGCGCTTCTCAATGATAAGATTCAAACTGCCTGAAGCTCTGAGACTATGAAAATGAAAAGAATATTTTTGACGGTTGTTTTTCTGGGGATAGCTGGTTGTGCTACTAAGCCCATTACTAATGACCAGGCCAAAGAGGTACCAGCCCAGCGGTTAGTGGACCCATCTTTAACCACCCAAAGGGATAAAACTGGGCAGGTTGTCATTAAGCGCGATGATGGGTTAAGAGGCAGCATATGCACAGTTAGGGTGTTTGCTGATAGTAAGCCCGTGGCTGATTTAAAGTCTGCAGAAAAGGTTACCCTTTATTTAGCTGCTGGTGAACACGTTTTCAGCGCTCAAGGCACAGGGGCGTGTTATGGCGGTCTGAGTGGGCAAGCTGGAAAGGTTTCTGAAGATAAAACCCTGACCTATCGGATAGGATTAGGATCTGTAGGTGATTTCGCTATCTACCCCGAAGCATTCTAAGCTAATTAAGAGATTTTAAGGCCCGCAAGATGCGGGCTTTTTTATTACCTAAAAATCACAACCCGCTTCGGCGGGTTTTTTTATGGACGCAATATGGCAACGATCACTGGTGCGAAGGGTGGCAAACAAAAGCAGCACACGCCTGTAGAACAGCCTGACAGCGCCCAGTCCATGGCGCGTTGTCGCATGCTGCTGGCGCTGGGTGAGGGTGAGTTTGCTGGTGGGCTTGATGCCACACGCATTTACCTGGACGGCACGCCGCTGGGCAATGCCGACGGCAGCATGAATTTCGAGAATGTATCCTGGGACTTTCGCCCGGGAACACAGATGCAGGATCCCATCCCCGGCTTCCCGGCGGTGGAGAACGAAACCACCATTGGCGTGGCACTGACGAACGCCACGCCCTGGACGCGAGCCTTCAGCAACACGCAGATTGATGCCGTGCTGGTTAGGATCGGTATCTCCGGCCTGCAGCAGCAGGAAAGCAACGGCGACATTGTCGGCACCTCTGTCACCTATCATATCGACGTTGCCATAGATGGTGGCGCGTATGAAACGGTCATGACTAAAACAGTGACCGAAAAGCTCAGCTCCCTGTATGAGCTCACTCACCGCATCAACCTGCCTAAGGCCAGTACGGGCTGGCAGATCCGCGTCGTGCGTGACACCGCCGACAGCACCAGCCAGCTGCTGCAGAACAAAACGCAGGTGCAGGCCATTACCGAAGTGATCGACGCCCGCATGCGCTACCCGCATACCGCGCTGCTGTACGTGTCGTTTAACGCCAAAGCGTTCAGCAACATCCCGAAGATTTCCTGCAGGCCGAAAGGGCGCATTATCCGGATCCCCTCAAACTACGACCCGATTGCCCGGACCTATAGCGGCACATGGAATGGCACGTTGAAATGGGGCTGGTCGAATAACCCGGCGTGGATCTGGTTTGATGTGCTGACCGAGCCACGTTTCGGACTTGGCCGCCGCGTAACGCCGGATATGCTGGATAAATGGGAGCTTTACCGCATCGCGCAGCGCTGCGATCAGCTGGTTCCGGACGGCAAAGGCGGCAGCGCCACAGAGCCGCGCTTCATGTTCGATATCTATATCCAGTCGCAGGCCGATGCCTGGCAGGTGATCAAGGATATCGCTGCTGGCTTCAATGGCATGACGTTCTGGGGCAACAACATGTTCAATGTTGTCTCTGATATGCCAGCCGATACCTCAAAGCTGCAGATCCTCACCCGTGCCTCGGTGGTAGGAAAGCCTACTTACTCCAGCGGCAGCGAGAAGAACCGCTATTCCAGTGCGCTGATTAACTTCAGCGATCCGGATAACCACTATCAGGACCGCACCACGGCAGTGATGTTCCCTGACCTGGTGAAGCAGTTCAATTTTAAGCAGACACAGATAACTGCCATCGGCTGCACGCGAGAGAGCGAGGCGCAGCGGCGCGGCGGCTGGGCGGTTTACTCCAACTATCTGGACCGGATCATCACCGTGGAGACCGGGCTTGATGGTGTCGCCTTCATGCCCGGTACCGTGTTCGCCTTTGCGGATGAACGCGTTTCCGGCCGGGTATACGGTGGGCGCGTAACGGATTATGACGCATCAATCCGGGCGGTCACCACTGACCGGGGCACCAGCGCGGTACCCGGTGATACCCTGATGATCCGCACGCAGGGCGGCACCGTGGAGAGCCGTATTATCCAGGCGGTGAACGGCAACCAGCTGATTGTGTCCACGCCATTTACCGTGGCACCAGCGCCGGATGCGGTCTTCGTCATCGATGCAGGGCAGTTGCGCCTGCAGTATTTCCGGGTGACTAACCTCAGGTATAACGACGAGGAAAATACGTTCACCATCACCGGCGCCGAGTACAACATCTCGAAATATGATGCCGTGGACAATAACGCGCGCCTGGATGTACCACCGATTAGCCTCATCCCTACCGGGCTGGTGGCGCAGCCGGGCAACGTTACGGTCTCCGGTTATGATACCGTTCGCCAGGGGCATCGCGTGGCCACGCTGGTGGCAACATGGGACGCGCCGCTGGATAAAAACGGCAAACCTCAGGCCGATGTGGTTGCCTACCAGGCGCAGTGGAAGCGAGGGGACAACGAGTGGATCAATATCCCGGAAACGGGGCTGAGAAACATCGAGGTACCGGGGATATTTGCCGGTGATTACCTGGTGCGTGTCCGGGCCATCAACTCCGGCGGTGCATCCAGCCTGTGGGCCACCTCGACGCTGACCCACCTCTCCGGACGCACGGGCGATGTACCGAAACCTGTTGGACTGGCTGCCACGGATAATGTCGTTTTCGGTATCAACATCACCTGGGCATTCCCGGCTGACAGCGGCGACACGCTGAGCACTGAGATCCAGTACAGCCTGACCGCTGACGGCGAAAAGCCTGTGCTGCTGGCTGCCGTGCCTTATCCGCAGCAGCTTTACCAGCAGATGGGCCTGCGGGCCGGACAGGAGTTCTGGTACCGGGCACGGCTGGTGGATCGTATCGGTAACCAGTCCGGCTGGACAGACGTGGTGCGCGGGCAGGCGAGCATCGACGTCTCTGATATTACCGAAGCCATTCTGGAGCACATCAAGGACACCGAGCTTTTCAAAGACCTGATCGAGAACGCCGTGGAGACCAGCAAGACAGTGGCGGATCTGGCCGCCACGATAGCCGAAAATGCCGATCAGCTGGCGGCGGCCGTAGGCGCAACCCGGGAAACCGCCGAGGGCGTCATAAAGAACGCACTTGCGATTGCTGAGGTGACGTTCCGGCAGTCGGCTCAGAACGGCGAGAACTCCGCGCAGTTCGAGCAGCTGCGCGAGGTAATCGCCACTGAGACGGAGGCCAGGGTTACTGACGTTACGCGCCTTGAGGCGTCAACGGAGGATAACGCAACGGGCATTACCGAGGTCCGCCAGGCGCTGGCCAGTGAGACGGACGCGCGGACCACGGCGGTTACCCAGCTGACGGCGGCCACGAAAATCGCCTCTGACAAAGCCGATGCGGCAAGTGATGCAGCTGATGCTGCGACTAAGCAGGTGGAACAAAACACCGCGGCGATCACCGAGCTTGACCAGGTGGTCACGACGCTGGACAGCGCCACGGCTTCACGGTTCGATGAGCTTCAGGGCCAGACGTCTGAGGCGAGCGGCAGCGTTCAGAACACGGCGATCGCGCTGATTCAGAACACCCTGGCTCAGGTCAGCGCGCGGCGGACCCTGACGGCAGTGAATGCCGCCAGCAGCGCCCAGATTGACCGCATCGATACGGTAGCCGCCAGTGACCGTGAAGCTACTGCACAGTCACTGGTGCAGATATCCTCCCGTGTTGATGGGGCGGTCGCCTCGATCAACAGCGTCAGCCAGACGGTTGCAGACTACCGGCAGTCCACAGCGTCTCAGATTACCTCGCTGACGGCCACGATTGGGGGTGTCAGCTCTGCGGTGACGACGAACGCCCAGGCAGTTTCTAACCTCAACGGCAGCCTGAATGCAATGTACAGCATCAAGGTGGGCGCAGATGTTAACGGGGTACAGTACGCCGCCGGGATGGGGCTGGGTGTGCAGAACACACCTGCAGGCATGCAGAGTCAGGTTGTTTTCCTCGCCGATCGGTTTGCGGTGATGAGTTATGCAGGCAGCACGGTAACGCTGCCGTTCGTCATCCAGAACGGGCAGGTGTTTATTCGTGATTCGTTTATTCAGGACGGAACGATCACTAACGCCAAAATCGGTGCATTTATTCAGTCGAATAACTATGTGCCTGGCTCCTATGGCTGGCGACTGGATAAAAACGGCACTTTCGAGAACTACGGAAGCGACGCGACCGGCGCGATGAAGCAAAACAATACGACTATCAGCATCAGGGACACAAACCGTCTGCGTGTGCAGATCGGCAGAATCACGGGAGTATTCTGATGGCATTAGGGATCGAGGCATGGGGGGTCCAGACGTGGGATGCCAACGGCAACCCGAATAACTACGGTCTGGTGCCGATCAGCGTGCTGGGTTATTTCGCGGTTGCCGCCGGGCAGCAGTCAGGCGCGGCGAGCTATGTTGTCCCGGCAGGCTTTCGCATGGAGTTCCTGCAGGTAACCGCCAGCGACATCTACACCATTTCCCGTCGCACTATTACTGTTTCAGGGGGCACCATCACCCTGGGCGCGGCGGCGGATAATAATTTCGGAGCTAATACCTACCCGGCAATTAACGGGTTCGTTATCGTTTACCTGAGGGCCGTTTAATGGACTGGGGAGCACTACTGGTGACAGAGAACGGCGCGCCGTTTATCACGCCGCAGTCGATACCACTGGCGATGTACAGCAGGAAACAGGCGGCTGTTTTTGCAGGTGGTGCAACAACAATATCTGAGACGTTCCCGGCCGGTCGCCCGGTGATCCCGTTTGTGTACACAACGGTCAGCTGCGCGGCCAGCTACACCGTCAGCGGGAATACCTGCAATGTCACATTTAAAAACGCCGCCGGAAATGGCACGGCGTATGTGTACTTCTTCACGATTTTTGCACAGGCGCTGCCCTCATGGGGGATCGCTATCTGGGATGAGCAGGACACATGCATTCTGACAAACGAAACCAGGGTTTTAACGGATGTGCAGGCGATTGGCACCAACGGCAGCGACAGCGCGGGCTTCTCGATTAACACCACACTGGCCGGGAAATTTGGCATCGTCCCGGCGACGTCCGGCCTGGCGACAGGCGTAATTCTGGATGGTGGCACGAGGCCCTGGAGCTCGCAGTATTTTTTCTCAGCGGTATTCAACGGTAGCGCCACACAGATAGCTCAGGCCACCACCGGGGGGACCGCCGGGAGCGGCGTATCAAACCTCGCGTATCACAATATGAAAAACAGTGTTTACGCGCTAAATCTCGCAAACTACGACTGACAGCCACCCATATTCCACACAGAACCCGCCGCGAGCGGGTTTTTTATTGTCCGGAGAAAACATGATTTACACCACTGGCACGATCGCCGGCAGCGGCAACACACTCACCGGTACCGGCACTAATTTCGCAGCGGCGGGCAGTCTGATCCGTAACGGCTGTACCGTCATTGTCATGACCAGCCCGGTACAGGTCGTTCAGATCACGGCGGTCAACAGCGCCACGCAGCTGGCCGTAACGCCTGCGGTTAACCCGGCCATCCCGGGAGGTACACGTTATGCCATTCTGCTGAGCGACAGCCTGAGCGTGGACGGCCTGGCGCAGGATATTGCTGAAACATTCAAGATGTACCAGGCGTACATGAGCGGCTTTGCTGATGTGATGACCGGCACCGGGAATGTCACGATCACCATCAATGGCACATCGGTTACTGTGCCTGCCCAAAAATCACTGGCTCAGAAGGGGGCGAACGGGGCAGTTCCCATTGCATCCGGGGGTACGGGGTCGACAACCGCAGCGGCAGGACTGGCAGCACTTGGAGGCCTGCCGCTGGCTGGCGCGTCGGCGTTAACCTCCCGTTACCGCTTCTCTAAAGGTGCATACGGCCTTACCTTCGACGATGTGCCTCCAACCGGATACGGCGGTGTATTCGCCGGATGGAATAACGCGCCTATGGCGTATAACCATAACGTCGTCACCGATGGCACTTTTTTTGCAGACTCCGTACACCGCTACGTCTATTCAGGGGTGGCCGCAGGTGCGTTCTATACCGGGGTGACGGCGTCGACTACTGAGATTGCCTACGCGATCGGCCACGTACGGGACGCAGGGACTTTATCCGCGCATTTCGTTTTCAATACCAACGGCAGCGCGTACGCGAGTAGCGGTAACTGGGTTAATTCCTCAGACGAGCGGATCAAAAAAGATATTACCCGGATTGAAAACCCCCTGGCGAAAATGCGGGCGATTAAGGGGTGTACCTGGTTCCGTAAAGATAATGACAACTTTGGCATCGGCTTCATCGCTCAGGACATCCAGACGGTATTCCCTGATGCGGTGACAACAAACGGCAGTTCGCTCACCATGGCGGACGGTGAGGTAGTCAAAAATGTGCTGTTCCCTGACACGATGGGCGTGGCCGCAGGGCTGCACCATGAAGCTATTCTGGCACTGATGGCCGAAAATGAAGCGATCAATACGAAAATGGAATCCATGAGTTCGGAGCTGGAGTCCCTGAAATTGGTGGTTGCGCAACTGTCAGAGCAGGTTAACGCGAAAAAACAATAGGCCGTGCCGTATTGCATTCGTTATCGCCCCAATCTACTGTATATATACACAGTATTTTACAAAGGAGGTAATAATATGCATCTGCAGCGTCTTATTTTCCCGGAAACTCCGGTACATATTCCCGTCTACGGGGACACAATATCCGCTGGATTCCCAAGCCCGGCGGCCGACTATATAGAATCAGGCATCGACCTGATTTCCCAGCTAATCCCGCATCCTTCCTCGACATATACGCTCCGCGTGTCGGGCGACTCCATGATTAATGCCGGGATCACCGACGGGTCCTATCTCCTCGTTGATTTCAGCATTCACCCTCAGCACGGCGACATTGTTGTCGCGAACATCGCCGGGGAGTTCACGGTTAAAAGACTGGTGACTCACCCGGTGGCCCAGCTGGTGGCTGAAAACCCCGCTTACCCACCTATTAAAATTTATGACGCCGACGGTTTAGAAATTGTCGGCGTTGTCATTTCTGTCATCACCACTTTACGTCGAAACCATGTTTGCGCTCGTTGATATGAATTCGTTTTATGCGAGCTGCGAGACTGCGTTCCGGCCCGATCTCGTCGGCCGGCCGATTGTCGTGCTTTCGAACAATGACGGATGCGTGATTGCCCGCAGCGCCGAGGCTAAACGCCTGGGCATTAAAATGGGCGTGCCCTGGTTCCAGCTGAAGGCTACGCGCTTTCCCGAGCCGGTGATCGCCTTCTCCAGCAACTATGAGCTGTACGGCGATATGTCACACCGCGTTATGACCACGCTTGAGGAAATGTGCCCGCGGGTGGAGGTGTACTCTATCGATGAGGCTTTTTGCGATCTGTCCGGCGTACGTAACTGCCGGGATCTGGCGGATTTTGGCCGGGAGATCCGCGATACGATACGGCGCTATACGCGTATCTGGTGCGGCGTCGGCATTGCCCAGACCAAGACACTGGCCAAGCTGGCGAACCGGGCCTCTAAAATGTGGCCGCAAACGGGCGGTGTGGTTGATCTGTCGAACGTCGAGCGCCAGCGGCGGCTGATGGTGCTGATGCCTGTCGATGAGGTCTGGGGCGTCGGCGGGCGCATCGCGAAAAAGCTTCAGGCCATGGGGATCGAGAACGCGCTACAGTTGGCGGACAGCGACATCCGCTTCATCCGGAAACACTTCAGCGTTGTACTCGAGCGAACGGTGCGGGAGCTGCGCGGGGAATCCTGTCTCGAGCTGGAAGAGTTTGCGCCGGTGAAGCAGGAGATCGTCTGCAGTCGCAGCTTTGGCGAGCGAATCACCGACTACGAGGAAATGCGCCAGGCGATCTGCAGCTATGCTGCGCGGGCGTCGGAGAAGCTGCGCCGCGAGCACCAGTTCTGCCGCTACATTTCCACGTTTGTGAAGACGTCGCCGCACTCCGGCGAACCGTATTACGGGAACAGTGCTGCCACACAGCTGATGACCCCCACGCAGGACACACGCGACATTATTGCGGCGGCCACCCGCTGTCTGGAGGCCGTATGGCGTGACGGTCATCGCTACCAAAAGGCGGGGATCATGTTAGGGGATTTTTACAGCCAGGGCGTTGCCCAGCTCGATCTGTTTGACGCTAACGCGCCGCGCCCGGGTAGCGAGGAGTTAATGGTTTTGATGGACAGGCTGAATAAACAGGGTAGGGGAACGCTCTATTTCGCCGGGCAGGGGATCCAGCAGGCCTGGCAGATGAAGCGCGAGATGCTCTCACCGCGTTATACGACGCGATGGTCAGATTTACCGATTGCGCGGGCTAACTGAATATGTGCTAAACAAGCCATTGTGCTAGCCAGATAGCTTATTTAGGCCCTGTGTAAGCAGGGCCAACGGCAGCTTTGAGCGAAAAGCGGACATTGCTAACAGCCTTTTGAGTGAACTAATAGGTGCTGGTCATAACGGGCATAGCGTTTTCCAGGTGCGCAACGCTTTGCCATAAAGAATGGAGCTAAGTTATTCATTATGCCTCCTTAATTTCACAAAGTTAAATGCGGCCCTAAATACGCCACATATATCCGCTGATTTACTGCGTCAGCATAAAAATGTAGGCGGTAACCGTCAGGTAGTTTTACATGATTCTCGCAATAGACCTGCCGTCCATCATCTAACCAAAATATGCGCTCTTTCTTCTTTTTGGGAGCATTATTTACACTGTCCGATTCACCGCTAACTTCAGCAGCCAAACCCAAATCTCTTAAATACTCATGACGGTACTCCACATACTCACCTGAAAGCCATTTCTCACTAAACGACTCCAGCACATTTAGCGCATCTCGCGCCTTGAACAAGACATCTTGCCTAGCAGACCAACCTTGTAGACTTGTACCAATTTGATTTGACAATAAAGTGAGATGAGGAAACAAATCCGCTCTTTTCAGCCAGATATCCTTAGCGGAACTTAACAACGCATTACGACGTTGTTTGAGTTCATCACCATGCACACCCAAGCTCGCAGAATCACTCAGATTTAAAATCGTTTCATCCCTTTGCTCTGGTATTGCATCAAGCTCGAAAACCCATACTTTAAAATGGCTATTTGTCCAAGCAGCCAAAGCCGTAAAACTGGCAAGAAAAGTTTCAAAATAAAACGTTGCTAATAACACCGGTTTACCTGAATCTTCCCCTGGCAAGCCAACTTCTAATACATCACCAAAACTTTCAATATCCACGGCTTCAAAGAGAGGCTGTTTCGTTTCAAGGGACTTTAGAAATCGGCACCAATCCGCAAGTTCTGCAACTTTGCTTGCAGAAGCAAGCCAACTGCGTACAAAGTATCCGTTAGCCAGCTCCAGCCCCATTAGCGACTTGTCTTGATCTTCATCGACTAGCAAAATTTTCAGCCCAGCAGTTCGGCAAACCTTAAGAATAGTAAAGAAAGCCAATAGTCCTTCATCTGCATCCTCTTTGCTGGCAAATGGCAAAGAGTGATGGTTCAATACAATTCCATTACTCATAACAGATGATCCAACTCCTTATCCCATTGGTCAAAAAAGCCTTCCGGCCAGCAGTCTATTCGTCCCTCATCATCAATATTGGGGTACATGACTTCTGAGGCGTGAATGGAGTTATGAACATCTCGCTGCAAGAAAAAGACTTTGACATCGTCAGCTGCAACCACTTTCTGCTTCACCGCAACCCGCATACCGTTGAGAAAATGATCAGAATGAGATTCAATGATTAATTGCACGCCATTATTGGCAGCAATGGAACACAATTTACCCATCAAGGATTGCCCAGCGGGGTGCAAGTGTGATTCTGGGTTTTCAATAATCAGCAAATCACCTTTTGCCGCACTTAGTATACTGGTTACGACAGGTAACACATAACTCAGTCCAAACCCCACATTCTGTGGTTTAAAGTCTTCGGTCGTGTCTTTCCCTTGGTTAAAAGAGTAACTAAGGCTCACCGAATTAAACTGAGGCTGCGCCACTGCTTTGATTTTTAACCCGGGCGTAATATCCGACATCCATGCTTCAATATTAGAAAGCAAGGTCCCTGAAACAGCCTTTTGATGGCGTAACGCTTGTATTTCCAAGTCTTTAGCACCATTAACCGCGATAAAATGAACCGCAAATTCACCATGATGGCCAAGCGATTTTAAATCACGGATATGAAACTCAGACAACTGGTGATGACTTTGCGGACCTAACCTATCGGCACATAAATACTGAAAATTAGAGTTAAATAAGCTTAGCGATTCTGAATCACCGTCAATACCCGATTTACGCAGCGGCAGCAGATCTGAGTCATGTTGATAATCAAACTCAAACCGTGTTGGCTGTTCTTTCTCAAGCCATTTAATGGTAAAAATAATCTCTTCTTGTTCACTAAAACTAGAGAGCGCGTCTTTACCCGTACCGATATTGACATAATCACCATTTAACAGCAAACCCTTGGTTTTAAGGGTATTGCGTTCATAAGACTGCCTTAAAAGCAATAAGCTTTGCACAAGCGTTGATTTCCCCATGCCATTAAGGCCTGAGAATAGATTCAGATTACCCAGTGGAAAACTAGCATTTAACAAGGTTTTAAAGTTTTGGATATTAATAAACTCAATCATTAAGCATCTCTTTAATCAACGCATTGACTTTTTCGTAGCGTATTTCCACATGCTCTTTTCGCTGAGTAGAATAGCTAATAACATTAATAAACTCGGCATCTTCCAATAACGTCTGTATCTTTTCTTGAAGCTTGGGTTGATTACAAACCAAGCGGCTAAACTCGTTTTCAGTTAATTTCACCAACATAACCATCCAGACTTCAAATAGCGTTGCATTTTTTGACCGTCTTCTTGATGCAGGATTTTTTTCAAACCCCTTTTCTCCTAACAGCTGGTAACAGCGCTCTATTGCAGTTGAATACCTAGCTTTAAACTCTGCACGGTAGACATCATCGCCTTTTTTGATGTCTTCCATGGCCTTATCTAAAAACGAAGAAATTTCCTTTTTGTTTTTAGGGTCTAAATAATCAAAGCGATAGAATGCCCAGAATCGCAATACCAGTTCCTGATCCTTCATACGTTTGGAAAGGTCACCTAGCATGGCTTTCGAGCATGCTGAATTGGCTAACTCTTCGAGCAATTCTCTGTCTCGTGGCTTAGCGAGCGCATTACGGATCTCTTGATTATTTAGAGTTAAGCCGCCTGTATTGATCCGGCGGAACACCGAATACTTAACATCCTCAGGCGTACCCGGCTTAATCATGTACACAGTAACAGGGCATTCTTCAATACGGCGCTGATATTGACGATGCAATTTATCGAAGGTTTTACCATTGAGGTCTGTTAAGAATTCCAGCCCATTGAGACGAAGCTTTTTATCTAACACAAACTTGCGAATCGTAGATAACCGCTGTAAACCATCCACAATTAGCCAATTATTTTCATCGGACGCATCAAAGTAAAAAGCCGGTAACGGGAACCGAATCAAAATGGATTCGATTAACCGGCTCATCTTGCGGTTATCCCATAACTCCGCATGACGCTGAAAATCGGTATTCATGTCGATCTCATTGTGCTGAATTCGCTTAATCAAGGCATCCAACGACTTTGGTTCAACGACGATATCAATATCGGTCGGGTTGAACGGGTGCATCACCTCATCAAGCAGTTCCGGCTCTTCCTCTTCGGTACCTGGCGCAACCAATTCTTCATCAAGCTCGGTTTCTTGATAATCAACCATGTGCTTCCCCTTTTATTAATCGTGTCTTACCCGTAAGCAACTCTTGTATCATACCTTGTTTGATTTGACGGATTCTACCTAGCTAATACCGCTTTTGGCACAAAGCGGACACTGACGCACTGTTGGTGCTCATGGACAAGCTAAAAAAACAGGGAATGGGAGCGCTGTATTTTGCCGGTCAGAGATCCAGAAGGCCCGGCAGAACAAGCGCGAAATGCTCTCGCCGCGCTACACAACGCTGTGGTTAGGTCTATCGGTCGTCCGGGCAAATCAGCTAAATAATTGGGGGCAAATTTGGGGGCATTTAATGGCACAGGGGCAATATTTGGGGCAGAAAAACGACCTTGAATGACCGTGTATGGCCGTTAGGGTAATTCCTTAAGTTTATGTATTAAAAGTAAATTAATGATGCGACTAGATTTTTGTAAAAAGCAATGTAATTGCGGAACTACTGTGCAAAACGTTGATAAAACAGCCGCCCGCAGGCGGCTGGCGGTGAATTATCGCGCGGCGCGCTGAAGGATCACGCTGGAAGGCTGACGCTGCAGGAAGCGCATCCGCAGCATCATCAGGATCGCCGCCGAGGTCAGGCCGATAATAAAGCCCATCCAGAAGCCCGCCGGACCCATGCGATCGACCACCAGATCGGTCAGCGCCAGCACGTAGCCGCTCGGAAGCCCCAGCACCCAGTAGGCGGTGAAGGTGATAAAAAAGATCGAGCGAGTATCTTTATAGCCACGCAGAATGCCGCTGCCCACCACCTGAATAGAGTCAGAGATCTGATAGATCGCCGCCAGCATCATCAGCTGGGCCGCCAGATGCACCACCTCCGGATTATCGTTGTAGAGCAGGGCGATATGCTCTCGCAGCGATACGGTAAAGATAGCGGTAAGCACCGCCATGCACACGCCAACGCCCAAACCCGTTCGCGCGGCAGTCTGCGCCTCCAGGGTTGAACCCTGCCCAAGGCGAAAACCGACGCGGATGGTTACCGCCGCTGCCAGCGACAGCGGCAGGACAAACATCAGCGAACTAAAGTTGAGGGCAATCTGATGTCCCGCTACGTTAACAATACCCAGCGGAGAGACCAGCAGCGCCACTACGGCAAACAGCGTCACCTCAAAGAACAGCGCCAGCGCGATCGGCAGGCCGAGCTGCACCAGGCGTTTAAGGACGCTGAAGTCGGGTTTGGTAAAATGCTGATCCTGGCGGATATCACGCATGGCGCGGGCGCGTTTGATGTAGGAGAGCATACAGGCAAACATCACCCAATAGACCGCCGCGGTGGCGACACCGCAGCCGACGCCGCCCAGTTCTGGCATGCCAAAGTGGCCGTAGATAAAGATATAGTTAACCGGGATATTCACTAGCAGGCCGATAAAGCCAAACACCATGCCGGGCTTGGTCTTTGCCAGCCCCTCGCACTGGTTACGCGCCACCTGGAAGAAAAGGTAGCCCGGCGCGCCGCAGAGCAGGGCGCGAAGATAGCGCACGGCTTTATCCGCCAGCTCCGGATCGATGTTATGCATGGCATGAATGATATGACCGGCATTCCAGAGGACGACCATGATTAACACCGAGACAAAGCCGGCCAGCCAAAAGCCCTGGCGCACCTGTTCGGCAATGCGATCCCGACGGCCTGAGCCGTTGAGCTGAGCGATAATCGGGGTCAGGGCCAGCAGCAGGCCGTGGCCAAAAAGAATGGCCGGAAGCCAGATGGAAGTGCCGATGGCGACGGCCGCCATATCGGTGGCGCTGTAGCCGCCCGCCATAATGGTATCTACAAATCCCATCGCGGTTTGCGCAACCTGGGCAAGGATCACCGGGATAGCCAGCGCCAGCAGCTGGCGTGCTTCGATATAATACTTCTGCACGGAAACACCTGTATATTGTTGTTATAGGGAAGCATGAAAAAGCCGCCGTAACAGGCAGCAAGAAGAAATTGCAGGATAAATAGCCAGACCATTGTAACGGGGAACAGCGAATATGCCAGAGAAAAAACAGTCTGGGCGGGTGCAGCGCTGGCAACCTCTTTTTCCACCTGTTATTGTGCAATTATCAAAACGGCTTGCGCCGAATTAATGGTTACAGGAGTTGTAGGCATGTTTACTGGTATTGTACAGGGCACGGCAAAAATCGTGTCCATTGATGAGAAACCCAACTTCCGCACCCACGTCGTCGAACTGCCCGAGGCGATGCTGCCGGGGCTGGAGACCGGTGCGTCTGTGGCGCACAACGGTTGCTGCCTGACCGTCACCAGCATCAACGGTCCGCTGGTAAGCTTTGACCTGATGAAAGAGACGCTGCGTATTACCAACCTGGGTGAACTGAGCGTTGGCAGCGAGGTGAACGTTGAGCGTGCAGCGAAGTTCAGCGATGAAATTGGCGGCCATCTGATGTCGGGTCATATTATTACCACCGCAGAGGTGGTGAAAATTCTGGCCTCAGAAAATAATCGTCAAATCTGGTTTAAAGTTCAGGACGCCAACCTGATGAAATATATTCTTTATAAAGGCTACGTTGGCGTAGATGGTATTAGCCTGACGGTGGGGGAGGTCACGCCGACACGTTTCTGTGTGCATCTGATCCCCGAAACGCTGGAGCGCACTACGCTGGGTAATAAGAAGCTGGGGCATAAGGTCAATATTGAGATCGACCCGCAGACGCAGGCCATTGTCGATACGGTAGAGCGCGTACTGGCCAGCCGGGAAGCGGCGATGATTGCCGCCTCGGTTAGCGGCAGCGACGAGTAACGAGTAAAAAGATAAAAAACCCCGGCATGCCGGGGTTTTTTATCAGTATATATTAGCGCGCCACGCGCAGGCCGTTTTCAACCCCGCGGCTGAATACCACCTGCCAAAGCTGAATATCCCGCGCCCGAAACGCACCCGCACAGGCATTCAGGTAGTAGCTGAACATGCGCTTAAAGCGTTCAGAGTAGTTATCAGCAATCTCCGGCCAGGCAGCCAGAAAACGCTCGTGCCAGGCCATCAGCGTGGTATCGTAATCAGTGCCAAAGTTATGCCAGTCCTCCATGATGAAATGAGGCTCGCTGGCCGTGGCAATCTGGCGCACCGATGGCAGGCAGCCGTTCGGGAAGATATACTTATCGATCCACGGGTCAACGTTGTTATCGCTTATTTTCGCGCCAATCGTGTGGAGCAGGAACAGACCCTCAGGCTTGAGGTTGCGATCGACCACTTCAAAATAGGTTGCATAGTTTTTTGGACCCACGTGCTCAAACATGCCGACCGAGACCACGCGGTCAAACTGATCTTTTAGATCGCGATAATCTTTTAGCAGAATGGTCACATCCAGCCCCTCGCAGCGGGACTGGGCCATCTTTTGCTGCTCTGCCGAGATGGTAACGCCGGTCACGCTGACGCCATAGTTTTTAGCCATAAAGTAAGCCAGACCACCCCAGCCGCAGCCGATATCAAGCACGCGCATGCCGGGCTGCAACTGCAATTTTTCACAGATTAGCCGCAGCTTTGCCTGCTGTGCGGCTTCCAGGGTCTGGGCCTCTTTCCAGTAGGCACACGAGTACTGCATATAGGGATCAAGCATGCGGCTGAAGAGATCGTTACCAAGATCGTAATGCTCTTTGCCAACTATCCAGGCACGTTTCTGGCTTTGCAGGTTAAGCACCCGCGCTGCTGCAATGCGAAGGGTATCTTTGAGGTGGCGCGGCATCTGCTTGTCAAGACCGGCGCGGAGAACCTTGCTAAAGAACATATCCAGCCGGTCACACTCCCACCAGCCGTCCATATAGCTCTCACCCAGCCCAAGCGAGCCCTCTTTTAACACGCGCTTAAAAAAACGGGGGTTTTTAACCCGGATATCCGACGGGGCGGTACCGTTAATGTTAATGCCCGCGCGGCTTAACAGTTCGTTTGCGATACGGAACCAGTTATCGCTCTGTATGTTGACTTCTTCTATACACGATGAACTCATAGCTTCTCCATCACCCTATGTGATCAGAACCTTCAAACAGCGTAGACGCTTTTAATGGTTTGTGAGAAATCCCACGGAACGGGCCGTGAGCTTGATATCCGACGTAGAACAGAGAAAGGGAGATAGCCCTTGCCGAAAATGCCGTCCATGGAAGAACAGGCGTACTCCGACGCCTGCTAATAGATATTTTTACTATTAAGAATTATCGAATTGAGTATAGGACGCAAAAACGGCTCGTTCAACCGATTATGGTTAGTTAACTAATTATTTTATTGCCTGTTTTTGCACCCAATAGCCCAGCCCAGCAAGCAGCGCGGTCAACAGCATAACGCTGGTTGTGGTGAGCAGGGGGGTAGCGATGAGCGTTGAAACCAGCAGGCTGGCGAAGAAGCAGAGGCCCAGCTGGAGGGTATTTTGCAGCGCTGCCGCGCGTCCCGCGCCCTGTGGAAACGGACTCAATGCCTGGGCCACAACAATGGGATAGATCGCACCGTTAGCCATCGCCATGACACAGAACGGCACCAGCAGCAGCGTTAATGAAACCTGCGGTATAAAGGAGACCAGCCAGACGGCAACCACGCTCAGGGCGTAGAGGGCCAACAGCCAGGGCAGCATGCGTGGCCCCTGCCAGCGTTGCAGCGCGGCGCGACAGCCGTAACCGCCCAGCAGGAAGGCGATGGTCTGCGGGACATAGCTCAACCCAATCGCCGTGGGACCATAGCCCAGCGCGCTCAGGATAAACGGCGAGCCGGTCAGCCAGGCGAAAAAGCTGGCCGAGCAGGCAGCGTAGATGGTGACGTTTCCGCAGTAAAAGCGGGAGCGTAACAGCAGCCCAAAGGTGACGGGCGTCGCGTGCGGGTGCTGCTTTTTGACCGGTTTTTTAAGGCGCAGGGCGGGCAGCATCAGCAGCAGCGTGATGACGAACAGTACCATGAAGATCGTCTGCCAGTGGGAGTGGGCAAGGATCCAGCTTCCCAGCAGCGGTGCAAGGGCAGGTGACAGCCCTACCAGCGGCATGATGGTGGCAAAAATCCGGTTAACCCGCTGCGCCGGATAGTAGTCTGTTACCAGCGTCTGCCAGCTAACCGCCGCAGCACAGACCCCTATGGCCTGAACAAAACGCAGCACCAGCAGCGTGGTGCCGTCACGAACCCACAGCATGCCGAGGCAGCCGAAAGCAAACAGCCCCAGCCCGCAAAGCAGTATTGGCCTGCGGCCAAAGCGATCGGAGAGCGGGCCCCATACCAGCTGGGCAAGGGCGAAACCAGCCAGAAACAGGCTCAGGCTGGCGCTCACGGCCGATGCAGGCGTATTGAGATCCTGTTGAATGGCAGTAAACGCCGGCAGATACATATCCGTTGCCAGAAAGCCCAGCACGCTTAATCCCGCCAGCCAAACTAAAAATCCTTTACCAGGTAACATCATCATTCCTTCTTATTATCTTTTACACGACAGGTGAACAGGACAGATCGCAAAGCGGCAAAGTGTAGGCAGTGCATTGTCGGTTGTGAAACGGTAATATTTGCGCGGTGCATTCAAATTTTTTGCAGGCAGAATATGTGGTCAGATTACTCCCTTGAAGTCGTAGATACGGTCGCCCGTACCGGCAGCTTTAGCGCCGCCGCCCAGGAGCTGCACCGGGTTCCCTCTGCAATCAGCTATACCGTTCGCCAGCTGGAAGAGTGGCTTGCCGTGCCTTTGTTCGAACGACGTCATCGGGATGTCGTGTTGACCCCTGCCGGCAGCTGGTTTTTGCAGGAGGGGCGGTCTGTCATCAAAAAAATGCAGGTCACTCGACAGCAGTGTCAGCAGATAGCCAACGGCTGGCGCGGGCAGCTCGCCATTGCCGTCGATAATATTGTGCGTCCCGAACGCACCCGGCAGATGATCGTCGACTTCTACCGTCACTTTTCAGACGTGGAGCTGCTGGTGTCGCAAGAGGTGTTTAATGGCGTCTGGGATGCGCTGGCCGATGGGCGCGTTGAGCTGGCTATCGGTGCGACTCAGGCCATACCGGTAGGCGGGCGCTTTGCCTTTCGCGATATGGGGATGCTCAACTGGCGCTGCGTCGTGGCCGCTCATCACCCGCTGGCGGGCAGGGGTGGCCCGCTGAGTGACGATCTCCTGCGCGGCTGGCCGTCGCTGGTGTGGGAAGATACTTCCCGTCTGCTGCCCAAGAGGATCACCTGGCTGCTGGACAACCAGCGGCGAATGGTGGTGCCGGACTGGACCTCTTCCGCAGAGTGTCTGAGCGCCGGACTGTGCATCGGTATGGTGCCGGGCCATTTTGCGCGGCCGTGGCTCGATCGCGGTGAGTGGGTGGAGCTCCAGCTGGAAGAGCCGTTTCCAGATGCTGCCTGCTGCCTGACCTGGCAGCAAAACGACAACTCGCCCGCGCTGGGCTGGCTGCTGGACTACTTAGGCGATAGCGAAACGCTTAATCGGGAGTGGCTGCGGGAGCCGGAGTCATCGGCTCCCGCAGGTTTTATCGCGGCGGGATCTTAACGGCGATAGTCGCGGAAGGGACCGTCAGCGACCGAGCGGCGCTCGATCAGCCGAGGATGAACCTCAATCGACTGTGACTCTTCACGCTTATTCACAATGCGGTCCATCAGCATATTAAAGGCGGTTTCCCCCAGCGAGTCTTTGGGCTGGTGGATGGTTGTCAGCGCAGGGGTGAAGAACCGCGCGTTACGCACGTTATCATAGCCGATCAGCGATACATCCTGCGGCACGCGCAGGCCCATCTCGTCGACGGCGCAGAGCGCGCCCATCGCCATTACATCGCCGCCGCAGAACACGGCAGTAGGGCGGTGCGGCTGAGAGAGGATCTGCTGCATCGCCCGGTAGCCGGACTCAGGTTCAAAGTCGCCCTGCACAATCCAGTTTTCCGGCACGCTGATCAGCGCCTCTTCCATGGCTTTCATAAAGCCAGCCAGACGACCCGCGCCGGTGTTGCGCTCAAGCGGGCCAGGGATCACGCCAATCTCGCGATGGCCGCGCTCGACCAGGTAACGGCCAGCCATATACCCGCCTTCGAAGGCGTTATCGATCACCGAGTCGGTAAAGTCTGCTTTTGCCTCGCCCCAGTCCATGACGACCATGGGAATATGGCGATACTCCTCCAGCATGCTGAGCAGCGGGGCGGGGTATTCAGAGCACATCACCAGCAGGCCATCGACGCGCTTTTGCGCCATCATCGACAGATAGGCACCCTGCTTCTCCAGGTTGTTCCAGGCATTACCCAGGATAAGGGTATAGCCTTTCTGGAAGCAGTTTTTCTCTACCGCTTCGATAATCTCAGCAAAGTAGGGCGCTTCGCTGCTGGTCGCCAGCAGGCCAATCGATTTGGTATGGTTAACCTTCAGGCTGCGGGCCACGGCGCTGGGTGAGTAGTGCAGCTCTTTAATAGCTGCCCACACCGCATTACGCGTCTCTTCTGCCACAAAGCGGGTTTTGTTAATAACATGTGATACGGTTGTGGTGGAAACGTTTGCTCGTTTCGCTACGTCTTTTATAGTTGCCATTCAATGTCACTCCAAACCACGACGTAAGCTCCTGAAAATAGTGTAGGTAAACGTTTGCCTCTACTCAGCCTGCACGCAACGTTTGGAGATGCGATTCGCCGGGAAAACGACACGGAACGTCAGGAGGGGTCTATGGCCGGTACGCGAATAAATTTAGCGTGGAATTTTGTCTTATCTTGATGAAAAGGGGAAGCGTTAAAACGCATATCACCCCAAATCAAAGAAGATTTTTGCCCATAAATGTGTAAAAATGCGCAGGCTCACTTTTTGTGGGGTAATAAGAATGGAGAGAAATTGATGAGTGCAGATCTGAAGTTTTCCCTGATGACGACCGTTGTTGTGCTGGGCCTGATTGTTGCGGGTGCGCTGACCGCTGCGTTAAATTGATTCAGCATGGGGGAGAGTCCTCTCTCCCTCTGTTTAATGTCGACCTTTTCCCCGCCCAATTGTTATCAAAATGGCAATAAACTTTTGTTAGTTTGATAACTTCTGTTTTTTTGTGATAAATGTCATGCTTTTGGCTTCTGTGACGGTGTCGCCTGTCGACACGGCAATTCTGGAGTCAAAATATGAAAATCAACTTTCCCCTGCTGGCCCTGGCGATTGGGGCATTTGGCATCGGTACCACCGAGTTCTCCCCGATGGGCCTGCTGCCGACGATCGCTCGTGGGGTAGATGTCTCTATACCGGCAGCGGGGATGCTTATTAGCGCCTATGCCATTGGCGTGATGGTGGGTGCGCCGCTGATGACGCTGCTGCTCTCCCATCGCGCGCGCCGTAGCGCGCTGATCTTCCTGATGGCCATCTTTACCCTGGGCAACGTGCTGTCCGCACTCTCTCCTGACTACACCACCCTGATGCTGTCGCGCATTCTCACCAGCCTTAATCACGGGGCCTTCTTTGGTTTGGGATCGGTCGTGGCAGCCAGCCTTGTGCCCAAAGAGAAGCAGGCCAGCGCGGTGGCTACCATGTTTATGGGGCTGACCATCGCCAACATCGGCGGCGTGCCGGCGGCGACATGGCTAGGTGAAACCATCGGCTGGCGAATGTCGTTCCTTGCTACGGCGGGCCTCGGGGTGATCTCGATGCTGAGTCTGTTCTTCTCTCTGCCAAAAGGCAGCGCCGGGCAGCGTCCGGATGTACGCAAAGAGCTGGCCGTGCTGGTACGTCCCCAGGTGCTGTCGGCTTTACTGACCACCGTGCTCGGCGCAGGGGCGATGTTTACGCTCTATACCTACATCGCACCGGTACTGCATGAGATTACCCATGCCACACCGTTGTTTGTTACTGCCATGCTGGTGCTGATTGGGGTCGGTTTCTCCATCGGCAACTATCTGGGCGGCAAGCTGGCGGATCGTTCCGTAAACGGTACCCTTAAAGGCTTTTTCCTGCTGCTGATCGTTATCATGCTGGCAATCCCGCTGCTGGCACGTAACGAACTGGGCGCGGCGGTGAGCATGGTCATCTGGGGTGCAGCGACCTTTGCCGTGGTGCCACCGCTGCAAATGCGCGTGATGCGCGTGGCCCATGAGGCGCCAGGCCTGTCGTCCTCAGTGAATATCGGTGCCTTCAACCTGGGCAATGCGCTGGGCGCAGCGGCGGGTGGGGCGGTGATCTCCGGCGGGCTGGGATATAGCGTGGTACCGGTGACCGGGGCGCTGATTGCGGCGCTGGCGCTGCTGCTGGTGCTGGTCTCCGGACGTGGCAACGTCGAACGCGAATACGCGGTGGAGTAATGAAAAGCCCTGCCAGACAATGGCAGGGCTAAAGATTAACGAAGGGTTTTCGAGGTCATCACCCGGCGCGCGCCCACGTAGTGGCGCTGCCAGTAATCTTCGCTCAGGGAGGTGATCTGAATATCCTGGCCGCTGCGCGGAGACTGGATGAATTTACCGTTACCGACGTAAACGCCGACGTGATCGGCTGTGCCGCGACCCTGGGTACGGAAGAAGACCAGATCGCCGCTCTGCAACTCACCGGTGTTGACCGGGGAAGCATCACGCAGGTGATACATCTCATTGGCCGTCCGTGGGATGCGGAACTTGACCAGATCTTTATAGGCGTAATAGACCAGACCGCTGCAGTCAAAGCCGGTACGCGGGGAGGATCCACCCCAGCGATAAGGCTTGCCGATCTGATCCATCAGTTTATTCATGGCAGTTTTCTGCGCTTTTAGCATCCGCGCCTTATGCAGATCCGCCAGCGTCTCTGGTTTGCCGCCTTTTACCTTCACGCAGCGTGCCTTGTGGCCTTTGCGCGCAGTACATTTTTCCGCGATAGCGACGGAGGCAATTTTATCTGGGCTGGTTTTTGTGTGGCGAGAGGCGATTTTACTGGCTTTCGCGCTACTTGACGCGCGCTTGGTGCTGGAGGAGGCGGTTTTAGCGGTGCTTGCCTTGGTGCTGGTTTTTTTCGTTGTGTTTTTTGCAGTGCCACTGCTTTTCTTTGAGGTCTTTTGGTTAGTGCTTTTACTCTTTCGCTCTGATGTTTTTGCCAAATGCGTTTTTTGCACGGCAGAGGGCCGCGCCTGTTCTGACGCCCCGGCCAGCGGCGAGAACGTCAGCGAGGCAAAAACTAAAGCACAGAGCGTGATCGAGATTTTATTTATCCGCGCCACTGAGCAATCCCCTGAGTCAGTCAAGTAACGAATACGACATGCGTGTGATTTACAAAACTCGTCGATTCTAAAGCATAAAATGGCAAAAAGTTAATAAACTTTTTCCATCACAGCGCTGTTTCGTTAGCAAGCGCAAAAAAAAGCATCAGTTATCGCGCTTTAACGCTCACGAGATGACCAGTTGTGAGGGCCCTGGCGCTAAGCAGCACAATTTTTACGGCAACTTTACCCTTCAGGCGATAAACTAACGGTTGGTGAACAAAATGTTATTTTACCTGCTGGTGTGAAAAGCTAGAATGTCACACCACGCCGTAAGACGTTAAGGAAGTAAGACAATGAGCACAACCGTAGAGAAAATTCAGCAGCAGATCGCTGAAAACCCGATCCTTCTGTATATGAAAGGCTCCCCTAAGCTGCCGAGCTGCGGCTTCTCCGCCCAGGCCGTGCAGGCGCTCTCCGCGTGCGGCGAGCGTTTTGCCTATGTTGATATCCTGCAGAACCCGGACATCCGCGCTGAGCTGCCAAAATACGCTAACTGGCCGACCTTCCCGCAGCTGTGGGTTGACGGCGAACTGGTTGGCGGCTGCGATATCATCATCGAGATGTACCAGCGCGGCGAGCTGCAGTCGCTGATCAAAGAGACGGCTGCGAAGCACAAAACCGAAGAGCCAGACGCAGAGTAAGCGTTACCTCTTGCATAAACGCCTTTCGAACAGATGAAGCCAGACAGTTAAACAACTGCCTGGCTTTTTTTTACATACCCTGATGCATTTATATCAGCGGTAAATTAAATACCCTATATCATTTCCGTTTGTTTCAATTTTTAATATTTTAATTATCTCTCGAGTCAAATTCCGAATTTTATAAAAGGGCGCTTTCTTTGCTTTACGCTGCGCAGAATCAGGCGTAAATAGTAATGCGTCCGTTTACCTGGCGGAATTATAACCCGCCAGGGCTCTTAATTAATTCAGGAGATAAATATATATGTCTGAATCATTTCAGAACGAGATACCTCGTGCGCGCGTCAATATAAAGTTGGATCTTGTTACGGGGGGCGCTCAGAAAAAAGTTGAGCTGCCGTTAAAGCTCCTGAGCGTGGGTGATTTCAGCAATGGCAAGGCTGAAGGCCCACTTTCCGAGCGTGATAAAATAAACATCAATAAAAATAATTTTAACAGCGTCCTGGCCGATCTTAATCCCCGAATCAATCTCACCGTTAAAAACACCCTCGTGGACGACGGCTCAGAAGAGAACGTGCAGCTCTCTTTTCAGCATATGAAGGACTTTGAGCCCGAGGCCGTGGCGCGCCAGATACCCCAGCTGCGGGCCATGCTCTCTATGCGTAACCTGCTACGCGATTTGAAATCCAATCTGCTTGATAACGCCACTTTCCGAAAAGAACTCGAAACCATTTTAAAAGACCCGACGCTTTCCGATGAGCTACGCAGCGAGCTGAATGCGCTCGCCCCGACCCGCGCTTAATTATCAAAACGTCTTTTAACGGAATAATAACGAGTAAATGCTTATGTCAGTTAATAATGAATCCCAGAATCTGGCGGGTAGCGCCACAGCGGTAAAAACAGGGCTGCAGGGCGGGGTATATGCCTCGCTGTTTGAAAAAATTAATTTAACGCCGGTAGCTGAACTCGGTGATGTAAACGGGTTTGATGATAATACCGTGATGGCCGAAACCTCTGCGGATGCGCGCGTCACTGCCGCAGTAAAAGTATTTATGCAGTGTCTGCAAAAATCCGGGCAGACGGTAGAGAAACTGGATAAAACCATCCTCGACCACCATATTGCGGAGCTGGATTTTCAGATTGGCCGTCAGCTTGATGAGGTCATGCATCATGAAGATTTTCAGCGCACGGAGAGCATCTGGCGGGGCCTGAAATCGCTGGTGGATAAAACCGACTTTCGTCAGAACGTCAAGCTGGAACTGCTCGACTTATCCAAAGAGGAGTTGCGTCAGGACTTCGAGGACTCCCCGGAAATCATCCAGAGCGGGCTGTACAAGCAGACCTATATCGCGGAATACGACACCCCCGGTGGAGAACCCATTGCTGCCGTGATCTCCGCCTGGGAGTTTGATGCCTCCGCGCAGGATGTGGCGCTGATGCGTAACATATCGAAGGTCGCCGCCGCCGCCCACATGCCGTTTATTGGCTCCGCAGGGCCGAGATTCTTCTTAAAAGAGAATATGGAGCAGGTAGCAGCCATCAAGGATATCGGTAACTACTTCGACCGCGCGGAGTACATCAAATGGAAATCCTTCCGCGAAACCGATGACTCCCGCTACCTCGGTCTGGTGATGCCGCGCGTGCTGGGGCGTCTTCCGTACGGCCCGGATACCGTTCCGGTGCGCAGCTTCAACTACGTTGAGCAGGTCAAAGGCCCGGATCACGATAAATACCTGTGGACCAACGCCTCGTTCGCGTTCGCCGCCAATATGGTGAAAAGCTTCATCAATAACGGCTGGTGCGTGCAGATCCGTGGCCCACAGGCTGGCGGTGCCGTGCAGGACCTGCCCATCCATCTGTACGATCTCGGCACCGGTAACCAGGTGAAGATCCCCTCTGAGGTGATGATCCCGGAAACCCGCGAGTTTGAGTTCGCCAATCTTGGTTTCATCCCGCTCTCTTACTACAAGAACCGCGACTACGCCTGCTTCTTCTCGGCGAACTCCACCCAAAAACCGGCGCTGTATGACACGGCAGATGCCACAGCCAACAGCCGCATCAATGCCCGCCTGCCATACATCTTCCTGCTGTCACGTATTGCGCACTACCTCAAGCTTATCCAGCGGGAAAACATCGGCACCACTAAGGATCGCCGCCTGCTTGAGCTGGAGCTCAACACCTGGGTACGCGGTCTGGTCACCGAGATGACCGATCCGGGCGATGCGCTACAGGCCTCGCATCCGCTGCGCGATGCAAAAGTGGTGGTGGAAGATATCGAGGACAATCCCGGTTTCTTCCGCGTGAAGCTCTACGCGGTTCCGCATTTCCAGGTGGAAGGCATGGACGTCAATCTGTCGCTGGTCTCTCAGATGCCGAAGGCGAAAGCGTAACGCACAGGAGGTGCGATGAAGACAGAACGACCGCTATGGGCAAGGGGACAGATGATCTCGCCGCAGCATTTTCAGCATCAGGCGGCGCTTACCGCCTGGTCCGCAGAGAGTATCGCCCGGATGGGGGCGCTGAATCCCTGGGGAATAGAGTATGTGGAATTTGACGCCTCCCTGCTGGCGCAGGGGCGGTTGAAAGCCAGCCACCTGTATGTGCGTTATGCCGACGGCACTCTTATCGATACCGATAATGCGGATCCCTTGCCGCCAGTGCTGGTGCTTCCCGAACGCAGCGAGCTGACGGTGGTGCTGGCGTTGCCGCACGAGCATGCAAATGGCGGCAACTGCCTGCGTCCGGACGATAAACAGGCGCGCCCGGTGCGCTGGCGACTTGGCTGGCGGGAGGTACGAAACCGTTATGGTGACGACAGCCGCCAGATCGCGGTGATGCTGCCGGAACTGACGCTGCGTGCAGCGGACGAGGATAACGGTGACTACCAGACGCTGACCGTTGCCCGCTTGTTTCGTGACAATCAGGGTAACTGGATGCAGGACAGCGCCTTTGTTCCACCGCTGTTGAGCGTCCAGGCCAGCCGCTGGCTAACGGATCGACTGGCGCAGTTACTGAATCAGCTGCGCATTCGCCTGCAACGGCTAATGGCGATGCGCCGTGAGAGCAACGAGCGGATGGCGGACTTTGCGGTGGCGGACGTGTCGCTGTTCTGGCTGCTGAATGCCCTGAACCATGCGGAGCCGGTGCTGAGTCATTTTATGCGCCATCCGCAGGTGCATCCCGAACGCCTCTACGAGGTGTTGGCGGGGCTGGCCGGTAGCCTGCTGACCTTTTCGCTTGCGCATACCACGGCTGATATTCCGGTTTACCGTCACGAGCAGTTAACGGCGGTATTCCCGCCGCTGTTTGACCTGCTGGGCGTGCTGCTGGAGGCCAGCCTGCCCTCCCGGGTCGTGGCGATTGAGATGGTCAAGGATGCCCGGCGCAAACGCTGGCATGCCCGCCTGCACGATCCGAGGCTGCGTGAGGATGCCGATTTTTATCTCTCAGTGCGTTCCGCATTACCGGTAGCGCAGCTGCTGGAGCTGTTTCCGCAGCAGTGCAAGGTGGGCAGCCCCGATGAAGTCGACAGAGTGGTCAATGGCTCGCGGCCCGGTGTTCCGCTGCGTGCAATGAGCCATGTTCCGGCGGCAATCCCGCTGCGTCTGGAAAATCAGTATTTCAGCCTTGATATGGCCCATCCGGCAGCGCAGGCCATGCTGGCGGAAGGAAGCTGCGTGTTTTACGTCTCCGGGCTGCTGGGCGAGCCGGATCTTGAACTCTGGGCGGTGCTGCGTTCATGAAAAAGGATATTGATATTGACACCCTGCTGGAGAACACCTGGCTGATCGTCACCGAGCTGCGTTACGGGGCCGTGCTGGCTGAAGGCGAAGGGGAGATGCTCTGGCAGCGCTGCGTGGAGGATATTACGCAGGTGATGGCGCAGCTAGAGCAGGCCGGAATGAGCGAGACCGATCGCCAGAATATTCTCTATGCGTGGTGCGCGCTGCTGGATGAAACCGCCAAGGGACGAGAAGGTGAGGATGATGCCTGTATTGTCTGGTACGACCGTCCGCTACAGGCAAAATACTTCGGCACCATGGACGCCGGGGATGCGTTGTACGAGCGGATACGGCAGGTTTTGCGTGAGCCCGCGCCGGATAGCGCGGTGCTAACCTGCTTTCATCGGGTGCTGGCGCTGGGGTTTAAGGGCAGCTATGCCACGCTGAACGACTCCGCGCGTGAGCAGATGGTTCGGGCGCTGGCCGAGCGCGTCCCGCCGTTGAGTTTTGCGTCAAACATACCGCTTCTGGCCACGGTTTCCGGCGGTCGCAGCGTGCGTGAAAGGTTACGCCACTGGCCGGTGTGTATCGGTCTGTCCGCCATTGTGGTGGCGGCGCTGTGGCTGGGGCTTAATCACTGGCTTGATGGGCTGGTGACATCTCTGCTGCCGGGGGCGGGAAAATGAGCGTGCGCCAGCAGCGCCTGGTATGGCTGTGGGGCGGTTTGCTCGCGGCGCTGCTGTGCCTGCTGTTCTTACCCCTGACGGCCGGTGAACGCGGTTTTACCCTTCTGCTGACAATGACTGTCGTTCTTGCTGGTCTGGTTTCTGCTGGTCACCATCCGGGTGGTGTGGCGGAGGGTGAGGGTGAACTGAAGGAGCTGCCGGAAGCGCCATACCGCCTGCCGGTAGTGTTGGTTTGCGGCGACACGCTGGACTGGCCGGGCGAGGGCACACTATACCGTACCGCGCAGGGCTGCTGGGTGAAGGTGTCCACAGCACAACTGCGACAGACGGTGCGCCATCTGCTCTGGCAGCGCCCGGAGCTGGTAGCGCAACTGGCGGTGATGATCATTGTCCGTCCGCAGCAGCATAACGATGAAGCGATGCTCATTACCCGCCTGCATGAGCTGCGCTGGCAGCTTGCGCAGGTGCGGCGCGATACCCGACGCACGGTGCCACTGCTGCTGACCAGCGCCGTTGCGGGGGCATCTGTCGCGGAAACGCTGTGGCAGTCAGTTCAGGCGGGGGGTGCGCTTCAGGTCTGGCAGGCGGATCGTGCCCCGAGCAGCATTACCCACTGGCTTTCGCAGGGCGATAACACCTCCCGCCTGCGGGCGCAGGTGAGAGTGAACGCGCAAGCCCGCTATATGGCGGAAGCGGTGTTACCGGCGCTGACGGCGAACTCGCCGGACATGCCGCCTGCGGTGCCTGCAATGGTGCTCTACCACCAGGCTCCGTCGACCGCTGTGCCTGCGCTGGCAGACTCTCTCTGGTCTTGCTGGCTGGCGCGCCATACCACGCTCAATCAGCTTCCGGGCTGGCAGCCGGGCACGGTATCGCCAGGCGATGCGCCCCTCCCGGATTTTATTCTGCCGCTGTTGCCGCAGGGTGGCGGTGCCACGCCGCGTAACCGGACGCAGCGCTGGGCGTTCTCTCTCTTCACTCTGGCCGTACTGGTTGCGCTGTGCAGCAGTGCATGGAACAACCGTCAGCTGCTGCACCGGCTCGCCTTTGATATCTCGAACTATTACCGAATTAGCATGACGGACACCGTGCCGAAAGCCAGGGCGGTGGCTCGGCTGCGTAACGATGTGGCGTTACTCAATAGCTGGTCTCGTAACGGCGAGCCGATGCGCTACGGGCTGGGGCTATATCGGGGGGAGCGGCTGCGCCCGACGGTACTGGCCGCCATTCAGACATACGTTCCGCCACCCCCTCCGCCGCGGGCGATCAACAAGGTGATCCAGGGTCCGCAGACGGTACGTCTCGACAGCATGTCGCTGTTTGCTACCGGCCAGTGGCAGTTGAAACCCGGCTCCACAAAGGTGCTGGTCAATGCGCTGGTCGGTATTAAGGCCAGGCCCGGCTGGCTGATCGTGGTCGCAGGCCATACCGACAGTATCGGGGATGAAAAACCTAACCAGATCCTCTCTCTGAAACGCGCCGAATCGGTCCGCAACTGGATGCGTGACACGGGCAGCGTGCCGGAGAGCTGTTTTGCGGTACAGGGCTATGGCGAAAGCCGCCCGGTCGCAACCAATGACACGCCGGAAGGCCGGGCGCTGAACCGGCGTGTCGACATCAGTCTGGTGCCGCAGGCCGATGCCTGCCGGATGCCGGACACCCCCCCTTTGTCACCCCAACAGGGCGACGCTAATAAGCAATAAGTGGAGATACACAATGGCAATTCCAGTTTATCTGTGGCTGAAAGACGATGGCGGTGCGGACATCAAGGGTTCCGTCGATGTGAAGGATCGTGAGGGCAGCATCGAAGTTGTCGCCCAGGAGCACGATCTCTACATCCCCACTGACAACAACACCGGCAGGCTGACCGGCACGCGCATCCACACGCCGTTCAAATTCACCAAAGAGATCGACTCATCCAGCCCCTACCTCTACAAGGCGGTGACCACCGGCCAGACCCTCAAATCTGCCGAGTTCAAGTGGTACAAGATCAACGATGCGGGTCAGGAGGTGGAGTACTTCAACACCAGGCTGGAGAACGTGAAGGTGGTGAAAGTGAACCCGCTAATGCACGACATCAAAGATCCGGCCAAAGAGAAGCATAACCACCTGGAGCAGATCGAGCTGCGTTACGAAAAAATCACCTGGACCTATAAGGACGGCAACATCATTCATTCCGACTCATGGAACGAACGGGCTACCGCATAACCCCCCCGGCAGACGGTTTTCCGTCTGCTGTTTTTGTTTTCTGAGCGGCCAGCTGCGGGCTGCTGAGCAAACAAAAACACAATTTGATACCGACCTCGTGCGCTTTGGTCTCCTGAACAACAGGAAACAGCGATGGGCGGTAGCGTGTCCAGGAACCGATAAATAGAGAGAGAGTCATGGAAAATCCCGCTGTTCTGCTGCGTCGTCTCAACCCCTACTGTGCCCGGGCAATGGAAGGGGCCGCCTCCCTGTGCCAGACCCGGGCGCAGGGTGAAATTCTGCCGGAGCACTGGCTGCTGAAACTGCTGGAGCAGGGTGAGGGTGACCTGACGGTGCTGGCGCGCCGCTATGAGTGGGACATGGATGCCCTGTGGCAGGACCTGCTCGGCTGGCTGAATACGCTGCCCCGCTCGGTACGCAGTCGTCCGCAGCTGGCAGAGAGCACGCAGACGCTGATGCAGAACGCCTGGCTGCGGGCCTCGCTGGCAGGTGAAGAGCATATTCGCAGCGTTCATCTGCTGATGGCCCTGGTGGATAAACCAAAACTGGTGCGCTGCGACAGCCTGTGGCCGCTGCTGACCCTGGGCCAGAGCCAGCTGGAACGCCTGCGTCCGCTGCTCGATGCGCAGTCTGATGAACGCCCGGACGTTCAGCAGGAAGCGGAGCTGGCGCGACATGATGACGGGGAGCTGAACCCGGCGCTACAGAACGTGCTGGATAAATTCACCCTCGACGTCACCGCCAGGGCGCGCGAGGGTCACATTGATCCGGTGTATGGTCGCGATACGGAGATCCGCCAGATGGTGGATATTCTCTCCAGACGCCGCAAAAACAATCCTATCCTGGTGGGCGAGCCAGGCGTGGGCAAAACCGCGCTGGTGGAAGGGCTGGCAATCAGAATTGCCGAGGGCAACGTGCCGGAGAGTCTGAAAACCGTCAGCTTGCGCACGCTTGATCTGGGCCTGCTCCAGGCCGGTGCGGGCGTTAAGGGCGAGTTCGAGCAGCGGCTGAAAAACGTCATCGACGCGGTGCAGCAGTCGTCCACGCCGGTTCTGCTGTTTATCGACGAGGCGCACACCCTTATCGGGGCGGGTAACCAGGCGGGCGGCGCGGATGCCGCTAACCTGCTGAAACCCGCCCTGGCGCGGGGCGAGCTGCGGACTATCGCCGCCACGACCTGGAGCGAATACAAGCAGTACTTTGAGCGCGACGCCGCGCTGGAGCGTCGCTTCCAGCGGGTGTTGGTCGATGAGCCGGACGACGATACCGCCTGCCTGATGCTCCGTGGCCTGAAAACCCGCTACGCCCGGCACCACGGGGTGCATATCACTGACGAAGCGGTGCGCGCCGCCGTTACGCTCTCCAGACGCTACCTCACCGGACGTCAGCTGCCGGATAAAGCCGTGGATCTGCTCGACACCGCTGCCGCCCGGGTGCGCATGAACCTCGACACCGTGCCTGAGCCGCTGATCCGCATGAAATCCGCCATCACCGCGCTGGAGATGGAAAAACAGGCGCTGCTGGAAGATCTGGCGGTGGGGCGTGGCCCCCATGGCGAACGGCTGGAGGCTATCGATCGGGAAGAGGTGAGTATTATTTTGCAACTTGACGCGCTGGAGACGCAGTACGGTCAGGAGCTGGCGCTCAGCGAACAGCTGCTGGCATGCCGGGCGGATATCTCCCGTCAGAGGGAGCTGGCCGCTCTGCGGCATCAGCTTGCTGAGGTGCAGCAGAGCCAGCCTTTGCTGGAGGTTGACGTCGGTGTGCGCACCGTTGCCACGGTTATCGCTGACTGGACCGGCGTACCGCTCTCTTCATTAATGAAGGATGAGCAGACGGAGCTGCTGAGCCTTGAAGCCGCACTCGAAAAACGGGTAGTCGGCCAGGATGGCGCGCTGAACGCCATCGCGCAGCGCCTGCGTGCCGCCAAAACCGGGCTTGCACCGGAGAACGGGCCGCAGGGCGTGTTCCTGCTGGTCGGGCCGAGCGGCACCGGCAAGACCGAAACGGCGCTGGCGCTGGCAGATGCGCTGTTCGGCGGTGAGAAATCCCTTATCACCATCAACCTCTCGGAGTACCAGGAGCCGCACACCGTCTCCCAGCTGAAAGGCTCCCCGCCGGGCTACGTTGGCTACGGTCAGGGCGGCATTCTGACTGAGGCCGTGCGCAAGCGTCCCTACAGCGTGGTGCTGCTCGATGAGGTAGAGAAGGCGCACCGGGACGTGATGAACCTCTTCTACCAGGTGTTCGATCGCGGCTTTATGCGTGACGGCGAAGGGCGGGAGATCGATTTTCGCAACACCGTTATTCTGATGACCTCCAACCTCGGCAGCGACTACATCATGCAGCTGCTGGACGACCAGCCGGAGGCCACCGATGTCGACCTACACGAACTGCTTCGCCCCATTCTGCGGGATCACTTCCAGCCCGCGCTGCTGGCCCGCTTCCAGACGGTGATTTATCGCCCGCTGGGGCAGCAGGCAATGCGCACCATTGTAGGGATGAAGCTTGACCAGGTTAGCCAGCGGCTGGCCCGCCATTACGGCATGACAACGGATATCGAAGAGAGCCTGTATGACGCCCTGACCGCCGCCTGCCTGCTACCGGATACCGGGGCGCGTAACGTCGACAGCCTGCTCAATCAGCAGATCCTGCCGGTGCTGAGTCAGCAGCTGTTAAGCCATATGGCGACGGGCCAGAAGCCGCAGCGCCTGAAGCTGAGCTGGAGTGAGGAGGCGGGCATTGGACTGGATCTCGACGAAGGGGAAATAAGCCATGAGTGACGCAACCTCCCTGATATTCAGCCACAGCCATAACCTGCTGAAGGTACGCGGCTGTCAGGCGCTGCTGGACGTGCTCTGCTTTGAAGGCCATGAAGCGCTGAGTGAACCGTTCCGCTACACCATTGAATTCACCAGCCCGGACAAGGCCATCACGCCGCAGCAGATGCTGATGCAGGACGCGTCGCTGACCCTGCAGGCTCCGGCTGACCAGGGTTACGGCATAAAGGTGCAGCAGCCGGTACGCACGCTTCAGGGGGTGGTTACCGGGTTTGAACGTCTCTCCACCTCAAACGATGAAACGCGCTATTGCCTGACGCTGCAACCGCGTCTGGCCCTGCTTTCAAGAAGCCACCAGAACCGGATCTACCAGGATATGTCGGTGCCTGGTATCGTGGAGCACATCCTGCGCACCCGCCACGACATGCGCGGGGAGGACTTTGTCTTCACCCTGGCGAATGAGTATCCGCGCCGTGAGCAGGTGATGCAGTACAACGAGGATGACCTGACCTTTATCTCACGCCTGCTGGCGGAGGTGGGGATCTGGTACAGCATCACGGCTGACACCCGGCTCAATATTGACGTGGTGGCGTTTTACGATGACCAGCGCTATGTCGAACAGGGGCTGACGCTGCCGTCTGTTTCGCCATCCGGCCTGCATGACAGCGGCACCGAGTCGGTGTGGGCGCTGAAAAGCCACCATAACGTGGTGGAGAAGTCGGTTTTTACCCGCAGCTATAACTATCGCAACGCGCCGGAGGAGATGAACCTCAGCGCGGATGTGTCGCAGGGTGACAGTACCACCTACGGCGAGGCGTATCACTGGGGAGACAACTACCTGACGCCGGGCAACAGCGACCAGCGTGACCCGGAGCCGGAGAGTGGGGCGTTTTACGCCCGTATCCGTCACGAGCGCTACCTGAACGGGCAGCAGCAGCTGAACGGCGAAACCAACTGCGCGACGCTGGCCCCCGGCCAGGAGCTGAAGGTGACCGGCGGCGAGGAGGTGGTGGACAGCTTCCGCCAGGGGGTGGTGGTCACCCGCCTTCACAGCCGCGCCCGGCGTGACCGCAGCTTTGAGGTCACCTTTCACGCGATCCCGTTCTCAGAGCGTTACGGCTTCCGCCCGCCCGCCGTCGCTAAACCGGTGATGGCGGGGACGCTGCCTGCACGCGTCACCAGCACCAAAATCAACGATATCTACGGCCATATCGATCGCGACGGGCGCTACCGCGTCAGCCTGCTGTTTGACCGCGATCGCTGGTCGCCGGGTGAAGAGAGCCTGTGGGTGCGCCAGGCCCGGCCCTATGCCGGGGACACATACGGCCTGCACCTGCCGCTGCTGGCGGGCACCGAGGTGGCGATAGCCTTTGAACAGGGCGATCCGGACCGGCCCTATATCGCCGGCGTCCTGCATGACTCTGCGCACGGTGACCATGTCACCATTTACAACTATAAACGCAACGTGCTGAGAACCCCGGCGAACAACAAGATCCGCCTCGACGACACGCGCGGGAAAGAGCACGTGAAGATCAGCACCGAGTACGGCGGCAAAAGCCAGCTTAACCTCGGGCATCTGGTGGACAGCGAGAGAAATCAGCGCGGCGAGGGGATTGAGCTGCGTACGGACAGCTACGGGGCTATCCGTGCCGGGAAGGGAATATTCATTACCGCTGATGCACAGCCGAAGGCGCAGGGAAAGCAGCTGGCGATGGGGCCGGCATCCAGCCTTTTAAAAGGCGCGCAAAACCTTGTCGCCGGATGGGAGAGCGTTACCCAAACGCACCATAATCTTCCACCGGATGCGGATACGCTAAAGCAGTTTGTTGAAAAAGCAGACCAGTTAAAAAAACCAGTATTGTTGATGGAAGCACCAGATGGCATAGGGACCGTTACGCCAGAAAGTATTCTTCTGCATAGCGGTAATGGTTTGTATATGCAGAGCATTGGGGATGTCAGCATTGCCAGTGAACAGAGGCTTTCAGTGAATGCCAGCCAGGCGATATCGTTACTTTCCCGCCAGGAAGGGATTCGTCTGGTATCGGCAAAGGGGCCGCTGAATATCGAGTCTCAGGGCGATATTCTCTCTCTGACCTCCCTTCAGGACGTGACCATACAGTCAACGCAGGGACATCTTCAGCTTACGGCGAAGAATGGCATCACTATTGGGTGTGGCGGTGCTTACATTCGGTTAACCCCGCAGGGAGAAATTGAAATTCATGGGCCTGGCTTGTTAAGTCTGAAGGGACAACATAATTTGCAGGGGCCTGCCAGTGAGAATTTTCAGTTGCCCGATCTGCCTTCATCCGTATGTAAAGAGTGTCTCAGGCGGGCTCAGGAACTGGCTCAGGGCTTTGTGCCAAGGGAAGCATAAATTATGGAAAGTATAAAAACCTGGCTGGATAAAATCCAGCTGACGTGCCAGCAGATTGGCCACAATTATATCGATATGATCATCGATCAGTGTGGCGTGAATTTTTCTGTCATTCCGGCTCTCTCTGGATTTTCTCCGGCGATAAGATGGCAGTCGCTCTATCAAGGATTACCAGAGAATATTTACCTGGACGATGCGCCTTTGCTGGTGCGCATTAAGCTGGAAGAGGCTCAGCAGGTACAGTGGTTATATGCTCTGGCTCATGAAGCGGCGGTTACAGCGCCTTTATTGGTGCTGGGGTCATCCTGGCGGTTTGACGTTTTGGCGGAATGGCTGGTTCGGTGTATTGATGCGCAGCATGAGGGGTGTGCGGGGATATTCCGCTTCTGGGATACGCGTATATTTTCGTATCTCTTTACTCATGTTCTGAACAGTGAACAACAAAGCACCCTTCATCGACCAGTATTATTCTGGAGTTGGCTGGATCGTGACGGCGCTCCTGTCCTGCTGGAAGGCAACGGATCTGCATGGGGCGAAAAAGACGTGAGTGAAAAGATCGTACTTACTGATAATCAATTTGAAAGTCTGATGTGTTTGTGCGATGCAAAGCAATTGCTGATTTATCAGCCATTATCGGAAAAACTTTTTATGAGCAGAGAAAGTGAATTTGCTGCTTACTTTAAGGCTATGCTAGCTGCGACAAAAGAAGGTGTGCTTTTTGATGATAAACGTAATGAGTTGGTGATTGAGCATATTCTTAAAAATTAAATTTATTCTGATGAATACAATTACAGTGTTGATAAAATTTTGAATAATCAGTAGTGGTGTATTTCAATGGCAATAATTCTTACTCATAACGGAGTGACTATGTATTTTGATAGTAATACAAAACTTGTTATCTTTGGGGTGGTAATACTGCTACTGGCTGGGATAATTGTCGGCAGAAGGCGAGGCTTGATGGCTGGTCTGTTCTTTAGTATTTCATTTGGCATAATTTTTCTAGTGCTACTGGCGGTAGGTTTACTATTATGTTTAGGGCGCCCTCCCGTTATTTTTTATTATGTTTTTCTTGTTTTTGTTATATCTATTGCCGGGTCTCTTCCTGCTGAAATTAAATTTAAAAATACCAGCAATGAATTCAAATGCTTATTATGCAAAAATGTTGTTAACTATAAAAACGATAAGTGTCCAAATTGTGGTGCTGACATGACCTCAGAAAAAATTTGGAAAAAAAAGACTAAATAATAAGTGTCTATTAGATGAAAGATTGTATCCAATAATAACCCTGTTTATCCGGTCAAAATAATTGAGCCTGAGATATGTCCACAATGAAGCCTGATTTAGTCTGGTTACCTCCGCAATTTCCAGAGCAGGGACGATGGCTAGTACGTCTTATTTTTGTTGCTGTGGCGATATTGCTGACAGGTTGTGATCGGCCAGCCAAAGCGGAGAGTGTCAGCGGCGGTAGCGGCACTATCGAAGCCATTAATCATACCCACTGGGCGATTAATCATTTCAGCGTCGACGGACAGTCAGGGCTGGACATTATCGGCCCCTGGCAAGGGGGGGGCGGTGGCTGCTGCTACGGGGTACCAGCGAAATGGACATTGGGAATGACGGTGAAAGTGGACTGGGAAACGGGTGTGGCTTTTGCTGATGACGTACCTGAAATTCCTGAGCCGAAACGCCCTGATGCGAAAGCTTCTTACCAAGTATGGCAAGCATATTCCGATAAAAAAGAAGAGTGGTATAAGAAAATCGAAGCATTGAATAAAACGCATACAAAAATAGTCTCTGTTCCTGATTACACCGGGCAAAAAACCTGTGGAATAAAGGTCCACTTTTTACCCTGCGATCAAATTAAAGTGACCACCAGTTGCTACGACTACGGCAATCCCAATTATCCGATTAAAGATCCGATCAAAATGGAAGAACACAAAGTATGTCCAAAATGAAACCTGATTTAGTCTGGTATCCTCCGCAATTTCCAGAGCAGGGACGATGGCTGGTACGTCTTAGTTTTGTTGCTGTGGCGATATTGCTGACAGGTTGTGATCGGCCAGCCAAAGCGGAGAGTGTCAGCGGCGGTAGCGGCACTATCGAAGCCATTAATCATACCCACTGGGCGATTAATCATTTCAGCGTCGACGGACAGTCGGGGCTGGACATTATCGGCCCCTGGCAGGGCGGCGGCGGTGGTTGCTGCTATGGCGTGCCGGCGAAATGGACACCGGGAATGATGGTGAAAGTGGACTGGCAAACGGGTGTGGGTGATATGGAAGGTTTTCCCGGCTTCGGTAATGACAGTAAGTATTTGGCATGGGAAAAAATAATGAAGGCTCAGAACCGGGAACACAGTCAGACCGTGCCTGTTCCGGATTATACCGGGCAAAAAACCTGCGGTATCAAGGTCCACTTCTTACCCTGCGATCAGATAAAAGTGACCACCAGCGCTACGACTACGGCAATCCCAATTATCCGATTAAAGATCCGATCAGAATGGAGGAACCCAAAGTATGTCCACAATGAAGCCTGATTTAGGCTGGTATCCTCCGCAATTTCCAGAGCAGGGACGATGGCTGGTACGTCTTATTTTTGTTGCTGTGGCGATATTGCTGACAGGTTGTGATCGGCCAGCCAAAGCGGAGAGTGTCAGTGGCGGTAGCGGCACCATCGAAGCCATTAACCATACCCACTGGGCGATTAATCATTTCAGCGTCGACGGGCAGTCGGGGCTGGACATTATCGGACCCTGGCAGGGGGGCGGCGGTGGTTGCTGCTACGGGGTACCAGCGAAATGGAAACCGGGAATGACGGTGAAAGTGGACTGGGAAACGGGTGTGGGTGATATGGATGGATTTCCTGGATTTGATAAATGGGATGCGTATCTCGCATGGGAAAAAAAAATGAAGGCTCAGAACCGGGAACATAGCCGGATAGTGCCTGTTCCCGATTATACCGGGCAAAAAACCTGCGGTATCAAGGTCCACTTCTTACCCTGCGATCAGATAAAAGTGACCACCAGCTGCTACGACTACGGCAATCCCAATTATCCGATTAAAGATCCGATCAGAATGGAGGAACCCAAAGTATGTCCGCAATGAAGCCTGATTTAGGCTGGTATCCTCCGCAATTTCCAGAACAGGGACGATGGCTGGTACGTCTTATTTTTGTTGCTGTGGCGATATTGCTGACAGGTTGTGATCGGCCAGCCAAAGCGGAGAGTGTCAGCGGCGGTAGCGGCACCATCGAAGCCATTAACCATACCCGCTGGGCGATAAATCATTTCAGCGTTGACGGACAGTCAGGGCTGGACATTATCGGACCCTGGCAGGGGGGCGGCGGTGGTTGCTGCTATGGCGTGCCGGCGAAATGGAAACAGGGAATGACGGTGAAAGTGGACTGGCAAACGGGTGTTGGTTATTCAATGGATTTTCCAGGGTATGAACACTGGGATAAATATCTGGAGTGGAAAAAGAAAATAAAAGCTCAGAATCGGGAACACAGCCGGATAGTGCCTGTTCCCGATTATACCGGGCAAAAAACCTGCGGAATAAAGGTCCACTTTTTACCCTGCGATCAAATCAAAGTCACTACCAGTTGCTACGACTACGGTAATCCCAATTATCCGATTAAAGATCCGATCAAAATGGAGGAACACAAAGTATGTCCAAAATGAAACCTGATATCGTCTGGTATCCTCCGCAATTTCCAGATAAAGGGCGATTACCCACGCAAGCTGCGTTAGTCGGCCAAAACTGTAAACAGCAGGACAGTCATGAACTGGCCTACCGCAATGAACTTTGTCAGGCCGCCGGTAGACTGGTGGAGCCGCCCTGCTGTAAGACGCTGCATATTAGTCTGTTTTTCGACGGGACCGGTAATAATCTGAACAACGATCTCTTTATCGCCGATCCTAAACATCCTACCAATATTGCCCGCCTTTTCCGCGCGACCATTGGTCAGGGCTACGCTGGTGGTGTGCTGGGGCATGCTAGCGAACTGGTGGATATGGAGGGAACATCGGGCAATAAATATTATAAATACTATATCCCCGGCGTTGGTACTCCCTTTCCGGAAGTGTCGGATCTGGATTACAGCACATCCGGTCTGGCTTATGCCACCTATGGCGAAGAAAGAATTAACTGGGGACTTATTCGCATTATTGATGCTTTACGACGCACGCTGGGTAAACCTGCGCTATCCGATAGTGAAAGCTGGAAAGCCATCGGGTCAATGACGACAGACATGGGAGATAATCGGGCAAATTCCGGATCAATGATGCGGATGACGGAGTTTCAGCGGCTTTTAAAAGATCTGGAACCCGACCTGAAGCTGGCGCTGAAGCAGCCTGAACCCGGTAAACCGAAACTGCTGGGGATTAAGCTGTATGTGTACGGTTTTTCACGCGGCGCGGCGGCGGCAAGGGCTTTTGTTAACTGGCTGGTCGAACTGCTACCCAATGCTTTCAGAAAAGGGGCGAAGCCGGATCTCTGCCTGACGCTGGAAGGTGCCGACTGGAAAGTGCCGCTGAGTATTGAGTTTCTCGGACTGCTTGATACGGTGGCCTCCGTAGGTGTGGCGCATATTGCTCCCCTTGCGGAAGGGCATATGGGCTGGGCCGATGGCGCAATGGAACTGCCCGATAACGGCCTGATTAAAAATTGTGTACATCTGGTTTCAGCCCATGAACAGCGGCTCTGTTTTCCACTGGATTCAATTTGCCACCATGATGGTACCTATCCGTCTTTTGCCAGAGAGGTGGTATATCCCGGGATGCATTCAGATATTGGCGGCGGCTATCCGCCTGGCGATCAGGGGAAAGCGGTGGCAGATAATGATGGTTTTTTATTATCTCAGATTGCGCTACATGAAATCTATGCAGCGGCTTTTGGTGCTGGTGCACCCTTGAAAGTACCTAAACAAGTATTACCAACTGATTTAGCTAAAGATGTTTGGCGAACAATGCCTTTTGATTTAGGTCGTGAATTTGCAATAGCTCCTGAATTAAATAAACGTTTCAACGCTTGGCGTGAATTAACCTTAAATCTCCCTTCATCTCCGGAAGATATAAGTGATGAAAGTGCCGCCAAATATGAACCTGTACGCGCATCAGTCAATGTTATTACTGCACTGGAAGATCAAATCGCCTGGATAACCGCATGGCGTATCGGTCGCTATGCGAGCGGAAACTATGCAAAACAGTCGTTTTATAAAGAAGCCGCCGCAAATGAAATGAATAAAGACAGCGATCCAGCAGTAAGGGAAAAATCCGAACAGGATCGTAAAGAAAAACAGGAGAAAGTAGAGAAGAAACGCCGGGAAATGCAGGCGTCAGCGGAAAAAAATACCTATATTCCCTATCCACCAGGAGTGAAAGATTTCGATCCCGCGATGGCGCAGACGCAGTTGAGCCAGGCTGCGAAGGAGTTCAGTGAGGATTATCAGCTCGAACCACATATCAGCACAGGAAACTGGTGGTATAGGCTACTAACGGAGATAGTGGGTAACCTGGTTTACATCTTCAGTGATGATGATGCGAGCGGTGAATATAAAAAGATAAAAAAAGAGGCCCATGAGAGGGTGGCAAAGCTTTTTCCTGCTCAGGGGGAAAATAGCAATGCGCAACATCCTGGAGGATTAACCAGGGCATTATTTGACGATCAAATCCATGACTCCAGAGCCTGGTTTTTGTATGCGACTTTTGATACACGGGAGCCGTGGGGAAGCTATTTTTTGTACCGGATGATCTATTTCGGGGAACTGATGAGTAAAAATATTACTCCTCTTGTGAAAGGTGGACGCCTTATCAAGAGAGGATATGAAACTATGACTCCCGCTCCTGGTGCTGAGTTAGTTATCGAGAGATTTGAAAAGGGAGGGGCTATTGTTGGTGATAATTCTCCACCTGAAATAAAACAAAAAATATCCGTGGTAAATAGTGCAGCTGATATTCCTGTTGCCATGTCATCTGATTTGCCTTCTCAGCCCGCGCTGACAAATGAGTCAGCGGAACTCATCGCCCGACAGCAACAGTCGCAGGAAGCGGAAAAACTGGCCAGTACTAAATCTGCAATAGCTTCATTATGGTCATAACGGATAAATAAAATATTTAATATCTGAGTGTCTATATTAATAATATGAGGAACAAATATGAAACAGGTAATACGCGAAGGCGATACCCTGCGGGAGTATGGCGGTAAAGTTCTGGCCGGACATTATCTGTGTTTCGGAAAAGGCATTGCCACTAAAGGTGATCCGGTAAAATGCAATAAACATGGTATGACCACGATTATTGAAGGCAGCGCTTTGTCAAAAGTGGATGGACAGCCCGTCGCCCTCCACGGACATCACTGCGCCTGTGGTTGCACGCTGGTAAGCTCTTTTCCCGACTGCGGTATTGCGCAGTGAGACCGCTACCTGATTTTCCTGATTATCATACTGCAAAGCCGCCAGCGACAAAGCGCTGGTTGGGCGCTGGCGCATTACTGATTCTGGCTGTTGGCGCAGCGAAGGCGTTGTTGCGGGGATCGGATGCAGGTATCGGGAGCATCTTTACCGGAATGCTTTTCACTTTAATCTTCATGGGTATTTTCTGGCTCCTTTCTCTGCTGTATTACCGGTTTTCCCTCCACCATTCAGTCACCTGGAGAGCGGAAGTGGCAGAATTGCATAGCAACTGGTGGTATCAGCATCGTCGACAGTTTTTCCTGGAGGATGTGGTATTGATTGGTCCGGCTGGGGCGGAGCGGGGGGATTGGTTGCGTCTGCTCAAGCGTGAGCAAAAAGCACCAGCAGAACGCCAGGAGGCAGGTGGTAAAGCCCTGCGTGTGGCACGTTCTTTTTCTGCTGATATGACAGAACGTGAAAATCAGCTGGCCCGCATGCTGGCACTCCAGTGGAGACGTCAGCGTGAAGGCAAAACATTGGCCTCGCCGCAGCGATGTTACTGGCAGGGGAGTGAGAACGCGTGGCAGGCGTTTGCCGGAGAGGTGAAGAGCTCATTTCCGGAGATGGAATTACCTGAATTTCCGGAGATGTGGATGGGAGAAAGTACGTTATCGGACATTGCTGCTTTTCTGGGTTCGGATGATAACGATGCTCATATTCTGGTCGCCGGATGTCAGTCCGTGCTCGCTTCTGCTGAGGGTTTGCTACCTGCCGGTGAAGCCGCCGCGTTATGGCTTGCCGGCTCTGAAGGGCCTGTACTGCTTTCCCGTGGGGAATTTTTTTCCCCGTCAGAAACGGAATCGCTGAAAGATGTTTGCGAACGCGCGCAAAAGCAAAGTGAACTTGACGCTGCGCCTGACGCCTGCATTCTTTTTTCTCACCCGCAACAATCAGAGTTGGCAGGCAGCGGCTGGAACGTGACTCATTATCTACAGGATAATTTTTGGGGTAATACGGGAAAACTTGAGGCGCTTGTCGTGATATCACTTGCTGCTATTTTCGCACAAAGTCAGTCGCAGCCCTGCGGCTGGATAGCCACCGATCCTTTATACCCTCTCGCGCTTGGAATTGTTAAACCTCATGAAAACAGATAAAAATCAGAACGAAAGTATTTCTGCTGCGTTTACGGTGGTACTCGCCGCTATAGCGATCACATTCCTTATTTTATTAGGTGGGTTAGCGTACTGGTTTTTTATAGAAAATCACGAGGCAAAATGGTCGGTTATTTATCCCGTTTTGCTGGTGTGTGCTCTTCTTTGGATCGTGCTGGCATGTGTTGTATCTCTGGTTTTTCTGGCGATACATCTTTGGATTATCAGTAAGGCCAGGCGTTCATCAGTGGTTGGACAGGGGGCATCAGCGAAGAGGAGATCATTGAAGCGTCTGATGTTATCAGAAGAAATAGCCGCCCACCTTCGCCGCCGCTATACCTCTCTCTGGCGCTACAGAGTCCGCCTTTTACTGGTCTGCGGCGAACCCGCGCAAATAGCCGCCATCGCTCCTGGCCTTGCGGAAAAACAGTGGCTGGAGGGGCATCGGACGGTGCTGATTCACGGCGACAGCCTGTCGGCGTTAGCGGATGCGGAGCGACTGGCCGCCCTGCGCAAGCTGCGACGTCACCGTCCGCTGGACGGCATCGTGCTGGCGCTTGATGAGGCGCAGGCCACTGCCGGTACGCTAGATAACGCGCTTCGCACGCTCGAACAGCTTGGGGAGACGTTGCGCTACCAGCCGCCGGTGTACCTGTGGCAGGTATGCGACACGCTGTGGCCGCAGGATAGCCGTGCTAGCCAGACGGTGGGGGCGCTGTTTCCGGTGCAGGCCACGCCAGAGAAGGTTGAACAGCAGCTTTGCGCCATTCTGCCGTCCCTGCGTCAGCAGGGCATGCAACAGCTGTGCGCCAATCCGGCCCATGATTTTCTGCTGCGGGTCGGACACTCCCTTGAGGAGAACGGCATTGCCCGCTGGCGTGCGCTGCTGACGCCGTGGCTTACGGAGCACCTGAAGCGTATTCCGCTGCGCGGCCTGATGTTCAGCCCCTCGCAGGCAGGAGAAAAAGTAACGGATGAGGCGCTGCACCCTCACAGCTGGTCCGCTCCGGCTGCGTGGCAGGGGGTAATGATCGACTGTGAACGAGTACGCGGCGTGCAGGTAGGAATGCCGTGGCAGCGTACGCTAGGCGTTACCCTGCTGACGCTGGTGGCCCTGTGGGGCGCGGGCAGCCTGCTCTCCTTTATCATTAACCGCCAGCATATTGTGACCGCCACGGAACGGGCGCAGCAGCTGGTTAGCCATCCTGTCGTCAGTGATGCGCAGCTGGTGGCCTTGCAGGTACTGCTTAACGATCTCGCACGTTTACAGAGCCAGCAGGCGCACGGCGCGCCGTGGTATCAGCGTTTCGGTCTCGATCACAGTGCGCAGCTCTTTACCGCGCTAATGCCCTGGTACACGCAGGCGAACAACCGACTGGTACGTGATGCGGCGGTGCAGGCGCTCAAGCAGCAGCTGACGACGCTGGCGAACCTGCCGCCGCGCAGTCCGCAACGGGCACGGCGGGCAAAAGCCGGTTATGACCAGCTGAAAGCGTATCTGATGATGGCGCGTCCGGACAAAGCGGATGCAGCGTTTTACACCCGGGTGATGACAGGCGCTCAGCCTACCCGTGTCGGCATCTCTTCGCCGATATGGCAGAGCATCGCGCCCGATCTGTGGGCCTGGTACATGCAAAACCTGCCGTCACAGCCAGCCTGGAAAACCACGCCGGATGCGGCGCTGGTGACGCAGGCGCGCCAGGTGTTACTGGAGCAAATCGGTCGGCGTAACGCTGAGAGCACCCTGTACGAGAACATGCTCACTCAGGTGCGTCGGAACTACGCCGACATGACCCTTGAGGATATGACACCGCAGACCGATGCGAGCCGTCTGTTTACCACCCGGGAGGTGGTGCCAGGGATGTTTACCCGCCAGGCGTGGGAAGGGGGGATTCAGGACGCGATCGCTAAAGCGGTGGACTCCCGCCGCGACGAGATTGACTGGGTCCTGAGCGATAACCGGAAAAGCGTCTCAGGGGATGTTTCCCCAGAGGCGCTGAAGCAGCGCCTGACGGAGCGCTATTTCGCCGACTTCTCTGGTGCATGGCTGAACGTCTTAAACAGTATCCGGCTAAACCCGGCGCACACTATTGCGGATGTCACCGACCAGTTAACGCTGGCCAGCGATGTCCGCCAATCGCCCTTGATTGCCCTGATGAATACCCTGGCGTACCAGGGGCAGACCGGAGAGCAGAGAGAGGCGATATCCGACTCGCTGGTGAAGTCGGCGAAAAATTTGCTGGGTAAGGGCACTAAACCGGTGATTGACCAGCAGGCCGCCGGGCCTGTCAGCCCCCTGGACGGCACGTTCGGACCGCTTCTGGCCCTGATGGGGAAAAACAGCGCGCAAAACGTGATGGCAGCGGACAGTTCGCTCAGCTTACAGACCTATTTAACCCGCCTGACCCGCGTGCGCCTCAGGCTCCAGCAGGTGGCGAGCTCGCCCGATCCGCAGGCGATGATGCAGCAGCTGGCGCAGACTGTATTTCAGGGGAAAAGCGTGGATCTGACCGACACCCGTGAGTACGGCAGCCTGATGGCGGCGAGCCTGGGAGAGGAGTGGAGTGGCTTCGGGCAGACCCTGTTTGTCCAGCCGCTGACCCAAGCCTGGGAGACGGTGTTACAGCCGTCGGCGGCCAGCCTGAACGAGGCGTGGCAGCGCTCCATTGTGGCTAACTGGCATGCTGCTTTTGACGGACGTTATCCCTTTTCCGCAGGCAAAAATGACGCCTCACTGCCGATGCTCGCGGCGTTTATCCGTCGCGACAGCGGACGTATCGATCGCTTCCTCACCAGCCAGCTGGGTGGCGTGCTGCACCGGGAGGGCAGTACCTGGGTGGCAGATAGCGCCCACAGCCAGGGGCTGGCGTTCAGTCCGGCATTCCTTAAGGCGATCAATCAGCTGAGCGAGTTATCTGACATTCTGTTTACCGACGGCAGCCAGGGCATCAGTTTTGAGATGCAGGGCGTCGCCATGCCGGAGATTGTCGAGACCCAGCTGACCCTTGACGGGCAGACGCTGCACTATTTCAACCAGCTTGCTGACTGGCAGAGCTTCCGCTGGCCGGGGGTGATTAACAAACCGGGCGCAATGCTGACCTGGACCTCCACGGCGGCAGGCGCACGGCTGTTTGCCAACGACAGCGGTCCCTGGGGGATTATCCGTATGCTGGAGAGGATGAAGCGGCAGAAGGAGAGCGACGGCCTCTACCGTCTGACTCTTACCGCGCCGGACAGTCGGCAGCTTCAGTGGCTGCTGCGCACGGAGCTTGGCGACGGCCCGCTGGCGCTGCTGAAGCTACGCAACTTCACGCTTCCGGCGCAGATATTCAGCGTTGATACGCTGAATGCAAAACGGACGGATGAAAAAGAAGTTGATGCAAATGAGAGGAGTGAATAATGGCGTCCGTTGATTCCCTACTGGCCGCCTGCCAGCTACGGGCAGACACGCAGGCGCAGGAGGCACAGTCCCGTCTTGCCCTGTGGGAAAACTGGCTGAAGCCCATCTCTGATGACAACTCCACCGGCGACGATCCCGGCTATGACGACGATTTTCAGCAGATGCGTGAGGAGGTCAACAAGCTCTCGGGCGCAGACACGGCGCTGATTTGCCAGCTGGCGGAAAAGCTGCTGACGACCACCAGCAAGGATATTCGTGTTGCGACGTATTACACCTGGGCGCGGTTGCATCGTGACGGTGAAGCGGGGCTGGCGGATGGACTCGAACTGCTGGCTGGCCTGATGCAGCGCTTTGGTACAGGGCTCCATCCGCAGCGGGAGCGCAGCCGGAAAGCGGCGCTGGAGTGGCTGGCAAGCAGCCGGATGCTGGACAGCCTGCTGCTCTACCCGGAGGTGACAAAAGCCGAAGCCGGACGCCTCGCCGGGGCGCTATGGCTGATTGAGCGGGCCGTGGAGCACACGGCAGCAGACGAGCGCCCGCAGCTCGGTGCCCTGTATGGCGCGCTGGAAACCCGCCTGTTGAAATCCGGCGGTATGGATGCAGTCGTGCCGCAGAACGTCAGCGAGGGCAGCCACACGGCGCCACCGTTCGGCAGCGTGCCACCGTTGGCGGGCATTACTTCAGGTCAGGAGCTGCTTACACAGGCGCGCACCCTGGCAGACTACCTGAGAAGCCAGCCGGACGGCTGGCTGGCCGCCCATCGGCTAATTAAAAATCTTCGGCATGACACCCTGCATCAGCTCCCGCCGCTCTCCGCCGACGGTAAAACCCGCATCGAACCGCCCAAAGCGGAACACCGAGCCCAGTTGAAACGGCTGTACCTGCAACAGAGCTGGCGTGAACTGATGGAGGAGGCGGACAGCCTGCTGTCACGGGGCGCTAATCACCTGTGGCTGGACGTGCAGTGGTATCTGTACCAGGCGCTGCTGAAGTCCGGGCGGGAAGCCGAGGCCGCCATTATTCAGTCTGACCTGAAAGGCGTGCTCTCGCGCCTGCCGGGGCTGGAGACCCTGGCTTTTAACGACGGCACGCCGTTCGCTGACGAAGTGACCCTCAACTGGATACAGCAGCAGGTGGCGGATAACCCTGCGGGCTGGCAGGACAACACGACGGCGGCCTCCGCGATGCTATCCGGCGACGACGATATCCTGCTCCTGGAGCCGGAAGCGCTCACGCTTGCCGACAGCGACGGCCCCGATGCGGCGCTGGCCTGGCTGCAGGCCCGTCCTGGGATCGCCACGCCGCGCAGCCGCTGGCTGCTGCATTTACTGATGGCGCGCGTTGCCGAGCAGACGGGCAAAAATGAACTGGCCCTGCACCTGCTGGCTGAGCTGGATGCCCTTTCGGCCACCCTGACGCTGACGCAATGGGAGCCGGGACTGTTGTTTGAGGTGAAGGCGAGAAGGCTGAAACTGTTGCGCATGAAGGCCGGACGCAGTGAAGCAGAGAAAATCCGACTCCAGCCGGAGATGGAGACGCTGCTGGCTGGGCTGATCGCCCTCGATCCCGCAAGAGCTGCCGTGCTGTGCAGCTGACGCTTTTATTCACATCCTGATATCTGAGATATGCAATGGACGACTTAACCCTGCGTTATTTTGACGCTGAAATGCGCTACCTGCGCGAAGCGGGTGAGGAGTTTGCCCGCGCCCATCCTGACCGAGCAGCAGCGTTAAACCTCGACAAAGCGGGTGCCCGCGATCCCTATGTGGAACGGCTGTTTGAGGGTTTTGCCTTCCTGATGGGGCGGCTGCGTGAAAAGCTGGACGACGATCTGCCGGAGCTGACCGGTGGGCTGGTCAGCATGATCTGGCCGCACTATCTGCGCACCATTCCCTCCCTCTCTATCGTGGAGTTTTCCACCGACTGGCGGGAGATGAAGGAGCCCGTCACCGTTGCCAGAGGGTTTGAGGTGCGCTCGCAGCCCATCGGTGAAAAGCGAACCCGCTGCCGCTACACCACCACCCAGCCGCTGACGCTGTTGCCGCTGTCACTTTCCCATGCAGGCATCACCACAGAGCCGGACGGGCGCTCGCTGATCCGCCTGCGTTTTGAGTGCGGACCGCTGGCAGACTGGCGAAGTATTGATTTAAGCCGCCTCCCGCTATACCTGAATGCTGACGCCGCGCTGGCCTGCGCGCTGCACGAGGCATTCACGCTCAACGTAGCGAAAGCGGGGATCCGCTTTCCCGGCGACATCGACCGCAGGCCGCTGGACGCCCATTTTGCTGTCTGCGGCTTTGGCAAGGATGAGGCGCTTCTGCCGGAAAGTGGCGGCTTCAGCGGCTATCAATTACTGCTGGAGTATTTTACCATTCGCGAGAAGTTTATGTCCGTGGCGCTGCGCGGGCTGGAAAACGTCGTCTTTCCGGAAAACCTTCCCTGGTTTGAAATCGAACTGGTGCTGAATCAAGCGTGGCCACAGGAGTTTTCCTTCTCAGCGAAGCAGATCCGGCTGCACTGCGCTCCGGTGATTAACCTCTTCCCGCTCGAGTCTGATCCGCTGCAGCTGGACATGCTCCAGACCGAGTACCTGCTGCGCCCGATGCGCGTTCAGGACGGGCATACGGAGATTTACTCGGTGGACTCCGTGACCTCGTCGCGCCATTCCGGACATCAAATATATGTGCCGTTTACCAGCTTCCGCCATAAAGGGGGCATGCTCCGGCACGACGCGCCGGAATATTATTACCACACGCGGGTGAAGCGCGGTGCTTCCGGGCTGCACGATACCTGGCTGATCCTCGGCGGTGAGGCGTTCGATAACCATACCGTACCGGAAGATGAGAAACTCTCTCTCAGCCTGACCGGAACGAACGGGCAGCTACCGCGTCGGGCGTTACAGAGTACGCTGCTGGATACGGTGGTCAAGTCCACTACCACGCGTATCCATGTGCGCAATCTCTGTGCGCCCACGCTGCCGTGTTACCCGCCGGATCGGGACCGCTTTCACTGGCGGGTGCTGAGCCATCTCGGCAGCAGCTTTCTGTGGATGATGGATAACGCTGATGTTCTGCGTGGTGCGCTGGCGTTGTATGACTGGACGGATAACGAGATGAACCGCCGCCGCCTGGCGGCAATTGTCGATGTCAAACACGGCGAGGTAGAGCGTTTTGAGCAGGGGCACTTTATGCGAGGCGTGCAGGTTGAGGTGACGCTGGACAGCAACGGTTTTGCCGGACACGGTGACATCTGCCTGTTTGGTGAAATGCTCAACCGCTTCTTTGCCCTGTACACCGATATCCATCTCTTTAACCGTTTGATTCTGATAGTGCAACCTACCGGAGAGCGTCTTGAATGGCAGGAGAACCACAACCGCCGCATTCCCGGTTGAGCCCGGGGCTTGAGCGGGATGTCCACCGCATCAACTTTTATCGTTTCTGTCAGCTGCTGGAGAAATCGCGCCCTGACGCACCCGCGCTGGGGATCGCACTGAGCCCGACGGACGACCCGGTGCGCTTTCGTCCGCATCCGGGGATGGGCTTCCCGGTCAGCGAGCTAAAGGCAGTGGAATATGATGAGGATAACCCTGATGCGCCACCGACGGTGCGCACCACCTTTATGGGGCTGTACGGTGTGGATTCGCCGCTGCCCACTGCCTGGCTGGATGATATTGCGCAGCGGCGGGAGGGGCATGAGGCGCAGGAAGCGTTTCTCGATATCTTTAACCACCGCATCCTGACCCAGTTTTACCGTATCTGGCGCAAGTATTCCTACCCGGCAACCTTTGAAGCCGGGGGCAGGGACCGCACCTCCCGGAGCCTGCTGGGGCTGATGGGTCTGGGTATTCCCGGCACGGATAACCATATAGCCACCCCGGTATCGCGTTTTTTGGCGCTCCTTGGCGTGATGCGTCTGCCTGGCCGTACCGAAGAGGGGATTCAGGCGCTGGTGCGGCTGCTGGCCCCCCGCACGCAGGTGACCGTCATGCCGCACTCTCCGCGCCCGGTTTATCTCGATAACCCACTGGGTTTTTACGGCGATAGCGACTTCCAGCTCGACGGATATACGGTGCTGGGCGATGAAACGACAGAGATTGGCAGCCAGCTGTTGATTGCCCTCTATACCGAAGACCACGCGGAGGCGCAGAGCTGGCTGCCGGCGGGGCAGACCTATGACGACTTTCTGGTGCTGCTGCGGGTCTACCTTGGCTGGCGCTATAGAGCGCTTATCCAACTGACCGTTCCCACACAGCTGCTGCCCGCCCCGGTGCTGGGCGAGACGCCCTTTATCCTCGGCATGACCGGCGTTCTGGGCATGGAGGGCGATGACGTCCCGCCGGATCTGCCTGCAATATTCACCATTGAGGCCGGGTGTTACCGTGGTATGTCGCCCGCCGCTACACCACAAGGAATACGACGTGTTGCGTACCCTGTTGATTAAACGACTCTCTTTGCTGCTGCTGCCACCGTTGCTGGCGGGGTGCGGCCTGACGCAGAGCGTCAGCGACGGCACGGCATCCGTAGTGAAGTCTGTTTTTTATAAGCAGGTGAAAACCCTGCATCTGGACATCACCGCGCGCCAGGCATTGAATACCGACGGGCAGGAGAATACCTCCCTGTCGGAGCCGCTGATGGTACGGGTCTACCAGCTTAAGGATCGTAAGGTCTTTGATAAAACCGTCTACCCGCAGCTGCTGACGCAGGGTGATGATGCGCCGGGCGCAGATCTTCTTGCCAGCCGCAGTCTGGTGGTGAAGCCAGGAGAGGATGTCAGCCTGGATATGCCCCTGGATGACAAGGCGCAGTTTGTTGCTGTTGTAGCGCTTTTCCGCGCGCCGGAGATGGCGAAAAATAGCTGGAAACGGGTGTTGTCTCGCGACGAGCTCGATCCGGACAGGCCCCGAGTGATTGAGGCCGGGCATAACCAACTGACCCTGCAACCGTTAAAGGATGACTGACTATGTCGGCACGCCATAGCGCCCCCTCACTCTACGAAATCCTCTACGGCAACTTCACCGGCGATCTCGACCTGATCCAGGTCAGTGAGCAGAACCAGACGATCCTGTCGGTGCTGGATAACATGCAGCGTATCCTGAACTGTCGCGCCGGGACGCTGGCGCATCTGCCGGACTACGGTCTGCCGGACATGACTAAAATCCTGCAGGGGATGCCGGGAAGCGCGCATCAGCTAATGGAAACCCTGTCAGCCGTATTGCTTAAATATGAGCCCCGACTGAAGAAGATTGAGGTGGTCCTGCTGGACCAGACGATCCCCGGCGAGCTGCGTTATGCCATTGATGCTGAACTCAGAGGCGTCGGGCTCGTGCGGTATGGCACCGAGTTTATGCCGGAGGGGCGGGTATTGATCCGCCACCTGAAGCAACAAAACTATCTCAGTTAGAACACACGTCACTCAATTCACGGATACATCGATCATGAAACACACAGCACCCCGACATCTCCGGACGGGCGACGATCCGCGTCCGTTCCCTGACTTCATTGCGCTGCGCAATGAAATGAGCAAGCTGACGCATCCCGCCAGGCCTGATATCGACTGGCAGCGCGTAGCGCAGCTCTCCCTTGCGCTGTTTGAAAAAAATGGCGTTGAGCTGCAGACAGGGGCCTGGTATACCCTGGCCCGCACTCATCTGGCGCGGGTGGCAGGCATGCACGAAGGGCTGAACATGCTCGCGGCAATGCTGGGCCATCGTTGGGCGCAGCTCTGGCCTCAGGCCAAACAGCCGCGTGCGGAAATTCTCTGTGGGCTGTTTCAGCGGCTGCATAAGGTGTTTCGCACCTTTACCCTGAGCGCTGAGGATTACCCGCAGCTTCAGCAGCTGGAGTCGACGCTGGATACGCTAAGTGACATTCTGGCCCGGCAGGCGCTGCAGCAGGTAAGTCAGATAGCGCCTCTGCTGCAACAGGTACGTCATGCGTTGATGCACGTAGAGAGGGCTTCCGAGCCGCAACGGCTGGATACGATCCCGCAGGTGCAGGGTGCAAACGTTGAGGTGATCCACGAAACAGCACCTGCAGCAAAACGTGCCGGTGTTTTCCTGAGTGGGATGCTGACCGCCTTTATGCTGAGTGCCGTAGGCTTTGCGGGCTGGTACTCTCTGATCCGCCCGGATGCGCTCACTGCGCTGCCGTACGATCGGGCGCTGAGCAGGACGCCGGATGCGTCGCTGACGGGCTGGCATCAGGGCATGCTAACGCTGCAAAACCTGAGTGAGCGGCTCAATGCCCTTGATGGTCAAAAGGGAAAATACCTCACCGTCAGCGAGTTGAAGTCACAGGTGTTTGCCGCCACGCTGGCTTTTAACAAGACGGTGCCGGTAGAGGAGCAGCTCCGTCTGATGTCTGAGCAGCAAACGCCTGAAACGATCCCGGATGCGCAAAAACGGCAGGCGAAGCAGCACCTACGGCAGCTCATTACCGACTATTTCGCTCTAACGCGCGGCGTTACGCCTCGTCAGCAGCCATCGGCAGCGGCCAGCCACCGAGCCGTTTCCAGCGGTTGACGATCTCACAAAACAGCAGCGCAGTCTGTTCGGTATCGTACAGCGCGGAGTGGGCCTGGGTGCTATCAAACGACAGGCCAGCGGCTGTACAGGCTTTTGATAAAACGGTTTGCCCCAGCGCCAGCCCGCTCAGGGCAGCGGTATCGAAGGTCACAAAGGGGTGAAACGGGTTACGCTTGAGCGAGGCGCGCTCTGCTGCCGCCATCATAAAACCGTGATCGAAGGTAGCATTGTGGGCCACCATAATGGCGCGGTTGCAGCCTGAATCTTTAATTCCCTTACGCACCATCTTGAAAATCGCGTGCAGTGCATCGTATTCACTGACCGCCTCGCGCTGCGGATCGTTGGGATCGATGCCGTTGAACGCCAGCGCCTCGGGAACAAGGTTGGCACCTTCAAAAGGCGCAACCTGGAAGTGCAGGGTGCTGTCAGGCATCAGCCAGCCGTCGCTATCCATCTTTAGCGTTATGGCGGCAATATCCAGTAGCGCATCGGTTTTGGCATTAAACCCGGCGGTTTCAACATCAATTACGACAGGGTAAAAACCACGAAAACGGTCGCAAAGACCGGTGAGCTGTGCGTTATCGGACATAGGATCTCTTAATACAGGAAAAAGCAGCGCGCATTATGGCAAACTTTGAGTGGGATTACATAGCGCAGATAAAACAACGGGCGCAGAGTGCGCCCGCAGGGATCAGTTACCCAGGCCGCGGCCCGCGTCTTTCTCTTCGATTAGCTCGATTTTATAACCGTCTGGATCTTCAACAAACGCAATAACGGTGGTGCCGCCCTTAACCGGACCGGCTTCGCGTGTCACGTTGCCACCGTTCTGACGAATGCGCTCGCAGGCTTCAACTGCGTTATCCACGCTCAGGGCGATATGGCCGTAGGCGTTGCCCAGATCGTAGCTATCCACGCCCCAGTTGTAGGTCAGCTCAATCACCGCTTCATCACTCTCCGGGCCGTAGCCAACGAAGGCCAGCGAGTACTTATATTCGGTGTTTTCGCTGGTGCGCAGCAGCTGCATGCCCAGAACCTTGGTGTAGAACTCAATAGAACGTTGCAGGTCGCCAACGCGCAGCATGGTGTGAAGTAAGCGCATAATATCCTCTTTCGTTTTTTTGCTCAGGCATTTAAGTCATAAAGTCTATTTTAGTATAGCGGCGGATCCCTGCCGCTATCAATGCCAGTGACCGTTACAGCGTCGGGTAGTCGGTGTAGCCTTCCGCGCCGCCGCCGTAGAAACTCTCCGGGCGCTGCGGGTTCAGCTCAGCTTTGCGCTGCAGGCGCTCTACCAGGTCCGGGTTAGCGATGTAGTCGCGGCCAAAGGCCACCGCATCGATCAGCCCTTTGGCAATCAGGTTTTCCGCTTTCTCAGGTGAATAGGCACCGGCACCCACGATAGGACCATGGAAACGCGCACGCACTTTTTCACGGAACGCATCGGTATAGGGCTGGCCACCGGCCCAGTCCGGCTCGGAGAGGTGCAGGTAGGCAATGCCGCGCTTAGCTAACTCTTCGATCAGGTAGAGCGCATCGGCCTCTTCGTTATCGCCATTGTCAGTGTTCTGGAACGTACCGATCGGGGAGAGACGGATGCCGATACGCTCCGCGCTCCACTCTTTGCTTACGGCGTCGATCACTTCCAGCACCAGACGGGCGCGGTTCTCAACGCTGCCGCCGTACTCGTCGGTACGATGATTAGAAGAAGGCGAGAGGAACTGGTGCAGCAGGTAGCCATGAGCGGAGTGCAGCTCTACCAGGTCGAATCCTGCTTCGCGCGCGTTAGCCACGGCCTTGCGGAAATCGTCAACAATGCCCGGGATCTCACTGATATCCAGCGCGCGAGGCGTAGAGGTATCAACGCGAATAGCGTTACCGTTCTCGTCACGCAGCGAGGTGCGGGTCCCGGCGTTAATGGCGGACGGAGCCACCGGCGCGTTGCCGCCCGGCTGGATGCTGGCGTGAGAGATACGCCCGGTATGCCAGAGCTGCACTGCCATGTGGCCATTTTCAGCGTGAACGCCGTCGGTGATCTTCTTCCATGCCGCTACCTGCTCAGGGCTGTGCAGGCCAGGGGCACCGGCATAGCCTTTAGCCTGAGCAGAGATCTGCGTTGCCTCGCTGATGATCAACCCGGCGCTGGCGCGCTGACGGTAGTATTCACCCATCAGCGGAGTAGGGATATCGCCTGGCTCAATGCTGCGCAGACGCGTCAGCGGAGCCATAAAAACGCGGTTCGCCGCAGTAATCGCACCCACTTTCAGTGGGGTAAACAGTTTGTTCGACATAACATCTCCTGAATAGACCGGTCGACTAGTTAAAGGTCAAATAAAACGCCTGCGTTACTCAGGCGTGATAAGTATTGTTTTAGCATGTGCCACCGCGCTCTCCAGCGGTAGGGCACTGCGGGAAATCTTAGCCTGCAAATTGGCTCCCAGCCACAGGGCATAGAGAACCTGTCCCTGGGTCAGGGCATCGCCTTCAAATGCCAGACAGCGGGAACGACGCCCGTTCTCCAGCGCCTCGGCCAGCAGGGCGATGATGCGGCTTGCACCTCTGTCCATTGCGCTGCGCATATCTTCAGAGAGATCGCACACCTCAGCTGAAAGCTTCACCGTCAGGCAACCGCTAATGATCCCCTTCTGCGAGAACTGATTCAGCGTCTCCTGGAAATAGGCGATCAGCCGATCGCGGTAGTTACCGTTGCCGTGAGCAAAGTGGTGCACCAGCCGCTGGTGGTAGCCAACATAGTGACGCTCAAGCATGGCCACGCCAAACGCCTCTTTTGAGCGAAAATAGTGATAAAACGAGCCCTTCGGCACTTCTGCCGTTTTCAGTAGCTCGCTGAGACCCATGCCGGTAAACCCTCGATGCATGCAGAGCTGCTCGCCGGTTGCCAGTAAGTGTTCACGGGTATCGTATTCGGTATCTCTGTTCATAATCGTTACTGTAATAGACCGTTCGGTCTAATGCAAGGGTTGCGTTATGGCGTGCGGGCGTCTTCAATAGTTACTATTGATCGTTAACAGGAGGAAGGACGTGCCGGAACAGCTGGAGTTTTTCCCCATTGTAAGCCCATGCCGGGGAATTTGTCAGACCGACGAGCAGGGCTACTGCCGGGGCTGCCTGCGCAGCCGGGATGAGCGCTTTAACTGGCAGCGCATGAGCGATAGCGAAAAGCAGAACGTTTTACGTCTCTGCCATCAGCGAGCCCTGCGTAAAAAGCGTGCAGGTAACCAGCCGGCAGGCGAAGAACCGCAGCAGCCCTCACTGTTTTAAGCGCCGTTTTCCGTATACTCTTTGCCTATCTCTTTGCAAAGAAAGGAAGCGGTTATGGTTCAGCGTATTACCCTCGCCCCTCAGGGGCCAGAGTTCTCCCGTTTTGTCATGGGCTACTGGCGTCTGATGGAGTGGAACATGTCCCCACGCCAGCTGGTCAGCTTTATTGAGGCACATCTGGATCTGGGGGTCACCACGGTCGATCACGCCGATATCTACGGCGGCTATCAGTGCGAGGCCGCCTTTGGCGAGGCGCTTAAGCTGGCTCCGCACCTGCGCGAGCGTATGGAAGTGGTCTCAAAATGTGGCATTGCCACCACCGCGCATCCAGAGCACGTTATCGGCCACTACATCACCGACAAGCAGCATATTATTCACAGCGCCGAGCAGTCCCTGGCAAACCTGGCAACCGATCGCCTCGATCTGCTCCTTATCCACCGTCCTGATCCACTGATGGATGCCGACGAGATTGCCGAGGCGTTTCTTCAGCTCCACCAGAGCGGCAAGGTGCGCCACTTCGGCGTCTCTAACTTTACGCCGGCACAGTTTGCGCTATTGCAGTCGCGCCTGCCGTTCACCCTCGCGACGAATCAGGTTGAGATCTCCCCGGTGTACCAGCCGCTGCTGCTTGACGGCACGCTCGACCAGCTGCAGCAGCTGCGGATTCGTCCGATGGCATGGTCCTGCCTCGGCGGTGGGCGGTTGTTTAGCGATGAGGCTTTCCAGCCGCTGCGCGACGAGCTGGCTCAGGTCGCTCAGGAGATCAACGCAGAAACCATTGAACAGGTGGTCTATGCCTGGGTAATGGCGCTGCCGTCGAAGCCGCTGCCGATTATCGGCTCCGGCAAAATCGAGCGCGTGCGTGCAGCCATTGCCGCTGAGGCGCTCACGCTTACCCGCCAACAGTGGTTCCGCATCCGCAAAGCCGCGCTGGGGTACGACGTACCCTGATAGCTGATTATCTGATTCTCCGGTGTTATCTGCATCTCTGGTTTAAACTTCAGGAATAACAGCCAATAACCGGAGAGCATATGAAGCGATTAAGCCTGGCCGTATTAACACTGTTAGCCTGCACTGGTGCGCAGGCTGCCAGTGAAGAGGTTGAAATGAACCTTGTCACTTCACAAGGCGTGGGGCAGTCAATCGGGACGGTGAAAATCACCGAAACGGATAAGGGACTGGAATTTGCGCCCGATCTCAAAGCGCTCCCGCCTGGCGATCACGGTTTTCACGTTCACGCCAAGGGAAGCTGTGAGCCTGCCATGAAAGAGGGGAAAGCCTCGGCGGCTGAGGCAGCCGGTGGACACCTCGATCCGCACACGACGGGTAAGCATGAGGGGCCAGAAGGTGCCGGTCATACGGGAGATCTGCCGGTACTTCAGGTCAATAACGACGGTAAAGCCACCCAGCCTGTGGTTTCACCGCGTCTGAAGAAGCTGGATGAGGTGAAAAACAGATCCCTGATGATCCACGTCGGTGGCGACAACTACTCCGACAAACCAGAGCCGTTAGGCGGCGGCGGGGCACGCTACGCCTGTGGCGTGATTAACTAATTACGTTAGCATCCCCGGCGGTGGCGCTTGTACAAGCTGCGACAGTGAGATCTGTAGCCGCCATATAAGCGCCGCCAGCTCTCTGGCCGCGGGTTGATGGTGGTGCGATAAGGTGTCGCAGATACGCTGTAGCTGCTGTAACGTGTTGGCCAATTGACGTTGATTGACTCCTCGCTCGCTCATCACATCGCGTAACTGCGCAATGCAAATGTCTCTGACCCGGGAAAGGGGATCGGAGCGGGTTTCCCATCCGCGAAGCTGCCATACCACATGCGAGCAGTTGAGCAGCACTACCCCCCAACGTAAAAGCCAGCGGCGCGCCAGCGCATCCTGACTGTTGTTGAGCTGACTGATGTGGTGATACGCCAGCGATTCAAACTCATATTCACTGTGTAATGGGCGCTGGCTGAGCTGATCGACAAAGTCGCGGCGCATGGCGCGTATACGACGGCGGCTTTTCCGGGCGTCCGAGCCGGGGCGCAATATAGCGAACGCCAGCCAGGAGAGCGCAACCCCGACGATTTTTGCCGAGTTGTCATTAAGAAAATCAGCAAAGTCGTATACCGGCGGATTGGTTACGGCGATAAACGATCCCATAAAAACAATCAGCTGACCCCATAACCCCGCCAGCGTTGTCATTTGCAGTTTCAGTAACTGCATGGTTATCAGCAGTGGAAAAAGAAACAGCAAAAATTGCCAAAGATCGGTTATTTGCACCATCAGGCCAAACTTCACCCCAAAGCTGAACAATGAAAGCAGTACGAGGGTGCGCATCAATAAGGTGAGCGATTTAAACGGCGTGGCGACGATGGAATAGAGTACGCAGCTAATCGCCGCCAGCGATAGCGCACTCGCACCGGACTCCCACTGGGTGCCAATACTCCATGCGCCCACCATCATTAATGTACAGAAGGTCCGCGTACCGCTCCATAGAGCTTCCACGCTATCGGTATGACACGCCAGGCCCTGGCTATGTCTGGCAGTGTGCAACGAGACGGGCGTACCTTTTTCCAGCGCTTGCAACCAGCGGCTACTTTGCAGATAAAGCGTGCAGAAATAGCGTAGCCGTTGCCAGAAGGCGAGGTGGTGATAGTCGCTATCGTCGTGGGGACGCAGCGGGGCGATAATGCATGCGATGCGGTAAGCATCCACACGAGGAGTGGCGAGCGCAGAGAGCAGCTGTTCAACGATGTCACGGGTCTGGGGCGGCGGGCTGGGCCAGTTCAACAGCAGGCGGCGAAGGCTGGAAATAACGCTGGTCAGCCGTAGCTGGTGGTGCAGCAGGGCGTTGAGCAGGGCATTCTGTCGACGAAAGCGGTAATGACTCCAGAACGCCTGGATGCGCAGCAAATTCATCGTCAGGATCTGGTTGATGACCCCCTAATGCGCGGAACGAATGGCATCGTTGGTTTCAGGCTGCCAGAGCAGGCTGGCGTGTTCCAGTAAGCGCGCATGCATGTTTTTCAACGCAGTGAGCAGGGTGGTGCCATCCGAGGTACTGGGCAGGATCATCATCATCACACCGCCGCAAAGTATCCCCAGCACGACTTCGCTAACGCGGGCCTGTGCGATATCCCACAGCTGGACGGTATCAATGAGATTAACGGTCGGGAAGGCGATAATGGCAGCGGTATAGCCTGACAGCTGAAAAGCGTAAGCGACGTTATTCGTAAAATATGCGCAGGCCCAGGTACACAGGCCGAGCCAGGCCGCCATGCTGACCAGGAAAAACCACGGTTCGTTTAAGGTATGACCGGCGATGATCAGCGCCGCCGTAGCGCCCAACAGGCTGCCAGCAATACGTCCGAGGCTTTTACTGATGACGCCGCCCACCGTTGGAAAGCTCACCACGGCTGCGGAAGTCATGGCCCAGTATGGCTCATCCAAGTTAAAGCAGTAGGCGAGCGTTAAGGCGAGGCACATGGCAGTGGCGTTACGCAATGCATATCGCCATTGCCCGCTCGTCGCCTTAAACCAGGGCGTATTGCGCCAGCTCAACGACGACACATTCATTAGCGCTGACCAATCGCAACGCTGCACGTCGTACCGGAAATCAGCGTGATATCCCTGGGCAGTGAATCAAACGCTATTCGCACTGGCACGCGCTGCGCCAGGCGTACCCAGGGAACATTGGGCTTGATGTCGGGTACCAGGCCGGAATCGCTCTCTATGCTTTGATCGTAGATAGCCCGCCCAATACTGGATACGTGACCCTGTAACTTTACGTTGCTGCTATAAAGCGTAATAACGGCCGGTGCGCCCTCGCGAATATGGCGCAGTTTTGTCTCTTCAAAATAACCCATAACATAAAACGAGTGGCTATCGACAAGGGCGAACAAGGGCTGGCCCGTAGTGGCGTAGTCACCTGTCCGGGTCGAAAGATTGGTTACCCAGCCTGCCACCGGGGCGCGAACGTCGGTTTGCTCAAGCTGCCACTGCGCGTTTTTGAAAGCCGCTTCGGCTGCTTCAACGGTGGCCTTGGCCGCTTTAACGTTCAGATTAGCAGTATCCATATCTTCTGCGGAGATATAGTTGCGCGACAAATGCTGGCGGCGGCTGGCTTCGTTGGTGGCTTTTGCGAGGTCCGATCGCGCTTTAGCCAGCTCGGCTTGCGCATTAAGAATCGCTATGTTAAAAGGCGTTCGGTCAATGGTCAGCAGCAGATCGCCTGCGTTGACGTACTGATTATCTTTAATCGTGAGCCGGGTTATGCTACCGGAAACCTGGGGCGTTATACTTACCTGCTCCGCGCGGACTTTGCCGTCGCGGGTCCATGGGGACTGCATGTAGTAGTTCCACACCCACCAACCTGCCAGCACCGCGACGACGGCGATCGCAATTGTTGAAAAATATTTAATTGTTTTAAACGACATACTCACCACGCAACCAGCAATACAAAACTCAGACAGACGCAAAGCGTAAAGATCGACAGATCCATCAGCAGGGGATGCCATATTTCCCCCGAATAGATCCAGTCGCGAAACAGACGATGCGCCACCAGCCAGATGATGAAACCGCAGGCGAACGCCTTGAAAAATGGAGGGAAATAGAGAGATGCGCCGATCACCAGATCCTGTAAGGGCAATCCTGTTGCATTAAGCGTAAGCGTCACAAATCGTAGTCCTTTGCATTAACTATCATTGTTTATAGGTTTAGCAAAAACCTCGTCAACGCACTCCTTTTCTGCTCTAAGCTGATTGCGTCAGCTATAAGTAAAACAGGTAAGACGTTTGTTTTGAAAATATAAATATTGCACACTATTCTAAAATCAGCATAATAACTTAGCAAGCTAATTATAAGGAGATGAAATTGGAATCGCCATTGGGTTCTGATCTGGCACGTTTAGTACGTATCTGGCGTGCATTGATTGACCATCGCCTAAAACCTCTGGAATTGACGCAGACACACTGGGTAACGCTGCATAATATCCATCAGCTGCCGCCCGAACAGTCGCAAATTCAACTGGCAAAAGCGATCGGCATTGAACAGCCGTCGTTGGTGCGTACGCTGGATCAGCTGGAAGAGAAGGGGCTGATCTCTCGTCAGACCTGTGCCAGCGACCGTCGTGCAAAACGTATCAAGCTCACCGAGAAGGCCGCTCCGATCATTGATGAGATGGAGTCCGTCATCAATAAAACCCGTGGGGAGATCCTCGCCGGTATCTCTGCCAGCGAGCTGGAGCAGCTCATCACTCTGGTGGGTCGACTTGAACATAATATTATTGAGTTACAGGCGCGTGACTAACGCTGACAAGGGCCTTGCGAAAGCAGGGCTTTTTTTATGGCGGGACGTTTTCGATAGCAATCGATAGCAAGAGAAAGGGCCGCGACTGCGGCCCCTTAAGAAGAGTTAGCGTGGAGAGACGGTCACCTGGCTGCCGTTGCTTGCCATAACCACACGCTGGCCAGCTGCGAAGCGGGTATTACCCTGTTTCTGCACCACCATAATGGTGTTACCGTCGTCTTTGCGGATCTCCAGCTCTACACCCTGGCTTTTATTCACCGCGCCCTGCACGCCTTGACCGGCCACGCCACCTGCTACAGCGCCTGCGGCGGTAGCCAGCGAACGGCCCGCGCCGCCGCCTACGGTGTTACCGAGGAAACCACCCAGTACCGCACCGCCCAGCGCACCAATGACGTTATTGTCATCGCCGCCCTGAATCTGCACCGGTCGCACATTGACAATGGTACCGTAAGTGACATTTTGCACCTGTTTCGCTTCGGATGCGCTGTAAACGTCGCCTGACAGAGTGCTGTCATTCGCACAGCCTGCCAGAGTGAAACCAATCAGGGAAACTGCCAGTGTACGTAAAATCATCTATGAATCTCCTGTTCACCTAAAACGCTCGGACGAGCATCCGTCATCTTTAAATTATATGGCATTTAAAGATAACAGGTCACACCTTCTGCCAAAACAATGCGAAAATAGTACGGTTGCAGAGCTTAACTTTACTTAAACAAGCCAAAAATGGACAACCCTACCGGTGCAAATTCGGACTGAAAAATCAAAATAGCGCTACACAGATCCGGGGCAACCGCTTTAAGGTGGTGTCGTGAACTCAAGCCACGCAGACAGATAAGGACGGCATATGAAATCGGGTCGCTATATTGGCGTCATGTCAGGCACCAGCCTGGATGGGGTAGATGTTGTCCTCGCGGCAATTGACGATCGCATGGTGGCGCAGCAGGCAAGCCTGAGCTGGCCTATTCCCGTGTCGCTGAAAGAGGCCATACTCGCTATCTGTCAGGGTCAACAGCTGACGCTCTCTCAACTGGGGCAACTGGATAGCCGGCTGGGCAAACTGTTTGCCGATGCCGTACTGGCGCTGCTGAAACAGGAGAACCTGCGACCGCAGGAGATTGTCGCCATCGGCTGCCACGGCCAGACCGTCTGGCATGAGCCCTTGGGCGATGCGCCGAATACGCTACAGATTGGCGACAATAACCAGATCGTCGCCCGCACCGGAATTACGGTCGTAGGCGATTTTCGCCGCCGGGATATCGCCCTCGGCGGGCAGGGTGCACCGCTGGTGCCTGCTTTTCATCAGGCGCTGCTGGCGCATCCGGTAGAGCGGCGCATGGTGCTTAACATTGGCGGCATTGCCAATCTCTCTCTGCTCTTTCCTGGCCAGCCGGTCAGAGGGTACGACACCGGTCCAGGCAATATGCTGATGGATGCGTGGATCTGGCGACAGAAGGGCCAGCCCTACGATAAGGACGCCCGGTGGGCAAGGGCGGGTAACGTCATCCGGCCGCTGTTGCAGCAGATGCTCAGCGATCCGTGGTTTGCCCGCCCCGCACCGAAAAGCACCGGACGGGAGTACTTTAACTACGGCTGGCTGGAGCGTCAGCTCGCCCATTTCCCTGGGCTCTCAGGCAGCGATGTGCAGGCGACCCTGGCAGAGCTGACGGCAGTCAGCATTGCCGAGCAGGTGCTGTTGAGCGGCGGCTGCGAGCGTCTGCTGGTCTGCGGCGGCGGGGGACGAAACCCGCTGGTAATGGCGCGACTCGCGAGCCTGCTGCCGGGCATTGAGGTCGGCACCACCGACGAGGCGGGCATTAGCGGCGACGATATGGAAGCGCTGGCCTTCGCCTGGCTGGCGTGGCGCACCATTGCCGGTCTGCCCGGAAATCTTCCCTCCGTGACCGGTGCCACGCAGCCCAGCGTGCTTGGGGCCATCTTTCCCGCGAATCCACGGCATAATCAGACATAACCTAAATTCTGTTTTGTAACGAGACGTTAGACTAAAACAAAGCAGGGGCAGAGTCGTGATACGATCTGCCCCGGGATATGTTTTAGGACGGATCATGAAAAGATTATTGATTGCTTTATTACCCGTAATGCTTGCCGGATGTACGACCTACAACCAGTTTATGGAGCGTATGCACACCGACACGCTGACCTACCAGTGCGATGATGAAAAACCGTTGACGGTTAAGCTCAACCAGACCCGGCAAGAGGTCAGCTTCATGCTGGAAGATACGCCGCTGACGTTGCAGCAGGGCCTTTCCGCCTCTGGCGCGCGCTACACCGACGGAATCTACGTCTTCTGGTCTAAAGGGGATAACGCCACGGTTTACAAGCACGATCGCATTATCTTGAATAACTGCCAGCTACAAACCCCGCAGCGTTGAGATTTTTACCCAGGCGGCGCACAATAGCGCCACCTGAATCTTTACGTAGCGAACGCCATGTCAGACAACAATTCAGACAACACCTCAGCCAACAATGATGCCAATAACAGCGAGCTGCAGCACATTGCGCACCTGCGTCGCGAGTACATCAAAGGCGGCCTGCGCCGCACCGATCTTCCTGCCCAGCCGCTAGACCTTTTTGAACGTTGGCTTGCCCAGGCCTGCGAGGCCCGTCTTGCCGATCCCACGGCGATGGTGGTGGCGACGGTGGATGAGAAGGGCCAGCCTTACCAGCGTATCGTTCTGCTCAAACACTATGATGAAAAGGGGCTGGTGTTCTATACCAACCTCGGCAGCCGCAAGGCGCACCATATTGAAAATAACCCGCAGATCAGCCTGCTGTTTCCCTGGCACATGCTGGAGCGCCAGGTGATGGTCATTGGCAAAGCAGAGCGCCTTTCGACGCTGGAAGTCGTGAAGTATTTCCACAGCCGCCCACGCGACAGCCAGATTGGTGCATGGGTTTCGCAGCAGTCCAGCCGGATCTCTGCCCGTGGGGTCCTCGAAAGCAAGTTCCTTGAGCTTAAGCAGAAGTTTCAGCAGGGCGAAGTCCCGCTGCCGAGCTTCTGGGGCGGATTCCGTGTCAGCATCGATCAGATGGAGTTCTGGCAGGGGGGGCAGCACCGCCTCCACGATCGTTTTTTATACCAGCGTGAAAACAGCGGCTGGAAAATCGATCGTCTCGCGCCTTAATGGCTGAAAAATGTTGATTTAAGCGCTGGTACTCCGGGTTCCTGCGCTTTATTCTATCCCTCTTTCGTAACGAGCGAAAAGTCGTGTACCGGCAGAGGTGCAGCGTTAGATACATGGAGAATTTGATGGCAAGCGGTAACTTGATTAAACAATTGCAAGAGCGGGGGCTCGTGGCCCAGGTGACGGACGAAAATGCGTTAGCAGAGCGACTGGCGCAAGGCCCGATCGCGCTCTATTGCGGCTTCGATCCCACCGCTGACAGCTTGCATTTGGGGCATCTGGTTCCATTGTTATGCCTGAAACGCTTCCAGCAGGCAGGCCACAAGCCTGTGGCGCTGGTGGGTGGCGCAACGGGCCTGATTGGCGATCCGAGCTTTAAAGCCGCCGAGCGTAAACTTAACACGGAAGACACTGTCCAGGAGTGGGTGGATAAGATCCGCAAACAGGTTGCGCCTTTCCTCGACTTTGACTGCGGTGACAACTCGGCCATCGCGGCAAACAACTACGACTGGTTTGGCGGCATGAACGTGCTGACCTTCCTGCGCGATATCGGGAAGCACTTCTCTGTAAACCAGATGATCAACAAAGAGGCGGTAAAGCAGCGTCTGAACCGTGACGATCAGGGCATCTCTTTTACCGAGTTCTCCTATAACCTGCTGCAGGGCTACGATTTTGCCTGCCTGAACGAGCTGCACGGCGTGGCATTGCAGATCGGCGGTTCCGATCAGTGGGGGAACATCACCTCCGGTATCGACTTGACCCGTCGTCTGCATCAGAACCAGGTCTTTGGTCTGACCGTTCCGCTGATCACCAAAGCCGACGGCACCAAGTTTGGTAAAACCGAGGGTGGCGCGGTCTGGCTGGATCCGAAGAAAACCAGCCCGTATAAGTTCTACCAGTTCTGGATCAACACTGCCGATGCTGACGTCTACCGTTTCCTGAAGTTCTTTACCTTTATGGATATCGCGGAGATCAACGCTCTGGAAGAGGAAGATAAGAACAGCGGTAAAGCGCCGCGCGCCCAGTACGTGCTTGCCGAGCAGGTGACCCGTCTGGTACACGGCGAAGAGGGGCTGGAAGCGGCGAAACGCATCACCGCCAGCCTGTTCAACGGTACCCTGAGCGATCTGAGCGAAGCAGACTTTGAGCAGCTGGCTCAAGACGGCGTGCCGATGGTTGAAATGGAGAAGGGCGCGGATCTGATGCAGGCGCTGGTGGATTCTGATCTTCAGCCGTCTCGTGGCCAGGCTCGCAAGACCATCGCCTCTAACGCGGTCACCGTCAACGGTGAAAAACAGTCCGATGCAGAATATACCTTTACCGACAGCGACCGCCTGTTTGGGCGCTATACGCTGCTGCGTCGTGGTAAGAAAAATTACTGTCTGATCTGCTGGAAGTAATGCACTAAGCACAGGGAGTGAGAAATCACTCCCTTATTTTTATGTCCGGGTAAGAAAATGAAGAATATCCTCGCCATCCAGTCTCACGTCGTCTTTGGGCATGCCGGCAACAGCGCCGCTGAGTTCCCGATGCGCCGCCTTGGCGCAAACGTCTGGCCGCTTAACACGGTTCAGTTCTCTAACCACACTCAGTACGGCAAGTGGACCGGCTGCGTGATGCCACCCGCACACCTGACCGAAATTGTGCAGGGTATTGCCGATATCGACAAGCTGAAGACGTGCGATGCGGTGTTAACCGGCTACCTCGGCTCAGCCGAGCAGGGCGAGCATATTCTGGGTATTGTGCGGCAGGTTAAAGCAGCTAATCCGCAGGCAAAATACTTCTGCGATCCGGTGATGGGCCATCCAGAGAAGGGGTGCATCGTTGCGCCCGGCGTCGCGGAGTTTCATGCGCGCTATGCATTACCCGCCAGCGATATTATTGCCCCAAACCTGATTGAGCTGGAGATGCTCTGTGGTCACCCCGTTAACAGCATCAGCGAGGCCGTTTCCGCCGCCCGCGAGCTGATTGCGCAGGGGCCGGAGATTGTCCTGATCAAGCACCTGGCGCGCGCCGCTAAAAGCATGGCGTGCTTCGAGATGTTGCTGGTTACGCAGAGCGAAGCCTGGCACATCAGCCGTCCGCTGGTGGATTTTGGCATGCGCCAGCCGGTTGGCGTGGGCGACGTCACCAGCGGTTTGCTGCTGGTTAAACTGCTGCAGGGGACATCCCTGCGCGATGCGCTGGAGCACGTGACGGCGGCGGTATATGAAATCATGCTCACCACCAAAGCGATGGGTGAGTATGAGCTGCAGGTGGTTGCCGCCCAGGATCGCATCGCCCGCCCCGAACATCTGTTCCGCGCTGTAGAAGTATAATTTGGCTTAAACGCAGTGCCGCCCGGCGTTGCAGTATCAATAAAAAAAGCCGCTGATTTCTCAGCGGCTTTTTTGTTGGCTTGCGTTTCCCAGCACCGTTACGCGGAGGCTGTTTGAGACTCGGCTAAGTCTTTCTCATCCATCTGCGTCATGCGGTTCAGCTTTGATGCGGTGAGCAGCATCAGCACCGCAATAACGGCAGTCACCATACCAATCTGCAGGAACACGCGGCCATAGACGTCCAGGGACATCAGCGGATCGGTCACGTTTTCCGGGATAGCCATCATGTTAGCCACGTAGCCCGCAATCAGGTTTGCCCCGGCGGTGGTCAGGAACCAGCTACCCATGATAAAGCCCATCAGACGCTGTGGAACCAGCTGGGCCACCATCGCCAGACCAAGGCCGGAGATCATCAGTTCACCGATGCTCTGGAAGGCGTAGCTCGCGATCAGCCAGCTCACAGAGACGATCCCGGCGTCGCTGGCAAATTTAGCCCCCAGCGGCAGGATCAGGAACGCGGCTGAGCAGAGCACCATCCCGAAGGCGAACTTAAACGGCATCGGCAGAGTGTCGCCCATTTTGGTATAGATAGCGGCCAGAATCGGGCTACCAATAATGATCCAGAACGGGTTCAGGGCCTGGTACTGCTCTGGCTCGAAAGCGATACCCAGAATAGAGTGCTCAACGTTGCGAATGGCAAAGAAGTTCAGTGAGGTCGGCATCTGGCTGTAGAGAACGAAGAACACAATCGCCTGCAGCATCAGAATGAAGGCCACGATCATCTTACGACGCGCTGCGCCATGCATGGAGAAGGTCTCTTTAGCAAAGATGATCACGATACCCAGCGCCACAACTGCCAGTACCATACGGGCAATGCCCTGGTTGTGCAGCAGCCAGGTTGCAGCAGCGATCAGGACGACAACGCCAGCGATGGTGGCCAGCAGGCTACCGACGCGCAGCGGTTCAAAGTCTGGCTTCGAACCGTACTGTTTTACCCAGCGCTTGCAGAATAAAAAGTTCACGACGGTGATCAGCATCCCAACCACGCTCAGTGAGAAGGCCACGCTCCAGCCAAACTTCGCCGCCAGCCATGGGGTCGCCAGCATAGAGAAGAACGAGCCGATGTTGATGGACATGTAGTACATGGTGAAAGCGCCATCAAGACGCGGATCGTCTTTCGCATAGCAGGTAGAGAGCAGCGAAGAGGGGTTCGCCTTGAACAGGCCGTTACCTACCGCAATGGTCGCCATACCCATATAGACAACAGCCGCATCATGGCCGGACCAGGCTACAAGTGCATAGCCGATCGCCAGCACAATCGCGCCCAGCAGGATCACGCGTTTGGTACCGAGGATCTTATCACCCAGCCAGCCGCCGATGGCCACCAGGCCATATACCAGGGCGCTGAAGGAGGAGAACAGCGTAATCGAGTCGGATTCTGACATACCCAGCTGTTTCACCAGATATACCGCCATGATCCCTTGCAGGCCGTAGAAACCGAAACGCTCCCATAGTTCAATGGAGAAGATCAGGTAAAACGCCTTGGGCTGTTTGAAAGCGTTCAGGCTGACGCTCTCAGTTGGTTTGTTGTTTGCAGTCGACACATATACCTCTTTTTTTACATCCCATATTAACGGGGGTGTTCAGTGCGCAATGGCCAGAGCCCATCGAGCTTATAGTTATAAGGGAGGGGAAACGGCGGGTAATGTTCCCTATCCAGCACGCTGAGGCAATACCTTTGTAATAATCTGTTACATATAAACTGGTCGGTATAAAGCGCCAGTTGGAAGAATGTTATTCAGCGTTAAATTTCGGCTTTAGCTTTTTGATAGTTTTTTCCACTAAATAAAACCGGCGCAGCAGGGGTTATGGCGATATGTTCTGCTATTTTACACAGTAAGCAGCGTAATGGCCCACTATTGCTAAAAACAGTGGTTTAATCTACCGCTGATTGCTTATGGCATGCAGTCTGGTGCAGGTGCCTAGCTAATCATTTAAACATTTTTTTAACGTCGGGCAGGTAGAGTGATCTCTATCACAAATGTATAGAAATTTTTTGTATTAAAAAAACGATTAACCTTAAAAAGTAATAACCAGCCGAGTTTTATCACGCTTTGCAGGAGCAAGAAAACATAAGCTGGCATTATAAGAAGGAAAAGCAGCGAGGGAGAAAACTACTCGTAAACTTTGTCACGGTACTCGCACAGATCCTCGATAATGCAGGAGCCGCAGCGGGGTTTACGGGCGATGCAGGTATAACGGCCATGCAGGATCAGCCAGTGGTGGCAGTCGACCTTGAACTCCGTCGGTACGACCTTCAGCAGTTTCTCCTCCACTTGCTCAACGTTCTTACCCGGAGCGAACTGCGTTCGGTTACAGACGCGAAAAATATGCGTATCGACGGCAATAGTCGGCCAGCCAAAAGCGGTGTTCAGCACCACATTGGCGGTCTTGCGTCCAACGCCGGGCAGTGCCTCTAGCGCGGCGCGATCCTCTGGCACCTCGCCGCCGTGCTGCTCCAGCAGGATCCGGCAGGTTTTAATGACGTTCTCGGCCTTGCTGTTAAACAGGCCGATGGTTTTGATATAGGACTTCACCCCCTCCACGCCAAGGGAGAGCATCGCCTCTGGCGTGTTAGCCACAGGGTATAGCTTTGCCGTTGCCTTATTGACGCTGACGTCGGTAGCCTGGGCTGAGAGCAGAACCGCAATCAGCAGCTCAAACGGCGAGTTAAAGTTCAGCTCGGTGGTGGGGTGCGGGTTGTTATCCCGAAGACGGGTCAAAATCTCCAGGCGTTTTACTTTGTTCATCAGGCCTTCCCGGGCGTGGCAGAGGTCTCTACATTAGCGGTATCGACGGCAGGTGAAGCTACAGCTGCTGCCGCCTGGCGTTTTTTAGTCCGCTCATCGATCAGGTACTTCACAGCCAGCATCATGCCTAAACCAATAAACGCGCCTGGAGGGAGCATCGCCAGCAGGAAGGGCGAATCGGTATGAAAGACCTCAATGCGTAACACCTTCGCCCAACTGCCCAGCAGACCATCCGCGCCATCAAACAGCGTACCGTTGCCCAGCACTTCGCGCAGTGAGCCGAGTACGAACATGGCGCAAGTCGCCCCCATACCGATAGAGAAGCCGTCCAGCGCCGAAAGGGCTGGGCCTTTTTTCGCGGCAAAGGCTTCGGCGCGGCCTACCACGATGCAGTTGGTGACGATCAGTGGGATAAAGATCCCCAGCGACTGATAGAGACCAAAGGCATAGGCGTTGATCAGCATCTGCACCGCGCTCACCACCGAAGCGATGATCATGACGTAGATCGGAATACGGATCTCCGAGGGCGTCCAGCGGCGTAGCGTGGAAACGGCCAGGTTGGTCAAGGTCAACACGAAGGTGGTTGCCAGACCCAGGCCAAGGGCGTTAGTGGCGGTGGAGGTGACAGCCAGCAGTGGGCAGAGGCCCAGCAGCTGTACCAGCGCCGAGTTATTTTTCCACAGCCCCTGAACAATAACGTCTTTAATTTCGCTCATGGTCTACTCTCCGCAAGAGGGTAAGGAATTAAGCTGGGCGGGTAGGGTTTGTGCATACAGGCCAGCACGCTTAACGGCGTTCACTACCGCCCTGGGGGTGATCGTTGCGCCAGTAAACTGGTCAAAATCGCCGCCATCCTTCTTCACCGCCCAGTGGCTGTCAGACGCACCGGCAATTTTCTTGCCGCTGAAGGAGGTGATCCAGTTGGAGAGGCGCAGTTCGATCTTGTCGCCCAGGCCCGGCGTCTCGTGATGCTCGGTGACCCGCGTCCCCAGCACCGTGCCGTTAAAATCCGCGCCAACCAGCAGCTGAATAGCGCCGGAGTACCCGTCCGGGGCGGTGGTTTCCAGCACCGCCGCCACGGGCTTGTCATCCTGGCGGGCGATATAGACCCGCCGCTCGCCCTTGCCCAGCTCCGGGGCGTTTACCAGAAAACAGCTCTGGCTAAGATCGTTATTATAGATATTGTCCGGCACCACCTGGTCAAACAGCGCCTTCTGCTGAATCGCGGCCTGTTCGGCAATGGTCGATTTGGTCAGTTGGGCGATGGCCGCCGTCAGGCCGGTAGAGCAGGCGGCGAAAAGGGCCAGCGTTACGCCGTGTTTCTGCATCGTCTTTAACATGGCTGCTCCTCAGCGATGGCCATACGCGCGCGGACGCGTGTAGTAGTCAATTAAAGGCACGGTGATATTCGCCAGCAGCACCGCAAAGGCTACGCCGTCCGGGTAGCCGCCAAAGCTGCGGATCAGCCACACCAGCACCCCGGTCAATGCGCCAAAGATCAGGCGGCCTTTGTTGGTCGTCGAGGCGGTGACCGGATCGGTGAGGATAAAGAACGCCCCCAGCATGGTCGCGCCAGAGAAGAGATGCAGCGCCGGGGAGGCCAGGCTCTCGGGCGAGAACAGCCAGCCCAGCGTGGCGCAGAAGGCCAGCGTCACAAGGAAGCTAACCGGAATATGCCAGCGGATAGCACCTTTCCCCAGCAGGAACGCCCCTCCGAGCAGATAGGCAAGGTTGACCCACTGCCAGCCTGCGCCCGCCAGCACGCCGCTGTAGATGGGGTACTGCATAATCTGGTCGACGCTGTGGCCTGCATGCAGCGAGGTTTTAAAGGTGTCCAGCGGAGTGGCCTGGCTAACCCCGTCGATGCCCATCCGCAGGGTATCCATGTTGGCTCCGCCCGCGCTGTGGCCGGTGAAGATAATCTGCAGCGCGTCCATAAAGCCAGGCACGTTGGCGGCAATCTCATGCGGCGGTAGCCAGCTCGTCATCTGCACCGGGAAGGAGATCAGCAGTACCACATAACCGATCATCGCCGGGTTAAAGGGATTATGCCCAAGGCCGCCGTAGAGCTGCTTGGCAATAATCACCGCAAAAACGGTACCCAGAACCACCATCCACCAGGGGGCGAACGGCGGAATACTGATCGCCAGCAGCAGGCCGGTAAGCAGAGCAGAGTTATCTCTGAGGATGGCGCCTGCATTTTGTTTACGCAGCGTAAGAACCAACCCTTCAGCGACGAGGGCGCTGATGCCTGCCAGTACGATCTGCACCAGCGTTCCCCAGCCAAAGAACCACGTCTGCACGGCGATACCGGGCAGGGCCGCGAGCAGAACCAGCATCATAATCCGTGATGTCTGGCGCTGATTGTGCGTATAGGGGGAGCTTGCGATTCGAAAAACCATCTATTCCTCGTTAACGGCCTGTTTTGCGGCTTTTTTAGCCTGAGCCCTGGCAATTGCCGCAGCGACGGCCGCTTTACGCGGATCGTCATTGGCCGCTGGGGTATCTACTATTTTATTTACGACCTTCTCGGCAGCCTGCTGCTGTGCTTTACGCGCTTTGGCTCGGGCGATGGCAGCGTCGACGGCGGCTTTACGCGGGTCAACCGCGGCGGCCGGCTCAGCGACTGCGGGTTCAGGCGCGGCTTCCGGAGCGGCTGTCTGAGCCGCTTTACGCGCTTTCGCACGGGCGATAGCGGCCTCGACGGCGGCTTTACGCGGATCGACGGGCTCGGCTGCTGTCTCTGCGGCTGGCTGTTGGGCTTTCTCTGCCTGACGCGCGCGGGCTTCGGCCTTGCGGGCTTCGCGAGCGGCAATCACGGCGCTATTGTCCGGCTCGGCCCCGGCCTGAACCACCACCGGCTGGGCGGCGCGCTGCTGTTTCTCACGTACGCGGGCCAGGGCGGCATTGACCGCATCCTTATCTTTGGCAGCGGGCTGGGCAGCGGACTTCTTGTGGCGCTCAAGACGTGCCGCTTTCTCACGCTCCAGGCGGGCCTGACGCGCTTCAAAACGGATTTTCGCCTCGGCGGCGCGCTTCTCTTCCTGGGCGATAGCGTAGATCTCGGCCTTCTCCTGGCGGAAATATTGCACCAGCGGAATATTGCTTGGGCAGACCCAGGCGCAGGCCCCGCACTCAATGCAGTCCGCCAGGTTGTGGGCGGTGGCTTTCTCGTGCTGCTGACCTTTACTGAACCAGTAGAGCTGCTGCGGGAGCAGATCCGCCGGGCAGGCATCGGCGCAGGCACTGCAGCGAATGCAGCCTTTCTCTTCCTGGGTCTCGCCCATTTCGCTGGCCGACGGTGCCAGCAGGCAGTTAGTAATTTTGACCACCGGCACGTCCAGCCACGGCAGGGTAAAGCCCATCAGCGGCCCGCCCATGATCACCAGCTGCTCGCCGGAGGGGCAAAAACCGGCGGCATCAAGCAGGTGGCGTACCGGCGTGCCCAGGCGCGCCCAGACGTTACCCGGCTGCGCAACGGCTTCGCCGGTCAGGGTCACGACGCGCTCGGTCAGGGGTTCGCCATCAACAACCGCCCGTTTAACGGCAAAGGCGGTCCCCACGTTTTGCATCAGCACGCCGATGTCCGACGAACGGCCGCCGTGCGGAACCTGCTTGCCGGTGAGGATCTGCGTGAGCTGTTTTGCGCCGCCGGAGGGGTATTTAGTGGGGATCACGCGCAGCATGATGTCATGCGCATTCGCCAGCACCGCACGCAGCATTGAGATAGCCTGCGGCTTGTTATCTTCGATGCCGATCAGTACCTGGCGCGGCTGAAGAATATGCGCAAGGATACGGATGCCCTCGACGATCTGCGCGGCGCAGTCCTGCATCAGGCGATCGTCAGCGGTGATATAAGGCTCGCACTCTGCGGCGTTAATGATGAGGGTTTCGATTTTATCCCCGCCGCCCAGCAGTTTATTACCGGTCGGGAAGCCTGCACCGCCAAGACCCGCTACGCCAAACTGGTGGATACGTTCGATTAGTTCGGCACGGGAACGGGAGCGATAGTCGCTCCAGCCGTCGCGCTCAATCCAGCGGTCTTCGCCGTCAGCGTCAATAATGACGCTCAGTTCGGCCAGCGCCGACGGATGCGCGGTTGAGTGGGGGGCAATCGCCACTACCGTCCCGGAGGTGGGGGCGTGTACCGGCAGCATACGTCCGCGACCGTGGGTCAGCGGCTGGCCGCGCAGAACGCGATCGCCCACGGCCACGCACAGCTCGCCCTCAGCGCCGATGTGCTGCTTCAAAGGAATGACGAAACGTCCCGCCAGCGGAAGCTGGCGCAGAGGCGTACCGTTTGACTGAGTTTTCATCTCCGGCGGATGGATGCCACCGTTGAAATCCCAGAGCTTATCTTTTTTAAACGCGGAGAATAACTTAAGCATGTTGTTCCACTGGAATAATGCGTACCGGAATGGTTTGCAGATCCCATTTCCAGCTTTCAGTCGTTGTCGCGACAGGACGCAGGTCGATACACTGCGTCGGGCACGGAGCAACACAGAGATTACAGCCGGTGCAGAGATCGCTGATGACCGTGTGCATGGCGCGGGTTGCACCGACAATGGCGTCAACCGGACAGGCCTGGATGCACTTGGTGCAGCCAATGCAGTTCGGTTCATCGATGACCGCCAGCATACGTACCGGCTCAGCGGCTTCGGCATCGTCACCAATTGGCTGCGGGTCGACGTTTAACAGCGTGGCGATTTTAAGCATCACCGCTTCGCCGCCAGGCGCACAGCGGTTGATCTTCTCGCCCTGGCTACCTACGGCCTCGGCATAGGGGCGACAGCCGGGGTAGCCGCACTGGCCGCACTGGCTTTGCGGCAGCAGATTATCAATTTTTTCGACGACCGGATCGTCCTCCACCGCAAAACGGCGCGAGGCGTAGCCGAGAATCAGGCCAAAGATCAGCCCGAGCACGCTCAGGGCCGCAATGGCTATCCAGATAGCAGACATTACAGCTTCACCAGACCACTAAAGCCCATAAAGGCCAGAGACATTAAACCCGCGGTAATCAGCGCGATGGCGTTACCGCGAAACGGTGCCGGTACGTCCGCCACCGCCAGACGTTCGCGAATAGCGGCAAATAGAACCATCACCAGCGAGAAGCCGACGGCAGCGGAAAAACCGTAGAGCGCCGACTGTAGAAAGTTATGGCCGAGGTTGATATTCAACAGCGCCACGCCCAGCACCGCACAGTTAGTGGTGATGAGCGGCAGAAAGATCCCCAGCAGGCGATAGAGCGCCGGGCTGGTTTTGCGGACCACCATCTCGGTGAACTGCACCACAACGGCGATGACCAGAATAAAGGCCAGGGTGCGCAGGTAGATGAGATCGAGCGGAATAAGAACAAAGGTGTCGATCAGCCATGCGCAAATAGAGGCCAGCGTGAGCACAAAGGTCGTCGCCAGCCCCATCCCCATAGCAGTCTCCAGCTTTTTGGAGACGCCCATAAACGGACAGAGGCCCAGGAACTTAACCAGCACGAAGTTATTAACCAGTACGGTTCCGACAAACAGCAACAGGTAATCAGTCATTATTCAGCCTGAAAAAAAGTAGCCGCCTATTATCGGATAAATCGATTCGGGCGACAACAGTACAACGAATAGGGTTAATTACGGATTTACGAAGGTCTTCTTGACCCGCTGCGATCGCTTAAAATAGGGCACGATCAGGGCGGCAGCCAGCAGCGGAAATAGCAGCTGGCGTAGCGCCAGGGTATCCGACACCGGCGAAAACGCAAACGCCTTCAGCGCCAGCAGAATGGTGATGAGCAGCCAGATAATATAGTGCTTCGGCACCAGCCGACGGCGTTTAAAGAACGCGACGGTCAGCCACAGGGTGTAACCGCCCATGGCGATAGCAAAGATAAACGAGGTATACCACAGCGTTTTATCTCCGGCGATTTGGGCATTCAGTACGGCGGCCATCTCAGGCGTCAGCAGCACAGCGACAAAGCGTGCTACCACCAGCAGCGTACCCAGCAAGGAGACCAGCAGCCACGCGAGCGGGGCCAGCAACCATCCTCCAATTCGTTCGGCGGGGCGTTCAACAGGCGTTGCGGTCATATCGTTATCTCCCCTGGCGTGGCACAGTCTCTTTTGCAGGGCGAGAGTATAAAGCATTATACAGCGAATGCTACCCGCGCTATTTGCTACCGCACTCGGCGACAAATGACCGTAGCAGCAAGCGTTTAACAATAACGCGGGTGGACACTATTTTACCTGAACGGTAGCGGCAGGTTCCGGCGGCTGGTAGTTATCTATATGGCTGGCGACTCCCAGCAGTATGGCACTCACGCCCAGCACAACCCACCCAGCTAATTCAATGATTCGGTTCATTATTCCTGACATACTTTTCTATTTCTCCCTGTATATAGAAATGGCATAGTATCGACGCAAAAAAGTCTCAGCAAGTAACAAACCATATTTTCGGCCTATTCGCAATTGGAACGTTAAAGTGTGCTACAGGATGTTTTAGATAAGTTATAAACTACGTATTATTGTGACAACTTTGTTGAGGATTGAAATATCCCCACGCACTGATGAGAGGCAGCACGATGAATGATAAAATTCGGGTCGGATTAATTGGCTACGGTTACGCCAGCAAGACATTTCACGCCCCGCTGATCGACGGCACCTCGGGCATGGAACTGGCCGCGATCTCCAGCAGCGATGAGGCGAAAGTGAAGGCGGACTGGCCAACGGTGCCGGTCGTCTCTGAACCTAAACATCTTTTCAACGATCCGACTCTCGATCTGATTGTCATCCCGACGCCCAACGATACCCACTTCCCGCTGGCCAAGGCGGCGCTGGAGGCGGGCAAGCATGTAGTGGTGGATAAGCCCTTTACCGTGACACTGTCACAGGCTCGTGAACTGGATTCTCTGGCGAAATCGCTGGGGCGCGTGCTTTCTGTGTTCCACAACCGCCGCTGGGACAGCGATTTCCTGACGCTCAAGGCGCTGCTGGCCGACGGCGCGCTGGGAGAGGTCACCTATTTTGAGTCGCATTTCGATCGCTTCCGCCCGCAGGTGCGTAACCGCTGGCGCGAACTGGCCGGGCCGGGCAGCGGCATCTGGTACGACCTGGGTCCGCATCTGCTCGACCAGGCGGTAAATCTCTTTGGCCTGCCGGTGAGTTTGACTGTCGATCTGGCCCAACTGCGCCCGGGTGCGCAGGCCACGGACTATTTCCATGCGGTGCTGAGCTATCCTCAGCGCCGTGTGGTGCTGCATGGAACGCTGCTGGCGGCAGCAGAGTCGGCGCGCTATATCGTGCACGGTACCCGGGGGAGCTACGTCAAGTATGGCCTCGATCCGCAGGAGGAGCGGCTGAAAAACGGCGAGCGTCTGCCGCAGGAGGACTGGGGCTATGATATGCGCGACGGCGTGTTGACTCGCGTGCAGGGGGAAGAGGTGGTCGAAGAGAGCTGGCTCACCGTACCGGGGAACTATCCTGCCTACTATGCCGGTATTCGCGATGCGCTGAACGGCGTGGGCGAAAATCCGGTTCCCGCCAGCCAGGCGATTCAGATTATGGAGCTGATCGAGTTAGGTATGGAGTCAGCCAAACATCGTTCGACGCTCTGCCTGGCGTAACGCTGCCAGATGTAAGCAATGTGCCGCCCATCCGGGCGGCATTTTTTTTTTATGCGGAGCGCAGGCTATCTTTTAACGCCTGTTTCTCTGCCGCGCTCAGGAACGCCACCTCAAGACCGTTAATTTGTGCCTGGCGAATCTGCACCTGGCTCAGTCCTGCCTGCGGGGCCGCCACGCGATATTCATGAATAATATCTACGCCCTGAACTGCCGGATCGTCGGTATTAATTGTCGCCAGAATACCGTGCTCAAGGAAGGCTTTCAGCGGATGCGCCTCCAGCGATGCGACGGTACTGGTCTGGATGTTAGAGGTCAGACAGGACTCAATGCCGATGCGCTGCTCGGCGAGGAAATCCATCAGAGCCCGATCCTCAATGGCCTTAACGCCATGGCCGATACGCTCCGCGCCCAGCTCGCGAATCGCCTGCCAGATGCTCTCCGGCCCGGCAGCTTCACCGGCGTGAACGGTAATGTGCCAGCCCGCGTCGCGGCCACGGTTAAAGTGGGTCAGGAACAGGCTGCCGGGAAAGCCCAATTCGTCGCCAGCCAGATCCAGCCCGGTGATGGCATCGCGGTGGGCCAGCAGTGCCTCCAGCTCCTCAACGCAGGCGTCCTCGCCAAAGGTGCGGCTCAGAATACCGATCAGACGCGCCTGGACGTTAAAGGCCTCGCTGCCCTGACGCACGCCCTCAATGACCGCTTCAACGACGCCCGCGACCGGCAGGCCATGGGTCATTGCCATATAGCGGGGGGAGAAGCGTAGCTCAACATAGTGCAGCCCGTTGCGTGCGGCATCTTCCATATTCTCAAACGCCACGCGGCGACAGGCATCCAGCGAGGCCAGCACCTTGACGCCCCAGTCCAGCTTCGCCAGGAAGCTCACCAGATCCGGTTCGTTAGCGGTCACCTGGACGTGCGGACGCAGCGATTCAAGCGAGTCGGCGGGCAGGGTAAGGGAAAACTCACGGCCAAGGTCAAGGATGGTTTGCGCCCGGATGTTGCCGTCAAGGTGGCGGTGAATGTCGGTCAAAGGGAGGTTAGCGTCAATCATGGTTGCACTCTTTTTAGATAAAGTGCAATTGATTGTACAGCAGTTTGCCCCACTTCCTCAAATAGTCACCGCCCAAAAAGGTTGACCGTTTTTTGCCCGCCATTTCTTAATTAAGAGAATCTGTAAGCATTGTTTTAGGATAAAAATAAGCCGTGTTAATGAATTAAGCATTCATAACATATTTATTTAATTATATTATTGAGGTGGAATATGAACAATACAGTCTCTACAGCAGGTGTTTTATGGGCAACCTGTGAATTAAACGGCGGGAATGGCTATTTTTCAGGCACGGACTTAGTAACCGGGCAGGAGATTTTTAGTATACAGCTTGGGCCGATGATGACCCCAGAAGGGTTCGCTGTTAACAAAAATAATACTATAGCCTGGATTACAGATAGCTATAACGATCGAATTATTATCGTTGATTTAGTCACACAGTCAGTCACTGGTTTTGTTACTACGAGAGAGGTAGATGGTGCAATGATAACGCCTTTTCAGGTGGCGTTGAGTCCTGATGAAACCAGACTTTATGTAACGGGCGATACGACTAAATCCCTTGAAATAATTGATACTGTTAACAATATAAGGTTACCGGGGATCGCGCTTCCCGGCCACGCCCGAGGTGTAACGGTTTCGCCTGATGGTAAAACAGTTTACGTTGCGCTCTACAATACCAATCAGATAGGCATTATCGATGTTGAAAGCGCTTTAGTTACGGACGCCCTATCTGTAGGGCAGATGCCAATGGAAATTGTTTTATCTAAAGAGGGTACAACTCTTTATGTTGCCAATCAAGACGGCAACTCTATTGCGGCTGTTGATACAGGGACAAAAGAGGTAGCGTATATTGCATTAGACGATAGCCCACGCTCTTTAGCTCTATCAGCTAGCGAACTGTATTTATATGTTGGGACATTGGCGTCAGGTGTTTATACCGTTGATCTTGCCAGCGCAGAGGTAATTGGTTCTGTCCAGCTACCTTTTTCCAGTAACTCTGTGGACGTGAGTCCCGACGATAGTAGCGTATACGCTATGGCATATGAAGTAGATGGCCCTCAACCCACGCCTGTTATCGTTATGGATTCACCGACAGTGAAAATTACCGGCAGCCTCTCTGTCAATGGCTTTGGTCGATATATGCAAGTCACTGCCTAAGCGTCACGCCACTATCTCAAATAAATAGCCCCTCAGGAGAGGGGCTAAGCAGAGATAATTATCTCAGCGCAATATAAATCATAGTAAAACATTGATTCCGGAAATTAGTCTGCCGAGGTTAGGGTATTCGTAGGGCTTTTAAGCATGGCGACAAGCATGATGCTGCACCCAATGACGCCGCGGCGAGTAAAGCTATGCCCTGAAAATCGAATACCGCCAGCGCCTTGCCTCCGGCAAGCGCACCGGTACCGATGGCGGCGTTGAAAATGGCAACGTAAATGGCTGACGCCGGTTGTGCAGCATCTCCGGCGCTACGAAGCAGCCATGTCTGCAAGCCAACAAATACAATGGCGATACCCGCGCCCCATATCGCGAGCAGCGTCCCTGTTAACCAGAAAGGAAGAGGAGCGATGCTCTTTAAACCCAGTATACCGAGCGCGCCCGCACTCAGGAGTAGCGAAATTATTATCAGCCCTTTTACATGGCGATCAATTAGCTTACCGGCAATGATGTTTCCCGCAAGACCGGAAAGTCCTGATGTCAGCAGCAGACCAGAAATGGACACTATGGGTACTCCCTGCGCTTTCGTCAGCAGCGGTTCAACGTAGGTGAATGCCGCGAAGTGAGCCGAAATAATGCAGGCAGTAGCACCATAGAGGGAAACGATCGCCGGGTTTTTAAATATCCCGCAGTATGCATGCAGCCCTGGCGGCTTAGGCGCTGCCAACGTGGGGAGCGTCCAGAGTAAAGCACAGGCGGTAACAAGTGACACCAGGGAAATCACCGCAAACGCACTACGCCATCCGGCCATATTTGCAATAAAGCTGGACAGGGGCACGCCAAGAACGCTGGCAGCCGAAACACCACCAAAAATGACTGATGTGGCCAGACCAAGCTTTTCCGCTGGAACAATCTGTGCCGCCACGACACCGATTAATGCCCAGAAAGCACCGTGTGCCAGTGCCCCGGCCATGCGCGCACTCATAAATGCGGTCATTGAGTGGGAAAGACCCGCCACCATACAGGAAAGGGCAAGGATCAGCATCAGGCCAACAAGCAGAGCCTTACGGGAAATTCGTGCCGGCATTGTTCCGGAAAGAAGCGCTGCAAGCGCGCCAACCCAGCCATAGGCTGTCACGACAAGACCTGCACCATACTCAGTCTGATTCAGATCTCTGGCAAGCGTACTGAGCATGCCAACGGGAGCAAGTTCGCTGGTCACAATCGAAAATGCGCTGATCCCGAGCGCAGCGACTGCCAGCCAGGCGCGGGCGGGCACCGGGCTTACGTGTAAAACGGTGTCGTTCATGAATAAATACTCTTAAAAGATAATGGAAAAATTTTGCGGAGGCGTTTTGCGATGATCGGGTTAAGGCGTCTTGAGGGATGACGTCAATTTACGTGTTCGCATGCTTATCTCCTTGTGTGGATTGAAGTATCATCCTTACGAAAGAGATAAAAAAGAGCTGAAAACGGAGAGTCGTTTTCCATAATCGGAAATAAGATGAAGACTGAGTTCAATTGGGATGATACGCGTGTTTTTCTGGCGATTGCTCGCGCGGGTACGCTGAGTGGAGCCGCTGAGGCAATGAGTATTGGCGTTGCAACCATTTCCAGAAGGTTGGATCGGCTTGAGCAATCGCTGAGCGTACCGCTTTTTAGCAGGCATCAGAGCGGGTATCGGCTGACAGATGATGGCGAAGCCCTGCTGGAGCGGGCAGAGGCGCTGGAATATGCAAGCCTTGCTTTCGGCGAAACGGCCAATCTCCAGGGCAATGTTGCCGGACTTGTCCGACTCGCCACATCGGATAATCTGGCCACGCATTTTATTCTGCCTTCTCTGAAAGGGATCCTGGATACCTACCCTGATCTGCGGGTAGAGGTATTAAGCGGTGTGCAGTCAGTTAATCTGCATCGTAGAGATGCCGATATGGCAATCCGCATGGTAAAGCCAGAGATCGGTAATCTGACGTTAAAGCGGCTGGGAACGGTAGGCTTTGGTGTCTATGGCGCAAAAACGTATCTCGATGAGATGGGAGGCGTACCCGCGGGTCTGGCGCTAAGCAATGCTCAGTATGTCGGTTGGTCTGAGTCGCACCAGCACTTGCCTGCTGCGCGCTGGGTAACGAAGATGCTTCGGGGCAGGCCATGCCGAGTGGAAGCCAATACGTTGGTGGCTCAGGTATCGGCAGTTGCATCAGGTCTGGGTTTAGGTGTCCTGCCACACTTTATGGCGAGAGCCAGCGGCCTGCAATGCGTCCAACCGGATACCGGTGCTGATCAGACATTATGGCTGGTTATGCATTCAGATTTAGCGGGTTCACGGCGAGTCAGGGCCGTTGCAGATCACTTAATTGCACTATTCGATAAGCATAAAGATCACCTGATGCTGCCATGAACATCAATGGCCGAGTTTATACCATTATAGGTTGCCTCAGGGCACCGTATGTTATGGCGGTAGTTTAGAGCAAGAAGCAGGCGATAGGCCATATCTGTTTAGGCGGCTATTTATGTTTAAATAGCGAGACGGAAATCAGCTCTATGCCGTATCAGAAGGAAACTTTATGCGTACTCGCCCATCATCCAGGTTAATCATTCTTTCGCCTGAAAACGATATTTTGCTGTTTAACTTTTCTCATCAAAATGACGCCTTAAGCGGCATGTCATACTGGGCGACACCCGGCGGTGGGCTTGAATTTAACGAATCCTTTGAACAGGCCGCACTACGGGAGTTGCAGGAAGAGACCGGGTTAAAAAGGGATTCTGCTGGAGTGGCGGTGGCATCCCGAACCTTTCCCATGCAGCTGCCTGATGGGGAGACAGTTCTTGCGGAAGAGCGTTTCTTTATAATCCATGCTGAAAAGAGAGATATCGACTGCTCGGGATGGAGTGATCATGAAAAGAGCGTCATTCAAAATCATTACTGGTGGACATTAGAAGAGCTTAGAGATACTAACCAAACTATCTTTCCCTACGATTTAATCATCGACATACTCTGCGGGAGTTTTGGATAACTCTTTGAATATATTATAAGGCTTCTGATGCCAGATGATTAAAGCTGGTAATACATAGTGTCCGCTTCTGTCACGAAGCAGACGGGGGTGTAAGGTAGGTCCGGTATGAGTGAAGAGCGGACGCTCGCAGTGGTGCTACAAAGATGAGGTTTTGTCTTATATAGTTCATATTAATCGGACAAAGGTCACTTTCTACTAAAAATTAAATTAACAAAGGCTGACAATGACAAAGCTCGAAGAATTGAAAAGCATTTATCCTAGTGCACTTGTCTGGCACTTAGGCGACAGCCCAAAACTTGCTGACGAACTCGTTCAACTGGTTCTGAGTGGGATTAAAACAGCAACCTGCTGTTCGAAAAATTCTTTTCAGCGTGAATATGAACGAGGCGAAGCTCCCTGCGCTGGAAGTTACAATATCATTCTCGACGGAACCGGACAGCCAATGTGCGTGATTCAGACTGTCAGGTTGCAGGTCATTCGGTTTTGTGAAATGACGAGCGAACTCGCCAGCAAAGAAGGTGAAGGGGATTTAAGTCTTGAGTACTGGAAGGAAGGCCACAAACGTTATTTTGAACGTGAAGGCACTTATTCTGAGGAAATGGAACTTGTCTTTGAGGAGTTTGAGCTTATCGAGATTTTGTAAAAGTCCGCTCCTGGCACAAAGCGGACTTTAATGATCGGACACGATGCCAAAGGCCAGGATGGGCACTCAGTATGAAAAATAATCAGTGCCGATTCGTCGCTAAATTACCTTTACGCTGACTTATCCAATAACAGCAACAATAGTCTTCATTTCCTTCCCACAAAGCAATAATACAGATATAGCAACAATTATCCTTAATTATTGCCACTTCTGCAGCAGTGCCATTTTTCTTCTGCGCAGATCCTAAAACCCCAAATTCTGGATCTGCGGTGGTGATTAATTGGAATGTACTGGGGAGCAGTTAAAGGTGAAAATTTTCTGATTAAAGGAAAGTTGAACGGATTAGGGTAGCGACTCCATTGGTTCTTCCCAGGCCCCGCGCGTGTCGATGCCCGTTTTATCTGCCAGCAATTCTAGTCTGGTGATTTCTTCCGGTGTCAGCAGGATTGTGGAAGCCATGGCTGCATCTGTTACGTGCCGCAGTCGGGTGGCACCAACAATGGGCAATGTTCCTTTACAGATGGCCCATGCAACCGCTATCTGTGCCACGCTGGCTTCTTTGATGTCTGCTATTTCCTGCATGACATCAGTCAGTTCCTGTAGTTCCGGCAGTATGCTGTTATAACTTATCGCACGGTTACTGCCAGCCGGCATGGGATGGTGTGAGTTATAACGTCCGCTCAGCGCGCCCTGCTCAAGAACCATATAGGCAAAAAATATGATGTTATTCTGATGGCAATACTCAATTACACCTGCCTTTTCTGACGAACGATAAAGAAGGCTATAATGGTTCTGAACGGCGCTGACAGTATATCCAGCCTGTCCGAGGATTTCATTGACACGCTGGATTTGAGCAAGATTATGATTAGATACTCCCACGCGCTTTATTAGTCCTTTTTGCAGAAGCGGTATCAAATCCGGCGTCCATTTTTCTACATTCTGCGGATTATGGATCCAGTAAATATCAATAAAATCCACTCCCAGGCGCTGCAGACTGGCCATAAGCATTGTCTCAAGTGGCTTTTCTACCATTTCATTAGCTATTTGTGGGGTAAATTTTGTCGATAAAATGACGTCATCGCGCGCGCACTCCTGAATCACTTTACCAAGGGCCTGCTCTGAACTTCCCATACCGTAAACCGGGGCGGTATCCCATAAAGTTAATCCCTCCGCTATACCTGCACGGAATATCTCCTGCATCTGTTCATCCTTAAGGTGATTGCCGAAAATAGTATCCCCACCTGCCACCCCAGTGCCCCAGGACCAGGTGCCTAGTGCTATTTTAGGTAATGAATTCATTTTTCTTTCCTCTCTTCAGAAGCCATATGCTTTACATTCCGTCCCGTATACTTAATTCACCGTGGAACCGATCTTATTTTTCGTGAAACCGGGCAGCCTTAAGGGTAATAAGTATAAAGAGGAATGTATTAACAAATAACCGGGGGGCAGGTTCAAACACTCATGACTCAAAGTTCATAATCCACAGGAAGAGTTCGTGCGGAACAGAAAGATATGTGTCAGTGTCAGCTATTTTGTTATCAGGAATGGCTGAAAGGATATTGGCCATTTTATACGTGAACCGTAATGTCAGATAAAGACTGATGCTAGCTTCGATAGCAGAGAATTTAAAGTTAATTAAAAGAGTTAAAAATTGTACATTCTGATAAGAGCGAAACACGAATAAAAAATCTAAAAGTCACCCACATCCATCGATGTCAGTCTTGATATATTTTTATATTGGCTTTCAATCACTTAATGAATTTGTACAATTACAGAATCACTGCGTTTGCCAATGATTCTGTCGTTTCTTATTAACTCCACGTAAAAATCAGGAACCCCGGATTATTTCCGGGATTGCTGGGCTTTTACAGCGCTATTCTTACTGCACTCAGCACTTAAAAAATTCCCGAGGTTTTCCAGAAGTCACAATGATGCACCTGGCTGAAACGTCCAGAGATCATGCGTGATGCAGGGAGCACGAATGTCATATAATTTTCTCTATCTGGATCGTATTGTGGCCAGACGGCCTGCTTTTCCTTCAGAGCCGCGAGATGAGAAAAGTAAGTTACCATTTCATCAGAGAGTTTCTCCTGTAACGAATTCAGCTTTATTGATTTGTCGGCGCCGCCGTGAAAACCCGGGAAAAGGTATGATAGCTCAGACGTATGGGACGCCATCAGCGGAAAAGTAACCGGGTCGGTATACATTGGTGCAGTCTGATCGCTGAACTCGTAGGCGTAAAGTGGCAGCTTATTCGCAATAAGATTATTTAATTCATGTACCGGGCAGGAAAAAAGACTGTCACCTGCAGCAGCAGAGAATGCCTCTGAAGGCGTATTATAAGCCTTTGCCGGGTATTCTTTTAGCACCGCAGGCAGCATAGCTTCTCCGAAAATGCTTTTCATCGCTTCTGCATAGTTATCTTCAGTCATGGCATTGCCGGTGGCCAGCTCAGGCAGCGCCGCAAACAATGTGCCCTCATCATGGTTACCGCCATTAACCAGAGTGACCTTATTATTAAATCTGCCCTCACGGAAGGCATCGGCAGGATGCTGCGGTATGAGCTGACCATCAATGATGAACTGTCTGAAAGCAAATGGTGTTTGCGCTTTGAGGATCTGCTCAGTAGAAAGAGCGCGCAGACAATTAGCATCATCCTGAGTACATCCAACGGATTTCGCAAAATCCTCGGCTGCTTTGACAGCAACGTCATGCGGGATGGACGCGCCAAATGCTGGATAGCGTGTAATCAGCGTTGAGCCACTTAACGCAATGGCGTGCTGAAAAAGTCCGGAAGCAGCTGGTGACAGGATGTTTGCCATCACGCTGTCACCGCCCGATGACTCGCCTGCAATCGTAACGTTATCGGGATCGCCCCCAAATTCGGCTATGTTAGCTCTAACCCAGCGTAATGCAGCCTGCTGATCCATCAGGCCATAGTTGGCATAGTTGTGGTTTTTTCCATTCAGGCTCGGATTAGCATAAAAACCCAGCACGCCAACGCGGTAATTAAAAGTGGCTATCACGGCATTTCCCTGTGTGGCCAGCTTGATCGGGTTATAATGATCAGCCTGGCCCACCTCAAGCGCTCCGCCATAGATCCAGACAAATACTGGACGCTTTTTCTGTGGATTAGCGGAAGAGCTGCGGTAAACATTTAAATAAAGACAATCTTCCTGCCCACCTGCTTTGGAAAACACGCCCAGATCCGCATTCTGAGCGCACGCCGCAGCTGGCTTGGTTACCACAAGAGGACGAGTCCAGGTTTTCACTGGCTGTGGAGGCTGCCAGCGAAGCGCTCCCGTAGGAGCTGCGGCAAAGGGAATACCTTCCCAGAAGTCCATACCTTGACGGGATGAACCCTCGACCGGACCTGACTGGGTATGAACTATGGCTGCCTCTGCAATCTGACTGCATGTGGCACAGGCCGCAAGAATCAGAGAAAGCATAATTTTCATACGTCTTAATATAAGCATAATAAATTACCTGGACTATGGAGATAAGCTGTTCGTGGCCACTCACAGTGAAAGTGGAGCAATTGCATTCAGGATAAACAGGCGGCAGGTGCTCTGACAGGGCTGCTGAAGCGTTATAGTCTGAAAATTCAGATCACAGGCTGCTCGCATAAATATGTCAAACGACACTTTCGGTAACCAAAAGGTTATAGAAATTAGCGTTACGGTAAATTTTTCACTGAAGTGCAGACGTACAATATAGTGGATGTTTATCATTAAACACAGTGTGTATGGACCTAGTATTTGAGACTTTATGGAATAACTGAAAGGAACAGCAGCAGGATAATTTCAAAAATCAAATGATGAGACCATGTCGCAACTGATATTCCGTTAAGACATGCTTTTATTATCTGCTAATCATTTTACTTTGTCATTAATATCAAGCTAAATCACACCCCGGGCTCAGAAAAAGTGTTCTCCGCAAGTTGCTATAAATCGCATCACCCTTTTATAATTCAGAGCGTGCATAACGGAAGTAATCATCACAAAGGGATTACGCGATGGATCCTCTTCGGGAGCGATAAGAGCCTCACTACATCTGATGTGACAGTACGGACAGGGTGTGGAGTGCAGTCTTCGCAGCGTCAGTTGTTCAGTTGACACAGAAAATAAAGGAGAGATATCTTAGACACACGGTTTGATGCTGATTTAAATAAGTATATTTATTTAAATCAGCATGATGGGTATTTCATTGAGTGATAGTTTTTAAATAAGTAATTATTTACGGGGTTTTTACACACGCAAGTCCGGTAATCCGCCTGGATAATCCCGGCGCTGACTTAACAGTCTCGTGGGGTATTATAACGAATAAGTAATCAATGCTGTGAGGCATGAGCGAAAGTCTTTGCTGAAAAAAACTTAAAAGGTGTCAGAAAAAATATCGAAGTAATGACATTCATTAACATCATTGGGAATGAAAATATGACAGAAAAAGAATCGGTTACCGGCATACTTAACTATGCGCTGAAAGGGGAAAAACTTAAAGATGGCATATTTACCACTGACTTTATTCAGATAATTAACGGCAGGAAGTATTCGCCCGCTACGATTTTGCCCATGGGAAGACCTTTCGCTGCTTTGAGTCATTGCGCGAGCTGAAGGAGACAGAGGAAGTTGAAGTTTTTTTGGCGTCCCTTAATAGTGTCTTTTCGCAAACCAGCCTGATATGACAGCAGATTGCTCCTGCGGAAAACAGGGCGCCCTTATGCCTCAGGGATACTGCGGGTTCCCTGAAGCAAAACCTCTACGTTTCGTCAAAGCTTAAGAAGTGACTTCAGTTCAGAATTTCTCATGAACCAGTTCTTCAATTTTTGTCCATAATGCCTCTGTTTTCTTCTTATCAAAAACATAGGAACGCACACCGTTTGTCACACCCTCACTGTCGTTAATCTCAGTAACATGACAGTCTTCACAGAATTTGCCACCAATTTCTTCCTCTTGCGCTACGGCAGCACACCAGACAGTGGTAGCCGCACCTTGCTGAACAGTTTTCCACTGGAACGGCGGCAATCCTCTTCTGGCATTGGCTTCATTAGTTTTCTGGATAATGGCATCATCCAGTTCTTTACCGTAGTGGCGCTGGAGTTCAGTCTGAATGGCGCCGGGATGGACTGCGGTGGCATGAATGCCTTTACTTGCAAGGCGGCGTTCAAATTCCACAGCGAGCTGCGCAACTGCCGTTTTAGACCGGCCATAGGCTATCCACGGATCGTAGGATGATTTTTCAAAGTTAATATCATCAAGGTTGACGTCTGCAACAGCATGCGCGGCGGATGAAAGTAGTATGATACGGCTACCGCTGTGCAGAAGCGGTGATATACGATTAATCAAAACAAAATGTCCAATGGCGTTTGTTCCAAACTGCATCTCAAAACCGTCTTCTGTTTTACCCTCCGGGGTGGCCATGACGCCCGCGTTAGCAATTACAATGTCAAAATTAAGGCCGGTGTTGAGCAAATCCACAGCCGCAGCCCTGATACTGCTGAGGCTGGCCAGGTCAAGCTGAAGCAGCTTAAGTGAGCCGCCAGCAGATCGGATACCGCTTACAGCCGCCTCAGCCTTATTCAGATCCCGAGCAGTACCGATCACTGATCGACTGGCTGTTGTTATTAGCCACGGAAAAAAAGAAGGGTCGGTCATGAGCTTACTGGACTCAGTGACCATTTTCAGAGAAGTTTTCCACATGTGGCTGGGCTCTTCCCTTACCGCAAGGCTTACCGGACAGATACGAAGCTTTGACTCGCCCCTGAAAATCACGCGCGCACTTATTTATGCTCAGTATTACTGATTGCAGCCGTCATAGAAGTTATTTTTGAACTCTTGGAACAACTGAAAGGCAATATCAAACCATAATCTTTTTTGCTTCTGTCCTATAAAATCCCGCGCTCAGGTTATTACCCTGCCGTGAACTTCCCTTTCTATTTACGCTTTACTTCTGGCCTCCACCTTCCCGTAAGGCCTGGTGTTGTACCGGTCAGGGTTAAACATTCCCGGTGTTAGATGCGCAGAGTAAATGTTCTTCCGGTTAGGGATGCTGCCTGCGTGGGACTGGTCTGTCTTCATCACAGATAGTTTTTAATCACACAGTCCACAAAATTTTTGGCCGTCACATTGAGTCATATATGAGATGCCAGCCCCCTCCGGGGAAAGCGGCATAAACCAACAGTTAAGGTAAGTTTAATGAAAAGTAATGCAGCTATAGAAGACAATCCGCAAGAAAAAATAGCCTTGTGGGGGGGGATATGGGGAATGGCAATAGGTGTTGCTTCGCTCGTCACTGCTGAGTTCATGCCAGTGAGTCTTCTTACACCAATGGCTCATGGTCTGGGCGTCAGCGAAGGTATTGCCGGTCAGACCATTTCCGCCACAGCCGTCGTCGCCGTACTGACGAGTGTGTTTTTACCCTATATTATCCGCACTGCTGACAGGCGTCTGGTTATGTTGGGATTCTCGATGCTGATGATTATCTCCTCACTTATCGTCGCCTCGGCTTCAAGTTTTTCCATGTTGCTTGTCGGACGTGTATTTCTGGGTATGTCTCTTGGCGGGTTCTGGTCAATGTCAACGTCCGTAGCTGTGCGGCTAGTTCCACAGAAAGACGTGACTAAAGCATTTGCCATTATTTTCGGGGGGGTATCCGCGGCCTCTGTTATTTCCGGCCCGCTGGGGAGTATCCTTGAAACATTTGTTGGCTGGCGTGTCGTGTTTCTGTTCTGCGCCGGATTCAGCGCGCTAGGTTTAGTCTGGCAGTTTCTTACCCTGCCAGCCATGCCTGCGCAGGGCAAATCCTCCCTTTCTCTGTTGTATAACGTTTTCATGCGTCATGATGTCCGTATCGGCATGGCGTGTGTGGGATTAACCTTCGGTGGCCACATGGCCTTCTTTACTTACATGCGACCTTTCCTTGAAACGGTAGCCGGAGTGAATGTCAGCACGTTTACCTCGCTTCTTCTTACATTCGGAATCGCGAACTTTATTGGTAACAGTATTTCCGGCACTGTCATTAACCGCAGCCTGAGAGCCAGTCTTGTGACCGTTCCCTTTATGATGTTCGCTCTAGTTATCCTGCTGTTGATGAGTGGGACGCATTTCTGGCTGACTGCGCTTTGTGTCACCCTCTGGGGCTTTGCATTTGGTTTTATCCCGGTGGGATGGTCGACATGGCTTACGCGGGCTATCAGTGATGAAACCGAAGCCGGTGGCAGCATATATGTAGCCTGCATTCAATTCGGACTTCTGGCCGGTGCCGGAGTGGGTGGAATACTGCTGGATGCACAAGGCGTTAATGCGACATTCATCTTCGCCGGTAGTATCATGCTGCTGTCTGCCGCACTAATCTATACCCGCCTCAGACTGAGATAATGTCATTACACCGGACATATAGATATATCGATACTTGAAAAAAGCCCGGCGGCGTCTGTTGCCGGGCTACGATCTGCCATCCGTATCTGGCCCAGTCGGTTTTGTGCAGAGCACCGCATGCCGTCACACTGATAATATTCCCTGTTTGCACGAAGGTGGCCGAAAGTCGTTCTCCCTCCTTAGGGAGCAGCGCCTGAAAAAATTTCGTCAAGAAATTCGACGAAAACCCTGACATTTGGATTTCCGCGACGGCTTTCAGACCAGAACGCCGTAATGTCGTTACGAACGATGTAATACTCTTCCAGAACAGGGGTCAGTTCACCGCTCAGCACATAGGGATGCACAATGTAGGAAGGGAGAATACCTATGCCGCCGCCTGCCTTGATCATTGCCAGTGCAGCGTCCGTGCTGTTAGCCGTTAGTTGTGCCTCCGGGATAAACTCAGCAGATTCATCTCCGGCCCGAAAAATCCACTTGATTAACTGACCGGAACTGTTAATACGGACATTAATAAGACTGTGATGCACGAGTTCATCCAGCGCTCCGGGAACACCATTTTCTTTCAGGTAAACCGGGGATGCATAAAGGTAGACAAAATTTTGAGCCAGTTTTCTGGCAATCAGCCTGGAGTCGACCAAGGGGCCGATACGTACTGCAATATCTATACTTTCTTCAATAAGATCAGTGAAAGTATCGCTGAGATGAAGCTCAACGCTCAGACTGGGATAACGGCGTCTGAATTCAGGGAGATGGGGGGCGATAAGATGCACTCCCACCGGATAGGGTGAAGTAATTTTAATCATACCAGAGGGTTCGGTGCGTGCAGCAAAAGCGGCCTGCTCAATTTCTTCTGCTTCACGCAGTAACCTGAGCGCTCTCTGATAAAGATCCCTGCCTTCCGGTGTCAGCGTCAGCGAACGCGTGGTTCTGTTAAAAAGCTTAACGTTAAGCCGCTCTTCAAGACGCCGAATGCTTTTACTGACGGCAGAGGGGGAGATCGAAAGGACCCTTGATGCAGCAGTATAGCTTCCAAGAGACGCCGCACGTGCAAACGCAATAATACCCGTAAGTCTGTCCAGTGTTACCTGTTCCATTTAACGCTCGTCTGAATTATTTAGGTGAGTTTCAGGCCATCATGGGCATACAACATGTTATGAATGCAATAATCTTCTGAATACTGACAATTAAAAAAAAGATTCCGAAACCCTTGATATCATGGTTTTTTTCTCCGAACGGCTTCATGCTGTTTTACTTCCTGACAGCGTCAAAGCGTACACAGAAGCACTTTAGTAAAGTATATACCATCCGTCATGCTTAAACCATTTGTTCCATAGAGTTAAAACTGTAACAACTTCAGCAGGCATTGAATGGTTAGTTAAAAACTTTTAAATTAGGGTTTTAGATATATAATATTAATTATGTTAAAAGCTGACCTGCGTATTCATAATAATTTGCTGAAAAGCATCAGGTCCCAAAAAAATTATTTATGAATGCCTGAGTGAGCAATGTATTTCACCCTGAACCTTCTATTAAATCCATTGATACGCATTTTGCAGACCACCCGTTTACCTTTTACGAGTGTGAATTGCCAGTTCTACCTGTAAAACGGGCTAACTTGCGAAATAATTCTGAAGATAAACCAGGAGAGATCATGAAGCTATCCTTCAACGGCCAGGTTGCGCTTGTAACAGGTGCGGCCTCAGGTATCGGTCTGACCACGGCCCGTCTTTTTGCTGAATCCGGCGCGGCAGTCGTCCTGGCTGATGTTAATAAAAGCGCAGTAGTCGCTGCAGCAGAAAACCTTGCAGGTAAAGGATATAAAGCTACAGGTATTGTGTGTGACGTTGCTGATGAAGCAAGTGTTGCGGCCATGGTAAAGAAAACAGTTGAGACTTACGGAAGGCTGGATTTTGCATTCAACAATGCAGGTATTCAAGTACCGGTTGCAGAAACTGCCGATGCGCTGGGGACTGACTTTGACCGGGCTATTGCAGTCAACCTTCGTGGAGTGTGGAATTGCATGAAGCACGAATTAATTCAGATGCGTATGCAAAGTGAAGGCGGAGCGATAGTTAACTGCTCCTCACAGAGCGGTATTATTGGTAATGCCCATCTGGGTGCCTACTGCGCCTCAAAACATGGTGTTATTGGCCTGACTAAAAGCGCGGCACTTGAATATGCTGGTCGTGGCATTCGCATAAATGCCATTTGTCCTGGAGCAGCGAGTACCCCTATGGTCGAGCAGGCGATAATTGACCACCCTGAGCACATGGACAGGATTATTAAAGAAATTCCGTTGCAACGCATCGCTACTTCTGAAGAGATTGCTTCAGTCGTTATCTGGTTGTGCAGCCCTGCGGCTGGATTTATGGTCGGCCAGTCTGTTACGCCTGATGGAGGATATACCATTAAATGATATGGCAAAATGGACATTCTTAATAAGGATCCTTTAGGTAATAGCCAGCTGTTGTCGTTACCTGACTGCTGTCCAGGGACTTCCGGTAGCATTTAACGAAACAGTGGCTTATCCAGTTTGCTAAAGGCTTGTGTTCTGTCCAGCTCTTCATTCACGGTATCGTCTCCGGACTTTAAACCCCGGGCATGCTCAGTCCTTTCCGGTATGGCATAAGCCTTTAGCTGTGGTTCACAAGGAGCTCAGGTTGAGTATATGCCTTCCATACTGTGTGTATTAATCGACAAGGGGCAGGTCACAGCAATGTCCGCTTCTGGCACAAAGCGGACGTCAATACAGGCCTCGTTAGCCTGGAGATGAATTTGTCTTGCCTGGCATAAGTTATAAGAGAGAAGTGATCCCTGCAATCAATCTACCAATGCCCTGGTCCAGCTTCTCCCTTGAGCAGCCCGCATTCAGGCGGACAAACCCACGCCCTTCCGGGCCGTAGGTGTACCCGGGCATAATCGCTACCTTCTGCTGGTGAATAAGGACATCCTGCAACGCACGGTCGTCGAGGTTAAGCGGGCGCAGATCGATCCATGCCAGATAGCTTGCCTCAGGCGGTTGCCAGTGAATTTGCGGAAACGCCTGATTTAGCTGGCTGGCGATGGTCGTCATATTATCCTGCAGGTAGGTGCGAAGCGCATCCAGCCAGGGCGCGCCTTCCCGGTAGGCGGCGATATGCGCGCAGAGCGAAAGCACCGCCGGGGATGAGAGCCCATCCCGGCCCTTGAGCGCGGCAAGGTAGTCGTCACGGCGGCGCGCGTCGCTGATGATGCCATACGCGCCGGTCAGGGCCGGAATATTGAAGCTTTTCGACCCGGAGGTGAGCAGCGCCCACTCGCCTCGTCCCACCTGACACCAGGGCGTGTGTTTGTTCTCGCCCCACACCATATCCATATGGATCTCGTCGCTAATCACCCTGACGCCATGTCGTTCGCAGAGCAGGGACATCGCCTCCAGCTCTTCACGCGTCCACACTTTACCTGTGGGATTATGCGGGCTGCACAGCAGTAGGATTTTCGTGTCCGGCAGAGAGAGCACAGCCTCCAGGGCCGCTACGTCGCTGACCCAGCCGGAATCGGTTTTTTCCAGCGGCACGCTCAGAACGCGACGCTGGTTTCCCTCAATGGCTTTATAAAACGCATCGTAGGCCGGGGTGTGGATGGCGACAGCGTCTCCCGGCGCGGACCACTGGCGGATCAGCTCCGAGGCCATGTAGATCACCGACGGTCCGTAGACGAGCGTCGCGGGATCGATCTCGGTGGCAAAGCGGGTCCCGTACCAGTGGCAAACCGCGCCAAGGAAATCCTCATTCTTCCAGCGGCTGTAGCCCAGTACCCCGTGCGCCAGCCGCCGCTGAATGGCGTCAAGAATGCAGGGGGCGGTCGCAAAATCCATATCTGAAATGGTGAAGGGCAGCAGGTCGGCCACGCCAAAGCGATCGGCCACGTAGTCCCACTGCGTACACCATGTTCCATGCCGATCGATCGCCGTTGAAAAATCAAACATAGCCTTATCCTTTATGCCTGCACCGAGTTCATCAGGGCTTCCATCTCATCTTTTACCGACTGGACCTGCGGCCCAATCACCACCTGTAAGTTGTGCTGGTTAAGCTGGACCACGCCGATGGCGCGATTGTCCTTCAGCGCCTGCACATTCACCCGGGACATATCATTAACGGACAGCCGCAGGCGGGTGATGCAGTTATCAAGGCTGACAATATTTTCACTGCCGCCCAGTGCGGCGAGGATAGCCGGAACGTTATAGCCCGAGCGTCCCAGCGCGCCTGCCATCGTTTTCTCGACGGTGCTGGCCGTTTCGATATCCCGACCCGGCGTTTTCAAATTAAAATGCAGAATAGCGAAGCGGAAGATGATGTAGTACACCGCAAACCAGACGGCGGCAACCACCGGCACGAGATACCACTTGGTCGCCAGGCCGTGCAGAATGCCAAAGACCACAAAATCAATCACGTTGCCGTCGGTGTTGCCGATGGTGACGCCCAGCACGGCCATGACCGTAAAGCCGAGGCCGGTGAGCAGGGCATGAATAAGGTACAGCACCGGGGCGACGAAAAGGAACAGAAACTCTAACGGTTCCGTGGTGCCGCCGACAACACAGGCAATCAGGCCGGAAATCAGCAGCCCCTTAATTTTATGACGGTTCTCCGGGCGGGCGCAGTGGTACATCGCCAGTGCCGCGCCAGGCAGGCCGCCCAGGAAGGCGGGCATTTTGCCCTGAGAGAGAAAACGCGTGGCGCTTTCAGAAAACCCGTGGGTGGTCGGGCAGCTTAGCTGAGCCTGAAAGATGGTCAGCGCGCCGCTAACGGTATGGCCACATACCTCCTGGGTGCCGCCTGCGTCGGTGAAACGGATCAGGGCAACCAGAATATGCTGCAAGCCAAACGGTAGCAGCAGTCGCTCACCGGTGCCGAAGATCATCGGGCCAAAATCACCTGCGCTGTTAATGATCTGGCCCAGGCCACGGATCCCCATGGCGAAGACAGGCCAGATAAGGGGGATCACCAGGCCAACCAGCCCCATTGCCACGGTGGTAATAATCGGCACGAAGCGGGTGCCGCCAAAAAATGCGAGCGCGTCAGGCAGCCTGATAGTGTGAAAACGTTCATGCAGCAGCCAGACGATAACCCCGGCGATGACCGCGCCGAGGATCCCGGTATCAATAGACTGGATCCCCAGCACGCTCTGAATATTGTAGGCCTTCAGCAGCGCCGCATCGGTGGTCGGCAGAATCCCTTTTGCCGTCAGCCAGAAGTTAACGGCCAGGTTCATCACCGCATAGCCGACAAAACCGGCAAAGGCGGCAATGCCTTTATTCTCACGCGCCAGCCCCAGCGGAATAGCGATGCAGAACATCACCGGCAGAAAACTAAAGGCGAAGGAGCCGATTTTACTCATCCAGATGAAGATAGCCTGCAACACCGGATTGCCCAATACGGGGATAAGGGTCATGACATCACGGCTACTTAACGAGCTGCCGATGCCTAACATGATCCCGCAAAAGGAGAGTAACGCCACGGGCAACATGAAGGTTTTGCCCAACTGCTGGAAAAATTCCCACAGCGTAATTTTCTGTACGGTTTTCGTCGTCATAAACGACTCCTTGTCGAAAAGAGATGCAGATGAGGTTGTTGTGCAGAAAAGATAAAACGTTTTACCTAAATTTTATGCGCTACAAATCACAATGCTGAGCGATAACTCAGTGTATAAATATGTCATATAGATAAATCGTTTTATCTACGCCAGTACCAGGGATTTGTTTTTTTATGATGACGCCAAAAAAAATAACCATTAACGATGTGGCCGTCGCGGCCGGGGTTTCCGTTAGCACCGTTTCGCTGGTGCTCAGCGGTAAGGGCCGTATCTCTACGGCCACCGGCGAGCGCGTCAACCAAACTATCGAGCGACTGGGCTTTGTCCGTAACCGCCAGGCTTCCGTTCTGCGCGGTGGGCAGAGCGGCGTGATCGGCCTGATCGTACGCAACCTCTCTTCACCGTTTTATGCCGAACTTACGGCTGGGCTTACCGAGGCGCTTGAAGCCCAGGGGCGGATGGTGTTTCTCCTGCACGGTGGCGACGGCGGCGATCAACTCCTCCAGCGCTTTAACACCCTGTTGGCACAGGGTGTGGACGGCGTCGTCATTGCCGGCGGCGCGGGGGTAAGCGGTGAGCTGCAGGCGTGTGCCGCAGAGCAGAGCATTCCGCTCGTGTTTGCTTCTCGCGCCAGCTATCTTGACGATGCTGACTGCGTCAGGCCGGATAACATGCAGGCGGCCCAGATGCTCACCGAGTATCTGATTCAACGTGGTCATCAGCGTATTGCCTGGCTGGGGGGCAACAGCGCCTCGCTAACGCGGGCAGAGAGAGTCGGCGGCTACTGCGCCACCCTGCTCAAATATGGTTTACCTTTTCACAGCGACTGGGTCGTGGAGTGCGACACTAGCCAGAAGCAGAGCGCTGAAGCGGTCGCTGCGCTGTTACGGCATAATCCCACCATCAGCGCAGTGGTCTGTTACAACGACATCATCGCCCGGGGGGCCTGGTTCGGCTTAATGCGGGCCGGTCGGCAGAGCGGTGAGGCAGGGATGGACAGTTACTTTGAGCAGCAGGTGACGCTGGCCGCCTTTGCGGACGTCGCTGAGAGTGCGCTGGATGAACTACCGATTATCTGGGTGACGACGCCTGCCCGAGAGATGGGCTATACCCTGGCGGAACGGGTCATGCAGCGTATTGCGAAGGAAGACAGTCTTGCCCGCAGCCAGACCCTCAAGGCCCGACTCATTGTCAAAAAATAGCCCCTCCAGAGAGGGGCTTGGGGATTACTGCTGAGGCACAGCTGCCGGTGGCGTTGCTTCCGGTGCCGCCTGCGGGGCAGGCGCTGGAGCAGTTTCCGGTGCCGCCTGCGGGGCAGGAGCCGGGGCAACTTCCGGTGCCGCCTGCGGGGCAGGAGCCGGGGCAACTTCCGGTGCCGCCTGTGGAGCAGGAGCCGGTGCTGGCGCAGGTGCCGCCTGAGGAATGCCCAGCTCAGGCATACCAAACATGCCGACAAACTCATCGAGGCTCATCTTCTGCCCATTCAGGACGATCTGGCCGTTAGCATATTGCAGGCTGGTGCTGATGGTGTTATCCGCCACCGTGGTGATGCGGAACATCTGGCCCATCGCCGCGAGGCCTTTCACCTGCTGGTTCGCCAGTTTTTCGGCATCCGCCTGCTGGTAGCCCTGCAACTTAGCAATCTGAGTCATAAACTCGGTGGCCATATCCATTGGAATGGTCAGCTTGCTCTCCAGCGACTTCACGCTGCGATCAACCTCTTGCGCCAGGGTCTGTGGTGCCGGGGCAGCAGGGGCAGCCGCCGGATCCTTCATGAACAGCGACAGGTTGAACGTCGTCTCGCCTTTGCTGTTTTTCCAGCTCAGTGGAGCAACGGTGATCACCGGCTCGCCTTTTAACAGCATCGGCAGGGCGCCAAAGAACGCCTCGGTGGATTTTTGCTGATAGAGGGCCGGGTCTTTCATGACCTCAGGCTGAGAGAGCAGGGCCTGGTTTTGCGCATTGTACTGCTGGCGGAACTGGTGCCATGCCTGGCCGTCAATCTGACCGAACTTAATGGTCAGCTTGCCGCTGCCCATATCCTGACTCTGGATCTTCAGGCTGTTAACCGAATAGTCGACCTGGCTGTTGATGTTTTTGCCGTCGTTGACGAGATCGTTTTTGACCGTCACCTCCGTGCCTTCCATCACCGCGATCTCTTTGTTTTCCACGGCAACGGCCAGTTTCTCAACGCTTAGCTTCTGGTTGCCCAGATGCTCATCAAACTGCGCACGCTTGCTGTCGCCGTCGGTTTTCAGATTGTTGAAGGTGACCTGCACATGCTGACCATACTCGTTAACGGTGTTAACCAGGCCGCTCTGCGCTTCGCCCGTCAGGGAGATGGCGTTGCCGTCTTTATCGGCATCGAGCTGGAACTCACCGCCGCTGAAGGCAACTTTTTCACCCTCGTTCTCATAGCTTAACGGCTTGAACGCGATATGAGAGCCGGTATCACCACCGTAGCCGATGCGGGTATTCACCTCTACCGGCGACTCACCTTTGGCCATATCGAACAGTGGCTTAGAGACATCGTTATTTACCAGCGTGGTTTTCACCGAGGCCATGGCCGGGATCAGATTAAAGGTTTTAAGCTGTGCAAAGGGGAACGGACCGTGATCCACCGTCTCATTCAGTACCACGCTCTGTCCAGGCTTCAGCCAGGCGTTCTCTCCACCCGCTACCGGTTTGACCAGCAGCTGCAGATGACTTTTGAAGATGCCACGCTCATAGTTCTGCGAGGACACCTCCAGGTTTGCGCCCGGCGCACTGCGCTTAAGCTCGGCGTTGGCCTGCGCAACCATGTCGGCAAGGTGTTTTTCCAGCTGTTTACCCGTGTACCAGGCGGTTCCCGTCCAGACGACGCCCAGTGCAACAATAATGCCCGCAGCGACAAGCGTTTTCTTCATAGCGATTATCCCTAAAAATGAAACCAGGCGGAAGAGGCCGCCTGGAGAGTCGTAAGGTCTTGCTAAGCTTAGCAATAAGGTGCAAAAAGGTCAGTACTTAGTTCACTTTATTGTACACCCGAGCCAGGCGGCCAATGCCGCTCGCCTCAATGGGGGACTCCTCAGCGCTGACAAAGGCAGATTCGCCCGGCTTAAGCACCAGTTGCTGTTCGCCTTTACTCAGCACGGCTTCGCCCTCAACGCAGAAGAGGATCGCCGCGCTCGACTGCGCAAGCGTGGATGCCGACGTGGAGAGGTCATGCAGGGAGAAAGCAAAGTCGGCAACCGGAATAGGGAAATCCAGCTCGGCACCGCGCTGTTCAGGCGCAGTCAGCAACTCTGCCGCGGGCTTTGGCACAAACTTAACGTTGGCCACCAGCTCGGGAATATCGATGTATTTTGGCGTCAGGCCGGCGCGCAGGACGTTATCGGAGTTAGCCATGACCTCCAGCGCCACGCCTTTCAGGTAGGCATGCGGGGTCTCAGCAAACAGGAACATCGCTTCGCCTGGGTTGAGCTTAACCACGTTAAGCAGCAGAGGGGAGAAGAGACCGCTGTCGTCCGGGTAGAACTCAGAGATAAAGCGGATGGTCTCCCACGGCTCGCCCTGCTGGCTTGCCAGCGTGGCCTTCAGCACCGCCAGGGCGTGTGATTTCTCCTCGCCCTGCATATTGAGCAGGCTGGCAAAGAGCTGGCTTAAACTGTCGGCATCCGGCTGCGCCAGGAAGTGGGCGATAGCCTGATGCGCACCCGCCACCGGCTGGAGCAGGGAGATGATATCGCTGAATTCGCGAAAGGCGTTCATCGCCAGGAACGGCGTCAGGGCAAATACCAGCTCGGGTTTATGGTTAGGATCTTTATAGTTGCGTTCCGCCGCATCCAGTGGAATGCCCGCCGCGTTCTCTTTGGCAAAGCCGATTTCCGAGGCCTGCTTATTAGGGTGAACCTGAATAGAGAGCGGCTGGTCGGCGCACAGCACCTTAAACAGGAACGGCAGCTCGCCAAAGCGCTCCGCGACCGCCTGGCCCAGCAGCGCTGTTTTATCCTGGTCAATAACCTCTCGCAGCGACTGCGGCTGACCAGACGCGTTCTCTATTTTTGAGCTGCTCTTGGGATGCGCGCCCATCCACAGCTCTGCCATCGGCAGACCGTTGGGGTTGGCGATCCCATAGAGTTCCGTTAACGCACTTTTACTTCCCCAGGCATAGTTCTGCACTGAGTTAATGAGTTTTTGCATTATCAAGCCCTGCACTGTTTTGAATGATCTGCGCGTATTAAACCAATAAACCCATGGTATGTAATCACTAAACTGAAAAAGTCGTCCTTATCTCAGTTTTTGTTAAAAAATTGTGTAGGATATGCAGACTCGCTTTTAAGCAGGGCAACGGAACGTGTGCCCAGACCATAACCAGACCGCGCAGTAAGTGAGAGCAAAATGTCGACAAAACCTTTTCACTATCAGGATCCTTTTCCCCTCAAAAAGGATGATACCGAATACTATCTCCTTACCCGAGACCACGTCTCTGTAACGGAGTTTGAAGGCCAGGAGATCCTCAAGGTTGAACCGCAGGCGCTGACCCTGCTGGCGCAACAGGCCTTCCACGACGCTTCGTTTATGCTGCGCCCAGCGCACCAGCAGCAGGTGGCGGACATCCTCGCCGACCCTGAAGCCAGCGAGAACGATCGCTACGTGGCGCTGCAGTTTTTACGCAACTCCGACATCGCGGCAAAGGGTATTCTCCCCACCTGCCAGGATACCGGCACGGCGATTATCAGCGGCAAGAAGGGCCAGCGGGTCTGGACCGGCGGCGGTGATGAAGCCGCTCTGGCGCGCGGAGTGTATAACACCTATATCGAAGACAACCTGCGCTACTCGCAGAACGCGGCACTGGATATGTATCGCGAGGTCAATACCGGCACAAACCTGCCGGCGCAGATCGATCTCTATAGCGTCGATGGCGACGAGTATAAGTTTCTCTGCATCGCCAAAGGCGGCGGCTCGGCCAATAAGACCTATCTCTATCAGGAGACCAAGGCGCTGCTGACGCCCGGCAAGCTGAAGGATTACCTGGTCGATAAGATGCGCACCCTGGGGACCGCGGCATGCCCGCCTTACCATATTGCCTTCGTGATCGGCGGCACCTCAGCGGAGGCGACCCTGAAAACGGTGAAGCTCGCCTCAACCAAGTATTACGATGGTCTGCCTACTGAAGGCAACGAGCACGGCCAGGCGTTTCGCGACGTGGCGCTGGAGAATGAACTGCTGCGTGCCGCCCAGGATCTTGGCCTTGGCGCACAGTTCGGCGGCAAATACTTCGCCCACGACGTGCGGGTGATCCGCCTGCCGCGCCACGGCGCATCCTGCCCGGTGGGCATGGGCGTCTCCTGCTCGGCGGACCGCAACATTAAAGCCAAAATCAACCGCGAGGGGATCTGGATCGAGAAGCTGGAGCAGAATCCAGGGAAATACATTCCGGAATCGCTGCGCCAGGCCGGGGAGGGCGAAGCGGTGCGCGTCGATCTCAACCGTCCGATGCGTGACATCCTGCAGCAGCTTTCCCAATATCCGGTGTCGACCCGGCTGTCGCTCAGCGGCACCATCATCGTGGCCCGTGACATCGCCCACGCCAAGCTGAAAGAGCGGATGGACCGCGGCGAAGGCCTGCCGCAGTACGTCAAAGATCACCCGATCTACTACGCCGGACCGGCGAAAACGCCTGATGGTTACGCCTCTGGCTCACTCGGGCCGACCACCGCAGGGCGAATGGACTCCTACGTCGATCAGCTCCAGGCCGAGGGCGGAAGTATGATCATGCTGGCGAAGGGCAACCGCAGCCAGCAGGTAACCGACGCCTGTCACAAGCACGGTGGATTCTATCTCGGCAGCATTGGCGGCCCGGCGGCGGTCCTTGCCCAGGGCAGCATCCGCAGCCTGGAGTGTATTGAGTACCCGGAGCTGGGTATGGAAGCCATCTGGAAAATTGAAGTGGTCGACTTCCCGGCGTTCATCCTGGTGGATGATAAGGGCAATGACTTCTTCCAGCAGATCCACGCCTCTGCCTGTGCCCGCTGCGTGAAGTAAACAAGACCGCCCGAAAGGGCGGTTTTTTTTGCTGCTGACGTCTGAAAATCATCAATACTAATAACTCTTTGGGCAAGTGAGCATGTCGTTACCCACATCACAACCTATTCAAGGAGCGTGTATGACTTCGCATCGCAGTGAGAAAGATTCGATGGGCGCAATCGACGTCCCGGCAGACAAGCTATGGGGGGCGCAAACCCAGCGATCGCTTGAGCATTTTCGCATCTCAACGGAGAAAATGCCGGTCTCGCTACTCCGGGCGCTGGCCTTAACCAAGCGGGCGGCGGCAAAGGTAAACCAGGATCTGGGCCTGTTGGCCGTCGAGAAAGCGCAGGCTATTATCAGCGCAGCTGATGAGGTGCTGAACGGTGACCATCCGGACGAGTTTCCACTGGCGATCTGGCAGACGGGCTCTGGTACCCAAAGCAATATGAACATGAACGAGGTGCTGGCGAACCGTGCCAGCGAGTTGTTGGGCGGTGAGCGCGGAATGGCGCGTAAGGTGCACCCTAACGACGACGTTAATAAAAGCCAAAGCTCAAACGACGTCTTTCCGACCGCGATGCACGTGGCCTCGGTTATCGCCATACGGGAAGATCTGATCCCCTCTCTGCTGGAGCTGACCCGCACCCTGGCGGAAAAATCCCGCGCCTATGCCGATATCGTTAAAATTGGCCGAACCCATCTGCAGGACGCTACGCCGCTGACGCTGGGCCAGGAGATCTCCGGCTGGGTGGCGATGCTGGAGCATAACCTTAAGCATATCGAAAATAGCCTGCCGCACCTGTCAGAGCTGGCGCTCGGCGGCACGGCGGTAGGCACCGGGCTAAATACCCACCCGGAATACGCCCGCCGCGTGGCCGACGAGCTGGCGGCCATTACCGGTCAGGGGTTTATTACCGCGCCGAACAAGTTCGAGGCGCTGGCAACCTGTGATGCGCTGGTGCATGCCCACGGCGCGCTGAAAGGGCTGGCGGCCTCGCTGATGAAGATTGCTAACGACGTGCGCTGGTTGGCCTCAGGCCCACGCTGCGGAATCGGTGAAATTTCTATTCCGGAAAACGAGCCGGGAAGCTCCATCATGCCGGGTAAGGTAAACCCAACCCAGTGCGAGGCGCTGACCATGCTCTGCTGTCAGGTGATGGGTAACGATGTCGCAATCAATATGGGCGGTGCCTCAGGCAACTTTGAACTGAACGTGTTCCGCCCGATGGTTATCCATAACTTCCTGCAATCGGTGCGGCTGCTGGCCGACGGGATGGAGAGCTTCAACGAGCACTGCGCCATCGGCATTGAGCCGGACAGGGCACGTATCGATCAGCTCCTCAACGAGTCGTTGATGCTGGTGACGGCCCTGAATACGCACATCGGCTACGACAAGGCTGCTGAAATCGCCAAGAAGGCGCACAAAGAGGGCCTGACGCTGAAGGCCTCGGCGCTGGCGCTCGGCTACCTGACCGAGGAGCAGTTTGATACCTGGGTGCGTCCGGAAACCATGGTGGGCAGCATGCCATCCGGCAGCTAATTCGCCACGTAAAGGTGCAGCCGCGGAATGATTAACGTCAGCGGCTGCGCCTCAGGTTTATAGCGGTGCTGGACGTTGTCGGCATCGTAGTTCAGCAGCTCGCCGATGTCCGGCACCCGACCACCGTTCTCCTCGGCGATCAACGCAATGATGGGCGTCGGGCAGGCATGCTGGACCTGTTTTTGCGAACCGGCGTACCAGACCCGAGCAATGGGCTGAACTTTCACCGGGCGCTTGATCTTCAGCCGGGCCTTCTCCGGCAATGCGGCTATATCGTTGTACTCCTGCTCCAGCCGGGCCTGCCACTGCTCCCGCGTCCAGCCGCCCACCGCCCGCGGCGCTTTTAAGCTCTTCTCCAACTGGGCCAGCACCTCATCACGGGTGAAATTCTTGATGATATGCTTGTTTGCCCAGCCAAAGCGCAGCGTCGCCGGATCGCGCAGGACGGTCAACGTGCGATAGGCATTCAGGGTGATCAGCCCTGGCAGGTGATGATGTACCCAATCAAAACGGGCCGCAGAGGGCAGGCCGGACTCAACGGTAACGATACGCTCAAAGGCCGTTTTCAGGCTGTTAATCTGCCCGATGCGCTTCTCCAGGCTGTCGCGTGTCGCCAGCGTGGTCTGGAAGCAGATCACGCCCGGCAGACGCACGGCCGCCTTGCTGCTGCGGGTCTCCGACTGCTGCTGAATAAAGAGATGCGAGAAGTGGTGCAGGGCGCGTTCGGCGGCGCGCTTGCCTACGTGCTGCTTAACCTGGATAGTGGTGAGAGGCTCATGTTCGGCCTCTTTGGTGACTGCCGGCAGCTCAAATACCCGTCCGGCCAGCAGCCGACACGCGCTTAGTTCGCTCTTGAGTTCCGCAAGCTCGCGCTCAATGTGGCGGAAGGTACTGGTTAAACGCTCAATCAGATCGTAGCTGGCCATAAGCAATCCCATTAGTTACAACATACTGTTATATTAGCACACAGCTCTCAGTTAGGCCACTGTGCCAACAGGTCTTGTAGGCCGAATAAGGCGTCCGCCGCTATCCGGCGTTATGCTGCGGTGATGTCGGCAGGTACAGAGACCAGATGATACACCGGCCAACTAAAGGTAAAGCGTGCCCCGCCTAATTCCCCGGCATCACACACCACCTCTCCACCCATGGCCTGCGCGATAGAGCGTACAATCGCCAACCCCAGACCGCAGCCGCCGGTGGCTCGGTCCCGGCTGGGGTCGAGCCGGACAAAAGGCTCAAATATGCGTTCCCGTGCCTCAGGCTCGATGCCAGGGCCATCATCCTCAACGATCAGGCTGGCCCGTGCGCCGTCATGCTGGAGAGCAATCTGCACGGTGCTTTCGCTGTAGCGCAGGGCGTTATTCACCAGGTTATCGAGCACGCGCTCCATCAGCCGCATATCCAGCGCGCCGTAGTCTGCCTCAGCGCTAGCCGCCAGCAGCAGCGTGCGGGCAGGGTTGATCGTGGTTACATCATCGACGTAGCTCGCTACCCAGCGGGGGAGATCCGGCTCAGAGAGATGCAGCTCATTTTGCGGACGATCGAGGCGAGCATAGGTAAGCAGCTCCTCGATCAGCGCTTCAAGCTGACCGATGTCGCGATTCAGCGCCAGCCGCTCGGCCTCGGTGAGGTTATCGCTCATCTCCAGCCGATAGCGCAGGCGTACCAGCGGGGTGCGCAGCTCGTGGGCAATCCCATCAATAAGCTGCTTCTTGCTGGCAATCAGAGCGTTAATGTTATCCGCCATCTGGTTAAAGGCGACGCCGAGACGCTCAAAGCTCGATCCGCTGGCAAAGTGGATCCGTTCATTCAGGTGTCCACTACCAAAACGCTGGGCGGCGGACTCCAGGCGCAGCATCTCCTGCCAGTGGGGGCGCATCCAGATAAAGACCGGGAAGGCGAGGGAGATGGCAATAAACACCATCAAAATGATGTCGAACAGACGCATCTCGTGCAGGTAGAAGAGATAGGGGATGGGCCCTACCGCCAGAACGTAATGGCTGCGGGGGATGCGCTGGATAAACGTATACTCCTCGTCGAGCGCCACAATGTCCCCCTCGCGTAGCCGCTGGGTGGTGGCTGCGCTGAGGTGAAACTTATTCAGCGGCTCGATGCGCATATCAAACGAAAGATTGAGGTCCATCTCCTTCAGGGTTTTGCTCCACTCGTGAGGCGGGATCTCCCGCAGCTCACTGCGCATCAGGTAGAGGGAGCTTTTCATCAGGTCGTCCAGCGACTGTCTGCCTGCCCGTTCGGCGGTAAATTTGTACACCAGCCCGACCAGCATCGTCATTACCAGAAAGCAAACAAACAGCAGCAGGTAAAACTGGACGAAAAGCTTCTTCATTCGTTAGTTATCCCACGCGTGCGGGGCAAACAGGTAGCCCTTGTTACGCACGGTTTTGATTCGATAAGGCTCGGTAGCGCTATCCAGTAACTTTTTGCGCAGGCGCGAGATGGCAACGTCAACGCTGCGGTCCAGGCCGTCATAGCTCACCCCACGCAGGTTTTTCAGCAGCGCATCTCGGTCCATGATCTGCCCGGCGTGGGTGGCCAGCTCCCACAGCAGGTCAAAATCGGCGGTTGAGAGGGCGACCGGCTCGTTGGCGAGCAGTACCTGACGGTTAACGGGATCGATAGATAAGGTGCCAAAACGCAGCGCGTTGTGCGGCGTAAGCGATGCGGTGGCAGCAGGACGGGCAGTGGCGCTGCTCTGACGCAGGTGCAGGCGTAGACGCGCCAGCAGTACGGCGGGCGGCGTGGTTTTCAGAATATAGTCGCTGGCCCCCATCTCAAGAGAGAGGATGTGGTTCATATCGCTGTCGAGGGAGGTAAGCAAAACAATCGGACCCTGCCACTGCCCACGCAGGTCGCGGCATAGGGTCATGCCATCCTTACCGGGGAGCATGATATCGAGTAGCACAAGCTCAGGGTTTTCACGCAGGATGGTCTCTTCGGCGCGATCGCCACGCGTCTCCAGCATAACATCGATATCGTGCTTGCCAAGGTAGGCAGCGATCAGCGCACCCACTTCCGGGTCGTCTTCTACAAAAACGATCTTATTCATTGGTCATCATCTGGGGCAAAAGCGCCAACATACACCGCCTTGCCGGAAGCTTCCATTAATCTTTCATAAACGGGAGCGGTTCCGTTATGCTGGTGGCTTAATCGGGGAAAGAGTCAGGGATAAATCATGGGGTTAGTGGTTAAAGCAGCGATTGGCGCGCTGGTGGTCTTGCTGATTGGCGTGTTAGCAAAAACAAAAAACTACTACATTGCCGGGCTGATCCCGCTGTTTCCTACCTTCGCCCTGATCGCGCACTATATTGTCGCGTCCGAGCGCGGCATTGAGGCACTGCGCACAACCATCGTGTTTGGCATGTGGGCGATTATCCCTTACTTTATCTACCTGCTGTCACTCTGGTATTTCACCGCCGCTATGCGTCTGCCGCTGGCGCTGGGTGCGGCGGTACTCTGCTGGAGCCTCAGCGCCTGGCTGTTGATTTTCTGCTGGAGCCGCTTCCACTAGCGCAGCGGGCGACCCCCGTCGAGGGCAAAGCTGCGGCCGGTCACGAATCGGCTGGTCAGCAGGTAGTCAATCAGATCGATCACCTCTTTCTCGCCGGGCGCGATTTTCATCAGCGACTTGTTAAGCGCCTTCTGCCGGTACTCAGCGTCATCTCCCTCATTGAACAGGATCAACGACGGGGCGATGGAATTCACTTTCACCTCCGGGGCCAGCTTGCGGGCAAACGAGCGGGTCATATTATCCAGCGCCGCCTTACTGGCCGCATAGGCGATATGCTTGTCGCTGCCGCGCTCGACCACGTAATCGGTGAAGTGGATGATATCGCCGCCTGCGTGACCGTGGCCGCGCAGCAGGCTTTCCAGGGCGTGATTCAGCAGATAGGGAGCATGAACGTGGATCTGCATCATCGCGCAGAGCACCTCGGTTATCGGCGCTCCCGGCTTCTCCGGCACCCAGGCCCCGGCATTGTGAATAATGCCCCGCAGCCCGTGGGTATGGGATTTAACCTCCTCGGCAAAGGCGAGGATGCCCTCGTCGTGACAAAAATCTGCCTGAATGCAGATGGCACCCGCCTCCTGTAAAACGTCAATGGCCGGATAGGCGGTGCGATAGCTGACGATAACCGGCTGCTGATGGTTAAGGAAATGGTGGGCGATGGCAAGGCCAATACGGCGGCCGCCGCCAGTGATCAAAATCGGGCAGGGGTCGTTTCTTCCCATCGTTATCTCCTTAGTTTACAGCGAAGGGGCAGCGTTACTGCCCCATCAGTATCCAGGTTGCTGGCAGAGCAGCGATTAATAGCAGCCCCATCAACACTATTTCGTGACGTTGTAACAAATCGCGCTGCGGATGCGTACGGCGTGCATAGATGAAGACCAGCAGGCCTGGCGCATAGAGCACTACCGATAGCAGCAGATGCATCGGCCCTGAGGCATAAAGTAACCATAGGCCATAGATGCAGGCGCCAATACCCGTAGCCTGATGCAGCGGACGCTGGGCGACTTTTAACAGATAGGCGCCCACCAGGAAATAGGGTACCAGAATCATCTCGGAGGCGATGGTTAAAAGCGTATTGTAATCTGAACCTGTGAGCCAGATCAGGATCAGGCAGATCTGGACGCTGGCATTGGTAAGCCACAGCGAGGCCGACGGAGCGCCATTCTCATTCTGCTTAGCAAAAATGCGCGGAAAGGCTTTGTATTTAGCCGCCAGCAGAGGCACCTCGGCCGCCATAATCGTCCAGCTAAGGTAGGCTCCGCAGACCGAGACGATCAGCCCGGCGGCAATGATCACCTCACCCCAGGCGCCCATCATGTCGACCATCAGTCCGGCCATTGAGGGATTGCGCATCTCTGCCAGCTGCGGACGGGGTACCACTCCCAGCGACAGCAGAGTGACCAGCAGATAGACCGTCAGAGCGGCGATCACCGCCATCAGCGTCGCCCGGCCTACGTCCTGCTTATTGCGCGCCCTGGCGGATACCACCACTGCACCTTCAACGCCGATAAAGACCCATAGGGTAATGAGCATAGTATTTTTCACCTGCTCCCACACCGGCACGCCAAGCTCTACCCCGGTAAAATCCAGGCTAAACCTGTCGGCGTTAAACGCCAGCCCGGCCAGCACCACAAACAGACCCAGCGGCACCAGCTTCGCCAGCGTGGCCGCGAGGTTAATGCTCGCCGCCGTCTGCACGCCGCGCAGTACCAGCCAGTGGACAAGCCACAGCAGACAGGAGGCGCCGACGATGGATTGCCAGGTATTACCATCGCCAAACAGGCGCAGCGCGGGTGTATCGGTAAAGAAGCTCAGCGCCGAAAAGACAATAACCAGATAGGAGACATTAGCGATGACCGCGCACAGCCAGTAACCCCAGGCAGAGCAGAAGCCAATCAGTTCGCCAAAGCCTTCGCGCGCATAGGTGAATATGCCGCCATCGAGGTCCGGCCGCAGGCGGGTGAGCAGCAGCATGGCGAAGGCCAGCAGCAGAATGCCGACGCCGGTAATGGCCCAGCCGATCATCAGTGCCGCGGGACTGGCGACGGCGGCCATGTTTTGCGGCAGGCTAAAGACGCCCGCGCCCAGCATTGAGCTTAAAACAAGCGCAGTCAGCGCGCTCAGGCCAAGTTTCTTTTCCATTGGCATCCTGTTAAAAAAACGACTCATCCAGAATAATTATTTCGCCGGAGCGCATAAATAGCGTGGATCATCCTAAGGCGCGGGATTTTACGTAGTGGAAGATGCGCATGCAATGCTGTAGGAAAGAAATTTGCAGAAATGCGAAAAAAAGGCGGCTGAGGCCGCCTTTTGGAGAATTATTTGTAGAGGTCGGCGCTAATGGTAATGTTGTTACCACGCTCCTGCCACTGACGCGTAATGTGGTAATACTTCGCGCCTTTCTTCGCGGCGCGTTTCGCCACCTGGTAGGAGATCTCGGTCATGTTGCCATAGTTACCGGTGAACTGAACGCTGTCGAACGGCACCATCTGAGCTGCCGTGATTTTGTTCACCTCTTCAATTTTGGTGCCGTCTGGCAGAGTGACAGTGTAACGCCCGCCTTTAGAGGACTGCGTTTCAAAGAAACGGCCCACTTCTGCACTCGGTGCAGCGCTGGTGGCTACGCCTGGGATCTCCACTTTCTTCGCCTCTTCACCGCCTTTCGCCAGTGCAGCGCGGCCTGCTTCAGAGTCAGCCGGGATAGCATCCGGGCTTTGCAGCACGCGTTTTTTAGCGTCGGCTTTGTAGATATAGGCGGTGATACGCTGGTTACCGCCGTCGTTGGCGTCAACCTGGCGTACAATATAGAACGAGGCCGCGCCTTTGGCTTTCGCCGCTTTGGTGATCGCGCTGTTCACTTCAGGCTGGCTGCGGTAGAAACCCTGGACGGTGACGGTATCGAACGGCTCAAGCTGGATAGCTTCGTCTTTCGGCAGCTCCATCACGCCGTTGATAACCCGATTTTGCGATGCTTCTGCTTTGGCCGCGTCTTTCTTATAGAGATCGGCCGTTACGCGCCAGTTGCCGCTATTACCTAAATCAGAGGTATCGACGACGAAGAAGGCATCGGCGCCCACTTTATCAGCACGGTTGGAGACGGCGGTGACAGCGTCACCGATTGCGTTAAAGCGGCCGGTAACCACGATACGGTCGTACGGTTTTACCGCTTCCGCTTGCTCCGGCGTCAACTCGGTCGCGGCCTGCGCCGAGAAGGCCGTTGCCGACAGGAGTGCGGTTGCCAGGAGGGTGTTCTTAAGCTTCATAAAAATAGTCCTTCGCCTTGCGCAAACCAGATACTGGTATTAGAGATGTCTTGAAAACGTGGATGATTATTGCATTTTAATCTTGCAACTGTCTGCGAGATTTTTCACCGCCAGTGCTACCGAGGGGTAGGCTGACATAATAAAATGCGATATGTGGAAAAAACAGACGCTTGACCAGTAAAAGCGGTTAACCATATGACTTTTTTCAGTTAATGCTATGTTAAATTGGTGATCTAGCCCGGAGATAAATCATGTTTTGCCGCCTCGTATAAGCGGAATATGGGGCCGTCGCTATTATTTAAAGTTAAATTGGGCTGTTTATACCCGTGCTGGCTCAATTTTACCTCATAAAACCTTAATTTCTGAATTGTTGCGGTAGATCACAAGCGTTATTTTCAGTAGGTTATAGAAAGTTTGTTACGGTTTTATTTTTGATATTTGTGAAGAAACTGACAAACCCTCATTCAAAACCGATGGAAGGGAAAACTATGCGTATTGGTATACCAAAAGAGCGGTTGGCCAATGAAACTCGCGTGGCGGCAACACCGAAAACGGTCGAGCAGCTGCTAAAACTGGGTTTCACCGTCGCGGTCGAAAGCGGCGCGGGCAAGCTGGCAAGCTTCGATGACGCTGCCTATACCGAGGCAGGTGCCGAGGTTGTCGATGGCAACGCGATCTGGCAATCAGATATCATCCTCAAGGTGAATGCGCCTGGTGACGATGAAATTGAGTGCCTTAATTCAGGCACGACGCTGGTGAGCTTTATCTGGCCAGCGCAGAACCCTCAGCTGCTTGAGAAGCTGGCTGCGCGTAACGTCACCGTTATGGCGATGGACTCTGTGCCGCGTATCTCCCGCGCCCAGTCCCTCGATGCGCTCAGCTCGATGGCCAACATTGCCGGTTACCGTGCCATTGTTGAGGCGGCCCACGAGTTCGGCCGCTTCTTTACCGGGCAGATCACCGCCGCCGGGAAAGTGCCGCCTGCCAAGGTAATGGTTATTGGCGCAGGCGTCGCTGGCCTTGCCGCCATCGGCGCAGCCAACAGCCTCGGTGCCATCGTGCGCGCCTTTGATACCCGTCCGGAAGTGAAAGAGCAGGTCCAGAGCATGGGCGCTGAGTTCCTTGAGCTGGATTTCAAAGAGGAAGCGGGCAGCGGGGACGGCTACGCCAAAGTGATGTCTGAGGCCTTCATCAAGGCCGAGATGGCGCTGTTTGCCGCCCAGGCTAAAGAGGTGGACATCATTGTCACCACCGCGCTGATCCCAGGCAAACCGGCCCCGACGCTGATCACCCGTGAAATGGTAGACTCCATGAATCCGGGCAGCGTGATTGTCGACCTGGCCGCGCAGAACGGCGGCAACTGCGAATATACCGTGCCCAACGAGGTATTCACCACCGCCAACGGCGTGAAGGTGATCGGCTATACCGATCTGCCGGGCCGTCTGCCGACGCAGTCCTCTCAGCTCTACGGGACCAACCTGGTTAACCTGCTGAAGCTGCTGTGCAAAGAGAAAGATGGCAATGTTACCGTCGATTTTGACGATGTGGTGGTGCGCGGGGTAACGGTGATCCGCGACGGCGAAACCACCTGGCCTGCGCCGCCTATTCAGGTCTCTGCCCAGCCGCAGGCCGCCGCGAAAGCTGCCCCGGTGCTGGACGAACCCAAGGCTCCCGCCTCGCCGTGGCGCAAATACGCCCTGATGGCGCTGGTGATTATTCTCTTCGGCTGGCTGGCGGATGTCGCACCGAAGGAGTTCCTCGGTCACTTTACCGTGTTCGCGCTGGCCTGCGTGGTGGGTTACTACGTGGTCTGGAACGTCTCCCATGCGCTGCATACCCCGCTGATGTCGGTCACTAACGCCATCTCGGGTATTATCGTGGTCGGGGCGCTGCTGCAAATTGGTCACGGCGGCTGGATAAGCTTCCTGAGCTTTATTGCCGTGCTGATCGCCAGTATCAATATTTTCGGTGGTTTCACCGTCACTCAGCGTATGCTGAAAATGTTCCGGAAGAACTAAGGGGTAGCACATGTCTGGAGGATTAGTTACAGCTGCATACATTGTTGCCGCGATCCTGTTTATTTTCAGCCTGGCCGGGCTGTCAAAGCATGAAACCTCTCAGCAGGGAAACCGCTTTGGCATCGCCGGGATGGCGATTGCGCTGATCGCCACCATCTTTGGGCCGGAGACCGGCAACGTCGCCTGGATCATCGTCGCGATGATTATCGGTGGCGCGATTGGTATTCATCTGGCGAAGAGAGTTGAGATGACCGAAATGCCGGAGCTGGTGGCGATCCTGCACAGCTTCGTAGGTCTGGCCGCGGTGCTGGTGGGCTTTAATAGCTACCTGTACCACGAGCCTGGCCTTGAGCCGATCCTGGTGAATATCCACCTGACGGAGGTGTTCCTCGGCATCTTTATCGGGGCGGTGACCTTTACCGGCTCTATTGTGGCGTTCGGCAAGCTGCGCGGCAAGATCTCCTCTAAGCCGCTGATGCTGCCAAACCGTCACAAGATGAACCTCGCGGCGCTGGTGGTCTCCTTCCTGCTGCTGCTGGTGTTTGTCCGCACCGAGAGCGTGGGGCTACAGGTGCTGGCGCTGCTGCTGATGACCATCATCGCGCTGGCGTTTGGCTGGCATCTGGTGGCGTCAATCGGCGGGGCAGATATGCCGGTGGTGGTATCGATGCTCAACTCCTACTCCGGGTGGGCGGCGGCGGCGGCGGGCTTTATGCTCAGCAACGACCTGCTGATTGTCACCGGTGCGTTGGTGGGTTCGTCCGGTGCGATCCTCTCCTACATCATGTGTAAGGCGATGAACCGGTCGTTTATCAGCGTGATCGCGGGCGGCTTCGGCACCGACGGCTCTTCAACCGGTGAGGACGCAGAGGTAGGTGAGCACCGTGAAATCAGCGCGGAAGAGACCGCCGATCTGCTGAAGAATTCGCATACGGTGATCATTACCCCAGGCTACGGCATGGCGGTAGCCCAGGCGCAGTATCCGGTGGCAGAGATCACGGAGAGGCTGCGTGCCCGCGGCATCAAAGTTCGCTTTGGTATTCATCCGGTTGCCGGGCGTCTGCCTGGCCATATGAACGTGCTGCTGGCTGAAGCTAAAGTACCATACGACATCGTACTGGAGATGGATGAGATCAATGATGACTTCTCCGATACCGATACGGTGCTGGTCATTGGCGCGAACGATACCGTGAATCCGGCGGCGCTCGACGATCCGCGTAGCCCGATTGCCGGGATGCCGGTTCTGGAAGTGTGGAAGGCGCAGAACGTGATCGTGTTTAAGCGTTCGATGAACACCGGCTATGCTGGCGTGCAGAACCCGCTGTTCTTTAAAGAGAACACCCAGATGCTGTTTGGCGATGCTAAGCAGAGCGTGGATGCGATCCTCAAGGCGTTGTAAGACGCGCATAAAATAAAAAACCGCCGTAATGGCGGTTTTTTTATGACATTAACGATTAACAACTCAATCGTCTTCGTCGTCATCAATCTCTACCGGAGAGCGGTAGTCATCGGGCTTAATCACCAGCAGGTCGCAGCGCAGATGATCAATGACCTGCTCGGCGGTGTTGCCTAAAAACGCCGCGGAGAGACCGGTACGACCGACCGTACCCAGCACCACGACACCAGCCTGGAGATGCTCGGTCAGATCCGGGATCACCTCTTCAGGCAGTCCTTTTTCCACATGGGTAAGCTTCTCAGAGATGCCAAACTTCTGGCGCAGGGCTTTCATCGCCAGCAGATGCTGGCCGCGAATAGCGTCGTTATAGACGGTAGGATCAAATTCCGGCAGTTCAATAGCAATATTGATCGGGGTGACAGGGTAAGCACCGATGAGATGCACTTCCGTATGGTTCACCTGCTCGGCGAGCTGAATGGTTTCCCGCACCAGCTTCTCGTTGAGCGCATTATGGTACGGCTCCTCACTGGCCAGATTCACCGCCACCAGTGCTTTCCCGCCTTCGGGCCATGGCTGGTCTTTCACCATCCACACTGGGCAGGGGCACTTACGCAGCAGATGCCAGTCAGTAGGGGTAAAGATCACCGACTCGAGTTTGTCGTGCTGGTGGGCCATCTTCAATACCAGATCATGATGTCCGGTCAACACTTCCTGAATGATGGCTTCGAAAGGGCGGTTGTGCCAGATCACTTTAATATCAATCGGCACCCCGGCATCGATGTAATATTTTGCCTGATCGCGGATCCAGGCGGTGCGCTGGCTGATGACGCCCTGACGCATGGCGGTACGTTCGTCAGGCGACAGAAGGGTGGTCATCTCATATGAGAAGTCATAGATCGGCAGAAAGGCTTTGATGCGGCCGCCAATTTTCTGATGCAAATATACAGCGCGCCGTAGCGCTGGCTGGTCATCCTGATTGGGATCGATGGCAACCAGCATATTTTGATACATGGCCATACAGGGTCTCCTTACATCTGTCACCGCAGTCTGTAATTAAAAGAGTAACCTATATGTGCAGAATGAAACAGAGGCTAACCTTTGCCAGATCAACAAATCAGAATATATTGCTGTCTGGCAAGAGGTGAGTTGCGGCGTAAACGTCAGGCGACGTTGCGCGCGTGGCCGGCAAGCTCGGCGAGGATATCGCCGTTTTCGATAGTAATGTACTTACCTTTAACCGCCAGCATACCGCTTTTCTGGAAACGGCCCAGCAGACGGCTGATGGTTTCTACCGTGAGGCCCAGGTAGTTACCAATATCGCCACGGGTCATGGTCAGGCGGAACTCACGAGGTGAGAAACCGCGCTGGGCAAACCGGCGAGAGAGGTTATAGATAAAGGCCGCCAGGCGCTCTTCCGCATTCTTTTTCGACAGCAGCAGGATCATATCCTGGTCGCCTTTGATCTCGCCGCTCATCAGACGCATCATCTGCTGACGCAGACTGGGCATCTTGCCGGAGAGATCGTCCAGCGTCTCAAACGGAATTTCGCAGACCATTGAGGTCTCCAGCGCCTGAGCAAAGCTCGGGTGATGGCCGGTACCAATAGCGTCGAAGCCCACGAGGTCACCAGCCAGATGAAAACCGGTGATCTGCTCGTCACCCTGTTCGGTGATGGTATAGCTCTTAATCGTACCGGAGCGGATCGCGTAAAGGGATTTCAGTTCGTCGCCCGCTTTAAACAGCGTTTGTCCTTTCTGAATCGGCTTTTTGCGCTCGATGATGTTATCAAGCTGGTCCAGCTCGTGTTCATTAAGGGTGAACGGGATACAAAGCTGGCTGATGCTGCAATCCTGGCAATGGATAGCACAACCGCCAGACTGAATGCGTCGTATAATTCGCTTTTCCGGGATCATAGGTCTGCTCAGGCCGTAATTGATATTGGTCAATTTTAACATCTTTTTGCTGAGCACGTAAGCCTGCTTAATCTCCAAACAGCGATTATTGGAACCTTTGAAAAATCAATAGGTTTAAATTATTGAAATTCCTTGTGTTGATCAGGGGTTTATCGGTTAAAAGCGCGAAAAAAGGCACAAAAAGTCCCCTTTTCCTAGAGTAAAAGATAGCCTTCGTGACGCAAAAGCCACTCTTTACGCTGGACGCCCCCGGCGTAGCCGGTCAGGGTACCGTTGCGACCGATCACCCGGTGACAGGGGACAACAATACTGACAGGATTAGAACCATTAGCGGCACCCACCGCTCGTGCTGCGCCAGCGCGTCCCAGTAGCTCGGCCAGCTGGCCGTAGTGGATGACCTGGCCGCAGGGGATCTCACGTAGCGCTTTCCATACCGCTCGTTGAAACGGAGTGCCAGCGGTTTCAGTGGGCAGATCGTCAATCACGCTCAGATTACCGGCAAAGTAGTCGTGGAGTTTATCACTTAGCCCGCCTGGATTGCTGGCCGCAACCCGGCGATAGCCTGGTTTACGGTAATGGACGTTGAGCAGCAGCTCCATGCGGTCAGCGTGCTCTTCCCACTCAACGGCGCGCAGGCGGTACTGTTCGTCACAGATAACCCAAAGCGGGCCAAGGGGCGTGTCGATTTTGTCTTCCAGCAGGGTTAACATGGCGTGATCCTAAATTAGCGGGGTAGCAATATAGGATATTATCTTACCGATTTCGGCATAAAAAAATAGAGCCTGTCGACATCCGCCAGACTCTACAGTACACACAGCAGTGCATCCCTACATTATTTTAACGCTACCACTCCTTGGGCGGGTTTATTTTAGTATAGACATATTTAATACTAATACCAGTAAAGATTGATAACGAGTTTGACAGCGGTTTAAGTTAAATCATTTTATTTACTGTAATAGTGGTATTAGTTAAGTGGCAGTTAATGTACTTATACCTGAGTACATTCGTCAGCGACTGTGTCTTATCAGGAACATGATGGAAATTAAACAACAGCATTGTGACCGGCCCCTCGGGTGGCTATAGTAGCGCCTGAGCTGTCAACCGTTGCACGAGGAGTGATCATGAACCTTGACGACAAATCGCTATTTCTTGACGCCATGGAGGATGTCCAACCCCTTAAACGCTGTGCTGACGTACACTGGCATCCCAGCCGCAACACGCGCACGCCGCCGCGTATCGATCTGTTACAGCAGGAAAATTTCCTGACCACCGATTTTCTGGAGGTGCTGCCGCTGGCGACGCCGCTGGAGTTTCGCCGTGAGGGGCTGCAAAGCGGTGTCATTGATAAGCTGCGTCTCGGTAAGTACAGCCAGCAGGCCAGTCTTAATCTGTTAAAGCAGCCGGTTGAGCAGTGCCGGCAGATGCTGTTTAGCTTCTTGCATCAGGCCAGACAGGATAACTTGCGCAACTTGCTTATTATTCATGGTAAAGGGCGCGAAGATAAGTCGCACGCTAATATTATACGCAGTTATCTTGCACGCTGGCTGCCGGAATTTGAAGATGTGCAAGCATTTTGTCAGGCGTTACCACATCATGGCGGGAGTGGAGCCTGTTATATTGCGTTGCGTAAATCAGCGCAGGCAAAACAGGATAATTGGGAGCGCCATGCTAAGCGCAGTCGTTAAGCGCCGGGAAATAATAATGTAGATAGTTTTACTGTTATTTACGCGCAGCTTAATCATCACCTTGGTATTAATTACGCAGCGTTATTAGAAGCAGTATATTATGTATGTGAACAGAGGGTGGGGATGGGCGAAACCAGGTACAGAGGAAAACTGCCCGCTTCAGAGTGAAACGGGCAGGGAACCGTTAGCGTTTCGCTTCGGTATTAGGCTGGGCAGAGCGTGACAGGAACTGCTGAGTCACGTCAGGCAGGTGGGTCTGACACCAATCAGCCATCGCAATTTCTTGTTCACGGATCTGTTTGAAAACAGCTGCGCCTTCATGGTCACCAGCCATTTCGGCTGCGCTGATCAGCGAGGTGTAGCAGGCAATTTCGAAGTGCTCGAAAACGTAGCCGCTGATTGCACCCTTAACCACTTCATCAGGCGTCATCATACCGCCAATGGCCTGACCCATTGCGGACAGTTTACCCATCGCATCTTTCAGGGTTGAGGTAGAGATGTTATTCCGGGCCAGCACCTGATCGACCAGCTGCTGCTGCTGACGGGTCTCTTCAATGTGCTGTACGATGCGAGCGCGCAGATCCGGGTAGTGCTCAAGACGGTCAGCCATTTTTTCCAGCATGGACTCGGCCTGTTTTTCCATAGCATGAGCGTCGCGTAACCAATCATGGTAGTGTTCAGTGTAGTTAGTCGCCATCGTTAATTACTCCTCGTAAGATCCAATAATTTATTGCACTCTTCTTTGGGTTTAACAGAGCACTTACGCTCTGAAGTATAGAAGTCCTGGTTCAATTCGTCAGACGTGCCACTGCTTTTCGCCATCGCGGAATCGTGATAGCGCATCGGCAGCACAGATCAGCGAGAGGTGACTCAGCCCCTGCGGGACATTGCCGCGCCACTCGCCGGTGCGCACATCAAACATTTCATTAAAGTTCTCGACGTTGCCCTGGTCACACAGGTTGCCAAGGATCGTTTCCATGTATTCAGACGCTTTTTGCGTATCGTCCAGGCGTGCCCATGCCTCTACCAGCCAGAATGAGCAGGCCACAAAGGTGCTCTCCTCTTTCTCTACCTCGCTGTAGCGATAGAGCATCGGTGAATGATGTCCCAACTCCGCGTAAATGGCGTCATAGGTGGACTTCATGCGCGCTGGGTTAACATTCCTGCCGTAGTACCACGCCAGGCACATAGCGGCATCCAGATGGTCACTACCGGCGTAGAAGGTATAAGCCTGTTTCTTTTCAGACCAGCAGTGCTCTTCAATCCAGGCGCTGACCCGATCCCGTTCGCGTGTCCAGCGGTTAACCCAGGTTTTTTCAATGTGACCGTCTTCTGCCAGGCGTACGGCGATGTCCAGCGTCACCCAGCAGGCCATCTTGGAGTGGGTATAGTGACGCCGCTCGGGCAGCTCCCATATCCCACAGTCATCCTGACGCCAGGTATCCGCGCACTCGTTAGCTAACGAAGCCAGCAGACGAGCGGTAGTCAGATCCAGCACGTGACCGGCATGGACGAACAGCAGGGCGGTATCCAGCATGTCGCCAAACATGCTGAGCTGCTGCTGACTCTGCGCGTTATTACCCACCCGTACCGGCTGGGATCCCTTGTAGCCTTCCAGCGGCAAATAGGTCTCATTGGGCACTATGTCGCCGTCCAGGGTATAGCAGGCTCGCAGCTTACCTTCATGACGCACGATGGTGTGGGTCAGCCAGGAGAAGGCCGCCTTACACTCTTCAAGCGCGCCGATAAATGCGAAGGCGCGAATGATCAGGCAGGCGTCACGGATCCAGGCGTAACGGTAGTCGTAATTCTTCTCGCCGCCGATGCCCTCCGGTAGGGAGGTCGTCGGGGCAGCGGCCAGTGCGCCAGTCGGGGAGTAGAGCAGAAACTTAAGCGCCAGCGCAGAGCGAACAACGTGCTTCTTGTGCACGCCTTCATAGCTCAGATGTTCTGCCCAGGACGCCCAGTTTTTATCACTGACGTCGATCCGCTCGTCGATTTTTTCCAGCGGCGGCACGGCCAGCGGCTCGTTATCACTTACCAACAGGGCCACCAGCGAACGCGAGCCCGCTTTTGTGGTAAACAGGCCTTCGATTGCCTGATCGTCCACGCAGGTGATTTCAATGTCGGAGGTGGTACGCAGCATCGCCATCAAATCGCCAACGTGAACAATATGCCCTTTGGCGGAGTCAGCTATCCATGAGGAGCGGGTACAGGCGGCGGTCCCGGGGACAAAGCGCAGCCTCATCTCCACTTCGCCTTCCAGACCCTCAACGCGGCGGGCCAGCTCACACCAGGGCAGACGGCCTGCGTTATTACTGTTAAGAGATTCGGTGAATCTGACTTTACCCGTTTTAGTGGTGTAACAGGTTTCCAGCACGTTGCTGTTTTCCCGGTACTGCCGCTCCATGCAGTACTCTTCGACCGGCTCGATCTGGAAATAACCGCCAGACCTGGCGTCCAGTATGCGATCGAACAGCGGGGGTGAATCCATATTTGGGGCGCACCACCAGTCAATGGCACCATCCGGCGCTATCAACGCCACCGAGCGACCATCGCCAATGGCGGCATAGTCGCCGAGGCCTGCATAGCCGTCGACACGCTCACTTCGGGATAAAGATTGATTCTTCATTAATGCTTATCCTGCAAAAATCGACAAGGCAGGCGGGGCCTGCCCAAGTATTACACCGTGCCGGTACCGCCGTCTGAGCACCATACCTGGCCAGACGAGAAGGAGCTTTCGTCAGAGGCAAACAGAACATAGAGCGGGGCGATCTCAACCGGCTGGCCAGGACGGGCGAGCGGGGCGGTTTCACCGAAAGCTTTAACTTTTTCCTGCGGCTGTCCGCCGCACACCTGCAGCGGTGTCCAGTATGGACCCGGCGCAACGGCGTTTACGCGAATGCCTTTCGGACCGAGCTGCTTAGCCAGCGCTTTGGTAAACGCAACGTTACAGGCTTTGGTCTGGGCATAGTCCAGCAGGATATCGCTCGGCTGGAAGGCCTGAACGGAAGAGGTGTTAATAATAACGGCACCCTCTTTCAGATGCGGTACGGCGGCCTTGGTGATCCAGAATGGCGCGTAGACGTTGGTTTTAAAGGTTTCATCGAACGCTTCGGTGGTCAGCGTCTCAATAGATTCGCAGAACTGCTGGTGACCGGCGTTGTTGACCAAAATATCCAGGCCGCCGAGCTTGTTGATGGCTTCAACCACCAGCTGTTGGCAGAAGGTTTCTGAGCGAATGTCGCCTGGCAGCGCCACGGCGTTACGACCTTCAGCCTTAATTAAAGCAATCACTGCTTCTGCATCAGATTCCTCTTCCGGCAGATAGTTAATGGCTACATCCGCGCCTTCACGGGCATAGGCAATAGCCACTGCGCGACCGATGCCGGAGTCACCGCCGGTAATAAGTGCTTTTTTACCTGCCAGACGACCCGAACCGGTATAGCTGGTTTCACCATGATCGGGGATCGGCTTCATTTCTGACGCAAGCCCCGGCACTTTCTGCGTTTGCTCTACAAAAGGAGGGCGTGGATAGTGAGGGAGGTTGTTATCTTGTGTCGTCATAATAATCCGTCTCGTTGAATGAACCAGTAATAAACGTAGTCAGCAATACGCCGATCCGCTATTTTTTTTAAAATTTATGCTGATACTTTAAAAACTTTACCTAAATGTTATTTTGGCGCTGAAATTATGCTAGCGGGTTAAATTGTAAACTTTTTAGGTAATTCTCTGAAATTCAGTAACGTCTGTGCTAAATAAAATAGGGAAAGGTGCAAATCATACGAAAGTACTGTTAACGTTCTGCCGAAAAGGGTTCAGAATGCTCCTGGTTACACGCTTAAGGGCCATTATTGCTGTGGTTGGCTTGTGTCTGCCTAACGTTAAGCTAAACTGGAAATTCTGCGGGTGAGTTTAAGATGAATCTTAAGCCACGCTAAAGAGATTGGCTGCAAAGGTTAAATATTGCATCACGTTTATAAGGAGATTTAGGATGAGCAAAGAGCCCGTATTACCTGCGTTTCCTGTCGTAGGCTGGCAGGTCGGCCCGGAAGAAGATCATAACGGCGTTGTGGTGAGATTTGGTTTTAGCACCTCTCCGTATACGGCAGGGGCCAGCACCTTTGATTCACAGTTTTTTCACCTGTCACCGGAAATGGTAAAAAGTCTGATTTACGATCTGCAACTCAGCCTGCGCCAGTGTGAAACGCCTGTCGTAGAAAAAGTTGCCTGAGCCTGTACCCCGCTTTAACCGCAGTGGTCTGCATTTATCTTGCTGCTGCGGAAATCCCCGCCTGACTATCACGCCACGTTAACAAAAAGCGTTGCGGTTGCGTTTTCATTGCTAATCTTGTTTTAACGCGGTCGCTAAGAGTGGTGATAGAGGCATCTATGAATTTCGTCTATTTTAAAGCTGAATATCCTGGATATGAGGGATCTCATTCAGTTAATCTGGTTTTAAAAGCGCTGAAATTGTTACGTGATGGCGAAATTATTGCCGACGTGGGTGATTTAAAGATAACCAGCTTGCCATTCTATTTTTTTACTACTGCTGCTACCGGTTTTCGTAAAATAGAATATACCGTTAAAGCACCGCCCATGCGCAGAATTAGTTACTCATGCGGTTATTTACCGAGCGGAAAGTATATCGTTAATACTCCAGAGGGCGAGATGCAGCTTCTATTTAATGCCCTGACTGGGCTGTGGCAACAGGATAGACAGGGAGCGGGCACGATAGATAACCGTCAGTTTATCGCTTTAGGTTACGCTCTTGTACGCCCTGCTCGGGGTGCAAGCCAAAAACGTCCCTTGTAGAGGGGATAGTTTATAGCGGGGATAGATTCTGTTACCCGCTTCCTGAATCGTTGACTAAACTTTAGGTGAGGTAACAACAGGAGAACATGATGACGGACAACTACGCTTTCCCCTTAAAAGCAGAAGAGACTAAACCGGTCAAGGATAACCCCGCCAAGCAGGGTGAACTCCCCCGCAAGCGTGATGACAGCCAGGACGACCACAAGGATCCGTTCAAGGCCAGCTAACCCTACGCCAGACGCCTTTCCCAAAGCCCTTTCGCTGCCCCTGTGATCGCCATCCCTGTTTGCGCTCAACGGGCAGCGAAATCGGCTGGTTGTATTACGCTTAATTCACAAAACCAACAAAAAACATGATAGCCGTTCAGACGGACAAGAGGGCGGTGAATGTTTAAACCGTTAAGCTGGCGTAATATCCCCACCGCAAGAACGCTATCGGTACTGATTTTTATCGCCGGCATTGGGCTGATTGTTTCCGTAGTGGCCTTGCTCTACCTCTCCCTGCATCTTATCAGCAGCAAAACTAACGAAATAGATGAACACCGCTCTGCACTGTCAGTACAGGGTGCAATACAGACCTCGGTTAATCGCGTCCTGTCGCTGGTCATCGATAATGCCGTTTGGGACGATGCCGCACGTGAGGTCTACCAGCCGCAGCTTGATACCCGCTGGCTCGATAATATTTGGGGAGCAGCGTATAAGAGCAGTAACCTTTATGATGGTACCTTCGTGCTTGACGAGCATCATAAGGTGCTATGGGGCTCCTTTCGCAGCCAGCCTTTTCATGAGAAGAATCTGGATTTTTTCGGCGAAGGTTTTAGGGTACTAATTAATAAGCACACCGCTGCTCAGGCTAATGAGCAAAATATCACTGCGGGCATTACCCGTACCCGTCATGGTATTGCATTTATCGCCATTGGCCTTATCAAGCCCAGAATAACTCCGCTTCAGGTACCCGGCAATATTCGGCGTTATCTGGTGATTACGCGTCATATAGATACTCAAAATCTTAAAGCCCTAGGCGATACCTTCCAGATCGAAAACCTGCGTTTCAGTCTTAACCAAACCAGGGATTCCAGCGTGCCGTTAAAAAGCTCCGCGGGGGATCTGCTGGGCTATTTAAGCTGGGAGCCGCAGCTGCCCGGGGCCAGGGCGGCGCACGCGGCGGCATGGGAGATCCGCCAGATTGTTGTCCTTGTCGCTGCTCTGATCCTGCTGTTTATCATGCTGAGCAGCGCCGGTCTCTATAAGCTGGCAAAAGGGGAGAAGCTGGCCCGCAGCACCGCCATGACCGACTGGCTGAGCCGATTGCCGAACCGACGAGCGCTGCTGGCGCGGCTGGAGGCGCTTAGCCTTGCTAATCCAAACGAGGCAATCAGCGTGGTGTTTATCGATCTCGACGGCTTCAAGGACGTCAACGATATCTATGGTCATGAGGTTGGCGATCGCCTGATCGTAGCGCTTTCCAGAGCCCTGAGCGATAAAGTCCCTGACGGCGGCATGCTGGCGCGGATGGGCGGAGATGAGTTTGCCATGACCATCAGCGGCGATCGGGCCAGCGAAAAGGCCAGCCGCTTTGCGGAGCAGGTGCTGGTGATGCTCGATCTGCCGATTCGCCTGAGCGAGCGCACGCTCTACATCGGCGCAAGCATTGGTATTGCCAGCGGCACGCTGCTGGAGTGTACCAGCTCGGAGCTGTTTCGCCGGGCGGACATTGCTATGTACCATTCAAAAATGAACGGTAAGGCGCAGGTCACCCACTACGATGCCGAGCTGAACAGCGCCCGCGAGCGCAAGGTTGCCATTGAAAACGATATTCGCGAGGGCCTGCTCCGCGACGAGTTTGACGTCTGGTACCAGCCCATTGTCGATGCCCGCAGCCAGGTGACGGTGGGCGTGGAGGCGCTGGTGCGCTGGCCCCGACGGCCCGCTGGCGCGCTACCGCCGGATGCGTTTATTACCATTGCCGAGACCAGCGGACTGATCCACGCCCTGGGGCAGTTCGTGCTGCGCCGCGCCTGCAGGGATCTGCAACCACTTAGCGATCTCAAGCTGTCGGTGAATATCTCCCCGGCGCAGTTTCGCGATCCCGACTTTGAAAACAAGGTAGCAGACGTTCTTCGTGATAGTCATTTCCCTGCGCATCGCCTGCAGCTGGAGATCACCGAAACCTATGTGCTGGAGAACCCAGAGCGCTCTCTTTCAGCGATCGGTAATCTAAAAGCGTTGGGAACGGCCATTGCGCTGGACGATTTTGGTACCGGCTACTCCAGCATTGGCTACCTCCGGCGCTTCAACTTTGACACTATCAAGATAGACAAGTCGCTGGCCGGGCTGGTGGATCATGATGAGCAGGCGGCGGCGCTGGTGGGCGGTACGATTCGTATTGCCAGCGCGCTGGGGATGACGGTGGTTGCAGAGGGTATTGAGAACGAAAAACAGATGAAGCTGCTGAGTATGGCTGGCTGCGATCGGCTTCAGGGCTTCTTCTTTAGCGCGCCAATGCCGATTGACGCGCTGTGGCAGCACCGTCAGCGCCGCCAGGGTTAACTACGGCTCTTGCGCCAGGGCATCCAGCCGATCGCGAAAGCCGGTGATGGCAATCGCCCGGTTATCGGCGCGCCAGCGATCTTTGGCCCCCGGCGCGGAGCTTTGTACCGCAATCAGCCGCCAGCCGTCGTCCGTCTTTAGCATCAGCGGAGAGCCGCTGTCGCCGGGCAGGGTATCGCACTGGTGAGAGAGCACGCTATCCTGCGCCCAGCCGGTCACCACGCAGTTTTGATGGCTGTAGAGGTTGTCCAGATGATCCTGCGGATAGCCTGACTGCGTCACCTTCCGGTCGGCAGCTTTTAGCGCGGCGGTCAGCGCATCGCGATCCCCTTCAAACAGCGGCAGGGGGGTGATACCCGACGGCGGATAGCGCAGCACGATCAGGCCGAAATCCCACGGCGCGGCGGCAGGCGGAACAATCCATCCCTCGCCGTCAGGCTTAAGGCGCTTACCCAGGGTTGATTCAACCCGCCCCTCAATACCATGGATCTCATAACGCCAGATGCCGTTCTGCGCCACAAAGCGCAGCGCCACGGCTCTATCAGCCTTGCCACGGGGCGGCGTCAGCAGGCAGTGCCCAGCGGTCAACGCTACGCGGGGCGAAATCAGCGTCGCGGTGCAGAGATTGCCGCTGGCAGTCTCCAGTTGGCCGATAGCGTCCCACGGCGACTGCGTTGGATTACTCACCCGGACCCGGTCGTCATGATTAAAAAACAGCGTCTTGATCTCAGCGGCAGCGGCGGCATCATCATCGGCATGGCTGTAAAAAGAAAATAGACAAAGCGAACCCAATAGCAGAATACCGAATTTATGCATATCACACTCTGGTGGGGCAATAATGATTATTCAAACCCTAAGCAACAACTATAGACGGGACGGGAGGAAAGGGGGAGTAAAATCAGCGTGCTACATTCAGGAAAGATAGAAACGAAGGGATACCAGCGCGCAGGCAATCAGCATGAGCAAAATCAGCTCGAAACGGTAGCGTTGCAGCATAGATCCTCCGAAAGAAGCAGCGCCCGGCAGGCGGGCGCTGAAGTAAGCATCAAACTTAGGCAGCAGGCTGAGCAGCCGGTTTAGCAGCGGTATGTTTTACTGCTTTTTTGTGGTGTTTCTTAGCAGCCTGGGCTTTCTGGTCAGCGGCTGGTTTAGCAGCGCTCTGGTCAGCGGCCGGTTTAGTGGCTTTTTTGTGGTGCTTTTTAGCAGCCTGCGCTTTCTGGGTCGCGGCAGCTTTATGGTGTTTTTTGTGATGGGTGGTTTTGGCAGCCGGAGCAGCGCTCTGAGTCTGAGCGGTTGCTGCTGGTGCAGCGGTGGTCGCAGCAGTGTCAGCAGCGAACGCAGCAGAAGAGAGACCCATAGCAGCGGCAACAACCAGAGCTAATACTTTTTTCATTCTGATATCCTCGAATTGGTTTCATCATTTAACCCCACTGCGGGGCCGTTGAAGAGACTATAGGCTTCTCAATGCGGGGCTTCAGTGAGTGATTGGTATCGGCGTGTAACGTAATGTACAACGCGCAGAGAGAGGCCGGGAATGACGCTCCCGGCCTGAAAAGTTACAGATAGCGGGCGGTAAGATGCTGGCGGAAGTAGCGGCTGTTCAGCGCTTCGCCGGTGGCGGATTCAATTAGCTTAGCGGTCGTAAAGCGGCTGCCGTGCTGCCAGATATTCTGCCGCAGCCACTCGAACAGGGCGCTGAAATCCCCTTCTGCGATGGCGGCATCAAGGTTAGGCAGCGCGGTGCGTGCCGCGTGGAACAGCTGCGCGGCGTACATTGCGCCAAGGGTATAGGATGGGAAATAGCCAAAGCCGCCGTCGGTCCAGTGGATATCCTGCATGCAGCCGTCGCGGTAGTTGCCCACGGTCGAGATGCCCAACCAGTGCTGCATCTTCTCATCCCACAGGGCCGGAATGTCCTCTACCTCAATCTCACCGTTGATCAGCGCTCGCTCAATCTCATAGCGCAGGATCACATGCGCGGGGTAGCTCACCTCGTCAGCATCCACGCGGATGAGGCCAGGCTGCACCTGCTGGTTCCAGGCGATGAAATTCTCTTCGCTAAAGGCGGGCTGCGCGCCAAAACGGTCGATGACCGCTGGCAGGAGACGCTGTAAAAACGCCTTGCTGCGGCCAAGCTGCATCTCAAAGAACAGACTCTGCGATTCGTGCACGGCCATCGAGCGAGCCTCGGCGACCGGCTGTCCCAGCCAGGTGCGGGGCAGGTTCTGCTCGTAGCGGGCGTGGCCGGTTTCATGCACCACGCCAAAGAGGGCACCCAACAGATCGTTCTCGTCGTAGCGCGTGGTGATGCGCACGTCCTCCGGTACGCCGCCGCAGAAGGGGTGGGCGCTGATATCCAGACGGCCTGCGTCAAAATCAAAGCCCAGGGTATGCATTGCCGTCAGACCCAGCTCGCGCTGCTTCTCCACCGGGAACGGCCCGACCGGCGCGATAAGCTGGCGCTGGGCCTGCTTCGCTACCGCCTGATTAAGCAGATCCGGCAGCCAGGATTTGAGATCGGCAAACAGCACGTCGAGCTTCGCGGCAGTCATATCCGGCTCGTAGAGATCCAACAGCGCGTCGTAGGGGGTGCAGCCTTTTACAGCCGCACGCAGCTTAGCCTCTTCACGACTGAGCTTGACCACCTCTTTAAGATTGGCGGAAAAACCTTCCCAGTCATTCGCCGGGCGCTGGCTACGCCAGGCGTGCTCGCAGCGGCTGCCCGCCAGCGATTTCGCCTCTACCAGCGACTCAGGGAGTACCGCCGCCTGCTGATAGTGGCGGGTCATCTCCCGCAGGTTGGCCTGCTCAACGTCGTTAAGATCCTCCTGCGCGGCCGCTTCAAACCACTGAGCCACCTTTTTATCCGTCAGGATCTGGTGTTTCAGGACGCTTAACTCCGCCAGCGCTTCGCCCCGGGCTGCACTCCCGGCAGAGGGCATCATCGTCATCATGTCCCAGCCGGCGATGGATGAGAGGTGAGAGAAACGGTAAAGACGCTGGAAGGTGCGGGTCAGTTGCTGGTAGTTGCTGGTGTCCATTATGCCTCGTGTTGTGCTGATATAATTTGCTTACATTTCAAGATAACAGGACGCCTGCGCTGATACCACTGTGAGAAAATGTCTATTGCCCGGCGGCGCTACGCTTGCACAGGTCTACGGTAACGCGCTGTTTGTAGGCTGGGCAAGCGGAGCGCTGCCCGGCACGTTCAGATGTGAAGGGTTAGGATATAAGCTACGCAGAGAGACGGCGGTGCAGGGTACGGCCCACCAGCAGCGCGGCCAGCAGCATCACGGCAATAAAACCGCCGACGCCGTTCCAGCCATAGCTGTGCCAGAACAGACCACCCAGCGTCCCGGCCAGGCTCGATCCCAGGTAATAGCTAAACAGATAGAGCGATGAAGCCTGGCCTTTAGCCCGGCGCGCTCGCGGACCGATCCAGCTGCTGGCGACCGAGTGGGCGGCGAAGAAGCCAGCAGAGAAGAGCAGCATGCCGGCAAAAATCAGCCCCAGCGACGAGAAGAGCGTCAGCAGCACGCCGCCCAGCATAATCCCCGTTGAAGCCAGCATCACTGGCCCACGGCCAAAGCGTGCGGTCATCGCCCCGGCTTTGGGCGAGCTCCAGGTCCCGGTCAGGTAAGCCACCGAAAGCAGGCCTACCACTGCCTGACTAAGCTGCCACGGGGTTTGCATCAGGCGATAGCCAATGTAGTTAAACAGAGTGACAAACGATCCCATCAGCAGGAAGCCGGTTAAAAACAGCAGCGGCAGGCCGCGATCGCGCCAGTGCAGGCGAAAGTTGATCATCAGCGACCGGGGGCGCAGCGAGGCAGGACGAAAATGACGCGACTCCGGAAGAATTTTCCAGAACATCAGCGCCGAGGCCAGGGCAAAGCAGCCGATAACCGCCAGGGCGATACGCCAGCTAAAGAAGTCGGTAAATACACCGCTGAGCAGGCGTCCGCTCATACCGCCGATAGAGTTACCGCTGATGTAGAGCCCCATCGAAAAGGCCACTACGCTGGGGTGGATCTCCTCGCTCAGGTAGGTCATCCCGACCGCCGCCACGCCGCTCAGCGACAGCCCTATCAGCGCGCGCATGATCAAAATGCCGTGCCAGCTGGTCATCATCGTTGAGAGCAGCGTACAGCAGGAGGCCAGCAGCAGAGCGGTGACCATCACCGGCTTACGGCCGATGGCATCCGAGAGCGGGCCGGTGAAGAGCAGCCCAATAGCCAGCATGGCGGTAGAGATTGAGAGCGAGATACTGCTGCTGGCCGGTGAGACGCCGAACTCGTGGGAGAGTACCGGCAGGATCGGCTGCACGCAGTAGAGCAGGGCGAAGGTCGCCAGTCCGGCGGAGAAGAGTGCCAGCGTGACGCGCATAAACTGAGGAGTGCCGCGTTTAATATAGGGCGTGGCGGGAACAGCGGTGGTTTGCACGTCGGCATCGCTCGCCGGGGCGAAGTCAACGACAGTAGTACGGCTCACGGAGGATCCTTAGTGGTCTATAACAGCGGGTAAGTAACTACCGCTAAGAGTAGGAAAATGTAAATATTCTGTCTAATATATTAATAATCTCAAATGATACATTAAACATATGAATATCGAACTGCGTCACCTGCGCTACTTTATTGCCGTGGCCGAAGAGCTACATTTTGGTCATGCGGCAGCCCGGCTAAATATTTCCCAGCCGCCGCTCAGCCAGCAGATCCAGCTGCTTGAGCAGCAGGTCGGTGCCCGACTGCTGGCCCGAACCAACCGCAGCGTCGCGCTGACCCCGGCGGGAAGGCAGTTTTTGATCGATAGCCGACAGATCCTCAGCCAGGTCGATGACGCTGCCGCCCGCGCCGCCCGGCTGCATCAGGGGCAGAGCGGGGAGCTCCGGGTCGGCTTTACCTCTTCCGCGCCTTTTATTAAAGCAGTCTCTGACACCCTTTCGACCTTCCGACGGCGCTACCCGGACGTGCATCTGCAAACCCGAGAGATCAATACCCGGGAGCAGATCGCCCCTCTGCACGAGGGAACCCTGGATCTGGGCCTGATGCGCAATACCGCGCTGCCGGAAACGCTGGCGTGGGAGGTGATCCTGCGCGAGCCGCTGCTGGCGATGGTCCCGCGCGATCATCCCCTGGCGGCACAGCCCAGGGTTACGCTGAGCGAATTGGCAAAGGAGCCGTTTGTCTTTTTCGACCCCCATGTCGGGACGGGACTGTACGACGATATTCTTGGCCTGCTGCGCCGTTACGGCCTGGTACCGCGTATTGCCCAGGAGGTCGGCGAGGCGATGACCATTATTGGGCTGGTGGCCGCTGGACTGGGCGTGTCGATCCTGCCCGCGTCGTTTTGCCGGGTTCAGCTCAGCGAGATGTGCTGGCTGCCGATTGCCGAAGCCGATGCGGTCTCGCAGATGTGGCTGGTGTGGTCGAAGCATCACGAGCAGGGCGCGGCCGCGCTGCATTTCAAGCAGCAGCTGCTGGAAAGCGTTAAAAGTGAACAGAATTTATCCCGCAGAGGATGAAAATGTGCGGTAAATCACAAGGCTAATCAAAAATTTGACGGCCTCAAGGAACTGCTTCACCATAGCCTAAAGTTTATTTCGAAGCGCGAAAATAAAGGGAGCAAGAGGTGGTTGCTGATAGTACGCCCGGCCATATTGATCAGATTAAGCAGACTAATGCAGGAGCCGTTTACCGGCTTATCGATCAGCTAGGCCCGGTTTCACGTATCGATCTGTCGCGTCTGGCGCAGCTTGCCCCCGCCAGCATTACCAAGATTGTCCGTGAAATGCTAGAAGCGCACCTGGTGCAGGAGACGGAGATCCAGGATCCAGGTAGCCGAGGGCGTCCTGCCGTGGGCCTGATGGTAGAAACCGAGGCCTGGCACTACCTCTCGTTGCGCATCAGCCGGGGGGAGATCCATCTCGCCCTGCGCGACCTCAGCAGCAAGCTGGTGGTTGAAGAGCAGCTTGAGCTGCCTTTACACGCCGATACGCCCTTCGCCAGCCGCATTATTCAGCACATCGACCAGTTCTTTATTCGCCACCAGAACAAGCTCGAACGGTTGACCGCCATCGCCATCACCTTGCCGGGTATCATCGATACCGAGAACGGCATCGTGCACCGCATGCCGTTCTATGAAGACGTTAAAGACATGGCGCTGGGGGAGGCCCTTGAGCGCCATACCGGCGTGCCGATCTATATTCAGCATGACATCAGCGCCTGGACCATGGCGGAAGCGCTGTTTGGCGCATCCCGTGGCGCGCGGGATGTTATCCAGGTGGTGATCGACCACAACGTTGGCGCGGGGGTGATCACCGACGGCCGCCTGCTGCACGCGGGCAGCAGCAGCCTGGTTGAGATAGGCCATACCCAGGTCGATCCCTACGGCAAACGCTGCTACTGCGGCAACCACGGCTGTCTGGAAACCATCGCCAGCGTAGAGAGCGTGCTGGAGCTGGCGCAGCAGCGCATGAGCCAGTCGATGAGCTCGCAGCTGCACGGTCAGCCGCTTACCGTAGCGTCGCTCTGCCAGGCCGCGCGCGAGGGGGACCGGCTGGCGACGGATATTATCACCGGCGTAGGTACCAACGTCGGGCGCATTCTGGCTATCATGGTCAACCTGTTTAATCCGCAAAAAATTCTTATCGGTTCACCCCTGAGCCAGGCCGCCGATATTCTCTTTCCAGCCATTAGCAGCTGCATTCGCCAGCAGTCGCTGCCCGCCTATAGCCGACACATCACTGTCGAAAGCACGCAGTTCTCTAATCAGGGCACCATGGCGGGTGCCGCGCTGGTAAAAGACGCGATGTATAACGGTTCGTTGCTGATTCGACTGTTGCAGGGGTAACAAATTTGCACAGTTGTAGGAAAAATTGCGCTACCTCAAATTAGCCCCTGGCGACTTAACTTAGACTTTCTCCTCTGAATTATTTTCGTGGTGTATATTTTCGCGGCAAAACGGTGGAGTAAGTGATGCTTAAGCGTTTCTTTATTACGGGTACCGATACGGCTGTCGGGAAGACAGTGGTCTCCCGCGCACTTCTGCAGGCGCTGGCAAACAGCGGCAGAAGCGTAGCCGGCTACAAACCAGTGGCGAAAGGGAGTAAAGAGACGCCTGAGGGCCTGCGCAACAAAGATGCGCTGGTGCTGCAAAACGTCTCGACCCTGGCGCTACCCTACGAGGCGGTGAACCCCATCGCCCTGAGCGAGGATGAGAGCAGCGTGGCCCACAGCTGCCCCATTAACTATGGCCTGCTGTCCAAAGGGCTTGCGCACCTGACCGACCGTGTCGATCACGTGGTGGTCGAAGGCACCGGTGGCTGGCGCAGCCTGATGAACGATCTGCGTCCGCTCTCCGACTGGGTGGTGCAGGAGCAGCTGCCGGTGATTATGGTGGTGGGGATCCAGGAGGGCTGTATCAACCATGCTCTGCTGACCGCTCAGGCGATCGCCAGCGACGGCCTGCCGCTGATTGGCTGGGTCGCTAACCGTATCAACCCTGGCCTTGCCCACTATGCTGAGATCATTAACGTGCTGGGTAAAAAGATCCCCGCGCCGATGATCGGTGAGCTACCCTATCTGCCCCGCGCCGAGCAGCGCGACCTGGCACACTATATCGACGTAACCCTGCTGACCCGAACGCTGATCGCCGATCGCGTGCTGGCCTAATCCGATGACTGCGGCTCGCTCTGGGAGCCGCACGCTGAAAGCCGCGGCTATATCGCCACCAGATTGCGCACGCCGTGGCTCTCCATCTCTTCGCCTCTGCCGCGCTGAACGATCGCTCCCCGGGACATCACCAGGTAGCTGTCCGCCAGCTCGGCGGCAAAGTCATAAAACTGCTCTACCAGCAGGATCGCCATGTCGCCGCGCGCGGCCAGGGTTTTAATTACCACGCCAATCTCTTTGATCACCGAGGGCTGGATCCCCTCCGTCGGTTCATCAAGGATCAGCAGCTGAGGCCGACAGGCCAGCGCCCGGCCAATGGCTAACTGCTGCTGTTGGCCGCCGGAGAGATCGCCCCCGCGCCGCTGCTTCATCTCCCGCAGCACCGGGAACAGGTCGTAGATCTCATCGGGAACCTGCCTGGCCTGCGAACCGGTAAAGCGCGCAAGGCCCATCAGCAGGTTCTCCTCAACCGTCAGCCGGGGAAAGATCTCCCGCCCCTGCGGCACATAGGCCATGCCGCTGCGCACCCGCTGGTGGGGTTTCTGCCGATTGATGGGTTTACCCTGCCAGCTAATGGTCCCGGACTTTGCCGGGATTAACCCCATCAGGCACTTCAGCAGGGTCGTTTTCCCCACGCCGTTGCGCCCCAGCAAACAAGTCACCTCGCCAGGATGCGTCGCAAACGAGAGGCCGCGCAGGATATGGCTTCCGCCGTAGTATTGATGCAGTTCATTCACTTCCAGCATGTTAACGCCCCAGATAAACGTCAATAACCTGTTCATTCGCCTGCACGTCGCGCAGGGAACCCTCGGCCAGCACCTGGCCCTGGTGCAGCACCGTAACGTGATCGGCAATGGTATCGACAAAGCCCATATCGTGCTCCACCACCATCAGGGAGTGCTTGCCTGCCAGGGTGCGAAACAGCTCGGCGATATACTCGGTCTCGGCGTCCGTTAGCCCGGCGGCTGGCTCGTCGAGCAGCAGCAGGTGTGGCTCCTGTACCAGCAGCATGCCGATCTCCAGAAACTGCTTCTGGCCGTGGGAGAGCAGCCCCGCCTGACGCTGGCTCTGATTTGCCAGCCGCAGCAGCTCAAGGGTTTCGTCGATGCGATCCCGCTGCTCGCCGCTGAGCGTCGCCCGCAGACTGGCCCAGACCGATTTGTCGGTTTTCAGGGCAATCTCTAGATTCTCCGCCACCGTCAGCGCCTCAAATACCGTCGGCTTCTGAAACTTGCGCCCGATGCCCGCGCGGGCAATCTCCACCGGGGAGAGCTGGGTCAGGTCGATATTCTGGTCGTAAACCACGCTACCGCTGTCTGGGCGAGTCTTGCCGGTGATCACATCCATCAGCGTGGTTTTGCCTGCGCCGTTGGGGCCGATGATGCAGCGCAGTTCGCCGACGCCAATCGCCAGCGTCAGGTCGGTGAGGGCGCGGAAGCTGTCGAAGGAGACGTTGATATTCTCCAGCATCAGCACCGGGTCGGTGGTCTCCCGGTAGCGATCCTGCGGCAGCGGCTGGGTAAAAAGGGTGTCAGTCATGCTTTCTCCGCTTCAGCAAACCAATAACGCCGCGCGGTAAAAACAGCGTGACGAGGATAAACATCAGGCCCAGGAAAAAGAGCCAGTACTCCGGGAAGGCCACGGTGAAGAAGCTCTTCGCTCCGTTGACGATGCCCGCGCCCAGCAGCGGCCCGATCAGCGTGCCGCGCCCGCCCAGCGCTACCCAGATGGCGGCTTCGATGGAGTTAGTGGGCGACATCTCGCTTGGGTTGATAATGCCTACCTGCGGCACGTAGAGCGCCCCGGCAAGGCCGCAGAGTACGGCGGAGAGCGTCCAGACAAAGAGCTTGAATCCCTGCGGATCGTAACCGCAAAACATCAGCCGGTTCTCGGCATCGCGCACCGCGGTGAGCACCCGGCCAAACTTGCTGCGCGCCAGCGCCATGCCAATGCCCAGCGCAGCGATCAGCAGCAGCACGGTGGCGATAAACAGGCCGATCCGCGTTCCGGTAGCGGTAACCGGGAAGCCGAGCAGGGTGGTAAAGCCGGTGAAGCCGTTGTTACCCCCGAAGCCGGTTTCATTGCGGAAGAAAAGCAGCATCCCGGCATAGGTCAGCGCCTGGGTCATGATCGAGAAGTAGACGTCTTTAATGCGCGAGCGGAAGGCAAAGTAGCCAAACAGCAGCGCCAGCAGGCCCGGCAGCAGGACGATCAGGCACAGCGCCCACGCAAAATGCTGGGTGCCGGTCCAGAACCACGGCATCTCGCTCCACGAGAGAAAGGTCATAAAGGCCGGGAGGCCGTCGCCCGCCGCCTGGCGCATCAGGTACATGCCCATCGCGTAGCCGCCAAGCGCAAAGAACAGCCCGTGCCCCAGCGACAGCAGGCCAGCGTAGCCCCAGACCAGATCCAGCGCGACGGCAACGATGGCGTAGCAGAGGATCTTGCCCACCAGCGTCAGGGTGTAGGCGGACATCGCCAGGGGATGATCCTGCGGTAGCAGGGCCAAAAAAGGCAGGGCCAGCAGCAGGACGATAATGCCCAGCGTCAGGGTGCGCGTCAGACGGGGCGCACGCTGCGCCAGCGTCAGGGTGATAGGTTGGCTCATCAGTCGATCACTCGCCCCTTGAATGCGAACAGCCCCTGCGGCCGTTTCTGGATATACAGCACGATCAGTACCAGGATGGCGATTTTGCCCAGCACCGCGCCAATCTGCGGCTCCAGCAGCTTGTTGATGATGCCGAGGCCAAAGGCCGCCACCACCGTGCCTGCCAGCTGGCCAACGCCACCCAGTACCACCACTAAAAATGAGTCAATGATATAGCCTTGGCCCAGCTCGGGGCCGACGTTGCCCAGCTGCGACAGCGCCACGCCCCCCAGCCCGGCGATGCCGGAGCCCAGCCCGAAGGCCAGCATATCAACCCGCCCGGTGGGTACGCCGCAGCAGTCGGCCATCCGTCGGTTTTGGGTGACCGCTCGCACGTTCATCCCTAACCGGGTCTTGTTGAGCAGCAGCCAGGTGAGGGCCAGCACCAGCAGGACAAAGACGATCACCGCGATGCGGTTGTATGGCAGGATCAGGTTCGGCAGCACCGCCCAGCCGCCGGAGAGCCAGCCAGGGTTGGCTACCTCCAGGTTCTGCGCTCCGAAAAGCAGGCGCACCAGCTGGATCAGCATCAGGCTGATGCCCCAGGTCGCCAGCAGGGTCTCCAGCGGACGGCCATAGAGATGGCGAATGATCAGCCGCTCCAGCGCCATGCCCATCGCGGCGGTAATGAAAAAGGCCACCGGCAGGGCGACAATGGGATAGAGGGCCAGCCACTGCGGGGCGAGGCGGGCAAAGAGATCCTGTACCAGCCAGGTGGCGTACGCCCCCAGCATCAGCATCTCGCCGTGGGCCATGTTGATCACCCCCAGCAAGCCATAGGTAATGGCCAGACCCAGAGCCGCCAGCAGCAGGATAGATCCCAGCGACAGGCCGCTGAAGGCCTGCCCCAGCCAGTCACCCCAGCGCAGACGCTGCTGGATCTGCTGCAGGCTCTCGGCGGCGGCGGCGCGCACGCTGGCGTCCGGCTCATTTTGCGGCTGGGTCAGCCGCTGAAGGCTGGCCTGGATCGGCGGAGCACTGCTTTCACCCAGCTGTTTAACCGCCTGCAGGCGCACCTGCGGATTTGCATCGGCGAGCTGGAGAGTGGCAACGGCCAGCAGTAGCGCCGCCTTCACCTCGTCATCCTGCTCCTGGGCCAGCCGCTGTTGCAGCAGCGGAAGCTGCTCTGCCGTGGCGTCGTTTTGCAGATCATGTGCGGCGGCAAGGCGCTGGGTGCGATCCTCGCTGACCAGCTGGTGGGCGGCAAGCGCGTTAGCCACCAGAGTGCGGATGCGGTTGTTCATAAACAGTTTGCGCGGATTACCCTCCGGGGCCGCGTTGCCCTCCAGCGGCGTCAGGGTCTCTCCCGACAGGGTAAAGAGCTGGCCGCGCTTATCGACAACCACGTTCTCCTGGCGCAGCGCCTGGAGCAGAGGTAAGCGCGACGCATCGGGCGCGGCGGACCAGGTTTGTAAAAGCTGCGCCTGCTGGGTGCGGCTGGCAGCGCCGTAGTCGCTTGCCGGTCCGGCAGAGGCCGTGCCGATGAACAGCAGGCAGCAGGCAAAGAAGAGGCCGAATCGCGTGGCTATTTTCATGGTCGCTTATTCCGCTGATGGAGTCATTGCCCGGCAGCTCATGCCGCCGGGCGTCTGGGTTACTGCCCGGTGGATTTCACTGGCGTATCCGGCTTCTTATCGTTACCGGCGATAAATGGGCTCCACGGCTGGGCGCGAACCGGCTGTTCGGTCTGCCAGACGACGTTGAACTGGCCGTTATCTTCGATCTCGCCGATCATCACCGGTTTGTGCAGGTGATGGTTGGTTTTATCCATGGTCAGGGTGAAGCCGTCCGGCGCTTTATAGGTCTGTCCGGCCATCGCCGCGCGGACCTTATCCACGTCGGTAGTGCCCGCTTTCTCAACCGCCTGGGCCCACATGTGCAGCCCCACGTAGGTGGCCTCCATTGGATCGTTGGTCACCACGGTATCGGCGTTCGGCAGGTTATGCGCTTTGGCGTAGGCCTTGTAGTCAGCCACAAACTTAGCGTTGGTTGGATTATCGACGGATTCAAAGTAGTTCCACGCCGCCAGATGGCCCACCAGCGGCTTGGTGTCGATCCCGCGCAGCTCCTCTTCGCCCACCGAGAAGGCCACTACCGGCACGTCGGTGGCCTTGATGCTCTGGTTAGCCAGCTCCTTATAGAACGGCACGTTGGAGTCGCCGTTGATGGTGGAGACCACGGCGGTTTTGCCCCCGGCGGCGAACTTCTTGATGTTGGCGACGATGGTCTGGTAATCGCTGTGGCCAAACGGGGTGTAGACCTCTTCAATGTCTTTATCCTGCACGCCTTTGCTGTGCAGGAAGGCACGCAGGATCTTGTTGGTGGTGCGCGGGTAGACGTAGTCGGTGCCCAGCAGGAAGAAGCGTTTGGCGCTGCCGCCGTCCTCGCTCATCAGATACTCCACCGCCGGGATCGCCTGCTGATTTGGTGCCGCGCCGGTATAGAAGACGTTCGGTGACATCTCTTCGCCCTCGTACTGCACCGGGTAGAAGAGCAGACCGTTCAGCTCCTCGAAGACCGGCAGCACCGATTTGCGCGACACCGAGGTCCAGCAGCCAAACACCGCCGCGACCTTATCCTGGGAGATGAGCTGGCGGGCTTTCTCGGCAAACAGCGGCCAGTTAGAGGCGGGATCGACCACTACCGGCTCCAGCTTTTTCCCCAGCACGCCGCCGTTGGCGTTGATCTCATCGATGGTCATCAGCGCGACGTTTTTCAGCGGCGTTTCGGAGATCGCCATGGTGCCGGAGAGCGAGTGCATGATGCCGACCTTGATGGTATCGGCGGCCCAGGCCTGCCAGGAGATCCCCATGCCGACCATGGTTGCGGAGAGGGCAAAGGCTTTAATTAACGAACGTCTTTTCATCATCAACCCCTAAAAGTGTAAGAGAATTATTGCGTTATATCTGCGATGAAACCGGCGATAGCCGCGATTGCTGAAGCCTGTGTAGTGTGATTTTTCTGACCACCGCTTTGCTCTGTAATATGTGGTCGGTCAGGATCCGCTGCGCCTCCTCTGTCTGCTGTGTCAAAATGGCGCGTAGCACGCGCCCGTGTTCTTGATAGGTCGCCGCCACCCGATCCTCCCGCGTAAAGTCGAGATGGCGAATAATGCGGATCTTCTCCGTCAGATCGACATGAACCCGCGTCATCTCGCCGTTGCCCGTTGCCGCCACCAGCGCGGTATGGAACTGCTCGTCGTGGGGCGACACCGCCAGCCCGTCTTCGAGCGGCGGGGCATCGACCCAAAACGCAATCAGCGGGGCGAGATGCTCGGCGCAGGTGCCGGGGGGCATTCCGCACAGGCGGCGTACCGCCTCGCGCTCCAGCACGATCCGCAGATCGTACAGCGCCTCAAACCAGGCGAAGTCGAACGGTTTCACCTGCCAGCCGCTGCGGGAGGCAACCTCGACGTAGCCCTCGTGCTCTAGCCAGTAGAGCGCCTGGCGCACCGGGGTTCGGCTGGCGGCCATCCGTCCGGCAACCTCGCTCTCGCTAAAGCGATCCCCCGGCATCAGCTGAAAAGTGAAAATCTCATTTTTCAGCGCGCGGTAGATGCGCTCCGCCAGCCCCGGCTTGCCGCTCATGCTCACGACTCAAGCCACAGCAGCGCGTCGCCAGGCGTGACCGGGCGGCCCGGCTGGCAGCCAATACGCTTAATGCGGCCCGCCTGCGGAGCGTGGATCGCCAGCTCCATCTTCATCGCCTCGACAATCACCAGCGGCTGACCTTCAATAACCTCATCGCCAGGCTGGACCAGTACCTTCCAGATGTTGCCGTTCATGTCGGCGTTCACCGCCAGCGCGCCGTCATCTATCTCTTCAGCCGCGGGCAGCACGATCTCCTCGGGCTGGGCCTGCTCATCCAGCTGCCAGCGGGCAACCTCTTCGCTAAAGGCGGTAGCCTGACGCTCGCGGAACTGCGCAATCTCGGGTGCGTTTTGCGCAAGGAAACGCAGATGCTCGGCGTAGTCGAATACTGTCTCCTCGATGCGGATGGTGGCCCGGCCTTCGCGGAAATCATCCCGCAGGCGATCCAGCTCCTCCTCGCTGACCGGGTAGAAGCGAACCTGGTCGAAGAAGCGCAGCAGCCACGGCTCGTCCGGCTTGAACTGGCTGTTTTTCAGGAATTTGTTCCAGATAGGCAGGGTGCGGCCCACCAGCTGGTAGCCGCCGGGGGAGTCCATGCCGTAGATGCACATATACATCCCGCCGATACCTACCGTGCCCTCGGCGGTGAAGGTGCGGGCCGGGTTATATTTCGAGCTCAGCAGACGGTGGCGCGGATCCACCGGGACGGCGCAGGGCGCGCCCAGGTAGACATCGCCGAGACCGAGGATCAGGTAGCTGGCATCGAAAATCGTGTCGCGCACCGCGTTGCGATCCGCCAGGCCGTTAATGCGCTGAATAAAGTCGACGTTGTTAGGCAGCCACGGGGCGCTGGCCCGCACCGTGTCCTGGTAGCGGCTGACCGCGCCAAGGGTGGCGCTGTCCTCAAAGGCCATCGGCATCCAGACGATGCGCGACGGCACCTTCATCTCGCTGACGTCTCCCAGGCGGCCTTCAATTTCCAGCAACATCTTCACCAGCGACGGCTGGCTGATAACAAGGCTGTCGTAGCGGATCTGCAGCGAGCGCACCCCAGGCGAAAGCTCTTTAATGCCCGGATGGGCCAGCGCCTGAAGCTGCTCCATCAGCAGGCTAACCCGCAGGCGCAGGGCCAGATCGAGAACGTTTTCGCCATACTCAATCAGGATGTAGTTATCGCCCGCCTGGCGATAGCAGATAGCGGGCGTCGTGCCGCTGGCCGGTATAGAGACCAGCGCGGCGGCGGAGATCCCGTCTCGATCCGCCAGCGACGGGATAGCAAACTCAGGCAGCGTTTCGGCAGGCTCCAGCGTCTCAACGATGCGGTGCTGGGCCTTCTCCAGCGCCACCGCCTCTTCAACGCTAATCGGGTAGAAGCGCAGGCGATCTCCTGGCTTCACCTGGCCCACTTTCCACAGCTCCGCTTTGGCGATGGTCACGGGACAGACAAAACCGCCGAGGCTGGGACCGTCGCGGGTGAGGATCACCGGGAAGTCGCCGGTAAAGTTGATCGCACCGATGGCGTACTCGCAGTCGTGAACGTTAGACGGGTGCAGGCCCGCCTCGCCGCCGTCTGGCCGGGTCCAGGACGGCTTCGGCCCACTCAGGCGCACGCCGAGACGGTTAGAGTTGTAGTGCACCTGCCACTCGCTGGCGAAGAACTCATCCATTGATTCCTGGGTGAAGAAATCCGGTGCGCCGTGGGGGCCGTAGAGCACGCCGATGTGCCAGCTCTCTCCATACTCCGGGATCAGCCCGGCGGCCAGCGGCTGCGGATCCCGCTCTGGCGCAGGCGTGGTGCAGGCGGCCAGTGCAGGACGGGAGAGAGGCAGCAGGTCGGCCACCTTCAGCGTGCGTCCGGCGTGGCCGCCAAACTGTCCAAGAGCAAAGGTCGCCCGGCTGCCGAGATAACAGGGCACATCAATACCGTTGCGCACCGCAAGATAGGTGCGACACCCGGACTGGGCGCGACCCAGTATCAGCGTCTGCCCGGCCTTTACCGCCACCGGCTGCCAGTACGCCACCGGTTGGCCGTCAAGCTCGGCATGACAGTCGGCCCCGGTCAGGGCAATGGTGGTGTCGCTATGAAACAGCAGCGTCGGCCCTTGCAAGGTAAACTCCAGCCCGGCGGCGGAGGCGTGGTTGCCGACGATGCGGTTAGCCAGGCGGAAGGCAAAATCGTCCATCGGCCCCGAGGGCGGGACGCCGACGTCCCAGTAGCCCGGACGACCGGGGTAATCCTGAACGCTGCTCCATGTACCGGGCTGTAATACCTCAATGGCCGCCATCGCAGGGGTAAAGGTATCGAGCATCCGCGTCCAGACGCGGCCCTGAACAAAGGCCTCGCTGGCGACGATCTGCCGCAGGTAGTCAAGGTTAGTGGCGATGCCGTGCAGCTGGGTGGCGTCCAGCGCCTCGCGCAGCGTAAGCAGGGCCGCCTCGCGCGTATCCGCATGGACAATCAGCTTGGCGATCATTGGATCGTAGAAGGCGGAGACCTCGCTGCCGGTGGTGACGCCGCTGTCGACGCGCACGTTCTCCGGGAAGCTCACGTGGGTCAGCACGCCAGGACTCGGCTGGAAATTCTTCAGCGGATTTTCGGCATACAGCCGCACCTCAATCGCCGCGCCCTGCGGTGGGCGCTGGAGCCGCGCCCAGTCGATGGTATCTCCGGCGGCAACGCGCAGCATGCACTCCACCAGGTCGAGACCGGTAACGGACTCAGTGACCGGGTGCTCTACCTGTAGGCGGGTGTTGACCTCAAGAAAGTAGAACGCATCCTGCCCGGCGTCATAGATGTACTCCACCGTGCCCGCGCTGCGGTAGTTAACCAGCTTGCCCAGCTCAACGGCGGAGGCGAGCAGCGCAGAGCGGGTCGCCTGCGGTAACCCCGGCGCAGGCGTCTCTTCCACCACCTTCTGATTGCGGCGTTGCAGAGAGCAGTCGCGCTCCCCGAGGGCCACGACGTTGCCGTTGCCGTCGCCGAAAATCTGGACCTCGACGTGGCGGGCGCGATCGATGCAGCGTTCAATAAACACGCCTGCATCGCTGAAGAACTGCTCGCCCAGACGGCGGACGCTCTCCCATGCCAGCTGCAACGCCTCGCCGTCGGCGCAGCGGGTCAAGCCTATCCCGCCGCCGCCCGCGGTGCTTTTCAACATCACCGGGTAGCCAATCTGCTGCGCGGCCAGAAGCGCCTCGTCGAGGCTGTTCAGCAGGCCCGTCCCCGGCGTCATCGGCACGCCAGCCTGCGCGGCCAGCTCCCGTGCCCGGTGTTTGAGGCCAAACTCACCAATCTGCTGCGCCGTGGGGCCAACAAAGACAATGCCCGCCTGCTCGCAGGCGTCGGCAAAGGCCAGGCTCTCAGAGAGAAAACCGTAGCCGGGCCAGATAGCCTGCGCGCCGCTTTGTTTAGCGGCATCAATAATGCTGTCGATGCGCAGATAACTGTCGCTGGCCTTCTCTCCGCCGAGCGGCAGGGCGATATCTGCCGCTTTGACGTGTTCGGCGTTTTTATCCGCATCGGAATAGACGGCGATGCTCACGATCCCCAGACGGCGCAGGGTGCGGATGGCGCGGCAGGCGATTTCGCCCCGGTTGGCAATCAGTACGCGATCAAACATGCTGTATCTCCTTGCTGGCGAGCCAGTTCCGCCAGCCTTTGTAAGCCGTAATGTCCTGCGCGTCGCCGAGCGCCGCACCCTCACAGATAAAGCCTTTCACCCAGCGACCATCCACCAGCTCCAGAGAGCCGATCCCCAGCGGGGCCGGGATCTCGGCAACAAACTCTCCGAAGCGCGCCAGCGGGATATCCCACAGCTCAACCTGAATAGATTCGCCGCTGCTGGCCCGGGCCAGGCCCGGCTTTGCCGGCTGGGTGTTGGCCAGGGCGTAGAGGCGGTAGCAGGGAGCAGTTTCACTGGCCTCCACAAACACCGCCTTACGGTTAATCAGCTGGTGGTTAAGCGGCATGCCGCGCAGATGCGCCCCGACGACCGCAACACGCACGTGATCCTGTGAGAGAGGCAGCGCTTGGCCTGCAGGGAGTCGGCTGCCAGTTGCCCCCAGGGGCAGGCCGCTCTGCGCCTGCCATCGAATGCCGAAGCTGGCTAAGGCGCGATCGTGCCAGGCGGGGGCGAGCAGGGTGATCCCGGCGGGCAGTCCGTCGGCGCGGAACGGCGCGGGCAGGGCCAGGGCGCTGAGATCGGCCAGGTTGGTAAAGTTGGTGTAGGTGCCAAACTCCGAGTTGTAGCGGATCGGCTCCTGCTGCATCTCATCTTTGGTGCGGATGGTGGGCGAGGTAGGCACGACCAGCGCGTCCACTTCGGCAAGGGCCTGCTGAATGTTGCGGGCCAGTTCGGCGCGCAGGTACTCAGCTTTGTAGGCTTCTATCGCGCTATAGCGGCTACCCCCGGCGATAATCTGATATACCGTGGGATCCATCTCCTCCGGGCGGTCGATGATCTCTCCTACGGCAGCGGTGCGCTCGGCGACCCACGGCCCCTGATAGAGCTGAGCGGCCAGCTCGGCGAACGGTGTGAAATCGATGGTTTTCAGCGTTACGCCACAGGCACGTAGCTGCTCCAGAGCGCGCTCCCACGCCTCTTCGGCCTGGGCGTCGCCAAAGAATTGCAGCGTGTCGGGAATGGCAAACAGCGGACGCTCGGGCAGCGCGGCGGGCGCGGTGGCCGGTGCGCGGCGGGAGTAGGCGTCATGGGCGTCGTAGCCTGCCGCCGCCTCGGCAACGGTCCAGGCATCGCTGACGGTGAGGGCAAACACCGATACGGTATCGTTAAGGCGGCAGGCTGGAACCACGCCGCTGGCGGAGAACCAGCCTTTTGTCGGTTTCAGCCCGATGATGTTATTGAAACCGGCGGGCACCCGGCCGGAGCCTGCGGTGTCGGTCCCGAGGGAAAAGGGGACCAGACCGCGGGCCACTGCCGACGCCGAGCCAGAGCTGGAGCCGCCGCTCACGTAATCAGAATTAAAACTGTTGCTCACCGCACCCCATGGGGAACGGGTGCCTACCAGTCCAGTAGCAAACTGATCGAGATTGGTCTTGCCAATGACAATAGCCCCGGCGGCTTTAAGCTGCGCAACCGTAGTCGCATCCTGCTTGGCGATATAGCGAAACGCCGGGCAGGCCGCCGTGGTCGGAAATCCGGCGACGTCGATATTATCTTTTACCGCAAAAGGGATGCCATACAGCGGCAGCGCCGCCGGGTTTTGCTGATATCGGGGGGTTAACGCTCCCAGCTGGGCGGCGATCTGCTCGGGCGTGGCAAGGGTGATCCAGGCATTGTCATCGGCAGAGAGGGTTGCCAGGTGCGCCGTCAGCAGAGATAAAACCTCGCCGTGCTGCTGCTGGATCTGCTGCTGCCAACCGCTCAGGGTCAGGCCGGTCATTGTTGTCATAGTGAGCAATTCCATCTGGTATACAAGATGGAATTCAAATAGCAAGCGGCGTGCCAGTTTTTAATCTATTGTTAATTAATAACATTTTAATAATGTGCCGTGGCGCGCAGGTTAGGGTTGCACCCGACCTGCGCAGCGTTGAACAAAAAAGGTGCGCGCGGTCACGGTGCGAGGACGTGGGTAATACAAAGGGATGATGTTACATAAATCACTGAATTTGCTAAGATGCTTTAATAAGGTGCAACGGGTGGGGAATTTATGAAAAAGTTAATGATGCTGGCAGCCGTCACGGCAGTGCTGGCCGGATGCGACGACGGCAAAGCGCCGGTGTCGTTTACGCCGGAGATGGCCAGCTTCTCCAATGAGTTTGACTTTGACCCACTGCGTGGCCCGGTGAAAGACTTCAGCCAGACGCTGCTCAACGATAAGGGAGAAGTCTCTAAACGCGTAACCGGCACGCTCTCGCAGGAGGGCTGTTTTGATACGCTGGAGCTTCACGATATGGATAACAACACCGGGCTGGCGCTGGTGCTGGATGCCAACTTCTATGTCGATGCCGTGACTCATGAAAAGCGCCTGCGTTTGCAGGGTAAGTGCCAGCTGGCCGAATTCCTGTCAGCGGGTGTGACCTGGGATACGGATGAGAAGGGCTTCGTGGTGCTTGCGCGTGGCAAGGAGCTGCAGATTAATTACAAGTACGATGCGGAAGGGTATCCGCTTGGCAAATCGACCACCAGTAAAGAGATGCATCTGTCCGTGGAATCAACGCCCTCAACGGACAGACGTAAGAAGCTCGACTATACCGGCGTCAGTACGCTGAACGATAAGCCTATCGGCAGCGTGAAGCAGGCCTGCGAGTACGATCGTCATGACAACCCGGTGAGCTGCTCCCTGACGATCGTAGATGAAAGCGTAACCCCTGCCGTTGAGCATAAGTACGCGATCAAAAATACCATTGCCTACTACTGAGATTAACGTCCGATTGGCCGCCCGGTGCGGCGGTCAAGGCAGCGCAGGGTATTCTCTTCCCAATAGGCGTTGAGGTTAGCGCTCTGCTGGCAGTTATCGCGAGCATCATAAGCCACATCGGCCTTATCAAACTCTTTCTCCACGCGGCTGTTCACCTTGTGGCGCAGGTTACGCGTATCGTTCCACTGCTCTTTTTCCATCGTGGCCTGCTGGCGACTCTGGGCGCTGTCGCCGGACTCAATGATAAGTTTGTTTGTATCGGCGTTGGCTGTGGCACTCATCATGCCCGCACCCAGCGTCAGCATGGCCGCCACGCAGAGGCATTTACTAAAGGTCATGTTCATTGTTATTCCTTGGTTCGATAGAGAAGACGTGGTGCTCGCCTCCCGTTATTCTACACCATTCTTCTGAAACGATATAAGGCCGTTGCCCGTAATGTTTACCACCGCCATGCTCCATACCACGCTGCTCTTTTTTATCACCGCGCTGTGCGAAATTCTCGGCTGCTTCCTGCCGTGGCTGTGGCTCAAGCGGGGAGCGAGCCCGCTGCTGCTTATCCCGGCCGGAGTGGCGCTGGTGGCCTTCGTTTGGCTGTTAACTCTGCATCCGGCCGCCAGCGGCCGGGTCTACGCGGCCTACGGTGGCGTCTACGTCTGCACCGCGCTGATCTGGCTGCGGGTGGTGGATGGCGTCAAGCTCAGCATTTATGACTGGCTCGGCGCGCTGGTGGCGCTCTGCGGCATGCTGATTATCGTGGCAGGATGGGGGCGCGCATAGCGCCTTTTTTTGTGATCCAGCGAATGTTTTGTGATCATCATACTTGTATGGTAGTAGCTCAGTTGCGTAGATTCTCTCCATCACAACCGAGATGTAAAGGATCAGAAGATGAAGATTGTAGGGGCTGAAGTATTTGTTACCTGTCCGGGGCGCAATTTTGTCACCCTCAAAATTACCACCGACGAGGGGATTGTCGGTCTGGGCGATGCCACGCTGAACGGACGCGAGCTTTCCGTGGCGTCCTATCTTAAGGATCACCTCTGCCCGCAGCTGATTGGCCGCGACGCGCACCGCATCGAAGATATCTGGCAGTTCTTCTATAAGGGCGCTTACTGGCGTCGTGGTCCGGTCACTATGTCCGCTATCTCGGCTATCGACATGGCACTGTGGGATATCAAAGCCAAGGCAGCCAACATGCCACTGTATCAGCTGCTGGGCGGCGCCTCTCGTGAAGGGGTGATGGTTTACTGCCACACCACCGGTCACAGCATTGATGACGTGCTGGAAGATTATGCCCGCCATAAAGAGATGGGGTTCAAAGCTATTCGCGTTCAGTGCGGCGTGCCGGGCATGAAAACCACCTACGGCATGTCTAAAGGCAAAGGCCTGGCCTACGAGCCGGCTACTAAAGGCCAGTGGCCGGAAGAGCAGCTCTGGTCAACGGAGAAGTATCTCGACTTTACGCCGAAGCTGTTTGATGCGGTGCGCAGCAAGTTTGGCTTTAACGAGCATCTGCTTCACGATATGCACCACCGCCTGACCCCGATTGAGGCGGCGCGTTTTGGCAAGAGCATTGAAGAGTTCCGTATGTTCTGGATGGAGGATCCGACCCCAGCCGAGAACCAGGCCTGCTTCCGCTTAATTCGCCAGCACACCGTAACCCCAATCGCGGTAGGTGAGGTCTTTAACAGCATCTGGGACTGTAAGCAGCTCATTGAAGAGCAGCTGATCGACTATATCCGCACCACCATTACCCATGCGGGCGGCATCACCGGCATGCGCCGTATCGCTGATTTCGCTTCGCTCTACCAGGTACGTACCGGCTCCCACGGCCCGTCGGATCTCTCACCGATCTGTCACGCGGCGGCGCTGCATTTCGACCTGTGGGTACCGAACTTTGGCGTGCAGGAGTACATGGGCTACTCCGAGCAGATGCTGGAGGTCTTCCCGCACAGCTGGACCTTTGACAACGGTTACATGCACCCAGGCGAGAAACCCGGCCTCGGCATTGAGTTCGATGAGAAGCTGGCCGCGAAATACCCCTACGACCCAGCCTACCTGCCGGTCGCCCGCCTCGAAGACGGCACCCTGTGGAACTGGTAAAAAGGAGTTGATGATGAAGAGCATTGTTATTCAGAAACCGAACGAGCTGGTGATTGAAGAGCGTTCGGTGCCGACGCCAGCCGCAGGGGAAGTGCGCGTTAAAATCAAACTCGCCGGGATCTGCGGTTCAGACAGTCACATTTACCGCGGGCATAACCCGTTCGCTAAATATCCGCGTGTCATCGGCCATGAATTCTTCGGCATCATTGATGCGGTGGGTGAAGGCGTTGATGAAGCACGTCTGGGCCAGCGGGTCTCCGTTGATCCGGTGATTAGCTGCGGTCACTGCTACCCCTGCTCCGTAGGCAAACCCAACGTCTGTACCTCGCTGGTAGTGCTGGGCGTCCATCGTGACGGCGGCTTTAGCGAGTATGCGGCAGTCCCGGCAAAAAATGCCTGGGCGATCCCGGACGCCATTCCGGATAAGCACGCTGTGATGGTAGAGCCCTTTACGATCGCCGCCCAGGTCACCGGGCATGTCAGCCCCACTGAGCAGGATGTGGCGCTGGTCTACGGTGCGGGGCCGATGGGGCTGGTCACTGTTCAGGCGCTGAAGGGTGTCTACAACGTTAAGCAGGTCATTGTCACCGATCGCATCGAAGAGCGGCTGGCGATGGCAGAAAAAAGCGGTGCGGACTGGACGATCAACAACGGTAAAACGTCACTGCAGGAAGCGCTGGAAGAGAAGGGGGTTAAGCCAACGCTGATTATTGACGCGGCCTGCCATCCGTCGATTCTGCAGGAGGCCGTGAGCCTGGCATCACCGGCAGCGCGCATCGTGATGATGGGCTTTTCTAGCGAGCCGAGCCAGATTATTCAGCAGGGGATCACCGGCAAAGAGCTGTCGATCTTCTCCTCACGCCTGAACGCCAACAAATTCCCGGTCGTCATTGACTGGCTGGAGAAGGGGCTGATCGACCCGGATAAATTGATTACGCACGCTTTTGACTATCACCACGTAACAGACGCAATCGAACTGTTTGAGAAAGACCAGCGGCAGTGCTGCAAGGTTCTGCTCACGTTCGAGGAATAACAATTACTGCGATACGTGGTCCACATCTTACCCTGTAGAGATAGCCATTATGACTCAAGCACAACATGAAAGATCGACCTCAGACCTGGTGAAAGCCGCCGTTTCCGGCTGGCTGGGCACCGCACTGGAATTTATGGACTTCCAGCTCTACTCCTTGGGGGCGGCGTTAGTATTCCATGAGATCTTCTTCCCAGAGCAGTCTGCCGCCATGGCGCTGATTCTGGCAATGGGAACCTATGGCGCAGGATATATTGCGCGCATCGTCGGTGCATTTATCTTCGGCAAAATGGGCGACCGGGTGGGGCGTAAAAAGGTGCTATTTATCACCATCACCATGATGGGGATCTGTACCACGATAATCGGCGTTCTGCCGACCTATGCGCAGATCGGTATTTTTGCCCCCATCCTGCTGGTTACCCTGCGTATCGTTCAGGGGCTGGGAGCGGGGGCGGAGATCTCCGGCGCGGGCACCATGCTGGCTGAGTACGCGCCGAAGGGGAAGCGCGGCATTATCTCTTCGCTGGTGGCGATGGGCACCAACTGCGGCACGCTGAGCGCCACGGCTATCTGGGCGGTGATGTTCTTCTTCCTCGATCGGGAAGAGCTGGTAGCCTGGGGCTGGCGTATTCCTTTCCTGGCGAGCGTGGTAGTCATGATCTTCGCTATCTGGCTGCGTATGAACCTGAAAGAGAGCCCGGTATTTGAGAAGGTCAGCGAAGGGGAAGCCCCTGCACAAGCCAATCCGCAGGAGAGCTCTCTGGGCGCGATGTTCAAGAGCAAATCCTTCTGGCTGGCAACGGGTCTGCGCTTCGGTCAGGCTGGCAACTCAGGTCTGATCCAGACCTTCCTCGCGGGTTATCTGGTTCAGACTCTGCTTTTCAATAAGAGCATCCCCACCGATGCGCTGATGATCAGCTCAGTCCTTGGTTTTATTACCATCCCGCTGCTGGGCTGGCTGTCGGATAAGGTTGGTCGTCGTCTGCCCTATATACTGCTGAATATCTCGGCGATTATTCTCGCTTACCCGATGGTGTCGATTATCGTGGATAACAGCTACACCCCGGGCGTGATTATGATGTCGATCATTATCATCCATAACTTTGCCGTGCTGGGTCTGTTTGCTCTGGAAAATATCACCATGGCGGAGATGTTCGGTTCACGTAACCGCTTTACCCGGATGGCGATCTCGAAAGAGGCGGGCGGTCTGGTCGCGGTCGGATTTGGCCCGGTGCTGGCAGGGATCTTCTGTAACATGACCGGTTCATGGTGGCCAATCGTCGCGATGATGATCTGCTACTCCCTGATCGGTCTGGTCTCTGCGTTCCTGATGCCGGAAGTACGCGACCGCGATCTGAGTACGCTGGAAGATGCCGCTGAGCCGCAGGGTAAACAGGGAACGGTAGGTAATCACAACGCCTATGCTGCGGCTTCGTCACGCCGTCACTAACAGGTAGTGGTATGTTGTCTGACAGGTTTAAAAAGATATCAGACCAATTAAGCAAAAGTTAATACAAATCAATATAAATGCCGTCGCTTCACGTATCGTGGAGGCAGACGGCATCTCTTGTGTACTGCCATTCTAGTCAGTGTAGTCAACCAATTAATGAGTCTTAATCATGGAAAACCGGCTATTAGAAGCAAAAGCAACTCTTCCACAATACGATCGCACCAAACTGGTTCCCCGTATCGTCCATTTAGGTTTTGGTGCATTTCACCGCGCCCACCAGGGCGTCTACACGGATATCCTGGCGGCAGAGCACAACAGCGACTGGGGATATTGCGAGGTCAACCTGATCGGCGGCGAGCAGCAGATTGCCGATCTTAAGCAGCAGGATAATCTTTACACCGTAGCGGAGATGTCTGCCGACGCATGGACGGCGCGCGTGGTCGGGGTGGTAAAACGCGCTCTGCACGCGCAGGTCGACGGTCTGGAAACCATATTTGCCGCACTCTGTGAGCCGCAGGTGGCGATTGTCTCTCTGACGATCACCGAGAAAGGCTACTGCCACGCGCCTGCCACCGGCGAACTAATGCTGGATCATCCATTGATCGTCGCCGATCTGCAAAATCCACAGCAGCCGAAATCCGCCCCGGGCGTTATCGTTGAAGCGCTGGCTCGCCGCAAAGCCGCTGGCCTGCCAGCCTTTACCGTAATGTCCTGCGATAACATGCCGGAAAACGGTCACGTGGTACGCAACGTGGTCTGCGCCTACGCCCGGGCGGTGAACGCTGAGCTTGGCGACTGGATCGCGCAAAACGTCACCTTCCCGTCTACCATGGTGGACCGTATTGTTCCAGCCGTAACGGCCGATACGCTCGACAAAATCGAACAGCTGACCGGGGTACGCGATCCGGCAGGCGTGGCTTGCGAGCCGTTCCGTCAGTGGGTGATCGAGGATAACTTTGTTGCCGGACGCCCGGAATGGGAAAAAGCAGGCGCGGAGCTGGTTGCCGACGTGGTGCCGTTTGAAGAGATGAAGCTGAGAATGCTCAACGGCAGCCACTCGTTCCTGGCGTACCTCGGCTATTTGGCTGGTTACCAGCATATCAACGAGTGCATGGAAGACGAAAACTATCGCCACGCTGCGCATACGTTGATGTTAAACGAGCAGGCTCCGACGCTGAAGGTGAAGGGCGTCGATCTGGCTCACTATGCCGATCAGCTGATTGCCCGCTACAGCAACCCGGCGCTGCGCCACCGCACCTGGCAGATCGCCATGGACGGCAGCCAGAAGCTGCCCCAGCGTATGCTGGATTCCGTGCGCTGGCATCTGGTGCACAACAGCGACTTCTCCCTGCTGGCGTTGGGTGTGGCAGGCTGGATGCGCTATGTTGGCGGCGTAGATGAGCAAGGGCAGGCGATTGAGGTCAGCGATCCGCTGCTGTCTACTATTCAGCATGCGGTTAACGGCAGTGAAGAGGGCGAATCCCGCGTGATGGCGCTGCTGGGCATCGAGGCGATTTTTGGCAAAGAGCTGCCGCAGGAGCGTGCCTTCGTGGAACAGGTTCAGCAGGCTTATCAGCAGCTGCTGGCGAAGGGGGCGAAAGCCACCGTCGCGCAATACGCTCAACGTTAATCAAAAGCGGTTTTCATAGTGCAATGCCGGTCTATTAACAGCGATCGGCATTTTTCTTTGTTTTTCTGGCCTCTAAGAATTTCCTAATGCGTTATTTATCAAATTATTAGCGGCTGTTGCTACTGAGCCTTTTTTGTCATTTACCGTGTGGCGGTATATGGCTGCTGAGTGACCTGTCTGTCTTCTTCCTCCGATATCCTACCCAGCTCTTAAGCCCTCTCTTCACCTTTGGCCTGCTTCTGAAAGGAATAATCTGCTTACATCCTGCCGGTGCAACCAGTCAGGCGGTCAGGTTATAGATCCGCTTTATTTTGCTTAAACGGATCATGAATTTTGCACAACCGAATAACCGTTCAGCTTCCCGTTGAGGGGCTGCTTTTCTGGAAACTCTCTGGCCGTGAGGCGATGTCTGAGTCGTTTGAACTGAGGCTGACCGTGCTCGGCACCGATGCCCGTCTGGATCGCAGCACGCTGCTGGGCCAGCCGGTGACCATTACCCTCCCGACGCAGAACCCGCTGTCGCCGCGCTACATCAACGGCAAAATCACTAAGGCTGGCGTAAGTGCGGTGGAGCTGACCGGCACGCGCTACGCGGAGTACGAGCTGACCATCGAGCCAGATTTGTGGCCGATGAAGCGTGACCGCAACCTGCGTATTTTCCAGAGCCAGACGGTGCCGCACATCGTCGCCACCCTGCTGGGCGAGTTTCATGTCAGCGTGGAAAACAGACTCACCGGCAGCTACCGGGTGTGGGACTACTGCGTACAGTATCAGGAGAGCAGCTTCGCGTTTATTAGCCGCCTGATGGAGCTGGAGGGTATTGCTTACCATTTCCGCCACGAGGCGGACAGGCATACGCTGGTACTGACGGATGCAGCCGTGCAGCATCAACCTTTCAGCGGCTATGAAATTATCCCCTACCATGTGACGCCGTCGGGTGGCAGCACGGACGAAGAGGGTATCGGCAGATGGGCACTGGAGGAGAGCGTGACGCCGGGCATCTACAGCCTGGACGACTACGACTTTCGCAAACCGAACGCATGGATGCTCCAGGCGCAGCAGAACCCGGCCTCGCCGCAGCCGGGGAGCATCGATGTTTATGACTGGCCGGGACGCTTTGTTGAGCACGGGCACGGCGAGTTCTATGCCCGCATCCGCCAGGAGCGATGGCAGGTGGAGCACCGGCAAATAAATGCCACCGCCACGGCCATGGGTATTGCGCCGGGAAATACCTTCACCCTGAGCGATGCGCCGTTCTTCAGCGACAATGGCGAGTACCTGACCACCTCCGCACTCTATGAATTTGTGGAGAACCGTTACGCCAGCGGATCTGAAGATGACACCGTTCACTCTACCGTGTTTACGGTCATCCCAGCGTCGGTGGTGTTCCGCCCGGCACAGACCACCTCGTGGCCGCGTACCTATGGCCCGCAGACCGCAAAGGTGGTGGGACCAGAGGGCGAGAGCATCTGGACGGACAGATACGGCCGGGTGAAGGTAAAGTTCCACTGGGACCGGCTGGCGAAGGGGGATGATACCAGCTCGTGCTGGGTGCGCGTCTCCAGCGCGTGGGCAGGCCAGGGCTATGGCGGGGTGCAGATCCCGCGCGTGGGCGACGAGGTGGTCGTGGATTTTATCAACGGCGATCCGGACCGGCCATTAGTCACCGGGAGGGTGTACAACGAGGCGAGCATGCCCCCGTGGACACTCCCGGCAGCTGCGACGCAGATGGGATTCATGAGCCGCACCAAGGATGGCTCGCCGGATAACGCCAACGTTCTTCGCTTTGAAGACAGGGCGGGAGAGGAGCAGGTGTGGATCCAGGCCGAGCGCAATATGGATACCCATGTCAAAAACGATGAGACACACAGCGTTAACGGCGCACGCAGCCACTATGTGCGCAAAAGCGAACTGCACCGTGTTGAAGCTAACCAGACTCAGGCAGTGAAAGGGGAAACCGAGATCCTGACCGGTAAAGGCAAGCTGGATGCCGCCGTCGAGCAGTATGTTATTGCTTCGGGTACGAAGCTGCGTCTGGTATCCGGGGAAAGTGCTATTGAGCTGAACGCCAACGGTCAGATTAACCTGATCGGCAAAGAGTTTAATCTCTTTGTTGAGGGGGAAGGGTACATCACCACCGGCAGCAAAATACACCTCAATGTATCCGGCACACAGCCAGGAACTACCGCGCCGGGTGCAGGACATAAACATAATATCGAGGCGGCGGTACAGGCGAAATTTAGGTCGGGAAAGGGGAGTTAAGGTGTGCTGCTTTAAGGTGGTAGTTTGAAAAACATCAAATCTTTGATTTTTATAGTTTTAGAAAGTGCTTTTAGCTTGCCTGCTATAGCAGAAGTTAACTTCGCTGGCCAATGGCATGGAGAAAACAAAGAACTATCAATGTTAGATTTATCATTGAGACAGAAAGATAACACATTAACCGGAACCTATTGTTATATTGCCCAGGCCGGTAATCGTATTGATTGTCCGCCAGATGATGAAATAAACGTTCATGGCATAGTCAGAAATGGCAAGGCAGAAGTCGTGTTTAGTTCGTCATTCGGGGGTAAAAACGGTCATGCAAGGCTTGAACTCAATGGAGAACAGATGAAGTGGCAGCTTACAAAAGCGCCGATCAAAGGCGATTACTACGCCCCTCTGAATTACGTTCTCACACGGCAATCTCCTGCTACCGCTTCGGTCACACGAGAATTTTCTACAATAAAATTCACTGTTATGATTACCAGTCACTGCGGTGATTTTAACGCTCCGTGTAATGACGTGTCTTATTTGGGCGTGCGCAAAAGTGATAACAGCGTAATGGCACTCAAAGGTAAGACGCTGCAAAGCTCAGCAGGTGAGGTGGTAGGTGCAGAGTTTGTTAATAGCAACGTTAGTTACAAAGTTGACTATAAACCGGTGAAATTAACCGTCAGTGAAGGGGGGAGAGTGCTGGTAAACCAGGCAGGTCAGTGGGTGAACTGAAAGTTGTTATTTTCGTATGAAATTAAAACTCAACGCTGAGCGTGTGCTATTACGAATATTTAGAGGTTTGATGAACAAAGAAAGTTATACGGCGCTTGATTATATCAACGATGCCATCCATGTGGTCAGCCTACGAATTTCAAGTAAGCCAGAGTTTTCATTATACTCGTTAGCCAAAGCGCAGTTAGAGTATATCAAGGGCATTTTGATCGGTACCGAAAGCGACAAAAGTAAGTTACATACTTTAAACCTCGGTGCACTAGCATCTAAAGAGTTTGATACTACCGATGAAGAGCTTGCCGGGCATCTCTCTAATGCAAATTACATAGCTTCACAAATGGCACAGGGCTTAAAGGTTATCCTGCCCCACGAGCAAGATACGGAGTACCTTAAAAGACAAAAGCGATACAAAAAATTCAACTCCCAGTAGGCTTTCAAAACTTCCTTATTAAAAGGCAGGCGATGTTTACATTAAAACATAAAAACCCGAGGTATGGCAGGATTGCTGTTCTTGCTTTCAAGCGCTTCGCTTTACGCTGAAACGGTCTACCACTATGAGCCTGAAACAGTTACGATCGTCGGTAAAGTTGTTGAAAAGCAGTTTGCCGGGCCGCCTGGCTATGGCGAAAACGCCAGCGATAAAAAGGTGGCGGTTCCGGTTGTCTTCCTGGCAGAACCGGTTAGCGTGTTACCATCTGCAGGTACAGATGATGACGATCCTGACAACCAACCTGAACAGAAGGTAAAGTCGATGCAGGTGTTTTCATACAAGGGGCCGGTAACGGTTCGCGGATGCGCAAAGCTGGAGGGGAGTCTGATTCATCAGGTGTCGGCCGATCATTACACCAGGGTTTTACTGATCGTTAAAAAGGCTCAAAAGATAGACAGCTGCTCATAATCATTATTCCGATTGTCTAGAGTAATGCACGCATGGGGTACGAAAGTTATCGTGGCGGAGGGAGTGTGAAAATTATGATTGCTATCAAAACAGGTTTAGCAATTGCCATGCTGCTCTGTACAGGAATAGCGGAGGGAAGCTTACTGCCGCAAAATATTTGGCAGTTTATTCCAGCGGCGAGCTCAGCTATCAAAAACCTATCCATTAATGATGTAGATAACGCATTATTGACGTTCAGATTATCTAGTGAAAACGAGTATATACATTTTTATACGGCTGAGCCTGTCAAACTTGCGGATGGCCTGCTAATTTCTTCCATTGAATTACGCTTAAGTAAAAATCGACAAGGCATGAGTCCTCTGCTCATTTTCTCGCCGTCGAATCAATGTATTACACTTACAAGCGTTAAAGAGCATTATCATGATTTAAGCATGACAGACTATCCTCGTGGTCACTCGGAAAATGAGGTTACCAGCTTTAGTACGCCTGCGGATATCAATAGGCAAAAAATCAGTTTCAGCTTTACGGTAAAAGATCCTGATTGCCTGGCCAGGGTGGTGATTGCAGGTGATTAAAAGCAGTAATGCGTTGCAATTAAAAGTGGGTAGAAATGCAACCCCGGACTGATAGAATAAATCAGTTCAAAAGCGCATGGAAGGTGTAGTTATGTTTAAGAAGTATGCTCTGCTCCCGCTCTTCTCAACTTTACTGTTTATGCCGCTGGCGGCATTAAGCTCAATCGATCTCACAAAATATAGTCAGCTTCAGCAGGTATCAGCTTCCTTGAGTGATAAAGAGATCCAGTCTCAAATCCAGGACACGCTAGGTGAGGACTATAACGCCTTTATCGAAAATTTTGACGTTTTTGGCGAGCCTCATCAGACGCCGGACGGTGGGCTTTTTGTCGAGGGTTGGCTGAACGATCTCTATCTTGAAAATGCCTCCGCTTTCGTTATTTACCCGAATGGTAAAGTCTATGCTGGGTGGGTCACGCCAGATGCACAACTCATTCATTACAAAACGAATGATGATGAGCTTCATAATGTTCATCCTGCTATCAATGAGTGGGCTACACGCTTCAAAGGTATGAGCTTCACTTTGGCAGAGGAAAAACGCGGAAAAGGATCTGAAGTGGACTATTTTACTTCAGACAAGTTTGTCATCAAAATTACCACACAGTGTCAACCCGATGGTCAATGTAACGATGCGACCTATTATGGCAAACGTAAAAAAGATGGTGCAGAGTTAACTCTTACTGGCAAGGCATCAAGGGCGAGGTGCGATTCCGCTTCATGCCCAATTATCATCTATGAGTTCAAGAACGGGCAGGTGGCCTATATGCTGAGTAAAGTTGATGATAGCCTGACTATTATCAGCAATAATAAGATCATTCTCAACGAGAAGGGTATCTGGTCAAAAGAAAATAAGATGAATTAACGCAGTACGCAGGCTACCAGCGCTCACTAATAACTGCATTTATTTTATCGCCCCTTGTAATCGCCTGTCATATTCAGGGGGTGTATAATTGTTGGCGACGCAATAGCATTTTAAGTTAAAACGCAGAGAAACTCAGCGGGTAAGGTACAGGTGCATTTTTTATCATTTGAAGCGTTTATTGAAACGCTAATCGTTTGTTATTAACTGTTGCAGTAATAAGCGTCTCGCTCTGACATGCCCGGCATTAAATAAGACGGATTTTATTATTAGCGCAGGAGCAAAACTAAATTATGAAATACACCTTTCAGGAAGGGACGTTTTCCCTTTTTCCTGCCGCATGGCGGGACACCAGCATAAATGTTCTGCGCGATGACGAAAGCGGTTTATCCGTGGTGGTCAGCCGGGGCACTATTCCTGAAGGCAGCGATGCCGAAAAAGAATTTCAGCGCCAGCGGGACGTGCTACGTACGCAAATGAAAGAGATTACCCAGAGTGACTTTCAGCGTGTAACCGCAGGGGCGGATAGCAATATCCCTGCGACAGAAGTCGAAACCGAATATGAGCGCAGCGGGCAGCGCCTGTGGCAGCGGCAGCTCGCCGTTCAGATACCGGATAAACCCGTCCTGATGATTTTTACCCTCTCTGCGCTGCGTCCGTTCACTGACGAAGATGGCGAGCGCTGGGACGCACTGAAACAGACTCTGAGGCTGAATAGCACCCGGACGTCTGAATCATGAGCGACAATCACGCGGCCCGTCAGGGCGATGAGATTATTCACTCATCCGTCTTCGCCGATATCACCGGCATTATGGCTGAGGGCGTGGCATATGCCGTCGCCGGCTCGGCCGTCGCAGCCGCAGCCACCGTGGCCGCCCCGCTGCTGGGTACCGGCGCGGCGGCCGCAGGGGTGGCTGCCATCGGCTCCGGCTGCGTGTTAAGCGGCATCATCGGCGGCGTCCTGGCGAACCTGGCGGGCATCACGGACGACATCACCCGGGCGGCGGCGGGGCTGGGGGACAGGCTCTTTCCGCCTTCGCCGGCGGGTAACATCGTCACCGGCTCACCGGATGTGATTATCAACGGCCTGCCCGCGGCCCGGGCAGCGGGCAGGCTCACCCCGGCGGATATGCCGGACCCGGAGCCACAGTCCCCGGACAGCTTTGCCGATTACGGCGGGATCCTGCTCGCTGCCGCCGGGCAGATGGGCAGTGAGATGTGGCAGCCCACCGTGGCCTCCGCCGACCCGGGCACCACGCCGCGGGAAGAGGACCGGGTGCTGTGTGACAGACATTCAGGCCCTCAGTATCTGGCGGAGGGGTCTGACAGCGTGTTTATCAACGGCCAGCCCGCGGTGCGCACCGGGGACCGCACCACCTGCGGCGGCACCGTGTCGGGTGCGGTGTCGCCGAACGTGATTATCGGCGGCGGGACCCTGCGGGTGCGGGATATTAAAAGCGGTAAGGTGCCGGGGCTGACCCTGGCGATGGTGGCCCTGTCGCTCATCCGCGGCCGCCCCGGCACCATTCTGAAAAACATGCCCTGTGCGCTGGCGGCCGCCGGGGGCGGCATGCTGGCGGATATGGCCGTTAACGCGCTCTTTGCCTCCCCGCACCCGGTGCACGCTGCCACCGGGGTGAAGGTGTTGAATGACGAGCATGAGCTTGATTTCTCCCTGCCGGGGTGTTTCCCCCTGCGCTGGCAGCGCAGCTACAACAGCCTGAACACCCGCGAAGGGCTCTTCGGCCAGGGCTGGGCCACCGCGTATGACAGCTGTCTCATGCTGCATGAAAACGAGGTGACCTGGTGGGATGAGACCGGGCGTGAGCTGCGCTTTACGCTTCCTGCGGTCGACCAGGCACTGTACAGCATCAGCGAGGGGGTGATGGTCCGCCGCAATGCGCACGGCGACGTGGCGATTGCGGATGAGGACGGGGCCGTCTGGCGGCTGTTTAAGCCTGTGCGTACTGACCCCGGCCTGCTCCGGCTGGCCTCGCTCAGCGATGAATATGGCAACGCCCTGGAAACGGAGTGGGATGCGCAGGGCCGCCTGGTCAGTATCCATGACGAACCCCGCGCCATCGACGTCACGCTGCACTATGAGGATGAGCGCTTCCCGCAGCGGGTCACCGCCGCCACGCACTCCGGCGGGGATAAAACGTGGCCGCTGATGCGCTGGCGCTACGACGCGCGCGGACAGCTGGCTGCCGCCACCGACCCCGCGGGCGTGACCACGCGGGAGTACCGCTACAACGACCACGGCCTGATGGTCTGGCACCGCCTGGCGGGCGGGCCGGAGAGTGAGTACCGCTGGCAGCACGCCGACCACTGGCGGGTGGTGGAGACCCGGACCAGCACCGGCGACGGCTGCCGCATCGCCTATGACCTGGAGGCCGGGCTGACCACCGTGAGCCGGTATGACGGACACACATGCCGTCACTACTGGAACGACCAGCAGCTCATCACCCGCTTTGTGGATGAGCGGGGTGAAAGCTGGCGTTACGACTGGAACGAACATGAGCAGCTGGTGCGCCGCACCGACCCCGCCGGGCATGCCGTCACGTTCGTGTATGACGACAGCGGCAACCGGGTGCAGGAGACCGACGCGGACGGCAACGTCCGCGCAACGCAGTGGCTGGTGCACCGCGCCCTGCCGGTGGCGGTCACGGAGCCGGACGGGACAACCACGCGCTTTTACTACGATGCGCACCACGGCCTGGCGCGTATCGTCGACGCCCTGGGGCAGAGCACGCTGCTTCATCGCGATGAATATGGCCGGGTGGTGGAGGAGGTGGATGCCGCCGGGAACAGCCGCCGCATGGAGTATAACGACGCCGGGCAGCTCATCCGCGCCACGGACTGTTCCGGGCGGGTGACCCGCTACCGCTGGCATCCCCGGGGCTGGCTCAGCGCAGAAATCACGGCGGACGGAGAGGAGACCCGCCGGGGTTATGACCCGGCAGGCCGCCCGGTGCTGCTGGCGCGGGCGGAGGGCTGGCAGGAGCGCCTCATCTGGAGTAAACAGGGCCTGCCGCTGGCGCACGAGGGGGCGGACGGTAAACGCCGCACCTTTGCTTACGATGAGGCCGGGCGGCTGGTCGTCACCACGGACCCGCGGGGCGGGACAGTACGCCGCACCTGGGACAGCCGGGGACGCCTTACCGCGCTGGAGAATGAGAACGGGGAGACGTACCGGTTCCGCCCGGGGGCAGACTCCCTGCTGCTGGAGGAAGCCGGGCCGGACGGGGTTGTCACCCGCTACGGCTATGATGCCTGCGGGCGCACCGTGTCGCGCACCTTCGCCGCCGGGCATCCGGACGCCATCACCCACACCTTCGCCTGGAGCCCGGCCGGACAGCTGTTAACGCACACCACGCCCGAAGGCCAGACCCGCCGGCACTACACCAGGGGCGGACTGCTGAGCCGCATCGCCCTGCACCCTGCGCTTTCAGCCGGTGCGTGGAGCCGCGAGGCGGAGCAGGAACTCTCCTTTGAATATGACGCCCTCGGTCGTGTGACGCGCGAGCAGGGCGAGCACGGCGAACTGACCTGGGAGTATGACGCAACCGGGAACCGCACGGCGGTCCGGCTGCCGGACGGGCGCACGCTGAAACAGCATTACTACGGCAGCGGTCACCTGCTGGGCATCGCCCTTGACGGCCTGCCGGTGACGGACTTCACCCGCGACGAACTGCACCGGGAGGTCAGCCGCACCCAGGGCCCGCTCACCACCCGCAGCGACTATGACCGCCCGGGCCGCCTGCACCGCCGGGACGTCTTCACCGGCAGCGCGCAGCGCCCGGCCCCGCGCCGCTGGTCCCGCCGGTGGGATTACGACTACCGCAACAACCCCGTGCGCGAGGAGCGCGACGACGATCCGTTCAGCTGGTATCACTGGCAGTACGACAGCGCCGGGCGGCTGCTGTCACAGGATGGCACGCTGCCGGGCCGGGAGCAGTGGCGGTGGGATGCGGCAGGCAACCCGCTGGACGGAAAAGCGACAGAAGCAGTGCACGCTAACCGTGTGACGCAGCTTAACGGTATTCACTGGCGCCACGACATCCACGGCCGCACCGTGGAGAAGGACGACGGTCAGACCTGCTGGCACTACCGCTACGACGGGGAGCACCGCCTGGCGGAGGTCACCAGCCGGCCGCGCGACCGCACCCGGCCGCAGGTGGCGGTCAGCTTCCGCTACGATCCGCTGGGCAGGCGCATCAGTAAGACCTGCCGCCGGACGCTGGCAGGGCAGCCGCACGGCAGGGAGGTCACCACCCGGTTTATCTGGGAAGGGTTCCGGCTGCTGCAGGAGATCCGGAATGAGGTGCCGCTGACCTACGTCTACAGCGATCAGCACAGCCACGAGCCGCTGGCCCGTATTGACGGCGTGAATACCCCGGACATCTACTGGTTCCATAACCAGCCCAACGGCACGCCGGAGCGCCTGACGGATGCAGAGGGGCAGGTGTGCCAGGAAGCACAGAACAGCGCGTGGGGAAAACTGCTGCATGAGCGGGACGTACAGCTGCCGTATGCCCAGAACCTGCGGATGCAGGGTCAGTATCTGGATCGGGAGACGGGTCTTCACTATAATCTGTTCCGGTACTACGACCCGGACTGCGGACGGTTCGCCCAGCAGGATCCGATAGGGCTGGCGGGGGGACTGAACCTCTACCAGTATGCACCAAATCCGCTGGGGTGGGTGGATCCGCTTGGATTATGCAAAGGAAAAATCTCCGGGGAATATTCAGCAATAAATCCCGGACCGTTGAGTGATGATCTTGCAGGTACTTTTGCCGGTGGGAAATATAGGAGGATTATCTTGTCTCAAGATACTGAATTATATCGTGCCGGTGTTGAAGGGCATCCATTTGGGCGATTTTTTAGTTTTGATAAGCCCTAAAGTGTGCTTCAAACGCGAATTGATAAGGCAGTGCTACCAAATTGGCCGGGTGGAGGAAGTTCACCTTTAGACACTGTTTTTAAATTTAAAGTACCTGCTGGAACAAAACTTTATGTCGGTGAGGTTGGATACCAAAATGGTATTTATCTTGGTGGTACACAGCAAATTGTAATACCAGAGCCTTGGGATATCCCCGGTGTGCAAGTTTTAGGACAAGAGCCGTTACTATGAAAAATGATGTTCGTAAGTTAATTGCTGATATTGTAAAAATTCTTCGTGAAAATGACGAGGAATATTGGGCTGATATATTTGAAAAGCATTCTGTGGAGTTGAACTATAACTATGATGAGTGCTTGTATAAATTAAGAGGGTTATATGGCGGGATGGGATCGTTTAATGATCTCGTTCTGCATCAATCAGGCATGCCTCTTAAAGATGAGAATAATGAACTTGATTTGTTAAGAAAAGAATTATATAGATTGATAAAATAAATTAAAAAGCCGGGCAAGAAATTAACTTTTCCGGCTTATTTTTATTTAGTCGCTTTCATTCAGTACGCCTACTATTTACTGAACGCTGGGGTGGGTGGATTCGTGGGGGTTGAGTAGATGCCAAAAGGAATGGAATGGTTTCCACTCCAAATCTTAAGGTGTTTTCCAAACACGGACAGATGCTTCAAAAGCTTATAAATTATGAAAAAAAAGACTGGCAAAGCCTGGAATTTTTTATGGGTCCTGGGGCATGGCCTCCAAACCCGGGATTTATTACTGTAACAAAAACGACTATCAAACTTGAAACTAAGGTTGACCGTTATGGTGGTTGGAAAGACATTGATGGTTTCCACAATATTGGTACTTTTATATCTGCGGCTGTATCATCATTCGAGGGTAGAGCTCTTCAGCAATCTACTTTAAACAAACCATATTCAACTTATGAAGTTTTAAAACCGTTGCCAGTAGATAATGGTCCTGCTATACCATGGTTTGGACAACCGGGTTACGGAACACATTATGAAACACCCGAAGCAATTGAAAAACTTGTTGAGAACGGATTTTTGAGGAAAACATGGCTTTAATCAATTTGCAAAAGAAAAAGATTCTTATTCATGATGGTCTTGAAGATGACTTCCTAAGAAATGAAAAAGAAATATCATGCCCATTCTGCGGCGCTAAAGTTTATTTCGGGTTATATAATTCAAAGGATTTTGATGACCTTGAGGATAACACAAAAATAAAAATTGCAAGTAAAATTCGCGGTGTGAAATTATCAGATAGATTAATTCAAAGATATAGATATAAAGAAAGTCCGTTAAGGTTATCAGAAAATAAATGCTTGAAAGGGATTCATGATGTTTTAGTTGTTTTTACCTATAGAGAGATACAACCAGCCCGCTATCAATCGTATATAGTAGGAGTTTTTAACAGTGTTGATATCTAGGGCTCTATAGTACATAATATAATAATTATAGGTGTGTTAATTTTTTTTAAAAACCTAATTACAAATATAATTCCTATGTTTTTGAAAAATTGATATTATTCGCTCATCCTCAAGGCTCAGACATTGGATGGATATAGCTGGCAGGACATGCCCAGAACCTGTGCATGCAGGGCCAATCCTTGGATCGGGACAAATTTGTCAGGAACACATTTGATGCGTGTAGCGCACCCCTGGAGGGGCGAGCCACAGGGAAGTGGCATGTAAACCGGGCTTTATTGTATAGTTAATGTTAATGAATCATCAGACTAGATGGTTATTAGAACAGACAAGGTGAGTTTTTGAGGCGGCCATGAATAGAACAAAAGCCATAGAGTTATTGACTGATATTATATCTTGTTCTGATCGAGAAAATAAACTACAGGGTAAAGAATTTTATAAAACAGCACTAAAGATATTAAAGGATGAAAAGACATCAGAAAATGAGTTAAGAATTTTATATAGAAGTTTTTGTGGTTACCTGGCTCATGGTGACTTCACTGACGTAGAGTATGCAAAAATCAATCTCTTAGTTGATCATCTGGAAAGTTAATTGATTTTTTCATAAACCGGAGGGGCGTGCTGGTTCTATGTTTGGGACATCCTAAAGCTACCCCTGGTCATGGCGCTGAGGCTCATTTCAAGGTAAGATCACCCCAATAGCTGGATGCAGGTAGTACGTCAGGACTCATGGATATGATAACTTTGAGGGTTTTATATGTGGTTTGATAATGCCTTAGGGAAAGAAAAAATAAAGTTCATGTTTGGTGGGGAGTTAAGTCTTCAGTCTGTTGAAGTAAATAGTTTTTCATTTGAACGTTTTTCAGATGTGACATTTCAATTTTATAGCAGAAATATTCCTTCATCTTACCCGGAAAAATGGAGTAAGAGCAAGTTCAATGCCCTTAGTGTAGTAATCACATTTGGAGGTATAATAGAGTTGGATGTGAAAGGGAAAGGGATAGGTTTTATTTGCTCACCAGAAATATTTTCCAGCGAAAGTCACAGTGAAATAAAAATATGTAGCAATCAATTATATATAAATTGCAAGTCAAAGTTTCTCACAATCGAAAGCATTACGCCGTATCTTGACGAGCGGTGGGAGTAAAAAGTAAAATTACGCTATTCACAGGCGAGTTAGAATTCAGTAAGAGGGCGAGAGTGGATATTGAATCCTACGATGAGGTTTTAGATTTTCTCGATGTCTATTTTACCGCTAGAGTAAAAGATGAATTTTATTTGCAGGAGTTAAAAGAGCTTGTCGATGGATCGAGAAGGAACAGGACCGTAACCATCAGACCTATTCAACTGCTTTTTTTAGAGTATAGAAGGAAGTTCAACGATTACAGCGTAGTAATTGAAGGTGAGGAAAAGATATGGATGAATTTACTGAGCTATTGGCAATGATCTAATATTGATAATGATTTAATAAGGTTATTTATTTATGAAAAAGATGATTTTAAATGAACGTGATGGCAATGTTACCATTGATAACCATTCGATTAATTTGCAGTCTCGGGAGCAGTTTGTTGGGAGTTGCTTTTACAGAGAAAATGACGATTTAAAAGAGTTCGGTTGTTATGGCTACTACGTGGAAAGCGTCTCATGGCTTGGGAGAGAGTATTCTTTAGAACTTTGGCCAGCGATGGAAAAGTTCGAAAAAAAGATATTTATGGTTGAAAAAGGGACGGAGTTTTATTCTTCCTTGCATGATTGGGAGCTAAGGGCGAATGTAGACTTACTCTTGAGAGAAGAGGCGAGAGTAAAGGCCTTTTTGGAAAGCACCCTTCATTTTGTATCAAAGCACGATATATCCCAGCCACCCTACGGTGTGGTTTTTGAATATTCCTGGGGCGAGATTGCTGTACAGTCTAATAAAAATGATTTTAATTGCGGCCTGTATATAAGCTGGAATAACTAACGCTAATAGCTCGCCAGCGACAAACGGCACCAGTACACAGGGGACACCTAAGCCCTGCTGGGCGAGCCGCAGGGACACAGCCAGTAACCGCTCCCATCCGGCCCACTACGCCCGATCTCCGCTTACTCCTCGCTAAACCAGTCGCTGTTCTCCTGGCGGATCAGCTGTACCGTCTCGCCAATCTCTTCCAGATGCGCGGTCATCGCCTTATCTACGCCCTCTACGTCATGCTTCGCCAGCGCATCAAAGATATCCTGATGCTGACGCAGCAGCTTCTCCGGCGGGGAGACGTGATCGAGGCTCATATAGCGCACCCGGTCAATGGTCGCCTTGATGTTCTCCACCGTATCCCACGCCAGCTGGCAGTCGGCAATCAGCGCCAGCTTCTGATGAAACTCATCGTCAAGCTGGAAGAAATCATCCAGTTGCTTATGGTCGATAGCGATCCGCTGCTGGTGGAGGTTCTGCTCCAGCTGATAACGCTGGCTGTCGGTGATCAGCGTTGCGGCCCGGCGGGCGACGGCGCACTCAATAGCCTGACGCACAAAGCAACCGTTGCGAACCTGAGTCATGGAGATTTTATTGACGTAGCTGCCGCGCTGGGGACGGATCTGAATCAGTCCATTCTCAGCCAGTTTGATAAAAGCCTCACGAACCGGCTGGCGCGAGACGTCAAACCGCACCGATACCTCTTTCTCCGACAGCGGCGTGCCGGGGGGGATCAGACAATGTACGATATCCTGGCGCAGGATACGGTAAATTTGCTGATTAACAGGCAATACAGGATTAAGGTGGGTTTCGACGGCCATGCGCTCTTACTTAATAGAATAGTGACCCGCCTACCATACCATCTATTTGATCTGCATCCCATACCCGGCCCGCAGGCCGGGAGGGAAATATCAGCTGCGATGCACGCTTAGGCCAGCCCAGGTCTGGCTAACCGGCATCATCTCAAGGGTATTGATGTTAACGTGCTTCGGCAGAGTCGCGACCCACCAGACGGCTTCGCACACATCCTCTGCGCTCAGTGCGTTAGTGTTTTCGTAAGTTTTGCCCGCTTTATCGTCGTCGCCTTTAAAGCGAACGTTGGAGAACTCGGTGCCGCCTACCAGGCCCGGCTCAATGTTGGTCACGCGCACCGCCGTACCGTGCAGATCGGTACGCAGGTTGAGGCTGAACTGCTGTACAAAGGCCTTGGTCGCACCGTAGACGTTGCCGCCGGCGTAGGGCCAGCTACCTGCGGTAGAGCCAATATTGATAATGTGTCCGCGGTTGCGCTCCACCATCCCCGGCAGCACGGCGCGGGTCATGTAGATCAGCCCCTTGTTGTTGGTATCGATCATTGTCTCCCAGTCTTCGACGTTGGCTTTATGCGCAGGCTCCATGCCCAGTGCCAGACCGGCGTTGTTGACCAGCACGTCGATGTCGCGCCACGCAGCGGGGAGAGAGTCCAGCGCCTGTTCGATAGCGGCGCGGTTGCGCACGTCCAGCTGCAGGGTCAGAACGCTATCGCCCAGCTCATCTTTCAGGGTCTGCAAACGTTCCTGGCGGCGGCCGGTAGCAATCACTTTATGACCGTTTTCAACGAAACGGCGGGTGATGCTTTCGCCAAACCCTGCCGTTGCCCCGGTGACTAAAATAATCATCATTCTGTTCCTCAACGCTTTTTGTGTGTTATTACGATAGCATGGGTTAAGAGCCTGGGGTAAACGACAATGTTTAAGGAGTTGAAATGTCGCTAACGAATCCTTTACTGAGCGAAAGCACGCTGCCTTACCTGGCGCCGCGTTTCGATATAATTGAAGATAACCACTATCGTCCGGCCTTTGATGAAGGCCTCCGGCAAAAACGCGCTGAGGTCAGCGCTATCGCCCAGGCGACAACGCCAGCGGATTTTAATAACACCGTTCTGGCGCTGGAGCAGAGCGGGCAGCTTCTTAATCGGGTCACCAGCCTCTTTTTTGCTATGAGCTCTGCCCACACCAACGACTACCTTCAGCAGCTTGATGAGGCCTTCTCAGCAGAGCTAGCCGAGCTGGCAAATGATATCTATCTGGATAGCGCGCTCTTCTCCCGTATTGATGCCGTTTGGCAGCAGCGACACGCGCTGGGGCTTGATGCGGAATCCCTGCGCCTGACGGAGGTTATCCACCAGCGCTTTATTCTGGCAGGGGCGACCCTGGGCAGCGCCGAAAAGCAGGCACTGAAAAGCCTCAATACCGAAGCCGCAACCCTTACCAGCCAGTTTAACCAGCACTTGCTGGCGGCAGGCAAGGCGGGTGGGTTAATCGTCGAGAGCGTGCAGCAGCTTGATGGCCTGAGCGAGGGCGAAAAAGCACAGGCGCGGGCGGCGGCCGAGGAGCGAGGCCTGGAAGGACGCTGGCTTATCCCTCTGCTAAACACGACCCAACAGCCTGCACTGGCGGGGCTGAGCGATCGCCATACCCGGGAGCAGCTCTTTAAAGCAGGCTGGTCGCGAACTGAAAAAGGCGATAAAAACGATACCCGCGCCATCGTGCTGCGTTTGGCCCAGATCCGCGCCGAACAGGCCGCTCTGCTGGGATTCCCTGACTATGCCGCCTGGAAAACCGCCGACCAGATGGCGCAAAACCCGGCTGCCGCGCTGACGTTTATGCGCAATATCGTTCCGGCGGCGCGCGCCCGTGCCGAGCAAGAGCTGGCAGATATTCAGCGGGTAATCGACCAGCAGCAGGGCGGATTTCAGGCCGAGGCCTGGGACTGGGCGTGGTATGCCGAGCAGGTGCGCCGGGATAAATTCGCCCTTGATGACGCGCAGATCAAACCCTACTTTGTCCTCAACACCGTGCTGGTTGAAGGGGTGTTCTGGACCGCCAGCCAGCTCTTCGGGCTGAGCTTCGTCGAGCGGTTTGATCTGCCGGTTTACCATCCTGACGTCCGCGTCTGGGAGATCGTTGATGCGGACGGCACCGGCATGGCGCTCTTCTACGGCGACTTCTACGCCCGTGACAGCAAAAGCGGCGGGGCATGGATGGGTAACTTCGTAGAGCAATCCACCTTGCAGGGAACCCGGCCGGTTATCTATAACGTCTGTAACTATCAGAAACCTTCCGCAGGCGGACCCGCGCTGATCTCCTGGGATGATGTCATTACGCTATTCCATGAGTTTGGTCATACCCTGCACGGCCTTTTTGCCACCCAGCGCTACGCTACGCTCTCCGGCACCAATACGCCGCGTGATTTTGTCGAGTTCCCGTCGCAGATCAACGAGCACTGGGCCAGCCATCCCGATGTTTTCGCCCGTTATGCCCGGCACTACCAGACCGGCGAACCTATGCCGAAGGCACTGCAGGAGAAGATGCATCGGGCGGCGTTATTCAACAAGGGGTATGACATGACGGAGCTATTGAGCGCCGCGCTGCTGGATATGAACTGGCATAGCCTTGCATCGCGTGCCGCCGTCAGCGATGTCGCTGCCTTTGAAGTCGAGGTGCTTAAGCAGGAAAATCTCGATCTTGCCGCCGTGCCGCCGCGCTATCGCAGCAGCTATTTTTCCCATATCTTCGGGGGCGGCTATGCGGCGGGCTACTACGCCTATATCTGGACGCAGATGCTGGCCGACGACGGTTACCAGTGGTTTGTGGAGCAGGGGGGATTGACCCGCGAGAACGGACAGATATTCCGCGAGTCGATTTTGTCCCGCGGCAATAGCACTGATTTAGCTGAACTTTATCGCGCGTGGCGCGGGCACGATCCAGTGATTGAACCGATGCTAGTGAATCGAGGGTTGAGCGCGTAGGGCGTATTCAGGTTGGAAACAGAACCGGGCGCGATGCCCGGTTTTTTATCCGATTTTTTCTTCCCCAAAACTCCTCCAAAATTCTTCCCCATAATGAATCCTTAGATTTTGCGAAATTTGCACGGGGATACGGCCCAATTTTTAACGTAGCTACACCTTCACTTTCACCCAGTCGAGACCGCGATCATTGTGATACTGCGCTGTCATCCTGTCTGATGAATGGCCCAGGAGCTGCTGGGTGTTGATACCCTGTTCCTCATACAGACGCTCTGATAAAAAACGCTGCTCGTGAAGCGACGGATGATCCGGTTGAGCGCGCCCGCCGCATGGTAGTGCGAGCCTGCATGGGCTTCGGTTCTGCGTCCGGCACTGGTGGCAATTCCGGTTTCCGCAGCGACAGTACGCGTAAATACGCAACGGCGGCGCATCTGTGGGAACGCTTCCCCTCGAATCTGTCGGCGCTCTGCCAACGCCTGCAAGGCGTTATCATCGAGAACAAAGACGCGCTGGCTGTCATGCGTGCCCATGATGCGGAAACTACTCTGCATTACATCGACCCGCCATACATGCCGGAAGCACGCGTTCAGGGTAACCGGTACTACAACCACGAAATGACCGCGCTGGGACATGAGCAGCTGCTTGCGGTCGCTGGGACAATGACTGGCATGGTGATGATCAGCGGCTACGACTCAGAAGTGTACAACGACATGCTGAAGGGCTGGAAGAAAACCGAGAAGGGTTCACGCATCAGCGCAGGGCGTGGGACTAAAGTGAGGACAGAGTGCCTGTGGGTAAATGAGGCGTGCGCCGCCGGAGGAAACCATCATGACTAAGCCAGGTATGAGCATTGAAGTGGCCAAAGCCGAACTGCAGACGGCGATGTCTGGGCCAGTTGGCAGGCAATGGAGTTACGGCCCGGCCGTAACTACCGTGCTGGTAGCGCTGGCGCAGGCAGAGCGGCGCATCGCCAAGCTGGAGGCGCGGATTGAACCGCAAGAACCCGTAGCCTGGATAGTTCATGCCCGAAGCTGTGCCCAAGAAAGCCACAGAGAAAATGCTCGACGAATTCGATTCGATTATTGACTACGGCGCTGAAGACTCCAGCGATGCATGGAGTCGCCTGTTAGCCGCATCGCCGGGCAAGGAGGGGGGATGGATCAGCTTCTGCAGTACGCCACCAACCGAATCATCGAGCTGGAGCGCCTGCTGCTGGTGGACTTACCGGAAACCGTCTGGCCTGCCGAGGTTGGACTGGTTTACGCACAGGTTGAAACCGCCGGGATAATTCCCGGCGTTATATGTGAGACGATGGGTATTTTAAGCCGAAATCATCACTTGATAAGCAACAAACAGGCAAATAGTAATAATTACAATGGCTGCAATTACATTGAAAATAATTTCTCCAGTGGTGGCTGGCAGCTTCTTCCCACCATATACAGTCCCACCCCGATGGTTGTCTTGATACGGATTGCTCGGTGGTGATGGGTGTCTGTATGTCGTGGGGTTGGGAGTAAAATCAAACCTAATCTTGGCCTTCTCTTTCTCTTCGCAATCAGGACAATGGTAATTGGTAATAGTTCTGGAACATTTTGGGCAGGTAGCCATAGAAACACCTTTTTAAGGGAGTGAAACAATAATAGAACCGTCAACTGCATATTTTTTTAGTTTTTATTTTGTTCCATGTTGGGTTTAGCTTCTTTTTGCCTTCCTTAAGCGTATCTTATACTTTTACAAAAGTATCTGGGCCTTTCAATCCCCATTTTTAGTGGGTTTTTTTAGTCGCGTCAGGCCTCAAACAGGGCATACAAGCGATATGGGAATCCCCATTTCGACCGCCAAGGCCTCTCCGGTGGCCTTTTTCATGCCAGCCGGCGGTGCGATCACGCCTTCAGAGAAACACATTGTTAGCCGGTACGCCGATTACCTGGCGCAACGAGTAGGCAACGGCGACATACTGGCATCCTACGCAGAAGAGTTCTTCTGTGACCTCTCCGCCCGCCGCACATCCAATATTACCGCCTGCAAATCATTCGACGCTTATCGTGAATGGGTAATCGTCTGTGCCGGTTATTACGACGTGGTATTCCTCCCTGATGGTAGCCAGCGTAAGCGCCCAAAGAGTATTTCATTCGCGAATATGGACGACACAGGGTTTGTTCCGCTCTGCAGGCGGACATTGAGACGGCGGAGTGCCTGCGCGAGTTGCGGCTGGATAAGTATCGTTGGCAGGCGTGGTACACTGCGGTTAAATGATTAGTCTTCAAAAGATTATTCTCATCAACGGCATAGACAGCCTGAGTTCTGAGTGGTTCCTTAAAAAACCAATAAAAAACTAAATTTAGTTCTAATATTGTTTTTTTCTGGTATGGTGTTAGCACTTACAACAATAGAGGCTATAAACATGTCTTCGAATTTCGATGCATTACTTAAGAACAATAAAACCATGATTGTTAGTCAGACACTAAAAGTTCCTACTGAAGTTGACCTTTTTGCAAGTGATGTTGCTGCTGCGCTAGAGGTTTCTAAGCACGAAGTACTAATTGCAATGCTACGTGATGGCGCAGAAATCGCTCGGCAGAAGGCCCTTGCCGCAGAAAACTCATTCGAAAATGACGAGGCTACAGGCGATCAAAAAGAAGGGAGGTTTTTCTTACTTAACACAAACAAAAGCCAAGATGAGGATACTCATGAATGGATGGTAGAAGACAATGTTGCCGCTGCCTTTTGTGATCCCTGTAAATATAAAATAGAAAGAATAAAGCCTGGTGATGTTGTTTTTCTTTATGAGAGTGGTAAAGGTATTATCGGCTTTGGAAGAGCAGAGGGTGAGATGCAAAAGAGAGAGTTTTATGGGAATCCAGAAGATTGCTTTTATTACAAGCTTAGTGACTATCATCGTATGGATAAGCCTGTAAGCGCTAAAAGCGTCAAAGAAATTCTGCAAAGGAAAATCCCTTTTGCATCAACGATGATACGCCTTCGCGATGGGGAAATACTTCTTGAAGAGCTAAATAAATAATCAACCTTTGTTTATTTCACTTAACTGTTAGCTGTTGGATTAGCCAGCGGTTTTTGTACATTCACTCTTGAGATAGCGCTACTACAGACCGCACTAAGATAATGCGGCACAGTTCAAAAAAATGTTATAAGACCATACTCATTGCCTATTTAAACGCCTATTCTGACCGTGGCTAATTAGAGCGGAGGGGATATGAAACAGCCTTAAGATTTGAACAAAGTGGCGGTATGACCGAATCTTTGATGAAGTAGATGCCGAGCTGCGGGCCGAATACGGTGATTATCGCTTTGAGGGCTGCGACATCAGACCCACGATAATGAAAGAACATTGATCGCCTCCAGGCGGTTTTTTATTGGTATCAATAGTCGAGGCTTTATGTCACTACAAGGCAGTAACAACCTGAATAGGTTCTGCGAAAAATGGGATAAGCAGATCGAGGACAAGTAGCAAGCATTCACTGAGTGCCTGTGATAATGTTTGTACTCTGCGCATTCAAAAGTGTCCCTTTAGATACCAATGACTCCAGAAAAGGTCGCGTTCTATTCAATGCTAGCTTCAAGTGCCTCAGCCATTGCTGCGGCTGTTGCAGCTTTTTTTTCTTTCTTAGCTGTGAATTCATGGAAAAACCAAGAGAAGCTCAAAGCCAAGCAAGAATTCAAAAGAGCTGTAACTGAATATTTAGATGTAAGCCGCACGTTACCACATCGCGCTTTTCCTCAAAACAGGCAAAATCAAAAAGAGGATTTCATTGCTTTTAAGCAGGCTCGCAGCGCGTGTGTTAAGGCCTGGATTATTGCTGAGGGGCAGATCAAGAATACTGATGTTAAGGAATGGTGGGAACAGTTAAATGATGCTCACCATGAGTACCTTGCTATCAGGAAAAGCATTAATGACGTAAAAGATTTAGCTCATAATATTATCGAATCCAAATTCATTTTTTAACGTTCAGTTTCGTTTACCAGAAGCCTCGCATCTGCGGGGCTTTTTTATTGCCACTCCAATGCCTTCCGCTGGTGGGCATCGTAATGGCTTTAACCACAGGAAAAGAACCATGGCTAAACCGGACTGGGGCGAGCTACAGAAGCGGTTCCTGTCTGATCATGCCAGCACCGGCATTTCCCCTAAAGACTGGTGTGAAGCGCAGGGACTGAACTACGCCACCGCCCGCCGTCATATCAAAAAGCCCGCTGCGTAAAGTGCGCAAAAATCTGCGCAGAAAAAAGTGCGCAGTGCGCAGAAGGAAAAAGACCTTAATGCGCTAGTGGAAAGCGACGGACTGACAGCCCAGCAGCGAATCTTTGTGGCTGAATACCTGAAAGATCGCAGCGCCACCCAGGCCGCTATACGTGCCGGGTACAGTGCAAAGACTGCTGAGCAAATTGGTTATCAGCTCCTTCAGAAAACTTCAGTTGCCGCTGCTATTGCGCAGCAGCAAAAAGCCTCCCTGATGCGAACGGTCGCCAGTGCTGATGAGGTACTGGCGCAGATGTGGCAGCTCGCCACGTTTGACGCCAACGAACTCTCGCAATACCGCCGTGGTGCCTGCCGCTACTGTTATGGCTTCGGCCACAACTACCAGTGGCGTGACATGGTGGAGTTTGAAGAGCATCGGCTACCCGCTTGAAAAGGGCACGCGACGAGAGCAAACGCAGTTATACCGTGGACTATTCGGCTGTTACCGGGCTTGTTCTGCAAACCGCCGTTGAGCTGGATCAGACTGTAACTGCGCTGGAGAAAAACCAGCGCAATATGACTGTGTTTCTGCAAACCCTCGGGTACAACCCTGACACTAACTATACAGAGCCTGAGCCACAACCCGAAAATCAATAGGCCGCACCGTATTGCATTCGTTATTTTCTCAATCTACTGTATATATAAACAGTATTTTACAGAGGAGGTAATAATATGTACTTGCAACGCCTTATTTTCCCGGAAACTCCGGTACACATCCCTGTCTACGGGGACACAATATCCGCTGGGTTCCCCAGTCCGGCGGCAGACTATATTGAATCGGGCATCGATTTAATTTCTCAGCTTATCCCGCATCCCTCCTCGACATATACGCTACGCGTGTCGGGCGACTCAATGATTAATGCCGGGATCACCGACGGGTCCTATCTCCTCGTTGATTTCAGCATTCACCCTCAGCACGGCGATATTGTTGTCGCGAACATCGCCGGGGAGTTCACGGTCAAACGACTGGTAACTCACCCGGTGGCCCAGCTGCTGGCGGAAAATCCCGCTTACCCACCTATTAAAATTTATTACGCCGACGGTTTAGAAATTGTCGGCGTTGTCATTTCTGTTATCACCACACTGCGCCGAAACCATGTTTGCCCTCGTTGATATGAACAGCTTCTATGCGAGCTGCGAGACTGCGTTTCGTCCGGATCTGGTTGGCCGGCCGATTGTCGTCCTTTCTAACAATGACGGCTGCGTTATTGCCCGTAGTGCTGAGGCTAAACGCCTGGGTATAAAAATGGGCGTGCCCTGGTTCCAGCTTAAGGCCGCGCGATTTCCTGAGCCGGTGATCGCGTTCTCAAGCAACTATGAGCTGTACGGCGATATGTCGCATCGCGTCATGACCACGCTTGAGGAAATGTGTCCGCGCGTGGAGGTATATTCCATTGACGAGGCATTTTGCGATCTCACAGGTGTGCGTAACTGTCGGGACCTGGCCGAGTTTGGCCGGGAGATCCGCGACACCATACGGCGCTACACGCGTATCTGGTGCGGCGTCGGCATTGCACAGACCAAGACGCTGGCCAAGCTGGCAAACCGGGCCGCTAAAATGTGGCCTCAGACGGGCGGCGTGGTTGACCTGTCAAACGTAGAACGCCAGCGGCGACTGATGGTGCTGATGCCTGTCGATGAGGTCTGGGGCGTCGGCGGGCGCATAGCGAAAAAGCTTCAGGCCATGGGGATCGAGAACGCGCTACAGCTGGCGGACAGCGACATCCGCTTCATCCGGAAACACTTCAGCGTTGTACTCGAGCGAACGGTGCGGGAGTTGCGCGGGGAATCCTGTCTCGAGCTGGAGGAGTTTGCGCCAGCGAAGCAGGAGATCGTCTGCAGTCGCAGCTTTGGCGAGCGAATCACCGACTACGAGGAAATGCGTCAGGCTATCTGCAGCTACGCGGCCCGGGCGGCGCAGAAGTTGCGCCGCGAGCACCAGTTCTGCCGCTACATTTCCACATTTGTGAAGACGTATCCGCACTCCGGCGAACCATATTACGGGAACAGTGCTGCTACACAGCTGATGACCCCCACGCAGGACACACGCGACATCATTGCGGCGGCCACCCGCTGTCTGGAGGCCGTATGGCGTGACGGCCATCGCTACCAGAAGGCGGGGATCATGTTAGGGGATTTTTACAGCCAGGGCGTTGCCCAGCTCGATCTGTTTGACGCTAACGCGCCGCGCCCGGGCAGCGAGGAGTTAATGGCGCTGATGGACAGGCTAAATAAACAGGGGAGGGGGACGCTCTATTTCGCTGGGCAGGGGATCCAGCAGGCCTGGCAGATGAAGCGCGAAATGCTCTCGCCTCGCTATACGACGCGGTGGTCAGACTTGCCGATTGTTCGGGCTAATTGAATAGGTGTGGAATCATCCATTATGTTAGCCAGATAGCTCATTTTGGCCCTGTGTAAGCAGGGCTAGCGGCAGCTATGAACGATAAGCGGTCAATCCTAGCGCCATGAGTATCAAAAACTCTTACAAGAACCTTCTGACGTTATTTGGTTCTAACCTAAAGAACCATTAATAGGCTAATTACTATTTTTAGAACGTTTGGATCTTATATTCCAAAAATCATAAAAAATGTCACTTTCATTATCATTAAGATCTTTAATCATCTCGGACAAATGGATTTCTAGTTCCATATTTTTATACTCATCTGGTAATAAATTATGTGAGTCACTTAAAGCTTGCACCAAGTCTAGGGCGAATGAATGATCGCTACGCATATTTCTTGAAATGGCTATAAGAGATTTTTCCATTTGGAAGTGAGCTTTTAAAAATTCCATGAAATTGTCTCTTATTTTATCTAGATAAACCTTAGTGACATCCATCCATATTTTATCATCGACAAGCAGTCGTTCAAAATCAACCGGAAGAATATTATTTTGATGTATTAATCCCTTGCTTTCCTCACGATTAAAAATGTTAACCCCAATAGTCCTGTAAACTAAATCAACAAATTGTGAACAAAACAAAGACTTTTCATTTTCTTTAAGAATGATGCCATAGTTATAACTCTTATTCAAATGAAAAACTCCAGCTTGTTTTATTTTCACCTCGACATCATCATTTAACGCTGGATGTCTTATTACTTTCCAGTTTCCATCTGATTTATTGATTAAGTCCGGAAAGAAGATAAGATCAACGCCACAAGAAGTATCAGCATGTATAAAAACACCATCACCTAAACTTAGTGCAACATGAGTGGTGTTTACAGCGGTACTTTTACGTAAAAGTTTTTGCCCCACAATGTTGTACCAGGTTCTGTTATTTATTAATAGAATATCACCTGCATTCAAGCCAGTCACAGACATTACCTGCCCCCTTATCTCTTTTCGATTTTATCAATTTATACCATAAGGATACTTCTTTATACACTACCAAAATTAAATTTTTCTTTGATTTTTAATAAGTCACTAAGATTGGTAGCATATAGTTCTGGTGCGAAACCGCCTTTGGCGCCGTGGCTACGAACCAGACATCGAAAGCTGCTATGGGTGAAATAAGGACAGAACGCTCGCATTTGCGGGTGGTTTAGATCGCAGTAGAAAACCAACTCGGCAACATGCACTTGTTAGGCAATTTTTAAGTACTCCCGCTGAACTTTATTAGTAAGTTCAATTCTCTGAATCTCGCTTGTGGTAAATAGCAACTGCACAAAGCCCTCTTGTGCGACGCGTAAAAGCCCAGTATCTTCTATTCTGTCTTCAGCCTTTAACCTACATTCTAATTCATGGATGAGCCGTACTAATTCTTTACCTCTAGAGGTCAGTGGTGCCATAAAAGATGGCTGCATTGCACGATCATACCAGTCAATCATACAGTCAGAGAAATCAACATCAGCTATACGCTGGTGCACGATGAATTTTATATACTCAAACAGAAAGTTATGTTCTGAGTCACCCATTCCTACGCCAAAAGGTGAATTTTGATTATGCAATTCAACTTCTGCTACGGTGATTGCTATATCCATACCAAAATATAAAGAGCGACAGATATTAGTTAGGCCAGAGCAGAAGAGATTGAAATATGAGACAGGAAATGAAGCATTGTTACTTTTAGCCTTAATCAAATAATCAAGAACCTCTTCGACCGACATGAAGTCTTGATCTATGACCGCAAACCCTTCAAAGAGAGTTTGAGCACCAGTCGATTGTAAGACATTTGATTTGGGTATGGTAATACCCTTTGCATCTGTAGATTTGGCAACCCTTAACACTTGGCGAGCATCTTGCCAATAACTTAAATTAGTCTCTGGGTTATGGATAATTATGAGTACAGGCAGCGGAAATCTTTCCCAGTAAAATCGGTGCTTCTCTTCTGGGTAGAAAACCCAATCTCCTTTGCTTTCCTTAAAAAAGGAAGGCCCTGATTTTATTTGAACAGCTATCATCCTTCCCGTGGCAAATCCCTCGGGGCTAACATACTCAATCTGCCCATCAATTCCAACGTCAGCCATTGGAGTTTCACGCCAAATCTGGCCAATTTTAGCTATAGCTTCTGCGACAGCATTTACACCTAATCTTTCTTGAGAATTAGTCTGGTGATATTTTGGGAAATTCATATTTTCCTCGATTGCTTAATGCCGACCAAAGTAGTTGCAGAATCTGGCACAGAGTTACGCCAGTAATTTAAATAACAGGTTTTGCGGTCCGTTGTTTTTTTGCCTTCTTTCATGATTTCCACTCAACATAACTTAATGACTAACCGAAAATTTTTCAACAGGTTTTTTCTCGAGCCGAGAAAACATTCCCGACAAAATCCGTATTTTCTATTCGTCAATCGTTCGAAAATTAATTCATTGCCATTTACTGTTTTTTTACCAATGATTTGAAGCTTTTTGGGGACACTGCATAGCTACACGGATTGCCTTTGTCCGCTTCTGGCACACAGCAGCCATTAGTGCATACCTCGTTAGCTTAGACCTGAACTCGCCTTACGGTGAGCCTCAGCCAGCATGCCTAGTAGATCAAGTGTGAAAAGCCCTTGCCGCGGTACACATGTCGCTAGTCAGATCTGCCAATCGTGAAAGCACAATAGTAAAAGTTCTGGGGCATTTCTGGGGCAAAAACAAGAGATGGGACAGGATTTTGGACAGAAAAAAGGTAGGTAGAAGTAACTCAGTGTAGTAAGTGGAAGGGGGTAACTAATTGAAAGGACGGGTTTTATCTAATTAACAATAGCTTAGAAAGTGCAGTGCGGTTTGTTTAAGTTGTACTGCTCTTTCCTGTTAACTTCTTGTTGCTCTTGCATGGAGTGCTGTCTCGGTTGACCGGGTCGTCATTCATTCTATGATGTGTATGGTACGGATTATGGCGACTAATGCCAGCACGTTTTACACTGGGAGTAATGCGATTCGATCTATTCTCCCCTTGTTGTAGGGGGGTAAAAACACAACGATGCCGCTGCTGTTTTGTCAGGCCACACATCTCCTCTTATCAAGGAAGATGAAGCAGGATTTTTTGTAAAAAGGAACGCCATGTTTCGCCCCATGAGCCAGGTAAAAACTGACTTTCTGCAAGAGTTGTCATAATACTGCTTAATTCTTCATCACTTTGTATGGCAAGTGCTTGAGACGTTTGTTGTTTGAGATTGCGAATGGCTAATTCGTTTTCCATTTCAACATAGGAAACCATAATCTCGTCGATATTTTCGCCAAATATTTGATAATCCGGTCCGAAAAAAACCACGATCAACTTTCTTAGTGTTTCGTAATGTTTAAGCATCATTTATCCCATGAATGGATAGGCGGTTAGCACGTAATAAGGTTTATTGTTGTACATTTTTTTGAGCAGGACAATTCGTACTACATTGAGAGACTCCTTGGTTTGGCTACCTTGACGGAAACCATATCCTACGGCTGTGCCTGATTTGTACGTAATGTCCAACGTATTTTCTGCATTGTGGGACAGATTAGCCCAATGCAGGATTTTAAGCCGATTAGCTTTAAGCGCTGAGCTGATAACCATTTCAGCCTGTTCCAGCTTATAAAAAGACGACGTAGACTGCATTTGAGGGCTTCTTGCAAGGCGAGCCAGTAACTCTTGTTCAGGGACTGCAATATGTTTCGCGATTGTATGACCGCCAGCTTTTATACCTTTTACAGCTTCGTGCTCTGCCAACCTGAAATTACCTGCACGAACATAGGCAACGCGAGATGCTCCAAGCGTCAAGCCGAAGGCTATAGGGACAGCAATATCAACAGTTAAACCGATATTTAATGCTGTATCCTCATCCGCACCGAACTGACGGGCTGTTTGCACAGCCAGTTGGTAAGCAGCTGTGCGGGTATCACGTCCAGTAATGGTTTGCTCCATAGCTGCCTGTAGTGAATCCATACTATGAGCTCCTACAACAACACAAGCCGCCTTGGTCAACATGGTAGGTTCAGGCGTGACACAAAGGACAGCCGCTCCTGTCAGTTCTACCGTCCCCATTACCACACCGAGGCCACCAAGAAGTCGGTTTTGCATGGTTTCGGCTTCAGTTACGGTTTTGTCCGACAGTACTGCTGACAGTTGAACGGGCGACATTACAACCTGTAATCCATCACTCATGTTTTTTCTCCAAAGTTATCCAAGACTGATAATAGAAAAAGTCGTTATGCTTCGCAAAAAAGTCTGAACTGAACAAAGCCTCTGCCGGGAAATCGTCTGCAGTCGTAGCTTTGTCGAGCGAATCACCGACTACGAGGAAATGCGCCAGGCGATCTGCAGTTAGCTGCCCGCGCGGCGGAGAAGCTGCGCAGCGAGCACCAGTTCTGCCGTTACATCCCCACGTTCGTGAAAACGTCACCGCATACCGGCGAGCCGTATTGCGGAAACAGCGCAGCCACAAGGTTGCTGATACGCACTCAGGACACTCGCGACATCATTGCGGCGGCCACCCGCTGTCTAGAGACCGTCTGGCGGGACGGCCATCGCTATCAGAAAGCAGGGATAATGCTCGGGGACTTTTTCAGCCAAGGGGTGGCGCAACTCAACCTCTTTGACGAAAACGCGCCCCGGGCAGACAGCGACGCGCTGATAACTCTAATGGATAAGCTCAACAGGCAAGGAAGGGGAACGCTATATTTTGCTGGGCAGGGGATCCAGCAGGCCTGGCAGATGAAGCGTGAAATGCTTTCTCCGCGTTATACGACACGGTGGTCAGATTTGCCGGTTGTTCGCGCTAATTAAATAGATACGAAACAATCCATTATGTTAGACAGATAGCTCACATAGGCCCTGTGTAAGCAGGGCCAACGGCAGCTATGAACCAGTAACGGACGTTATGTTTGGAATTGAAACAACATGGCTTCGTCAGGATTTCTGGGCTGGCTCATAATGTATGGGGTGCACATAATTTTTATTAAAATGTTGCATATTCATATAGATGAAGGATATTTTGTTGAAAAAACTCACAAAAGGTCAAACCAATGCTAGTTCTTGACAAAAATGGTATGGCACTGAACGCTGAGTGCCTAGTAGGTGAAGAAGATGGGGTATATGGCCTGATACTTGAGTCATGGGGACCGGCGCATAGAAACAAAGATTATAATGTTGCCCTCGATTATATTATTGAACGACTTATCAATCACGGGATAGACAAAGTTGTTGTGTATTTGGCTTCATCACCAATCAGAAGGCATATACCATCTATAGCAGAAAGAAAAATACATCCTGATGAGTATTTTTCTTTAGTGGGAAACCACCCTTCCGATATTCGTCAAGAAATGTGTAGGTATCAGACTTATTTCAGCAGCACTGGTAAAAAAGATGCACCATTAGGGAACAGAACCAAGCGAGTGATGATAAATGTTCCTGGCGTCAACAGTGCTGAATTTTGGAAATTTATCATATACGGTGACACATCAGTGCTTTACGAGCCTACTGATGATGAGAGTGTTCTAAGTAAAAGAGTTAGTAAGCTAATAAAAATCCCTTTGACCGAGCCCGAGGGACATAAAACACCTGGAACATTAGAAAGAGTTCAGAAGGTTTATATTAGAGATCCTGCTGTTAAAGCTTGGGTATTGCAAAAGAGTAAGGGATTTTGTGAAAGGTGTGGTGAAAATGCACCGTTCTTAATAAATGGTGATATCCCATACCTCGAAGTGCATCATGTAATACCGCTTTCTTTATCTGGTGCTGACACCATAAGCAATTGTGTTGCACTATGCCCAAATTGTCATCGGGCATTGCATTACAGCCATAATTCGGAAGAGCTGATTGAGGAACTTTATATAAACATTAAAAGATTGCAAAGATGACTGTTTCGTTATGCTGGGATACTTATAGATGAGTAACGTCCGCTTCTGGCAACGAGCGGACATTGACAAACAGGTGGCGCTCATGGACGAGCTAAGCAGACAGGGGCTTGCTCATCCAAACTGAAGGCGATATCGCTAACTATTTTGAATAAAAAATGACCTATTTTATGTGGTGTTCGGGCATTCTTAAACAAAATCTTTCTCCAAAACGATTGCCAACTTATTGAATATTATATGGTTCTATTGATGGTTTAGAAATAGCAAAGTAGCGCTCCGAAGATTGTTTAACCTATTGTTTAATATGAATAAATATGTCATTTGAAAAGTATGCTTTGCCCATATCTTCGGGGGCGGCTATGCGGCAGGCTACTATGCCTATATCTGGACGCAGATGCTGGCCGACGACGGTTACCAGTGGTTTGTGGAGCAGGGCGGGTTAACCCGCGAGAACGGGCAGAAATTCCGCGAGGCGATTCTGTCCCGTGGCAATAGCACTGATTTAGCTGAACTTTATCGCGTATGGCGCGGGCACGATCCAGTGATTGAACCGATGCTGGTGAATCGCGGGTTGAGCGCGTAGAGCGTATTCAGGCTAAAAACAGAACCGGGCGCGATGCCCGGTTTTTTGTCCAATTTTTTCTTCCCTAAAATCCTCGCTTAGAGCGAAATGCCTTGAATAAGAGGGAACAGGTTAGTTGCGTTAAAAGTTTAATGGCCGAGCTGGGTTGTGTAATTCCCAGGTACCCACCGGTAGGCCTTACCCTCATGCTGCACGTGACCCAGTCCAGGAAAGGCGATATGCGCTGCAGCAACCCAATAGCCTTCATCTGCAGCCTGCTTTAATATTTTTTCCCTGGTAGCGATAGCCTGCTTCTGGTTGACATCAAAGTGGATTGCTACCTCTGGCTCGGGCATTTGCACCGCTTTGGCATGAATGATATCTCCCCATAGCACCAGCGTCTGGCCTTCACTCTCTACACGATAAAGTACGCTGCCCGGCGTGTGGCCTGCCGTTGACTCAGCCTGTATGCCTCCCGGTAATATTGCCGGCGCAAGGAACGTTCTCAACAGGCCCGCACTGATGACAGGCCGAAGGGTATGTTCACTTTCTGCAAACGTATGCGCCTGGCTGGCCTCAACCCTGCTGACGTTCGCCGGGTCAAGCCAGAAATCGACATCTCGCTTATCCACATAGACCTCAGCCTTTGGAAACGCGGGTTTTCCAGCAAGCGAGACACCACCTGAGTGATCGGCATGAATATGTGTCAGGAGAACGACATCGATCGACTCTGCGGGATAACCAGCTGCGGCAAGGTTTGTCACCAGATGACCGCCATTATGACCGAAAAGTTCTCCTGCACCTGTATCGACTAAGATACGCTTTTTGCCATCATCAATAACGTAGGCGTTAATCGATGTCTCAGCCTGCGGCGTCATGGCATCCCTGGTCATTGCCTGTTGCAGTTTTTCAGGTGAAATATTGGTCAGTAAGGTGTTCAGGGGAACGGTAACCGTGCCGTCGGATACAGCAGTCACTCGCAATTTTCCTAGCATCATACGGTAGTAACCGGGAGCCTGTTGATCCCAGTCAGTGGCCTGTTCTGCAGCCAGCACCGGGCTTGAAATGATGAGTGAAGCAACCAGCATCAGAATAATTTTCATAAAAATCCTTCCAGAAAGTATTAACAGAACGTAGCCCGAAGTATCCTTACTTCACTGTTATCACTCAAATTGATTAAACTGATGTTCACTATCAAGGAAAATGATTTTCATCGAGTAGATCTCAATCTGCTGACTGTGCTGTTAGTTCTTAAGCGGGAAGGCAGTGTCTCTCGTGCCGCGCAAAAGCTTCATCTGGGTCAGCCTGCAGTGAGCCAGGCTCTGTCCCGGTTACGGACAATGTTTAACGATCCGCTATTTGTGCGCACGGCACAGGGCATGGAGGCGACCCCCCGTGCCGAAGCGCTGATCGCTGATCTGGGTCCTTTGATGGAGCAGATGCAGAATGTGCTTTTTCAGCCTGCATCTTTTACGCCTTCAGAGACGACCCATGTTTTCCGGCTGGGGATGAGCGACTGGGTTGAACGCTGGCTGATGCCGGCATTGTATGCCCGCATCATGCGCGACGCGCCTGGCATAACGATTAAGGTCATTGCCAGTGACCCGTTCCGGGATGTGGAGCTCGTTGCACGAGGGGAGATAGAGCTTGCGATTTCGGTTGGTGAAAATACACCAGCCACGCTGCGGCGCGAGAAGCTGGTGTCACACAGCTTTTGTACGCTGTGGCACCCCGAACAGCTTTCACTCCCCGTGCCGCTGACGCTGGAAAATTACGTGTCGCATGAACATGTTCTGGTTTCCTACCGTGGGGCGGCCTGGAGCGCCATTGATACCCGGCTATCGGCATTAGGAAAAGCACGTTCGATTCGCTACGTGACGCCGCACTTTTCCTCTTTGCCTCCGCTGCTGTCGCGCATCCCCGCGCTAGCCACCGTTCCCGCCGGACTGGCCGACGACTGGGTTGCTCATTACGGTTTATGCTGCAGCCCTGTTCCGGTTGAAACTCCAGAGATAGCTTTTTCGCTGCTTTGGCATAAGCGTAGTGATAACGATATGCCTCTGAGCTGGCTTAAAGGGGAGTTGCGCAGCGTGATGAGGGATGAAAACGTCGTGTCGGGGCAGGCGTTGTCCAGAGTCAGACCCTGAACTGTCCCGGCTGAGGCCTTGCCGCCTCGCTGGTGGTATTGATAAAGCTTACCTATACTCCAGGTGCAGCAAAAGCTGCCATCCTACCTGGAGTTACCCATGAAAAGCGTTAATCTGAACGTTTCAAAAGATCAGCAAAAAAATTCTGACAAGAAGTCTGGGTCCGACACCAAAAAGCCAAAACAGGATAAGAAATAGCGCTTCGCTAACATCCTTTACTGCCGTTTATCGTGCTGGAGGTCCTATGTCCGAACGCCCCGATATTCTTGACCCGTTACCTTCTGACAGACCGGACCGGGACGATCCCGACCGTTATCCGCCAGATGATATCGACCCCATTGACCCTGACGATCCCGATTTTGACGATCCTGATATCGATGATCCCGATATCGACGATCCCGATCGTACAAGGCCTCTCTAAGAACAGCCGCCTACGGGCGGCTTTTTGCTGTCCCGGCATTCATTCTCTTGTCATAAAGGCGGTCTATTAATAGACCTGATGGAATCAGATGTGGCCTAAACCGCTAATAAAGGTAGTTACATTTTCCTTTTTTAGGAATAATACTAGTCGCGGTGGTTTCTGTTAGAAAATTAGGTAGTCAAAATGAAAAGAAAAATGCTGTTATCGTTACCGCTCCTTATCGTGGCTGGGGCGGTGTGTACCGGTTTTATGTACAATAATAAACCCGCTTACATTACGAAAGCTGAATCTCGCGTCGACTCCTATCTCTCCAACAGCTACGGTCCGGGAAAATGCGGCATTTCGCCAGCACAACAGGGCCATTGGGATATGGAGTGTCAACGTCGTGGTGGCAAGCTGGTATTGAAGTACGCGGTCTATCCAGCCGATAAAGCCCCTTACGCGGTCGCGACGGACTACTATCTGGTCGCAGTGAACGACGAAGCGAAAAAGAGCGCAACTCAGGGTTTAATGCGCTATCTGAAGATCGATGCCGGCGTACAAAAAGGGTAAGGTCCTCCAAAACAGGCCAGGCGCAGTCATCACCGGGTAATTTTTCATTGCCTGATGGCGCTGCGCTTATCAGGCCTGTCTATTTTCATTTAGCGAATGTATATTTTGTCATTAATCAATATTTGTTAATTGATGCCGTTTTATTGTTAATGCTCTCTTGTCTACAGAGCAACCTCTATGTTTAAAACTCGATGCTTAGTCAGCCTGCTGGCTGGCATAGCCTTTGTTGCAGGCAGCACGGCGCTCGCCAAAGGTCCCGCTATTTCCGATGCCCAAATAAAAGAAAATATTATCAAAGAGTCTATTGCCGAGTATCCCGGTACCTGCGCTTGCCCATTTAACCGAGCGCGCAACGGCAGTTCATGCGGCAAGCGGAGCGCCTGGAGCAAGGCCGGTGGCTATTCACCTATTTGTTATAAAGATGAAGTCACCAAAGAGATGATTAAAGCCTGGCGGGAAAGCCGGTAGGCCCGGTGGCGCTACGCTTACCGAGCCTACATGTCGTGCTGTTTAACCTTTGTTAAGAAATGCTGTGCGATGATAACGCCGATCCGCTATTCCGAATAATGAACCCCGGAATAACGTACAGAATAAAATAGATCTATCCATGCAAGCATTTACCGCCAGTATCACTGGCGGTTTTTTTATGCCTGATTTTTACGGTAGTCCCGTGGGGAGAGGGCGAAACGCTGGCGAAAATGATGGCGCAACGAGGCGGCGGTAGCAAATCCTGCCTGGGCTGCCACCTCCTCCATTGTGAGCTCGGCGTTAGCCAGCAGCGTCCGGGCGCGCGCCAGACGCTCCTGTAGGATCCAGCGTGCCGGCGTGGTTCCGGTTGCCTCATCAAAACGACGCAAAAAGGTTCGGGGACTCATGCCAGCGAGCTTCGCGAGGGAGGCCACCGAGTGCGTGGCGGCAAGCTGACGGTGAAGATAATCGAAAACCTGTCCAAGCCGCTGGCTCTCTCGCGATCTGGCGACCGGCCGTGCGATCTGCTGACTTTGCGAGCCGTCGCGATGGGGCTGAACAACCAGCCGACGGGCGACGTTATTAGCGACGTCGGTGCCGTAGTCGAGGCGCACCAGATGCAAACAGAGATCGATCCCCGCCGCGCTGCCTGCCGACGTCAGCACGCGCCCCTCATGATAGTAGAGCGCGTCATCAAGCACCTCGATGGCGGGATAGCGCTCCCGCAGCAGCGGCGTATAGCGCCAGTGGGTCGTGGCACGCTTGCCGTTAAGCAGTCCGGCGGCCGCCAGCACAAAGACCCCGGAACAGATGGACATCATTCGACAGCCGCGCGCGTTGGCCTCGCGCAGCGCCTGACATAATGCCTCCGGGACCGGGCTATCCGCGCCGCGCCAGCCAGGGATAACGATGGTATCGGCCTGTGCCAGCAGTCCCAGGCCACCGTCGGCTACCAGCCGGACACCCCCGGTAGCACGCAGCTCGCCTTCCTCTACCGACGCCACGGCAAAACGGTACCAGTTCTCCCCCAGTTCAGGGCGCGGCAGGCCAAATATCTCCACGGCGATGCCGAATTCAAACGTGCAGAGGCCATCGTAGGCAACCACCACGACCAGCGGTCTGGTGGAAGGTAAGGTTGTCATTATCCTGGCGTTTTCTGGCATAGCGGTAGGCGGTGGGTCGATGAAGTTTAGGTTAGCTTAGTGTTAACACAACCAAGGAGAAACTACCATGAGCTACGTAAGCGAATTTCCCGCTGCCTCCCCAGCACAGGCCGTTGCGCATTTTCTACAGCGCCTGAGCGTTGAAACTGACTGCGCTGATGTCCACCATGCGTTAACCCACCAGCAGCAGGATTTCGCCCTGCTGCACGTAGTTGGCAGCGCTGAGGCCTTTGCTAAACGCCATCTGCCCGGCGCGGTGCACCTTCCGCATAGTCAGATGACCGAAGAGAAGATGCGTGAGTGGCCCTCCGGGACGCTGTTCGTTGTCTACTGCGCTGGGCCGCACTGCAACGGTGCCGATCGCGCCGCGCTGAAACTGGCGAAGCTGGGCCTGCCAGTCAAGATCATGATTGGCGGTATCACCGGCTGGGAAGATGAGGGCTACTCTTTCGCCAGCGGTGATTAGCGTTAGCAACATGAGCATTTTTCACTTTACGTGAATTATTCTCGGTTGCATCGCGGCGAGGAGTGTGACATATTTTTAGACATATAGCCGTCCAGAAGGCTAAATCGTTTAAATCATGAACTATCACGTCGGGTTATCATTGCCCGACGACAAGGAGATCACCATGCAGCGTCACCACTCCCCGTTTCGCGCCGATGTTGTCGGCAGTTTTCTGCGTCCCGACGCAATTAAGCAGGCACGTATTCAGTTTGCCGCGGGTGAAATCGATGCTGGCCAGCTGAGGGCAGTTGAAGACAGCGCGATCCGTGAGGTAGTTGAGCAGCAGTGCGCCTGCGGTCTGCACGTGGTCACCGACGGCGAATTCCGTCGCGCCTGGTGGCACTTTGACTTCTTTGATGGCCTGCAGGGCGTAGAGCGTTACGATTCCGAGGCGGGTATTCAGTTCAACGGTGTCCAGACCAAAGCCCACGGCGTGCGCGTGACTGGCAAGCTGGGCTTCGGCGATCATCCGATGCTGGAAGACTTCCGCTTCCTGCAGAGCATTAGCGGCAGCGCCCAGCCGAAAATGACGATCCCCAGCCCGAGCGTGCTGCACTTCCGCGGTGGCCGGAAAGATATCGACAGCACCGTCTACCCGGAGCTGGACGCCTACTTTGACGATCTGGCGACCACATGGCGCGACGCAATTCACGCATTCTATGAAGCAGGCTGCCGTTACCTGCAGCTTGACGACACGGTCTGGGCTTACCTCTGCTCAGACGATCAGCGCCGTCAGGTCCGCGAGCGCGGTGAAGATCCTGATGAACTGGCACGCATCTACGCCCGGGTACTGAACAAGGCGCTGGAGGGCAAGCCGGAGGATTTAACTATCGGTCTGCACGTATGCCGCGGTAACTTCCGCTCAACCTGGATCTCCGAAGGCGGCTACGAGCCGGTGGCTGAGGTGCTCTTCGGCCAGGTCAATGTCGACGCCTTCTTCCTGGAGTATGACAACGATCGCTCCGGCGACTTCGCTCCGCTGCGCTTTATCCGTCCGGGTAAGCAGCAGGTGGTATTGGGGCTGATTACCACGAAAAACGGCGAACTGGAAAACCCGGAAGGAATTGAGGCGCGCATCAAGGAAGCGGCGCAGTATGTGGATATCAATCAGATCTGCCTCAGCCCACAGTGCGGCTTCGCCTCTACGGAAGAGGGCAACAGCCTGACCGAAGCCCAGCAGTGGGACAAGGTCCGCCTGGTGACGCGCATTGCCGAACAGGTCTGGTAATTGTTAAAAGGGGCAGATTTCCTGCCCCTTTTTTTATGCTTTTGCCGCACTGAGTCCGCTGTCCCATGGCCGAATCTGCATTCCGCGCAGCATCATCAGCCAGGCGAAAACAATCGTCGCCGCCAGAATGGCAAATAGCGTCCAGCCCGGCAGAGTGGTCAGAATAATGCCGGTGGCCAGCGGGTTCATTGCTGCGCCAAGCCAGCCGAGGGCCTGAGCTGAGAAATAGCTCGCCTTCATACCCGGTGGGGCGATATGGTCGATCAGCATGTATTCGCCCGGAGCATAAATGATCTCCCCAATAGTAAACACGGCGGCTGACAGCCCCCACAGCCAGAGCTGGCTACCAGAGATCATAAAGCCCAGCAGGCCAAGGACAAAGCAGAGCGTGCCGACGGCCATCATCGGACGGATATTGTTGGCCCGCAGCGTGCGACCAATTACGTACTGAAACATGACCACAATAACCGCATTCACCGGCAGCACCAGCGCTACCACCTTCTGCGCAAAGGCGTTATCGGCTACCGCCATGACGTACTGCGAAATACAGGAGGCAAAGGAGCCGCTGACGAACGAGGCCAGCACGCCGGAGAGGGTAAACCACAGCAGGGCTTTGTCATGAAGCAAAAGCGACGGTGACCAGGGCTGAAGGGTTTCCTCTTCGCGTTTCACCACGACGCGCTGAACCCAGAGCTGAATAAACACCAGCGGGAAGGCAGCGCACGCCGCAGCCAGCCAGAAAGGCAGCTGGCTGCTCTGCATCACCAGCAGGGTGCCCAGCGGCGGGCCAATCGTCCAGCCGATATTAAGAAACGAGTAGTTTAGCGAGAACACTTTTGACTTCGCCGTCGGCGCCAGCGTATCGGAGAAGTAGGCTTTGACAACGGTGGCGAAGACCGAGTAGGCGCAGTTGATAATGGAGAAGAAGATCACCACCAGCACCGCATTATGACTCAGGGGAATGCCGATAAAACTGAGTACGAAGGTGGTGATGGCAATGAGCATGTAGCGCTTCTTATCAAACTTATCGGCAAGAATGCCGAAGCCGAGGCTAAAGAAGACGCCGACGGTCATGGCCACGGTCATGGCAAACCCGACCCGATCAACCGACATACCGTATTGGCTGTTGAGGTAGATGGTCATAAACGGCAGCGTAGCGCCGCGACCGATGGTTAACAGCAGTGATGAGGCGAGCAGTGCGACGATGGAGCGTTGCTGAGATGTGATCATGTTGTATCCGACAGTGCAATGTTTTCTATTTTTGCGTTCACTATCAGCAATACCACGCTAAACGCGCACTGTATAGCGACCACATTTCTCGCATCGCACACGCTGACCTACCGAATATTGTGATCTGTCTCTAGACATATTTTTACGATAACGTAACATTTTTACAAAAGCTTAAACTTCAGGGGCAGGTATGACGCGGAAAGACGGACTGCTGGCATTGCTGGTAGTAGTAGTGTGGGGACTTAATTTTGTCGTGATTAAGGTCGGGTTGCACAATATGCCCCCCCTAATGTTGGCAGGTCTGCGTTTTGTGCTGGTGGCCTTTCCGGCGCTGCTGTTTGTCGCCCGGCCAAAGGTGCCGCTGCGTCTGCTGCTGGGCTACGGCCTGACCATCAGCTTTGGCCAGTTTGCCTTTCTGTTTAGCGCGATTAAGTTTGGCATGCCCACCGGACTGGCCTCGCTGGTCTTGCAGGCGCAGGCATTCTTTACCATCATCCTCGGAGCGGTCACCTTCGGCGAGCGGCTTCAGCTGAAGCAGGTGCTGGGAATTACCCTGGCGGTGTTTGGCGTGCTGGTGCTGGCGGAATCCAGCCTCAACGGTCAGGACGTGACCATGCTGGGCTTTATGCTCACTCTGGCGGCCGCCTTCAGCTGGGCCTGCGGGAATATCTTCAACAAAAAGATCATGCAGCATTCGTCACGCCCGGCGGTGATGTCGCTGGTGGTCTGGAGCGCGCTGATCCCGGTGGTGCCCTTTATGGTCGCCTCGCTGATCTTCGATGGCCCGGCGCTGATGGTGCAAAGTCTGGTGCAGATTGATATCACCACCGTGCTTTCGCTGATCTACCTGGCGTTTGTCGCCACCATCATTGGCTACGGGATCTGGGGAACGCTGCTCGGGCGTTACGAAACCTGGCGCGTGGCCCCGCTCTCGCTGCTGGTGCCGGTGGTAGGCATGGCCAGCGCCGCGCTGTTATTGGATGAGACGCTGAATGGTCTGCAGCTACTCGGCGCTGCGCTGATCATGGCTGGATTGTATATCAATATCTTTGGCTTTCGTCTGCGGCCATCGGTCGCCGCACGATAAAAAAGCCCCGCACAGGGCGGGGCAAAAACGTATTAGCCGTGCTTAGTTGTAATAGGGCACGCCTAACTCGTCGGATTTATCACTTCCGGAACCCATATGATTTAAGTCAAACGGTGACTGGTCATGGGCGGAAGGCATAATCATCGCGTCGCGCTGGTTTTGTTCACTAGGGCGCGGCTGCTCCGCATTGCTATAGCCAGAAAACAGCGCCAGCAGGGTAAGGGCGGCGGAGACGGTAAACTTCATGATTTCCTCGATACGTCTAAATACAGGCGATTAACAGTTGTAATGGTTTAACGGCAGCAGATAACGGGTCTCGCCGTGCATATTAGTCATGCGATACTTATGCGGCGGCACGTCGAAATAGTTTTTAAAGGTTCGGGTCAACGTCTGCTGTGACTCAAATCCGTAGCGCTCTGCCAGGTAGAGAATCGGCTCGTTGCTCTGCTTAAGCTTCTGTGCGATTTCAGTAAGCTTGCGGCTGCGGATATAGTGACCTAATGAGTGCCCGGTCTCTTTCTTAAACATCCGTTGCAGGTGCCATTTTGAATAACCCGAACGCTCGGAGACTTTCTCCAGCGACAGCGGTGACTCCAGGTTATCCTCGATCCAGTCCAATATGCTATGAATAGTAATGGCGTCATTATTGCGTCTGGACATCATTATACCTCTTCTGTTTACGGCAGTATTTTCTTGAGCAAGTACTCAAGGGTTGCCACTTCATCTGCCGTTAAGTTTTTTGTTAGTTCCTGATGCAGGTCTTGCCCCACTAATTTATGGCCTTGCTCACAAAGCGCTGCGCCGTCAGCGGTAAGCTGGATCAGCACGCCACGCTTGTCATGCGGATTAGGCTGGCGCTCAATCCAGCCTTTGCATACCAGCCGATCCAGCATGCGGGTGAGAGCCCCGAGATCGACAGACAGCACTTTTTTTAGCTCCACCGGCGTGATGCAGGTCGCGCAGCGGATAGAGCAGAGCACCTTAAACTGCGTCGCCGTAATATCCAGCGGCGAAAGGTAATCGTTTAATAAGCGATCTTTTTTCTGGTTGACCATGTGGATCAAGCGGCCCAGTGGGATGATTTCGTTGAACAAGTCACTGGTGCTTTTCACGATGGTTGCCCCGGCAAGTAGATTAGTCACGGCAGATATTATTGCCGGGGCAACTATAAGTCAACTGAATGCATTAGCTTATGCCACAATTTGCTAAAACGTTTCACGTACCAATTTTTTAGCAATAACTAATAAATTAATAACTGTAAGTTATACATTGGCTTAGCGTATTATCCGCTGCACATGCAGGGGCTTTGCGCATATAATAGACATCAACCATCCGCTTTACGGAGAGCACCTTATGCAGGATCTGTTCAGGGCAATTGGATTAGGGCTGGTGGTGTTGCTGCCGCTGGCAAACCCGTTAACCACCGTTGCACTGTTTCTTGGCCTGGCGGGCAATATGAATGCCGCCGAACGTAACCGTCAGTCGCTGATGGCGTCGGTCTACGTATTTGCCATTATGATGGTTGCCTGGTATGCCGGGCAGGTGGTGATGAATACCTTCGGTATCTCGATTCCGGGGCTGCGGATCGCCGGGGGACTGATCGTCGCCTTTATCGGTTTCCGGATGCTCTTTCCCCAGCAGAAAGCGCATGAGTCCCCGGAGGCGAAGAGCAAAACGGCGGAGCTGATTGAGGAGCCGGACGCCAATATCGCGTTTGTGCCTCTGGCGATGCCCAGCACCGCCGGGCCGGGAACTATCGCGATGATTATCAGCTCGGCTTCCACCCTGCGTCACAGCGCTACCTTTCCGGATTGGGTGATCCTGGCTGCGCCGCCGCTGATTTTCCTGCTTGTGTCGGTGATCCTTTGGGGCTGTCTGCGCAGCTCTGGTGCGGTAATGCGGCTGGTAGGGAAAAGCGGTATTGAGGCCATCTCCCGGCTGATGGGCTTTCTGCTGGTCTGCATGGGGGTGCAGTTTATTATTAACGGGGTGCTGGAGATTATCTCCAGCTACCCCGCATAAACTTATTGGGTCTGCTCTTCAAGCTCAGTATGCTCTTCCAACACCGTGGGCCAGCGGCGGAATATCACCACCGACCACACCAGCGCCGCCAGCGCGGGGACTGCGCCCACGTAACCCACGTTCGCCATCGACCAGTGCAGGCTCACCTGGTTGCCCACCAGCGCGCCTGCGCCGATGCCGAGGTTAAAGATGCCTGAGAAGAGCGACATCGCCACGTCAGTGGCGTCCGGCGCCAGCGACAGAACCTTCACCTGCATACCGAGGCCGATGATCATAATCGCAATGCCCCAGAATACGCCGAGCACGGCGAGGTACGTTGTGCTGTGCGAGGCGGGGAGCATCAGCACCAGTGAGAGGGTCAGGACGGCAATGGCACCGCTGACCAGCGTGGAGGCGTGCAGGTTGCCCAGCTTGCCAAACAGGATGCTACCGATGATCCCAGCGCCGCCCAGGATCAGCAGCAGGACGGTAGCGAAGCTGGCGCTAAGTCCTGCCACGTGCTGTACAAACGGCTCGATGTAGCTATAGGCGGTGTAGTGCGCGGTTACCACCACTACCGTCAGCAGGTAGATACTCATCAGCGCCGGGCGGCGAACCAGCTGCGGCAGGCTTTTCAGCGAGCCGGAGTGTTCGCTAGGCAACTTCGGCAGCAGCTTCGCCAGGCAGAGCAGGGTGATCAGCGCCCCCATTCCAATGATAAAGAAGGTAGTGCGCCAGCCGAAGTATTGCCCGACGATCCGGCCTATCGGTAGCCCGAGCACCATCGCCAGCGCCGTGCCGGTGGCCAGCAGGCTAAGCGCCTGGGCACGCTTGCCCGGCGGTGCCACGCGAATGGCCAGCGAGGCGGTGATCGACCAGAAGATAGCATGCGCGAAGGCAATGCCAATCCGGCTTACGACCAGCACGGTAAAGTTCCACGCCAGGAAGGAGAGCACGTGGCTGGCAATAAACAGCACAAACAGCACGATCAGCAGCTTGCGCCGCTCTACCTGGCTGGTGAGCAGCATAAACGGCAGCGACAGCAGCGCCACAACCCAGGCATAGATGGTGAGCATAATACCCACTTCCGGGGTTTGCATGCCGAAGCTATCGGCGATGTCAGAGAGCAGTCCAACAGGAACAAATTCAGTGGTATTGAAGATGAAGGCCGCAACGGCCAACGTCACGACGCGCAGCCACGCAACTTTGCGTGAAACAGTGTTCGTTGTCATAAGGTTATAGTAGTGTTGATGAGGGGAAAAGATGCAGCGATCTTAAAACGTTCACTGGCGAAAATACAACCATTTTGTGATTTAGATCTCACTTTTTCCCTGAGCCAGAATGCTCTTTCCCCTAACGTTGATGGACACCATGAAAAAACGGGAATTTATTACTCAGGATCTGCTCAGTAAGATCTTCCAGACGGCCAGCGAGCCGTTACATAAATTACCCGCCGAGCGCGAACTTGCCGAAGAGTATGGCGTTTCGCGCTACACCGTGCGGGAAGCCTTAAAAAAGCTGGTCAGCATCGGCATTATTCGTATCGTGCAGGGCTCGGGTATTTACGTCAGCGAAAACGCGCGCAGCAATCCGCTGGTTTACAACTCCATCACCGAAAAACGCTTTGACCAAATGCGCTATCGCCTGCTCAGCCTGCATAAACGGCTGCCCAGCAAGGAGCAGCAGCAGGTATTTGGCATCGGGGAAAATGAGTGGCTATGGTACTTCTGCCGCCTGCGCTACGTGGACGATCGCTGTACGCAGATTGAAACCTCCAGTCTGCCGCTGGCGCGCTTTCCTGACCTCAATCAGCAAGCAATTGAAAGCTCACTGCAACGTTATGCGATCGGCAAAGGCCTGACGCTGTCCCACTTCCTCACCCACTATCAGGCGGTGGCGGTGGACAAAGCCCAGGCCGCGCTGCTGGGCTGCAAACGCGGCACGCCCGCCATGAAAATAACCAATCGCGGCATACTTTCCGGCAGCGAGGTGTGGATCTTAAGCGAGGTGATCGACATTCATTACGAATGTACCTACGTTACGCCGTTCAATGCCGACAACCTGCGCTTTCGCAGCGGCAGTTAAGGCGTGTGCATCGCCCCGTTGGGCAGGCGGCTTTGCGTCCATTCGTGTGGACGATAGACCACCGGGAAACGCGCCAGCGCCGCTTCATCAACCTGCATACCAATGCCTGGACTATCGAGCGGATACATATACCCGCCCTCCGCCTGCGGCGCGTTGGGGAACACTGCCAGGGTATTCGCCTGCGGCGGAATGAACTCCTGAATCGCCGCGTTATGCAGGTGAATATTAAGATGGGTATTCACCGCCACGCCGACCGGGGTCATATCCGGCGGCCCGTGCCACGCCAGCCGCACGCCAAAGGCCTGGCACAGCACCGCCAGTTTGAGCGCTGGGGTAATGCCGCCGATTTGCGACACATGGCAGCGAATAAAATCGATCTGCCGATTGACGATCAAATCGTGCCACTCGGCCGGGTTGTTAAACAGCTCGCCCATCGCCAGCGGCACGCTGCTGTGCGCCCGGATCTGCGCTAACCAACCGCTCTGCTGCGGCGACACGATATCTTCCAAAAACCAGGGCTGATAAGGCTCCAGCGCCTTCGCCAGCTGAATCGCCTGCTGCGGAAAAAGCCGCTCATGCACGTCATGTAGAATATGAAAACGGTGGCCGTACTTCTCGCGCAGGGCTTTAAACATAGCGATAGTATTCGCCATGTATTCGTCCTGATCGTAATAGGCACCCGCCGTGGGTTCGCGTGTAGCATGCAGATCCTGCGGTGTGCCGCCGTAAAAACCGAGCTGGCAGCGAATGTAGCGATAACCTTGTGAGAGCAGGGCGTCTACCTGCGGATAGAGTTCATCCATGCTTTCACCGGCAGCATGACTGTAAACCGCAATCGCGTCCTTCGATTTCCCCCCGAACAGCTGGTAGAGCGGCATGCCCGCCAGCTGGCCTTTAATATCCCACAGCGCCATATCCACGCCCGCAATGGCGTTGTTCATCACCGGACCATTTCGCCAGTAGGCGTTTACCTGCATCATCTGCCATAGATCTTCGATATGGTTGCCATCGCGCCCAATCAGCAGCGGTTTCAGGTATTCATCCACCATGGTTTTGACCGCCAGCGGCCGCTGCTGAAACGTGGCGCAGCCATAACCAACGATATTATTATCGGTAGTGATTTTGACCAGCACCAGGTTGTGGCGATCCGGGCGGGTGATGAAACATTCAACGTTGGTGATTAAAGTGGGTGTCATGGTCGCTCCTGACGGCTGACTGAAAGCAGATTGCGGGGACTATTATTCCTGCTCTTATTTACCGATTTCCAGCACTTTATTTTGGTCCGTGCAGGAGTGGTAAATGATGAAAAAACCGTACCAATTTAGCCTTATTGCTGCTCACGGTGCCTTTCTGTAAGGGTTATGTGAGCATTATCACTTTTTATTGGTCTGTTTATCACTGCCGCCTTGCCGTAGACTTCTTCAGCATTGAACATGCCGTCATCAAGGCAGATAAGGAGCCCGCAAATGAGTAATCCAGCCATCATCAACGCGCTAATTCAAGGCGTTGGCGGTCGAGAAAATATCAATAAAGTCTGGCACTGCATGACGCGTCTGCGCTTCGATCTGGTGGATGAGGGGAAGATTAATCAACAGGCCGTGACCCAGCTACCTGGCGTGCTGGGCGCACAGCTGCAAAGCGAGCAGTATCAGGTGATTATCGGCCCGCAGGTGAATCAGTGGTATCAACAGATCGGCGGCGAGGTCACCGCTGAGCCCACCGGCGAAGCGCCTGGCAAAGCCAAAAAAGGCTTAATTTCGCTGTTTATGGACACGGTGTCCGGCGTGTTTGGCCCCATCGTACCGGCTATCGCGGGTGCAGGGATGATCAAAGGCTTGCTGGCCGGTTTCATTGCCATGAATCTGCTGTCAGCGAAAAGCGACACCGTGATGGTGATCGATATGATCGCCAGCGGCGTGTTCTGGTTCCTGCCGTTTTTCCTTGCGGTATCCGCCGCCAAAATGTTTAAAACCAACGAATATTTAGCGGCAGCCGTGGTGGCGTGCCTGATGTATCCCTCCCTGATTGAGGCGGCTAAGCAGCTATCCAGCGGTGCGCCGGGGGCGGTGCAGGCGTACTGGTTTGCCGGGGTGCTGCCGGTGTCGATATTCAACTACGCCTCCAGCGTCATTCCGGTCATCTTCTCGGTGCTGGCGCTGAGCTATATCCATCGCGCGGTGGATCGCGTCATGCCGGAGGTGCTGAGAACCGTGTTTACGCCGACGCTGACGCTGTTTATCACTGCGCTGGTGGCGTTAGTGGTGATTGGTCCGGTGGGTATCTGGCTGGGCAAAGGCCTGGCGTGGTGTATTCAGGGCCTGTTTGACACCTCATCGGTGCTGGCAGGGTTAATCGTGGGCGCGATCCGTCCGGTGGCGATCCTCACCGGCATGCACCATGCGATGACGCCTATTGCCCTGCAAAACTTCAGCGAACATGGCTACGACATGCTAATGCCGATGATGTGCATGGCAAACATGGCCATTGCCGGGGCGACCTTCGCTATCTGGTTCCAGAATCGTCATCGCGACGATCGCACCGTGACGCTGTCTGCGGCCATCTCTGCGCTGCTGGGCATCACCGAACCGGCGCTGTTTGGCGTACTGACTAAAGAGAAGCGTGCGTTTATTGCCGCGACGATTGCCAGCAGCGTGGCGTCGGCGTTTATCGCTTTCTTTGGTGTGCGGCTGTTTGGCTACATTCTTTCCAGCATCTTCAGCCTGCCAGCCTACATCGGCCCGTGGTTCCCGTATGCTATCTCCGGCGTGCTGATCTCGCTGGTAATGTCGTTTAGCCTGACGCTGCTGTTGGTGCGTCGTGGTGCGGCAGACTAACGACAATCGACAACGATTAAGGCAGGCGGGCGATGTTTGCGGCAATGACGCTTGCCGAGTGTTGGAACTTCGCCTGCTCATCCTCGGCCAGCTGCAATTCGATAATCTGCTGGACGCCGTTCTGGGCCAGCACCGCCGGCACGCCGATGGCGATATCTTTCGCGCCATACTCTCCGTCAAGCACGCAGGAGATGGCTAACGCCCGGTGGCTGCCGGTGAAGATATTGCGGCAGATCTCGGCGATAGTCCCGGCAATGCCGTACTCGGTGCAGCCTTTACGGGCGTAGATATCAAAACCCTGACGGCGAACCTGCTCCGCCAGACGCTCACGATCCAACGCTTGACCGGTCTTGCGCCGGTAGACTTCGGCGATGGGTGAACCGTACACCGAAGAGTGAGACCAGACCGGAAACTGAGTATCGCCATGCTCACCAAGGATAAAGGCATCGATGCTCTGTGCGCCAATATCCAGCGATTGGGCGAGAGAGCGGCGCAGACGGGTGGTATCCAGCCATACGCCGGTCCCAATCACCTGATTACGCGGCAGGCCAGAGAGTTTCCATACCTGCCAGGTGATAATGTCACACGGGTTGGTGGCGATCAGAAAGATGCCGTTGAAGCCGTTCGCCATCATCTGCGGCACGATCTTTTTGACGATTTTGGCCGTATTGGTCAGTTCGTCCAGCCGGGTCTGGCCAGGCTGGAGCGGCCCGCCGGAGACGGTGATCACCGCGATATCGACATCCGCGCACTCGCTGACGTCACGGGTAGAGATAGTCATCATCCCCGGCATATAGGCTGCTGCATCTGCCAGATCCTGGGCGTGTCCCTCTACGCGATCGCGGTTGAGATCGACCAGAATCAGCTCTTCGGCAATGTTCTGATTGAGCAGGGCGTAGGCAGCCGACGCACCGACGTTGCCGGTACCAATAATCATGACCTTACGGGCTTTGGTATTCATTCTTTTTCCGTTAACCGTTAATGGCGACTGCTTAAAAATATCCCTTGCGGGTCAACGACGCAACATCCTGAAACATCTATTGTATTATCCTATGACGTCTGCGGTCGCTCTTGCAGCAGGGCGATGAACGCCTCCAGCGGGCGGCTCTTTGCATCCCTACGCCATACCAACCAGGTAGTCAGCCAGCGCCACTCCTCGGCCAGCGGCCAGGCGGAAACCTGATGATGTCCAGGCATGCTCTCCAGCATGCTGCGCGGCATCAGTGCCAGCCCGGCTCCGGCAACCACACAGGCCAGCATGCCGTGGTATGACTCCATCTCATGAATTTTGCCCGGCGTGGCTCCGGCTGCCTTGAACCAGCTCTCAAAATGGCGGCGGTAGGAGCAGTTAGCGCGAAAAGCGTAAATGCTTGCGCCGTTAACCTGCGTAGCGTCGCTGATGGCCGCATGCCCGCCTGGGGCGACGATCATCATCTCCTCCCGGTAGACCGGGATCCCCTCCAGCCCTGGGTGCATCAAGGGGCCGTCAACGAACGCTGCGCTGAGCCGACCCTCGACCACGCCGTCAATCATGGTCCCCGACGGGCCGGTGGCAAGATCAAACTGGATGCGAGGATAGCGCTGGTTGAAGTCGGCCAGGGTAGGGGGAATACGCACGGCGGCCGTGCTCTCCAGCGAGCCGAGCGAAAACAGCCCCTGCGGTTCGTCACCCGCGACCACGCTACGCGCCTCATCTACCAGATCAAGGATCTGCTGGCTGTAGCGTAAAAAGCTATGCCCGGCGGGAGAGAGACGTAGCCGCTGATTTTCGCGGATAAAGAGATCTACCCCCAAATCCGCCTCAAGCTGGCGGATACGCGTTGTCAGGTTCGACGGAACCCGATGCACCCGCTGTGCGGCTTGGGTAATGCTGCCGGTCTGCGCCACGGCGTTGAACATCTCAAGCTGGGTTAAATCCATGCTGTTCTCGATTTGTGAATGAGTAAGTTAATATTATTCAGTTTTCAGAAATAGCAGAGTCAGCCAGGATAAAGCAAGTTCCCTGGCTAAGAAGAGAGATAAATAATGACGACGACATCTGTAACCCACGCGCTATCCATCAATCCGGCAACGGGAAAACAGCTCTCGGCACGTCCGTGGGCAACCTCGGCAGAGGTCGACTCCTCTCTGGCCGCCGCGCAGCAGGGGTTCCAGCAGTGGCGGGCGCAGAGCGTAGCGCAGCGCGCCCAGGGGCTGCGTAACGTTGGGGCCGTTCTGCGGCAGCACGGCGAAAAGATGGCCCAGCTGATTAGCGCCGAGATGGGTAAACCTATTCTGCAAGCCCGGGCTGAAGTGGCGAAATCCGCCAACCTCTGTGACTGGTACGCTGAGCACGGCCCGGCGATGCTGGCGAGCGAGCCGACCCAGGTCGAGAATAACAAGGCGGTGATTGAGTACCGTCCGCTGGGGGCTATCCTGGCGGTGATGCCGTGGAACTTCCCGGTCTGGCAGGTGCTGCGCGGTGCGGTGCCGATCCTGCTGGCGGGAAATAGCTATCTACTGAAACATGCCCCGAACGTGCTGGGTTGTGCCGAACTGCTGGGCGATATTTTTCGCGAGGCGGGTATTCCGACGGGTGTCTTTGGCTGGGTGAATGCCACCAATGACGGCGTAAGCCAGGCGATTAACGATCCGCGTATTGCCGCCGTGACCGTTACCGGCAGCGTGCGTGCCGGGGCGGCCATCGGTGCTCAGGCGGGTGCGGCGCTGAAAAAATGCGTGCTCGAGCTGGGCGGATCCGATCCCTTTATCGTGCTGAACGACGCCTCGCTCGATCTGGCCGTTAAAGCGGCAGTTGCCGGCCGTTACCAGAATACCGGACAGGTCTGCGCCGCGGCGAAACGCTTTATCGTTGAGGCGGGCGTGGCAGACGCTTTTACCGAAAAATTTGTCGCCGCCGCCGCGGCGCTGAGGCTGGGCGCGCCGGACGTTGAAGAGAACTACCTTGGGCCAATGGCGCGTTACGATCTGCGCGACGAGCTGCATGCTCAGGTTGAGGCAACCCTGAACGAAGGCGCGACGCTGCGTCTTGGTGGGGAGAAAATCAGCGGGGAGGGCAACTACTATCCGGCAACGGTGCTGACCGGCGTCACCTCTGAGATGACCGCATTCCGTCAGGAGCTGTTTGGCCCGGTGGCGACCATTACCGTTGCGCAAGACGCAGAGCACGCCTTACAGCTCGCCAACCAGAGCGACTTCGGTCTCTCCGCAACCGTCTTCAGCGCGGACGAAGAGCGAGCAAACGCCCTGGCGGCGCGTCTGGAGTGCGGTGGGGTGTTTATCAACGGCTATAGCGCCAGCGATGCCCGCGTGGCGTTCGGCGGCGTGAAGAAGAGCGGCTTTGGTCGCGAGCTATCCCACTTCGGCCTGCGTGAGTTCTGCAACGTACAGACGGTGTGGAAAGATCGCCTGTAATAGTCAGCCTTAACCCACGCGGCACCGCTGTTTATTCAGCGGTGCCGCGTTGTCATGGTTCTGTCATTTTTGTTTCGTAGACTCACGCGCAGTGTGTGGTTACAGCAGAATAGTTACAGAAGAATATCATGAACTTAACTAAAATCTTTCCATCTGTATTTCGCCGGGATACGCCACGGCAGTTTGGCCTGCTGGCAGGGATATTGTGTATTATCGGCTTGTTCTCCGCGCTTCAGATCTCCTCATCGCTTCTCCTCTCCCGCTCCCTTCACGACGCCCAGCATCATGAGCGACTCAATCAGCAGGCGCTTCTGCAACAAGCCAGGGTTGATGAAGCGCGGGTGGCCCTGCTGGCGGCCAGCGATCTACTTAACCGCGCGGGGGTCTATTTTATGCAGGATCAGGCCACCGGCTCCGAGGGCAGCTGGCATAGCCTGATGGACGAGGCCCAGCAGGCCCTGGCGACGTCGCAAAAGAGCTGGCAGGCGTGGCGGGCGCTTAATCCACCCGAAGACGAGGGGCTGATAAACAGCTACCAGCTTTTCTACGGCGCGATTAAAGAGCAGGCGGATGCGTTGACCCGCACGCAGTCCATCGATGCCTTCTTTGCCGTCCCGGCGCAGGCTTTTCAGGCCGACTTCAACGATAACTTTGCCCGCTTCCGCGCGGCCAGCGATGCGCGCGCAGAGGAGGGCAGGCAGACGCTGATGTCCCGCTTGGCCAATCTGCAATACCTGTTTATTCTGGGGCCAGCCCTGTTGCTGATTATCGCCATCGCCGTCTGGTTTGGCATGTCGCGCTGGGTGATCGCTCCGCTCAAGCGGCTCATTACCCATATTAATCTGCTGGCGGCAGGGGATCTCTCTGTGGCACCGCCACCGGTGACCTGTTTTAACCGGGAGATCGGCCAGCTCAGCGTCAGCATTGAGGCCATGCAGCGGGGGCTTCAGCAGCTGGTGACGCAGGTCAGCGACGCCACCGCCTCGATGGTGAGCAATATCGATAGCCTGGCGCAGGGTAACCAGAAGCTCTATCAGCAGTCGGCTCGGCAGGCAAAAGAGCTGGACGAGGTGACGGCCAACATTGCCGAGCTGGAGTCTCACGTTGAGGGCAATACCGGCTATGCGAAACTCGCCAGCCAGCGCGCCGACGAAGCCCGCCAGGCCGCCGCCGGTGGCGACAGAATGATGGACACCGTCAATGAATCTATGCAGGCGATTGTGGCCCGCTCCGATGAGATGCGGGGCATCGTGGCGCTGATCGATAACGTAGCGTTCCAGACCAATATCCTGGCCCTTAACGCGGCCATCGAGGCGGCCCACGCGGGGAACCATGGCCGTGGCTTTGCCGTGGTGGCAAAAGAGGTCGGACTGCTGGCGCGCAAAAGCAGCCACTCGACACAGACGATCCAGACCCTGATCCAGCACTCGCTGCAGGGGATAGAGGCGGGCTCGCAGGCGGTGAACCGACTGGAGAACAATCTTCAGCAGGTCACCGGCCTGGTGGGGCATCTCAGCGGCCTGCTGAATGATATCTCTCAGGCGACGCTAAACCAGGGAGAGAACATTCATCAGATGACGCGCCAGCTGCACGGACTTAACCAGGTCGCCCGTCGCACCGGCGAGCTGGTGAGCACCGCCGCCGAGGCGTCACAGCAGCTGCACGATGACTCCCGACAGCTTATGCAGGCGGTAACGCGTTTTCGACTTCCAGCCTGACGCTCGCCGCGTGGCTCTGATATACTCGCAGGCCTTTTTTAGCCGGTGAGGAGTGTAGTGTGGCGACGGTCATTAATAATGACATGCTAGAGTCTATTTTGACTCAGGTCCGGCCTTTAATCGGCCAGGGGAAGGTAGCCGACTACATTCCAGCGCTGGCATCGGTCGAGGCGAACAAGCTGGCGATTGCGGTGAGTACCATCGATGGCCGCCACTTTCAGGCCGGTGACGCCGACGAGCGCTTCTCTATTCAGTCTATCTCGAAGGTACTGAGCCTGGTGGTGGCGATGGATCACTATCAGGAGGAGGAGATTTGGCAGCGCGTAGGTAAAGATCCCTCCGGCCACCCGTTTAATTCGCTGTTGCAGCTCGAAATTGAGCAGGGCAAGCCGCGAAACCCCTTTATCAACGCCGGTGCGCTGGTGGTATGCGATATGCTGCAAAGCCGTCTCAGCGCCCCGCGCCAGCGGATGCTGGAGGTGGTTCGCCAGCTGAGCGATGTCAGCGATATCACCTACGACAGCCGTGTGGCGCGGTCTGAGTTCGATCACTCGGCGCGTAACGCGGCCATCGCCTGGCTCATGAAATCCTTTGGTAACTTCCACAATGACGTAGCGACGGTGCTGCAGAACTATTTCCACTACTGCGCCCTAAAGATGAGCTGCGTCGAGCTGGCAAAGACTTTCCTGTTTCTCGCGGACGAGGGGCGAACGCCCCATCTCACCCGGTCGGTTATCTCCCCGTTGCAGTCGCGGCAGGTTAATGCTCTGATGGCTACCAGCGGCATGTATCAGAGCGCGGGAGAGTTTGCCTGGCGCGTGGGCCTGCCGGCGAAGTCCGGGGTCGGAGGGGGTATTGTGGCGATTGTGCCCCATGAGATGGCCATCTGCGTCTGGAGCCCGGAGCTTGATGAGGCAGGCAACTCGCTGGCGGGTATTGCTATGCTTGAAGCACTCAGCCGTCAGCTGGGACGTTCGGTTTACTGATGGCCTGCCGCGTCATTACCCTTAGCTACAGGGACAGAATTCTATGCTTGCACCACTGAACATCGCGTTTCGTCCGTTCCATAAAGAGAGGCCCTGGCGTAACGCGGTCATGATCTTTCTGCTGACTACGCTCTTCTACTCTATTGGCGCAATGCTCAGGCTGGTGGAGGAGCTCTCCCTGTTCTGGCCGTTAAACGCGGTGATGGCCGGTGTTTTTGCGCGTTATACCTGGCTAAACCGACTGCATAACTACGCCATCTGCTACGTGGCGATGCTGGTTTACGATGCCATGACCACTACGTGGGGAGCCACCTCGCTGGTGATCAACCTGTCGAACATGGTGTTTATTCTCACCGTGGCGCTGCTAATTGTGCGGGATAAAAAAAGGCCTGAGAGGCGCACTTTACCGATTAACGCCCTGCGGATCTTTAATTACTGTCTGCTGGGAGCGCTGGGCTGTGCGCTGGTCGGAGCGTTTGCGTCGGTGGGGATAGACGAACTCAGCTTCTGGCCGCTCTATGCCGACTGGTTTAGCGAGCAATTTTCTACCGGCGTGCTGATCCTGCCCTGTGTACTCACCCTGACGTGGCCGCGTTGGGTCATGCCGTTTCGCGTTGAGCACCTGCTGCCGATTGCCGCTCTGGTGACGTCACTCGTTGCCTCGGTGGCGATCGGCGGGGCGGGCAGCCTTCTTTTCCCGCTCCCGGCGCTGATCTGGTGTGCGGTTCGCTATTCACTACTGACCACCGCGCTGCTGACCTTTTTGACCGGGGCGCTGGAAATTATCCTGGTCGCCAACGGCACGATAAACATCTTCGTCGCCAGCCCGCTGCAAATGCCGCGCATGTTCTCGGCGAGGCTGGGGATCGCCACCATGGCCATCTGCCCAATCATTGTTTGCGTCAGCGTTAACGCCATCAATACGCTGATGAAGCAGGTGTCGCTGCGCGCTGACTTTGATTTTCTGACCCGGGTCTACTCCCGCTCTGGTCTCTATGAAGCGCTGGGCCGCGAACGCAGGACCGAGGCGCGACATTTAACGGTTATGCTGCTGGATATCGATTACTTCAAAAACATTAATGACAGCTATGGTCATGAGTGCGGCGACAGAGTGTTAACGACGTTTGCGCAGAAGATACAGCAGACGGTCGGCGACAGTGGGATCGTTGCGCGGATGGGGGGCGAAGAGTTTGCCGTCGTCGCCACGACGCAGGATCCTCATCAGGGATTTATGCTGGCAGAGCGTATTCGGCGCGCCGTGGAAGCCCACCCGTTCCGCTGGCAGCAGCAGACGCTGTTCCTGACGGTCAGTATTGGCGTAAGCAGCGGCACAGCACAGTCATGGGAGCTCACGGAGCGCTTCAATAAGCTGCTGGCTGAGGCGGATGAGTATCTTTACCAGTCGAAAAAAGCGGGACGCAACCGCACCAGCGCGCGGGAAGGTCAGGGCCTTACGGAATCCGTCACCAATGAAGCGGAACAACAGGGTGTGTGACGCTGTCACTTTTGCTAGCACATTTTCCGCGAATTGATTGAAATAACGAATAAAATTGCTTGCTACCTATTTTTAACGCCAATACCATAGCCGAGTATAGGTAGCGGACAACATTGCGTGATGACTGGATCGAATAAGCTCAAACGAAGTGAACAGATCACCGGCACGCGTTTTGTAAAACGGATGTATCTGATGCGTATGCTCGGAACGCTGCTCTGCTTTTTTCCTATCCTCTCTGTGCTGCTTGAGCAGCATCAACCGCGCTGGCTTATCGTGCTGCTGGCCGCTAACGCCTTTATCTGGCCGACCTGCGCATTTCTGCGCGCGCGTCGAGCGCAAAAGCCCCTTACGTGTGAACACCACAACCTGATTGTTGACGGGGCGGCAGGCGGTTTCTGGATCGCCATGATGGCGGTGAATCCGCTTCCCTCCGTGGTGATTGCCACCATTCTTCTCGCCGATCGCCTTGCGGCGGGCGGTATCGCGCTTGTGCGAAAGGCTGGCGCGACCATGCTGTCGGTATTTGCCGCCGCCTGGCTGGCGCAGGGGATGGCTTTTGAGCCTGAGGTCTCCCAGCGAACGCTGCTTGCCACGCTGCCGCTTATTGCTATCTACGTGCTGGCGTTGAGCGTGCTGACGGATAACATCGCCAAAAAGCTGCGCCACAAGAGCCATGAGCTGGAACGTATTGCGATGATGGATCCGCTGCTGGATATTGCCAATCGCCGCCTGCTGGAGAAGCGCATCCAGCATGAGCTAGAGAAACTACGCGACGCTGTCCACGCTTCATCTTTGATGTTTATCGATATCGATAACTTTAAAGAGGTGAATGACCGATTCGGTCATAAGGTGGGGGACACGCTGCTGGTGACGGTGTCTAAAATTTTGCACGTCGCCAGCCGAAAAACCGATACACCGGCGCGCCTTGGGGGCGATGAGTTTGTGATCCTGCTTCCGAATACGTCACCGGAAGAGGCATTGGTTGTCGCCACGCGTATTATGGATGCCACTGCCGCGATGACAGTCGCTCAGGATACTTCGTTTCGCTGTACGCTCAGCATCGGCATTGCCAACGCCACCGAAGATATGGAAACGACGACCGACTGGCTAAAAGCCGCTGACGACGCGCTCTATCGAGCTAAACGCGCGGGCAAGAACCGGATCTACGCCCACTGACCAAACATGATAAATGCGCTAAGCTTAAGTTTTGTTTAGTGAAAAAGGCCCGTTATGAAGACTCCTCAACTTCCTGAAAACGAGCAGCAGCGTCTGGCATCGCTTAACGAGTCCGGGCTGCTGGACTCTGGCACACATGAACGTTTTGACAGGCTTACCCGGCTGGCAAAACGGATGTTCGATGTCCCTATTGCGTTGATTAGCCTCGTTGATAGCGATACGCTGCACTTTAAGTCCTGCGACGGTATCCCCAACGGACAGGTGCTGCGTGACATCTCCTTTTGCGGCCATGCGATCCTCAGCCCTCAGCCGCTGGTCGTGCTGGACGCGCACCAGGACGAACGCTTTGTAGATAACCCACTCGTGGTCGGTCCGCCGCACATTCGTTTCTACGCGGGCTATCCGTTGCAGCTGCCGGACGGCTTCAGAGTCGGATCGTTTTGTCTCGTTGCGCCCGAGTCGCGTGGGTTTACCTCTGACGAGATCGCGGTACTGAAGGACTTTGCCGCCATCGTGGAGGATGAGTTTGCTGCCATTAGCGCGGCCACCACCGATGACCTTACCGGCCTGTTTAATCGCCGCGGGTTTAATAATCTTGGTAAATACGCTATCACCAGCGCTCGCCGCCGCGCCGAGCCGCTCACCCTCGCCTGGCTGGATCTCGATAAGTTTAAATATATTAATGACACCTTTGGTCACGAAGAGGGCGATAACGCCCTGCGGGCCATGGCCAACCTGCTGCGCGACAGCTTTCGTGAAGCCGATCTGCTGATCCGTTACGGCGGCGATGAGTTCGCCATTCTCTTCTCGGATACCGATGAGCAGGGCGCGTGGGTCGCGATGCAGCACCTTGCTGAGCAGGCCGACGTGTTCAATCTGACGAGTGGTAAACCGTGGCAGCTGAACTTCTCCTGGGGCGTGAGCGAATACGATCATGACAGCAATCCGGACATGACCAGTTGGATCGCCTCCGCCGATGAAAAGATGTATGCCATGAAAGAGAAAAACGAGCACAAAAACGGCTAGCCGTTTCCCGTTCACGCCGACAAAATGTGATGACGCCCACAAATTTATATTCGTTTTAATAATTGACGCGAATAGGGCGTCTCATTTTGATCAAAACAGGGTTTCATGGTCGTAAAGTCTGGTAAGTTATTGGACCAATCTTCCCAGGTTGTATGACTAATCAAAAAGGAACTCATTGTGAACACGATAAACCGTCGCGATTTTCCCGGTGCCACCTATCCGGAACGTATCATTCAGTTTGGCGAAGGGAACTTCCTGCGCGCATTTGTCGACTGGCAGATCGATCTGCTTAATGAGCACACCGATCTTAACGCCGGTGTAGTTATCGTTCGTCCGATTAAGAGTGACTTCCCGCCCTCGTTGAGCACGCAGGATGGTCTCTACACCACTATCATTCGCGGCCTGAACGAGCAGGGCGAAGCGGTGAGCGATGCGCGTCTGATCCGTTCCGTAAACCGTGAAATCAGCGTCTATGACCACTACGATGAGTTCCTCAAGCTGGCGCAAAACCCTGAGATCCGCTTTGTGTTCTCAAACACCACCGAAGCGGGTATCAGCTACCACGCGGGTGATAAATTTGATGATGCGCCTGCCGTTAGCTACCCGGCGAAGCTGACCCGTCTGCTGTTCGAACGTTTTACTCACTTTAACGGCGCGGCGGATAAAGGCTGGATCATCATTCCGTGCGAGCTGATCGACTATAACGGCGACGCGCTGCGTGAGCTGGTGCTGCGCTATGCCAGCGAATGGGAATTGCCAGCCGCGTTTGTTCAGTGGCTGAACGAGGCCAACGCCTTCTGCTCAACCCTGGTTGACCGCATCGTAACCGGTTATCCGCGTGATGAAGTGGCGAAACTCGAAGCCGAACTGGGCTACCGTGATGGCTTCCTCGATACCGCAGAGCATTTTTATCTGTTTGTTATCCAGGGCCCGAAATCGCTGGCTTCCGAGCTGCGCCTCGACAAATTCCCGCTGAACGTGCTGATCGTGGATGACATCAAGCCCTATAAAGAGCGCAAGGTAGCTATCCTCAACGGAGCACACACGGCGTTAGTCCCGGTGGCATTCCAGGCGGGTCTGGATACCGTGGGCGAGGCGATGAACGACAGCGAAATCTGCGCCTTTGTTGAAAAAGCGATCTACGAAGAGATTATTCCAGTGCTGGATCTGCCTCGCGACGAGCTGGAGTCTTTTGCCAGCGCCGTAACGGGACGTTTCCGCAACCCCTACATCAAGCATCAGCTGCTCTCCATCTCCCTGAACGGCATGACTAAGTTCCGCACGCGTATTCTGCCGCAGCTGCTGGCAGGGCAGAAGGCGGCCGGTAAGCTGCCGGCGCGCCTGACCTTTGCTCTTGCTGCTCTGATTGCGTTCTATCGTGGCGAGCGTAACGGCGAAAGCTTCCCGGTCCAGGATGATGCTCACTGGATTGAACGTTTCCAGCAGCTGTGGAGCCAGCACCGCGATCGCCAGATTAGCACCAGCGAACTGGTGAAAGCCGTGCTTTCCGTTAGCGATCACTGGGAGCAGGACCTGACCCAGGTCAGCGGTTTGGTAGAGCAAGTCTCCCTGGATCTGGATGCCATTCTGTTGCGTGGCATGCGCGAGGCCGTTAAGCCGCTCTGCTAAGTATTGGGTAAACGCCGGGCGGCGCGCTGCTTGCACCGGCCTACGGTCTAATGCGATCTGTAGGCTGGGCAAGCGCAGCGCCGCCCGGCATTTATTTGGCACCTAAATAGTTACAACATACATATATCATTCTAATCTATACACCTTCAGCTCCTGTGCAACCAATGGCTTAGTAGCCAACAATTCCCACTACATTTTTGTAGCAAACTTGCAACCGTGACGGCGATCACGTTTAATAACCGTGTCTCTCTCATATGTCTGAATACCACCATGATTGTTCGTCCTCATCAGCACTGGCTTGCGCGTATCTTCGTCTGGCATGGCTCAGTGCTACCAAAAATTTACTCGCGTCTGCTGCTTAACTTTATGCTCTCCGTGGCGGTCATTCTGATGCTGCCCTGGTATAGCTCGCTAGGCTTTAGGCTTACCGTGGCACCATTTAGCATCCTCGGTATCGCCGTGGCTATCTTCCTGGGCTTTCGCAATAACGCCTGCTACAGCCGCTATACCGAAGCGCGGGTACTCTGGGGGCAGCTGATGATCGCCTCCCGCTCGCTGCTGCGCGAGGTCAAAACCACGCTGCCAGCGGGGGAAGGGCGTCACCACTTTGTACTGCTGCTGATTGCCTTCGCGCACTGCCTGCGTCTGACACTGCGACGCAAACCGCTGGAGGGAACGCTGGCGAACTATCTCTCGCCCAGCGAACTGGTGAGGGTGATGAAAGCCCACTCACCGGCTAACCAGCTTCTGTTGATGATGGGGGAGTGGCTGGCCGCCCAGCGCGGGCCGAACGGGCTGTCTGACATTCTCTATCACAGTATGAACAACCGACTGAACGATATCTCGGCGGTGCTCTCCGGCTGTGAGCGCATTGCCTTTACGCCGGTGCCGTTTGCCTATTCGCTCATTTTGCACCGCACGGTCTACCTGTTTTGTATTATGCTGCCCTTTGCGCTAGTTGTAGATTTGCACTACATGACGCCTTTCGTCTCGGTACTTATCTCCTATACTTTTATATCGCTGGATACCTTAGCCGAAGAGCTGGAAGATCCGTTTGGCGTGGAAGATAACGATTTACCGCTGGATGCCATCTGCAATGCGATTGAGATAGATCTGCTGCAGATGAATGATGAAAACGTTGTGCCCGCAAAAATAGTGCCTGATAAGTATTACCAGCTTACGTAACGAAAGCCGGATGCGCCCGTTACCGGCTGGTTAAACCGCCAGGAGGGAAACACGATGGAAAGAGTAATTCAGATGGTTGTTGTGCTGATTGCCTGCGTTGCGCTGTTTGCAACCGCCTACGATCTCTCGTTTGTAACTGAAATTCCATAGCCATGCCTGTGGCAAACCTGCGTGTTCTCAGGGGCACTCTTGCCCCTGAGGGTTCGCGGTTGAACCGCTACATCGTTAACTCATCCGCAGCTGAAAGAAACGCACCGAGTCACGCAGATGCTCACTCTGTTCGGTCATTGAGTTCGCGGCAACCGCGGCCTGTTCTACCAGCGCCGCGTTCTGCTGAGTAACCTGATCCATCTGCTCAATGGCTACGCCGATCTCCCGGATCCCCTGGTGCTGTTCGTTCGATGCAGAGGAGATCTCTGCTACAATACCGGTCACTTTGTTCACCGAGCTGACAATCTCTTCCATCGCCCGGCTAGCGGTATCGGCATAGCGGGAGCCTTCGGTGATTTTATTCACCGTGCCGTCAATCAAGGTTTTAATCTCTTTTGCCGCATCGGCGCTTTTCTGCGCCAGGTTACGCACTTCACCCGCCACGACGGCAAAGCCCTTACCTTGCTCACCCGCGCGAGCTGCCTCAACCGCCGCGTTTAGCGCCAGGATATTGGTCTGGAAGGCGATACCTTCAATCACCGCAATGATGTCGACGATTTTTTGTGAGCTGTCAGAGATCTCATGCATGCGCATGAGCATATCGTGTACCTCTTTACCGCCTTTCACCGCCGTTTGCGAGGTCTGACGCGCCAGCTCGCTGGCCTTGTGCGCATTCTCGGCGTTGCTCTTCACGTTCTCGGTGATCTGCTGCATATTGGCCGAGGTCTGCACCAGCGAGGCAGCCTGCTCTTCGGTGCGCTGGGAAAGGTCGCTGTTGCCCATCGCAATTTCGCTGGCCGCCAGCGAGATAGACTCGCTGCCATGAATGATACCGTTGATAATCTCTGCCAGCCTGCCATTCATAAACTTGATGGTGGCCAGCAGGCTGCTGTGATCGTTGGCGTTAAGCGTAATATCGGTATTCAGCTTACCAGCGGCGATCTGCTGCATAATATCTACCGCATAGGCCGGTTCGCCCCCCAGCTGACGGGAGAGATTACGCGAAATAAACAGCGCAATGAACCCGGTTGCAATCAGGGCCAGCAGCAGCAGGCCCGAGAGCAGATACAGCGCCCGCTGATATCCCTGCGCCGACGCTTCACCCGCCTTGTTGCCGATAGCGATTTCCATATCCACCAGCGTAGCGAGATCCTTCATCAGCTGCGTGCGGTATTTCGCCGAGACGGCACCGCTGATTTTAGCGGCTTCATCAAGTCGTTCGGCATTTACCGCCTCAACCAGTTTGCCATTGACGTCGACAAAGTGCGTGAAGTTCTCACCCACCTGGCCAAACAGCGCCCGCATATCGTCCGGCAGCGCATCGGCAATCGCGGTGTAGTGTTTCTGCGCATTGAGGAAGATATCCTGGTTCTGCAACAGCTCCAGACGGTGCTTTTCACGCTCCTGAGGGGTAGGCGAGTTGATATACTGGATCTGCTGCAAACGCATCTCTGACAGCACGCCGCGCATCTCCAGCGAATAGCGTACGCCGGGCAGGCGATTTTCCCGATATTTATCGATGTGCTGGTTGCTGGCGTTGAGCTGATAGATAGCCACTACGCCTAGCAGTAGCATCATGGCGATCAGAATAGAAAAACCGGTTAAAAGTTTGGTTAAAACCGTAGACTGCGCAAATTTTTTCATAGTGAAGTCTTAGAAGAGATAGGTAAGACTAATAACGGCAGATATCGGAAAAGCATTGATCTAAATAGTTGATCTGTATCACATAAATTGATGTTTTTTATTTTTCGAAATGCAATTTTGATTTTGTTTTGCATTTTTATGAACAGGGTGTTGAATAAGGGTGAACAGTTTGCAATAAGGCATCTGTCTTAATCCGATCTTAAGTCGTAAGATTTTGTGCTTTACTGAAGTAAAGGAACCCTGGAGGAGTGACAATGACAGTCGGGAAACGAATTTCAAACGCGCTGGCGTTAAACTCCTCTCTTGGGCGTAGCATCTCTCTTTTTATGGCGGGCCTGCTCATTGCTGGCGTGGCCACCAGCGCCTGGACGCTAAACCGCTCCTGGGAGCGCACCGTTGAGGAGAGCGAGCGCAACGCCATCAACCTGTCGGTTTCCCAGGCTCGCCAGGCGGAAGATACCTTTCTGCAAGCTGAACTGGCGCTAAGAGATATCCGCCGGAACGTGCCGCAAGAGGGCGTATCGGCCATCGATGTGACGAAATTCAACCAGTACCTTACAGAGATCAAAGAGCGCGTGCCGCAGCTGCATGGCCTGTTTATCTACGATTCACAGGGTAATATGAAATCTACGTCGTTTGGTCGCCAGCCCGCTATCACGAATAACGCTGACCGGGAATATTTTATTTATCACCGTAAAAATGGCCACAGCAGCATCCATATTGGGCACGTGATCCGCAGCCGCTCTACCGGCGACCTTATTATCCCCGTGTCGCTGCGCCTGAACGATGCCGCGGGCGGCTTCGATGGCGTCGCCCTGGCGACGGTGAAAATTGACTACTTCCGCCACTTCTACAACTACTTTGAGCTGGGCAGTCGCGATCTGCTGGCGATCCTCAGCACCGATGCGACGGTGCTCTATGCCCGCCCGTTTAACGATGATGTCATCAACCGTAACCTTTCGCGGAGCCCGCTATTTACTCAGGAGCTGGTCCGCCAGGATCGCGGCAATGCGACGTGGCGTTCGGGTATCGATCACGTAGAGCGTATCTTTGGTTTCGCTCGCCTGGATCGTTACCCGCTGGTTGTGGCTGCGGGATATGATAAGCCAGCGCTGTGGCATACCTGGCTGCGCGAGAGCCTGCCGGATATCGTGCTTAACGCTATGCTGCTGTTAGGCACGCTGATCATGGGCGCGCTCATTTTTCGGGTGGTGAGGGTCAACGTCAGGGATCAGACGGAGTTGACCACGCTGCGGGATGAGCTGACCAGTATTAACCATACGCTGCAAACTATGGCGCTGGCGGATGGCCTGACGGGGCTGGCAAACAGACGGCAGTTCGATCTTTTTCTCTCTCAGTCGCTGAGAGCCGCCTCGCTGACCGGCAAGCCCGTCTCGCTGATCATGCTGGATATCGACTACTTCAAACGCTACAACGACGCTTATGGTCATGTGGCGGGTGATAACTGCCTGCGGCAGGTGGGTGAGGCGTTGCAGAAGCTTAACCTGCGTCAGTCCGATCTTATTGCTCGCTACGGCGGAGAGGAGTTCGCGATTGTTCTGCCCAATACCGACCGTGAGGCGGCATTCACCATTGCCGAGCTTGCCGTTGCTGCCGTGCGCGCTATTCAACTCCCGCACCAGGAGTCGCTGACCGGGACCAAAGTGGTGACGATCAGCGCAGGTTGCTATAGCCTGGTCCCTCGCGGCGGCGATGATGATGCGCGTACGTTGAAAGAAGGCGCAGATGCTGCACTTTATAGCGCGAAAATGGCGGGGCGTGACCGCGCGGTTATTTCGGATATTCACAAATAATTAACCTTAGTTGTTAGAATACGCGAAATTATTTTACTTTTTATATATGAAACGCCATTTCTATTTTGATAAAATAGTATTTCTTTTTGTGATCGGCGCGACAGATTGGTAGTAACGCAGGGTGATAGTATCTCCTGCGTTTTTCATAGCTGAAAAATATCAACCTGTATAAATAGCCGTGCCTTATGGGATCACAATGATGGATATACTTTTAGGGTTAGTGAAAACGCCCGCGGTGATTATCGCGATCGTTGCATTCTTGGGTTTATTATTTCAAAAAGCATCAATTTCTCGCTTAATTACCGGTACATTCTTATCGTTTATCGGATTTACAATGATTAAAGTGGGCGGCAGCATTTTAATGAAGGTGCTGACAGCCTTTAGCTCGCTGTTTTCCAAGGCATTTAATATTGTTGGGGTCGTACCTAGTAATGAAGCGATTATGGCGGCCACCATTGATAAGCTGGGCTCTATTGCGGCGCTTATCCTGTTGTTTGCTATGATTTTAAATATTGTTTTAGCGCGTTTCACCCGTTTTAAATTTATCTATCTTTCGCTGCACCTGGTATTGTTTATGGCCTTTGCCATCACTGCCGTGCTGCTACAGTTTGGTTTCAGCCACACGATGATGATTGTCATCGCCTCGCTGCTGATTGGAACCTATATGGCCGTATCACCGTTTATTCTCAGCCGTTTTAGCCGGGAAATTATTGGCTCAAATGAGTATGCTATTTCTCATGCGGCGATCTCATCTTATGTGATGGGTTCCTATATGGGGAAATGGTTTGGTAATAAGCAGAACGATACCGAACACCTTAATATCAGCAGTAAGTTTGATTTTATTCGTGAACCCAATATTGCCACGCTGTTGACCATGCTGGTTCTGCTGCTTATCTCCTGCATTTTTGCTACCCAGCCGCAAATTAAAGATGCGATGACCGTGGTCTATGGTGCGGGTGCCGGTGACAAGAACGTGGTGATCTTTATTCTGGAACAGTCAGCTACGTTTGCCTGCGGCCTCTATCTGGCAAAGGCGGGGGTAAACCTGTTCACCGCCGAGATCGTTCCGGCATTCAAAGGCTTTGCGCGCGTCTTTGCCCCGGGCTCGGTACCGGCAGTCGACGTTATGGTTCTGTTTACCAAAGCGCCCAACGCCACGCTGATCGGCTTTTTAATTAGCTTCTCCATTGAACTGGTCTGTATTTTTCTTTTCCCGTTCATTGGGCTGCCGATTATCGTTCCGGGCATTATGGCCAGCTTTATCACCGGCGGTGCGGCGGCGATCTTCGGGAATGCAACCGGCGGTTTCCGTGGGGCGGTGATCGCCAGCAGCATCAACGGCTTACTGCTGTGCGTGCTGCCAGCGTTGACGCTGCCGATCTTCTCGCAGCTGGGCGCGCAGGGGGTGACCTTTGCCGATCCTGACTTTACGCTGCCGTCGCTGATCCTTGACTACCTGCTGCGCATAGTGATTTAATCAGACGAGAAGGCACTCTATGAAGGAAAAAGGAGTGCCTTAACGCTTTAAACAACTAATTAATAAAGGACAACGCGTGACTTTAGTCGAAAGTTTACAGGCAAAGTATCCCAATGCATCAGCATGGTCCATTGGCGACAGCGTCGAGCTGGCAAACGAGCTGGCCGACTTGGTTGTGAAGGGAAAAAAAACGGCATCGTGCGGCTCGTTAGCATCCTATCAGGCGGACAGCGCGTCACCGGCGGTAGGCAGCTACCATATTATTCTCAACGGTCAGCAGGAACCGGTGTGCGTTATTCGCATTACGTCGCTGCGGCTGGTCAAGTTCTGCGATGTCGATGCCACCTTTGCCCGTAAAGAGGGGGAAGGTGACCTGAGCCTTGAATACTGGCGCACGGAGCATCAGCGTTTCTTTACGCAGACAGGGAGCTTCTCAGAAGAGATGGAGCTGGTTGCTGAAGAGTTTGAGGTGGTTGAGGTTGTTTAGCCAGATCTTGTAGGCTGGCCAGGCATCGCGCCGCCCAGCATATCAACCCGCAAATTCCTTGAGATCGTTAAACACCTCATCCCAGAGCGCCGATTCGCTCTCAAATCCGACCATGTTCCGCATCATGAAAGCACCCTCGGTGGCCAGATAGAGTATTCGCCGTTTTCTGGACGCCTCGTCGGTGGCCTCAAGATTGCCGAATCTCTCTTTATACCAGTTAACCATGCTTTCGCTTTGCGTCCCGGCCTGGGCGGCCAGCAGGGTTAGGGTTCTGATCCCGGCCTCGGAGGTCTCCTGCTGGGTTGCGCTGATGTGGGTCAGCAGTCGCGCTTTGGCATCGGCGTTTGCTGGCAGCAGCGTACGATAGCGCTCCTGCTCTTTATTCAGCCAGCGATCCAGCAGGGCATCCAGAACCTTTTCCCGTGAGCCAAAAACTGACTGCACGCTGGCTTTTGAGATACCAGCCTCGGTGGCAATAGCGCCAAAGGAGAGGGCGGCGGCGCCTTCGCGGCCCAGCACGTTCTCCGCTGCATCCAGCAGACTTTCCCGATCTATCGTTTTTGGTCTTGCCACGGGCCTCTCCCCACCATTGATTTAAATACGGTCGTATGTTAATTTCCCAGCCAGTTAATCACAGGGCTGAAATCAACGCAATTTCGGCCATATCATCGCACATGAGGTTTGCCATGTTCTATCTTAAACCGGTTCCCCGCCGGCTCACCTACGTAGCTCTGTTTGAGCTGATCGCCATCTTCTTCTCCTCACTGCTGCTGTCAGGCATGAGCGACGGCGATGTGGCAAGCTCGCTGCCGGTGGCCGTAACCACCTCTGTTGTGGCCGTCGTCTGGAACTACATCTACAACACCCTGTTTGAGCGCTGGGAACGGAAGAACAACATCCAGAAACGAACGCTGCTCATCAGGATTGTGCATACCACGCTTTTCGAAGCGATGTTTATTATTCTGATCGTGCCGTTCTTTATGTGGTTCTATAACGTCGGCCTCGTGAAAGCCTTTATGATGGAAGTTGGCCTGCTTACCTTCTTCTTTGTCTATGCGTTTGTATTCACATGGCTTTTTGATCGGCTATTCCTGCGCGAGCCTGTTCCCGCTCTTTAAGCGTCAGCGGGCAGCGATAATCGGCACGTGGGGCGCGGCATCCAGCGGCAGATGACCGCTGAGGCGCGGGTCGGCCTGGACCTCTACTCGCCGTTCGTAGGGTTTGAAACCAGAGCGAATATAGAACCCAAGCGCGGAAGGGTGATCGAAAGTACAGGTATGTACCCAGAAACGCTGAACGGGCTTCGCCCAGGCCAATTCCGTTGCCGCGCTCATTACCGCCCGGCCAATGCCTTTTCCGGTGATGTCTGACATCAGCCCGAGAAAGACCAGCTCAACCTCGCCGGGTTCACTGAAGTCCAGCTCCATCAGCCCCGCGTCCTGATCGTTATAACGGATAACGTAGATCTCCCGCCTGGAATTTTGCAGCACGTTAATCAGTGTCTCATCGCTCATCATAAGACGAGAAAACCAGAGCCAGTCTGCGCCTACCTTGCGGAACAGGCTGCGGTAAGCATCAGGATCGCGATGCGTTAACGGCCGCAGCGCAAACGCTTCCGGTAGAGGGACCGGCGCACTAGCGGGCTTCTCACGCATTTCAAGACAGGTAACAACCGTGGCGATATGGCCCGGGGCAATACTGGAGTATCCGGCAGGGACAACGTGCGCGATGTTTTTCATTCTCTCTCCTGAGCGTTTAAGAATAATTATTAAACACATCATCCCAGAACCGCGCGATGCGTCAAAGGGAATATTTGCTTTATCTTTGCGAAAGAGCGGTGATATAACTTATTAAAAGGTAAGGAAAAAGCGGGCATAAGAGAAATGTTTGATATTACGCAAATTCAAAAGGATTCAGAGGAATTAGTTATATTAGTGGGTGAGTTGGATGCATTTCAAAGCACGCTTTATCCCGCCGAAAGTAATCACTGCCTCGATTTTTCCTCGGTCAACGAAGAGGATATTCGTTGTGTTATTGTTCGGGATGATAAGGGCAACGCGATTGGCTGCGGCGCTATCTTTCTTCAGGGTGATAACGCCGCAGAGATCAAGCGCGTCTACATTCGCCCTCAATACCGCGGCAACAAAATCGGTGAGCGGATCGTATCCAGCCTGGAGCAGCTTGCGGTTCAATCTGCCTGCCGTGTTCTTCGACTGGAAACAGGCATTCGTCAGCAGCCGGCTATTACGCTTTATCAACGCTGCGGCTATCAGTTTTGCGATCCCTTTCCTCCCTATATAGAGGATCCGCTGAGCGTATTTATGTATAAGGCGTTGTCATAGCGAAAGCATTATAAAATTCCTTTCAGGGCAACGTGATAGAGCAGCATAATAGTTTTGGCATCCACAATCAGGCCGCTTTCTATGGCGGCTAATGCCTCCTCCAGCGTCATCTCCAGCACCTCAATATCCTCTCCTTCTGCTTCGATACCGCCACCCGCGCCGGTTCGATCCTCAGCCTGGTACTCTGCGATATAGAAATAGAGCTTCTCCGTTACCGAGCCGGGACTCATATAGGCTTCGAACACCTTCTCAACGTGCGAAATATGAAACCCAGTCTCTTCTTCCGCCTCGGCTTTAATGCGGTTTTCCGGATCCATATTATCCAGCAGACCAGCGGCCGCTTCGATCAGCATGCCGTCGTGTCCGTTCACATAGACAGGGAAGCGGAACTGGCGCGTGAGGATCACGGTTCGTTGTTGGCGGTTATAGAGCAGGATAGTTGCGCCGTTGCCTCGGTCATATACTTCCCGGTTTTGCTGCTGCCACTCGCCGTTCTGGCGCTGCAGCGCAAAGGTATATTTCTTTAGCGTATACCAGTCATCGGAAAGAGTTTGCGTGTTGATGATACGTACTTCTGCATGTTTTGATTGCATGATAGCGCTCCGATACGTAGAGTAACCATCTTAAACAGCACTTTCGTGCAAGATCAAGTTAATTCGTGCAGGTGATAAAACGATGCTAACCAGTCAACGCAAACAGCTGATACGTGAAAAGCTGGCCGCCGAGGGTCAGGTTCTGTCAAAGGATCTCAGCGCCCATTTTGCGGTGTCGGAAGATACCATCCGCCGTGACCTACGCGAGCTTGCGGCAGAAGGGCACCTGCAACGCGTGCACGGCGGCGCGCTGCCAGCCTCATCGGCCACCGGCACCTTCTCAGCGCGCAAGTCGCTTAAAATAGATGCAAAACAGCGCGTGGCCCGCAAAGGCGTTGAGCTGATTTCAGACGGGCAGGTGGTGATTATCGATGGCGGAACGACAACCTCGGAGCTTGTTAAGCAGCTGCCTATGGATCTCCGCATTACGGTAGTGACGCATAGTCCAGGCATTGCTCTGGGCCTGATTGATCATCCCGCCATTGAGGTCATTCTGATCGGCGGCCGCCTGTATAAACACTCCATTGTTACCGTCGGTGCGGCGGCCATAGAGGGTATTGGTAACATTCATGCCGATCTCTTCTTTATGGGCGTGACTGGTATTCACCCGGAAGCGGGGTTGACCACCGGGGATTACGAAGAGGCGTGCATCAAACGTGCATTTTCCGGCAGAGCCGCTGAGACAGTGGTGCTGGCATCGCCGGAAAAGATTAACGCCGCATCCCCCTTTGCGATCGGTAGCCTGTCGCTTATCAATACGCTGGTGGTTGAGGAGGGGACCGATGAAGGCTGGATCCGGTCGGTGGAAGAGCAGGGCGTATCGGTGGTAAAGGGTTGAAGATGGCAATCCCACAACTTCGCTATTTATAAGCTAACCTTACTCCTTAACAAAGAGGAGAAAACGATGGCTGATTCAACCCTGATCGATACCCTGCAGTTTGGCCCTGAAGATGCACCAACGCAAAAATACGAGATCTATGGCGATGACGAAAAGACGCCAACCTATGCGTTGATATACCAACAGCGGGATGGTAGCTGGCAAAAGCTGGATGAGACCCTGAGCTTCGCCGCGAAAGAGGAACAGGAAGAAGCAACCAATACGCTGGACTATGGTTCTGGCGATCCCCTCCCGGACCTGCGCGACCTGGTCACCGAGGCGAAAGAGCGGTGCGAGCAGCACTGGCATAATACCCCCCGCAGTTAACACTCATCGCGCCGGGTTCGTCCCGGCAATTCCCCTCACGACGAATTACGCAGCTGACTGGCGTGCCTGGCAGGGGACATACCGAAGATCCGCACATAGTCACGACTAAACTGGGACGGACTCTCATACCCGACATGAAAGCCCGCGCTGGCGGCGTCTATTGCATCGCTCACCATGAGCCGTCGCGCTTCCTGCATGCGCAGATGCGTGCGGAACTCAATAGGGCTCATGGTAGTAACGGCTTTGAAGTGGTGATGGAAGGCCGAACGGCTCATCCCGGCAATGCTGGCCGCCTGTTCAATGCGGCACGCTTCCCGAAAGTGGGTTCGGATCCAGATAATAGACCGGGCAATCTGATTAAGCCGGCTCTCGCCCTGGGCCATATGGCGAATAATGTCGCCTTGCGGCCCCGTCAGCAGACGATAAAGGATCTCCCGAAGCGTCAGCGGGGCGAGCGCATCAATATCCTGTGGCGTATCCAGCAGGCTGGCGAGGCGTATGGCCGCATCGAGCAGTTCCGGGGGGGTCTTATTTAACATAATCCCTGAGGGGGGAGCCTGCGCATCGGTCAATGGGGAGGGGTAGCGGATGGCCAGCTCTGACAGCTCGGTCATATCGAAATCAAGCTGCAGACAGAGGTAAGGCCGTTCCGCCGTGGCCTCGATAACGGACCCCATGACAGGGAGCTCAACGGAGGCAATCAGATAGTTGGCTGCATCATAACGGTAGGTTGTCTCCCCGAGGCGCGCCTCCTTGGTTCCCTGTGCCACAAGACAGAGCGTTGGCGTATAGATCACCGGCATCGGCATGGTTGGCGACGACGCACGGATCAGCGTCACGCCAGGCAAGGCGCAGCGGTATGTGCCATCGTCCGGCACATGGCGTCCAATAATCTCTACGAGAGCATTAAGATTGTTCATAGGCAGGCATAGTATCCCTGAAAAAAGTCCCCGCATAGAGAGCATCGTTCAGCCAGGACGATCGTGCAATCATTGCGGATCTCATGTCTATCCGCTGACCCGCGTTCTGATAGAGGATGATAGCCGAACCAACACTTTTAGGAGATCGGACATCATGACTACCTCATCAGCTCTTGACCAATACCGCCTGCTGGGCCGTTCAGGATTACGTGTTTCACCTCTTTCGCTGGGGACCATGACCTTTGGCTCTGACTGGGGATGGGGCGCGGATGACGCGGAAGCGCAACGCATCTTTGATGCCTATGTCGAACGTGGCGGCAACTTTATCGATACCGCAGTTAACTATACCAACGGCAGCGCGGAAAAAATTCTCGGACGGATGATCAAGGCGAAACGCGACCGCATCGTGCTGGCCACCAAGTTCACTATGTCGCGGGAAGCGGGTAACCCCAATGCGGGCGGGAATCACCGCTACAATCTTGTCCGCTCCGTTGAGACCAGCCTGCGGCAGCTCGATACAGACCGCATCGATCTGCTCTATCTGCACGCATGGGATTTCACTACTTCGCCGGATGAGGTGATGCGTGCCCTCGACGATCTCGTTCGTGATGGCAAAATTCTCTACCTGGGTATCTGTAACACACCGGCATGGCGTATCGCCCAGATGCAGACCCTGGCCGATCTGCGCGGCTGGTCGCCGTTTGTAGCGTTGCAAATTGAGTACAGCCTGGTGGAGCGTACGGTGGAGCATGAGCTGATCCCGATGGCGCAGGCGATGGGCCTCGGCGTCCTGCCGTGGTCACCCCTCGGCGGTGGGATCCTGACCGGCAAATACAGCCGGGCCGATCTCTCGGATGAGAACGGTGCCGACGTGGCAGCGACGCGTAAGGGGATCATCGCCTCGACCGGCCATCTTAACGAGCGTGCGCTGGCCATTGCCGAGGTGGTAAGCGACATCGCCCATGAGAGCGGGGCGTCATCGTCACAAATTGCGCTGGCGTGGACATTACGTAACTCTGCCGTTGCTTCCACCATTATGGGGGCTCGTACCGTTGCTCAGGCCGAGGACAATTTTGCTGCGCTGGATGTCGTGCTCAGTGATGAGCAGCTCCAGCGTCTGGAGCAGGCCAGCGCGATTGATCCTATCTTCCCGGCGCGCTTTATCTCCCGGCCGATGGCGCAGCAGCTCATCACCGGTGGCACCGCCGTCAGAGGGCGTTAGTCACCTGTCACCCAGTTTTGTAAAAAGTCGATGAACATTCGCACTTTCTCTGGAACATGGCGCGTATTGGGATACAGCGCATAGATCCCCTGACGAGGAAAGCGGTGATTGGGAAGCAGATGGACAAGCTGGCCGTTATTCACATCGTCCTGAACCAGCCAGGCCGGCAGCAGCGCAATACCGGCCCCGCATCTGGCAAATGCCAGGAGTGAGGCCGCGCTGTCGGCCATGATTACCGGGGGGAGATGCGCCCGAAAAAGTACGCTTTCGCCTTCTGGAGTCAGAACCTGCCAGTTAAGCGGGGTAGCAAGTCGGGTGTGGGCCAGCCAGCTTGCCTCAGCAAGCTGTTCCAGACTGAGAGCGTGCATTCCTCCGTCGCGTTTCAGGTAAGCAGGTGACGCAACGGGGAGGATCTCGAATCGGTCGATCAGTTTGGCATGATGGCTTGAGTCCGTTAGTTGACCAAGCCGGATGGCAACGTCAAATCGCCCGGCAATCAGATCGTCGTTTTTCGAAGAGGAAACATGCTGAATTCTGAGCTGAGGATGTTCAGCTGAGAAAGCCGCAAGCGCCGGAACAACCACATGAGCACCGTATTCCTGGGTAGTCGTGATGCGAAGCACACCGCTTAAGCCGGAATGATCGCTGCGCACGTCATTAAATACGCTTTCAGCCTCCTGCAGAAGCCGCAGGCAACGATGGTAGAAGCGTTCTCCCGAATCGGTAACGGCGACCTGCCTGGTACTACGTGTAAGTAACGACACGCCAAGTTTTTCTTCCAGCTTTTTGATGTTAAAGCTGACGACTGCCTTAGTCAGCCCCAACGTTTGCGCTGCTCTCGTAAAGCTACCGGCTTCCACTACCGCAACAAATATCTCAAGCCGCTGCATGTCGAGCATTTATCCCTCCGTCAACCTGCTTACTGTCAAAATGAATTTGACACTATAACGCCGAACGTGGCGTTTATCCTATCTTGTTCAGTGCCTATACTGCGCGCACTTTGCTGTTTTAAGGGAAGAAAATGAGTTATCGAGTACGCGTTGCCAGTATCTATCTGCTGGGATTCTTCATTGATCTAATTAACATGTTTATCGGCAACGTAGCGTATCCCGATATTGGCCGACGCTTTGATGCCTCGGTGAGCCTGTTAGCCTGGGTGAGCAACGGGTATATCCTGGGCCTCACCCTGGTGATACCGCTAAGCCGCTGGTTATCCCAGCGTATCGGCACCAGGCGCCTGCTGATGCTGTCTCTGATTGTTTTTATGGCGGGCGCGACCGGTGCGGGCCTTGCCTCTTCGCTATCTCAGCTCATCGCCTGCCGATGGCTACAAGGGATAGGCGGAGGATTATTAATTCCCGTCGGGCAGACGATGACCTATGCGCTCTATCGCAGTCATGAGCGTGCAAAGCTCTCTTCAGCGATTATGCTGGTGGCGTTACTGGCCCCGGCATTGTCACCCACCCTTGGCGGGCTGATTGTCGATAACATCAGCTGGCGCTATGTCTTTTTAGCAAGTTTGCCGCTAGCGGGTGTCACGCTAATCCTCTCTGCTCTTTGGCTTAAGCCGGACGTCGGTTCGACACTGTCTGAGCCGTTAGATCTTTCAGGGTTAATCATGGCCTGCTCGGCGCTCACGCTTATTCTGCTGGGGCTGACGTATCTGGGAGAGGCGGGACATATCTGGCGAGGCGGGTTAGTACTGGTGGTCGGCATTATGCTGATGGGGTTGTTCGCCCGTCACACCCTGAGAAAAGCGACGCCCTTGCTCAACTTACGACTGCTGAACGCGCCGCTGCTGCAAACCGCAATGCTGGTGTATCACTTTATTCCTGGCGTATTTACCGGTGTGAGTCTAATTACCATGATCTATCTACAGGACCAGTTGGGTATGAGTGCAACGCTTGTAGGGTCAATGATGATCCCGTGGGCGCTGGCTTCCTGTGTGGCTATCACGCTTACCGGGAAAATATTCAATCATATTGGCCCTCGTCCGCTGTTTATTATCGGCTGCCTGGGGCAAGGAGCAGGCATTGCATTGCTGACGCTTATTGGTCATGTCGAAGACATTACCATTGCCGCACTGGCTTACCTGTTGATGGGTTTCGGCAGCAGCCTATGTAGTAGTACGGCGCAAAGCTCGGCATTTATTGATATCGCGGAGGGTGAGTTAGCGGATGCCAGCGCGCTATGGAACATTAATCGCCAACTCAGTTTTTGTTTAGGCGTCGCCGTGCTGGGTTTACTGTTGAACATCATGCTCAGCGCAGGTTTGCCAATAAACCAGGCCTTCCATCTCTGTTTTTTAATGGCTGCAGGTAGCGTAATTATTCCGTTGCTCTACTGCCTACGGCTGCCGAACCAAAGCCTTGTCTTAACGCTCAAACAGGAGAAGAGATGAATCGTTATTTTCAGGAAGTCGTCGATGCCCACGCGCTGATTAGCCACTGGCTGGGTGACGAAACCGCTGCAATCGAGGTTTGCGAAGCGCTGTTGGCGCGCTTCAGCCCGGCGTACTCGATGGTGACCCCGGGTGGCGCCATGCTTGATTTTACGGCATTGAACGCGTTCTTCCGCGCCCAGCGCGGCGCGAAGAGGGGGTTGCGCATCGACATTGAGAATATGCAGCTTGTTGCAGAGAGCGCGGGTGGCGCAACCGTGACCTATCAGGAGCGCCAGCAGCTGCCCGGTCAAAACGCGACGTTACGTTTCTCAACCGTAGTGTTTGTATCCGAGCCGGATGGCACGGTCCGCTGGCGACATCTCCACGAAACCGCTCTCCCTACGCCTTAACGCCTGTTCAGTTATCTCACAACGATGCCGCCGCCCGGGCGGCGGTGTCATACAGAGACGATATCGTGCGCAGCAGCTGCGCGGTATCACCGATAGATGCCCCTGAAATGCCGCTTTCCGCATGAATATTGATCAGGCAGGCTTCACGTACATCGCGGTATTTCATGCATAGCGCTTTACCCTCCTCTGTGGTTGAGAAATAGAGCTCTTTCCCCACTTTCTCACTCGACACGTAGCCCGCTTTGACCAGCTTTTTCAGGGCGTAGGTCACCACATGGGTATCTTCAACGTTGAGAACGAAACAGATATCGGCCAGCTTCTTCTTACGGTTGCGATGGTTCACATGATGCAGAAGCGAGACATCAAAGGCCGCCATATCAGGCTCCCCGGCAGCAGTCATACAGCGCACCATCCATTTATTGAACGCATTGCTGGTCATGATCAGCGCGTATTCCAGCTCCGATAACTCAGCACAGCGCTCAGACACCAGATGGCGAGAAGAGACGATCCGGCCATCCGTTATATCGTCGTGGTTTGATGTAGCTCGTGTTTTTAAGGTCATAACGGTCCTTACCGGAGTGTGACTCTTAGCCAAAAATGTAAACTTACATCGATAAAATAAGAACATTTTATTGATAAATTGTTTACATGTTTTTGTGGTTCAGATATAGCTTTTTAGTACTGGTTCTGTGGAGCCGGGCGCAAAACACAACATCGCTCGCCGGAATGCATCACGCTTCGTCCTGATACGAAGTATTAAAAAATAGCCGTCGGCGCGCAACACTCACTTTGGATAGGGTAAACGTTTATGGACGGTTCGACATTATTGCCGCTGATTGGGATACCCATCGTGGTTATCGGCTTTGCACTACGCTTCAACCCGCTGCTGGTGGTCGTGGTGGCGGGGCTGGCTACCGGTCTGCTGGTGGGCATGGATTTTGGGATGTTACTGGAGACGTTTGGCGAAAAGTTCGTGAATAGCCGATCGCTGGCAACCTTTATCCTGATCCTGCCTGTTATTGGTCTGCTGGAGTATTACGGGCTGAAAGAGCGGGCGCAGGCCTGGGTCGCGAAGATCGCCAGCGCTACCTCGGCACGTATTCTGATGCTCTACTTTGTGGCGCGTGAAGGAACGGCGGCGCTGGGACTGATGTCGCTTGGCGGTCATGCTCAGACGGTGCGTCCGCTGCTTGCGCCGATGGCCGAAGGGGCGGCGCTGAATGAATACGGCGAGCTGCCGCAGCATATCCGCGACAAAATCAAAGCCCATGCCGCCGCGTGCGACAACATTGCGGTCTTCTTTGGAGAGGATATCTTTATCGCCTTTGGCGCGGTGCTGCTGATTGACGCCTTCCTGAAAGAGAGCGGTATTGAGGGAATTGAACCGTTGCATATCGGCCTGTGGGCCATTCCGACCGCCATCGCGGCACTGGTAATTCATATGACGCGCCTGCTGCGCCTGGATGCGAGCATCCGTCGCGACGTGATGGCCTGGAGAGCAGAGCAGGGTACACAGGAGATCGCCCCATGATGACGTTAATCACTATTAACCGCGTGTACTACCTGATTGGTTTTGTTGTGATGCTGCTGGTTGTGATGACCCTGCGCGACCGCGCCAACCCTAAACGCTTTACCACCGCGCTATTCTGGTTTTTGTTTGGCGGCATCTTCCTGTTTGGCGATCTCATGGTGCAGGAGCTGGGCAAGTCTCTGGCGTACCGGATCATTGGCGGCTGCGTCATTCTCATTGCCTTGCTGGCGGGTTTTGGGCTGGTGGGTAAAGGGCACTATAAGATGTCCACCGAGCCTGAGCGCGTCGCCTCGGCAAATCGACTGAAAAACTGGCTGTTCCTGCCAGCGCTGATGATCCCGGTGGTTACCGTGATCGGCACCCTGTTCCTGAAAGGTGTGTCGGTGGGCGGGGTCTACCTGCTTGACCAGAAACAGCTTACGCTCGCGGCCCTGTGCGTGGCGTGCGTTGCCGCGATCCTCACCGGCTGGTGGCTGACGAAGGGGACGCCGCTGCATGCGGTCCGCCAGTCTCGTCGCCTGGTTGATACCATCGGCTGGGCGGTGATCCTGCCACAGATGCTTGCCATGCTGGGCGGTGTGTTTGTGGTGGCAAATACCGGCGAATCGGTACAAAAGGTAGTCAGCCTGTTTGTGAACCCGGATAGCCGTTTCATGCTGGTGGTGATCTACTGCGTGGGCATGGCGCTCTTCACCATGATCATGGGCAACGCCTTCGCCGCGTTCCCGGTGCTGAGTGCAGGCATCGCCTTGCCCTTCCTGATCAACGTACACCACGGTAACCCGGCACCGCTGCTGGCAATTGGCATGTACGCGGGCTATTGCGGCACCCTGATGACGCCGATGGCTGCCAATTTCAATATCGTTCCTGCGGCTCTGCTAGAGCTTAAAGATAAGTACCAGGTGATCAAAATCCAGATCCCGACCGCGCTAACCCTGCTGGTAGTTAACGTGTTCTTAATGTATTTCCTCGTATTTCGCTAAGCGTAGCAATGACTTAAGGAGCTGTTATGGAACTTACTCAACATCAGGCTGATGCGTTTGCCAGAATGCCATTGACCTATTTGCGTCAGGAATACCCGAACCACATTATGCATCTGCTTAATGACGATGGAGACGTATTGCCGCCGCGCGAACTGCACCCTATTTTCTACGGCTGTTTTGACTGGCACTCGGCGGTGCATGGCTACTGGCTGCTGCTGCGTTGCGTGCGCCGCTATCCTGAGCTGCCATGCCGGGAGGAGATCGTCGCGCTATTTGATGAGCACATGACGGAAGAGAAGGTTGCCCAGGAGCTGGCCTATTTTAACGCGCCGTTTCGGGCCTCTTTTGAGCGGCCTTACGGCTACGGCTGGTTGCTGGCGCTGGCTCAGGAGCTGAATCAGTCCGCTTTACCCCAGGCCGCAGGCTGGTATCAGACGCTTCAGCCTTTAACGCAGGATATTCGCGGCAGGCTGATGGATTATCTCAGTAAGCTAACGTACCCGATTCGGGTCGGTACCCATTACAACACTGCCTTTGCGCTGGCGCTGGGTCTGGACTATGCCCGTGCCGTAGAGGATAACGCGCTTGAGCAATCGATCGTAACGGCGGCAAACCGCTTCTATCTCGCTGACATGCGCTATCCGGCGCACTATGAGCCTGGAGGGGACGAGTATATTTCCGGGGCGCTCACTGAAGCACTGCTAATGAGCAAGGTGACGGATCGCTTCCCCGCATGGTTCGATGCGTTTCTTCCTGAAGTGGGCTCGGTGTCGGCGCTGATGAACCCGGCGGAGGTGAGCGACCGTACCGATCCCAAAATTGCGCACCTGGATGGTTTAAACCTCAGCCGCGCCTGGTGCATGAAGCATATTGCGAAAGCGTTGCCGACAGATCACCCGGGGCAGCAGGCGCTGAGCGAGGCGGTTGAGCGTCATCTTGCTGCCAGCGTCGAGCATGTGGTGGGAAGCCACTACAGCGGCGGACACTGGCTGGCGAGTTTCGCGCTGCTGGCGCTGGAGTAACAGCGGGACGGGTGTAGCGCTATACGGCGCTGCACCCGTCCTTCACGTTCGCAACCTGTCCGGCACTATGCATCAGTATGCGTCAGGATCGCCGATCCTCTTTTTCAGCCGGGCCGACAGGTAGGGCGCAGTGAGGCTGTCCGGTGAGCGGCTTACCTCTTCCGGCGTACCGGTCGCAACAAGTTGTCCGCCGTTTTCGCCAGACCCAGGTCCGAGATCGAGGACCCAGTCGGCTTCGGCGGCGATGCGCATATCGTGCTCTGCCATAACCACCGTATCGCCACGCTGCACCAGCCTGTCAAGAACCCGCATCAGCTTATCCATATCCGCCGGATGCAGCCCGGTAGAGGGTTCGTCCAGCAGATAGAGCGTTTTGCCCCGCTGTACGCGCTGCAGCTCCCAGGCAAGCTTAATGCGCTGGCATTCACCGCCGGACAGTTCGGTCGCAGGCTGGCCCAGCGTCAGGTAGCCGAGACCGAGCGCGGCAAGCGCCGCAAGAGAGCGCTGGATAGTGTCATTGCCCTCAAATACCGAAATAGCTTCGTCGACGGTGAGGTCCAGCACGTCCGCTATTGTTCTGTCATGCCACCGCACCTCAAGGGTTTCATCATTGTAGCGACGTCCGCCGCAGGCAGAGCACGGTGCGCTTGCCTCGGGCATAAACAGCAACTCAATGGTGATCTGCCCCTGGCCCTCGCAGGCGGCACAGCGACCGGCGGGCAGGTTGAAGGAAAACCGGCTGGCGTTAAAGCCGCGCTTTTTCGCCTCGTCCGTTTCGGCAAAAAGCTTGCGTACAGTGTCAAAAAAGCCGGTATAGGTCGCCAGGTTGGATCGCGGCGTCCGCCCGATGGGCCGCTGATCGATGCGAACCAGACGCTTAAGAGATGTTCCGCCCGCCGTGATTTTACCCTGCACGTCCGGAACCACGCTCTCCTCTTCTGCACCTTCCTCCTCCGGCGTTGTGTCGAGCCGTTGAAGCAGCGCGGGGAGCACCCGGGCGAGAAGCGTGGACTTGCCCGAGCCGGACACGCCGGTGATGGCGGTCATCCGTTCAAGGGGGATGCAGACATTCATGTCATGAATATTATTGCAGGTTATCTGCTCTAGCTTGAGCCAGCGTTCGGGAAGCCGCCGCTGACGCAGCCCCGGACGATGCCTGTCGAACAGGTAGCCTGCGGTAGTGGAACTGGACACCTGTTTAAGACCTGATGGCGTACCGTTATACACGATCTCACCGCCCAAATGCCCTGGGCCCGGTCCCACCTCCGTCAGCCAGTCGGCTTCGGCGATCACGTCCAGATTGTGCTCGACGATGACCAGCGAGTTTCCCGCATCGAGAAGCAAACGCAGGGAGTGGAGCAGGGCGCGTACATCTTCCGGATGCAGGCCAGCCGCAGGCTCATCGAGCACGTAAATCACGCCAAAGAGTCGGGAAATAAGCTGCGTAGCCAGCCGGATCCGCTGTAGTTCTCCGGATGAGAGCATGGTAGTCCGGCGGCTGAGAGACAGGTGTCCGAGCCCCAGTTTTTCCAGCTGGTCGAGGCGGCTGCAGATATCGGTCGTCATCCTGACGACGGCTTCCCGCAGCGCGGTCTCGGCAGGCAGTTGCTGAGGATGGCCTTCGGCATAGGGTAAAAGCAGCGCCTTCAGCTGCGTAATCGTCAGATCGCCCATCTCAGCAATATCGAGGCCCGCAAATCGGTAGGCCAGCGCACTCTGATTAAGCCGCTTACCGTGACATTCGGTGCAGGGTGCCACGGTAATGAAGCGGGAGAGACGTTTTTTCACCGACTCCTTACCGCCGGCGTAGCTCTGCAGCAGATATTTTCTGACGCTGGTGTAGGTTCCGGTATAGGCGGGCTCGGTACCGGCGGCGATTGCCTCCTGGCGCTGCTGCGCATTGAGTCCCAAAAAGATTGGTACCGAGGGCTGTTCGTCGGTGAAGATGATCCACTCGCGATCTTTCTTAGCCAGCGTCCTCCACGGCGCATCAATGTCGTAGCCCAGCGTTTCCAGAATTGAACGCAGATTTTTTGCCTGCCAGCCAGGGGGCCAGGAGGCTATCGCCCCTTCGCGAATGCTCAGCGAATCGTCCGGTACCAGCGCGTCGGCTTTAACGTCATGTACCATGCCCAGGCCCTGGCAGGCCGGACAGGCGCCCTGCGGGTTATTGGGCGAGAAAGATTCCGCTGCCAGGAACGGGACGTTGGCAGGGTGGCTGCCGGCGCGGGAAAACAGCAGCCTCAGGGTAACGGAGATCCGCGTCAGGCTCCCGACCGTTGAGCGCTCCTGCGCACCGGCACGGCTCTGCTGCAGGGCAACGGCGGGTGGCAAACCGTCGATACCATCCACGTCCGGCGCAGCCGCTTGCTCAATCAGACGCCGCGCGTGCGGTGCGATAGAGTCCATAAAGCGTCGCTGCGCCTCGGCATAGATCGTGTCAAACGCCAGGGAAGATTTCCCCGATCCCGATATGCCGGTAAACACCACCATGGCATCACGGGGAAAGGTAAAGGAGACGTCCTTGAGGTTATGCGTTCTGGCTCCGAGTACGCTTACGCCAGAGCTGATAGCGTGAGACCTGGCGCTTATGTTTTTTGCCGCTTTTTCTGATGACATGGTTTCCCCTGACAATAAAAGAACTTCAAGGGTAGACGCGAAGAGGGCAGTGAACAACGTGCTACAAGGTAGTTGCGTGCTTTGCAATCAGCTCTCTGAACCACACCTGAGCGGGAGAGTTATCGCTGCGTCGATGCCATATCAGACAGAATTCGATCTCCGGCAGCGCCAGGGGAGGCGAAAATAGCGTCAACTGATGGCGGGTCTGCGAATGAAGTGCCACGCGTTTGAGTATCGTGGCGGCCATATGGGTGCGCGCGATGACCGCAGGCACGGCAAAAATGTTCGGCACGGTTAATACGAGCCTACGCTGCTTGCCTTGCTGCGCGAGAACCTGATCGACCAGGCCGTGCAGTTGTCCCTCAGGTGAGACCAGCACATGCTGCAGATCCAGATAGGTCTCTAAACTCATCGGTTCCCTTGCCGCCTGATGTTCGCTTGATACGATGGTGACAAATTCATCACGCAGCAGCGGTCGGGTTAGGATCCGTGCATCCATATTTGTCGGCGGCACGCCGATGGCCACATCGATCGCACCAGCATCAAGCAGATCGACAGCAGCATTGCGGTCATTAAATGCAACCACATTCAAGGAGACACCGGGCCAGGTCTGCTCCAGCGCTTGCATAAGCGTCGGAAGCAAAACCACAGTCGGGTAATCCTGCAAGCCTATTTTGAACGTGACCTGCGCGGTTTCAGGCTGAAAGACAGGCCGGTTAATCATGGCCTGCTCGATCTGCTGCAGGGCCGCAGCAATAGGGGACGCCAGGTCCCGGGCGCGTGGGGTGGGAATTAACCCCGCATTGCTGCGCTGAAAGAGGGGATCCCCCAGCAAGATCCGCAGCCGGGACAGGGCTGCGCTCATCGCCGGCTGGCTTACGCCTGTCTGGATTGCAGCGCGCGTGACATTGCGTTCGTTCATGAGCGCATTGAAAGCCACCAACAGGTTCAGATCGATACCGTGAAAATCCATATTTTGAATAATGGTCTATATCGGTTATTTGTTGGATTGATTATAACGCACGTTTTATTCTGCCACCTCCTTAACTACGGAGTAGCGCTTATCATGAACATCTCATCGACAGAGTTGACCCAGCAATTACGCACCGAATTGGCCGCTGTAGAAACACTCTATCGCGCATTCAGCGAACAGAATCCCGATCTTGTGGATACCGTACTTGCCCCAGAGTGGGATGATATTCCGCTGGCACCGGGTCAGGCTCCCGGTCCGGCAGGAATCAAGACCATTATCAACATGGTCGTCGCCGCCTTTCCAGATGTGCACATCACCATTCATGACACGATTCAGGAACCCGGCAAGGTCGGCGTACGCGCCGAGATCGGTGGCACCCATCTGGGTGAGCTGTTTGGCATCGCGCCAACCGGCAAAAAGGTGAGTTTCAGGCTGCACGAGTTTCACACGGTGGCCAACGGTCTGATTACCACCACCTGGCACCTGGAGGACTGGCTTGGCCTGTTCCAGCAGCTTGGTCAGTTTCCATCACAAAACTGACCCTTTTTGACAGGGATCGGATTTTCTAAACTAATGCCTCGGAATATGCTGTTTTGCTTGTGACGCCTGAGGACGTATACCTTGCTGGGAATCCATTTTCTCAGCAGGCAAACATGAGCACACATACCCGCATTCGCAAATTCAATACCAAAGAGACCTACCCGAACCAGTCCCTGGACAACGATCTTTGCCAGGCCGTTCGCGCAGGCAATACCGTTTACGTTCGTGGTCAGATTGGTACCGACTTCGACGGCAATCTGGTGGGGCTTGGCGACCCGGCCGCGCAGGCCGAACAGGCGATGAAGAACGTGAAACAGCTGCTGGAAGAAGCGGGCAGCGATCTGTCGCATATCGTTAAAACCACTACCTATATCATCGACCCCCGCTATCGCGAGCCGGTCTATCAGGTGGTCGGCAAATGGCTGAAAGGCGTATTTCCCATCTCAACCGGGCTGGTTATTTCCGGGCTAGGTCAGCCGCAGTGGCTGATGGAGATTGATGTGATCGCCGTGATCCCGGATGACTGGCAGCCGCAGGCGGGAGCATAAATCATGACCTTATCGATTATTGGCCGCTGCGCGCAAACTGGCCAGATAGGCATCGCCATCAGCTCGTCCAGCATCGCGGTGGGGGCGCGTTGTCCCTGGCTGCGCAGTCAGGTCGGCGCGGTATCAACCCAAAACATCACCTTACCGGCGCTCGGGCCGCGCATTCTTGACAGGCTGGAGCAGGGCAATGCTGTCGACACCGCGTTAAAAGCCGGGCTCGGTACCGATGACTACGCCATCTATCGGCAAGTTACGGTGCTGACGGCTGAGGGAGAAAGCGCGTTTTATAGCGGCGAAAAGACGCTGGGTGTTAACAACGCCCTGAGCGGCGAAAACTGCGTGGCGGCGGGTAATATGCTGGCGGATCCGAATGTGATTATTGCGATGGTCAACGCCTTCGAACAACGCTCAGGCGATCTTGCCGACAGGCTCATTGCCGCGATGCAGGCGGGCATGAAAGCGGGCGGAGAGGCAGGGCCGGTGCATTCAGCGGCACTGTCGATTGTGGATGCGCCCGTCTGGCCGGTTGTCGATTTACGTGTCGACTGGACGGACGGCGATCCCATAGCTGAGCTCAATCAGCTATGGCAGGCGTATAAGCCGCAGATGCAGGACTATATAACGCGCGCGCTCGATCCCCGCAGCGCACCTGGCTACGGCGTGCCGGGCGACGAATAACGCGAGGAGAGGCGATGATAACCAGTCGAAAACTGCTGGAGCAGCTGGTGGCGTTTGATACCACCAGCCGTGAATCAAACCTGGCGCTGATCGACTTTGTCTGGCGCTATTTAACCGATCTCGGCGTCCACTGTGAGCTGATTCACAATGCCGAGCGCAGCAAAGCCAATCTCTATGCGCGGCTTGGTCCGGCAGGCAGCGGCGGCGTAATGCTCTCCGGCCACAGCGATGTGGTACCGGTGGACGGGCAGAACTGGAGCGTACCGCCGTTTGCGCTGACTGAGCGAGACGGCAAGTTGTACGGCCGTGGCACGGCGGACATGAAAGGCTTTATCGCCTGCATGCTGGCGGCGGTGCCGCATTTTCTTGCAGAGCCGCTGGCGCAACCGCTGCATCTGGCAATTTCCTATGACGAAGAGGTCGGGTGCCTGGGCGTGCGCACTCTGCTGGATGCCCTGGCGAGCCGCCCGGACAAACCCGATATCTGCCTCATTGGTGAACCCACCGGGCTACAGCCGGTGCTCGGCCACAAAGGCAAGCTCGGCGTTCGTTGCGAAGTGCAGGGCGCGGCCTGCCATTCGGCCTATGCGCCCCAGGGTGTCAATGCGATTGAATACGCCGCAAAACTTATTCACCGCCTTACGGTGATAGGCCAGCGGCTGGCCGCGCCGGAACGTCAGGATGCGCGTTTCGATCCGCCGTTTACTACGGTGCAAACCGGCGTGATTCAGGGCGGTCGGGCACTGAATATCGTGCCTGCCGACTGTACGTTTGACTTCGAAGTGCGCACGTTGCCGCAGGATGACGCGCAGCAGGTGGTGCAGGCGCTGGAACGCTATGCGCAGCGGGAACTGCTGCCGCACATGCACGCCGTCAATGCCGCCGCCGCTATTCGCTTTTATCCCATCAGCGGCTATCCCGGTTTATATACCGCAGCGCACAGCGCCGCCGCACAGCTGATTGCTCATCTCACCGGTACTGACGCCTTTAGCACCGTGGCATTCGGTACGGAAGGCGGGCTGTTCCATCAGGCTGGCATCCCCAGCGTGATCTGCGGGCCGGGCAGTATGGCGCAGGGCCATAAGCCCGATGAGTTTATCACTGTGGAACAGCTAGCTGCCTGCGATGCCATGCTGCGCCGTCTTGCTGCATGGATGTGCCAGTCAAGGTGACGTTGTCACCTTTTTCTCTGCTTTCCCTTTTCCAAACGCCAGCTTCAGGAAGCACTAACCGCGTGATACGCGCTTAACCCGTATGCTGGTGACACGCATTTGATAGCCCGTTTCTGGAGAGTCCATGGTAAGTGCCGAAGTCACCACATTCCCGCAGCCTGAGACGCTGCATCCCGTCGTCAACAAAGCCCATGTCGCCGTACAGCTTGACGGCGTACTGAAACGCTTTGGCGACGCTATCGCCCTACACAAAATCTCCCTGACCATAGAAGAAGGGGAATTTATTACGCTGCTCGGCCCCTCTGGCTGCGGCAAAACTACGCTGCTGAACCTGATGGCGGGTTTCGCCGAGGCGGATGGTGGCGAAATTTTTATTGATGGCGATCTGGTTACCGAGATACCGCCGTACCAGCGTGAAATCGGCATTGTGTTTCAGAACTACGCGCTGTTCCCCCATATGACGGTCGAGAAAAATGTCGGCTACGGCCTGCGTATGCGCGGTGTGCCCAAAGCTGAAATCGCCGAGCGCGTTGAGCAGGCGCTGGCGCTGGTGAAGCTGGCCGGTTACGGCCATCGCAAGCCCCGGGAACTTTCAGGCGGTCAGCAGCAGCGTGTGGCGCTGGCGCGAGCGCTGGTGATCCGCCCCAAAGTATTGTTGTTGGATGAGCCTTTTTCGGCGCTGGATAAAAACCTGCGTCTGTCGATGCAGGTTGAACTCAAGGCGATTCAACGCAAACTTGGCGTCACCACTGTATTTGTAACGCACGATCAGGGTGAAGCGCTGAGCATGAGCGACCGCGTGGTAGTGATGTCGGCAGGACACGTGCGCCAGATCGGCACGCCGGATGAGATCTATCGCCGTCCGCAGGATCCGTTTGTCGCAGGTTTTGTGGGCGATGTGAATATTCTGCCGGGGCGCTATGTCGGTCGTGACGGTGCGGCGATGCTTGAGGTGGGGGGCAATACGCTGCGCCTGCCGGCGGAACGCGTACACGCCATGATGGGCGAGCGCCTGGATGTCTACGTGCGTCCGGAAAACCTGCAGCTGGCGCCGCTTGGCCCGCATTCGCTGTTCAGCGCCACGGTGATCGCCCATGTCTTTCAGGGCGATCATGTGGATGTCCATCTCGATGTCCCGGCGCTGGGTAGCGCCTCGCTGTTTGCGCGCCAGTCCGGGTTAAGTTCACTGACGCGCTGGCCCATTGGCAGCCTGGTGGGCGTGAGCGTTGATGATGAAGGCGTATGCGCGTTTAGCGCGGCGAAACAGGGATAAGCGTCTATGATACCTGAAATGATGAACGCAATAGTCGCCCGTGAGCCGGGCGGCCCTGAGGTGTTAGCCCTGGTACAGCGTAACGTGCCGCAGCCTGGTCCGGGTGAAGTAGTGATTCGTGTCGTCAGTGCGGGCGTGAACCGTCCCGATATCTTACAGCGCAACGGCATGCCGTTGCCGCCGGGCGTCACGGATGTACTGGGGCTGGAAGTTTCCGGCACCGTTGCGGCGCTGGGCGCGGGCGTTGACTCTCTCGCCCCTGGCGCGCCGGTAATGGCGCTTCTCTCCGGTGGCGGCTATGCCGGGTATTGCGTGGCGCGCGCCGAACTCTGTTTACCCGTGCCGGAAAACCTGCCGCTTGCCCAGGCGGCGGGAGTGCCGGAAGCGGCCTTTACCGTGTGGCATAACCTGTTTGAACTGGGGCGTTTGCAGCCCGACGAAACCGTACTGATCCACGGGGCGGCCAGCGGCGTGGGAACGTTCGCCATTCAGTGCGCGCAGGCGTGCGGGGCGCGGGTAGTAGCGACGGCAGGCGGCGCTGAAAAGGTAGCAGCGCTGCGACAGCTCGGCGTCTGGCGTGCCATTGACCGTCACAGCGAAGATTTCGTTGCGGTTATCCTCGAGGAAACCCAGGGGCGCGGCGTGGATGTGGTGCTGGATAACGTTGGCGGCGATTACGTGGCGCGCAACCTGAGCGTGTTAGCATCTGGCGGACGTCATGTCAGCCTGTCGTTTATGCAGGGCGCGAAGATTGAACTCGACCTGCAACAGGTAATGCGTAAGGGGCTGATCCTGACCTCCTCAACCCTGCGTCCAAAGAGTGATGCCGAGAAAGCGCGGCTGGCGCAGTGCATCAGCAAACATCTGCTGCCGCCGATCGCCGCCGGCAAAATCGCGCCAATTGTTTATCAAACCCTGCCGTTAGCGCAGGCTGCGGACGCGCATCGCATTCTGGAGGCCAACGCCAACATCGGCAAAGTGCTGCTGGCGGTGGCGTCATGATGCAACTCTATTTCGCCTCGACGTCCGCTTACGTCCGTAAAGTGATGGTGTGCGCGACGGTATTGGGTCTTGCTCAGGAGATACACCGGCTGGATTCCGCTGCGCATCCCATTGAGCGCGACGAACGTATCGCCGCGTTTAATCCGTTAGCCAAAGTCCCGGCGCTACGTACCGAAAACGGGATCTGTCTCTACGATAGCCGGGTCATTTGCGAATACCTCAACGCCCGCGCCCAGGGCGGTTTATTCCCGCAAGACGGTGATGCGCGCTGGCGGAGCCTTGCGCGTCAGGCGTTGGGCGATGGCATTATCGACGCCGCGTTGCTGGCGCGCTATGAATTCAGCGCTCGTCCGCCTGGGAAACAGTGGCAGAGCTGGGCCGACGCGCAGCTGCAAAAAGTTGCCGCCGCACTGGCGGAAGTTGAACGTCAGGCCAGCGATTTTAGCGATCGTCCCCCCGATATCGGGCTGATTGCCATCGGTTGCGCGCTGGGTTATCTCGACTTCCGCTTTGCCGAACTTAACTGGCGCACCGGCCACCCGTTGACCGCCGCATGGTTCGCCGTTTTCGATGCGCATCCGGCCATGGTCGCTACGCGTCCGCACGTTTAATCAGGAGCTTGCATGTCACAGCAGATCTATTTTCTCAACGGGCCGAACGCCAATTTGTATGGGCTGGATAAAAACGGCGCGTATGGTAGCGAAAGTTTTGTCAGCATTGGTGAGCGCTGTCAGCGTCGCGCCCAATCGCACGGGGTGATAGTGCATTTTCGCCAGAGCAACCATGAAGGCGTGCTGGTTGACTGGATTCAGGAAGCGCGACAGAACGCGGCGGGATTGATTATCAACGCGGCGGGGTTGACCTATACGTCCGTGCCGATCCTTGATGCGCTGTTAATGTTTGACGGCCCGATTATCGAAGCGCATATGAGCAACATCTGGAAGCGCGAGCCGTTCCGACACTACTCCATGGTGTCGAAAGCGGCAACCGGCGTGATCGCCGGGCTGGGCGCGATGGGTTACGAGCTGGCGATTGATGCGGTGGTCAACCTGATGGAGGCGCGTGTCGCATGAGCACCCTTGTGTTTTACAGCGAATTTGACAGCTTCGACGAGTGGTCAGCTTTACTTGCACCGTATTTGCCAGGCGTGACGATATGCCGCGCCGAAACGGTGCAAAAACCTGATGACGTGCACTATGCGCTGGCATGGCAACCGCCGGGTGGTTTCTTTGCACCATACCGCAATCTCAAACTGCTGGTGAATCTCGGCGCGGGCGTCGACTCCCTGGTCGGGCGTGACGATCTGCCTGATATCCCGATTATACGGCTGTCCGACCCGGATATGGCGCGCATGATGGCCGGTTATGTGCTTTTCGCGGTGCTGCGCTACGCGCGCGATATTCCGGCGTTCGAGCACGCGCAGCGTGAACAGCGCTGGCGCTATTTGCATCCGCGTACGCCCTCCAGCGTCCGTGTCGGCGTGCTGGGTCTGGGGGAGTTGGGCGGGTATGCGGCGCAGGAGCTGGCGCGACAGGGATTCGATGTGCGCGGCTGGTCGCGTTCGCAAAAAACGATTGCGGGTGTTCGCTGTAGCAGCGGACTGGAGTCACTGAATGACTTTCTCAGCCAGAGCGACATTTTGGTAGTAATGCTCCCTCTCACGCCGCACACGGCGGGCCTGCTTAGTGCCGAACGGTTGGCACGACTGCCGCCTGGCGCGGCGTTTATCAATGTCTCGCGCGGGGCAATTGTCGACCAGGCGGCGCTGACGGATGCGTTACGCACTGGGCGAATTGCGGAAGCCACGCTGGATGTGTTTGATCGCGAACCGCTGCCGCCGAGCGATCCGCTATGGCGCATGGGAAATGTGTTGATTACGCCGCATCTGGCGTCTGTCGCCATTCCCGCCAGCGCCGCGCAGCAGGTTGCAGAGAACATCCAGCGCGCCGCACGCGGCGAACCGGTAACCCATCAAGTGTTCCCGGCGCGCGGATACTAACATTCATACCCACGCGGGGATGATATGTGACACCGTCACGCCACGCGCACCACCTGCGGGTCGAAATAGCTGGGGGCCGCCATGCCAGGGATGTACTGGTCGGAGATAAACATGCGGCAGCGCTCGGCGAAAGCGTTCACCACCATAGAGTGCTGCGTGTGGGCCACGGTGGCGTAACCCAGCTGCATCGGCCTGTTCACCCCCGCCAGCCGCACGCGGATCAGGCGTTTGCCATCCTGAGAGAGATGCGCCTTCGGCCGCACGTTGGCGATACCAAACCCCACGCCGTTGGCCACCATGGCGCGCACCACCTCCATGTTGCCGGAGCGCATGACCACATTCGGCGTAACGCCCGCCTCGCTAAACAGCCCAAGGAAGTATTCGCGGCTCCACGGCATATCCAGCAGCACCATCGGCATGGTCGCCAGATCCTGAATCGTCACCGCCGATTGTGTCGCCAGCGGATGATGTTCACCCACCATCACATACGGCGGCAGCTGCGCCAGCGAGGTGAAGGCAATGTCGTTAGCGGGGACTAAATCATAAGTCAGGGCGATGTCGATATCGGCAGCGCGCAACTGTTTCAGCAGCTGTTCATGGTGGCCTTCCACCAGCGTAATGCGCACGCCCGGAAACGCGCGGCCAAAGCCGAAGACCAGTTCCGGCGTCAGCATGGGCGCCAGCGTATCCAGACAGCCCACGCGCAGCGGGCCGCGCACATTGTTCATGGATTCTGACGCAATGGTATAGAGGTTCATCATCTGCTCCAGAATGAGCTTCGCCTCCTTCAGTACCTGATGACCGATGGCAGTCAGCGACACGCCCTGGGCGTGGTGCCGCACGAACAGCTGTACGCCCAGTTCAGATTCAATGTGGGTGATCGCGGCAGAGATCGACGGCGATGAAACGTGGATACGCTCGGATGCGCCGATGATGCTGCCAGCCTCTCCGGAAGCGACAAAATATTCCAGCTGACGCTGGGTGATGCGACTGAGCATGCAGGTTCTCCTGAGATCGCCGACGCCATCATGTAGCGCCAGTCATTCTAATAGTGCAGGTTTCTTGCATTTCTCATGCCAGAACAGGGACATTTTTTTTGCGTCAGAAATCCTGACGCAACGACGAGGAAAAGGCTGTTTTACCGAATCGGCTCGCAACGGCATAGTGATTTCACACCAGGGAACACCGTTCGCACCGTGTTGGCGCGCCGGGTTTCAGATTGCTACCACAGTCATTTCATGCATTGGGGATGAGAATATGTTGCGTAAGATTTGTGCCTTAACGTTGTTGACCACAAGTGTGTTGTCCGCAGGTAATGCGATGGCCGCTGATAAGCTGATTGTCAGCACCTGGGGCGGCGGTTTTAAAGATCTGATTGATGAGACCATCGCTAAAGAATTTACTAAAGAGACCGGCGTGGAAGTACAGTTTGTTACGGGCGGCACTATCGATCGTCTGAACAAAGCCAAACTGGCGGGGGGCTCGCCGGAAACGGACGTGACCTTTACGACGGCACATGTCGGCTATCTGTACGCCAACTCCGGCCTGTTTGAAAAGCTCGATATGAGCAAAATCCCGAACGCGGCGAACCTGGTGCAGCAGGCGAAAGTCAGCCCTTATCACCTCGGCGTGTGGGGCTACGTTTATACAATCGGCTATCGTCCGGATATGGTGGCGAAGGGCGAAACCTTTGAGAGCTGGAACGATCTCTGGAAGCCTGAGCTGAAAGGGACGCTGGCGCTGCCTGACTGGGATCCGAGCCATATTATTGCGGTTTCCGCCAAACTCTCCGGCACCGACGCGGCGCACTGGGAGCAGGGCCAGGCGAAGTTGAAAGCGCTTATCCCGAACATCAAATCTTTCTATACCGATGACGCCAACAGCCAGCAGCTGATCTCCACCGGCGAAACGCCCGTGCAGGTGATGCTGTCAATGAACGCCTACCACATGATTGCCGAAGGGGTAAACATCAAGCTGGTGATGCCGAAAGAGGGCGCGGTTCTGGGCGTCGATACGATTGGCATTAACAAAGGCACTAGCAAGGCCGACCTCGCATACAAGTTCATCAATATTGCCCTGAAGCCGGAGATCCAGCAGCAGGTAGCGAAGATTTATCACGGCAGCCCAACGGTGACTAACGCCCATATCGACCCGGCGCTGGCGAAACTGCCGGGCATGTTGACCACGCCCGAGCAGTGGAACGCCACCATCAATACCGACCCGCAGCTGCGCGCCGAGAAGACCGCAGAGTGGCGTCAGTGGTTCTCTGAAAACATCATGTCTCATTGATTGACCTGGCGGCCTGCGGGCCGCCCCGTTTCTACCGGCAACACACTACTCAGGCTGCTACGTCTATGACGAGAAAACCGACATTTTTACCTTGGTTCATTATTCCCGCCACGCTGACCGCGTTTGGGCTGGTTATCGCGATGTTTGCGGTAATGCAATATAGCGTGCGCGCCTATATTCCCGGTTCGCTCGACGTGGGCGGATTTACGCTGGCGAACTTCAACGGCCTGCTTAAAGGCATCTATGCCGATGCCTTTATCAACACCGTCATGCTTAGCGCCAAAACGGCTATTTTTGGCCTGCTGATGAGTTATCCGCTGGCGTACGCACTGGTGCGCACCCGCACCACGTGGATCAAATCCACTATTCTGATTATCGCGATTACGCCGCTGTTTCTTGGTGAAGTGGTGCGCACCTATTCGTGGATCATCGTGTTGGGCAACAGCGGTTTCCTGAATAGCCTGTTGCTGGCCGTGGGCGTCATCTCAACACCTATTCAGTTTATGTTTACGCAAACGGGCGTAGTTGTGGCGCTGGTGCATGTCACCATGCCGATCATGGTGCTGATGCTGGCCACCGCGCTGTCGCACATTAACCCCGATTATGAGAAAGCCGCTACCAGCCTTGGCGCAGGGCCGCTCCGCACGTTGCTGACGGTGACCATTCCACTCTCTATCCCCGGCATTGTCTCCAGCCTGACCACCGCGTTCGCCTGGACCTTTAGCGCCTTTGCCACGCCGCAGCTGATTGGCGGCGGACGCGTCAGCACCGTGGCAACCCTGGTCTATCAACTGGGTTTCTCGTCGATGAACTTCCCGTTTGCCGCCGCGTTAAGCATTGCCGGTTTGATCCTCACCATCCTGTTACTGATGGCGCTGAAACGCATGACCCGATTCCTGCACGCGATGGGAGAGCATTAATATGACCCGTTCGATGAACGACAAACTGATGACGCTGACGGGCCGCCTGCTGGTTGCCGCTATTCTTATCTTTGTGCTGCTGCCGACCATCGTGGTGTTTATCTCCGCCTTTAGCAGCACCTCGGTGCTGTTCTTCCCGCCGAAAGGCTGGTCGCTGCGCTGGTTCGAACGTGCGGTGAGTTACGATGACTTTCGTCACGGCTTCTGGTCTGGGTTGATTGTTACCGCATGGGCATCGTCGCTGGCGGTGATCGTGGGTGCCGCGCTGGCGATTGCCATCGAGCGCTATTCATTCCCGTGCAAGCAGGTGCTGGAAGGGATTCTGCTGTCGCCGCTGTTTATCCCGCATTTCACTATAGGTCTGGGCCTGCTGATGCTGGTGTCACAGCTCAACCTCGGGCGCGGCTATCCGCTGGTGATCTTCTGCCACGTCGTGCTGGTGCTGCCGTTTGTGCTGCGCAGCGTGTATGTTTCGCTAAAAAACCTCGAGCAGCGTATTGAGCTGGCGGCGGCAAGCCTTGGCGCATCGCCGCTGCGCGTGGTATTGACCATCACCGTGCCGCTGATTTTGCCGGGCCTGTTCGGCGGCTGGCTGTTTGCCGCCATTCTCTCCTTTAATGAGTTTACCGCATCGCTGTTCATTACCACCCAGGCGACGCAGACCTTACCGGTGGCGATGTACAACTATGTGCGTGAATTTGCCGACCCGACGCTGGCGGCCCTGTCAGTTATTTATATTACCGTTACCGCCACGCTGTTAATTATTGCTAATAAGTTTTTAGGGCTTGGCAAAGTATTAAACGTCGAAACCAGACATTAATAAAATATTCATTTCTAGGGATCTATTATGTCAGTAGAAAAGATCAATACTGTTATTGTTGGCGCCGGGCAGGCCGGTATTGCCATGAGTGAACATCTGTCGCTGATGGGCGTGCCGCATGTTGTTCTTGAGCGCAGCCGTATCGCTGAACGCTGGCGCTCCGAGCGCTGGGATTCGCTGGTGGCGAATGGACCGGCCTGGCATGACCGGTTCCCTTCGCTTAAATTCGACAATATTTCTCAGGAAGCCTTTCCGCCAAAAGAGCGTATGGCGCAGTATTTCGAAGACTATGTGAAGATGCTTAAGGCACCCGTACGCACCGGCGTAGAGGTTCATCAAGTGGTGCGTCTGACAGGGCGCAGCGGCTTCAGCGTGGTGACGTCAGCCGGTGAATTCGAAGCCGACAACGTGGTTGCCGCAACGGGCCCGTTCCAGAAGCCGTCATTCCCGCAGATTGTGCCAGAGAGCGCCGGGGTGCAGCAGATCCACTCTTCCGTTTATAAAAACCCGCAGCAGTTGCCCGCAGGCGGCGTGATGGTGGTGGGGGCAGGGGCATCCGGTACGCAAATCGCCGAAGAGCTGCGGAAAGCGGGGCGCGAGGTTTATCTGTCGGTTGGCGAACATTACCGTCCGCCGCGTGCTTATCGCAACCGTGATTACTGCTGGTGGCTCGGCGCGCTCGGCCTGTGGGATGAAGTTAAAATCAAGCCGAAGAAAGAGCACGTGGCCTTTGCGGTGAGCGGCTATGAAGGGGGCAAAACCGTGGATTTCCGCCGCCTGGCGCATATGGGCATTACACTTGTCGGTATTACTAAAAGCTGGGATAACGGCGTGCTGCACTTCGCCGAAGGCCTGGCTGAGAATATCGCCGAGGGCGATAAAGCTTACTTCGACGTACTACGCGATGCCGATGCCTACATTGAACGCAACGGGCTGGGTCTGCCGCCGGAGCCGCAGGCGTGGGAGCTGTTGCCCGATCCGGCGTGCCTGCTCACCCCGCTTACTCAACTGGATATTGCCGCTGCGGGCATAACGACCATTATCTGGGCGACCGGTTTTAAATTTGATTTCAGCTGGCTGCAGGTTGATGCATTCGACGAGAAAGGGCTGCCGTTTCATAAACGCGGTATTTCTGCCGAGCGGGGCATCTATTTCATCGGCCTGCCGAACCTGGTCAATCGCGCCTCATCGTTTATTTACGGCGTATGGCACGACGCTAAATACATTGCCGATCACATTGCGTTGCAGAACGCCTATACCGATTACGTTAAATCGTAATCACTGATATTTAGCTTTTTTATGAGATAACGGCTATGACCATAACCTGCATCGAAGAGTTACGGCAGCTGGCGCGTAAGCGGGTGCCAAAAATGTTTTACGACTATGTGGATGCAGGTTCGTGGACCGAATATAGCTATCGCGCCAACGAAGCTGATTTACGACGTCTTGAATTTCGCCAGCGCGTGGCGGTCGATATTACTGAACGCAGCACCGTCAGCGAGATGCTCGGTCAGGCCGTGGCGATGCCGGTGGCGATTGCGCCCACTGGCTTAACCGGCATGATCCATCCTGATGGTGAAATTCTTGCGGCGCGCGCGGCTAAAAAATTTGGCGTTCCTTTTACACTCTCCACGATGAGTATTTGTTCTATTGAAGCGGTGGCACAGGCAACGGACTACCATCCATTCTGGTTCCAGCTTTACGTCATGCGCGATCGCCAGTTCGTCGCGAACCTTATTGACCGCGCAAAAGCGGCAAATTGCGGCGCGCTGGTCGTCACCATGGATTTACAGGTGTTTGGTCAGCGCCATAAAGACATTAAAAATGGCCTGTCGACGCCGCCGAAAATGACGTTGCGCAACCTACTTAATATTGCCGGCAAACCGCGCTGGTGTCGCAGTATGCTCGCCACGCGTAACCGTAACTTCGGCAATATCATTGGCCACGCCAGCGGCGTTGATAATATCGACGCGATGGTGGAGTGGACGGCCCGGCAGTTCGACCCGCGGCTCTCCTGGCAGGATATTGAGTGGATAAAGCAGCGCTGGGACGGCAAGCTTGTGGTAAAAGGCATTATGGACGCCGAGGATGCACGTCTGGCGGTGGAGGCGGGCGCGGATGCGCTGATCGTCTCCAATCACGGCGGGCGTCAGCTGGATGGCGTGTCGTCATCGATTACAGTATTGCCGGAGATCGTCGCCGCGGTAGGCGATCGCATCGAAGTGCATTTTGACGGCGGGATACGTTCCGGGCAGGATGTACTCAAGGCGATTGCGCTGGGTGCAAAAGGAGCCTATATCGGACGCAGCATGCTGTATGGATTAGGGGCGCTGGGCGAGGAGGGCGTCACAATGGCGCTCAACATCATTCGTAATGAGTTCGATTTGTCGATGGCGTTCTGTGGCAAGACGCGTGTAGCATCGATAGACGCCGGGATCCTGAGGCAGAGCGTATTATGTTATTGTGAATGCTCCAAATAGAAGTGAGTGTCGAATATGCGAAAGTTGACCGTTGTTGATTATAATGAGAATTGGCCCGCGTTATTCGAGAACGAACGCTCCCTGTTGCAGCTGACGCTTGGTAACGTGCTCTCCCAGATTCACCACATTGGTAGTACTTCGGTGCCAGCGTTAGCTGCTAAACCAGTTATAGATATATTAATCGAAGTTATTAGCCTGGATGAACTGGAAAGCCTGAATACTGCGATGGAGCATGCCGGATATACCGTGCGTGGTGAAAATGGTATTTCAAATCGTAGGTATTTCACCAAAGGTGGACATCAACGTAGTCATCATATTCATGCTTTTGCCATCGGCGATGATCAAATCATAAAACATCTGGCATTTCGTGATTATCTGATAAAAAACAAGGAGGTAGCAGCGCAGTACGCATCAATGAAAAAAACGGCGATGTTGTTATGTGAAAATGATGCTCATCGATATAGCACGTTTAAAGAAGATTTCATTCAACAGCATCTCCGTATAGCCCTTATTGATGATGCGCACGGCTCATAGCAAGAGTGAAGCTTGCACATTCCATTACAGTTACCTGTCTCTGCTGTTCAGATATACCAGCCCTGGCACAAGTCAAACATCTTCTGGCAGATGCGTTTAGCGCGCGCAAGGGATCTTTCTAACAGGATTGCATAGCGGGGGCGTTCAACGGGCTCTGGGATAATAATGCCTTTTGCTTGTAGTGCCTGCCACGCAGAGAGTCGCACAACATAGACGAAGTCATGCTGTGCAAGATGTTTCAGCGCCAATACGCTGCGTTCATCCTCACAATGGGATAAACTTGCGATCAGTCGCAAGCGTTTATTAAAATCGGTTTTATCTTTCACTAAAATGTCTAATTCGGCATCCGTCATCTCATTGTCCTATCATGAGCACACCTCACTCATCCGATATACATACTCATATACGGTGCCCGTGAGGATAGAGGTGCTTCTTCTTTCAGAGAATCACATGTCCAGTGATTTTATAGCGTGAAAAACTAACATTTCCAAGCCCTTAATTCAGGGGGTAGCCTGACATCAGTCAAGTTGTTACAGTCCTCTTATTAATCCAGTCGCACCAACGTCATTCGCTTTTATTGAGTCCGGAAGGCACTTTGATTAAAAAATTTCCCTACCATGCCTGGTGCGTGTTTCAAACTGGTAAAAAATTTTCACAATGAATAAAATCTTGCTTCTTATTACGATGCTTTTGGTTAGCAATTCTGTTCTTAGCCAGAACGATACCAGGATTCATCTCAAAATAGGTGTTAACAATATCGATCTGAACAACGATGGTATCGCTGACACACTCTTTATGGCCACTTATGACAATAATACGTCCCATCCCAGTGAAACACTTACCGTTTTTGTGAAAACGGGTGAAAATTGGTTCATCGTACCGGTTCCAGATGATGATGGTTTCACCCTTGCTGATTTCAGATTGTCAGGATCAGCTCTCAAGGTAAACGGTGTCGAACTGCACCGGTTTAAAGGGATCGCTTATCTTATTAGAGCGGTGAAATACGCTGCTGATGGCGATATCACTGATGGGTCAAAAGTGACATTTTCTCGTTACAAACTGGCTGAAAACAATGATGATCCCGGGACGTCGGTATTTTATTGGGAAGCAGCAGGCAGTTATCTCACTGAACAGATATTTAACAGTGTCGACGATGCCTTCCAGACGTTGGCTATGGAGAAGTTTCGTTGATACGCATGATATGGCTTTTGTTAATATTCATAGCGCCATGCTGCATGGCAAATCCGGAAAAGCTGTATCGCAGACTTATTGAACAATCACTAAATCAACAGCCTCTATGTCTGGGTGAGGATCACTGGCCGGTATCTATAAAGCTCGGCAGTGACCGATGGATAAATGCAAAAATGGAGGCCCTTGTTGATGCGGGATTAATAACATCCCAGGTGAGGGCGGGGAAAAAGAGTTGGAACTTAACCCAGTATGGTCATACATCACTCAGTAAAAAGCATGATCTCTGCTACGGAACAATGCGGGTAAGAAAAATACTCAAAACCCAGCAGGATAGGAGTGGTATTACTCTTGTTACGTTTACCTATTATATTCATGGTCTGCCCGACTGGGCAAAAAATCAATCCGTACGCTTTGCTAATACCGATCTTGACAATCTTGTGACTGGGATTGACTCAGTGCGTTACCAGGCTAATTTTTCACAGGATAATCGAGGTGAAAAGTATTTGCTTAATGAACCAGAACAAATAGATTTGCTCTATTAGAGATGTGATAAATTACCTGTCGTGTAAGGTTATCGTTGTATTTTTCTTGCAGTAAAGATAACAAGTTAATCGAAAAAAATTTAAGAGGAGCCAATGAAAATGACAATTTCTTTAGGGGTACTGGCAGGTATGGGGCCTCGTTCAACCGCTCCGTTCATTGATATGCTTGTGACAGACTGTCAGGTCATTTATGGCGCGAAGTACGATATGGATTTTCCTAAAATGCATATTATCTCGCTACCAACTCCCTTTTGGCCCGGCAAGGAAATTGATGATAGCGCATTGATCGCTGCTCTGAAGCAGGGGGTTGAAGAACTTGTCAGGGCAGGGGTGAGTCTCATCGCCATCCCATGTAATCTTGCACACTGCTACTTTACCGAAATGGAAAAGGTAAGCGCCGGAACTCCAATTCTGCATATCGCAGACAGTGCACTTGAAGCCCTGCCGGCAACGGTAACCAAAATAGCTATTCTTGCTACAGAACCCACTCTAAAAGCGGGTTTTTATCAGGCACGAATGAAGGCGTCTGGCAAAGACATCATTGATTCGTCAGAGCTGCGTAAAATGACTACTATGCTTATTGGGTTAGTTAAAATGAAAGGCTTTCATGACCCCAATGTACAGTCAATGTGGAAAGATTTAATGGCGCTAATTGAAAGAGATAAAGCGGAGGCAGTTCTTATTGCATGTACCGATCTGAGCCCGCTGATCTCGGAGGAACCCCGTAGCTTTGTTATCGTTGATACGGCAGCAAGCCTTTCCAGAGCGACCATTGAAAACTTCTTAAGGCTCGTCAACGGCAGTGAAAAGTGACAACAGTAATATCCGGCAATCTAATATCAGTGGCTCAGACGTGGCGTGATGTCGCGGTCAGGCCACAGATTGCGATTGATCACATCCAGAATGATTTTGAGTCGGTTAACTTCATCCAAAGTGAAAAACTCCGCTGCATGAGCCGTCATCAGGATCCTTCGATGGTGAATCTACGTGACGGACATCTTAACTTAGCCCAGGGCGGACATTACAAATTTACCACTACAACCTTGGTGCGCATAATGTATATTATGTTAAATGCGGTGTGAGGTGCTGTCTGCCATCTTACCTATAGCGACTTATACATAAGAACCAGCACTCTTCCCCTTCTCTTCGGTAACACAACACGACTATACAGAACACCGTTCAGTCTGGACGCTATGTAGTGGGACTGTTACAGTCATTCTCCCCTAACTAAGCGAAGGGTATACAGATGTTTAAAACATTATCCCGTCGCTGGCAATATTGTAACGATGTGGCGGCCAGCATTAGCAAGGCCAGTAGTACACAGTTGCAACAGCTGAAAACACAGTTGGCCGAACAGATGGGTAAGCCAGTGGGGCTACATACTATGGGCATTCCAGCGGCGATCAGCACTCTCGGTGTGGTAGTCAGTTTTGCTATTCCGCAGCTATGGTTGGGTCACGGCATACTCGCCGCACTAAACCAGCCTGAGGAAAGAGTGTTTGGGTGGGTAGTAGCGATCGCTCTGCTGTTTGCTGGCATTAACGGCTTAACGATGTTTATGATTGGCAAAGGCAGCATGCGTGCCCTTCGGGTACATCTTACGCTGGCGCTGTTGAGCCTGCTATTGACAACATTTTACCTACTTTTTGCGCTAGCTGGCACGCTGAGCGGTGCCAATTGGCCAGGCGTTAACCTGGCAGCAGCGATGGTGAGTGTCGTCATGCTACTGCTCAGCGGTAGCTCTATCCGTTCAACTGCCTTCTATCAGATGTTGATCTTTACCCTACATAACCGCGCCTGGCGACAGCTAATCAGCCAGACACGTAATAGTCACACTTCGCGCTAAATCATAACGACAAACCAGAGGAAAGCTCGATGCCTGACGATTTAAAGGTTGTTGATATCACCGATCTTGCCAAAAAACTCAATGCCATCGCCCAGACCGGCCTCACTTATGCAAAAGATGTCTTCGATCGCGAGCGCTATGAAACTCTTCAACAGCTGGCCGTTGAGTTGATCGGTTCCCGCTTTGACATTGACGCTCAGAACTGGAATCACGTTTCTGAAGTTGGTTACGCAACGCCGAAAACGGACGTTCGCGCATTTATCCTCCGCGAAGGGAAAATTCTAATGGTTCGCGAAGCTGACGATGGATTGTGGAGTTTACCCGGCGGTTGGGCGGACGTTGGCGATACGCCGTCTGTGGCCGTGAGCCGGGAAGTTAAAGAAGAAACCGGGCTCAGCGTAAAAGTGACAAAACTACTGGGCGTATGGGATCGCAATCTTCATGGCCATCCACCCTACCCCTGGCATGTTTACAAGCTTATCTTCCTGTGCGAAGAAATCGGTGGAAGTCTGGCCTTAAGCCACGAATCTACCGACATTGGCTTTTTTGATATTAACGCGCTGCCGGAGCTGTCGCTAACAAGGATCGTTCCTGAACAGATAGAAGTGAGCATGGAAATCGCCACGTCCGAGCGTCCCACCTGGTTCGACTAAGTGTATGCTCGGGCATTGGCTGTAGGTCGGGCAAGCGAAACGCCGCCCGACATTTACCTATTAGGATACCCCACGCATCGCTGCACGTACTTTCCTCACCCGTACGCTAACGCTAATAATCGACAGCGCAGCAATCGCCATCAGCACTACACCGACCGCCGACATGGCGGTAAAACCAAACCATCTGAACAGGAACAGTCCCGCAATACCGCCGGTCAAAAACGAGAAAATCGTGGTGAGATGGGTCTTGAGCTGACTTTTCTGCGCGGCGCTATCTTTGGAGTAATCCCGGCGCAGCATGGCTGCCAGCACTGACGCCAGCGAGATCCCCGCATCGGTTAACGTGCCGGTAATATGTGTCGATCTGACCCGACCACTCGACAGCTGCGTAGACGTCGAATTATGCAATCCCATCAGGCCGCAAAGAATGACAACAATCTCCCGGTTCGATGAGAACGCATGAAAGTAGATCTCATACAGTGATATCCCGGTTAAAAAGAGCCCCTCGGCAAAAAGGATCTGGCAGAAAATCAGCCGGCAGTTATGCACGATCCCCCACAGCACAATAATGCGGGCAAGCACTGCCCCACAAACAAACGCTACAATGATAGCGCTGAAAAAAAGAACGTCCCGTAGGTCAGTATTAGACACTTCGCTGGAGAGCTGCGACGTGTTCCCGGTCATATGGGAGGGAAAGAAGCCGAAAGCACCAAGCGCGATGGCGTTTAGCAGACCTGCCGCTGTGGCGAGCCACAGGGCCAGCTTGCGGTCCTCATTATGCGAGCGTGTTCTTTTCAGTTTAATCAGCAAAGATAACCTCCGGTTACCAACTTCAGCTAAATCATTAAGCTAGCAGAACAATGGCCTTGCACGATTAAGACATACCTGAATTGAAAGCGATCTGTTCAGCGAGGATCTTCTTTAGCTCCGGAATACAGGAGCCGCAGTTAGTCCCGCACTTAAGCTGTGCGCCGAGCTGCTGCACGCTAGTGCACCCCTGGCGCACGGCATCAGCAATCGTGAGTTCGCCTACCGCAAAACAGCTGCAGATCGTTGCCCCCGCTGAAGCCTTACCCTTTCCTGCCGTGCCGGACAGTAGCGCCAGACGCTGTGATGCAGTCTGTAGGGGCTGGCTGAACGCAGCCACTACCGCCTGGCGATCAACAGTCGTTCGATCCCGGTGAGCGTAAAACGCCAGCTGGAGTTCGCCGTCTGCCCATGCAAGGAGGTTAAATCCATTATCGCCGAGGTGGGCCGACTGGCAGATCCACTCCCCGATAGCCGCGTACTCGTTAAGCCAGGCCAGCCAATCCTTCGGCGCAGAGGAGTCCGCCAGGAGGTAGTGTGAGACGGCTGGTTGAGCGATCCGGCTCCAGTATGCCGTGGCGGGCGGCTTTAGATGGCTGCCGCGCATAAACAGTTCACCCTGCCATGCGGTAGCCCAGCGCCGCAGGCTGACAGGCATGTGTTTGCTCTCCGGCTGCCCTGATAGCGGATCGGTATGCGCCTCAATCAGCGCATCTACCCTCGCCTGCTGGCTAAACTGGCTGTTCCAGTGCATCGGCACAAACACGCTGCCGAGGGGTTGCAGATTATCGGGCCTGGCGCGCAGCAGCAGCCAGCCATGGGTCGATGACACGCGCACCAGATCGCCGTCGTTAATGTCCGGCGCATCAGCGGGATGAAACTGACAAAACGGCTCGCTGATATGCTGCATCAGACGCGCGGACTTACCGGTGCGGGTCATGGTATGCCACTGATCGCGGATCCTGCCAGTGTTCATAATCAGGGGATAAACCGCCGTTGGCTGATTGCGCGGCAGCCTGGGCGTAATGGCGATGAGCCGCGCTTTGCCATCAGGATGAAAGAAATGTCCGTCGGTAAACAGTCGCTCCCTGCCCTGCGGATTGGCCACGTTGACCGGCCACTGTATCGGGCGAAGTTCATCCCACTGCCGATCGGTAAGCTGCGCCAGGCCGCTGATATCAAATGCCCGCGAACCGTTATTCTCAAAACCGGACAGCGCCGCGTGCTCGCGAAATATCTCTGCCGGATGCTGATACGCGAACGCCTCGTCGAACCCTAGCCGCTGGGCGACCTGACTTAGGATCCACCAGTCCGGCTTCGCCTCACCCGGTGCTGGCAGAAAAGCGCGCTGGCGCGAGATGCAACGTTCAGAGTTAGTGACGGTGCCATTTTTCTCGCCCCACGCGAGAGCCGGCAAAGAGATATGCGCTGCCTGGGTGGTATCAGTGTCGCGCATGACGTCTGAGACAATGACCAGCGGACAGCGGGCCAGTCCGGCCCGAACCCGATCCGCATCCGGCAGCGAAACCAGCGGATTGGTGCCCATGATCCATACCGCCTTTATCTGCCCCGCTTCAATAGCGTGGAACAGCTCAACGGCATTAAGGCCTGCGTTTTTTGTGACGTTGTCACTCTTCCAGAAGCGCCCTAACCGGTCGATCTCTTCCAGAGTAAAGCCCATATGTGATGCCAGCTGGTTCGCCAGCCCGCCGACTTCCCGACCGCCCATGGCATTTGGCTGACCGGTTATCGAAAACGGACCGCAGCCTTCGCGCCCTACTTTGCCCGTCGCTAAATGCAGGTTAATGATAGCGTTACACTTGTCTACGCCCGAAGTGGACTGGTTAATACCCATTGAGTAGAGCGTGACCAGACGATCGCTGGCGGCAATCATGTGATAAAACGTCCGCAGCTGGGTCAGCGGCAATCCGCAGACCGCAGCGGTGTGCTCTTCCGTCCAGTCACGCGCCGCCGCCAGCGTTTCATCGCTACCCTGTGTGTGCCGCGTGAGGAAGTTACTGTCCAGCAGGCCATGCTCTGCCATGGCGTTCAGCGCGCCGCAAAACAGGGCGGCGTCGCTGCCGGGACGCAGAGGCAGATGCAGATCGGCAATGTCGCAGGTGGCAGTCTGACGGGGATCGATGATGATGATGCGCATCTCCGGCCGCGCTTTTTTAGCCTGAGCCAGCCGCTGATAGACCACCGGGTGCGCCCAGGCGGTATTCGACCCGGTCAGGATCACGCAGTCTGCCAGCTCCAGATCCCGATAGCTGCAAGGTACCGCATCGGCCCCGAAAGCGCGTTTATAGCCCACCACCGCCGAGGCCATACACAGCCGCGAGTTGGTATCCATATTTCCCGCGCCAATAAAGCCCTTCATGAGCTTGTTCGCGACGTAATAGTCTTCTGTCAGCAGCTGACCGGAGCCGTAAAAGGCCACCGCCTGCGGACCATGATCGCGAATGATAGCCTGCAATCCCTGCGCGACGGCGTCCAGGGCCTGCGACCAGCTTACCGGCTGGCGGTTAATCTCAGGATGCAGCAGCCGCCCGTCCAGATCCAGCGTCTCTCCCAGGGCGCTGCCTTTCACACATAGCCGTCCGAGGTTGGCAGGATGCACGCCGTCGCCGCTGGCGGTAAACCCCTCTGAGTGGGGCTGCATCTTTACCCCGCAGCCGACGCCGCAGTATGCGCAGGTGGTTGTGACCGTCGCGCTGTTCATAGGCTGACCGTCTCAATCATAGCCGCGGGCCGATCGATGTGGCTCACAGGCTGCTCCTGCACCCAGACGCGTCCGCCCTCTACTTTCACCGGCCAGACGCTCAGCGCGCTTTGCCCGTCATCCACGCTGCGACCGTCCTGCAAGCGGAACCGCTGCTTATACAGAGGGGAAATCACTACCGGCTCGCCCTTCACGTCCCCCAGCAGTCCACGCGCCAGCACGTTGGCATCGCTGTTCGGCTCATGGTTGCTAAGGGCAAATACCTGCTGGGGATGATCCGGCAGATGAAACAGTGCAATCTGCTGGTTGCTTAGCCGGGCTGCCATACCGGCATTGGCCGGGATCTCACTCAGGTCACAGATCTCCACCCAGCCCTGCACCGCCCGTACTGGCTCATCGCGGTTAACAAAGGGTTTAAACAGCGCGAGGCGATCCGGAGCCGCCAGCGTGGTTTGCCATTCGCACTGGTAGGTCGCCACCACGGCCTCCATCTCGCTTTCGAGTTCGGCGGCGATACTCAGGCTATCCTCCAGTACCACCTGACGCAGGTAATCCATGCCTCCCTCAAGATTATCCATCCAGGTACTGGTGCGTTGAAGCCGGTCGGCGGTGCGGATATAGAACATCAGGAAGCGATCCACGGTGCGGATCAGCGCCTCGGTGCTCAGGTCCTGGGCGAGGAGATCTGCATGTCGTGGTTTCATGCCGCCGTTGCCGCAGACGTAGAGGTTCCAGCCCTTGTCGGTGGCGATGACCCCCACGTCTTTGCTTTGCGCTTCCGCACATTCCCGGGTGCAGCCCGAAACGGCCATTTTAATTTTGTGTGGCGATCGCAGCCCCTTGTAGCGGTTCTCCAGCCGCAGCGCCAGGTCAGTAGAGTCCTGCACGCCGTAGCGGCACCAGTTAGAGCCAACGCAGGACTTCACCGTTCGCAGTGACTTGCCGTAGGCGTGGCCCGTTTCGAATCCCGCATCCACGAGCAGCTGCCAGATCTCCGGCAGTTGCTCCACCCGCGCACCAAAGAGATCGACCCGCTGCCCGCCGGTAATTTTGGTATACAGGTTGTAGCGTTTGGCCACCTGGCCGATGGCGATCAGGCCGTCAGGCGTGATCTCTCCAGCCGGGATGCGCGGCACCACTGAGTAGGTGCCATCTTTCTGGATATTGGCAAAGAAGCGATCGTTGGTGTCCTGGAGCGGGAGATGCTGCGGCTTGAGCAGATAATCATTCCAGCACGACGCCAGCACCGAAGCCACCAGCGGTTTACAGATCTCACACCCGTAGCCGTGGCCGTGTTTGTCGATCAGCTCATCGAAGCTGCGGATGTTGCCTACGCGCACCAGGTGATAGATCTCCTGCCGTGACCAGGCAAAATGTTCGCAGATATCCTTTTTCACCTCGACGCCCATTTCGCTCAGCGCGAACTCCATCACCTGTTTAGTCAGCGCCGCACAGCCGCCGCAGCCAGTGGCCGCTTTGGTGCAGGACTTAATCGCGGCCATGTCACCGCAGCCCGCTTTCACGGCCTGGCAGATATCAGATTTGCTGACGTTATGGCAGGAGCAAATTTGCGCCCCGTCCGGTAAGGCCGCGACGCCCAGCGCCTGGGGGGCACTGCCTGCGCTGGCGGGCAGAATTAGCCCCTCCGGGCTGGCGGGCAGCGCCATATCGTTGAGCATCATCTGCAACAGCGTGCTGTATTCGCTGCTATCACCCACCAGCACCGCGCCCAGCAGATGCTTGCGATCCGCCGATACCACAATTTTTTTATAGATCTCTGCCGGGCCGTCGACCCAGCTATAGCTTTCACTCCCCGGCGTGCGGCCGTGCGCGTCGCCCACCGAGGCCACTTCGACGCCAAGCAGTTTCAGCTTGGTACTCATATCCGCGCCTTTAAAGGCCGCCTCGTTGCCGGCAAGCGTCTCCGCCAGGGTACGCGCCATCTGATAACCCGGTGCCACCAGCCCGAAAATCTGCCCGTTCCACAGGGCGCACTCCCCGACGGCAAAGATAGCCGGATCGGAGGTGCGGCATTGATTATCGATCACAATCCCGCCGCGCGGTCCAACCTCCAGCCCGCACTCCCTGGCGAGTTGATCCCGTGGCCGGATCCCGGCGGAGAAGAGCACCAGATCGGTCTCCAGATGGCTGCCGTCGGCAAACACCATCCGGTAATGGCTGGTCTCCCCCGGAACAATCTCCCGTGTCTCTTTTCCGGTATGCACCTGCACGCCCAGCGCCTCGATCTTGCGACGCAGCATGGCCGCCCCGCCTTCATCGAGCTGCACGCCCATCAGCCGTGGCGCGAACTCAACTACATGGGTTTGCAGACCGAGATGCTTCAGCGCATTAGCGGCTTCCAGTCCAAGCAGGCCGCCGCCGACCACCACACCGACGCTGCCTTTCTCCGCGCAGGCCTGAATCGCCGCCAGATCGTCAATAGTGCGATAGACCAGACAGCCGGGTCTGTCGTTACCGGGGATTGGTGGCACAAAGGGATAGGATCCGGTCGCCAGAATCAGGGCGTCATAGCGGGTCTGCCGCCCCTGCTTGTCCACGACATACCGATGGTGGCGATCGATATGCTCAATACCGTTAGCGAGGCGTAGCTCAATACCGGTTAATTCAAAGAAGTCGCTCTCTACCATCGACAGCGACGCCGCACTGCGCCCGGAGAAGTATTCTGAGAGATGAACTCGATCGTAGGCCGGTCTATTCTCTTCGGCGAAGACGATAATCTGATAGCGAAGATGCAGTTCACGCTCGACCAGCTGTTGCAGAAGATGGTGACCAACCATGCCGTGTCCGGCCATCACTAAAACGGGTTTTGACATAATATTGCTCCTCGCTATCGTCGCGGATAACGGATCTCTCAAAGAAATGGAATCAGGCGCGTCAGGCATAAACAGACTGGATTGAGAGTGACCCAGACGGGCGAGGTATTCCGGCCCGTCGCTAATGTCTCCCCACAGTAGTACACCCTTTAGCTGATTGTTCTGGATAAGCAGACGCCGATAGTGGCCGTCAAAGGGATCAAAGGTGGAATGGATCTCCGCATCCTGTCCGCCGTCCAGCGTTCCGGCGCAGAAGAGATGGATACCGGTAACCTTGAGGCGCAGCGGTACGTCATGAACGGCAAGCGGTACGCTCACGCCGGCCAGCGTTGCGGCCAGCGTTGCCGCCAGCGTCTCCGCCTGCTGCCAGCACGGGGCCACCAGCCCAAAGGTCTGTTCACCTCTCTGACAGCATTCGCCAATGGCCGAGATGTGCGGATCGGAGGTTTGCTGTTGGTCATTAACCAGAATGCCGCGGGCGCACGCCAGTCCGGCGGACTGCGCCAGGGTAATATTGGGCCGCACGCCAGCGGCCACGATCGCCCGTCGGGCAGGAATAGCCCGTCCGTCACGGAGCTTCACAGCCTGAAGATGTCCGCTTTCATTGGCGCTATAGGCTATCGTCTCCGCCTCCAGTACCGTTTCAATACCACGGACCCTCAATTCATCACGCAGGAGATCTGCCGTATGCCGATCCAGCTGCTGATCCATCAGATGTGGCCCACGGTGGAGAAGCGTGACCCGCATACCACGCAGCGCCAGCGCCGCCGCTGCCTCGACGCCAAGTACTCCGCCACCAATGACTACTGCCGGTTGCCCTGCGACCAGCGCGTGCAGAATGTTCTCCACGTCTTGCTGGTTGCGAAAGCCATAAATACCCGGCAGATCCATACCCGGCATCGGCGGCATAAAAGGCAGCGAGCCGGTTGCGATGACCAGACGATCGTAGCCCAGCGGCCTGTCGTTAACCCATACGGTGCGGGCCTGACGGTCAATCGCTGTCACCGGGGATCCGCCGATCAGCGTGACGTTGTAACGCTCATACCATGCCTCGTCTTGGGTAACGATCTCCGTAAAGCATTTCTCTCCCGCCAGCACCGGCGTAAGCATGATGCGGTTATAGGCGGGCTGCGCTTCATCACCGATAATCACTATCCGGTAGCGCGTGGGGGCCAGTTGGCATAGCCTTTCTACCAGCCGTACGCCCGCCATGCCGTTGCCAATCACAACCAGGACAGGTTTATCCATTCTGCTTACCTCGCCCGCTCTCTCAGGCCACGGCCCGGTGTTTTTCATGCAGGAAATGCAGCACCTGCTGGCGGTAATGATGGAAACGTGAGTCGTTGGCCAGGGTCAGCCGCGAGCGCGGGCGTTCCAGTTCGACATGCAACACCTCGCCAACCTTTGCCGCAGGACCGTTGGTCATCATCATCACCCGGTCAGAGAGCAGCACCGCTTCATCAACGTCGTGGGTAATGAGCAGAATGGTGGTATTCAGGCGCGACTGGATCTCCATCACCGCATCCTGCAGATGGGCGCGGGTCAACGCATCCAGCGCGCCAAAGGGTTCATCCATCAGCAGCACCTTCGGCTTCATCGCCAGCGCCCTCGCAATACCCACGCGCTGCTTCATGCCGCCGGAGATCTCTCCTGGACGTTTGTGCATGGCATGCCCCATATGCACCAGCTCAAGGTTATGTTCGATCCACGCCTGCATCTCGCTCTTACTCATCTTTCCTTTAAAGACCTGCTCTACTGCCAGGGCAACGTTCTCAAAGGCGGTCAGCCACGGCAGCAGAGAGTGGTTTTGAAACACCACGCCGCGCTCTGGGCCTGGACCGTTAATCTCCTGGTTATCACACAGCAGCACGCCTTCGGTGGGTTGACTCAGCCCGGCGATCAGGTTCAATAGCGTGGACTTCCCGCAGCCGGAGTGGCCAATCAGGCTAACGGTTTCTCCCCGCGCCAGCTCAAAGCTAACGTTATCGAGCGCCAGGAACGGCCCCTGTGCGGTGTGAAAGCGCTGGGTAACGTTTTCTACGCGAATAATGGCTTTCTCGTGTTTCATATCAGGCTCCTGAGGGTTCTTGTGACTAACTGCCGTAGCTAAAACGGCGGGCAATGGCCATCAGGCCCTGCTCAAGCAGCATCCCCACCACGCCAATCAAGAGGATGGCGATGATGATGTTTTCCACGTTGAGGTTGTTCCACTCATTCCAGATCCAGAACCCAATCCCGACGCCGCCGGTCAGCATCTCTGCCGCGACGATCACCAGCCACGCGATACCAATTGACAGGCGAACCCCGGTCAGAATGTGCGGCAGCACGGCGGGAAAGAGGATTTTGCGCATCACGGTGAACTCACTGAGCTTCAACACCCGAGCAACGTTGAGATAATCCTGTGGAATGCGCATCACCCCTTCGGCGGTGTTGAGGATCATTGGCCAAATAGAGCAGATAAAGATGGTCCACGCCGAGGCTGGCTCTGCGCGCTGGAACAGCAGCAGGCCAATCGGCAGCCAGGCCAGCGGGCTGACGGGACGCAGCAAGGCGATAACCGGGTTAAGCATATTGGCGATAAAGCTAAAGCGGCCGATGAGAAAGCCGAGGGGGATCCCCACCAGCGCCGCCAGACCAAATCCCAGCGCCACGCGTTTGAGCGATGCCAGCACGTTCCAGCCGATACCCATATCGTTCGGCCCGGCGATATAAAAGGGTTCAGCGAAGATGATTTTGGCGGCTTCCCAGGTCTTCAGCGGCGTTGGAAAGCCGCTGCTGCTCAAGGCGGCGATCTGCCAGAGGACGATCAGCACCATCGCCCCCAGCACTCCGGGCACCGCTTTTTTCACTGCGCCATGGACGCCTTTACGCAGGCGGCTGGCAGGTGCCGGTTTTATTAATGCCGGCGGCGTCGGGATAGTGGTCTTCAGGGGAAGGATCTCAGCGCTCTCCGGCTCGGCGGCCAGCGCAACCACATTCGTTTTGGTGTTAATAGACATGTCGGCCTCACTTAGCGTTTCATAGCAAAACTGTTGGCGTAGTCAGCGGGGTTGCTGCCGTCCCAGACCTTGCCGTCGAACAGGGTGCCGCTGCGCATATCGCTGGCAGGCAGGTTGATGCCGCCTACCGCCGTCGCCGCCTGCTTATAGAGATCGGTGCGGTTGATCTTCTTCGCGACCGTCAGATAGTCCGGGTCGGCCTCGATCAGGCCCCAGCGTTTGTGCTGAGTCAGGAACCACATGCCATCTGAGAGATACGGATAGTTCACCGCGCCGTCGTTGAAGAAGCGCATGCCGTGGGCGTCTTTCCACTTCTTGCCCAGCCCGTTGTCATAGTCGCCAAGCATTCGCCCCTGAATGGTCTCGGGTGAGGTGTTGACGTAGGCGCGCCCCGCTATGCTTTTCGCCGTTTCAATACGGTTAGCGTCAGAGGTATCGATCCAGCGGGAGGCCTCCAGCACTGCTGCGGTCAGGGCGCGGGCCGTATTGGGATGAGCGGCAACCCACGCCGAGGTGGTGCCGAGAATTTTTTCCGGATGATCGGGCCAGATCTCCTGCGTCGTCGCGGCGGTAAAGCCAATCCCGTCAAGAATGGCGCGCTGATTCCAGGGTTCGCCAACGCAGTAGCCGCTCATGTTGCCAATCTTCATGTTCATCACCATCTGCGGCGGCGGCACCACAACGTTGCGAACGTCGTTAAAGGGGTGGATCCCGGCGTTGGCGAGCCAGTAGTAGAGCCACATGGCATGCGTGCCGGTGGGAAACGTCTGGGCAAAGGTGTAGGTTCCCTTTGCGCTGCCATCGATGGTTTTTTTCAGTGAGGCCGCATCGGACACGCCCGCCTCTTTCAGCTGGTTCGACAGAGTGATCGCCTGGCCGTTATTGTTGAGCGTCATCAGCATCGCCATATCATGCTGCGGGCCGGATACACCGAGCTGCAGGCCATACACCAGGCCGTACAGCACGTGAGCCGCATCCAGTTCGCCGGAGACCAGCTTGTCGCGCACCGAAGCCCAGCTGGACTCTTTGCTGAGGATGATTTTGATCCCGTACTTCTCATCAAACTTCTTCACTGCCGCCATCACCACCGAGGCGCAGTCCGTTAACGGGATAAAACCGACGCGGATCTCTTTCTTCTCTGGTGCATCAGAGCCCGCCGCCCAGACGCTGTTCATAAAACCCGGTAACAGCATGCTGCCGCCCAGCAGCGCGCTACCTGCCAGAAATCGGCGTCGGGAGAGACTCACCACGGTGTTGCTGTCATCTTGCTTCATTGCGGCTTCCTGTTAGCTGAAAAATGCGCAAAAAAAAGCGTCCTGTTAGCGCTCAGTCTCCTGAACGCTAACGGACGCCTTTATCCGAAACGCTGACTAAACCGCCGTTGGCTTAGTCTTTCTGTACTTTGGGTAATGCAGCTTGTGTGCCAATCTGCGGATACGCTTTAAATTCAGTGAAATACGTTAAACTCAACGGCGGGTATGGCGTTGTCTGCACCGCAACGGTTGACCATTTGCACACCGGCGGTGCAGCTACTCCGTAAGGATTACGATGCGGATTTATTCGTTGATGTTCCCATAATGGCCGCGACAGAGAGCATTGCCTCTGCGATCTCAGCGAGCTTCTTATTCTGCTTCATGGCCATGTCACGCAGGATTTTGTGGGCCTGCGGCTCGCTCATACCGTGGTGCTGCATCAGCAAGCTTTTGGCGCGCTCCACCAGCTTAAGGTCGGCAAGCGTCGCGCGCAGCGCGGCCAGCTCGGCATCCTGCGCCTGCAATTGGCGAGACTGACGCTCGATAAGCTCAAGTACGGAGCGGCTGAGCTGGGGTGGGATCAGCGCCGCGTAATCGCTGTTCTGCAGCGGCAGCTGCGCAATCTCCTGCTGTTGCAGAGCGTCGCAGCGTTGTGCATCACCGATCCTCTGTTCGCAGCAGGCCATTAGCCTCTCCTCCAGCCGGTCCTCGATGATTTTCATCCCGTCGATACGTGTCGTGGTGATATCAAACCAGCGCAGCGCGATGTCATCCGCAACGCCTGGAGGCGTTACGCAGGTGCAGGCAATACGCCGAAAGCGCTCCAGCTCGCTGCTGTCGGTGCGGAGCTGTTGCTGCCACAGCGCCAAAGTGCGCTCATCGGCAAACTCCATAAAGGCGTGAAAGCAGCGCTCCTGCCCCTCTATAAGCGCCAGCAGCTGCTGATGCGTAGCATCGTCGAAGCGCCGCGCGGTAAAACCCGCCGCCGCCAGGGCGCGCTCCTGCCCGGCCAGCTCCTTGCCCTGCATAAAGCTGAACATAGCCAGCAGCGCCCGTGACACCGTAGGATCCCCGGAGGTATCGGCGGCTTCGAAAACCAGCGCCAGATGGGCGCGTATCACTTCGCTATAGCGGTTCATCGCCTCCGGCTGTTCAATCTTCACGGCTGCAACCTGCTCACGCAACGCAGGCAAATTGCTCATGCTATGCAGAGCGTTGGCGATGCGGCTAAAGAGACGCGGTGCGTTAGCCATTGGACCGCTGAGATCCAGGCTCGTGAGTTGGCTATCTACCGCGTCTGCGGCAAGCTGGACCTGCTGCGCGCGTTCTTCAAGCCGGTCGCGCCACGTCTCGCCGCACGAGCAGAGGTAGATGTTGGCCGTGCCCCGCTCGCGCTGCAGGACATGAATAAGCTGGCTGACCGCCCCCACCAGCTTGCTCATTTGTAGCAGCTGCTGCAGACCAGTAATTTCACTTTGTCGGGCGGCCAGGACGAAATCGAGAGCGGAAAGAGGCATATCGCTACCTGCGCAAAAAGAACATAGCGAGGATAAAGCAAGATGCATGCCGCATTTCCCCCTTTTCTTTTACTCCGCGCCCGCTATTCTAATCACCACATCCTAAACCATCGGACTGGTCATGACTGCACACGTATCTAAAGACCCTTTGCACGGCGTAACCCTTGAGATGCAGGTGAATGCCCTTGTTGCGCGCTATGGTTGGAGCGAGCTGGGCAAGCTAATTAATATCAACTGCTTTAAAAACGATCCCAGCGTAAAATCGAGCCTCAAGTTTTTACGCCGCACGCCCTGGGCGCGCGCGGAGGTCGAAGCACTCTATTTGGATTCACTGGATGATGCCGTCCCGGAAACACAGGACGAGCCTGCTTTAAACCCATGGGCTAATAGCCGCCTGAATAAGAGCTGAAACAAAGATGGCGCGACACATTACACGGTTAGGCGCACTGGTTGGCTGCGCGCTTTTACTTGCCAGCTGCTCTTCTAAACCACCGAAATCATTGATCACCCCGCTTCCGCCCGTCGCGAAGCAGCCCCTGCCGGATAAATCTGCGCGTAGCAATGAGCCGGTGCGCGGCGTCTGGCTGACCACGGTCTCCCGCCTCGACTGGCCACCGGCGTCGTCGGTTACCGCCAGCCCGGCGCTGCGCGTCAGCCTGCAGCAGAAGGCGTTGACCGATAAGCTGGACAACCTGAAACGCCTTGGGGTGAATACCGTTTTCTTCCAGGTAAAGCCTGACGGAACTGCCCTCTGGCCGTCGAAGATCCTGCCGTGGTCAGATATGCTTACCGGCACCATCGGGGCCGATCCGGGCTACGATCCTTTGCAGTTTATGCTGGACGAGGCCCACAAGCGCGGCATGAAGGTGCATGCCTGGTTCAACCCCTATCGCGTCTCCACCAATACCAAACCCAGCACCGTTGCTGAGCTGAATCGCACCCTGCCGCTCAATCCCGCCAGCGTCTTTGTGCTGCACCGGGACTGGATCCGCACCGCCAGCGATCGCTACGTGCTTGACCCCGGTATTCCGGAAGCCCGGGACTGGATCACCAGCATCGTCGCCGAGGTGGTGGCCCACTATCCGGTAGACGGCGTACAGTTTGACGATTACTTCTATGCTGAAGCGCCTGGCTCGACCCTGAACGATAATCAAACCTACCAGAAATACGGCAGCGCGTTTGCCTCAAAAGCGGACTGGCGACGTAACAACACGCAGCAGCTGATCGAGCAGGTGTCGCGCACCATTAAGCAACTGAACCCTAACGTAGAGTTTGGCGTTAGCCCCTGCGGCGTCTGGCGCAACCGCTCCCACGATCCGGCCGGATCCGATACGCGCGGCGCGGCGGCGTATGATGAGTCCTACGCCGATACGCGCCTGTGGGTGCAAAAAGGGCTGGTGGATTATATCGCCCCGCAGATCTACTGGCCCTTCTCCAGAGACGCGGCACGCTATGATGTATTGGCTAAATGGTGGGCGGACGTAGTGAAACCCACCCATACGCGCCTCTATATTGGCGTAGCGCTGTATAAGGTGGGCGAACCGTCGAAAACCGAGCCGGACTGGACGGTCAACGGCGGCGTGCCAGAGCTGAAAAAGCAGCTCGATCTTAACGATGCGCTACCTGAGATCGGCGGCACCATTCTGTTCCGGGAGAACAACCTCAATCAGCCCCAAGCTCAGCAGGCGGTAAACTACCTGCGGAGCCGCTGGGGCAGTTGATTTTTAACGGCTGATTAACGAAGCGCGCCGGAGGTGGCCACCGCCTCCACGCGCTCCATCGCGATCGGGATGCTCTTATAGGCCGGAATGCCGCTTTTGGTGTCGTGGCTATCCAGCGGCACCATCACGTTGGCTTCGGGATAGTAGGCGCCTACGGAGCCCGGAGCCATGTCGATTACCACTACGGTGAGATTGTGCATTCGCCGTTCGGTAGCGTTGCCCTCGCTATCGAGCGCCACAATGTTGACCTGATCCCCCACCCGCAGATTGCGCTTCTCGGCCTCGTCGGCGTTGATAAACAACACGTCCCGCCTGCCGGTCACCCCGCGATAGCGGTCGTTCAGGCCGTACAGCGTGGTGTTGTACTGGTCATGGCTGCGCAGCGTGGTCAGCACCAGATCGTGACACTTCAGCGAGCGCGGATCTTCATTGATACCCTGCATGATTTTGAACTCGGCTTTGCCTGATGGCGTGTTCCAGACTCGCTCTGAGGCGGTATTGCGCAGGCGGAAACCGCCCGGCTTTTTCACACGTTCATTGAAATTGTCGAAGCCTGGAATGGTGGCCTCAATGGCATCCCGAATAAAGCTGTAGTCGCGCACCATTTTATCCCAGTCAACAACGGTGTTGGGCAGCGTGGCTTTTGCCAGCCCGGCGACCAGGGCGGGCTCTGATTTCAGGTGCGGCGAGGCGGGCTCCAGCGAACCGTGAGAGGCATGCACCATCGACATGGAGTCCTCAACGGTAATGCTCTGCTCACCAGAGGCCTGAACATCTCGCTCGGTACGGCCCAGTACGGGAAGAAGATAGTTGTGCTTGCCCAGCAGCAGATGGGAGCGGTTGAGCTTGGTCGCCATATGCACAACCAAATCGAGGTTGCGCATCGCCGGGAAGGTGACCTGCGGGTCGGAGATCGCCTCCGCCAGGTTACCGCCGAGACAGAGGAGCGCTTTAGCCTGACCGTCGCGCATCGCCTGAATCGCTGCTACCGCGCCGTGGCCGTGCTTTTGCGGCGGCGTGAAGCCGAAGACCTTTTCGATATTGTCGAGCAGCGACTGGGGCGGGATCTCGGTAATCCCTACGGTGCGATCGCCCTGCACGTTGGAGTGGCCGCGCAGCGGGCAGATGCCAGCCCCTTTTTTACCGATGTTGCCGCGCATCAGCAGCAGGTTAGCGATCTGCTGGACGTTCTGCGTGCCGTACTGGTGCTGGGTGATCCCCATACCGTAGCAGATGATGGTCCGCTCGGCGTTGGCGTACAGCCGGGCTACGTTCTGGATCTCTTTGCGCTCCATACCCGAGACCTTGAGGATGTGCGCCCAGTCGGTGGCATCAAGATCGGCTTTTAGTGCCTCAAACCCCTGGGTGTGCTCGCTAATGAAGGCTTCATCAATGACGCCGGGCTCGCCTTTGGCTTTCGCCTCGTCGTGCATCGCCAGCAGAATTTTCATTACCCCTTTCAGCATCGCCGCGTCGCCGCCCACCCGCACCTTGTAGTAGGTTGAGGCGAGCTCGGTGGAGCTCAGGGAGAGCATCTCGATAGGGCTTTGCGGCGAGGTAAAGCGCTCCAGACCACGCTCGCGCAGCGGGTTGATGGCAACAATAGTGGCACCGCGTTTTGAAACCTCCCGCAGCGTGCCGAGCATGCGCGGATGGTTGGTGCCAGGGTTATGACCGATGCACAGCACCAGATCGCAGTGGTCAAAATCCTCCAGCTCAACGGTTCCCTTGCCGACGCCGATTGACTCGGGTAGGCCGACGCTGGTGGGCTCATGGCACATATTCGAGCAGTCAGGGAAGTTGTTGGTGCCATACTCACGGGCGAAGAGCTGCCAGAGAAAGGCGGCTTCGTTGGAGGCGCGGCCGGAAGTGTAAAACTCAACGCTGTCGGGGTCGTCGTAGCTGCGGAGATGCTCACCGATTTCTCGGAAGGCGGTTTCCCACTCAATGGGCTGGTAGGTATCACTGGCGGGGTCATATTTCATGGGATGGGTAAGTCTACCCTCGCCCTCTAGCTCAAAAGCATTGCGCTCCCACAGTTCGCTCACGGTATGGGCGGCAAAAAATTCGGGGGTGGTACGTTTGCTGGTGGCTTCCCAGGAGACGGCTTTCGCGCCATTTTCACAGAACTCAAACGAGGAGGCGTGCTGCGGATCGGGCCATGCACAGCCTGGACAGTCGAAGCCTTGAGGCTGGTTAACTTTGAACAGGGCAATGACGTCCTGCTTCACCGACATCTGGCCGCGTATTGCGTCGGCGACGGCTTTGAGTGCTCCCCAACCGCCAGCTGAACCACCATAGGGTTTGATACCGATAGTACGATTTTGCTCTTTCATAATGCTCCACAATGACTATTACCTTCTCTGTAAGCCTGGTACAGGAATTGTGGATAGGTGAACTAATGCGTTTAAAAACGCATGAACGAGTCAGTTACGGCTCATGAAACGAAATGGTAAACCCCTGCTCCTGCCAATGCTCCAGCTGCTCCTGCTGGCGGCGAGTAAGCGCTTTGCCGGTCCATAAAAAGATATGCTGGCCGGGGAAAAGCTCGGGACGCGGCACCTCCAGCGGCTCAGCCAGCAGATCGATATGCCAGCCCCGCTGCGACAGCCGCCACGCCTCCAGCCACAGCCGGGTGCGATCCTCGCTGCCCCAGCCAATGAGCAGTGCTTCTCTACCCGCTTTTTTACGCGCAGTAATGACGCATGAGACAGCATGCTCTGTAATAACGCCGTCCAGCAGGCTAGACATGACGCGTGCCGTGTATTGGTCGAGGGTAAGACGCTGACGCACGGGCGTGAGGATGTGGTCGATGAGGTCATCTACGGTATGGGCGCGTCCAAGCGTTGTAAGAGCAGTACGCAGCTTGGCCGGGCGGGCCTGGCGCAGCACGCCCATCATCTCTTCCTGCAGCGTTGCCCAGTCATCATGGGCAACCACCTTATTGTCTTCAAGCAGCGCCTTAACTTTACTGACGGGAACGCCGCTCTCAATCCAGCGTTTGATCTCTTTGATGCGTTGAATATCTTCCTCGTCGAACTGACGATGACCGCCTTCGCTGCGTTGGGGTTTGAGCAAGCCATAGCGACGCTGCCAGGCACGGAGCGTGACCGGGTTAATACCGCATCTTTCTGCTACATCGCCAATACTATAAAAAGCCATCAACTCCCCTAAACTCAACGCTACTATGCTCATATTCAAACGCTATCATTATCTCATAAACCCGCCCGCTTTTCTGGCCACGCCACGGCAGGTATGCCGGCGAATTCGGGACGGGCAAACAGGTAGCCCTGGAACTGTGATATGCCTGCTGACTCCAGCCACATCCACTCCTCAGGCCGCTCAACGCCCACTGCGGAGACCAGAATCTCCAGCGAGCTACAGCATTTAATAATGGCCTGGATGATTGCCTGCCGTGGGCCACTCTTATGTACATCTTTGATCAGGTCGCGGTTGATCTTAATCCTGTCCGGCTGAAACTGCGCCAGCAGCAGCAGACCGGCAAAGCCCGCACCAAAGTGATCGATGGCGACACGGATGCCCGCTGCCTTTAACTGCCTTACCGCATCGGTGAACTCATCGAGGCGTGAAATTACTTCGCTCTCGGTAAACTCAACGATGATCTGCTCAGGAATCAGCCCGTTGGCCTCGATCTCCTGAAGCAGGAAATTGACCGCGCCGGGTACTTTCACCAGCGTCATTGGCAGCAGATTTACTGACAGCGTCTGCTCACCAATATTCAGCTCCGCCGCCATGGCAAAAGCGACTTTTTTGCTGCGCAGGTCAGCCTCGTAGGCCTCATCCCCCGCCAGCCCGGCAAACCAGGCTTCGGGAAAATCTCCCCCCGGCGTACGCAGCAAGGCTTCAATCGCAACCACTTCACGGGCAAAGGGATCGATCATGGGTTGAAAAGCAAAGCTGCACTCTGCCGTTTCATCCACTTCTCGCGTTTCTGCGCGGGAAGCACCGTCGTCCGGAATGAAATCCCATGCATCTGCGGGCGGAATTTCAAAGTAGTTCTCTTTCTCGCGCTCCTCAACGAAGGTGCGGAAGAACTGCAGCGCACGGTCGTCATAGGTCAGCTGGTACTTAGAGGTGCCTTTATCCAGTACGCGCTGCAGCACATCATCCCGGTCATACTCTCTTAAGTCGAAGAGCTCCATCCCCGACTTACCAAACCGCCGCGACGGCGCATAGTCACACAGCAACTCAACGAGGTTGTAGTGGCGAGTATCCTGACAAATAGCACGGTAGATTTTGAACACGCTCTCTTCCGGCCCTTCCAGCAGCTGGAAGAAGTGAGTCCCGTTAAAAAGCAGGATGCCTGTCACCTCGGAGTGACCATTTTTTTGGTTTGCTGCGGCAACCATCTCTTCCAGCATTTTAACCGGCACGTCGTCGCAGAGATGGCTGCGGTAAATAATGGTTGTAAGCATAATTATTCCGGGGATCGGTGTGTGAAAAGCCACATTAACAAATGTCAGCACCCAGATCTTGTAATGATTGTGCCTGATTTTAAAGACAATCTTTCCCGTGTATAAGTATGCTGCTCCATAAAGAGTACAGCTTTTTGCCATACCTGTACAAGTATTCTCAGAGCAAGATAGGAATTTTCCGTAACGCATTGATTATAATGATATGTTAAAAATATCTATAAATAATTACGCAAATCTGTACAGTTTCTATGTACAAGTTTGCTCGTTTTGTATAACTTTGTACTCGTTATCACAAATTACTGAATTTTACAGGAGTGACATATGCAGCAGAACGGTTTTGTTCCGAACACAGCTAATGCCATTACCCGGTATTTCAATAAAGCTGCACTGCCAAGCCAGCAGGAGACGCTGGGTCAGATTGTGGTTGAAATTCTGAGCAGTGGCCAGAGCCTGAACCGCAAGGCAATTTGCACCAAACTGCTTAGCCGTCTGGAAATGGCGTCTGACTCTGAAGAAGAGAGCCATTACCACACGTTGATTGGCCTGCTGTTTGACCGCTAAGAGTTAGCAAAATCACAGCAACTGGTAGTTAAGTTTTTTTAAAGTCGCCTGGAGTAGGCTGGTATTCATGGAAGAACACACGGCCTCAACCTGGCGCAGACTCATGCCACGTTTCCATTATTTGGATTAGTGTGGCATCAGAGACGTAGTTATGAATAGAAGTGACATTGAAAAGCTTACAGATGAGCTAATCGGAGAAGCCGTCTTATCTCTCCTCAGTGAAAATGGTCCGGTCAACACCAGAGCGCTTATCACGAGGTTGCAGTCTATGGAAGCGAAAGAGAAAGATATTCGACGACGCGAGACGCTTGGGCGCGTTATCGCGGAGATAACGAATAATGCAAAAGAACCGATGCGTCGCCACTCCGGACGTGAACAGAAGGATTCTGAGAACGAGCATAAGGACAATGTGTTTCAACTGTTTGGCACTAGCCAGCAAAAAAGCACCAGTAAAAAACACTGACTGCATCCATTTTTCTAACTTTTTAACGGTATAATCCTATGCTTCAGGCTACGCTCCAGCAATCATCAGACCTATTCGAAACGCTGCCCGATACGGCCCTCTCCGCCTACTTCCGCAATGCGGGTGACGTTCTGGCAGACGAATCAGCGGTACTGGGTGCAGTAGTGAGAACGATCCTTGCCTCTGGCGGTCATCTCAATAATAAAGCCATTATCCTGCATCTCATCCAGGCGATCGAAACCACCGATAACGTGGTGAAAAGCGACATTATTCGTAAGACGCTTGAAATTGTCGTCGACCATACGATGGATGATATTTAATTTGCAGGTAGCGTAGTCTTGTTAAGCGCAACGCCATCAGGCGTTGCTGGAACTGTCGGGTAGCGCCCTCACGCTACCCGGTTAACGCGAATCGATTCCGAAGCGTGCCACTCTCTCTTCCACTTCATCCTGCGTCGGATCTCTTCCTAGCGTCGCCGTCAGTCTGGCAGCGATCGCAGAAATTTTATCTTCGCGAGTTAAGATAATTTTGGTTATCGTTAAACTCTCCTCTCCTTCAACGCTGGTACCGCTGATATAAGTGACGCTGTCACTGATGGCAATGGCGTGATAAAAAGAGACATCCGCGACGGCATCGGACTTATTAATGACCTGGCCATTCAGCCGCTCCTGCTGCCACAGCGCATCGGCAGCATAGCAGCGCTGGTTGAGCGCGATAGCCGAACCCGCATCACCCTGCTCTCGAAGTAAAGTTGACTGCAATTTTTCATACTCTTTGCGATCAACTTCATGGCTGAGAATGGCTGCAAGGGAGGTCTCCGGGCTGCAGTTGACCTTCATTAGCGGCTGACCCATGAAGTTATAGATGCGCTCATTGCCATCCAGATGCTGATAATAAAAATTCAGAGAGTCGTGGAAATGAACATTGGCAGTGACAGGCAGAGAGAGCGCGTGCCTATGATTTTTCTTATCGATAATGAGCCAGCGGGTGCCAGTATGACGCTGATGGCGACGCTGATTCTCAAAGTAGGTTAACGCGGTATGGGTAACGACGCCGTTAACTTTTGCAACAAACCGGGCTGCATATTCGTTCTGCCCACGGTAGTGAAGCACCAGCGTCTCCTGCGGAATCATATGCTCCAAATTATTATCGCAATCGGCAAACCAAACGTTAACGGCAGCGCGGTACGCGGCAATCTCACCATTCTGCCGTTGAGCAACCTCGCCAAGCGCTCTTCCGGTCAAGGGGCGTTCGCTCAGGGCTAATGCCTTTGCCTCATTCACAGAAACAGGCGGAAGATGGCCGGTCAGGTGTTGATAGATAGCCCTCTTCTTCTCTTCCTGATTCATGGCGTTATATAAGCCGCAAAAGTGCTCAACTTTTTTTATCTGTTCATTGGTGTCAGGATTGCCGGCAAGCGAAATCACACAGGTGTGAATTTCCCGTTCGGCATGATGATTAGTTTTGCTTGAAAGCGGCATAGCAGCGGACATAGTGAATAAATTTCCCCATAAACGTCCCTGCGAACAGGCCGCCAGAGACTATCGCCAACCCGCTGAACCCCGGCTGCGCCATCGCAGTAGGTGAAATGGCCGTGAGCACGCCAAAGGCATACTTGGTTAAAAAAGCGATCATCATCATGGGTAAGACGGTGTAATCCCCTGGGCGTTGCAGACTTCGGGATTCGTTGCCCGGCTGAATGTGCTGTGGATTAATCAACATATAGCCAATGGCTGCTCCTGCCAGCAGACCTAATACCCACATTGCCCATGTTCCGACCGTTGGAGGACGAAAGGCGATTAAGTCGTAGAGATCCCATACCAGAAAAATGGCTGGAACGATCAGCAGCTTCTCCAGCTTCACCGTTGCCGGTTGGCGCGCCTTGATGCCGCGAACCAGCAGGTAGATAAACAGCGCCCATACCCACAGCGGCGTATGGACGATAACGCCAGACAGATAATCCATCTTTTCCAGTGCTCCCACTAAATAGACAGCTATCCACTTTACTCTCACAGATGTCACGCGCGATACGAAAATCTTATCAATTACCTCTGTGATTCAGCCCACATTTTAGCCATGAAACCGGTTGCAAGGGAGCGCTTCACTGCTAGCATGAAACCGGTTTCAAATATAAGTCACACACTCATAACCCATAAAAAAGGTACATCAGAATGGCCATTATTAGGGATTACAATAAGTTAGCCGGTGACATCCTTCAGGAGGTAGGGGGAGAAGCGAATATCAGCAGCTTTACCCGCTGCGCCACCCGTTTACGCCTGGTTTTGAACGATACCCCTGCCCAGGCAAAAAGCCGCATCCAAAACCTGCCTGGCGTTATCGCCGTTGTAGAGAGCGGCGGTCAGTTCCAGGTTGTTATCGGTACCCACGTTGCCGACGTGTTTAATGCTCTCTCCGCACTGATCGGCGAGGACCACGCCGGAACGGCCAATAAACCGAAAACCCGCTGGCTGGACGCGGTTATCGCCACCATGTCGGCGGTGTTTGCACCGATTGTCTACATCCTTGCCGCCGCCGGGATTTTACAGGGGCTGCTGATTGTTGTTGGCCTGATCGATGCCGACATTAAAGCCACCGGCACCTATGCGATCCTCAACTTTATGTCGTGGACGCCGTTTGCCTTCCTGCCGGTGTTTATCGCGATCACCGCCGCGCGCCACTTCAAATGTAATCCGTTTATCGCCGTGCTCTGCTGCTGCGCGCTGATTAACCCCGAGTGGTCGGCCATGGCGGGCCGCATTGCCACCGGGGAGACGATCACCTTCCTGTTTATTCCACTGGCGAAAACAGTCTATACCTCGTCGGTACTGCCGCCACTGTTCCTGGTCTGGGCGCTATCCTGGCTTGAGAAGCGTGTCGAGAAGGCACTGCCGGACGTGGTCAGTGCCCTGTTCACCCCGCTGATCTGCTTTGTGATCATTGTTCCGTTGACGCTGATTGTCATTGGGCCGATTACCACCTGGGCCGCAATGGGCATCGCCAGCGGCTACAATGCTCTTTTTGCCGCCGCGCCTGCCGTCGCCGCTGCGCTCATCGGCGGTATCTGGCAGATTATCGTTATTTTCGGCGTCCACTGGGGCATCACCCCGGTAATCATGGCCAACTTCGATACCCAGGGGTATGACTCTTTCCAGGCCTATCAAACCATTGCCGTCATCGGCCAGATGGCCGCCGTATTTGGTGTCTTCCTGAAAAGCCGCAACCGCGAGCTGAAAACCACCTCCCTGTCGGCGGGCGTAACGGCCATCTTCGGTATTACCGAACCGGCAATCTACGGCGTAACGCTGCGCTTTAAAAAGCCCTTTATCTGCGGCTGCATCGGCGGTGCGGTGGGTGCGGTGGTCGCAAGCCTGTTTGGCTCTCTTTATTACGCCTATGCGGCGCTGCCGGGCCTCTTTACCCTGGTCAACGCCATCAGCCCGGATGCGCCGATGTCCTTTATCGGTGAACTTGCCGGTAGCGCAACGGCTATCGTCCTGACTATTATACTGGTGCAGTTTGTTGGTTTTGACGATCCGGTGGCGGAAGAGACGCTCACCGACGCGCCGGAGACCGCCCCGATCGGCACCACCTCAACCGCAGCGGCGAAGACCAGCCTGGCGCTGAACAGCCCGCTCAGTGGCGAGGTGATCGCCCTGGAAGCGGTGGCTGATGAAGCCTTCTCGCAAAAGGTGCTGGGCGACGGCGTTGCTATTCGTCCCCACGAAGGTAAAGTGGTAGCGCCCTGCGATGCCCGGGTGGAGACGGTGATCGAATCACGCCATGCTATTGGCCTGGCCTGCGACAACGGCGCTGAGCTGCTGATCCACGTTGGGTTAAATACTGTGAATCTACAAGGCGAGCACTTCCGTCCGCTGGTGAAGGAAGGCGACGTCGTTAAAGCCGGTACGCCGCTGCTGGAGTTTGATAAAGAGGCCATCGAGCGTGCCGGGTACGATCTGACCACGCCGGTGCTGGTGATCAACAGCGATGAGTTTCAACTGACGAAGCTCCAGTCCGGGGGCACTATTCGTCAGGAGATGCCGTTGATGACCATCTCCTGATACGCTGTTAACTAACTGGGGAGTGTTATGGTCACGATACTGGATGTCGCGAGGCGAGCGGGCGTTTCAAAAGCCACGGTCTCCCGTGCGCTAAACGGCAAAGTAGTGGTCAGCGAAGAGGTGAAGGCGCGGATCTTTAAGGCCATCGAAGAGACGGGATATCGCCCTAACCTGCTGGCGCGCACCCTGGCGACCAGCCGCTCCAACTCGGTAGGACTGGTGATCACTAACGGCCTGTATAACGGGCCGTTCTTCTCTGCCATGATCTATCAGGCGGCGACGTGCAGCGAAGATCTTCAGCGTCAGCTGGTGCTGGCCGACGGCAAGCACAGCCGGGAGGATGAGCGCAACGCTATCAACTTCCTGGTGCAGCTGCGCTGCGAGGCGATCATGATCTACCCCAAATATCTCAGCGTAGACGAGCTGGATGACATTATTGATGAGAGCAGCGTGCCTATCGTGGTCATCAACCGCGAGCTAAAGCGCAACCGCAGCAGCTCGGTGTTTGTCGATCACTACCAGGGCAGCATGCGCATGGTGGAATATCTGCTTGCCCAGGGCCACCGCGATATCGCGTTTGTCGCGGGCGGCGAAGGGTCGCCCACGGGTGACAGTCGTCTTGCTGGCTACCGCGATGCGTTTAACGCTGCGGGGCTGACGCCTGATGAATCGCTTATCGTGCGCGGCAGCTGGAGCACCGAAAGCGGCTACGAGGCGGGCTGCGTCCTGCTGAAAAAAGCGCGGCCGATGAGCTGTGTTCTGGCCGCCAACGATGACATGGCCATCGGCGTCACTAAGGCGATGATCGACCACGGTCTGCGAGTGCCAGACGACATCTCCGTTGCCGGGTTCGATGACTCTATTATTGGCCGTTACTTTACCCCGACCTTGACCACCGTCCATATTCCGATGGATGAGATGATCCGCGATGCGGTGCGCATTCTGCTCGCGCCAGATAGCAACGTTGACAGCGCCCCACAGTCGCTGCACGAAGGCTCGCTGATCGTCAGAGACTCGGTGGCTAAGCGCTAATGTTAAAAAAGGCTGCCTTCTGGCAGCCTTTTTGCTTTTCCGCTACTTTTCACTCTACTGCGCAGCGCTGACCCGCCAGACGGCGTCGCCGGCATCATCGGCGATAATCAGCCCACCCTGGGTATCCATCCCCAGTCCGACCGGCAGGCCGCGGACCTGTTTCTGATCGTCAGTTAAGAAGCCCGTAACCACCGGCTGCGGCAGCCCCACCGGCTGACCATTCTCAAACTTGACCCACATCACCTGGTAGCCGTTGAGCGGCTTGCGGTTCCAGCTGCCGTGTTCGCTGACGAACGCGCCGCCGCGATACTGCGGCATATTGTCCCCGGTATAGAACAGCAGGCCGAGCGGTGCCACGTGGGAGCTAATGGCGTAGTCGGGCTTGATGGCCTTCTCCACCAGATCCGGACGCTGGGGCTGGGCACGCTCATCAACGTGCTGACCGAAATAGCTATAGGGCCAGCCGTAGAACCCGTTCTCCTGCACCGACGTCATGTAGTCCGGCACCAGATCGGAGCCGATCTCATCCCGTTCGTTGACGATAGCCCACAGCTTGCCGCTCTGCGGCTCCCATCCCAATCCGGTGGGATTACGCAGGCCGCTGGCGTAAATGCGGCTCGCCCCGCTGGCAGCGTCAACTTCGAGAATAGCTGCCCGGCGATACTCCGCCCCGATGCCGTTTTCAGTAATATTACTGTTCGATCCCACGCCCACGTACAGCTTGCTGCCGTCCGGGCTGGCCAGCAGGGATTTGGTCCAGTGGTGGTTGATCGGGCCGCCGGGCAGCTCTGTGACCTCCTGAGCGGGCGCGCTGATGGAGGTTTGCCCTGTTTCATAGGGGAACTTTACCAGGCTGTCGGCGTTGGCCACCCACAGCGTATTGCCGATCAGCTGAATGCCAAACGGCGAGTGCAGGTTCTCAATAAAGGTATGCTTCTCCCATTTACCGTTAACGTTGCGCAGCAGGGTAATAGTGTCCCCGCCTTTTCCTGCCTTGCCGGAGGCGCTCTGCACCAGGCCCATAATCAGCTGCTTGGGTCGCGTGGTAGGTTTCGGCGTGCTGTTTGACTCAGCCACCAGCACATCATTATTCGGTAAAACGTAGATCTGACGCGGATGCTTCAGGCCATCAGCAATTTTTTCAATCTGTAGCCCGGCGGGCACGGTGGGCTTCTCGCCCTCTTTCCACGACACCCCTTCCGGGACCTGCATCGGTGGCAGCAGGAAGTTTTGCGCCTGCGGCAGCTCCGGGTTTGGGCCCATTTGCTTTTGCGGATCGATAGTTGCGCCGTTATCACAGGCGCTCAGTAGCGCGACAATCGCCACGCTGAGTAACGCTCGGTTATGTTTTTTCATACCAGCTCTCCTTAAGCGTTACGCTGACGCAGCGCGAGTTGAACATTTGCCAGCAGCAGCAGGATCACCACTAACGTCGACAGGATCGCACCCAGAGGGACCACGGCCCAGGCGTCACGGCTATGGATGAAGGCATTGACGATCGCCAGCAGAATGGCGAGTAGGTTAAGCCAGAAGTGCAGCTTTACGGGGGAGCCGAAGGTATAGCGACGCCCTACCCAGACCTGCACCAGGTTAATCAGGCGTGGAATAATGGCAATCACCAGCCCGATAACGATCAGCCAGCTGGCGGCGTCGGTCCACATAATCTGCATGCTTTTGATATAGAGAATGTCAAAGATCCAGGCGGCGGTAAAAAAACCGAGTGGAATGGGGTTAAGTAGCTCATACAGCGCTACGGCAAAGCTCGAACGTCCTGACGCGGTGGGGGTATGCATGTCCATCTCCTGAGCCTGTCCTGCGATTAACGGTACGTGTAAAGGTTAGATTATTTTCGCGATATAGCACGATACCCTCTCTATTTGCCTTAAGGTTTTGCCGAGCGCCAAGGTATTAACAAGGTCCACTTAACCTATTTTCATTCTTATAACCTATGCCTAAGGCATATTTCAGCGTGGCTAAAAAAATATTTCCTGAAGCTACTTTCCGTTATTGCATTGATCGTGGAAAATGCGCGAGCCATAAGAAAAATACAGTTCCTATTTATTTATTGCCAGACGCTTGATTGTGGGGATATTGATGAAGCGTAACACTCCCGTTACACAGAAAGAGTATTTACTTAACGACGGCACGACGCTTATGTCGACAACCGATACGCAAAGCCATATTTCCTATGCAAACTCCGCCTTTATTGCTGCCAGCGGGTTTGATGAGGGGGATCTGGTTGGCGAGCCGCACAATATTATCCGCCATCCTGATATGCCTCCCGCCGCCTTTGCCGATATGTGGTTTACTATCCAGCAGGGAGAGAGCTGGACGGGACTGGTGAAAAACCGGCGTTGCAACGGCGATCACTACTGGGTTCGCGCCAACGTTACCCCGGTTTATCAGCAGGAAAAACTCACCGGCTACATCTCCGTCAGAAATATTCCCCATCGGGAGGAGATAGAGGCGAGTGAAAAATGCTACGCGCAAATTAACAGCAATAAATTAAAAGGCTATCGCTTCTATAAAGGCGTACTGGTGCGCCGAGGCGCGCTCTCTTTTCTATCTCTTTTTAAGTGGCTGGCTATTTCCCGAAGAATTAATCTGGCGCTGGCTATTCCCGCGCTTTTGCTAGCTGCCCTGCCCTTTATTTCTCTCCCTGCGCCGGTGCAATCCGCCATAGCGCTGATGCTGTTTTTACTTATTGCACTTTTCTTACAGGTGCAGGTGTCGCGCCCATTAAAATTAATCTTAACGCAAATGCAGAAAGTGGTATCCGGACGTCGCGCCGATTATTTTCAATTTAACCGCGTCGATGAGATCGGCATGCTGCTGCGCCTTGTGAATCAGTCCGGGCTGAATCTTAACTCTCTGGTTGGGGACGTCACCACCCAGCTGGTGGGGATCCGCAAAATCAGCCATCGCATCTCCGAAGAGGGGGAGTCGCTACAGCAGCGTACTGAAGAGACCTCAGCCGACCTGCACCAAACGGCGGCCGCGGTGGAGGAGATTGCCAGCGCGGTGAAGCAGACGGCAGAGACCGCCGCTGAAGCGATGACGCGGGCAGATGAGACCAGCCGCAACGCGATGAACAGCGGTAATATCATGAAGCAAACCATCACCATGATGCAGTCTGTCTCCCGGGATAACCGGCAGATCGTGGATATTATCGGCGTGATCGACAGCATCGCGTTTCAAACCAACATTCTGGCGCTTAACGCTGCGGTTGAAGCCGCCCGCGCCGGGGAAGCCGGCCGAGGTTTTGCGGTGGTTGCCGCCGAGGTGCGTAACCTGGCCCAGCACTCGGCCTCCGCCGCGAAAGAGATCAAAACCCTGATTGAGCAGAACGTCGCTAACGTCAGCAGCGGCGTGAAGATGGTGGAGAACACCGAGACGCACCTGACGGCGATGATCGATAACGTGATCCAGATGTCGACGATGATTAAAGAGATGGGTACTGCTACCCAGGAGCAGACTCAGGCGCTGTCGCTCATCAACGAATCCGTATCGCGTATCGGCGTCATGACCCACAACAATACCAGCATGGTTGAGCAGGTGACCGACGCCGCCGGCGACCTCTCTACGCGTGCCGCACGCCTGCAACGCGCCGTTCAGGTTTTTGGCGGAGGGAATTGACGTAATTCAACGGTGCAGCACATTTTTCGTTCACTGGCGGCGGTATGCTAACCCAGCTATGGGATACGCTTTGCCCGGCTCGCCGTTGCGGGTTGGTCCTTGAAACTATTAACAGAATTAAGGAGTTAGCATGAGAACGAATCGTCAGGCACGTCATATTTTAGGTCTGGACTATAAGCTGTCGAATCAGAGAAAGGTCGTGCGTAGCGACGACGGCAGCGAAAAAGTGGTCACACACCGCCACGGGCGTCATCGCCGCGCCCAGTAATGTCATTATTGTTATACAAATTGTTATCCAAAACAGTCCCCGCGCCACCGCTCCGGTGGCGTTTTTATTTATGAATATGTTTCAGCAAAGTAACAAGTAATTGCAATACGCATGCTTTATACTTCCCTCCGCCGTACTACCTACCCCGTTTGCACGCAGGTAACCGTGCCATCGCCGGGATTTGTTTACCCAGGAGTTTTCGAGATGTTGCTGAAGTATAAGAAAAACCGTTCGCTGTATATCCCCTATGCTGGCCCCGTGCTGCTGGAGTTTCCTCTGCTGAATAAAGGCAGCGCCTTCAGTCTGGAAGAGAGGCGCAACTTTAACCTGCTCGGCCTGCTGCCTGAAGTGGTAGAGACCATTGAAGAGCAAGCGGAACGCGCCTGGTTGCAGTATCAGGGGTTCAAAACGGATATCGATAAGCACATCTATCTGCGTAACATTCAGGACACTAACGAAACCCTCTTCTACCGTCTGGTAGAAAACCATCTCGATGAGATGATGCCGGTGATCTACACCCCGACGGTCGGCGCTGCCTGCGAGCGTTTCTCTGAGATCTATCGCCGCGCGCGTGGCGTATTTATCTCCTACGAAAATCGCCACATGATGGATGACATTCTGCAGAACGTCTCGGCGCACAATATTAAAGTGATCGTCGTCACCGACGGTGAACGTATTCTCGGTCTCGGCGATCAGGGCATCGGCGGCATGGGCATTCCCATTGGCAAGCTGTCGCTCTACACCGCCTGCGGCGGTATCAGCCCGGCGTATACTCTGCCGGTGGTGCTGGATGTCGGGACCAACAATCAGCAACTGCTTAACGATCCGCTCTATATGGGCTGGCGTCATCCGCGTATCAGCGGCGACGAATACTATGAGTTTGTTGATGAGTTTATCCAGGCCGTGAAACAGCGCTGGCCGGACGTGCTGCTGCAGTTCGAAGACTTTGCCCAGAAAAACGCGATGCCGCTGCTCAACCGCTACCGCAACGAGATCTGCTCGTTTAACGACGATATTCAGGGCACGGCGGCCGTGACGGTGGGCACGCTTATCGCCGCCAGCCATGCCGCAGGCAGCCAGCTCAGCAACCAGAAAATCGTGTTCCTCGGCGCAGGTTCTGCCGGGTGCGGTATCGCCGAGCAGATTGTGGCCCAGACCCAGCGCGAAGGGCTGAGCGAAGCCGCCGCGCGGCAAAAAGTGTACATGGTCGATCGCTTCGGCCTGCTTACCGATCAGATGCCGAATCTGCTGCCGTTCCAGAGCAAGCTTGTGCAGAAGCAGGAGAATATTCAACACTGGGAGACCAGCGGCGATGCTATCTCCCTGCTGGACGTAGTACGCAACGTCAAGCCGGACATTCTGATTGGCGTCTCAGGCCAGACTGGCCTGTTTACGGAAGAGATTATCCGGGAGATGCATAAATACTGCCCGCGCCCGATCGTCATGCCGCTTTCAAACCCTACCTCTCGCGTAGAGGCAACGCCGCAGGATATCATCACCTGGACCGACGGCAACGCGCTGGTAGCCACCGGTAGCCCGTTCCCGCCGGTGCAGTGGAAAGATAAGGTCTACCCGATTGCCCAGTGCAACAATGCCTATATCTTCCCGGGCGTCGGGCTGGGCGTTATCGCCGCGGGTGCGTCGCGTATCACCGACGAGATGCTGATGGCGGCAAGCGAAACCCTGGCGGAGCACTCTCCACTGCGCACAAACGATAATGGCATGGTGCTGCCGGGCCTCGATCAGATCCAGCGCGTCTCCCGCGCTATCGCGTTTGCCGTGGGCCAGGTGGCGCAGCAGGAGGGCGTGGCGGTGAAAACTTCCGCCGAGGCGCTGCAGCAGGCGATCGACGACAACTTCTGGCGGCCTGAGTACCGCAGCTATCGCCGCACCTCAATCTAAACTCATTTCAACACCTTGCCGGGCGGCAGCACGCTCGCCCGGCCTGCCTATCCCCTCCGTCATTTGCGAATTATTCTCATAAATCTTTGCAGGATGTGTCTGCGAGGTTGCAAGTTATCCAGAAGTCATTAATCCTTAAGGAGTAATTTCGTTCACTTCTCACGCGTTACGTTATGCATTAATCAACTGCATACCTTCAGGAGATAACAATGAAAGCAGCTGTTGTCACTCACGATCATCAAGTAGAGATCACCGAAAAAACCTTACGCCCGCTTCGCCATGGCGAGGCGCGGTTAAAGATGGAGTGCTGTGGGGTTTGCCATACCGATCTTCACGTAAAGAACGGCGATTTCGGTGACAAAACCGGCGTCATTTTGGGCCATGAAGGCATTGGCGTAGTAGAGGAAGTCGGGCCGGGTGTCACGTCGCTGAAGCCAGGCGATCGCGCCAGCGTAGCCTGGTTCTATGAAGGCTGCGGACACTGCGAATACTGTAACAGCGGTAATGAAACCCTCTGTCGTGAGGTCAAAAACGCGGGTTATAGCGTTGATGGTGGTATGGCTGAAGGCTGCATCGTTGTAGCAGACTACGCGGTGAAAGTGCCGGATGGCCTCGATCCCGCCGCCGCCAGCAGTATTACCTGCGCAGGCGTAACGACCTATAAGTCGATCAAGATCTCCAATATCAAACCCGGCCAGTGGATTGCGATCTACGGTCTTGGCGGCCTCGGCAACCTGGCGATGCAGTATGCGAAGAACGTCTTTAACGCCAAAGTGATCGCTATCGACGTCAATGATGAGCAGCTCAGCCTGGCATCAGAGATGGGGGCTGACCTGACCATTAACTCCCGTAACGAAGACGCGGCGCAGATTATTCAGCAGAAAACCGGCGGCGCACATGCGGCGGTGGTCACCGCTGTCGCGAAAGCGGCATTCAACTCCGCCGTCGATGCGGTGCGGGCCGGTGGCCGCGTGGTTGCCGTTGGCCTGCCGCCGGAGTCCATGAGTCTCGATATCCCGCGCCTGGTGCTGGACGGTATTCAGGTCGTCGGTTCGCTGGTGGGCACCCGTCAGGATCTGGCCGAAGCCTTCCAGTTCGCCGCCGAGGGTAAGGTGGTGCCGAAAGTCGCCTCTCGCCCGCTGGAAGATATCAACGCTATCTTCCATGAAATGGAGCAAGGCAAGATCCGCGGTCGTATGGTGATCGATTTCCGTCATTAAGGGCATCGTTGTTCGCTTCAATCAGTTGCTGCCCCTGTTCATTTGAACTAAAATAGATATCAAATGAACAGGAGGCACCATGACCATGCACGTTTTTACGCCTAAAGCAGCGGCCATCCCGCATGATTTGCTTAGTACGCTGGGTCTGCCTGCCGCGGCGATTGCCGCCCACGACAGCATCAACGTCGGCCTGAGTGCAACTATTTTACGTAGCATCGCCGATAAGACCCAGCTTGATGAGGTCACTCTGCTGCGGATGGCCGGTATCGATCGTAATACCTATAGCCGACGGCTCAACAGCGCGGAACAGCGCTTCTCTCCAGAACAGAGCGCCCGAGTCTATACCCTGGCCCGGGCCATCAGTGCCGCGAGCGAGTTATTCAATAACAACAATGTCCGGCTGGCCCAATGGCTCAGTAAACCCGCTAAAGGGCTGGGGGGCAAGAGGCCGGCTGAACTTCTCTCTACCCCTGCCGGCGCCGAGGCGGTCCTGACGCTGGTCGGTCGACTTGAGCATGGCGTACTGAGCTAATGACGACGCAGCTATTCTGGCGACTGGTGAAGACGCGCTACCTTGCTACCGCCTTCGACGGTTATGGCGCGCGCACCTTTGGTGGCCGCTGGAATTCTCGCGGTCGCGAGTGCGTCTATCTCGGTTCGTCAAAAGCGCTTTGCGTGCTGGAAACGCTGGTGCATCTGGAAATCGAAGACATCGCTGAAGGCTACAGTTTTCTTACAATTGAGATACCAACCGAACTTATAGCTACGCTCGATCTCAATACGTTGCCCGAAGAGTGGCAGGCCGATCCGGCTCCCCTTTCTACCCAGCAGATTGGCGATCAGTGGCTGGCCGATGTAAACAATGGCCTGCTGCTGCGTGTTCCAAGCACTATTACCGGGGAGTGGAACGCCCTGTTCAACCCGGAACATCCAGACGCAAAAACGGCTCTGCTGAGTGTAAAAGCAGAGCCGTTTATTATCGATCCGCGCTTGGGTAAGCGCTGCTAGCTAGTTATCCTACGGCCTTCTGAACAGCGCGATGCTGCGCCCTTCCAGAGTAAAGTCAGTTTCGCTATCGATAACGATACCGTGGGACTCTTTATCAAAGGTCGTGAGCTCCAGAACCCAACCGCTTTCCCCTGGCTGCGGAATACGGAACGGCATGCTCTCTTCAAACGGGTTCAGCAGCATCAGCACGTCGTGCCAGATCCCCTCTTCGGGTATTAAATCCGGGCGGCTAATGTAAACCACCAGGGCCGATCCCTCCTGCCAGTGCTCAGGCTGCTGGATCCCCCCTTCGGCGTTGAACCACTCGATAAGCAGACCATCGCGCCAGCTTTCGCGGCGTAGCAAGGGTTGCTCCGCACGCAGCTTGATAAGTTTGCGGGTAAACTCGCGCAGCGCTTCGCTGGAGGGCGGGAGATCGTCCCAGTGAACCCAGGAGATCTCGCTGTCCTGACAGTAGCCGTTGTTGTTACCCATTTGGCTACGGCCAAACTCGTCCCCGGCCAGCAGCATCGGCGTACCATGGGATAAGAACAGCGTGGCGAGGAAGTTACGTTTCTGCCGCTCGCGGACAGCGTTAATGTTCTCGTCGTCGGTAGGACCTTCCGCCCCGTAGTTGTAAGAGCGGTTATCGTTATGACCGTCGTTGTTATCCTCGCCGTTCTCTTCGTTGTGCTTCTCGTTATACGAAACCAGATCGTTAAGCGTGAAGCCGTCGTGGGCGGTGATGAAGTTAACGCTCGACCAGGGGCGACGGCCACGAATGTCGTAGAGATCGCCAGAACCCAGCAGGCGGGAGGCAAAATCCTGGGCGACGTTGTCGCCTTTCCAGTACTCACGTACCGTGTCACGATACTTATCGTTCCACTCTGCCCAGCCCGGCGGGAATCCACCTACCTGATAGCCACCCGGCCCGATATCCCAGGGTTCACCAATCAGCTTGAGTTTAGAAAGCACCGGATCCTGGGTGATGGCATCAAAGAAGCCGCCGCGCTGGTCGAAGCCTTCCGGCTCACGCCCCAGAATGGTACCCAGATCGAAGCGGAAGCCGTCGATATGCATCGATTCTGCCCAGTAGCGCAGGGAGTCCATCACCATCTGCAGCACGCGCGGATGGGAGGTGTTTACCGTATTCCCTGTACCGGTGTCGTTGATGTAGTAGCGGTGCTGATCGGGCATGGTGCGATAGTAAGAGAAGTTATCGATACCCTTAAACGACAGCGTTGGACCTAGCTCGTTACCTTCCGCGGTGTGGTTGTAGACCACGTCGAGGATCACCTCGATACCTGCGTCATGGAATGCGCGCACCATATCGCGGAAGCCCTGAATGCCTTTTGGCCCAAAGTAGCGAGAGGCTGGGGCAAAGAAGCCAAGCGTATTGTAGCCCCAGAAGTTTTTCAGTCCGCGATCCAGCAGATGCTGATCGTCCGGGAACCAGTGAATCGGCAGCAGCTCCACCGACGTAATGCCGAGGTTTTTGATGTAGTCCACGGTCGCTTTGTGGCCCATCCCCTCGAAGTTACCGCGCAGTGCCTGCGGCAGCGCCGAGTTAAGCTGGGTAAACCCTTTCACATGGGTTTCATAGATAATTGCCTGTGACCAGGGAATGTTCGGGCGGTTATTGTCTTGCCAGTCAAACTCATTGGGGTTAACGACCCGGCATTTCGGCATAAACGGCGCGCTGTCGCGTTCATCAAAGGTCAGGTCCTTATCCTCGTGCAGCATGTCGTAAGCGAAATGCGCTTCGTTCCACTCCACATCGCCTACCAGCTCACGGGCGTAGGGGTCGATCACCAGTTTGTTGGGGTTAAAGCGATGACCGTTTTCCGGATCGAAGGGGCCGTGCACACGGAAACCATACAGGGCACCCGGTTGCAGGCCGGGCACGTAACCGTGCCAGATCTCGTGGGTATACTCCGGCAGGTCCAGGCGGCCGATCTCGTGCTTGCCGCTCGGGTCATAAAGGCACAGCTCCACGCGCTCTGCATGCGCCGAGAAAAGGGCAAAGTTAACACCCTCGCCATCGTAGTTTGCGCCGAGAAGGTGATAATCCCCCGGCAGAATTTGGTATGTATTATGGTGTGTCATTCATTCTTCTCCATAGAATGTGGGCTTCATTGGGCACATTCCTTTCGCAATAAGTAACCATTCAGGCAAATACTCATTCAGCCAGCAAGATTTGCGGTACATCGCCGATAATTTTCATTAAATCAATCTGTTCATTCAGGGAGAACGTTTCTCCACTGAGAATGTTGCGGTAGCGGCGGCCTGCCAGTGATTCAGGGAGCGCAATAGTGGTATCGGTAAACCATGCTGTTTCCGCATCGTCAGGCAGCCGCAGCGCCAGACGCGGAGCGATAACAATAAGCGCATCGCCGCCGCGGATCCGGGTACTGACCCGGGCGTAAGCGATAACGTGATCCGCTCGCTCGCCCGTTACCGTCAGCGGCAGATAATCACCATAGCGGAACAGCGCAGGTTTTTGCTGACGCAGGCGCAGGGTTTTGGCAATAACCTGCTGCTTCAGGAAACCGCTTTGCCAGCTCTCTTCGGTAACAATGACGGGTTGGTCATCCTCAGGCAGCTGCTGGGTCAGGGTGGCGAAATCCGGCTCGCGACGGTTATCGGGATCGACAAGGCTAAAGTTAAGCGCCTCGCTGCCCTGATAGATATCCGGTACGCCCGGCGCAGTAAGTTTGATGGCGGTCTGGGTCAAGCTGTTAACCAATCCGGCACGAATAAACGGCTGAAGCGAACTCACGAAATCCTGTAAGAAGGCCTGATTGTCCGGCGAAAGCAGGTGTCGAGCATAGTCGAGCATCGCTTTCTCAAACGGATCGTTGTTGTCCACCCAGTCGGTGCGCAGCTTCGCTTCCCGTAACGCCTTTTCGACGAAGTCCAGGAAACGATCCTCCAGCGCCTTCAGCCCTGCCGCATCGTCGGGCTGCAGCGTCACGGGCCACACGCCTGCCAGCGCCTGGTACAGCATCCACTTCCCGGCGGGTTTTGGTGCCGGACCATCTTCAAGCTCGACCACTTTATGCTGGTTGATTTCCCGCCAGCGACCAACGCATACCGCCCAGCGCGACGGGGCTTCCGTCAGCGTATAGAGGCGCGCGCGCGTGTCTTCCCCGCGTTTAGTATCATGGGTTGAGGTGCTGGAAAGCGCATCAGGCTGCTTCTCCAGACGGGTTTTCATCTCAGCGTGGAAACGATCCAGAGAGAACATGCGCGGCAACGGCTCGGCACCGACTTCATTAAGTGCCAGGCCCATGTTCTGACGGAAGAAGAGCGTATCCTCGACGGATTTTGCCATCAGCGGGCCGGTGAGCTGTTGGAAACGGGTGCGGAACAGGGATGCTTTATCCGATGCTGCATTCGACAGCAAACCCCCAAGAATTTGGGTAATAAAGTCGAGCGCCTCGGGATCCGGTGCATTTTCGCTGGCTTTAACCTTGGTCACTATTTTATGTAGCAGCTCAGCATCTGCAGGCGGCAGGCCCTCTTGTGTTCCGTAGGTACGATAGACCGGGAAGGCAACAAGCAGCTCGCGTAAAGCGGCATGCATTGTCGCTTGCTCTGTTGCGAACCCCTCCACTTCCGCAAGGCCGAGCGCCAGCTTCAGCAAGGTGGTAAATTCACCCTCGAAGTTGCGGTCAACCATCAGCAGCTTGGCCGAACGCAGTTCGGCCCGCATATCCACTTGCCTCTCCATGGTCTTGTCGTAGGCTTTGCGCAGCGCGGCAAGCCGATCGTCATCGACCAGGGCGTCAGAGAGCGCGGCAATAAATTCGTACCCGGTGGTGCCCGATACTGGCCAGTCGTCCGGCAGATGCTCGCCTTTGCCGAGGATCTTCTCAACGGTCAGGTAGCAGTCAGCGCCGGCCTCCTGGCGCAGGCGTCTCAGATAGCCTTTGGGATCGGCAAGGCCATCTACATGGTCGACCCGCAGGCCATCTACCGCCCCGCTGCGCACCAGATCCAGGATCAGGCGGTGGCTATCGTCAAAGACGGCTTCATCTTCAACGCGAACTCCAACGAGGCCGGTAATTTCAAAAAAGCGACGATAGGAGAGATCGCGCGGCGCATCCCGCCACGTCATCAATCGATAAGGCTGTTGATCGTGTAGCGCAATAAGCTCGGCTTTATTGGTGAGATTAAGCACCTCATCTTCACGCCCCTGATAGCTCTCCGGGCAAAGCGGATAGAAGCTCTCAAAGTAGGCGAAGGCAGGTTTACCTGTTTTAGGATCGGCCTGCAGGCGGATATCGCCCTTCTCCAGCTCGGCCTCAAAGGTATCCCCGAGGAACGGCAGAGTCAGGCGACGCGACCAGTCGATATCGAAATAGCGGGCATAGCGGCTCTGTTCACCGTGTTCAATGACGTCGCGCCACCATGCGTTCTCCAGCGAGGCCGCCATATGGTTCGGAACGATATCCAGAATCAGGCCAAGGCCTGCCTCTTTCAGGGCGGCTACCATGCGGTCAAAACCCTCGCGGCCGCCAATGGCGGGCTCGATCTCGTTGGCGTTCGTGACGTCATAGCCATGCGTTGAGTCGGCGGTGGCGGTAAAGATCGGTGAGGCATAAAGGTGGCTGATGCCCAGCTGCTGCAAATAAGGCACAAGGGCAGCGGCGCGGTCAAAGGTCATGCCGTTACGAAATTGGATACGGTAAGTCGCGGTTGGGATCTTCACTTTGCTTCTCCTGATGCAAGGCGAACAACGATTGAGTTCTGCGGCAGTTCATCTGCCGCATTTGGCCAGGCAAAAACGGTTTCGCCGGGCAATTCCGGCAGCGTCTGATGACGCTCGCCAATATTCAACGCCAGAGAGAGCGTTCCCTGCGGGAATGTCCAGCTCACGGCAAGAAATCCTTCGTCTGTTTTAACTACCCGACCGGAATTGCCCCCGGCGGTAGCCAACAGCGGCACGATCTTCTGCTGGCGCAAACGCAGCAGCGCTCGGGTCAGCTCCAGCCAGGCGCGTCCTTCTTGGCTTTCGAGTTTGTGCCAATCCAGCTTCGACTGCATAAAGGTGCTCTCGGCGTTCGGATCGGGCACGCTGTCCCCGTCGTAGCCATTATGTCCGGCAAACTCTTTCGCTCGCCCTTCACGTACGGCTTTGGCGAGATCGCCATGGAAATCGGTAAAGAACAGGAACGGATTGCTCTCGCCGAACTCCTCTCCCATAAACAGCAGCGGGATATGTGGAGACAGGAGCAGCGCGGCGAGCAGCACCCTGGTACGCTCGACGCCAGCCAGGGAGATCAGCCTCTCACCGTGCGCACGGTTGCCCGTCTGGTCGTGGTTCTGAAGAAAGTCAACGAACGCCACTGGCGGTTGCCCAGTGCTGTCCACGCCGCGAGCCTCTCCTGAGTGAGGAGACACCTCTCCCTGATAGGCAAACCCTTCCGCCAGCGCACGGGCGACATATTTCTCCGGCTGGTCGGCAAAATCCTCATAGTAGGCATGGGTTTCGCCGGTAGCAAAAACGTGTACGGCATTGTGGAAATCATCGTTCCATTCGCCACTGAACAGCGGTGTCGAACCGGCTGCATCACGAGGATGCAGGAAAATGACGTTCCGGCAATCTTCCGTCGTCAGGTGTGCAGGTCGGTCGGTAATCTCTGCCCGAATGCGCTCGGCAATCTCTACCAGCACATGCTTGTCAGCGCTGTCATCAATCTGATCGATGGCATCGAAGCGCAACCCGTCAAGGTTAAACTCTTTAAGCCAGTAGAGCGGCGCTTCGGCAATATAGCGACGTGTCGCATCGACATCATAGGCAATGCCCGGCCCCCAGGGTGTCATGCGCTCCTTGTGGAAAAACTCGGGCGACAGCAGCGGCAGATAGTTACCCTCTGGACCGAAATGATTCAGCACAATGTCGAGCACCACCGAGATGCCGTAGCCGTGAGCGGCATCGACAAAGGCTTTGAAATCGTCCGGCGTACCGTAGGCGGAGTGCGGCGCGTAAAGCAGCACGCCGTCATAACCCCAGCCCCGGTTGCCGCCAAACTGCGATACAGGCAGGATCTCAATAGCGGTAATCCCAATATCAGCCAGGTAAGGCAGCTTCTCGATGGCAGCCTGGAAGGTCCCTTCTGGGGTAAAGGTGCCTACATGCAGCTCATAGAAAACGGTCTCTTCCCAGGGACGCCCTTGCCACTGCGTATTTTGCCAGCGATAGCTTTCTGGATTGATAACCAGCGAAGGGCCATTGACATCGGCCTTTTGCCCCCGGGACGCCGGGTCCGGCAGAGCGGTACCATCAGCCAGAACGTAGTGATATTCCGTACCAGGGGAGATATCGGTGGCGGAAAATTCGAACCAGCCTTCACCGGCCGGCTTCATCTTAAATTCCTTGCCTGAAAGCCTGAGCGTAACGCTCTCCTGACCGCTCGCCCACACACGAAAACGCACTGTGTCAGCGGCCACGAACTCGGCCCCCCAGCTTTTAAGAAAAGATCTGGACTCCATGCAGATACCTCAATAAACGCAGACGTGACGAAAGGGTGTAAAACGGTGTTCGGGTAGTTACCTCTCCTGACCGTATGTAAATAAAATCATAGCCTATGCTGTAAAAAGTGAGGTGGAGTTCTACTTACGGAAGGTTTAGGTGCAAACGCAAAATGGATATATCCTATATTAATAAGTGACTTACACTTTAACCCTTATAAGAGCAGGGCAAAAAAATATCAGTTTTCTTTTCTTTTACCGTTTCTTACCGATATTATTAGGCAACAAAATAAGCGGGCTGAGGCGGACAGACAAAGCCCCTCATCAAGTACGTGATTAAACGGGTACCGGAAACGCAACATGTGCGAGAACGATGTAAAAGCGACACAGAGTAACGATATCAATACGGGCGTGTGTGTAGTCATGCAGGATATGCCTTCACGAGAAGAGACGCTGGGAGATATCGTCATCGCTCTGTTGCGTGCTGGGCAAATGCTCAGCAGAAGGACGATCTGTTTGAAATTGGTTGCGCGCATCGAGGCTGAAAATAATCCCCTCATGCAAGCGCATCTCAGCGAATTAATGCGTTTAATTCTGCGCAATAATCAGTTTTGACGCGAAAAATGCGTAATATACCTGTCAATCTCTGGCATAGGCGGGCATACTGCTAGAATGATATGAAGTCCAGCATCAAATAAATACTGTGAGGCTCAATGAGCAAAAATGATAAGGAAAGGCTGGTAGATAAAGTGATGGGTGAAGCCGTAATGTCGCTTCTTGAAGCTGATGACAACGTCTCTTTCGATGCCCTTCTCAGTCAGTTGCAGGAGAGTCTCCATGATGAAAATGACCATGGCAGACGTGAAGCTTTTCGTACGGCCATCAATGGGGTACATCAGTTCAGAATGCTCCCCGACAGCGGTTCCAGCCCTTCCCGATCCTTAAAGCTCCACAGACGCGACGCTGTTCTTAGTCACCCTAATATTGTTTATAAACACTAGCCTCAGTCAGTAATACCTGTTTAATCGGTGCGGTTAACAGGTTTTTTGCTGTTTTACCCTTCTAATCAGACTTGCTTTAAGCATGTTCCCCCAAATGCTCTCTGTGAATTTGATCTTGGCGACTTAGCCTGGAAGACAAACCCCCTTCTGCATTGAGAGTGCAATTGAACGAAAATGAACACGCTTTACTTGAAAATATTCAAGAGGTCATTGGTGAGGCGGCAACCTGGCTGATGAATTCACGTCTGCCGGTAAATGCGGACAATCTTATGATGGTACTACGCGCCCGTAGTGTAATGGTAAAAGAGAAGCAGCAACTACATATACTGGAAAGCTGCATTCGCTACCTCAGGGCCCGTCTGGTAAAACCTTTATAAGTCAACGCCCTGTATCCTGAAAAAGCGATACGGGGCGTTTTAAATAACATTACAAATCGTCTGGTGTTTTCTGGACGATGAGTTCAAGCGCGTTGCGATAGACATCGAGCTTGATTACATCATCTTCTGTTTCGAGCAGCCTGATCAGGGCCAGAATCATATTCTTATTATTCACCTCAATACGATTACTTTTGAGATTCTGAGCGAGTCCTCTAATGAGACTACGTTCGGCTTCAAAAGCATGACTACCCTGATCGAACCAAGTGTTGAGCGTGTCTTCAGTTGTTGCGCTGTGCATCAATATGCCTTTAAATTTAAGTTACTGGCCTCTCTACGTATCGAGAGGAAATACTTACCGCGCTAAACGTAGACGGCAATGCTTTCCTCCGCAATAGTCACCCTTGCGATTGGCGAAAATTTAAACGCTTTTGCGTGATTTATTATCAGCCTCGCCCTTTACGCTGCATGATTGCCAGCGCGGTAAGCATAAGAAGCAGCCCGGTGAGCAGCGTTAAGGTCGCCATCGCCATCCCCTGCCCGACCGAACCCTGTTCAAACTGCCGCCAGATAAAGACCGCCACGGTTTGCGTACCGGCTGGTGAGAGCAGCAATGATGTGACCAACTCACGGGACGCGATAGCAAACACCATCAGCATCGCGGCCAGCATGGCTGGAAAAACCAGCGGCATGACGATAAAGCGCAGCGCCTGAAGCGCACTTGCGCCATGAACCCGCGCGGCCGGCTCCAGATTGCCACCCAGCTGGCGTAGCGCGCTGGTGATATAGCGCACCGGCCAGGGCATCAGCAGGCAACAGTATGACAGCAGCAGGATCGCCCAGGTATTGTAGGGCGAAACCGGCCAGAAAGTGCGGTTCCACAGCAAAATCAGCCCTACACCAACAACAATGCCCGGTAGCGCCGCAGGCAGTAGCGACAGCGCATCCAGCACGCTGCGGCCTTTTATCTGCCTGACCACAACCAGCCACGAAATCAGCAGGCCAAGGAGACCGGTGATCAGCGACGCGCCGAGCGCCAGCGACAGGCTGGTGCCCAACGCCGAAAGCGCATCCCCCTGCTGGGAGAAGAGCGCTAAATAGTGCTGAGGCGTCACGTTATTCCAGGCCAGTCCGCCTGACAGCGTCGACATCACACCGGTTACCGCCATGGATAATCCCGGAAGTCCAACCGCCAAAAATCCGGTTAAGGCCATTACCGTCACTACCGGAACGACGACGATGCCCAGCGTGGCCCCCATGTTCTCCGTTGGCTTGCCGGTTACGCTGGTCACCTCTTTATCCCCTACCAGGCGTCGCTGTAACCACCATCCGGTTAAGGCAATGACAATCAGCACCATCGAGAGCAGCGACGCGCCAGGCAGATCGATTGGCCAGTCGGCGAGTTTCTTCTCGATACCCACCGTCATCATCACTACTCCTGAGCGCGTTCCCAGCGCCGCCGGAACGCCATACTCCTCAATGGCCAGGGTAAAGGCTAACAGCATCCCCGCTGCCAGAGCGGGCGCGACCATAGGCAGTGTGATATGCCAAAATGCCCGCCACGCCGTCGCACCATGTACTCGCGCAACCAGCGCCAGCCGCTGTCCGCTAGCGAGCAGGCTGCGCGAGACGGCAAAATAGACCACCGGGAAAATATTCAGGGTCATGACCAGTACAATGCCGCTGCGGCTGAAAAGCAGATTGTTAAGGTCGATACCGGTTAGCTGATCGAGATAACCATTGGTCTGTAAGACCAGCATCCAGGAGAGCGCGGCAATATAGGGCGGGGTCAGAAACGGGATGAGAAAGATAAGATCCCACAGCCTGGGTACGGGCAGATTGAATAATCCGCGCATTACGCCGAGCGGCAGACCAATCAGAGCGCTCAACAGCGCGACGCCTGCGGCAATCCATAGCGTTCCCCCCAGCATAGCGGGCAGCTGCGGATCCTGAAACTGCGGGACAATACCCGTTAACGCCCCGCTCAACGAGCCGGCGCTAAACTGCGGAAAAATGGCCTGTAGAATAATAAACAGCAACGGCAGCGCGACCAGGATCGCCAGCAGCGCCACGGTAGTGAGGGTAATTAATTTCTGTTTCACAACGGCTATCCTGAAAGCGGGGTTGCCCCCGCCGGGTGATTACTGCGCGAAAAGGGTATTAAAGCGTTTCAACACATCGCTGCGCTCGCTGTTGCCGTCATTGGTGGTCGGCAGGATTTTAAGGTCGTTCAGCAGAGGGCGCTTAGCGGTAACGTCGGTGCGGGCCGGCATCAGCCAGGCATCGGCGACCAACGCCTGCCCTTCTGGCGAGAGCACATAGTCAACAAAAGCTTTAGCATCGTCAGCATGCTGCGTGGTTTTTAGGATCATCATCGGGCGTGGGGCAATCACCGTCCCGCTCGCCGGGAAGATCACCTTCAGCGACTCACCCTGGGCGATATTGCCGTAAGAGACATAGTCCACTGCACCAAACACAGCAGCTTTCGCCCCCTGCATGACCGGCGTTACCGCCTGAGCGTTAGGGCCGCTGACCACCATGCCGTTCTGCTTCAGCTGCTCAAACAGTTTCCACGCCGCGTCACCCATGCCGTTTTGCAGGCCAATCAGCAGATCGAGGGATGCACCAGAGAGCGCCGGGTCAGGCGTGGTGATCTTATCTTTAAAGTCTGTCGAGGTGAGATCCTGCCACTCTTTTGGCTCAGGCGTACCGCTTTTGCTATTCCAGACGATACCCAATGCCGAAATACCCTGAGCAACATAGTCGCTGGTTTTGAGGTTAGCAGGCACCTTTTCCGCATTCTGGCTCTGATACGGTAGCAGCCAACCACGATTGTGGAGATCTTCCGCCGTATCCCATGACGCAGAAATAAGAATATCGGCCTGCGGATTAGCCTGCTCGGCCTCCAGGCGTGCCATCACCTTCCCGGTCGTAGCCTGAAAGATGTTGACCTTGACGCCGGTTTTCTTCTCATAGCCTGCCGCGAGGCCTTTAGCCAGCGATCCTGGACCTGCGGTATAGACAGTCAGCGCCTGCGCGCTGGAGACGCTGATAGCAGACAATGCCATGGTTAATGCAACTCCTTTTATTACAGACGACACTGCTTTCATGATAATGCTCCATTGCATGTTGTAACTAAAGTGTTCGTAATTAAATCAGATGCCGCCACGCGACCGGCGGAGAGATGCACAATACGGTCGGCAATCAATTCGGCTTCCCGGCGATCGTGGGTAACATAGACCGCAGTGGTTCCGGACTGGCGCAGGATCCGTGACATCTCCAGGCACAGCGACTCTCGCAGCTCACTGTCGAGATTGGAGAGCGGCTCATCAAAGAGCAGAACCCGAGGCTGGGCGACGATGGCGCGTGCCAGGGCCACCCTCTGCTGTTGTCCGCCGGAGAGCCCTGACGGTTTCCGTTCGGCAAAGTCCGACAGCCCTACCCTTGCCAGGGCCTCGGCGACGCGGACATCACGTTCAGCACGCGGCAGGTTACGCATTTTGAGGGGAAAGGCGACGTTCTGCGCCACGGACATATGTGGCCACAGCGCATAGTCCTGAAAGACCATGCCGATATCACGCCCCTCTGGCGGCAGCGCCCAGCCTGCCTTTGCGACCAGTCGTTCACCGAACCAGATCTCCCCTTCCGCAGGGTGCGTCAGCCCGGCCAGCAGGCGTAAAAGCGTGCTTTTGCCGCAGCCAGAGGGTCCGAGTAAGGCTACGATGCTGCCGGGTTCAATATGCAGATCGATCTGATGAAGAACGGTATGGTTGGCAAAGGCGTACGAAACACCTTCAAGACGAATACGGGTCAGTGCGTGCATTATCGCCCTCCTGCTACAGGAAGCCGACAACGCCCCGTCGCCAAATGCAGACGGGCCGCACTCACCTGTACAAAAGACAGGGGAGCAAACATATTGTTATCCTCTTTGGGACTTAGTTGCTGGCGACTATAGGCAGGCTTTATTACATCGAGATGACGCATTTGTTGCGGCTTGATTTAATCCGTCTTGCAGCCTTTAATGCAGCAAGGTCACTAAAAGGAGTCACAATGCGCTATTTCCGTCCCGTTGCGCTGGAGCACGCCAGCCGTCTGCTAAACCACGGCCCAACCGTCCTGATCACCAGTCGGGACGACCAGATCGATCGTCGCAACATTATGGCGGCTGCGTGGTCGATGCCGGTGGAGTTCTCCCCGCCACGTATTGCCATCGTGATCGATAAGAGCGCCTGGTCGCGAGAGCTGATTGAGCGCAGCGGCATGTTTGGCATCGTAGTTCCCGGCGTTGCGGCCAAAAACTGGACCTATGCGGTAGGAAGCGTCACCGGGCGGGATGAAGATAAATTTAACTGTTACGGTATCCCAGCTATCTCAGGTCCGGTATTAGGCCTGCCGGTGGTTGAGGAGCGCTGCCTGGCATGGATGGAGTGTCGTCTGCTGCCGGCCACCGCCGCGCAGGAGAAATACGATACCCTGTTTGGCGAGGTGGTCGCCGCTGCGGCCGACGAACGCGCATTTATTAACGGACGCTGGCAGTTTGATGATGACAAACTCAATACCCTGCACCACCTGGGCGGCGGAACCTTTGTCACCAGCGGCAGGCAGATGAGCGTTAACGATAAGTAGAGAAGTGCTCCCTGCGGTTAGCGGTGGGGAGATAAAAGACCATGCTATAGCCTCCTCCCCTTTATAATCAGCAAGTCCCTAATTACAGTTTGCCGTTAAATGCTGATCTATTGCACAACATTATGTTCGGTGTATGATGCTATTGAGGGTAAATACCGTATAGCATCATTCAAAAATGGCGGCCCTGACTATATAACAATATATAAATTTGGCGATGGCTATAAAAAAGAAGAAAAGGAAGATCGGCTATGCTTTGATGACATGGATACGGAAACTAACTGCATCGACAAAGATATCTTAATGACTATAAGCCGAACCAGAGAGGGATTAGAGAGGTTTACTTTCTCAGACTCAAGTTATGTTATCTCTGGTGATGGAGTTATTAAACCCGAACTTAAATAAGATAAACAGGAATCGCTGATGCGTGCGCTGACTATTGCTGTTCTAACGATAATGCTAGGTTGCATCTCCTATTATTTCCTTAGCGATCAAAAGGTTACAGTGGTAAACGGTTATTATGACGGTAGCACTGCACGGATTATCGTAGATGCTTTGCCTTTCACTGACGCGAAAAAAATTGACTGGTGGCAGCATAATCAGGATGAAATTAGACGTAAGTATCATATTTCTGCTGGCGCTCAAGGTCCGTTTCTCATAACGATATACGCCTTTGGTGAAGGGTATCAAGAGGAAGGTAAAGAAGATCGGCTCTGTTTTCCCAATGTTGAACCTCCCCGTAACTGCATTGATAAGAATATACTAATGACGATCTGGCGTACCCGGGAGGGCGGCATCAAGTATAATATTTAATCACCAAATGACTGTTGGATGCTTTTTCATTTCTATTCAACCATTAGTAACCTTATGACTAATAAGATAAACTGGTGGTTGAATAAAAGCCTAAACAAAGAACCTTAAGTAATTAAGCAAGAGCAAGTCCTTAACCTCACTATTGATAATTTCTATTTTATACGTCCGAAAGATCAGGATGTATCATTTTGATTTCTTCTATTCGCCTTTTCGCCAGGTTAATCTGACAGCTTAATACTGCTGCTCCATAGCCATCAACTCCCTCAGATCCTGTGCTAGCGGTTTTACAATATTCAGTGCGGTACTTAAGCCATAGTTCTTGACTATGTATAAAGGCTTGCTTCATGCCTTCACGCCGATCTTTTTCTCCCATCCACCACCGGGTATAATCGAAAGTTGATATCTCTTTAAGCTTATCTTCATAAGCGTCATTTAATTCTTTTTCGCTCCGCTTACTGACAGAATTTAAACACTCACTGTCTATATTACTACTCTTATCGACACAAGCGTCAACATCGCTATTTTTGACTATGCTTGAAAGGTTGGATTCTGCTAAAGCATTGATAGTAAAAGTCGATAGGATCGTACCAATGATATACGCCAGGCAATATTTAATCATTTACAACACCCCATGCTTACCCTGCCCCGAAGGGCAGGAGGCACAAACTACATGCTGTAGCCCGGCTTTTTGATCAGCTTTTCCATCTGCGGAGCGATCTCTGTGTCCCACACCTGCGCTTTCCAGTCCTCAGGCTGAACCTGGCTCAGGGCAACGCTCACCGAATCGTCTTTGCTGTTGAGATGACGGACAATCGCAGCGGTAATATCGTCCGCCAGCACCGTTTTCTGCTCTTCGGTCAGGTCGCGGGGGAAACATTTAATATCGATATGCGGCATAGCAAACTCCTCTTTTATTTAGCGTCTGTCCGGGTAGTTAGCCCAGTACTTTATTCATATTGATGCCGGTTACGTTAAAACCGTTATTCTCATAGACTCGTCTGGCCTGCGGATTTCCAGCAGCCACCCGCAGTTTAATCTGCTTACAGCCCTCTTCCACCAGGCGCAGTTCAAGCTGCTTCATGGCCGCGCTGCCAAAACCTTTTCCCCGGAACGCGGGGAAAAGATAGAAGTCATTGATAAATGCTGAATGCAGCTGCGGATCCGGCTTGTACCAGAGGTAGCCAATATGATTTTCTTTCTCAGCGTCGTTAAGAACAATACACAGCAGTATCTGCCCCGCACTCTTCTCGCCGTCGGGGAAACTGGCTTCCAGCTCGCGACGCGCCTGCGCAAGGGCATCTTCCTCAGAGAGCAGATAGTTACTGACAATCTCGGCAGCATAATCCGGGATAAAATAGTCAACAAAGGCCTGAAATTCATGCCGGGATGGGGATCGAAACGTTATCACTTACCCTCCTGTAATGTTTAAGCCGATTCGCGTTCAATAAGCGTAAAGCCAACGTCCAGAATAACATTATCAGGCTCAATGCCCTCGATGCGATCGGCAAGCAGCGTCGCGGCGCGCAGGCCTATCTCGTGACGGTCGACGCTGACGGTGGTAATAGCGGGTCGATTGGAGGCGGCAAAATCGAGATCGCCGAAACCGACGACGGCCAGATCCTGCGGCACCCGCAGCCCCCGACTTTCCGCCTCCATAATTGCCCCCTGAGCGAGAGTATCTGAGCTGCACACCACCACGTCACACTCTCCCAGCGTTAGCAATGCCCCTAGCCCTTCCCGGCCCAGCGCTAGCCTGGCGGGAAGCGGCACATCAACCTGTAACGGCGCAGGAAAACCGTGCAATGTTAGCGCCTCACATAACCCTGCCTTACGCTGCTGGGCGCGGCGATCTTCAGCCCAGATCAGCCCTGGGCGGGTGTAACCTTTGCGCTGTAAAAAGTGCCCCAGCGCCTGGCCCACTTTTTCATGTGAGAAACCCACCAGCATATCGAGCGGCGTTGGGGTTGAATCCCATATCTCCACCACCGGCACGCTGGCGTTGAGCACGATCTTTTTCAGCTCCGCCGAGTGGTGAATACCGGTTAATACCATTCCGTCCGGACGGCGCGACAGCAGCGCCGCCACCAGTTCGGCTTCGGTCTGCGGCGTGTAGCCCGACATGCAGAGCAGCATATGGTAGCCCCGCGCCGCCAGCGCATCGTTAAGGGACTGAATAGTATCGACGAACATGCTGTTATTGATCTGCGGTACCACAACGGCAACCAGTTTGCTGCGTCGGGTTGTCAGCCCCCCTGCCAGCGCATTGGGAATATAGCCGGTAGCCTTAACGGCACTCATTACCCGATCAACTGTTTCAGGCCGTACCCGCTCTGGCGTGTTAATCGCCCGGCTGACGGTCATTGACGACAAGCCGGCGACGCGGGCAACGTCATCCAGTGTGGGGGCCCGGGGCGGCTGCGGGCGAGAGATCTTAGGCGTGGTCACGCAGTATCAACCTGTTCTAAAAAGCATTTCTGTCATTATTCATCAAGCGGCGCGCTTAATCTACACGCTATTGTGTCCCAGGCGGGCAGAAACTGTGATCGCCTGTACAAATTATCCTCTCCCCTATAGCAGTGATTTGGTGGTTACACTATAAATGTTAGCGCAAACATTTAATAACCTATGGAGAGTGCGATGACCTCTAGCGCAAATTCTGATTCAGTGACCTATGCCAAAGCAGAAGGTGTCAAAACGGCAGCGGAAACCGGCGATCGTATTGAGTGGGTGAAGCTCTCCCTTGCCTTCCTGCCGTTGGCGACGCCGGTGAGCGATGCCAAAGTCCTCACCGGTCGACAAAAGCCGCTGACGGAAGTGGCGATTATCGTGGCGGAGATCCGCTCCCGCGACGGCTTCGAAGGCGTGGGCTTTAGTTACTCCAAGCGCGCCGGTGGCCAGGGGATCTACGCCCATGCCAAAGAGATTGCCGATAACCTGCTGGGCGAAGATCCTAATGATATCGATAAGATCTACAGCAAGCTGCTGTGGGCAGGGGCATCTGTTGGCCGCAGCGGCATGGCGGTGCAGGCCATCTCCCCTTTCGATATCGCCCTGTGGGATATGAAAGCCAAACGCGCGGGCCTGCCGCTGGCGAAGCTACTTGGCTCTCATCGTGACTCGGTGAAGTGCTACAACACCTCCGGCGGCTTCCTGCACACCCCGCTGGATCAGGTGCTGAAAAACGTGACCATATCCAGGGAGAACGGTATTGGCGGCATTAAGCTGAAGGTCGGCCAGCCCAATACAGCCGAAGATCTCCGTCGCCTCACCGCCGTACGCGAGGCACTGGGAGACGATTTCCCGCTGATGGTGGATGCTAACCAACAGTGGGATCGCGAAACCGCCATCCGCATGGGACGTAAAATGGAGCAGTTCAACCTGATCTGGATCGAAGAGCCGCTGGATGCCTATGATGTCGAGGGGCACGCCCAGCTTGCCGCCGCGCTGGATACGCCCATTGCGACCGGTGAGATGTTGACCAGTTTCCGCGAGCATGAGCAGCTGATCCTTGGCAACGCCAGCGATTTCGTCCAGCCAGATGCGCCTCGGGTTGGCGGCATCTCGCCGTTCCTGAAGATCATGGATCTGGCGGCGAAGCACGGGCGCAAGCTGGCTCCGCACTTCGCAATGGAAGTCCATCTTCACCTCGCGGCGGCCTACCCGCTGGAGCCGTGGCTGGAGCACTTTGAGTGGCTGAACCCGCTGTTTAACGAGCAGCTTGAGCTGCGGGATGGCCGGATGTACGTCTCCGACCGTCACGGCCTTGGCTTTACGTTAAGCGAGCAGGCGCGGCGCTGGACGCAGCAGACCGTTGAGTTTGGCAAGCGGCCATAGTGCCCATAGGGCGAAAGCATTTCATCAGTAGACGATCCCGGGCGGGTTTACCACGGAGGCGGTCACCGCCTCCCCCTCCTCGCCCCAGCGGGCAAGCACTTTCTGATACTCACCGCGGGCGATTGCCCCGTTAAGCGCCGCCTGTAGCGCCGTAGCCAGGCCATTACCCTTTTTGGTTGTCGTCGCGACATAGGCCTTTTTAGGACCGAGACCGACCACCCTGGTGGTCCCGTTTAGTGCCGCTTTATAGGCGGCGACCGACTGCGGGCCAAAGAAGACGTCGGCCCGGCCCGACTGGATAAACAGGTTGGCCGAGGCGTCGTCGGTAAGATAGACCGGCAGCGCCGGTTGCCGTCCGGCTGCCCTGTTCTCCTCATTCCAGCCGAGCAGAATTTTCTCCTGATTAGTGCCGGAGCCCACAATGACCTTTAATCCAGCTAAATCCGCAGCGTTGTTCACTGCTGCAATTTTGCTGGTGGACTTCACTGAAAAAGCCAGTGAGTCGACGCGGTAGGTGGCGAAATCGAACTTCTCTTTGCGCTGCTCGGTAACGGCAATATTGACCAGCGCCACGTCGTAACGTCCGGATGAAATGCCGAGCGGCCAGTCCTCCCAGGCGGTGGGAACAATTTTAACTTTTAGCCCAAGGCTGTCGGCCAGCAGTCTGGCGATATCCGGATCGCTCCCTACCCGCGTGCGGTTGTCGCTTGCCAGCAGCGCCAGCGGCGGCGAGTTAAGCGCGGAGACGGCCACCGTCAGCGTCCCCGGCTCGACAAATCGATAGTTAGCGGGGATCTTCGCCACCGCGGCCTCGTCACGCTCGGCGTGGAGCGGTTTTTCATTTGCCGCAAGGTCGATCGTCCCCTGCGCATGGCTTCCGACGCTCACCAGCAGCAGCACCAATAGTCCCTGTTTCATCCTGCCTCCTTAAAGCACTTTTGATAAGAATTGCTGGGTGCGGGGATGCTGCGGGCGGTTTAATACCGCCTCGCTGCTGCCCTGCTCGACGATCTTGCCGTCCACCATAAAGACCACCGTGTCCGCCACTTCGCGGGCAAAGCCGATCTCATGGGTAACGACCACCAGCGTGGTGCCGGAACGGGCCAGGGTTTTGATGACGTCAAGCACCTCGCCCACCAGCTCAGGATCGAGGGCCGAGGTGGGCTCATCGAACAGCATAACGCGTGGACGCAGCGCCAGCGCGCGGGCAATGGCGATACGCTGCTGCTGGCCGCCAGAGAGATGGCGCGACCAGGCGTCGGCCTTATTGCGCAGGCCGACGACGTCCAGCAGTTCGTAAGCCCGCTCAACGGCGGCTTTGCGGCTGAGCTGTTTATGGGCGATGGGCGCTTCAATCAGATTTTCCAGCACCGTCAGATGCGGAAAGAGATTGAAATTCTGGAAGACGTAGCCGACGTTGATGCGCTGGCGCAGGATCTCTTTCTCTTTCAGTTCGTAGAGCCGATCGCCTTCCCGACGATAGCCAATGTACTCTCCGTCGATCTGGATAAAGCCTTCATCTACTCGTTCAAGATGGTTAATGGCACGTAGCAGCGTCGACTTTCCTGAACCCGAGGGGCCGAGGATCACCGTTACCGATCCGGGGGGCAGCTCCAGCGAGACGCCGTCCAGCGCCTTGTGGCGACCAAAGTATTTGCTGACGCCGGTTATCGAGATATGACCATTATGAGAGGTGGGCATGGACAGGCTCCTGAGCGTTGACGTGGGTTGCGGGAGAGGAGACCCGAGAAACACGCGGCGCGGCGTTGATGGCCGAACGGCGCTCGCTGCGGGCCAGGGCACGCTCGACGAGGTGCTGAATAATTGACAGCACGCTGGTGATCGCCAGATACCAGACCGCACCGACCATCAGGAGAGGGATCACCTCCTGGGTACGGTTGTAGATCATCTGAATGGTGTAGAACAGCTCCGGCATTGCCAGCACGTAGACCATCGCCGTTCCCTTGGCGAGGCTGATGATCTCGTTAAAGCCCGACGGCAGAATGGTGCGCAGCGCCTGGGGCAAGATGATGCGCAGGGTGCGCCGCCATGCCGGTAGACCGAGGGCGGCAGCGGCCTCGTACTGACCGTGATCGACGCCTAAAAATCCACCGCGAATAATCTCAGCGGTGTAGGCGCTTTGAACCAGCGTCAGCCCCACCACCGCCGTTGAGAACTGACCCAGCACGTTGATGGTCTCAAACTGCCCCCAGCTAATGGCGGTAAAGGGAATACCGATAGTCAGCGTGTCGTAGAGATAGGAGAAGTTGTAGAGAATAATCAGCACCACTATCAGCGGCAGGGAGCGAAACAGCCAGATATAGCCCCAGGCGAGGCTGCTCAGCAGCCAGGAGGATGACAGGCGCGCCAGCGCCAGCAGACCACCGATAAGCACGCTGAGTACCGTCCCCAGCAGGGTGAGCAGCAGCGTCTGGCCTACGCCATACAGGATCGCCGGATCGAAAAACCAGCGGGCAAACACGTGCCACTCCCAGCGCGGATTAAAGGCAACGGACTGAACCACTATCGCCAGCACAAACAGCGCGACAAACGCGCCTACGGTGCGCAGCGGGTAGCGGGCGGGGATCACTTTAATAGTTTCAGGTGTGGTCATCTTTTTTCCTCAGGCTGAGTGGCGCAGAGCAACGTCCAGCGTTTTGGTAAAGCGCAGCCGTCCGTCATAGGGCGGCAGGCTGTACTCCTCTGGATCGCGGTGCAGATCGAAGTGGGCTTCATACCCCAGGCTCAGGTAGAGCTTGACCGCCTCCGGCTGACGAAAACCGGTGGTAAGAAAGATCCGCCGATAGCCAGCGAGAGAGGCCCTCTGCTCCAGGGCCTGCATCATGCGCCCGGCCAGGCCCTGCTGACGCAGGGTGCGCTGGGTCCAGATACGCTTGATCTCCGCCGTCTGCGCATCGAATGGCTTGTAGGCCCCGGTGGCAATAATCTCCCCGTCGCGCTCAAGAACTAAAAACAGTCCCTGCGGCGGCAGATACCATTCGTTCAGCTCTACCTCCGCGTCTTTTGAGAAGTAGTCTCCATAGCGGGCGGCGTATTCACCAAACAGCCCCTCGATAATCGGTTGCAGCTCGGGAGCATCCATTGGGACATCACGAAAGCGTTCGCGCATGGCTCTCTCCTTAGTCACCCAGGCCTTCCGGGTTAATTTCCGATGTGGAGATGCGCTCCACCCCTTCGCCCCAGCGGGCCAGCACCTTGTCGTAGTCGCCGCTTTGGATTGCGCCGTTAAGCGCGGTCTGCACCGGCTCCACCAGTCCACTGCCCTTTTTCAGCGTTACCGCAATGTGCGCCGCCTTTGGCCAGCCGCCGTCAACGCTTCCCACCAGCCTGGTCTTGTTCGTTAGCGCAGCCTTCCACGCGCCAATCACGTTCGGCCCGAAAAAGGCGTCGGCACGGCCGGACTGGATCGCCAGCGTCTGGGCGGCATCATCCTTGGTATAGACCGGCGTAAATGGCTTTAGCCCCTTCTGTTGATTGGCCTTGTCCCACGCCAGCAGGATCGCTTCCTGGTTGGTTCCGGATCCCACAATGATCCGCAGCCCGGCGATATCTTCGGCTTTTTCAATAGATTTGATCGAACTGGTCGACTTCACATAGAAGCCCAGCGAATCTTTGCGGTAGGTAGCGAAGTCGAACTTCTCTTTACGCTCTTTGGTAACGGTAATATTGCTGATGGCGGCGTCATACTTGCCGGAAGAGACGCCCAGGGGCCAATCCTCCCATGAGGTCGGCACGACGTTGAGCTCAAGGCCAAGGCTATCCGCCACCAGCCGGGCAATATCGACCTCGCTGCCCAGCAGCGTTTTATTGTCATCGGAGAAGACCGTTAGCGGAGGAGAATTCAACGCGGCCACCGCCACGGTAAACTTGCCTGGCTGGGCGAAGCGGTAGCCCTTGGGCAGCTCCGCCACCGCCTGGGCATTTTTGGCGGTATTGATGGGCGCTTTGTTGGCCTCGATACTCACGCCGGTGCCGTTAATGGTGACGCTGTCGGCCCACGCCAGCGGCGTAAAGGCAAGCGAAATGGCCAGAAGTAGCGTTGATTTCTGCATAGCGTATTCTCTTATTAGATTATTATTTTATAAACTGATTATCAGGCGCGGATAAACCCAGCGTCTCGCGCAGCGTGGTGCCCGGATAGTCGGTGCGGAACACTCCCCGCGCCTGAAGGAGTGGCACTACCCGATCCACAACGTGGGCAAAGCTCTCCGGCGTACCGCCCTGGATGATAAATCCGTCGGCGGCCCGCTCTTCAAACCAGCGCTGGAGACCGTCGGCCACCTGCTCCGGGGTACCGGCAAAGCGCGGCCGCGGCGAGGCGCTCTCCAGCGCTACCTGGCGCAGGGTCAGATTCCGCTCCTGGGCGTTACGTTTGATCTCATCGGTAGTGCTGCGAAAGCTGTTCTGACCCAAATTCCCCACGTCCGGGAAAGGCGCGTCGAGGGGATACTGGCTAAAGTCATGGTGCTCAAAGTAGCGGCCAAGGTAGTTCAGGGCATCGTTTATCGATACCAGCGCGGCGGTGGTCTGATACTGCGCCTCGACGTCTGCGTCGTTATCCCCGACGATGATGCTCACCCCCTGGAATATCTTGAGATCGTCAGGCTGGCGATGGTTAGCCTCCAGCTGCTGCTTAACGTCGCGATAGAAGGCTTTGGCCTCATCCAGCGTGTCATGGTGGGTAAAAATGGCGTCGGCGTGGCGGGCGGCAAGCTTTTTGCCATCGTCTGAGGCCCCGGCCTGGAAAATAATGGGACGATGCTGCGGCGTACGACCAATATTGAGCGGCCCGGCGACCTGGAAAAACGTCCCGCTGTGGTTGAGCGTATGCAGCTTTTGCGGATCGAAAAACTGCCCGCTCTCTTTGTTACGCACAAAGGCATCCTCTTCCCAGGAGTCCCACAGCCCTTTCACTACCTCCAGGTACTCATCGGCAATGCGGTAGCGCAGCGCGTGCTCCGGGTGCTTGTCCCGTGAGAAGTTCTTCGCCGAGCCTTCCAGCGGCGAGGTCACAACGTTCCACCCTGCCCGGCCATTGCTAAGGTGATCGAGGCTGGCAAACTGGCGCGCGACGGTAAACGGCTCGCTGTAGGAGGTAGAGAGCGTTCCCACCAGCCCAAGGTGGGTGGTCAGGCTGGCCAGCGCGGAGAGCACCGTTAGCGGCTCGAAGCGGTTCAGGAAATGCGGAATTGATCTCTCATTAATGTACAGGCCGTCGGCGACGAACAGGAAGTCCAGCTTCCCCTGTTCAGCTTTAAGGGCAGTCTCTTTCACAAACTCAAAGTTGATGCTGGCATCGGCCACCGCTGCCGGATGACGCCAGGCAGACATATTTCCCGCTGCGCCCTGCAAAATCGTGCCCAGCCGTAACTGTCGTGTTGTCGCCAGTTTTTCAGTCGCCATAAATGATCCTTTTAAGGTTGCAGTAACGCTTTTTCAGCCAGCAGCGCAAAGTAGCGCGCCGCGCCTTCAAGCAGAGCTTCGTCGGGGTTAAAGGCCGGGTGATGCAGGCCAAACTCGCTGGCGCTGCCGATGCTGACAAAAGCACCAGGGATATGTTGCAGATAGACGGCAAAATCCTCTCCGCCCATATGCAGCCCGGCGTGCTGCGTCTCATACCCGTGCCAGTCAGCGACGTCACGGGCGAAGGCGGCCCAGCGCTCATCGTTAACCAGCGCCGTGGGGCCGTCGTACCAGTTGACGGCGATCTCCGCCCCAAACGCCTGACCCAGCCCGGCGGCAATGGCGTTTACGCGCCGCTTCACCTGCTGTTGAACCGCAACGTCGTGGGTACGCAGAGTGCCCTCCAGCTCTACCGTCTCCGGCAGCACGTTCCAGGTATTGCCCCCGGCGATCCGCGTCACGCTGAGCACCACCGAGTCAAGGGTGTTAACGTTGCGGCTGGCTACGCTCTGCAGGGCGTTAACCAGCTGGCTCGCCAGCAGGATGGCGTCGTTGCCCTCGTGCGGGCGGGCGGCATGTGCCCCCTTGCCCTTCACGCCAATGACAAAGCGATCGACGTTGGCGTAGAACGGGCCGCCGCGTGTGGCAAAGACGCCCACCGGCAGACCGGGTTCGTTGTGCATGCCGAAAATCGCGCTGACGCCATTCAGGACGCCTGCGTTAATCAGCCGTTTCGCACCGCCAAAATTCTCTTCGGCAGGCTGGAACAGGATGCGCACTCTGCCCGCCAGCCGGTGCTCGTGCTCCTTGAGCAGCAGCGCCGCGCCAAGCATCACGGTGGTGTGCACGTCATGGCCGCAGGCATGCATGATCCCGGCGTTTTTCGAGCTAAACGGCACGCCGCTGGCCTCGTCGATAGGCAGCGCATCGATATCACCGCGCAAAGCAATTATTTTTTCGCCGTTGCCGATCTCTACCACCACGCCAGTGGGCAGATCGTAAGGCAACAGCCGCAGCCCGGCGTTTTCCAGCCACTGGCGGATCCGCCGCGTTGTCTCAAACTCCTGAAGCGACAGCTCCGGGTACTGATGAAGCTCGCGTCGCCATTCAATCAGCTGTTGTGCAAACTGCATTCCGCTGCCTCCGTCACGTGCCGCTCCTGCGACCACGCCTCTGCCAGCAGGCGCAGGGAGGTAATCCGCGCTGCGCCGCCGGTAATGGGCGTGTCGATAATAAATTCGTCAATGCCCCATGCATGGTGCAGCGCGTTCAGCCCGGCCAGCACCGTCTCTGCCGTGCCCACCAGCGCCGAGGAGTCCCGGCGAACAATCTGCTTCGCCGGGCTGCCCGCCTGACGGGCAAACGCCTGCGCCTGCTCCTGGCTGGCTACCGTGACGCGCTGGCCGTTCTCCAGCTCCACGCCCCACAGCTCAACCTCCCGGGCCAGCGCCTGCGCGTCAGCATCGCTGTCGGCCACAATCGCCTGCACCGCCACCACCGTGCTGCGCTGGCTATGCGCCTGCCAGGCCGTGAGCACGTCGCGCAGCAGAGCTTTATCCCCGTTCAGGTGCGCAGCAAAGACAAAGTTCCAGTCAAGGGCGGCAGCCAGCCGAGCGCTCACGACGCTCGCTCCGAGGAGAAAACCGTCGGCGCGGTGAGGCGGTACCGGCGTTGCCAGCAGGCTCTCCTGCTGGCGATCGTTTACCGAGAGTGAAAGCCAGTTGTCGAGCTGCGCCAGTTTGTCTGCAAAGGTGCCGGCGCGTTCCTGATCCAGCCCCTGCTGAAGCGCGCGGGTGGAGAGCGGCAGGCCGCCAGGGGCTTTGCCTACGCCGAGATCGATACGTCCCGGTGCCAGCGTGGCGAGAAGGTTAAAGTTTTCCGCGACCTTGTAGGGACTGTAGTGTTGCAGCATGACGCCGCCGGAGCCGACACGAATACGCCGGGTCTGGCCGACGATCCACGCGATTACCAGCTCCGGTGATGGGCTGGCCAGTTGCGGGGTGTTGTGGTGCTCAGCGATCCAGAAGCGGTGATAGCCCCACTCCTCGGCTCGCTGCGCCAGGTGCAGGGTGCGGGCCAGCGCCTCCGTTGCCGTTTCGCCATCGGCGATGGGACTTTTATCCAGCAGACTAATTCGATATGACATGCGTACGCTCAGATGAGGAAACATGCCTCTATTAGTAAGAGGTCAGGAAACGCCTGTGAAACAATTAATTCACATTTAATTAGCTAAAAAGTGGCTAAGTCGCGGCTCTCCTGCCTCCTCTATACCCTAAGACTTTTCATCGGGCTGAATCGTATCGACACGGCTGCTCATCCGACCACACGAATTCACGCGACAGCGCTCAATTTTCGCTGGGTATCTTTTGCGTCGTTTATCAATTGCAGGTAGGATGCTGCGCCATGTTTCGTCTTATCTATGCGCAAAATAGCGGGAAAGACAGCATATTTATTCGCCAGGGCAAACGTTTGTTTCGTGCTGGTCGAATGAAAACATCCTCGATGATTCAGACAGGTCAACAGGTAACGCAATGAAAAACAGCAACAACAGCGCAGCAGAGCATCAGGCTGCAAAACGCCGCTGGCTTAACTCGCATGAAGAGGGGTATAAGCAAGCGATGGGGAACCGTCAGGTGCAGATGATTGCTATCGGCGGTGCGATTGGTACAGGGTTATTTCTCGGTGCGGGCGCACGCCTGCAGATGGCAGGCCCTTCGCTCGCCATCGTCTATCTGGTTTGCGGGATCTTCTCTTTCTTTATTCTCCGCGCGCTCGGCGAGCTGGTATTGCACCGCCCCTCCAGCGGCAGCTTCGTCTCCTACGCCCGTGAGTTCCTGGGTGAGAAAGCAGCATTCGTTGCCGGCTGGATGTACTTCATCAACTGGGCCATGACCGGCATCGTGGATATCACCGCCGTTGCGCTCTATATGCACTACTGGGGCGCGTTTGGCGACGTGCCGCAGTGGGTCTTCGCTCTTGGCGCGCTGGCTATCGTCGGCACCATGAACATGATCGGCGTGAAATGGTTCGCCGAAATGGAGTTCTGGTTTGCGCTGGTGAAGGTGCTGGCTATCGTGGTTTTCCTGGTCGTGGGGACTATCTTCCTTGGCACTGGCAAGCCGCTGGACGGCGGCACCACCGGCTTCCACCTGATTACCGATAACGGCGGCTTCTTCCCGCACGGCCTGCTGCCTGCGCTGGTGCTGGTGCAGGGCGTAGTCTTCGCCTTCGCCTCTATCGAACTGGTGGGGACGGCGGCGGGTGAATGTAAAGATCCGCAGACCATGGTGCCAAAAGCCATCAATAGCGTGATCTGGCGTATCGGCCTGTTCTACGTTGGCTCCGTGGTTCTGCTGGTGCTGCTGCTGCCGTGGAACGCCTATCAGGCCGGGCAGAGCCCGTTCGTGACCTTCTTCAGCAAGCTGGGCGTGCCTTACATTGGCGACGTAATGAACATGGTGGTGCTGACCGCCGCGCTCTCCAGCCTGAACTCAGGCCTCTACTCTACGGGCCGTATTCTGCGCTCCATGTCGATGGGCGGCTCTGCACCGAAGTTCATGTCCAAAATGAGCAAGCAGCATGTTCCCTACGCGGGCATCCTGGCGACGCTGGCGATCTACATTTTCGGTGTGGTGCTGAACTATCTGGTTCCGGCCAGCGTGTTTGAGATCGTGCTGAACGTGGCGGCGCTGGGCATTATCGCCTCGTGGGCGTTTATCGTGGTATGCCAGATGCGCCTGCGTAAAGCTATTAAAGAGGGCAAAGCGGCTGACGTCAGCTTCAAGCTGCCGGGCGCGCCGGTCACCTCCTGGCTGACGCTGCTGTTCCTGTTGAGTGTGCTGGTGCTGATGGCGTTCGACTATCCGAACGGGACCTATACCATCGCCTCTATTCCGGTGATTGCAGTCCTGCTGGTCGTAGGCTGGTATGGCGTGCGTAAGCGGGTGCAGGAGATCCACAGCACCGCGCCGGTGCATAGTGAAGAGACGGCAGAAAGCGCCGTGCTGGTTGAGAAAACCTCCAGCTAATCTCCGCCGAAGAACTATTTAAAACAATGCCCGGCAATTCTGTCGGGCATTTTTCATTAAGTCTTATAGCGCAATACGGATCACATCATCCGGATCGGTCGCCTCTTTCTCGCGGGTCGAGGCCTGCTTCACGCTAACGTACAGCGTTTTACCATCGGCAGAGAGCGCCAGGCTGTTCGGGTAGGTGGGCGTATCGAAGCTCTTCACCACCTTATAACTTTTCGCATCGATAACGCTCACCTTGCCCGCCTTGCGGTGGGTCACATAGGCTTCGTTGCGCGCCGGGTTAAACAGCACGGCCAGCGACTCCGGGGCAGCAACCTTCGCCAGCACCTTGCCGTCGCGCAGATTTACCACCAGCACCTCCGCCTGCTTCGAGTCGGTAATAAACGCCCGCTGTCCAGCGGTGTCGAGGCTGAGGTTGAGATAGAAGTGCTCTTTGCCATCGTCAAGCACCTTCTGACGGGAGAGGATTTTATTGCTGGCGGTATCGATAGTAATCAGCTCGCCGTCGCCGTTGGTGGTATAGAGACGTTTTGCCGCCGCATCGATAGCCAGCCCGGTGCTAAAGGTGCCCGTGTCAGCGATCGTGTTTTTCAGCTTCAGCGTTTCGCCATCAACGGCCCAGATCACGCTCTCCTTGCCGATGCCGGTGATATAAACGGTATTGGTGGTTTCATCCACCGCCAGTTCGCGCGGCTGCAAGGGGCGCACCGTTTCGGAGCGCTTGCGATCGTCCAGCACCAGCCGGCCTTTGACCTCGCCTGTTTTCGCGTCAACGGCAGTCACCGCGCCATTGGTGGTGTTGCCAAACCACAGCGTCTGGGTTTGATTGTTGATGGTCGCACCAAACGGCTTGAGATCGTTGTGGATAGCCTGGGTGATATCCAGGGTAACAGGGTCGAGGCGGTAGATAACCCCGCCCTTATCCATCTTGCGGCTCTGGGTCGTGGCGACCCACAGGGCGTTCTCCTGCTGGCTGAACGCCATTTCGTATGCGCCCTTACCCACCGGTTTACGCAGCATCTCCTCCGCCGCGCTGGCGTTAAACGCCCCCGCCAGCAGCAGTGAACCGAGGAACAGTGAACCACGCAGGCGCGGCGAGCTTAATTGACGTAAAAACATGACGACTCCCTTTGATTAATACATTCGCGTGTTGCGAATGAGAATAATAATCATTAATTAATAAAATGTGGAGTCTTTCTTGCCAGGTCGGCCATAATCTTCATACTTCCTCCATACACACGTGGATACACCACTTAACACTACGTGCCGTTAACGTTTTCATAATTTTTACAAAAACAGTAACATGTGCACACATGTTCCATTTGGTTCGTTTTGTATTTAACCGGTTCCTTTAATGAAAATCATCGCTATCACGCACGCTACCCTCCCTTTTCTGCTTTTGCCCGCCGCCTGCGGCTCTGCTTTTGCCGCTGATGAGCAGACCCTGATCGTCAGCGCTACGCCGCAGACCGTGTCCGAGCTGGATACGCCTGCCGCCGTCAGCGTTGTCAACGGGGAAGAGATGCGTCATGCCGCTCCGCGCGTTAACCTCTCCGAGTCGCTGACCGGCGTGCCGGGGCTACAGATCCAGAATCGCCAGAACTATGCGCAGGATCTGCAGCTCTCTATGCGTGGCTTTGGCTCCCGCTCTACCTACGGCGTGCGCGGCATCCGCATGTACGTCGATGGCATCCCGGCGACCATGCCGGACGGCCAGGGACAGACCTCCAATATCGATCTCAACAGTGTCGAGAGCGTCGAAGTGCTGCGCGGCCCCTTCTCTGCCCTGTACGGTAACGCCTCCGGCGGCGTGGTTAACGTCACTACCGAAACTGGCCAGCAGCCGGCGACTATCGAAGCCAGCAGCTACTACGGCAGCTACGGTAGCTGGCGCTACGGCCTGAAAGCCACCGGTGCAACCGGAGACGGTACTCAGGCAGGTGACGTGGACTACACCGTCTCTTCTACCCGCTTTATTACCAGCGGCTATCGCGACCACAGCGGTGCGCGTAAGAACCTGGCCAATGCCAAACTTGGCGTGCGCATCGATGACGTCAGCAAACTGAGCCTGATCTTTAACAGCGTTGATATCAAAGCGGACGATCCGGGCGGCCTGACGCAGCAGGAGTGGAAACAGGATCCGCATCAGGCTCCGCGTGCTGACCAGTACAACACCCGCAAAACCATCAAGCAGACCCAGGCCGGGCTGCGCTACGAGCGCCAGCTGAGCGAGCAGGATGACCTCAGCGTGATGATGTACGCAGGCGAGCGTGAAACGACCCAGTATCAGTCCATTCCGCGTGCGCCGCAGCTCAATCCGACCCATGCGGGGGGCGTGATCGACCTGAGCCGTCACTACCAGGGGATCGATACCCGCTGGACCCACCGTGGCGAACTGCTGGTGCCGGTAACCATTACCACCGGCCTGAACTATGAAAACATGAGCGAAGATCGGAAAGGTTTCGAGAACTTCGTAATGAATAACGGCACGCCGGATTATGGCCAGAAAGGTAACCTGCGCCGTAACGAGCGTAACCTGATGTGGAATGCCGATCCCTATATGCAGTCCCGCTGGCAGCTGACCGACAAGCTTTCGCTGGACGCTGGCGTGCGGTACAGCTCGGTGTGGTTTGACTCCAATGACCACTACATTACTGCCGCTAACGGCGACGACAGCGGTGAGGCAAGCTACCACGAGTGGCTTCCGGCCGGTGCGCTGAAGTATGCCGTGACCGATGCGTGGAACGTCTACGCCGCCGCAGGCCGTGGCTTCGAGACACCGACCATCAATGAGCTCTCCTACCGGGCCAATAATCAGAGCGGCCTAAACTTCAATCTTAAACCGTCTACCAACGACACCTATGAGATTGGCAGCAAGACCCGCGTCGGCAACGGCCTGTTTACCGCAGCACTGTTCCAGACGATGACCCATGACGAGATCGTGACGGATACCAGCAGCGGCGGGCGCACGACCTACAAAAACGCCGGGAAAACCCGTCGTCAGGGCGCTGAGCTCTCCCTCGACCAGCAGTTTGCTGGCGACTGGCGGGTGAAAATGGCGTGGACCTATCTGGATGCCACCTACCGTACCAACGTCTGCGGGGATGACAACTGCAATGGTAACCGGATGCCGGGCATTGCGCGTAACATGGGCTTCGCCTCCCTCGGCTACGTGCCGGAGAGCGGCTGGTACGCGGGGGCTGATATGCGCTACATGAGCGACATTGAAGCGAACGATGAGAACACGGCGAAAGCACCGTCCTATACCACCGTAGGACTGAACACTGGATATAAGTTCAACTACAACAACTGGATGCTGGACGTCTTTGGCCGCGTCGATAACCTGTTCGACAAAGAGTATGTCGGATCGGTCATCGTTAACGAATCTAACGGTCGCTACTACGAACCGGCTCCGGGTCGTAACTACGGCGTAGGCCTCTCGGTAGCGTACCGCTTCGAGTAACGCCTTAGCGTCTCTGCTGATGCCCGGTAGCCAAATGCTGCCGGGCATTTTTATTTTACGCCGTTGCTGGCTGCTCCAGACGGAACGCCGCGACGAGCTGAGACAGCAGCTGCGCCTGCTCCTCAAGCGATCCCGCCGCCATCGATGAGGCGCTGACCAGCGTGGCGTTCTGCTGGGTGGTACTGTCCAGCTCGCCAACCGCGCGGGCTATCTGCTCAATACCCCGGCTCTGCTCCTCCGACGCGGAAGAGATCTCACCCATGATATCGTTGACCCGAGTCACCGCATCCACCACCTGCTCCATGGTCTGTCCCGCTCTGGCCACCAGCTCGCTGCCGGTGCTGATACGTGACACCGACTCGCCGATCAGCTGCTCGATGTCTTTCGCCGCCTGGGAGCTGCGCTGGGAGAGGCTGCGCACCTCGCTGGCAACCACCGCAAAGCCACGGCCCTGTTCGCCAGCACGGGCGGCTTCGACCGCCGCGTTCAGCGCCAGAATGTTGGTCTGGAAAGCAATGCTGTTGATCACCGCCGTGATATCGGCAATTTTTTGCGAGCTGGCATGGATATCGCCCATGGTATTGACCACGTCGCGCATCACGCTGCCGCCCTGGCTGGCGGTGCTGGAGGCCTCGGCAGCCAGTTTGCTGGCATGACGGGCGTTATCGGCGTTATTTCTCACCGTCGCGGTGAGCTCCTCCATGCTGGCCGCGGTCTGCACTACTGCTGCCGCCTGCTGCTCGGTACGGGAAGAGAGATCGGTGTTGCCGTCGGCAATTTCGCTGGCGGCGTGGGAGACCTGGGCCACGCTGCTGCGCACCTCGCGGATCATCTCCCGCAGGCGCAGGTTCATCTTCGCCATTGCCCCGGTGAGCTTGCCTAACTCATCGCCGCCCTGCACCTCAATCACCGAGCTAAGATCGCCGCTGGCGATGCGCTCCGCCAGGGTCAGGTTATGCTGCACCGGCCGGGTAATCTGGCGGATCACCCACCACGAGACAAGAATGCCAATGAGTATGGCAACGCCGCCAATCACCGCGGTCACGGTGCTGGAGCTATAGGCCAGCTCATCGTTATGGGCTTTTACCGAGGCGATAATCAGTTTGATGTCGGCGCTGCTGTTGTCGCCAGCGACCTTAACCCCATCCTCGGCGGCCTGAAGCTGCTGCATCTCAGCGCTGCTTGCCAGGGTGCCGGCGGCGCGTAGCGGAGCGAGCGCGGCGTTGGCGCTCTGCATGCCGCTTACGCTGCGCTGAAAGTCGGCAAGATGAGTTTCAAGGGTGTGAAGCAGCGTCGTCTCGCCATCGGTCCAGTCGAGATTTTTCGCCGAGGCAGTAAGCTCTGCGGCATGGTTCACATAGTTTGCCAGCGCCTGACCCGATTTTTCATCGCCGCTGTAAAAATATTTCAGGCGATTAATCTTGGCCTGGAACACTTCAATATTGATGTTGTAGATCAGGTTGGTTTTTTCATAAACGCTGCGGATCTCTTTAAAACGCATCACGCTGAGGATGGTAGCCACCGCCACCAGCAGCAGAACCAGACCAAACCCCACCGACAGTTTCTTGCTGATGGTGATATCGCGTAATCGTCGGTTTAAAAACATACCCTCTCCTTGCCCAAGCAAAATGTTAGCGCCCAACTGCGTATAAAAGGGTTATCGGCACTGGAGAAAGGTAATTAACAGGTTTGGCAGGAAGAATGGTAAAAGTGTGATGGAGGTGCTTCCCTGAGGCAAATTCACCAGGGAAGCCGTTATAAGGCGCGATTAAGAGACGGGCTACAGTGCCTCTTTATACTGATGCTGAACAATGTTTACGCCCATATCAATGACACTAATAATTGACTGCTGGCTGGCTTCGCTGTCACCCCGCTCCAGGGCGTCTAACAGATCGGCATAGTCATGGTGCCCGTTGGCCAGCTCCGCAGAGACAGGATAAAGATGGTTAAAGCACGGGCCGATACGCACCCACAGCTGCTCGATCAGGGAGAGCAGCGTAGGCATCTCAGCATACTCGTAAAGGCGAAAGCGAAAGCTTCGGTTAGCCTGTAAGGCCTGCTCTACGTTCGCGCCCAGTCGGGCTTCGTTAAAGGTTTTAGCCAGCAGCCGCAGCTGGCGAAGTTTTTCATCGGTCATTTTGCTACAGGCGGCACTGACGGCCATCGATTCCAGCCGCTTACGGATTTCAGTTATTTCACGATGGGTTTGCTGGCTCACTTCGGGAACCAGAAAGGCCTGGGCGGGAGTAGCATGTAACGCACCCGCAGAGACTAAACGTAATAGTGCCTCGCGTACCGGTGTAATACTGGTTCCGAGCTGGTCGGCAATCTCCTTGGTAATCAGGCGTGCACCGGGCTTGAGCGCCCCGACGATTAACGCGTTTTTTAAACTTACTTCAACCTGCTGAGTGAGGCTCAGACGCTGCGCCTTTTCCAAATCAAGCATATTCATGTCCTGTCGAATACTTATTACTTTTCACCTATTCATGTGACTAATCGCACACGAACCATAAGATATAGTAGGTAGAGAGTTGCCTGGTATTGGATTAACGCAAATCGTTAGAACTAAAAGTTATTTATTATGCAGATTAATATACACCAACGGAACATACCGCTCCGCTGGTGTAGCTATGCTTAATTAAAGACAACATTTTGTAAAATTGCATGATTTTTTATGCAATTTTTTATTGGCGCCTAATTTACTGGTCCGTGGATACGCGAATAACCAGTTTGCCAAAGTTCTTGCCTTCCAGCAGGCCGATAAAGGCTTCCGGTGCATTTTCCAGGCCATCAACAATCTGCTCGCGATAGTGAATTTTGCCTTCCTGGACCCATCTACCCATCTCCTGCTGAAACTCGTCGATGCGGTGACCGTAATCCTGAGTAATGATAAAGCCCTGCATCCGGATACGCTTTTTCAAAATCGTGCCCATCAGCAGCGGCAGGCGATCCGGCCCCGGCGGCAGATCGGTGGCGTTGTAGCCGCTGATCAGGCCACACACCGGTACGCGGGCACCGGTATTCAGCAGCGGCAGCACCGCATCAAATACCTTGCCACCAACGTTTTCATAATAGACATCAATCCCCTGTGGACAGGCATTTTTTAGCTGTTCAGCAAAGTCATCGGCGTGGTGATCGATACAGGCGTCAAAGCCCAGCTTTTCGACGGCGTGACGGCACTTCTCTGCCCCACCGGCGACGCCTACCACCCGCAGGCCTTTAATCTTACCAATCTGACCGACCGTTGCCCCAACCGGGCCCGTTGCCGCCGCGACCACCAGCGTCTCCCCCTCTTTGGGCTGACCAATGTCCAGCAGCCCCATATAGGCGGTAAAGCCAGGCATCCCCAGCACGCCCAGCGCCCAGGACGGGTGCTCGAGGCTCTTGTCGAGCTTAACCAGCCCCTCACCGTTAGAGATGGCATACGTCTGCCAGCCGTCGTAGCCCAGCACCCAGTCACCTTCGGCATAGTCCGGATGCTGCGAGGTGACCACCTGGCTCACCGTACCGCCGCACATGACGTCGCCGATATTCACCGGATCGGCATAGGAGGGTTCATCGCTCATTCGACCGCGCATATACGGATCGAGAGAGAGATAGACGGTGCGCAGCAGCAGCTGGCCGGATGTTGGCGTGGGGATCTCGCTCTCTTCGAGACGAAAGTTTTCAGCAACTGGCGCGCCTTTCGGGCGGGAAGCCAGCAGCCACTGGCGGTTACGCTGTTGTTCTTGACTCACAATAGTCTCCTTCGACGGTTAAACATCCTTTCAGCGTAGCGCCTTACGCCTCTCTTTGCTTTGCAATCTGCGTCATCCTCACTTGAAGCGAAACAGCAGCGGCAAAGCGTTGATTTATCGCGGCTGTAATAGTATTCATAACAGACTATCCCGTGCATATTCTCTGAGGTTTTAAGCATGACTATCCGCTACGCGGGCAAAGACGACTGCGCCGCCATTGCCACGATCTATAACCACGCCGTACTGCATACCGCCGCTATCTGGAACGATCAGACCGTTGATGCTGATAACCGCATCGCCTGGTTTGAGGCGCGCACCCTGATGGGGTATCCGGTGCTGGTCAGCGAAGAGAATGGCGCGATCACCGGCTATGCAGCTTTCGGCGACTGGCGCGCTTTCGACGGTTTCCGCCATACGGTAGAGCACTCGGTATATGTGCACCCGGATCATCAGGGTAAAGGTCTGGGCCAGGCGCTGATGGTCAGGCTGATTGAGGAGGCAAAACGCATCGGCAAGCACGTGATGATCGCCGGAATTGAGTCGCAGAATGCGGCCTCTATTCACCTGCATGAGAAGCTGGGTTTTATCACCACCGCGCAGATGCCGCAGGTGGGCACCAAGTTTGGCCGCTGGCTGGATCTCACCTTTATGCAGCTGCAGCTGGATAACCGCAGCGAACCGGATGCTATCGCATGAACCAGTCGCTGACCCTGCTGTTCCTGGCGGCGGCGGGTATCGGGCTGGTGGTACAAAATACGCTGATGGTGCGGATCACCCAGTCCTCCTCCACCGTGTTGATCGCCATGCTGCTCAACTCGCTGGTGGGTATTGTGCTGTTTGTTTCGATTCTGCTGATGAAGTATGGCCTGGCCGGCTTTAGCGAACTGGCGGCAACGGTACGCTGGTGGACGCTGATCCCCGGCCTGCTTGGGTCATTTTTTGTCTTTGCCAGCATCAGCGGATATCAATACGTTGGCGCGGCCACCACTATCGCGGTGCTGGTAGCGAGCCAGCTGATCGGCGGACTGGTGATGGACCTGGTCAAAAGCCATGGCGTGCCATGGCGGGCGCTGGTGGGCCCGGTATGCGGAGCGGTATTGCTGGTGATTGGTGCGTGGCTAGTGGCAAGACGCCAATGGTAGGCGAATTGCCCGGCAGTCCGGACAGCTACGCTTACCGGGCCTACAAATTACACCGTGCTTACGTAGGCCGGGCAAGCGTTAGCGCCGCCCGGCGTTCACAGTGGTTTAAAGGATAGTCCCGTTTTTGGTGAGCTGTTCGCGGCGCGCCTCCATCTCTTCCTGATGGTGCCGTCCATTATGGGCGATGGCGTTACGCAGGCGCTGCTGCTGGGTATAACGATCTTCCCGGCTCAGCTCTGCGTCATTGCTGAGTTCGACCAGCAGCTCATTCATATGCGCAATCACACTCTCCTTGATAGTGGCATCCACGCGCGTGACCACCTCTTCCAAATGCGACATATCCTCTCCTGTGTCTGTTAATTCAGTTTAGCTTTTGAGAAATCACTGCCCATCAGGCTAACGCTATACCCGGTTACGTTGCTGCGGGTGGCATAGAAGGTTTTACCGTTCGCCAGCGCAATCCACGGGGCCTGCTGGTAGAACACCTCCTGCGCCTGAGCGTAGAGCTTAGCGCGATCTTCCGGTACGGAGGTCAGCTTCGCCTTTTTCACCAGCCCGTTATAGGTTTTATCACACCAGCGGGCGGCGTTGGAGCCAGTTTCAATGCTATCACAGCCCAGCAGCACGTCGGCAAAGTTGTCTGGATCGCCGTTGTCGGACATCCAGCCAAACAGCGCGCTGTCATGCTCGCCTTTGCGCATGCCAGAGAGGTATTCGCCCCACTCATAGGAGACAATCTTCGCCTTCACGCCCACCTTCGCCCAGTCGCTCTGGATCATCTCCGCAATACGCTTAGAGTTCGGGTTATAAGGACGCTGTACCGGCATTGACCACAGCGTGACTTCAGCGCCGTTCTCCAGACCGGCCTGCTTCAGCAGCGCCTTGGCTTTTTCCGGATCGTAAGCGTAATCCTTGAGGTCTTTATTAAAGCCGAGCATGTTCGGTGGCAGCGGCGATTTAGCTACCGTACCGGATCCCAGGAAGACGGCGTTAACAATGGCCTTTTTATCCGTGGCATAGTTCAACGCCTGGCGCACCAGCACGTTATCAAACGGTTTCTTCTCGGTATTGAACGCCAGATAGCCGACGTTAAGCGCATCTACCGAGTGCAACGCCAGATCTTTGTTCTTTTTGATCACGTCGAACTGCACCGGAGACGGCGCGGGAATAATCTGGCACTCGTTAGTTTGCAGTTTTGCCAGACGCGTCTCAACGTTCGGGGTGATAGAGAAGATCAGGTGCTTGGTCGGCACCTCACCGTCCCAGTAGTTCGGGTTAGCAATATAACGGATCAGCGCGTCACGCTTATACTGCTGCAGCGCATATGGCCCGGTACCGATTGGCCAGGTATCGACGTTCTCAGGCGTGCCCTTTTTCAGCATGGCATCCGCGTACTCCGCCGAGAGAATAGAGGCAAAATCCATGCCCCAGTCGGCGAGGAATGCAGCGTTCGGCTCGTTCAGGACGAACTGTACATGATAATCATCGACCTTTTTGACCTCTTTGATCAGCTTGTCGAGGCCGACGTCGTTGAAGTACTCATAGTTACCCTGAGAGACGTTGTGATACGGGTGGTTAGCATCTTTCTGACGCATGACCGAGAAGATCACATCATCGGCATTAAAGTCGCGGGTCGGCTTGAAGTATTTATTGCTGTTGAATTTCACGCCCTGGCGCAGGGTAAAGGTGTAGGTCTTACCGTCCGGGGAGATCGTCCAGCTGGTCGCCAGCGACGGCACCGGGGTATTTTTCACCGGGTCGAAGTTGATCAGGCGGTTATACAGCGTCTGGGAGCTGGCGACAAAGCTTGGGCCAGAGCTGGCGATCTGCGGGTTGAAGGATTCCGGAGAGGCTTCAGAGCAGTAAATAAGGGTATCGTTGGCCGCCGCCCATGCCGCGCTTGCCGGCAGAAGCGTGCTGAGCGCCAGCGCGAGCAGCGTTTTGCCTGTAGACAGTTTTCCTGAAAACATAATTAAAACCTTATTATTTTATTAAAACGTGATCTCAGCATAGCAGTGAAATTCTGGCAAATAACGAATCACTATCAGGTTATGCCAAAGCAGCTGATTTTGCTGATTTCTTCGCCTTTGCCCACTATTTAGTTTGCCTTAAGTTATTCCGGAAACGTCAAGCAAAAAGCGCCTGCGCAATGCCACGAGAATTCACTGCTTTTAGCCTCTCTTCCACCGTTTGCTTGCTATTACATCTCGTAAAGTAGAGGCGTGAAGAAGTCTATGGGATGAAAACGTGGCAAAAACTCTCTTGCGCAGCGGCGATCTGGATGATTTTCAGGCCGTTGGCGGCGGCGGCCAGGCCGTCTTTGATTCGGCATTGCAAATTCGTGAAGCGTTACGTCTGCGTAAGCAGCAGGCGATGGTGGACTGCCTCGCCATACCGCAGATTAACGATGACGGCGATCGCGTGGACTGGTACTCACCGATCGAAGGCCGGGCGGTAAGCTGGAAGGCAGCGGACGACGAGTCCCGCTTCCGCGCCCTGCGTTTTCTGGAAAGCACACTCGACAGCGCCGCAGCCCTGAGCCGGAAAAGTCTACAGTCGCCGAAAACCGCTCAGCAGCTCTTTGGCTCGCTGCTGGCGAAAGCGCTGCAGTTTCCCGGCGTGAACCACGTATTCCTGGTGGATGGCAAACCGGTTATTACCTTCTGGGGCTTTGTTGACCTTAACGAGAGCGCCCGCGAGGATGTGCTCGCCTGCCTGCGGGAAGAGGAGCCGCCTGCCCCGATCATCGAGATGCCGGAAGAGAGCGACGCTGAAGAGGACGTCCCTGCCGTGGCGACCTTCAGCAAAGCCGATGAACCGCTGCTGGCCGCTGTGCCGGAGATTACCTCCCAGCAGCCTCCAGAACCTCCGCAGCCTGAACCCCAGCCCGCGCCGGTTGTGCCCCCTGCCGCCGTTGCCGCTGCGCCTGCCCCTACCACTAAGCGCCGCTATGGCCTGTGGGCCCTGCCGGTGGCCGCCGTGGTGGTCGCCGCCGTTGCTGCCCCGCTGCTGTGGCCGCATCAGTCCGCAGAGCATGCCTCAACGCCCGCCCTCAAAACAGCTGCCGCGCCCGCTGCTCCGCAAACCATTGCGCCTGCTCCGGTCGAGGCTGAGCCTGCACCGGTGCTTACGGCCTCGCTGCCGTTGCATCAGGCAGAAGTGGTGGCAGCCAAAGCAGCGCCTGCCCCGGTGGTGGAAAAAACCAGCGAGCCGACTATCACCGCCATCCCGAAAGATGCGCTGGTGATGGATGCCAACCAGGTTAAAGCGGGCAGCACCCGTTTTCTCAACGGCAACTGGCGCGTGATACTGGATATCAAAGATGAAGTGACCGGCAAGCCGCCTACGCTGCGCTTCCAGATCCAGAACAATAAAGGTACCGCCCGCCTGGTGCAGGGTAATAATATTGTCTGCCGGTCCGAGATCTTCTCTGGCCTGCACGACACCGGCGTACTGATGATCAAAAGCCGCGGTCACGCGCGCTGCAGCGACGGCACTCGCTACCCGATGCCGGAGATCTCCTGCACCGCAGGCACCAGCGACGTTGCCCAGTGCAGCGCCCGGTATGATGCCAAAACCATTGTCCCGTTGACGTTCAGAAAAACAGGTTCCTGATTTTATGCTGGTTAATCTTTGCGATTACAAACAGAGCGTCACGCTGATTGCCAACAGCGGCGTGCAGTTTCTTGACTTTGGCCTGACGCCGCAGGCTTCCTTACAGAGCGGACGCTTTGTACGAAAAACCGCTAACGGGCCGCTGCTGCGCCTCGATTACGATCTGATCAACAGCCGCTATACGCTGCCTGGACGCGACGGCGGCCAGCCAGAGGTAGTGAAGCCGGAGAGCACCCTGCCGCTGCTTGAGTCGCTGGCGGTGCTGGACGGCGTGTGGCTGCCCATCCCTTTTTTGCGCTTTAACCCGCCGCGCACCTTCGTGGAAGGTCCGGATAACTGGGCTCGCGTGCAGATCCGCAAACTGGCCGAGCCGGACAGCGCAGGCAACACCCACCGCGTGACCCTGGCGCTGGACAGCCAGATCAACGATCTCTCGCCTCTTGCGCTGGCCCCGACCACCAATGACATCCTGAACGGGACCCGCTTTGCACTGGCGTGGCGCGACGACGAGGTGTTTGATTTTCTCGATCAGACCTGGATTGATGGCTGGCTGCGCGAAGCGTTTCTGCACTACGCCACCAGCGTAGAGAACCGCAGCGAGCGGGAGATTGCCCAAGCCCTGCGCGGCTTTGAGTATCAGGCCCACTGGCTCAACCTGCTTACTCTGCTTGGCGAGCAGCTGACCGTTCCAGAAGTTAAAATCGTTACCCATACCCTCAGCACCCCGGCTATTCCGGTGGATCTGATCCTAGACGTCGGCAACACCCACACTTGCGGCGTGATCATTGAAGATCAGGGCGACGCTAACGACGGCCTGCGCCAGACGGCAGAGCTGCAGGTGCGCTCTCTGAGCGAGCCGCAGTTTTTAAACGAGCCGCTGTTTACCAGCCGGCTGGAGTTCTCTGAAGCTCGCTTCGGCAAGCAACACTTCTCCGTGGAGAGCGGGCGCGAAGATGCCTTCGTCTGGCCGTCGATTGTTCGCGTAGGCGACGAGGCCCGCAAGCTGGCGATGCAGCGCCTGGGAACGGAAGGCAACAGCGGTATCTCCAGCCCGCGTCGTTACCTGTGGGATGAAACCCCGGTGCTACAGGACTGGCGCTTTAGCCAGATGAACAGCAAGTCCCAGCGCGAGCCGCTAGCGACCGCTTTCCCGCTGATGAACCTGATGAACGACGATGGTCAGCCGCTCTACACCCTGCCGCTGGATGAGCGCCTGCCGGTCTTCTCGCCCCAGTACAGCCGCAGCACGCTGATGACCCACATGCTGTGCGAGCTGCTGGCTCAGGCGCTGGGACAGATCAACAGCGTGGCGACACGCCTGCGTCTGGGCTTCCCGGCTTCGCCCCGCCAGCTGCGCACCATTATTTTGACCCTGCCCTCGGCGATGCCGAAGCAGGAGCGCGAGATCTTCCGCCGCCGCATGTTCGAAGCCATCGCGCTGGTATGGAAAGCGATGGGTTGGCACCCGCAGGATGACGATTTCTCTAACAGCAAGCAGCGCGATAAGAGCGTTGTGCCCGTCCCACAGATCCAGATGGAGTGGGATGAAGCGAGCTGCGGCCAGCTGGTCTGGCTCTATAACGAAGCTATCTCTCACTACGCCGGACAGACGGAGACCTTTTTTGCCTCTCTTGCCCGCCCGGACCGTATCGGCGCCCCGGACGAAATGCCGGGCCGCGCCCTGCGGGTGGCGTCGATCGATATCGGCGGCGGCACCACTGATATGGCCATCGTCCACTATCAGCTGGATGACGGCACCGGGAGCAACGTCAAGATCACACCACACCTGCTGTTCCGCGAGGGGTTTAAGGTCGCGGGCGACGACATTCTGCTGGATATTATCCAGCGCTGCGTGCTCCCCGCCCTGCAAACCCAGCTGCAAAAGTCGGGGATCACCGACGCCGCCGCGCTAATGGCAACGCTGTTTGGCGACTCCGGCCGCATCGACACTCAGGCAGTGCTGCGCCAGCAGACCACGCTGCAACTCTTTATGCCGATCGGCCACGCCATCCTTTCGGCCTGGGAGCAGAGCGATATCAACGATCCGCTGGCGGGGCTGCACGCTACCTTTGGCGAACTGCTGACCCAGCAGCCCACGCGCAACGTCATGAACTACCTGAAGCAGGCCATCGATCACGCCCTGCCAGCCAGCGCTCCGGCGTTCGATCTCTTTGCCGTGCCGTTGCAGGTTAACTTTAGCGATCTGCAAGCGGCGATGCTGGGCGGACAGTTTACCCTGACCGCGCCGATCCATGCGGTGTGTGAGGCCATCTCCCACTACGGCTGTGACGTGCTGCTGGTCACCGGGCGTCCGGGCTGTCTGCCGGGCGTGCAGGCGCTGATCCGCCACCTGCAGCCGGTTCCGGTTAACCGTATGGTCTGGCTAGATAAGTACCGAGTGCACGAGTGGTATCCGTTTAGCCAGCAGGGGCGGATTGGCAATCCGAAATCCACCGCCGCCGTTGGGGCAATGCTGTGCAGCCTGGCGCTGGATCTGCGCCTGCCGCGCTTTAACTTTAAGGCGGCGGATATTGGGGCTTACTCTACCGTACGCTACCTTGGCGTGCTGGATAACGTGGTGAATACCCTGCGCGAAGAGAACGTCTGGTACGAGGATATTGACCTGGATAAGTCGGGTGCCAAACTGGATGCCCGCCTGCACTTTCCCCTGCGTGGCAACGTCACGCTGGGCTTCCGCCAGCTCGCCAACGCCCGCTGGCCCGCAACGCCGCTCTATACCCTGAACATTAACTCGCCGGAGCTGGCAAAAGCCATCGCCGGAGACGGCGTGCTTAATGTGCGGCTGGCGCTCACCGGCGGCAGCAAAGCGCTGGGGCCGGAAGCGTTCACCCTGAGTGAGGCCTGGCTGCAGGACGGTACCCCGGTCGCCGCCGATGCGTTGACGTTTAAACTGAACACTTTGGCCGATCGCCGTCACAGCGGCAGCCACTACTGGATTGACAGCGGGAGCGTGTACTTAAAATGAGAGATCTGAGCCAAACCTCCCAGGCATTAATCGCATGGATAGATGAGACCCGCCAGCACGCCCCGCTGCTTGATGATGACGCCGACGCCCTGCTGCTGCGCCTGACCGCCGCCGCCGCGCACGAGAGCGTGCTGGCCCGGGCCGCAAGCCAGCCCCGCACGGTGGGCCTCTATGGTCATGCCCAGGCGGCAAAAGCCCACCTGCTTACCGCCCTGTGCAGCAGCGGCAGTGGCCGGGTAAACGTCAGGGCCGGCGAGAAGAGTTTCGATTATCTGAGCCATATCAATCCGGGCCATGCCCTGACCGGCATGGCACTGCGCTTCACGACCCATGTCCAGAACGTTGACGATGCGTTTCCTCTGCGTCTGCGTCTGATTAGCGAGGCGGAACTGGTCCAGGTGTTTATCGCTCATGCCGCCGGACAGCAGGAACGCCACCTTGTCGACCGGGCGGTGATTGAAGATCGCCTTAACCGCTGGCGCGGGCTGCGTCAGCCGCATCCGGTGGCGGGCATTACCGCTGAGGAGGTCGGCGCTATTGCCGCGTTCTGGCGCACTACCGTGCCTGCCGCACAGCAGCAGATTGACGATGGCCTGTGGTACCAGCTCGCTACCCTGATCCCCGCCCTGGATCTGCGCGCCCGGGCCAGCGCCTGGTCGCTACTGTGGGGAGAGCAGCAGGAGCTGACCCAGCAGTGGCTAGCCCTGGCGCACGTTCTGCATCAGACCGGCAACGCCGCCGAGCTGGCTGCGCCGCTGAGCCTGCTGGTAGATAACTTTGCTCTGCCGACGGAGGGATTCCTGAACCCGCTGGCGGCAGAGAGCATCGAGGCGCAGGCAGAAGTCGTGGTTCATCCTCTGTCAAAAGAGGAGCTACAAAACGCGGTGAGCATTCCCCTCGCCACCCTGTCTCTGCTGACCTACGAGCTGGTACTGTGCGTTGAAGACACCGTGCTGGACGGGGTAGATATTGTCGATATTCCCTGCCCGGCGGCACAGCCTCAACGCCCGCTCTGGCACAGCAAGTGCCGCTGGCTGCTGGAGCACTATCGCCAGCAGCTTCAGCCGGACGTGCTAATGATCTGCAACGCCACACCGCAGCGCAGCGCCACCGCCGTTACGGCCAGGGCCTTGCTGAACTGGGTGCAGGAGACGCAGTCGGGTCAGGAGACGGCGCTGCCGGGCCTGGTATGGGCGATTACGCCTCAGGATGCCCGCTTTACCACCTCGCTGAATCTTGATGAAACCGTGCAGCAACTGCTGGGCAAGCCTGGCCAGCGCTGGGGAACGTTGCAGGCGCTGGATGCCAGCAGCCTGCAGCGGCTGATTGAGTGGCTCTCTCAGGCCACCACGCCATCGCTGCGTACGAGTCGGCTGACTGCCCTGCGCGAGCGCCATTATCAGACGCTGCGCGATCTGATGCAGCCTCTGCTTTCGCCGCTAACGGAGGATGCGGATACCCGCCGCGCCCGTGCTGAATCAGCAATTCGCGAGCTGCAGGGTCAGGCCGGACGCCACGGTGAACTGCTGGAAGGTCTGCTGCCAGAGATGAAGCAGTTTGATGCCCTGTGGAAGGTGCAGCTCCCGCGTGAGGAGAAGGTGAGCGGCCTGTTTAACGAGGCGATCGATCTCTTTGCCGATGCGCAGGAGACGCCGGAGCGCGCCAGCGCAGCACGGGATGCGGGCCAACAGGCACACGCCATGTGGGTGAATCATCTTCGCCAGTGGAGCCGAAGCGCAGAGAGCGCGGTCCGGCTGGACATCACCCCGGCTACGCTGCGCCAGGTGGCGGACACGATTATCACCACCAGCTATAGGCTGGATCTCGCCAGCCAGCTGCAAACCCTGATGCAGCGGGATAACGCCTGTGCGGCGCAGCTGCACGCGGCGATTGGCAATCTGATTGCCTGGCTGGGCTATGCCGACGTTGCGGTTGATCAGCGCCCGGCTAGTCGCATCCAAAAAGGCAGCGCGATCTTCAGCACCGACGCACCAGCCCATACCGAAGGCAGGCTAACGCGACTCGGCGATCAGCCGGTGCATGCCGCAACGCGCTACGTTTATGACTGGCTGGTGGCGCTCTATACCCGCAGCACGGAGAATATTGGCTATCGGCACCCATCAGACGTGACGGATGCCCAGCGCAAAACGTTGCTCACGCTTCTGCCCTAATCGCCTCCCCCGGCGACGCAGTGCGCGCCGGGGAACCTCTTACCGGCGCACGCTTAGAACAGCGAGATCAGCAGCGCTACCGGAAAGCTCATCGGCCAGGTGGAGCCGATCAGAAATGCGCACAGGAAGCGGATCCGCTTGCGATCCTTTGACAGGAACCAGGTGATAAGGGCACAGATCGTCGCCATCACAGCGTAGAAGACCAGCATTTTTTGGTATAGGGTCATAGCCGACATTTGCTCAAAAAGAATAAAACGCGCGCAATATGCATTTTTTATTGATGTAAATCAAGCTTTATCCCTGCGAAAGCGAGGGAAAAGCTCTGTTGATTATCTGCAGCGGGCGAAATAAAGAGAAGAGCAAAAAAAGAAGGCAACAGTACAGTTTTACGACACCGTAGGCCCGGTAAGCGAAGCGCCACCGGGCGCATACTCTAGTGTTTAATCATCACATGACGAATCACGGTGTAGTCTTCGATGCCGTAGACCGACATATCCTTGCCGTAGCCGGACATCTTCTGCCCGCCGTGCGGCATCTCGCTGACCAACATAAAGTGGGTGTTGATCCAGGTGCAGCCGTACTGCAGGCGGGCGCTTAGCCGGTGCGCCCGACCCACGTCCCGGGTCCACACCGATGAGGCCAGCCCGTAGCGGGAGTCGTTGGCCCAATTCAGGACCTGGTCCTCATCGTCAAACGCAGTCACGCTTACTACCGGGCCAAATACCTCGTTCTGGACGATGTCATCCTCCTGCTTCGCCCCGGCCAAAAGCGTCGGCTGGAAATAGTAGCCTGCACCGTCGCGCTTCTCGCCTCCGGTCACTACGCTGATATGCCCCAGCGCTTTCGCGGCCTCTACCGCCTGTGTCACGCGCTCCAGGTGGGCTGCGGAGCTGAGCGGCCCCAGTTCGGTACTTTCGTCGTCTGGCGCACCCATCTTCAGGCTCGCCACCGCTGCGCCCAGCTTCTCTACCAGCGCATCGTAAATACCCTTCTGGGCATAGATACGGCAGGCGGCGGTACAGTCCTGACCCGCGTTATAGTAGCCAAAGGTCCGTACCCCCTCCACCACCGCGTCGAGGTCGGCATCGTCAAAGACGATAACCGGCGCTTTGCCGCCTAGCTCCATGTGGGTGCGTTTCACTGAAGAGGCGGTGTGGCCGATGATATGCTCCCCGGTGGCAATGGAGCCGGTCAGGGAAACCATTCGCACCTTCTCGTGCCCGGTGAGCGGATCGCCCACGGTCTTGCCCCGGCCAAACAGCACGTTAAGCACCCCGGCCGGGAAAATATCCTTCGCCAGCTCTGCCAGCTTCAGGGCGGTGAGCGGCGTGATCTCTGAAGGCTTGATCACTACGCAGTTACCCGCCGCAAGGGCGGGAGCCAGCTTCCAGGCCGCCATCATCAGCGGGTAGTTCCAGGGCGCAATTGATGCCACCACGCCCACCGGATCGCGGCGGATCATCGAGGTATGCCCCTCCAGATACTCCCCCGCCGCCAGTCCGTTCAGGGTGCGCGCCGCCCCGGCGAAGAAGCGAAAGACGTCAACCACGGCGGGGATCTCATCGCCTGTCACGCAGTGCAGCGGCTTGCCGCAGTTAAGGGACTCCAGCTGGGCCAGCACCTCAGCATTATCTTCAATGGCCTGGGCGAGATCGAGCAGCGCCTGGGCACGGACTTTCGGTGTAGCATAGCCCCACTCGCTAAAGGCGCGATCGGCGGCCTGCACCGCAGCGTCTACCTGGGCGGCAGAGGCTTCGGCGATCTCCAGCAGCACCTCACCGGTTGCGGGATTATAAACCGCCTGCTTTTCCCCTTCGCCGCTGACCAGTTGGCCATTAATTAACAGTTGATCTTGCATAGTCATGTCCTGGTTGAGGGTCAGTTATTTCTCGTTGCCAAAGGCGTTCTCGCCCCTGCGGGTCAGCCACCATGCGCCTAAAATCGGCAGCGTGGTCACCAGCATTACCAGCAGCGCCACCACGTTGGTGATCGGCACCTCGCGCGGTCTGCCCAGCTGGTTAAGCAGCCACAGTGGCAGGGTACGTTCGTGTCCGGCGGTAAAGGTGGTGACGATGATTTCATCAAACGACAGGGCAAACGCCAGCATTCCGCCCGCCAGCAGCGCCGAGCCAAGATTGGGCATCACCACGTAGCGAAAGGTCTGCCAGCCGTTGGCCCCCAGATCCATCGACGCCTCCACCATGCTCCAGGCGGTGCGCCTGAAGCGGGCAATGACGTTGTTAAAAACCACCACCACGCAGAAGGTGGCATGGCCAATCACGATGGTCAGAAACCCTGGCTCCAGCCCTACCGTTTTAAACGCCGTCAGCAGCGCCAGACCGGTTACGATGCCCGGCAGGGCAATGGGCAACAGTAGCAGCAGCGAGACGGCACTCTTGCCAAAAAACTGGCTGCGCCAGAGAGCACAAGCAGCAAGCGTGCCAAGTATTAGCGCCACCAGGGTCGCCAGCGCCGCCACCTTAAGTGACAGTGTCACTGCATCAAGGATGTCGCCCCGCGACGCGGCGACGCTGAACCAGCGCAGCGTCAGGCCCTGGGGCGGGAAACTAAAGGCGGCGTCTTCGGTATTAAAGGCGTAGATGGCGATGATCAGCAGCGGGAAGTGCAGAAAAATCACCCCGCCCCAGGCAGCCAGTTTTAACAGCAGCGGTGCGCGATCAGAGTGCATCGAACGCTCCCAGGCGCTTCACGAACGCCAGATAGAGGGCAATTAAGATGATAGGAACCAGCGTAAACGCCGCTGCCATCGGCATATTGCCAATTGCGCCCTGCTGGGAATAGACCATGTTGCCAATGAAGAAGCCCGGCGGGCCCACCAGCTGGGGAACAATGAAGTCCCCCAGCGTCAGGGAGAAGGTAAAGATTGACCCTGCCGCGACGCCGGGGATTGCCAGGGGCAGCACCACGTGCCGGAACGTCTGGGCCGGTCGCGCGCCGAGATCCGCCGACGCCTGCAGCAGCGACGGCGGTAAGCGTTCCAGCGCCGCCTGCACCGGCAGGATCATGAACGGTAGCCAGATGTAGACGAAGACCAGGAAGCGCCCGAGGCCGGAAGTCGAGAGCGTGCTGCCGCCCACCGCAGGCAGGGTCAGCACGCTCTCCAGCAGCGGCTGCAAACCCAGATGCTGTAAAAACCACTGGGCCACGCCGTCCCGCGCCAGCAGCAAGGTCCAGGCGTAGGCCTTAACGATATAGCTCGCCCACATGGGGAGCATTACCGCAATATAGAAAAAGGCCTTCATCTTGCCCTGGGTATAGCGAGCCATAAACCACGCTAGCGGAAAAGCGAGGATTGCGCTGGCAATGGTCACCGCAATCGCCATGGTCAGCGTGCGCAAAATAATGTCGTAGTTGGCGGGCTGAAACAGCGCCTGCAAATTCGCCAGGGTTAAATCCGGCGTCACCGACATGGTGAAGTCGTCGAAGGTGTAAAGCCCCTGCCACAGCAGCGTTAGCAGCGACCCGAGATAGACAATACCGAACCACATCAGCGGGGCGAGCAGCAGCAGGACAAGGCCCAGCGTCGGCCTGCGCCAGAACAGCCCGCTCAGGCGACCGTGCGCCGACGGGCGCGGGGCGGGCATAGCGCTCATCGCCATCTACGCCTCCTGCAGCGGAACCATTGCCGCACGGGACCAGGAGAGCGGCACGGTCTGCCCTGGCTGGAGTGAAGCAGGCTGACGGGCATCAAGAAGATTGGCCTCGCTGACCAGCAGCCTCTCGCCATCCGCAAGCTTTAGCTCAATGCGCGTCGCGGCTCCCTGATACTGTACCGTCTGCACCACGCCCTCGGTTTGCACTTCATTCGTCCAGTCCAGCCGGATATGCTCTGGACGCAGAGAGTAGCTTCCGGCCATGCCGCACAGCGCCTGCGCCCTGGCGGCGCTAAACACGTTGGAGGTGCCTACAAAGCCCGCCACGAAGGGGGTGCGCGGCCGCAGGTAGAGATCGCGCGGGGCAGCAATCTGCTCGATCTTACCGTTATTGAACACCGCGACGCGGTCGGACATCGACAGCGCCTCGCCCTGGTCGTGGGTGACAAAAATAAAGGTGATGCCAAGATCCTGCTGAAGCTTCTTCAGCTCGAACTGCATCTGCTCCCGCAGCTTAAGATCCAGCGCGCCAAGCGGCTCGTCCAGCAGCAGCACGCGCGGCTGATTAACCAGCGCCCGGGCAATGGCAACCCGCTGCCGCTGTCCCCCGGAGAGCTGGGACGGTTTCCGTGCGTGGGCAAACCCCAGCGCCACCCGCTCCAGCGCCTCGTGGGCTTGAGCATGGCGGGCTTTTTTGCCGATGCCTTTGACCATCAGCCCGTAGGCGACGTTATCCAGAATCGACATGTGCGGAAAGAGGGCGTAATCCTGAAACACGGTATTGACGTCGCGCTCCCACGGCGGCAGCTCGCTGGCCTGCTTGCCAAAAATGCGTACCGCGCCACCGGAGAGTTGTTCAAAGCCGGCGATCAGCCGCAGGCAGGTGGTTTTGCCGGAGCCGGACGGCCCCAGCATAGAGAAAAACTCCCCGTCGTTAACGGCCAGGCTAACGCCGTCCACCGCCCGAACGTCACCGTAGATCCGCGAGACATCATCAAACTCAACGGCATAGGTCATGCGTCACTCCTGACGATCAGCGGCCGCCCATAATGGCGATGTAATCCTGAGTCCAGCGGCTGTAGGGCACGAACTTGCCCCCTTCAGCAACCGGCGTTTTCCAGAAGGCGATCTTGTCAAAGAACCCATAGCCATTGGTTTCGCAGCCCTTCTCGCCCAGCAGGGTACTGGCCTTGCAGCCCTCCGCCACCACCGGCAGCGAGCCAAACCAGGCGGCCACGTCGCCCTGCACCTTCGGCGTCAGCGACCAGTCCATCCATTTGTAAGCGCAGTTGGGGTGTTTCGCATCGGTATGCAGCATGGTGGTATCCGCCCAGCCGGTCACCCCCTCCTTCGGGAAGACGGTGGCGATGGGCTGGCCTTCGGTTTTCAAAGCGTTGGCCTGATAGGGCCAGGCGCTGGAGGCCACCACGCCTTCGTTTTTGAAATCGCTCATCTGCACGGTGGTGTCGTGCCAGTAGCGGTGGATCAGTCCATGCTGGTCGCGGAGCACCTTCAGCACCGCCTGATACTGCTCTTCGCTGAGCTGATAGGGATCGCTAATGCCCAGCTGCGGCTGGGTGGCTTTCACAAACAGGGCGGCATCGGCAATGTAGATAGGGCCGTCGTACGCCTGAACCCGCCCCTGGTTGCTCTTGCCGTCCGGCAGGTTCTGCTTAACGAAGATGACCGCCCAGCTGTCTGGCGGCGTCGGGAAGGTTTTGCTGTTATACATCAGCAGATTGGGCCCCCACTGATAGGGCGTACCGTAGACGTTGCCGCCAACGTTAAACCAGTCGCCCTTGGCCACGCGCGGGTCGACGTTTTTCCAGTTGGGGATCAGGGCGGTATTGATGGGCTGAACGCGCTTGCCCATGATCAGGCGCAGGGATGCGTCGCCGGAGGCGGTGACAAGGTCGTAGCCGCCCTTCGCCATCAGGCTCACCATCTCGTCCGAGGTGGCGGCGGTCTTCACGTTCACCTGGCAGCCGGAGGCTTTTTCAAACTCGCTGACCCAGTCATACTGCTTATCGGTCTGACCGCGCTCGATGTATCCCGGCCAGGCGATGATATCGAGACGCCCTTCCCCTTTACCGACTTCCGTTGGCTCGGCTGCCTGCGCGGTGACAATAGTCATACCGAGCGCGTACAGCGTGCTGCGGGCAAATGTCTTACTCATAAGCCATTACTCCTGTCGCAATCAAATGTGCGGCAGCCGTGCCGTAAAAATATCTCCCTCAGTAAAGGTAGACGGCGCGCTGCGGCCCCACATAAGGCGCAAAAGAAATTTGCTTAGGTTGTGACAGATGACGCACTCCGCCATCTTCTGGAGCAGAGACAACGGGTTAATACCGGTGCGTTATGCCATGGCCTCGCGGATCAACATCCCCAGCGTTTTGGCCGCCTGCTCTTCACGATCGCCCCATGCCCAGGAGGTGTTGAAGCGGAAAAAGGGAGCCCAGGTGTCCGAGGTAGAGAACATTTTGCCTGGCGCGATGCTGATGCGGTGCGCCAGCGCCCGCTCGCTTAGCTGCCCGGCATCCAGGGGGGCGGGCAGCTCAAGCCAAAGAAAGTAGCCGCTGTCGCTGGGGTGGATCTTCACCTCGTCAGGAAGATGGCGTAGCAGCGCCTGCCTGGCCTGCTGCTTGCGCTCCGCCAGGGTGCGGCGCAGTCGACGCAGATGGGCGTCGTAGCGTTTGGTGGAGAGATAGTCCACCAGCGCCAGCTGCATCGGCGAGCTGGTCGAGAGGGTGCTCATCAGCTGCAGCTGCTGGATACGTCGGGCGTGTTTCCCCGCTGCCACCCAGCCGATGCGGAACCCGGCGACCAGACACTTCGAGAACGACGCGCAGTGCAGGGTCATCTCCTGCGTATCCCACGCTTTAGCAGGAAGCGGCTTCTCACGGCCAAAGTAGAGCTCGCTGTAGACGTCGTCCTCAATCAGAGTGACGTTGTGCTCTGCCAGCAGGGCCACCAGCCGCGCCTTTTTCTCATTGCTCAGGGTGAAGCCGAGCGGATTCTGGCTGTTGGTCATTAGCCAGCAGGCCTTCACCGGATAGTCGTTTAGCGCCTGGGCCAGCGCATCGAGATCAATCCCCTCCTCAACGTCGGTGGCGACCGCCAGGGCCTTGAGCTTAAGCCGCTCCAGCGCCTGTAACGCCCCATAAAAACAGGGGTTCTCAACAATCACCCAATCACCCGGCTCGGTGACCGCCTGCAGGCTGAGGTTGAGCGCCTCCAGCGCGCCTGCGGTGATCACCACCTCATCGGGAGAGATGTTCATCCCCTGCTGGGCATAGCGGCGGGCAATGGCATGGCGCAGCTCGGCATTGCCCGGCGGCAGGTTCTCGATCACGCTCATGGCGTTGGCGGTTTTGCTGACGTTAGCCAGGGAGCGGTTAAGCTGCTGAAGTGGAAACAGGCGCGGATCGGGAAACGCCGAGCCAAACGGCAGCACCGAGGCATCGCAGCTGGCCTGCAGCACCTCAAAAATGTAGGTGTTGATGTCCACGGCCTCGTCCTGCATCACCTGGGCGGGCGGCATGGGCGGCTTGCGGGAGGGAGGTGACGCAACATAGTAGCCGGACTGCGGCCGGGCAACGATCCGTCCCTGGCTCTCCAGCATCTGGTAGGCGTGGCTGACGGTCATAAAACTGACGTGGCTGATGGTGACCTGCTCGCGCAGCGACGGCAGCCGATCGCCAGGCTGCCAGACGCCAAGATTGATCTGCTCAATAATCTGCTGCGCCAGCTGCTGATACTTTTTCATTACTCAGTCCTGTGAATTCCTCTCTGCCCATTGTATAACAGAAAGCGCTTTCTACGGTTAAAGGATTAGCCAAGAGGCAACTGTTATGCTTTTAAGTTCGGGTGCTGTTTCTGCCCGCATTCATTGACATCACCTATACTTTCGCTGACATAAATTAAATTATGCGCGGAGTCCTGCATGCTTGATCTAGACGCGTTCCATCTGGCGCGAATTCAATTCGCCTTTACCGTCTCATTCCATATTTTATTTCCTGCTATCACTATCGGGCTGGCCAGCTATTTGGCGGTGCTTGAGGCCCTGTGGCTCAAGACGCAAAATCAGGTCTGGCGAACGCTGTATCTCTTCTGGGTGAAAATTTTCGCCGTCAACTTTGGGATGGGTGTCGTTTCAGGGCTGGTGATGGCCTACCAGTTTGGTACCAACTGGAGTGGCTTCTCGCAGTTTGCCGGGAGCATTACCGGGCCGCTGCTCACCTATGAGGTGCTGACGGCCTTCTTCCTTGAGGCTGGCTTCCTCGGCGTGATGCTCTTCGGCTGGAACAAGGTCGGCCCCGGCCTGCACTTTTTCTCGACCTGCATGGTGGCCCTCGGCACGCTGATGTCCACCTTCTGGATCCTCGCTTCCAATAGCTGGATGCATACCCCGCAGGGCTATGAGATTGTCAACGGTCAGGTGATCCCGGTTGACTGGTTCAAGGTCATCTTTAACCCGTCGTTCCCCTACCGCCTGCTGCATATGTCTATCGCGGCCTTCCTGAGCAGCGCGCTGTTTGTGGGTGCCTCGGGTGCCTGGCATCTTCTCAAAGGCAACAATACGCCCGCTATCCGCAAGATGTTCTCTATGGCGCTGTGGATGGCGCTGGTGGTGGCCCCGATCCAGGCCGTGGTGGGCGATATGCATGGTTTGAACACCCTGGAGCATCAGCCAGCGAAGATCGCCGCCATCGAAGGGCACTGGGAAAACCCGCCCGGTGAACCCACTCCGCTGCTGCTGTTTGGCTGGCCGGATATGGAGCAGGAGCGCACCCGCTACGGGCTGGAAATTCCTGCCCTCGGCAGTCTGATCCTGACCCACAGTCTGGATAAGCAGGTTCCGGCGCTCAAGTCGTTCCCGAAAGAGGATCGCCCTAACTCCACCATTGTCTTTTGGTCGTTCCGCCTGATGGTGGCGATGGGTCTGCTGATGCTGCTGCTGGGCGTGGTCGGGCTGTGGCTGCGTTACAAGGGCCGTCTCTACACCTCCCGATCGTTTCATCACTTCGCCCTGTGGATGGGGCCTGCCGGGTTGATTGCCCTGCTGGCGGGCTGGGTGACCACCGAGGTGGGACGCCAGCCGTGGGTGGTCTACGGCCAGCTGCGCACCATTGATGCCGTCTCGCAACACAGCACCTTGCAGATGAGCCTGACTCTGCTGGGATTCTTTGTGGTCTACTCCGCCGTCTTTGGCGTGGGGTATGTCTATATCGGCAGACTGATCAAGGCCGGTCCGCAGCCCGAAGATCGTCACCCGACAGAGGGCCGCCCGGCGCGTCCGCTCTCTGCGGCCGGTGAGTCGTTAGAGACAGAGGAGAACAAATAATGGGTATCGATCTGTCAGTTATCTGGTTTGTGATAATCGTCTTCGCCACGCTGATGTATATCGTGATGGACGGCTTCGATCTCGGGATCGGTATTCTGTTTCCCCTCATTCGCAACGGTGAAGATCGTGACGTGATGGTCAACAGCGTCGCGCCGGTCTGGGATGGCAACGAAACCTGGTTAGTCATGGGGGGCGCGGGCCTGTTTGGCGCGTTCCCGCTGGCCTACGCGGTGATTGCCGACGCGCTGACCATTCCGCTGACCATCATGCTGGCGGGACTGATCTTCCGCGGCGTGGCGTTCGAATTTCGCTTCAAGGCCACGCCAGCCCACCGTCCGTTCTGGGATAAGTCGTTTATTTTCGGATCGATCGTCGCCACCTTCGCCCAGGGCGTGGTGGTTGGCGCGGTATTGAACGGCTTTGAGGTGACCGGACGGCGCTTTAGCGGCGGCGCGCTGGACTGGCTAACGGCGTTTAACCTCTTCTGCGGCCTGGGATTAACCATCGCTTATGCCCTGCTCGGTGCCACCTGGATGGTCATGAAGAGCGGTGGCGCATTGCAGGAGACGATGCGACACAGGGCGAAACAGCTGCTGCTGGCGCTGCTGGTGACCATTGGCGTGATCAGCCTCTGGACGCCGCTGACCCACCAGGGCATCGCCGATCGCTGGTTCAGCATGCCAAACCTGTTCTTCTTCCTGCCGGTGCCGCTGCTGGTGCTCCTGCTCAGCTTCTGGCAGTGGCGCAGCCTGAGTAACCACGCCCATCACACCTTACCGTTCGTGCTGACCCTGGGGCTGGTATTCCTCGGCTTTAGCGGACTCGGGATCAGCATCTGGCCGAATATCATCCCGCCCAGTATCTCCCTGTGGGATGCCGCCTCGCCGCCACAAAGCCAGGGCTTTATGCTGGTGGGCGCGCTGCTGATTATTCCGCTGATCCTGGTGTATACCGCGTGGAGCTACTACGTGTTCCGGGGCAAAGTTCAGCCTGGGGAGGGATACCACTGATGGCAGCACCGCGTTTTGTGAAACGGCTGTTCTGGCTGATTGCTATCTGGGTCGCCAGCGTGCTGGCGCTTACTGCGGTCAGCATGGCGTTTCGGCTGCTGATGTCGGCGGCGGGCTTTAAATCACATTAACCGATCTGCCCGGCGGCGCTTACGCCTGCCGGGCCTACTCTGGGTCCTACCCTTTGCGTTTTGGCATGGTCTTCATCAGCTCATCCGGGCTGATGGAGGCCACAACGCTGCCCGGCTGGGGCATCTTGAGGATATGGTTTTTCATTTTGCCAATCACGTGCATCTCACAGGGACGGCAGTCAAACTTCAGGGTCAACACTTCATCGCCGTGTACCAGCTGCATCGGCGTCGCTTTCCAGCTCTTAATCGATCCCTTCGCCTGCTTCGGACAGAGGTTAAAGGCAAAGCGCAGGCAGTGCTTGGTGATCATCACTGGCACGTCGCCCTTCTCTTCATGCGCCTCGTAGGCGGCATCAATCAGCTGCACGCCGTAACGGTGATAGAAAGTGCGCGCCTTCTCGTTGTAGACGTTTGCCAGGAACGAGAGATGGGTATCCGGATAGACTGGGGCTGGCGTCGCTACGGCTTTGCGGCTGCCGCGCGGGTAGTTTGCCAGACGGGCGCTATCAAGCAGCTCTACGGCCTCGCGGCGCAGTTGGTTTAGCTGGCTGGCAGGGACAAACAGCGCGCCCGGCAGGTTGACGCGAATATCGCGGGCGTAGTAAATGGTTTGTCCCAGCTTAGCCAGGCCATCGTGCAGTTGGCTGAGCGCCTTTTCAGCGTTGGTGGCGTCGGCAAACTCGCCCTCCAGCGTATGGGTAATGCTCACTCCCTCTTCACTGGTCAGGGTGAGGATCAGCTGCTCTTGCCAGCCCCCCAGCTCGATATCCACGCCAACGCGGCGCTCGCTGGAAGTTTTGGTCAGCGCCTGCTGCCAGTTGTGATCGAGGTTACGGTTAAGGGGATGATTCGGCCGCACCTTGTAGAGATCGGCGGGCATCTCGTTCGGCCACACGCGATAGCGGTTTTCGCCCGTTTTCTCTACCGTATTGGCGCGAAAGCCGACAATCTCACGCTTAATCAGCACGTTCAACCCATCGCCGTTAGCTAACGTCTCGCTGGCGTCAACGTCGAGATAATCTTTGCCTACCTTCAGCACTTCACCCACCGGCAGACCGATAAACTTCGGCGAATCAAATGCGCCGATGTCGATCTTACGGGCGTTAACGAAATAGTCGGTGCTGCCGCGATGGAACGTTTTGTCCGTCGATGGGATAAAGAAGTGCTCGGTGCGCCCCGCTGAGGAGCGCGCCAGATCGCCCCGCTCCTCAATGATGGCGTCCAGCATCTGCCGGTAGTGAGCGGTGATGTTTTTCACGTAGCTCATATCTTTGTAGCGCCCCTCAATCTTAAAGGAGCGCACTCCGGCGTCGATCAGCGCTCCGAGGTTGGCGGTCTGGTCATTGTCCTTCATCGACAGGAGATGCTTTTCAAACGACACCACCCGGCCCTGATCGTCTTTCAGGGTATAGGGGAGACGGCAGGCCTGCGAGCAGTCGCCGCGGTTAGCGCTGCGCCCGGTCTGGGCGTGAGAGATGTTGCACTGCCCGGAATACGCTACACACAGGGCACCGTGGATAAAGAACTCAATGGTGGCGTCGGTGCTGTCGTGGATAGCACGGATCTGCTGCAGGTTCAGCTCACGAGCCAGAACGATCTGCGAGAAGCCGACGTCAGAGAGAAACTTCGCCTTCTCTACGCTGCGGATATCGCACTGGGTGCTGGCGTGCAGCTCGATGGGGGGAATATCCAGCTCCAGCACGCCCATATCCTGCACGATCAGCGCATCGACGCCGGTCTCATAGAGGTCGGTAATCAGGCGCTGGGCCGGCTCCAGCTCATCATCATGCAGAATGGTATTCAGGGTAATAAAGATTTTTGCCCCGTAGCGATGGGCAAAAGGTACCAGCTCGGCGATATCGCGCAGACTGTTGCTGGCATTATGGCGTGCACCAAAGCCGGGACCGCCGATATAGACAGCATCGGCCCCGTGCAGGATAGCCTCGCGGGCGATGGCGGTGTCGCGGGCCGGGCTTAACAGTTCAAGATGATGAGTGGGCAGGCGCATAGGGTCGTTATTATCCGTGATCAACAAAATGGCCGCTATTGTAGTGAGAAGCTGGCCCGGACGAAAACATTTTCGCTATGCCGACACCGTCTCTTTAGGGTGCGTCAGGGCTATGGGTCGTTATTTTTCCCACCACTCGCTCTTTTGGATAGTGGATCAGAGAGTGAAACTGGGTGGTCTGTCCGCTGCTGTTGCGGTAGGCATGGGTTTTATCCCCGGCAAACCTGACCCCGCTCCCCGTCTGTAGCGTCTGCCACTCGCCGTCGATCCGCATCTCCAGCGTGCCGGAAATCACCACCACATGTTCAATGACACCCTGCTCGTGCGGAGTGGACTCGCTGAACGCGCCGGGGGCAAGGGTTACCGAAAAGTGGTCAAAGCACAGCTCGCTATCCCACGGGAAGATCGGCGTAATGGTCATCGCCTGCTGGTCAGGATCGTAGGCCTGCGGCGCGCTGGCATCCGCTGCGGTGATAAACGTGGAGAGCGGTACGTTTAGCCCGGTAGCGATTTTCCATAGCGTAGCCACCGTGGGGCTGGATTCATTGCGCTCGATCTGGCCGAGCATCGCTTTCGAGACGCCGGTTTCCGTGGCGAGGCGCGAAAGGCTCCAGCCCCGGCTCTGGCGCAGCGTTTTCAGTGTCGCAGACAGATACTGTGGCAGATCCATACTCTCCCTCCCTCGTGCGTGAATGGCTTGTTGTGCGTTATAACGCACAATGCTATTTTTATCTACCGTGATAGCGTACATGGAGTCATTATGCCCCTGCGTCCCTTTCCCTTTTCCACCCTGCTGGCTGGCTTTGTAGCGGTGCTGGTGGGTTACGCCAGCTCGGCGGCCATTATCTGGCAGGCCGCCAGCGTCGCCGGTGCCAGCCCGGTGCAAATCGCCGGCTGGATGACGGCGCTGGGGCTGGCAATGGGTATTAGCACCCTTGTGCTGACCCTGCGCTACCGCGTTCCGTTGCTCACCGCCTGGTCAACCCCCGGCGCGGCGCTGCTCGCTACCAGCCTTGACGGGGCCACCCTCAACGAGGCCGTCGGGGTATTTATCTTTGCTAATGCCCTGATCCTGCTCTGCGGCCTTACCGGCCTGTTTGCCAGGCTGATGAAGATTGTCCCGCACTCGCTGGCAGCGGCGATGCTGGCCGGTATCTTACTGCGTTTTGGATTGCAGGCCTTTACTAATTTACAGAGCGATTTCAGTTTAAGTGTCAGCATGTTGCTGGCATGGCTGATCTGCAAAGCGCTAGCGCCGCGCTACGCCATTATTGCCACTCTAATTACAGGCGCATTCGTGGCCTGGCTAGACGGTGACGTTGTCACGTCTGCGCTGCACTTTTCGGTGGTGATGCCCGAGATAATTGCCCCTCGCTTTACTCTGACCACCTTAATCAGCGTGGGCCTGCCCTTTTTCCTGGCGACGATGGCCTCGCAAAACGCGCCCGGTTTCGCCACTATGCAGGCTGCTGGCTATCATGTTCCCGCCTCGCCGCTGATGGTCTTTACCGGCGGACTGGCGCTGCTGGGCAGCGTATTTGGAGTCTACTCCGTCTGTATCGCCGCCATCACCGCCGCCATCTGTCAAAGCCCAGATGCGCACCCGGATGCGGATAAACGCTGGCAGGCTGCCGCTGCCGCAGGCATCTTCTATCTGCTGGCGGGCCTGTTTGGCGGCTCGATAAGCGGACTAATGGCTGCCCTTCCGCTGAGCTGGATCCAGACCCTGGCAGGGCTGGCGTTGCTGGGTACGATCGGCGGCAGCCTGCATCAGGCGCTAGTAAACGAGCGCGAACGCGATGCCGCGGTAGTCACCTTTCTCGTAACCGCCAGCGGCGTGACGCTGCTGGGCATCGGGTCGGCATTCTGGGGTCTGCTGGTGGGGGGGATCTGCTTTGCCGTCCTGTCAGGCGTACGCCGCGCGCATTTGTGACGGCGTCACGCCAAACACGCTTTTGAAACGGTTACTGAAGTGGCTGGCCGAACTGAACCCGCACCCGAGGGCGATATCGGTTAGCGGCAGCGCCGTGTGGCATACCCTATCCCGGGCCTGGTGCATCCGCCGTTGCATGACGTACTGGTGTGGCGCAAGCCCGGAGGAGTGACGAAACATGCGGGCAAAATGGTATTCGCTTAAGGACGCCTGGCTAGCGAGATCGGCAAGGGTCAGCGGCTCGGCAAGATGGGCGTCGATATACTCCAGTACGTTACGCAGCACCGACGGGGCCAGCCCGCCGGTGACGTTCGGCATGCGCCACTGCACGCTGCTGTAGCGCTGAATAATATGGGTCAGCAGCAGCGTCGATGCTGTGCTCAGGGTAAGCTGGTTGGCCTGCTGCTGCCAGTCGCAGTCGAGCAAAAACTGGCGGTAGAGAGCAGTGATCTGCGCATCCTGACCAAAGGTCTTCTCATCCAGCGTCAGCGTGGCCGGGCTGCGATCCCAGATCTGCTCCCCAACGCTGCGCAGATGCGCATCGGTGCAGTAGAGGTGCACGAAGGAGAGATCGTCGCGAATATCCCAGGTCGATTCACTCTCTTTCGGCAGAAGGCAGAACCGGTCCGGCCCGCCGCCGTTCTGCCAGCCACTGCGGGTTTTATGGTAGCTCTCATAGCCGTCGGCAACGTAGAGGCTTAACGTGTGGTGATCGCAATATTGGGTAATGCGATCGCGCTTGTTGGACCATGCGGCCAGCTGCATGCCATTATTCAGGGCCACTGAATTTTTCAGCACCGCGCTGTGCCTGCGCAGGTTTTCAAAAGCACCGTAGGTTTCTGCCATCGCCACATTAACAAGTGATTAACCAGATCCTTAGTGTATGAAGAGTGCGGCACGGATGAAAGCGTTGCCGCCCTCTGGCCGCCAAAAAACCGCAAGAATTTGCAAGTCTCCCGCAATCCCCTGCAAGCGTCACCGCCCGTCGCGCATGAAAATAGGGTTTTTAATGATGGAGAGCAGCGCACAATGAACGCATTAATGTATAGCCTGGTGGTGGTGATTTGGGGAACAACGTGGATTGCTATCCATTTGCAGCAGGGGTCGGTCGCTGCGCCGGTCTCCATTTTCTGGCGCTTCGCGCTGGCCTCGGCCATCATGCTGCTGACCCTGCTGTTGCTTAAGCGGCTGCGCGCCCTGACGCTCCGGGATCACCTGATGTGTATGGTGCAGGGCGGCTGCGTGTTTGGCTTCAACTTCTGGTGCTTTTACACCGCTGCGGCGTGGATCAACACCGGCCTTGAGTCGGTCATCTTCTCCATGGCGGTGCTATTCAACGCGATAAACAGCTTTATTTTCTTTGGGCAGCGCCCGCCCGCTCGCTTCTTTCTTGCCGCTGCGCTGGGCCTGACCGGCATCGTCGCCCTCTTCTGGCAGGATCTGCTCGCCAAAGATCCCAACTTCAACCTGCTGCTGGGGATTGGCCTGTCAGCGCTGGGCACTTTAGGCTTTTCGCTGGGCAATATGATCAGCCTGCGCCACCAGCGTAAAGGGCTGGAGACCATGACCACCAACGGCTGGGCCATGTTCTACGGCACGCTGATTATGGGCTTCATCGCCCTGGTACGGGGCGACAGCTTCGCGCCCGAGTGGACGGTGAGCTACCTCAGCGCGTTGGTTTACCTGGCGCTGTTCGGTTCGGTCGTTGGCTTTGGGGTCTATTTTACGCTGGTGGGTCGCATCGGGGCGAGCAAAGCCGCCTACAGCACGCTGCTCTTTCCGCTGGTGGCGTTAACGCTCTCTACCCTGTTCGAAGGGTACCGCTGGGAGAGCAATGCCGTGGTGGGGCTGGCGCTGATCCTGGTGGGTAATCTGGTGATGTTTACCCGGCCAGAGAGTCTGCTGCGCGTCTGGCACGGGCGACCGCGCTCGGCGTGAGGGAAAAGAGAAGCGCCATCACCGGGATGGCGCTTCGCTGACTACTGTTTTTTAACCTGGAACAGCGTCGCATCGCTGGCCAGATCGTCCACCACCTGCTTGAGGGTGTCGACGGTGAGCGGCGTATTCTGGTTATTGAGATCTTTACCCTCGCCTTTACGCACCACTTTGATCACCGGTTTGTTGGTAGCGGCGTCAATCAGTTCGCCCTCAAAATAGAGCGCGGTATCCATGGTACGGTGACCGGTGGCGGCCTGGGTGCCCGCAACCACCATCGCAATTGGGATCACCTCATAGAACTGCAACCCCTCTTTACTGGAGTCGACGCCGGTGATCGCGCCACGGAAAATCAGGCTGCGCGGACCGGGCGTAGCCACCAGCGGCTTGCGTTGGGCAGCGGCAGCTTTCAGCTTGGTATTGGTGTAGGTCAGCAGGCCGTTGAGGGTCTGCTGACCAATCTGGGTGGTGGGTTTAGGTTGCGGATAGTAGGTAATGGGGTTGTAGACGATGCTATCGTATTTGCTGTCATCAAACGACGGGTCAACCCAGCGCAGAACCGGTTTCCCCGAAGCAGAGGTCGCCTGCTGCAAATGCGAATAATCTTTTAAAAAACCGGAATACTTGTCTGGCTGTGTGACTTTTGACGAGCACCCTGTCAGGACCAGCAGCCCCGACAGTACGGCAACATGAATCAATGAGTGAGTACGCATGTATTTATTCCTGGAATTATGACGATGCATACGGAGTTATAGCAAAACCCTATTAGGGTTGTTGTGACTAAAAGAGCGCTGGATCACCGTTTTACTAAAAATCATGCCTGCGTATGACCGCAGGCATGGGATGATTATTTTTTCAAATCGACCTGATAAAAAATGTGTTTGCCAAAGGGATCGATCTCATACCCTTGCACCTCTTTGCGCACCGGTTCGAAAATGGTTGAGTGGGCAATCATCACGGCAGGCATCTGGTCATGCATCATCTGCTGGGCCTGCTTGTAGAGAGCAGTACGCTGAGTTTGATCGGTGATGCCTTTCGCTTCGGCAATCAGCTTATCAAACGGCTGATAGCACCACTTCGCCGAGTTGGAGCCGCCGTCCGCCGACTGGCAGGTAAACAGCGGGCCGAAGAAGTTATCCGGATCGCCGGTGGCCGTGGTCCAGCCCATCAGCGCCGCCTGGTGCTCACCACCTTTCACGCGCTTAAGGTACTCGCCCCACTCAAAGGTCACGATTTTCGCCTGCACGCCAATCTTCGCCCAGTCGGCCTGGATCATCTCCGCCATACGCTTGGCGTTGGGGTTGTAGGGGCGCTGAACCGGCATCGCCCAAAGGTCAATGCTTAAGCCCTTGCTAAAGCCCGCCTCGGCCAGCAGCGCTTTGGCCTGCTCTGGATTGTAGTCGTAATCCTTGAGGTCGCTGTCAGCGCTCCAGACTCCCGGCGGCAGCAGGTTTTTCGCCGCCGTGCCGGTGCCCTGGAACACCGCGTCGATAATCGCCGGCTTGTTGATCGCCATCGCTAGCGCCTGGCGTACCTTGACGTTATCCAGTGGTGCTTTCTGCGTGTTGAGGGCGAGGAAGCCCGTATTTAACCCGGCCTTGCTCATCAGGTTGATATTGGGGTTTTCGCGCATCCGCGGCAGATCCGCCGGGTTCGGGAAGGCCATCACCTGACACTCGTTCTTCTCCAGCTTGGCGTAGCGCACCGAGGCGTCCGGGGTGATGCTGAACACCAGCCGGTCCAGTTTGGCCTTGCCCTGCCAGTACTCCGGGAAAGCGGTAAACAGGATGCGGGAGTCCTTCTGATACTGCGCCAGCCTGAACGGACCGGTGCCGATGGGGTCCATATCGACGCGCGTCGGGGTGCCCGCCTTCAGCATGGCGTCGGCATACTCGGCCGACAGGATCGAGGCAAAATACCACGCCAGATCCGCCACGAACGGTGCCTCCGGATGCGCAAGCGTAAAGCGCACGGTATGGTCGTCGACTTTATCGATGCTGGTAATCAGCTTGCCAAATTCCAGGCTCTCAAAGTTGGAGTAGTTACCGTTAGAGACGTTGTGATAGGGATGATTCGGATCCTTCTGCCGCATAAACGAGAAGATCACGTCGTCGGCGTTGAAGTCTCGCGTCGGGGTGAAGTATTTATTGCTCTGGAACTTCACTCCTTTGCGCAGATGGAAGGTGTAGGTTTTACCATCTTCGCTGACGTCCCAGCGTTCGGCCAGGCCAGGCTCTAGCTCCGTGGTACCGACCTTAAACTCAACCAGCCGGTTGTAAACCGGCACGGCGCTGGCATCGACGCTGGTTCCCGAGGTGTAAAGCTGAGGGTTAAAGTTTTCAGGCGATCCTTCCGAACAGTAAACCAGCGTCTTCGCTGCCACGGTAGAACTGACCGTGAGCGCGGCTAACGCCAGTGCAAGTGTTGTGGGTTTGCTTATCATCTTTATCCTGTCGTTTATCCGGCTATCTTAGCGTGCTATCAATAAGTGCTTGTTGTTTGCCCGTTAATACATAACATTAAAGTCACACCGTAAGCACCTGATAAAACAAATAAAGAAGGATCCACTATGTCATCGCCACTCGCCAGACAATTAACCCAACGCTTTTTTAGCTACCTTGCTATCACCAGCCAGAGTGATGCATCAGCTACCACCCTGCCTACCACCGCGGGCCAGTATGAGATGGCCCGGGTGCTGGCCGACGAGCTAAAAACACTGGGATTAGAAGAGATTGTGATCGACGAGCACGCCACCGTGACGGCGGTTAAAAAGGGCAACGTGGCAGGCGCGCCGCGCGTCGGTTTTATTACCCATATCGATACCGTAGACGTCGGACTGTCGCCGGATATTCATCCACAGATCCTGCAGTTTACCGGCACAGATCTCTGTCTGAATGCCCAGCAGGATATCTGGCTGCGCACCGCCGAGCACCCGGAAATTTTAGCCTACCCCGGGGAAGAGATTATCTTTAGCGACGGCACCAGCGTGCTGGGCGCAGACAACAAGGCGGCGGTAACGGTAGTCATGACCCTGCTGGAGAACCTGACCGCAGAGCATCAGCACGGCGATATCGTGGTGGCCTTTGTGCCCGATGAAGAGGTAGGCCTGCGCGGGGCCAAGGCGCTGGATCTCTCGCGCTTCGACGTTGAGTTTGCCTGGACCATCGACTGCTGCGAGCTAGGGGAGATTGTTTACGAGAACTTTAACGCCGCCCAGGCCAGGATCCACTTTACCGGCGTCACGGCGCACCCGATGTCAGCTAAAGGGGTACTGGTAAACCCCCTGCTGATGGCCACGGACTATATCAGCCATTTCGATCGCCAGCAGACGCCGGAGCATACCGCAGGCCGCGAGGGTTACACCTGGTTCAACGGTATGGAGGCAGTTCAGGGCCACGCCGTGCTCAGCGCCAGCATCCGCGATTTCGATAAAGAACGCTTCGCGCAGCGCAAGCAGCAGATTGGCGAGGTGGCGCAGCGTATCGCCGCGCAGCACCCCACCGCGAAGGTGGAGTATGAGATCGAGGACGTCTACAGCAACATCAGCAACGCCGTGGGCGAGGATCGCCGCGCCATCGATCTGATGTTTGAAGCGATGGAGAGCCTGGGCATTACGCCGAAACCAACCCCAATGCGCGGCGGAACCGACGGCGCGGCGCTCTCAGCGAAGGGGCTGCTGACGCCGAACTTCTTCACCGGGGCGCACAACTTCCACTCGCGCTTTGAGTTCCTGCCGCTGAAATCCTTCGAGGCGTCCTACAACGTCGCGCTTCAGATCTGTCTGCTGGCGGCTCGTTAAGCGGGTTTACGCGCCAGCAGCGTGGCGAAGCGCAGCTTGATGCGGTTGCCATTGGCGTCGGTGCGGTGTAGCTCACCGACGTCTTCATTGTATTTCACGACTTCCCAGCCAGTGTAGTACTCCGCCAGCTCTCCGCTTTTAAAGGCAAACGGGAAGCCGACCGTGCAGGGAAAATCGTCCGTGTCCATCGCGGCGACAATCAGGTTATAGCCTCCCAGTACGGTGGTGCGCTGCATATTGGCAATCAGGCCAGGGATGGTTTGCGGCTCAAGGAACATCATCACCACGGTGGAGAGGATAAAGTCATACTCTCCCTCAAAGCTCAGCGCGTTGAGGTCGACGGTGGCGATCTCAAGATTAGTTAGCCCCTCGGCGGCCTTAATCCGTTCGATATTAGCGATGCTCATGGGATTCTTGTCCCATGCCGTGACACTGTAACCATTAGCGGCAAGGTAGAGGCTATTACGGCCATTGCCGCAGCCGAGATCGAGCGTTTTGCCCGGCGGAACCCGCGCCGCCGCGGCCAGCACCTCAGAATGGGTGCGGGTTAAACCATATTTTTCAGTGAAGTAATTCTCATCAACCTGGGCCATGATCCATCCTTACTTGGGCGGGAAATTTAAAATGATATTTTAAATACATTTTATTGAAATTCCTTGGCAATAGCCAGAGCGGCAAAGTTTGCTACGTTTATCTAAGGCCATCAGTGGAAAACCAACAATGAATAAGTATCGCCTGAGCGATGCCAGCCGCTCATTTAGCTATCAGGATAACGGTGAAAAGCGGCACGTTACCCTGCGCCAGATCGTCGCCCTGCGGGATTTTCATGATATCCAGGCCGGCACGCTGGGCGGCTGGGTAGAGGATGAGCAGGTGCTAAGCCAGCAGGGCAACTGCTGGATCTACGATGAGAACAGCATGGTGTTCGGCGGCAGCCGGATACGCGACAGCGCTCGCATTAGCCAGCCCTGTACCATTTACGACGGGGTAGAGATTAGCGGCCATGCCTGGGTTGATGGGTCGACGCTCTGTCGGGGGGCACGTCTGAGCGGCAACGTGCTGGTGCAGCGGTCACAGGTGAGCGGCGAGTGTCTGCTCGGCGACGATGCCCGGATCCTCAACGGCAGCGAGATTATTGCCGCCCGCGGTCTCACCCTCGATCACGATGCCACCCTGCGCATCTACGACCGGGCCACGGTGAACCACTCTCGCATCCTGCACCAGGCGCAGATTTACGGCGACGCCATCATCAACTACGCCTTCGTGGAGCATCGCGCGGAGGTCTTCGACTTCGCCCTGCTGGAGGGCAACGAGGAGAACGACGTCTGGGTCTGCGACTGCGCCAGGGTATACGATCGCGCCCGTCTGGTCGCCGGACGCGGGGAAGATGCCATTCCCACCCTACGTTACAGCGCTCAGGTAGCGGAGAATGCGGTGGTAGAGGGCAACTGCGTGCTGAAACACCACGTGCGCGTCGGGGGTGAAGCGCGAATTAGCGGCGGGCCGCTGGTGCTTGACGACTATGTTCTGGTTCATGGCCGGGCGCAGCTCAGGGGTAATCTACTTATCGAGGGACATATTGAGATTAGCGGCGATGCGGCGGTGACCGCCCAGGAAGAAGAGTCTATTCACCTGCGCGGTCCGAAGGTGATGAGCGGCGCGGAGCGTATTACCCGCACGCCGCTGCTGGGGGCACTCTAGGCGTCTATAATCCGCGCGTAGAGGTTTTGATCGTCATAGCGGCCATTGAGGAACTCGGCCTCTTTCAGGCAGCCCTCCAGCACGAAACCCGCGCGCTGGGCCACCCGATTGCTGGCAGCGTTATCCACCCGACACTTGATCACAAAGCGCCGGATCTCGCCGCGCTGGGCATAGTGCTGAATAAACGCCTCCAGCGACTGGGAGAGAATGCCCTGCCCCTGATGCCCTTCATCCAGCCAGTAGCCAATATAGGCAGTTTTGTTCAGCGGCTCGATGGTGTTAAACGACAGCACGCCGACGAGGGTCTCCTGCTGCATAATCAGGAACATTTTGGCATAGCCACGCTGGTGCAGCATGATGTTGCTCTGGGCGTTTTTGAGCGAGTCCTCTTCGCTGGCGACGTACTGCGGCCAGTTTAGCGACTGCTGGAGCCACGCCCGATTTTTCACCACCAGCTGATACAGCTCGCTGACGAAGCGCTCATCAATGGCGCACAGCTTCAGAGTGTCGCTAACGGGGATCAGCTCATCCGTACTGGTCTGCATCTTCTCTCCTTAGCCTAGCGCATTACGCGGTCATCAACGTAGGTCCGCTTGTCCGGTGCCGGCGGGAAGTACTGATAGAGCCAGGTTTCGCTGACCGCCTCACCCTGGCAGCGCAGGAACATGCGCATTTCCACCGGATCGGTGGCGTCGTTAGTGGGATACCAGTCGAACTGGATGCGGTAGCCGTCAAACGGCTCTACGTAGAGGATCTCAACCTGCTTCGCCTCACCGTTAGAGAGGGTGATCACGGGCTCAATGCCTCGTGGCGCGGCCTCTTTGATGTTGCCCCCGGCAAAGTCGATGGCGAAACGGCGGGCCCACACCTGCGGATAGTGCTCGCCTGGCGCCCATCCTTCCGGGAAGCCACCCATGCCGGTGCGGGTCGCCAGCACGCGGGCCAGCGGCGTATGCACCGGCGGCTGCGCGCTCCAGTAAAGACGGTACTGGAAGGCGAGGCTGTCCCCGGCTTTGACCGGTTTTTCCGGCTGCCAGAAGCAGACGATGTTATCCAGCGTCTCACCGGTCGTAGGGATCTCCATCAGGTTAACGCTCCCCTTGCCCCAGCTATTGCGTGGCTCGACCCACAGACTTGGGCGCTTGTTGTACCAGCCCATCACATCCTGATAGTGAGAGAAGTCGCGATCCAACTGCAGCAGACCGAAGCCTTTCGGGTTGTTATCGTCAAAGGCGTTAAACTGTAATTTCTGCGGGTTATTGAGCGGGCGGCAAATCCACTCTCCATTACCCCGCCACATCGCCAGACGGTCAGAGTCGTGGATCTGCGGGTGGATGGTGTCGCACATACGCCGCTCGTTGTTGCCGCAGCTGAACATGCTGGTCATCGGTGAGATCCCCAGCTGTTTGATATCTTTGCGAGCGTAGAGATGGTTATCTACCTCCATGATCACCTGGTTCTGCTCACAGTGGATCACGAATTTATATGCGCCGGTCAGGCTCGGGCTGTCCAGCAGGGCATAGACGGTAAAGGTGGTGTCCGTGGGTTTCGCCGTTTCAAACCAGAACGAGGTGAAGTCCGGAAACTCTTCGGGGGTGTCGGTGAAGGTATCGATCGCCACGCCGCGGGCGGAAAGCCCGTACTGGTAGGTACTGTCAACCGCGCGGAAGTAGCTTGCCCCAAGGAAGGAGACGATATCCCGACGGGCCAGCTCCGGAGCCTTAAACACGCGGAATCCGGCGAAGCCGAGATCGCTCTGCCCCTCGAGCTGTTTGGTATCAACGCCTGCGTCGTGGTAGTTAAACAGCTCCGGCCGGAAGTGGATCTCACGAGCCTGGTGGCTGGCGGGATCCAACGAGAACATGCGCACCCGGCGGCGGAAGCCCATTCCCACGTGGAAGAACTGCACGTCAAGCTGGCGGCCCTCTACGTTGTTCCACAGCGACTGCTTTGCATCGTACTGAATGCTGTTGTAAGCCTGCGGCGTCAGGGTGGCGAGCGTCTCGGGCAGCGCACGTGGCGCGCCTCCCCACGGCGTTTGGGCCAGATCGTGCGCCGTCGCCTGCAGTCTGGAGAAATCAAAACGATGGCTTTGACCATCGGCAATGCCGGGTTCCGCTGCAAAGGCAGCGCGGGAAAAGAGCGAGGCGAGTCCTGATGTCCCGCTCGCAGCGGCCAGTATCATAGAAGATTTTAAAAAACGTCTGCGGTTCATGCCTGAGAAAACGTCCTTTTGGTCGTGTGAAAGCGCTCCGCCCGCAAGCGAAACAGCGGCAATAAAAGCACGCCCACTCTAGACAACTTTGTCGCAGAATCCAATGAGAGTTTTACACCAGTCCACAACGCCGCAGGCTGCGCACCTCCGCTGCCTGGTAAAGCGCAAACTCATCCAGTACCGAACAGCCCAGCGCCTGCTCAAACGCCTCACGGCTGGCATTACCATGCTGACGCTGCTGAGTTTCATTGCCAAGATTGGACTGGAAAATCCCTGCCGCGCTGACCGGCAGAAAATCTTCGTAGGTGATGGGCTGCGCTACCAGCCAGCCGCGCTCGATCAGCGGCTGTGGATCGTCTCCTGGACCAAAGGCGTGACGATGGCCCTCACCGGTGGGCGTCAGGCGGTAGCGGAAGTAGGCCAGCCCCTGACGGCGTAGCATCAGCTCACTGTCGGGAAAGGCTTTGAACTTCTCCTGCAGGTGATGCTGGTGGATCAGGTTATCTTTCCCGGTGCCCGCCTCCGCCAGCAGTCTGTCGTAGAGCGCCCGCCCTTTTGGCGTCAGGGCCACGCCGCGCTGCTCGATCTCACCGAAGCGCGCGCTGTGGGTTCCCCGATGCTCGCCGGCAAACAGCACCGGCTCCTCCAGCGCCTTGAAGCTGGTTTGTCGCAGCAGGAGCGGCACCTCCCGCCGGGGCGGCCCTTCGATAAGCACTTTAGGTTCGATACCGTACTCCGGCATCAGGGCCTGGACCTGGTCGATATCCAGCGTGCGCGGAGTCAGGTGGTTAATGTGGCAGCCGGGAAAGCAGACAACGTCAGCAATCAGCCGGTGCTCGCTGTGCAGCGCGTGATAGGTGTCGTAGTCAACGGTGGCATGCTGATGCCAGCGAAAGGTCTCCAGCGCCTGCTGAACAAACTCGCTGGCCTGAGCCGACGTGAATCCCCCCTGCTGCTCAAAGCAATCCAGCAGCTCCAGACAGCGCGGGGTGAAAATCGAACGCTTCGCCAGAATCGCTTTCGCGCGCTGGCGCAGCGACTCGCTCTCAATCAGCTCGGGCCGCAGGAGCGAGGTAAAGACGCGGAACGGATTGCGGCACAGCGCCTCGTCATCAACCGGGCGAAACGCGGTGGAGTGCACCGGCACCCCTGCCTCGGAGAGATCGTAGTAGCCTACCGGCTGCATGCCCATGACCGCAAAGAGTCGTCGCAGCGTGGCGAGCTCCAGCGGCGTACCGACGCGAATGGCCCCGTGGCGCTCGACGTTGAGGCGCGCCAACTCATCGGCATTGGCGAGCTGCTCATGCAGCTTAGGGTTGTTCTCAAGTACTGCCAGATTGACATCGGCGACCAGCTCCAGCAGCGTGCCGTACTGGGGAACTTCCTGCTGGTACATGGCCGACATGGCCTGTGAAAATGCTTCCCGGATCTCATCAGCCGTGATCGTATACGCCATAATCTCATTTCTCCCCTTTATCTACCTGGAGTGTAGAGAAGGTCCTCATCCGGCGCGGGAAAAAATTACAAAATGTGATCGGGGCAAAGAGTGTAAGCGTAAGTTACATAACAAAAAATTATACCACGACGCTGGGCAAACGCCGGCCGGTTGAGCAAAGCGGTTAAATGTTAATAATATTTTGCTAGCAGGTTATCAAATTTAGATAACTTTTCTTGTCAGCGGTTGCGCTCTGTTTTTAACATTGGTTATGGAAAAAAATGGTCTCTTCAGTCAGCGCATCCGCTTGCGCCACTTACATACCTTCGTCGCCGTCGCTCAACAGGGAACGCTGGGGCGCGCGGCAGAAACGCTCAACCTTAGCCAGCCTGCGCTGTCGAAAACCCTTAACGAGCTGGAGCAGCTAACCGGCACGCGGCTCTTCGATCGCGGCCGGATGGGTGCGCACCTCACCGTGGTCGGCGAACAGTTCCTGACCCATGCGGTACGGGTACTGGACGCGCTGAATACCGCCGGGCAGGCGCTGTACCACAAAGAGGGCGTGAACCATGACGTGGTGCGCGTTGGCGCGCTGCCTACCGCCGCGCTGGGCATTATGCCGCCAGCGATTGGCGAATTTCATCGCCACCTACCGCACATCACGCTTCAGGTTGCCACGATGAATAACCCGATGCTGCTGGCCGGGCTGAAAACCGGCGAGCTGGATATCGGTATTGGCCGCATGTCAGATCCAGAGATGATGAGCGGCCTGAACTACGAGCTGCTGTTTTTAGAATCCCTGAAGCTGGTGGTGCATCCCCATCACCCGTTATTAAAAGATACGGTGACGCTCAGCCGGGTGATGGAGTGGCCGGTGGTGGTTGCCCCGCAGGGCACCGCCCCGCGCCAGCATACCGAGGCGCTGCTCGCGGCCCAGGGGTGCACCCTGCCCTCTGGCTGCATCGAAACGCTGTCGGCCTCGCTCTCCCGCCAGCTTACCGTTGAGTATAACTACGTCTGGTTTGTGCCTTCCGGCGCGGTAAAGGACGATCTCAAACAGGGCGCGCTGACCGCGCTGCCGATCCCGTCCCTGGGCGCGGGCGAGCCGATTGGCATTATTACCCGCATCGATGCCCCGCTTTCGGCGGCGGCGCAAACGCTGCTTAGCGCGATCCGAAAATCGATGCCGGTTTAACACAGCGTGCGCTTTAGCGCTCTTCCAGCGGCTGTTGTTGCGCATATTGTTGCGCAAAGGGTAAACATAACGTTAATTGTGTGATAAAACCGCGTTATTGATTATGGGTCCAGCAACCCGCCGTCTGGAAGTATTCATGAAATTTAAATCCGCTATTAAGCCATACCACGCCGCTGCCGGCGGGCTTGGCTCTCTGGAAGCAACGACCCGCTTCGTCATCGACAGCAAAAATGCCCTGAAGAATATGCGCAATCTGTTGCGCATGAACAAGGCCCGCGGCTTTGACTGCCCCGGCTGCGCCTGGGGCGACGACAATAAAAGCACCTTCAGCTTCTGTGAAAACGGCGCCAAGGCCGTGACCTGGGAGGCCACCCGTCGCCAGGTTGACGCCGACTTCTTCGCCCGCCACACCTTGAGTGCGCTTAACCAGCAGTCTGACTACTTCCTTGAGTATCAGGGACGCCTCACCGAGCCGCTGAGCTATAACCCTACCACCGACCGCTATGAGCCCATTAGCTGGGACGCCGTCTGGGCGCTGATTGCGCAACATATTCAGGCGATGGATCACCCGGATCAGATGGAGCTGTATACCTCCGGGCGCGCCAGCAACGAAGCGGCCTATATTTATCAGCTGTTTGGTCGCATGGTCGGGACCAATAATTTCCCCGACTGCTCCAACATGTGTCATGAGGCGAGCGGTGCCGGGCTGAAGCGCAGCATCGGCGTCGGGAAAGGCACGGTACACCTGAAGGATTTTGACCAGGCCGACGCGATCTTTGTCTTTGGCCAGAACCCGGGCACCAACCATCCGCGTATGCTGCACAGCCTGCGCCACGCTGCCGATCGCGGGGCCAGCATCGTCACCTTTAATACCCTGCGCGAGCGCGGGCTGGAGCGATTCGCCGATCCGCAGAAGCCGTTGGAGGTGATCACCCCGAAGGCAGGCACCATCAGCTCCTCCTACTATCAGCCTAACCTTGGCGGCGATATGGCGGCGGTGCGCGGCATGGCGAAGGCGCTGCTGGAGACCCAGCGCCAGCGGCAGGCCGACGGCCAGCCCGGTATCTTTGATGAGACATTTATCACCCGTTACACCCAAGGCATTGAGGCATGGTTTGCGCAAATTGATGCCACCTCCTGGGCAACGCTGGTGGAGCAGTCCGGCCTGACGGAGCAGCAGCTTCGCGAGGCGGCAGGCATCTGGCAGCGCGCCGAACGGGTGATCTGCACCTGGGCGATGGGCATTACCCAGCACAAACACTCTCTCGACACCGTACGGGAGATCACCAACCTGCAGCTGCTCGGTGGCCATCTCGGTAAACCCGGCGCGGGCCTCTGCCCGGTTCGCGGCCACAGTAACGTGCAGGGCAACCGCACGGTGGGCATTGATGAGAAGCCCCCTGCCGTGCTGCTGGACAGCCTCGCCCGCCATTTCAATTTCGAGCCACCGCGCAGGCCGGGGCACCACACCGTGGATGCGATCAACGCCATGCTGCGGGATGAGGTTAAGGTGCTGATCGCCCTCGGGGGCAACCTCGCCGCCGCCGCGCCGGATACGCCGCGCACCTGCGAAGCGCTGCGCCGCTGCGGGCTGACGGTCTATATCAGCACCAAGCTCAACCGCAGCCACCTGATGCCCGGTGAGGCCTCGCTGATCCTGCCGACGCTGGGACGCACGGAGGAAGATATCCAGGCCAGCGGCCGACAGTTCATCACTGTGGAGGACTCCTTCAGCATGGTTCACGCTTCTGAAGGGATCGGCAAACCACTGGCGAAAACACAGCGTTCAGAGACGGCTATTATCGCCAATATCGCCCACGCCACGCTTGGCGATGCCGCCGTGAACTGGCTGGCGCTGGCGGATGATTACAGTCTGATCCGCGACCATATTGCCGCCACCCTCCCCGGCTTCGCCGACTTCAACGCCCGCTGCGATCTACCGGGCGGCTTCTGGCTGGGCAACGCCGCCGCCGGGCTGACATTTAACACGCCGTCGGGCAAGGCCGAATTCAGCGCCGCGCCGCTGCCGGTTTCCGTGCGCGAGGATGCGCCGTTTATTCTGCAAACCCTGCGCTCCCACGATCAGTACAACACCACCATCTACGGTCTGGACGACCGCTACCGTGGCGTTTATGGTCAACGCGAGGTGCTGTTTATGCATGCGGATGATATCGCAGCGATGGGCTTAGAGGATGGCGATCGGGTGGATATCACCACCGAGGCGGATGACGGCATTGTGCGCCAGGTGCAGGATTTCAAACTGGTAGCCTACGCCATCCCGCGCGGTAACCTGGCGGCCTACTACCCTGAGACGAACCCGTTGGTTCCTCTCTCCCGCATTGGAGACGGTACCGGCACCCCGACGTCGAAATCGATTCCGGTGCGCGTGACCAAAGCCCAGGCCCAGGCCACCTTGCGTATCGCTTAACCCTTTTCAATGCCGGGGGCGCACTTCACCCTTCTGATCGTGGAGATGCCTGCCAGTAACTAAGCGATAAAAAAAGGGGGCCTCGCGGCCCCCAAAGGTTGGTGAAATCAGAATGTTTCCCAGTTATCGCCGCTCGCCAGCGCCGGACGCGATGGCGTAAAGGGTTTTGTCGCTGCGGGTTTCTCTTCCCGCGCCTGGCTGCCCTGCTGGAGCCGGAAGGTGCCTACCGCCTCGGTCAGGCGTGCCGCCTGCTCTTCCAGCGACGCCGCCGCGGCCGACGCTTCCTCCACCAGCGAGGCGTTCTGCTGGGTAACGTTGTCCATCTCGGTGATGGCCTGGCTAACCTGTTCAATGCCGCGACTCTGCTCGTCGGACGCGGCGGCAATTTCCTGCATGATATCGGTAACGCGTTTTACCGCCGCAACGATATCACCCATCGTATCTCCTGCGGCAACCACCTCGCCGGAACCACGCTCAATCAGGGTCACCGACTCGCTGATCAGCCCCTCAATCTCTTTTGCCGCCTGGGCGCTGCGGCTAGCCAGAGTACGCACCTCGCTGGCTACTACGGCAAAGCCTCGGCCCTGCTCGCCCGCGCGCGCCGCCTCTACCGCCGCGTTCAGCGCCAGAATATTGGTCTGGAAAGCGATGCTGTTGATGACGGCGGTAATTTCCGAAATCTTCTTCGAGCTGGCAGAAATGTTGCCCATCGTCTGCACAACGCCGGAGACAATCTGCCCGCCTTTCGTGGCCTTACCGGACGCGTCCCCGGCCAGCTTGCTGGCGTGGTGGGCGTTATCGGCGTTCTGCTTCACGGTGGCAGTCAGCTGCTCCATGCTGGCCGCGGTCTCTTCGATAGCCGCTGCCTGCTGTTCAGTACGGGATGAGAGATCGGTATTGCCCGCTGAGATTTCACTGGTCCCGCGATAGATCTCTTCTGCGCCCTGGCGCACCGTGCCCACGGTTTTCACCAGCGAACGCTGCATTTTTTGCAGGTCGCGGCTCAGGATACCAATTTCACTGCGTCCCGTAGCCTCGTCGGCATGGGTCAGATCGCCGGAGGCAATCAGCTCGATGCGGTGCGCCGCACGCTGGAGAGGATTGATCACGATGCGGCGCAGAACCACGAAGGTAATCAACGTCAGCAGCAGCGCCAGCACAAATGCGCCAGCCATAAACATCAGGCCAAGCTGCGCACGCTCATGCGCCAGTTCACTGAGCTTGTTCGCCCGCTCGGTGCGGATCTGAATCGCTTTCAGCAACACCTCGTTATAGGCGCTGTCCAGCCCCCGGGCCTGCTCGTTTTCATGATTGATGATCGCCTCGAACATGCCGTTTTTAGCGTATTTCAGCATCGGCTGTAGCCCGGCGATATAGGCATCGAACCGCGCCTTGAGATCGCCATCCAGCGCCTCATCGGCTGGGGTTTTCACGCCGCGGTTCATGTAGGCATTGAAGCCCTCCTGCGACTGACCAATACGCTTCTCTGCCTCAGCAATGTTGAGTTTCATATCATCCATCTCCGCGATGCGGCTGGCCGCCCCGGCATGGATCATGTTAATACGCGCAGTACGCAGGTGGTTAGAGCTATTCGACAGCCCCATACGGATCTGAATTTCAGCGGTAACGTCCTGCTGGTCGCTATCGGCCTGCATCAGGAAGTAGCCTGCCAGCCCTGAACTCAGGGCGAAAAGCAGAAGAATACCGCCGAGAATGGCGGAGAAAAGGGGTACTAAGCGGATATGATGTAAAAAGCCAACTGTCTGCGGTTTGTGCATCGCTGCTGTTTTATCCATGGCTATCGACTCTCTTATTGTAAGATGCGTAATTACACGCCTGTTAGATAGTCATCGGCAGCCATAAGATTTATCTTATGTCTAAAAGCGCCAACTCGGTCACAGATTCGCACATTAAAGAAGCTGCCAGCGGCTAAACCGCTGGCAGTGGGATCAGTTATCGCCGAAATGGATAACGGTACGGATAGATTTACCTTCGTGCATCAGGTCAAAGGCTTCGTTGATCTGATCCAGCGGCAGACGGTGGGTGATGAACGGGTCGAGGTCGATTTTGCCAACCATCGCATCTTCTACCATGCCAGGCAGCTGGGTACGGCCCTTCACGCCGCCGAAGGCGGAGCCGCGCCAGACGCGCCCGGTAACCAGCTGGAACGGACGGGTACGGATCTCCTGGCCTGCGCCAGCAACGCCGATGATTACGCTCTCGCCCCAGCCCTTGTGGCAGCACTCCAGCGCCGCACGCATGACGTTAACGTTGCCGATACACTCGAAGCTGAACTCCACGCCGCCGTCGGTCAGCTCAACGATGACGTCCTGAACCGGCTTATCGTAGTCGTTGGGGTTGATAAAGTCGGTTGCGCCCATCTCGCCCGCCAGCTTGAACTTCTCCGGGTTGGTATCGACGACAATAATGCGGCCGGCTTTCGCCTGCACTGCACCCTGGATCACCGCCAGACCGATGCCACCGAGGCCGAAGACCGCCACGTTATCGCCCTCTTTTACCTTCGCCGTGTTGTGCACCGCGCCGATACCGGTGGTGACGCCGCAGCCCAGCAGACAGACTTTATCCAGCGGGGCCTGTGGGTTGACCTTCGCCAGCGAGATCTCCGCGCAAACGGTGTATTCGCTAAAGGTGCTGGTGCCCATGTAGTGATAGATCGGCTCGCCGTTGTAGGAGAAACGGGTGGTGCCGTCCGGCATCAGGCCTTTGCCCTGGGTAGCGCGTACGGCCTGGCAGAGGTTGGTCTTGCCAGATTTACAGAACTTACACTCGCCGCACTCGGCGGTATAGAGAGGAATAACGTGGTCGCCGGGCTGCAGGCTGGTCACGCCCTCGCCCACTTCCACCACCACGCCGCCGCCCTCATGGCCGAGCACCGCCGGGAAGACGCCTTCCGGATCGTCCCCGGAGAGGGTAAACGCATCGGTGTGGCAGACGCCGGTGTGGGTGATCTTGACTAGCACCTCACCTCTCTTCGGTGGCGCTACGTCGATTTCAACAATTTTCAGTGGTTGACCTGGCCCAAAGGCAACAGCCGCACGTGATTTCATAAACTCTCTTCCCTTATGTGAACAGTAGTACTTATTTTAGATAAGAGCGCAGAAGATGGCCGACTTCTGCCATTCTTACCGCGCGCTGGTCGGGCGTCGTCTCGCCGCTGACCAGTTCATCTTTGAGGTGAATTTCAACCATCTCGCCCATCAAGCCGTTAGCAGCCCCGCGCACGGCGGCGATCTGTTGTAATATTGCGATGCAGGGTTCGCCCGACTCCAGCGCCCGCTCAAGGGCGTCGACCTGGCCACGAATGCGGCGAACACGGGTAAGGATGCGCTTTTTATCTTCGGGTGAGTGTGGCATACGCCCTCCTATACTGTAGGGGGGTATAGTAACAGGATCTCTATCTTGCTGTAAAATTTATAAATTATTTATAATCAGTGAGTTATGAACTAGCGCTTAAAAACATATGGAGACATATACAGCTTTTTCGACAAACCAGAATCGGCGCCCAAGCGGCATTTTGCGCCTAAAACGCCCCCATAATTCAGCTAATGAGCCCGGACGATCGGTAGAATTGACCCCTGCATCGTGTATCCGTGTGAGAGCAATTCAGTCACACCTTATTTAGCAGGCACATTCCATCGGAAAGGTTTGCTATATTGCATTAGCAAACCATGACGGCACAGCACTTTTTAAAAGGAATACGATGAACGAGGAAACTTTCAAAGCAGTTATCCCTCTTTATGAGAGAAATGCATCATTTTTCGAAAGCATGAGGCCTGTAAATTTGTCAGAAAAACATTGGCTTGACTTATTTGCAAGCTCTATTCCTGCTGGAGGGCATATTCTCGACATAGGCTGCGGTAATGGATCACCAATAGCAGAATATTTCCTTAGCCAAGGTTTCAAAGTAACAGGTATAGACTCATCTCCTTCCATGATTGCCAGATGCAAAGATAAATTTCCCAATGCTACCTGGATAGTTGCCGACATGCGGGAACTGGATCTGGGAAGAACATTTGACGGTATTCTGGCATGGGATAGTTTTTTTCATCTTTGCCAACGTGATCAACGTGATATGTTTGCTCTTTTTTCTGCTAACGCCAAAGCCGGTACAGCGTTAATGTTCAATGCTGGCCCTGAAGAGGGGGAAGCCTTTGGCCAGTTACAGGGAGAAATTCTGGCTCACGCCAGTCTGTCGCCTCTTGAATATTCCTCATTGCTGCAAGATCATGATTTCCACATAGTCAGGCATATTATTGAAGATAAACAGTGTAACGGTCGTACAATATGGCTTGCTGTCAAACCGGCTGCTGGGGAGTGTGGGCCCAGCATAAACGAAAATCACCCTTAACCCTACATTTAGTAGTGGTTATTTAAAGGGTTTTTATCTATTCTGCCTTTCTTAGCAAGTAGGCCGGAGGCACGCTTTGTGGATAATCCCATACTTCAGAAAGTCATTATTATCTTTTTGCTCGTCCTGTGGGTAATAAGTGAATTCAGGACAAAGAAAAAAAAACGTTTAGATCCCGCCATTGAAGAAGCTGATGCCAGAGAACGTCATGAATGGCGCTATCTCAGACGTGGATTCCGGGTAATACAAGTGCTAGTGATAGGGTATTTCTTTATTCAGCTGATTCAGATTTTATTGAGATAGATGCCCTGGAGAAATCAGCGTTGATTGACGTCTAACGTGTGAGGGCTGCAACAGCAGCCCTGTGCCTGAAGCACTCCCTGACGCCTTAATGATTGCCGGGATCGCCCTCAGAAGACTAAGGGCGTTTAAATACGATTTGGGCGCGTTGCCAAGAAGACCACTGCGGCTCCGAGAGCGACGATGAGCGTATCTTCAATTAGGCCACTTCTGGTCTGCCCAATCTCTGCTATGGCCTTTTTGCGTGCCGCAAGCGCCACATAGGCAAGTGGCACAGCGGCAGAGACAGCGATCGCTGCCCCGGTTTTTTCTTTTCCGCTGGGTGCCAACGCCGCGCCCGCAATCCCTGCACTGGCCACGCGAGCTGATAAGCCCAAAAACACGGTGCGGTCTGGTGCTGACTTCATCTTGTCGCCAAAGAGTTCTCCTACTCCCATCGCTAATGCGCCGTATTTGAATAGCGGACGGTCCAATAGCAAAAGACGGCCTGATGTATCGCGGCCGGTGATACGTGCTGCTGCGATGGCCGCCATCGGCGTCATGGAACGGCAACTGGCGACAAGACCTATTAAGGCGGAGTAGAGGTAATCGGTTATTTTCATTAGTTATCTCCGGGGTAAGTAAAGGTTTTTAACTCTTTAAGCTTTATTAAAGTAGAAGGTGATAAACGTTGTGTGGTCTCGTATGCAAATGACCACGGTAAGAGTCAGTATAGATGAAAGGCTTCTGCCAGCGGATTTAGCTGATAGTAGCGCTGACTTTATACATATAGGTCGTCGCATCCAGGGTGTTTTCAATAGACCTTGCATAACAGGGAATCGACCCGGCTATCTGCCAGCCTAGTGAAAGATATAATTTGCTGGCTACATCACCGCTACGTGTATCCAGGACGAGTAGCGACAATCCTTTTTCCCACGCTCTTTGCTCTGCCTGATTCATTAATTGTCTGGCAATACCCTGCCGACGCGCGTGCGGGTGGACCAGTAATTTGGAAATTTCAGCACGATGACTGCCATTGGGCATAGCACAATAGTTGATTATCACTGTGCCGACCACGCTGTTGTTATCACAGGCAGTCAATAATTCACAATCCTGGCTGGCAAGGCTGTTGACTTTATCTTCCCAAAAGCGATCGATAGCCAGACGATCGTTTGGCTGAGTAAAACCTACGCTTGCACCGTCTTTTACACACGCCTGCAGTACGTCACCTAATTCCGTTATTTTTTGATGCGCCTCGGTAGCGCTCAGAAATTTATAGTTAATCATGATTTACATACCACTAAGAGATAATGTGCACCCAGGCTCTCATGAGCGCTGAATGATGAGATGCCTGCCAAATGAAAGCGCAAACTGTCGCCTTTTTTTAACGTCCATATTTCAGTATCTACCTTGATAGTTAAACCTCCTGCACATAACCATAGGTATTGCTCAAGCCCCTGCACCGGCGGGTTTAGATATTCGATATAAGCACCTGGACGCAATTTTCCCTCAATAAGCTCACATCTAAACTGATTAGAGGGCGGTAAAAGCGTTCGCCGTTCAAATCCATTGCGCTCATCCTGCCACAGGGTTTGTTGCTCCACCCTGAAAAGATTATCAGCAGTTTGTTCAACCTCAGCCAGAAGCCGGGACATCGTCATTCGGTATACGATACAGAGTTGATTTAGAACTTCAGCCGTAGGGCTGACCTCACCACGTTCAATCCGTGATAAGGTGGCTCGGCTAATGCCCGATACAGATGAAAGCTCTTCCAGGGTTCGGTTGTACTGCAAGCGGAGTGCAGCAAGCCGTGCCGCTAATTTTTGTCTGTAATCTTGATTATCCATGTTAGCATCTCAAATTAGAGAAATAGTTCTCACAAATGAGATATTAGCCATTGTACTGCTTCTGTCAAACTACCTGATTTTGCTGTGAGGATCTCAACATGGCTCCCTTTTATCAACTTACTGCCAACAGCCTGCATGGTCAGCCTGTCTCGATGGCCGATTTCGCAGGCAAGCTGGTGCTGGTGGTGAATACCGCCAGCCACTGTGGTTTCACGCCGCAATATGCCGGCCTTGAAGCGCTCTACAAGAAGTATGCCGCCCAGGGTCTGGTAGTGCTGGGTTTTCCCTGCAACCAGTTTGGTGCTCAGGAACCCGGCGGCGTCGACGATATCGCTCAGACCTGTCACGTTAACTACGGTGTGAGCTTCCCCATGTTCGAGAAAGTAGAGGTTAACGGCGGCGCTACACATGCGGTATTTCATTACTTAAAAGAGGAATTGCCCGGTGTGTTGGTTGGAAGAATAAAGTGGAACTTCACTAAGTTCCTCATCGGACGCGACGGCAAACCACTCAAGCGTTTTGCGCCATTCACTACGCCGGAGAAACTAGAATCCGTTATCGTTGCTGCACTTGCAGTGTAGAATGCGTCAAGCCAGGGCAGTTAAAGCAGATCTTCAAAAAATCTGAATGCAGTTATCAAGACTTAAGCTAGCCTTAAATATGAGGTTATCATCAATAAAAGTGGAGGATTTTTATTGTCTATTCAACACGACGAGAAAGGCTACGTCATAATCGGAGAAGCGGCACTCTCTCTCGCCCTCAAAGAGCAGGATATTGAAGTCAAATCGCTTATCAGGGAACTCTCCCGTATGGCTGAGTCCAGCGTAAGCGATGAGCGGATTTATGCTATCTTTGAAGCCAGAAATTGGCTGGTGAATGTTGACCTTACTGGGAAAGATGTTGAGTCCGTGCCGTATATTAAGACCCTTACCGGCCTGAACGACGAGTAGAACGGATACACTTAGACGTAGACCGGCTCCGGCCGGAAAACGATGAAGATAACCTTACGGTTACGCTCAGGCGTTACCGGCTGGAGAAAATGTCAAGGACGACGCTGCTCCACATCATCACCTTCAATAAATTTCTCTGATTTTATGCTTATCCCCATCAAGCTCAGCGACTGGTGGGCATTCTTATTAGCACTTATCCATTAATCTTAGTGGCTGACAGGTTTATGGCGATCGACTAGGATGGTTTATCTTTTTCGACCCGTGACTAAATTAAAAGGAATAGTGATGACTGCGGCCCTGATTATCATCGACATGCAAAAGTTTATTGTTGACAGAATCAATAATGGCATTGGAATGTATCCTGATAATGCCGTTCATAATATGGAAAGCATATTAAAAAAATTCAGAAGCGCTGGTGATCCTGTTATTCATATTCGTCATCAGACGCCTGGAGAGGGTTCGCCACTACACCAAAATTCCCTGCTCGCTCACGTCATGGAAGAATTTGAGGCGGAGCAAGGTGAACCCGTATTGATAAAAAACACCTCTTCAGCCTTCAGCTCAACCGATCTCTTTTCTCATCTGAAAACTAACCACATTGACGAGTGCGTTGTTATTGGTGCCGTAGCGGGTTTTTGTGTGAATTCTACCGTCAGGGCTGGCGCAGATTTAGGTTTAAACATGACGGTGGTAAAGGATGCGGTAATCAGTTTTGCACTCCAGGAGTCAAACCTTGAAGCCAAAACTATTCTCGATGTGACGCTTGGTCTACTTGAGGCTGGATTTGCGAAGATTATCGCCACCAAAGAAATTACGCATCTTCACGCAAATTCGAAAGCTCAAAGGTAATGGATAGCGACTCTGGCGTAATGCGTTATATCAATAACGGCATTGTGAAAACGCCTGAAGAGACCTGGAAAGGTATTTGGTTGCCGTGGCCGATCTGGAAAATATTCTCTCGCAGCGAGTCATGCAACGGCCAGGCAAGCCTTACAAGGCAGTAGAACAGCACTACGATGTGCCCTGTGTCGTGTTTGAGCTTAACATTCGCAGACACTCAGGTTCAGATTATTAGTTTCCAAACGGTGTAACTTTATAGGCGCAGCGTCGGGCCTGTTTGAGAATATGCTCGATACGTTCCACTTTTGCTTGCAGCACCAGCTCAAATACAGCCAGTTCAGCGCGGCAAAAGCCCTGACATGCGGTGGCAGCGGCGCAAATAGGACAATGGTTTTCTATCAACAATAACGAGCCATCATCCAGCTCTTCATACTCCGCCATATAGCCTTCACGCGAACGCAATGCTGCCAGACGGGCAACACGTTCCTTTAGATCAGCCGCATCGTCTAATTCTTGCCGATAAACCTCCCGGCTTGCCTGCTCCCGCATATCAATCAGACGGTCAATAGCCCCCTCTCCAAACGCATGACGAACCGTATCCAATAGTTGAACGGTCAGCGTTGAATGCGTATCTGGAAAACGATTATGCCCTGCCGGGGTCAATTTCCAAAACTGGCTGGGTCGCCCAACCCCCCGACTAAGGGAGTAACTCTCTACTAATCCTGATGTAGCCAGCTTAGTTAGCTGCTGCCGTGCAGCTTCAGCCGTTGTCCCCAGTATTGCTCCAGCATCAGCAGCCTGTTGCGGTCCCCGCGTTTTAAGCAGGTAAAGCAGACGATCTGCCGCAGAAGCTCCCATAGAATTTACCAAGTGTTTGCTTGACAAAATAAAAGCACCCCATTAATAATCCAAGCGTTATCTTGTTTTATTAATATAACGTATTCAACAGTCCTGGGCAATGTTGTATCCGGGATAACCGTTATCAGGAGGGCTTTATGTCAGTACAGGAAGGAAGTTGGGGAGACTTATTGGGTGGAAAAAATCTGGCGCTTGCTGTCGCTCTGTCGGGGGGCGTGGCATTACATGCAATCAATATTTACATTGCAACGACCGTTCTGCCATCCGTGGTAAATGAAATTGGCGGTCTGGATCTGTATGCCTGGAATACCACGCTTTTTGTGGTCGCCTCAATTCTGGGCTCTGCGCTAACGGCAAGATTACTTGCTTCCTCTGGTTCCCGTCGCGCATATGCCGTCGCTGCCCTGCTGTTCATCATTGGTAGTTTAGGGTGCGCGTTTGCTCAAAGTATGCCGATGATGCTCGCGGGTCGAGCATTACAGGGGCTGGGCGGCGGGTTTTTATTTGCTCTGTGCTATGCCATGATTTATGCCGTCTTCGACGAGAAACTCTGGCCAAGGGCAATGGCACTGATTTCCGGAATGTGGGGTGTAGCGACGCTGCTGGGGCCCGCCGTAGGGGGAATATTCGCGGAGATGGATGCATGGCGTGCCGCCTTTGGCATGTTGGTTCCCGTGACGCTGTTGTACATGGTGCTGGTCTGGCTGGTCTTTCCCGCGCGCAACCATGAAGAGGCAACGCCAGTGGGCAAATTGCCCGTCGTTCAGCTGTTGTTGCTTACCGCTGCGGTAATGGCGGTCAGCACAGGAAGCATGTCATCCGCTCCTGTAATAAATATTGCGGGCGTTATCGTGGCCATCGTGCTAATACTTTTTCTGATCCGCCAGGAATTTACCAGCGAAACGCGGCTGTTGCCCCGCAACGCCTTACGTTTTAACTCCCCTTTATTAGCACTGTATATCACCATCGGCCTGCTGGTGATTGGCATGACGAGTGAGACATTTGTACCCTATTTTTTACAGGTTTTGCATGGACAAACGCCCCTTCTCTCTGGCTACCTTGCAGCATTGATGGCAGCAGGCTGGACGGTATCAGAGATCTGGAGTTCAGGCTGGCAAAGCCGAGGGATCAACCGCGCTATTATTAGTGGTCCGATGGTGGTTCTTGTTGGTATGGTAATACTGGCGTTCAGCCTTCCCGTCCATGCCCAAGGAGACTGGACCGTTCTGTCATTCATTTGTCTGGGGCTTGCTCTTGTGGGTTTCGGTATCGGGCTAGGCTGGCCACACTTGCTGACACGCATATTGCAGGTTGTCCCTGACGAGGATCAGGATGCTGCCGCCACCTCAATAACGACCGTTCAGCTTTTCGCCACCGCGTTAGGTTCGGCGCTGGCGGGAATGCTTGCAAACATGGGTGGTCTGACTGTCCCGGGCGGTACTGAAGGCTCTTCATCTGCCGCTATGTTAATTTTTGCTATTATGGCCGCCGCACCGCTGCTGGCGATCTTTAGTGCGAAAAAAGTTATCGTTAGGCAGTAAATTTAGCAGACGCGTCTGATAAGCAGACGCGTCACAGGAGAGCATTGCTATGCAGCCAGTACGGCTTATGGGTGACGGATATGAACCTCATGTCGATCGGTTAGGCGACAGGCTGACCTACTCGCTGCCTGTCGACTCGGGCTTTGTGGGCTTCAGCTTTACGTTTGACATTGACCAGGTCGATCTGGACGTCCTGCTTTCGGATAACTACAGGCGAGCCGTTCTCTACGTCATTGCCCACACTTTGCTTCAGCGGTCGACATCGAAAGGTAACGTTCGCTTCACCCAAAATGACTTCGATACCCTTGTTGCGAATACACTTCACTCCCCGTCGGAGCGTCTGCAAACGTTTATTGCGGCAGTGGGTCGTGAACACAACATCTCTATTGCACATTATGTGAAAGAGGTCATGTCCTCAGTATCTCATAGTCGAGGCGATCGTGGAGCGAGTTAGCGACAGCACCACTAACCCTTACGCAGTCGAACGGATGAGTAACTTGCCCGTAATCAACAGCATGAACGTACGCAGCATAAGAAACGCGATCACCAGATTGGCGCCGATAAACAGCGGAATTGATAAGGCGTAAAGCGCCCCACCGGGTGCGCTATGCCCCAAATGCAAAGAGGTGTTAGCCAGCGATGCGACACCAAATGAGAACGCCCAGAATGCCGGGTTAAATGGCTGCTTTGAGTACCATGGCAGCAGACGGATCATAAACAGCATTTGCAGCAAGCCGTAACCAAAAAGCATTTTTGCGAAAACGTCTGCCTGGCCGCCGTTAAGGGCCAGCCATGCACTGCACGCCACGAACGCCGGTGCCATCTGGATCCCCAGCGACGGACGCGCTTCTAAGGGTAACTCCCCGGCCGTGCGTAACCGGTGCACGATTGACGGTTCTAATGTGAGCCAGGAAATCACGCCGGCGCCCAGGAACAGCAAGCCGACGTCATGGAATCCCAGCGCTCCACAGGCCATTGCGCTGATAAAATTATTAGCCACAGTTGGCAGATACAGCCCTGGTGTTGTTGCCGTTGCGGGATGATTGCCGCGCCATAATCCTGCACCTTGCCAGGATGCATAGAACAGCTGTGCCGCTGCCCCTAAGACGAATAGCATCAGCGCAAGATAATGCGCCCATGGCGTAACGCCAATTGAGACAAGCACTGTCGTCGCCGGGAACAGGCTGACAAAACTGCTTTTTATTGGGTGGCGTATTTCATCCATAACAGCACCAGGATGGCGAATCAAACGAGCGATAAAAAGAACGGTCAGAACGGTCCAGATACCGATAGCCAGACTGATTAACGCCATGCCCGGCAGGTGTGAAAGCGGATAAATAGTGGCGGCATAGCGCCAGGCAAGGCCGGTTCCGATAATGCCTAATACCATCCCAAAATAGCCGGATGGCAGATTAATGAATCCAGCAGCGCTGTTTTGAGCCATTGTTGTCATACCTCAGGTTTGTTCGCGGAAGGTATATTAACATCAAATTTATTTTAAAGTTTAAAATGAAGTTTCCTCACTTGTGATGGATATTGTTCAACAAGCGAATTAACATCATTCCCTGGCTCCGTCCGGGGCGTTTTATCAGAGTGGTTTTCCTAATCCAATAAAGCTCATTAGACAGGAGATCTCGAGATGTTTACCCACATGCGTATTGCCAGACCCGTAACGGACCTCGAAAGATCGTTTCTGATGTACAGTCAGGGCCTGGATTTGCAAAAGATTGCCGACTTCAACGATCACGATGGTTTCAACGGGATTATGTTAGGTCGTGCGGACATAGCATGGCACATAGAGTTCACTGTATGTCAGCATCATTCCGTACAACCTTCACAAACGGAAGAGGATCTGCTTATTCTCTATTATCCCCATAAAGATGAGTGGGAAAATACCTGCGCAAGAATGCTTGACGCCGGATTCACAGCGGTGAGTTCATTTAACCCTTACTGGGACGTTAACGGCAGGACATTTGTGGATCCAGATGGATACAGAGTGGTTATCCAAAACAGGGCATGGTCATAACGACTTCGCTACCCGCGCTTGCTCTGTTGATGGAAGTACTAACTCATACTGTATGCGCCTGCTTACCACCTCGATAAAGAGCCCTGGATAAGCGCCGCTTACCCAGGGTGCTTCAGGTTAACCGATTTCGCCAGAATTAAACACGAGCTCAGGCGCGGATGTCCTGAATGCCGCCACACCCTGGATATCAGGCAGCGCGGCTAACGCCCCTTTCGCCGTGGTTGCCAGCGCGCCACAGGCGCTGGCCTGCGTCATCGCCTGTTTGAGCTGGGCCAGATCGTCTAACGTATTGCCCTGTGCCACACTCGCCAGTAAACCTGCGATAAATGCATCGCCCGCGCCGGTGGTATCCAGACTTTCAACCTGGAACGCGCTGGCCTGAACCAACAGATCCTGCCATAACACCATCGCCCCGTCAGACCCGCAGGTCACCACCTTCAGACGTGACGGATAGCTTCGTAGGATGCCTAATGCTTTTTCATGCTGCGTGGTGCCAGCCAACCAGTACAGCTCATCCTGCGAAAGCTTGAGAATATCGGCCTGCTGGGCAAAATGACGCACGGTATCCAACATCTCCTGCGCATCGGGCCACATCTGCGCCCGAAGATTAATATCAAAGCTCAACAGACCATCACGCTGCTTGATGTAGCTGATAGCCCGTACCAGCGTGTCACGACATGGCGTTGCCACCAGCGCCAGGGAACAAAAATGCAGAATATCGTTACCAAACGCCGGAAGCGTGTCTGCGGTTAAAAACTGGTCGGCGGAAGGATCGACCAGAAAGGTAAAGCTGCGATCGCCCTCATCCCCGAGCGAGACCAGCACCGTGCTGGTACGGTGCTGCGTATCAAACTGCATAGGCTGAGTATCAACGCCCTCCTCTGTCAGCGTGTTACGTAGAAAATGACCAAACGGATCGTCGCCCACTCTGCCGATAAAGCCGCTCTCGCAACCCAAACGCGCGGCTCCGACGACAACGTTAACCGGCGCGCCGCCTGCACAGGCGGTGTACTGCATCTCTCCCTGCGGCAGGAGATCCACTACCGCGTCGCCTAATGCCCAGATTTTCATAAATTCCCCTTACCGAAATTATTATCAGAACAGATACTTAAAGCGAACCCGTGCGCCGTAGCGTTCATCATCGTTACCGGTTGGCGCAGCCGCCGAGTCCAGCCAGGAGGCGTAAGCTCCGAGGTAGATGTTGAAATTTGGCATATCCATAATGTCTGGCAGCTGCCATGAGGTATGGATGGTGTGAATGTCGTAGCGGCCCGGAGCAAGGATCGCGCAGTCGCTGTCGCAGTCCGCGTTGACGCCTGCCATATTGAACTGGTCAATTTTGTTGTGGGCATAGATGTAGCCGAGCTCGACGCGGTGCCATAGCGCATTGATACCGGCGCTAAAGTCTTTCTCGTCTGCCGCATCGAGGTAGGCGGTGCTCAGATTCACCACCGCGCCGTTTTCAGGGTCGGTCTTCAGCGTATTCCAGCTCATGGTCATACCGTAACCGGTACGGCTGGACTGATCCCGGAAGCGGCCATTTTCCTGCTGATAACCGTAGGCGTTATTCACCAGGTTGCTCTCCAGCGCGCCGGCCACCGACCACGGGCCGGACTGCCACGCGGCCACCGGGCGCACATACACGACGTTTTTACGGTTATCCAGCGCGTTACCATGGTAGTTCTGATCGACAAACAGGGAGCTGCCGTCCTCGACCAGCGTATTGACCTCGAAATACCAGTTATCCAGGGTTTTACTGAGCAGGAAATTGCCGCCGCTGTTACTGCGTCCTCGTCCCTCTTTCATCATATAGATATAGCCGTACCCATCGCTGTAGAGATCGTTAGCGGTATTACCGGAGTATTGAATAAAGGTATCCTGATTCAGGGGGAACATATCCCAGGCTTCGAAGCGACCAATTTTAATTTTCCAGTCATCCTGCTGACCGAAGAAAAAAGCCGCATCGTCGAGATTCATTTTACCGTTCATGTCCGCCAGCGGCTGGACGGTAAAGCCAGCATATTTGCCGTCAGCCCCTTTTCGCATACCATCAAAACCGAGAAGAATACGCCCGTTAATATCCCAGCGCTCTTTTTCACCTGGCGTCCAGCTTTTATTGGCGCTGGTTCTGAGCGATGTCAGTCCACCGGTGCGGCTGGCTCCGTCCATATTAAACTCAACGTCGCCATAGAATTTTAAATCATCGGTATCATTTACCTGTAACGTAGGTTTTGCCGGTGCGGTGCGGGCAACCATTTGGCGAGTTTCCTGCTGCTTTAAGGCACGTATCTCGGCTTCTGCGCTGGCGGCACGCGCCTCGGTAGCTTTCAGTCGATTTTCCATTTGCGCCAGCCGTGCTTCCAGAGAAAGGCTATCCTGCGCACACACCACGCCGCTAAATACAGACGTCAACATACAACCGACCCAGATTATTTTCATCGGGAAACCTTTTTTATTATTGCGATAAGCAGTTATTCATTACGTAGAGGTACAGTTTGGCGACAAAGACAACCCTAACCCGTCCATCGCCAGAGACGGGTTATTCCAGACGGCTGGTTTATTTATTCAAGCTGCCAGGCTCCGCCATCGGACAGTGACGCGCTACCGCTCCAGGCGAATAGACGTAAATCCCGTTGGTTGGCATCCGGATATATACGGCTGCTGAGACACGCCTCGCCATCATTGACAAAGACTTCAACGGACGAGTTGTCTATAAACACCCGCAGGTGGAGATCGTGGTCGAGGGTTAACGGCACGCTGCGCGTCCCACATAGACCGTGCTGCGGATAACGACGCTCCAGTACCAGGCGCTGCATCTGCGCATCGACATAGATCCGCAATCCGTCCCCCAGACTCAGGCCGTACTGTTCGGCATCACTCTCTGCGCCTTTCCAGTTCAGCACCACTTCCATCGCCCCGGTGTTTTCCGCCACGCTAATTTGCTGATTGTTAAGCGTGCTGACCGACCACGGATACCAGCCCTGGCGCAGGCTTTCCACCTCTTTTGCCGGGCGCATCTGCACCCGGTTGTCTGCGCTCAGGCTCAGCTCACGCGGCAGGGACAGCATCCCGGCCCAGCCATCCTGCTGCTCCGGCAGGGGCGACTCCCACATATCCAGCCAGCCAATGACAATGCGTCGCCCGTCCGGGGTTAGGAAGCTCTGCGGGGCATAAAAGTCGTGGCCGTGATCCATTTCGACAAACTCACCGGCACGGACAAACGGCTGCCCAGGCTGCCAGTCACCCAGCAGATAGCCGCTCTGAAACAGATTGCGGTTTTTGAAGCCATGGGCGGCCATGCCCTGCGGAGAGAACATCAGCACGTGTTTGTCGCCGAGGGTGAAGAAGTCCGGACACTCCCACATAAAGCCCATCCCGGCCTCGGCTTCATCAAGAACCCCCTCTTCCTGCCACTGGCGCAGATCCGCTGAACGATACAGCCGCACCTGCCCGGTCTCGCCCGCACGGGCACCGACGATCATGTACCAGCTCTCTCCCTCGCACCAAACCTTCGGATCGCGGAAGTGATGCACGCCCGGCGGCGTATCAACCACAATGCCCTGCCGCGCAAAGTGAATGCCGTCCTGGCTGGTTGCCAGGCACTGCACCTGATAAAGGTTATCTTCGTTATCGGCATCACCGTGGAATTTATGCCCGGTGTAGATCAGCGCCAGCGTGTCGCCGTCCACTACCGCCGAGCCGGAAAAGCAGCCATCTTTGTCCTCCGGCCCTTCCGGGGCGATCGCCACCGGCAGATGTTCCCAGTGAACCAGATCCTGACTGCGCGCATGACCCCAGTGCATCGGTCCCCACTGGGTGGAGTACGGATGATGCTGGTAGAAAGCGTGATACCAGCCGTCAAACCACACCAGGCCGTTGGGATCGTTCATCCACCCCGCCCTGGCGGCCAGATGGTAGCGTGGATACCAGCGCAGGTTAAGCGCATCACGCTTTACCATGAGTTCCTGTTCAGCGTCAGCAATTGAGTAGGTCATAGTCTTCACTCTTGTCAGTCAGATAGCGGAAAGTTGTGGTACCTGCGGATCCGCCGAAGCATTGTTGGATCGCAGTAAAAACATGGAGATAAAGGTGATGCCGAACACAAGCAGTCCCATAAAGAGATAGGATTCAGCGAAGCCATATTTTTCGTAGCTGTAGCCTGCCAGCGGCGACAGCACCGAGGCGATCACCGAGCTGGTGCAGGCGAAGCCCACCAGATAGAGCGTTGATGAGAGGCGCTTATCGAAATTCAGGCTGTTGTATTTGAAGATCGCCACCAGCAGCACCGGCAGCTCGACGGCGTGCAGCAGTTTAGTAATGGAGATCAGCAGCGGCCCCTCCACCAGCCCGGAGGCAATCATGCGCATTGCCATCACCATGCCCGCGAATATCAGGCCATTTTTAGCGCCGACACGATTCACCAGCCATGGGGCACAAAACATTCCGGCGGCCTCGAGAAACACCTGAAACGAATTGAGATAGCCATACATCGCATTGCCTTCTTGCGGCGTGGCAAACTGGGACGAGAAATAGACTGGAAATTGCTGATCGTACACACCGTAAACACAGGTGCCGACGACGAAGAACACCAGCGCCCAGAAGCGCGGCAGAGTCAGCAGACGCAGCGCATCCTGCAGCGTGACTTTGCCCCCCGCCACCGCTTCCTGCATGGCATGGGGCGCAGAGGAGACCCGCAGCCGGGCCAGCAGCAGCAGAAACACCAATCCGGAACAGCTGGCCACCGCAAAGTTCAGCTTTGGATCAATGTTAAACAGCAGCCCGGCGAAAAACGTCGCCACCGCCCAGCCCAGCGAGCCCCACATTCGCGCTTTGCCGAATTCAAACTGACTCTGACGCGCCACGCGCTCGGTATAGGACTCCAGCACGCCGATCCCGCCGTTAAAGGTCAGGCCGATAAAAATGCCGCCAAACACGCTGCCGAGCAGGATGTTGATCTTCAGCAGATGTCCAAACAGCAGATAGGCCGGGCCAGAGAGGATCAGCATAGTGGTGAGATACCACAGCAGATGCTTGCGCAGGCCGAGTTTGTCCTGAATAAAGCCGTAACAGATCTGGGCAAACAGCGCCGAGACCGACAGCACCGCAAAAATAATCCCCGTATCCCCTGCTTTTAGCCCGACTTCCTGATGCAGCCAAATAGAAAGTAACGAGCCTGAGGAGGACCAGGTAACAAAAAAGAAGAACAGCAAGGCACTGAGTAACGGGTAACTGTGAGAATGATGGGTTTTCATCATGGCGATCTCATGTTGGAGTCATGCCTTGATGGTAACGTTAACAAAAGAATATCCTCACGCCATTTTGCTAAGATTCATGATGTTAATCACAAAAGTTAACGTTAACATAATGAAGATGAGATCGCGATCAACATTTCAGTTGTACAACCTGCAACATCAAAGAGAAACAATAGCGTATGATCCTTTTACATCAGCAACTTAGTTATACTGCCTCACGCAACATGGCAATGATGGAGTAAGACACATGGCGTCCCTGAAAGATGTGGCAAAACTGGCAAACGTATCGCTGATGACCGTCTCCCGGGCGCTGAACAGCCCGGAGCGGCTGAAACCTGAAACCCTGGCTCGGGTGCAGCAGGCCATTGCGCAGACCAACTACGTGCCGGATTTGTCAGCCAAAAAGATCCGTGGCGCCCATGCTTCGCCGAGCACCATTGGCGTGCTGGCGCTGGATACCGTGACGACCCCGTTTTCGGTCGAGATCACGCTCTCTATCGAAGAGACCGCCCGTGCCCACGGCTGGAACAGTTTTGTGGTCAACATGTTTTCCGACGACAGCCCAGAGACCATGGTGGATCTGCTGCTCTCTCACCGTCCGGACGGCATTATCTTTACCACCATGGGGCTACGGCAGGTACCGCTGCCCGCCAAGCTGCTCACCCTGCCCTGTGTGTTGGCAAACTGTGAAAGCCTGCACGAGCCGGTGGCGAGCTACATTCCAGATGATGAGCAGGGTCAGTATACGGCGGTAAAGGCGCTGCTGGCCGCAGGCTATCGTCGCCCGCTCTGCCTGCACCTACCCGCGAGGCATCTGGCGACCATTCGCCGCCGCCAGGGACTGGAGCGCGCCTGCCGCGAAGCCAACGTCGATCCCGATACGCTTGACCATGTCTATATGCAGTTCGGCGATGAGCACTACCGCGATATGCCCGCCCAGCTGCTGGCGCATATTCGTCACGGCAAGCCGCTGTTTGACGCTGTGATCTGCGGTAACGATCGCATTGCGTTTATGGTTTACCAGACGCTGCTCAGTCAGGGGCTACGTATCCCACAGGACGTCGCGGTGATGGGCTACGACAATATGGTGGGCATTGGCGATCTGTTTTTTCCGGCGCTGTCGACGGTACAGCTACCGCACTACGATATTGGCCGCCTGAGCGCGCTGCATATCATCAATCAGGAAACGCACAGCGATACCATTCGCGTCGAAAGCCCGCTGCTGCTGCGCGAATCGCTGTAGCACTACGCTCCCGGAACCAGCGTCCGGGAGCGCGACGGGCAGATTACTCTTTCGCTATCGGCGTAGCGTTCTCTTCGAATTTTGTCTCACCCTGGATAGCGGCAATCTTCTTCTCGACGTCCGCCACCTGCTCGCTGCTGTGCAGCAAGGTATAGGTCAAATCAAATTGCGTGCTGGCACCCGGCTGCAGCTGCTTGACGCGTTTCTGCTCGCGTTCAATAGTGACCGGATAGGCATAGCTAGTACCCGGCTCAATCCCGGTGACGTAGCCCTGTTTAACGGTATCGGTATTTTTCCATAGCGTCAGCACCGGCAACTGACGAGTGTCGAACTGGATAGAGGCTCCCTTGTCACCCGCCTTATTCACCACTGCCGCCACGGTCTGATGATCCTCTCCGGAGAGCGGCTGGATGTTAAACACCATCTCATCGAAGCCCCTGGTCGGGCCGGCGTAGGTCTGCCATGTCTTCAGGCCCGCTTTGGCATAGTCGTTAAACGGACTGATGCTGGACATCGGTGCAAGGAATCGTGCCCCCTCTTCGAGGATCGGCATTCCGAAGTTACTGTGGTAGATAATCTGGTAATCATGCGGATAGTCAGCGTGGTTAGTCAGCACATCATGCAGGCTAAAGCTGTTGCTGCCGGGTACATAGCGCAGCTCGGTCATGGTCTGCAAATCGGCCTTCTTGAAGGTGCTCTCTTTGACCAGGCCACGAATACGGATCTCATGCGGTGCGGCATCAGCTACCTCGACCTCCACCTGCGAGGCGGGGGTATTGCCTGCTTTTCCGTGCAGGGTATAGATCTGTCCATCCGCAGTGACCGGGTGCCCTGTCCACTCATAGCCGCAGCGCACCATCATTTCATTGAAACCTTCCAGCCAGCCCAGTCCGTTGCGGCTCTCCAGATTGATAAACGCCGGATTGACCACCTCTTTCACCGGTGAATCCCAGCCCATTTTTGCGCCAAAGCCTTCAATGCGCAGCAGGTTCATACCGCGCGTCGGGCTCAGCGTAATGGTAAGCCCGTTCTGACTGGTGATGACGAGAATTTTACTCCCCTCCTGCTTACCGCCATGCAGCACTTTCTGCTCAATGCTGAACGGCTTCTCTTTCATGTTCAGCTCACTGCTTGAAATCTTCCAATTTCCTTTATCCATGCTCTGTTCAGCGCTAGTCAGCACCCAGGTTTTAGCCGCCGCTTGACCAGAGACCAGCAGAGCAAGCACCGTTAACGCCAGTTTGATTTTCATTGTTTTTCCTTTTTGCTGAATCGATTATTACGTGTCGCGGGAAAATCTACTGATTTGCAGGTTAAAGAAATGTGACGAGGTTCACCTGATGAGAAAGGTCACATTTTCAAGGGAAACTCTGCGGACGAGATCGCATAAAATATGCAAAAAACCCGCATCGTTGCGTGAAAAATGCGGGTTTAAGAAGGTTTAGCTTTATCGTTTCAGCTATTAAAGAGGGTGTACTGGTTCTGGCGTAGCCCTGAACGCATTGAGGCTTTTATCCAGGCTTACCTGCGACTCGCAGCCCGAATCAAGCACAGTATTATGCGTCGCGGCAGGTGCAATCAGCACGGCAGTAATTTCATGCGCCATTCGCCGCTCCGTTGCCAGTAGCGCCCCCACCTGCGTGGTAAAGCACGATCCTGCCTCAGTACTCTGCACATCAGTGGGTTCACGGGTTGCAACGATGTGATTACCCGAAATGTAATTCCCCCGGCCCGTAACAATATGAACGATCACCGGCGTTGCGCCGGGCGGTGTGATGTGCAGCGTTTCCAGGGATGCTGAAATATGATTACCGATCACCGAGTTGTTATCGCCATTGATATGCACAATACCAAAGGTGTCATCGAGGCCATTATCATAGCCCTGCATAGGCGGCCATGGCTCCCGGTCGCGCAAGAGATGGTTGGCTGAAATCAGGTTTTCCGTACAGCTACCCTCCAGGATAATCATGCCTGGATAGAAGGAGTGGAAGCGATTGCCGGTGACGCTTGACCGCGCTACCCCTGCAAAGTGCACGCTGCTTTTCCCGCGGGGAAAGATGTTGTTTGCAGCAATCAGCAGTCCGCCAAAATTCTCGGCGGAGATGGTGAAGCCTTTGTAGCCAGCCCCCATCAGGTTATCGGTAATTTTGGAAGCCTGACCCGCGCCGCGTAGCTCTACGCAGTTACCGCATTCAGCAATAAAATTATCGTGCACCGAGAGCGCGTCAGCGTTGTAGATGGTGATGCCGTGCTCAAGGTAAACAAAGCCCATGCCGGTGATACGGAACGAATCCTGGGCGCTGGCGATATAGATACCCGTTTTGCCGTTCACATAGCTATTTTCCGGATCGTTATGCCCCAGTCCGTCATCGACAAAGTGCAGACCATCAATGCAGAAGCCGGAAAACTCCACTGCGCTAACGCGTGGCTCACCGCTGCGTTCAACGTAGAAAGCTGCCCCAGCATGCTCCTCTTCGCCGACGCCTGCGGCGATATCGACCAGGATCCGGCTGCCGCCTGGCCAGATCTCATGCCAGTTTGGCCACTCATTTTCCGGCGCGTTAAAGCGGATGCTGGACGAGGTGAAGCCATGCCCCGCGCCCATGATTTTCAGATAGCTGATATCAATCACTACCTGGGTGGTGAGGTGGTAGTCGCCGGGCGGAATAGAGATCACCGCGCCAGGCTTACCGCCGCCGTAACTGTCATTTTGCGTTTGCCGACGTTTTATATCGCTGATGATGCTGTTAATTACCTCACCAATATCGCTATAGGGATTGCCGGTATGCCACTGGGTTACATCGTAATGGTTGGGACTCGTCATCGGTACATCCTCCTTTAAATAACAGAAAGTTCACGCTTTGCCAGGTCGACTTTGATTTTTTCGAGCAGCTGATTATCGAGTTTGAAATAACGTACCATCCAGGCGCTGATGAAATAGCTCACCATCGGTAGTAACGAGAACATGATAATTATGCCCTGAAGGGTTTGCGGGTTTTGCTGCGGCTGGTTAGCGACATAGCCGGTAAATGAGAGGATCCAGGCGACGATGGCGCCAGCAACGGCCAGGCCCATTTTTAGCATAAACAGATTGCCTGCAAATGAGATGCCGGTCAGCCGCTTGCCGTATTTCCAGTCACCATAATCATCTACGTCGGACATCATGGCCCATAAAATAGGGCCAGACTGGATCAAATGCAGAATATTAATGACGATAAACAGGGATAACAGCGGCGTCAGCGATTGCGGATCAACAAACCACAGCGCGAACGACAGAACCCCGAGAATAATATTGATAATGCGAAACAGCTTTATTTTATCAAAGCGGTCGGTGAGCGGCTTGGCAATCACGCTGCCGAGCATATTACAGGCAACGCCCAGCGCCATAAAAAAGGTGACAAATCCCACCGAAGCGTGCATCACATAGGTAGCGTAATAGATGGTCACCGCCCCGCGAATAAATGCCGGAAAAACGTTAAGGAAGGTAATGGAGATCATCAGTAACCACTGGTCATTTTTGATGATATCTTTTAAATCCCGCATCAATGAGTCATTGGCTTTAACCGACACCACGCGCTCTTTAATGCTGGCGAAGCAGAACAGGAACATCAAGGTCGCCGCCCCGCCCATAATCATCATGGTCAGCTGAAAACCCGAGGCGCGATCGCCCTTTCCCAGCCATTCCGTCAGCGGCAGAATGGACGAAGAAACAATCAGCGTCGCCAACCCGTTAAGAAAGAATCGCCACGACAGGCAGCCCAGCCGCTCTTTCTGATTGAGGGTGATTACGCCGGCTACGGAGCAGTACGGGATATTTATCGCGGTATAAATAAGCGACATCACCAGATAGGTCACCCAGGCATAAATAATTTTGCCGCTCATGCTGAGATCGGGCGTGGTAAACATCACAACCGCGCCCAATCCAAAGGGCACTGCCATCCATAATAGCCATGGACGAAATTTACCCCAACGAGAGGCCGTACGATCGCATATGGCCCCCATCACCGGATCGCTAAAAGCATCGAATATACGGATCACCAGAAATAAGGTGCCTACCACCCCGGCATCCAGCCCATAGACATCGGTATAAAACCAGGTCAAATAGAGAGCCAGCACGCTCCAGATCATACAGGAGCCGGCATCTCCCATACCGTATCCCACCTTTTCTTTCACGCTCAGCTTCTCATAAACGCTGTGCTTTTGTGTTGTCGTTACCGATATAGTTGCAGACATAGCGTGGCCTACCTCTTTTTTGAGCAGTCGTAAACGCCGGGCATAGGTCATCAGACCTGTACCGTGCGGGTATAATGTCAGGAATAAATTGTGTCAGGCGAAAGCGAATAACCTCATCACAGCGTAGTGATAGTAAGCCTGACGCTGCTCTCACGAATAATGAGCCGAGAAACAATCTCGACCATATCGATACTTTCCTGTTGGTTTTTATTCTTTACTATCTGAAACGCCAGGTGCGCAATTTCATTTATTGGCTGCGCAACGCTGGTTATTTTTTGAGTTTGCGCCAGAACCGTATTATCAAAGCTGGCGATGGCAATATCATCCGGCACCGTTATGCCCTGCGCTTTCAGGCCGTCAATAATATAGCAGGCGGCAACGTCGTTATAGACCAGCAGACAGGTACAGCGTGACGGATCGTTTTTCAGCTTATCGATAATCACATCCAAGTTATGGATATGCCCGGAGGTTTTCTCCCCTTCACCTTTACCGATCCAGAATTGATGCGCCAGCGCCAGCTGCAGTCCATGGCCGGTAATTTTCTTGCTGTAGGCCGAGACTTTACGATTATCTACGCCCTCCTGAGCGATAAACCCAAAGGCGGTATGTCCGGTATGGATAAAATGCGCTGCGATACTCTCTGCCCCTTTGGTCTGGTTAATAGATACCGAATGAAAAAACCGCGACACCTGCGTCACCACGGCGACGGGTATTTTCGTGACGCTGAGCCATTCAGACAGCTCTGCCTCTGCGTCGGTGGGCACCCACAGCAGGCTATCGATACCCATTCCGATAAGGCTATGAATGATGTGTTTATCCTGCTGCGGCTGATTCTGATGCGTTTTAACAATCACCGATTTGCCAATATATCTGGCCTCCTCTTCAAAGGTGGCCAGCAATTCGCAGAAATGCGGATTTACCAGATTGGGCAAGACCACGCCGATCAGACCAGAACATTTTCCGTTGAGCTGTACGGCGCTTTTCATTGGCACATAGCAGAGAAAATCCATGGCGTCCCGTACCGCCTGGCGCGTTTCCGGGATCACGCCCGGATGATTGTTTAGCACGCGTGATACGGTAGCGGTAGATACGCCAGCTTTTTTTGCTACGTCTTTCAGGGATGCCATAAGCCGTTACTGTTTCTCAATTTCACGTGCAGTAACTATAGAGTGTGACGGAGGTCAAAAATGTAAGCCAGTTCACATGTCTTCTCGTTACATTAGCACACGGATCCGGCTCTCATTTTTTGTTAATTTTTATTGCCTATTTGCATTTCATAAACCATCACGCAGGAAGCCCGGCATCTTTCAACCCATATCAAAAAGATAATTCCTCTACTACACTATTTCCATATGTGATTGTTACGTGAGTTATACGGAAATATTGGCTATATAGGCAAACAACCGCCCAGCTTGCGGAGTTTTTAATCCATTTCTTATCTGCTCTGAAACATCTACCCGTAGCGCGATCGTTCCAGACGAACAGACTAAGATGATGCCCGTAGAGAGAAACGCAGCATACATCAACGTTTGCTCCGCCTTATATTTCCAGCATAAATTGTCCTATATCAAAAAGAAATGTGTAACTTTGTAAACCACTATAAATTAAAGATATTTTTTCAAAGAAATTTAAGGTATAACAAAAATCATTGACACCTTAACTCAAACTGCTACATTTTTAGTCACATGCAGTGACTATTGTTTTTGCAGCTGTAAGCGTTTTTATTATTGCGATTCAGTGTTGTCAAAAGGAGAAAACATGGAATGGAAAATCATCGACTCGCTAGCCAGTCCGGGCACTGGGACCTTCTTTGCCGCGGTATCCTCATCCCGGGACTTAAAATTGATATTGTGGTACAGAAGTGATTTCTTCTTACGATCTGGACACTCTATTTCAACAAGTAATATCGGTTTTGCAATCAATGGCCGGCTCAAAAAAATCAATATTATACATGCGTTCCCTTTTAATACTGAATTGTGGACCAGGTTTATCAAAACGACGCATTGCCCTGGAAATTCACCCGACTTTAATGGCCCCTGCTTAAATAGTTCCTCATGCCAGTTTAAACAATGTCCGTATGAGATCAAAAACATCTCTCATCGTAATTAAATAGTTATTGAATTACATATAGGACTGATACAATCAACCCACACGAGTGTGGGTTGATTAATCATTTACAATTAATGGGTCGATGGATAGATACCAAAGTCACCGTCTGTCGCATATCCGATACGAAACGTCAGTGTACTGCCTGCATCTACCTCCGCAGACTGGGCGCTCATGCTCCCCGCACAGAAGTCTTTCGGCAAGGTACTAATGACATACTCCCCCGGCGTTGGATAGACAATAACTTCTTGTGAGGTATCTAAATCGGCTACCGGTTTGCCATTAATATAGACACGGCTTAAGCACGAATTACCTGTAAAGCTCCCATCGCGCTTGATCACCACCGCGCCGCTGTCCCTTTTTTTCACCAGAAGCTGTGGAGCAAGAATTTGTTTCTCCGGCGCGAGCTTCGCCTGTTGATCAGACCCAGATTTGGGCGTACAGCCCACCAGACCAATAATCACTGCCACTACAAGCATTGTTTTCATTTGTTAGCAGTCCCATGTTTACAAGAAATGACCTCAACGTAATGTGCTACTGCAAACGTCGGCATTGATAATAAAAAAGCCGCCTTGAGGCGGCTATCATGCTTTCATGCGAGTTCCGAGCCCGGTCATCGCCTGTTTGGTGAAGCGACACTGAACAGTGCCCGCGAACACATGCGACATGCCTTCGACAGCGTTAGAATTTTCTGGTTTCCGCTGCAAAAGTAGACAACTCCAGTACACTTAAGGTCGTTATGCAACCAATAAGAGGAGACGTCTGATGGCCACAGCTAAAGCGTACGATCTTGATCAGGCATACCAGCTACTCAACTCCGGTAAACACCGCGAGGTTGAGCTGGATTTCGACATTGATACCGATGCTTTTTTCCAGATTGCCGACGAGTATGGAAGTAAGGGTGCAGAGATAAAGCGATCTAATAACCACTTTGTTATCAAGCTAGAATCTTTATCTATCCCCTCTTTAAATTAAGCATGTCTCTCTACCAGCAGGCGCGGTTCCGGCCTGCTGTTTTTAAACCCATCATCTTACGCGCAACCTTCAGGTTTAAAAATGCGTGCCGTGGCGGCAGGGTTATTGATGAGCTTCTCTGCCGCCCTGCGCGGTCTCCTCACCAGCTCGCCGCCGCAGTTCGGGCAGCGCATCGCCATCTTTTCTGCGCAGCTTGCGCAAAACGTACACTCAAACGAACAGATCAGCGCCCCGGTAGCGTCCGGAAGTAGATCGCTATTGCAGCACTCGCAGTTGGGTCTTAGCTCAAGCATAAGGCGATCCTCAATTGCTATGGACAAAAGGCGTAGGTATGAAACGCTATTAATACACCAGGCGCTGTCATCCCGCATCCCCCTCTATACTCTCTGTATTGAAACAGGAGGTTTATATGTGCGGACGATTTGCTCAGGCGCAGGCACGCGAAGAGTATTTGACGCTTTTTGCTGATCACGCAGAGCGCGATATCCCCTTCGATCCCGAACCCATCGGGCGATATAACGTTGCGCCTGGAACAAAGGTGCTTTTATTGAACGAGCGTGACGGCAAGCTGGCGCTGGATCCGGTTCACTGGGGCTATGCGCCGGGCTGGTGGAACAAACCAGCGCTGATTAACGCTCGCGTCGAGACTGCTGCCACCAGCAGAATGTTCAAGCCGCTATGGCAGCACGGTCGCGCTGTCTGCTTTGCCGATGGCTGGTTTGAGTGGAAAAAAGAGGGCGACAAAAAACAGCCTTACTTCATCCATCGCAGCGACGGGCAACCGATTCTGATGGCGGCCATCGGCAGCGCGCCGTTTGAACGCGGTGATGAAAACGAAGGCTTTTTGATTGTTACGGCCGCGGCAGATAAAGGTCTGGTTGATATCCACGATCGGCGGCCGCTGGTGCTGACGCCGGAGGCCGCCCGGGAGTGGATGCGGCAGGACGTCAGCGGTACAGAGGCGGAGGATATCGCCAAAGATGGCGCGGTTCCGGCGGAAATGTTCACCTGGCACCCGGTCACCCGCGCGGTAGGTAATATCAAAAACCAGGGGCCGGAGATGATCGAGCCTGTAGAATAATGTCCGCCCCTGACATAACGCTTATCGCCGCTTGCCTGGCATCATGCGCAGCAGCGTATCGTCTTTCCAGACGTAGTGATGCGCCAGCGCGGCGGCGGCGTGCAGGCCAATCACGTAGTAGCCCAGCGTCGCCAGGGTGACGTGCCAGCTTTTCAGGGTATCCACCAGATCGAAATTGGATTCGCTGGCGTGGGGCATCATGATGCCGAAGGCAAACCAGTTGTTCCCGCGATTCCACATCATTAGCAGGCCGATAATCGGCAGGGCGATAAACAGAAGAGTGATAATCAGATGTCCAAGGTGTGCCAGCCCGGTCATCATCGCCTTGGGTTTGGGGGTAATCAGCGGCGCGGGATATTTCAGGCGTACCAGGAGTCGCACCACCATCAGTACCAGAATGGAGATCCCGCAGGAGACATGCACCATATTGATCAGCGGACGGTCGCTACGGGGGAAAAACCCGCGAAACTCCATCGCGCAGTAGGCTACTACCACCAGCAAAAATACCAGCCAGTGAATGGTTATTTGTAACCCGGAATATTTGCTGCGCATCAGATTTTCCTTATCTAAAACACTAAAAAAGCAAACATACCGGGCTTTGATTAAAAGTGCATTAATTTTTCCCTGACCGAGTCATTCAGGATTGCAGATAGACCACCTGCGTTTGCAGATACTCGTTCAGGCCATGCCGTCCGTCGGCACCGCCGATACCGGACTTACGCCAGCCAGCATGGAACCCCTGCATCGCCTCAAAGTTCTCGCGGTTAACGTAAGTTTCGCCAAACTTCAGCCCCTTGATTGCTTTCATGGCGGTATTGAGGTTTTGCGTATAGATCGAGGAGGTCAAACCATACTCGCTGTCATTAGCCATCTCCAGCGCCTCTTCCAGGGTATCAAAGACCACCACCGGCAGCACCGGGCCGAAGGTCTCTTCATGCATAATGGTCATATCCTGACGCACGTCCAGCAGCAGCGTCGGCGGATAGAAATAGCCGCTGCCCTCTACCGCTTTACCACCGAGCGCAATCTTCGCTCCCTGCTCTACGGCACCGGCCACTTTCTGCTCAACGCGGGCCAGCGCGGCGGCGTTAATCAGCGGCCCCATCGCAATGTCGTTGCGGGTGGCAGGATCGCCATACTCAACGGCATTCATCGCCTCGCCCAGGCGGTTAACGAAGCGATCGTAGATGCCCTTCTGGACGTAGACGCGTTCGGCGCAGTTACAGACCTGCCCGGTATTGATCACCCGTGAGTCAACGATGGCTTTCACCGCCAGCTCCAGATCGGCATCGTCCATCACGATGGCAGGCGCTTTACCCCCCAACTCCAGGCACACCTTGGTGATATTTTTCGCCGCCGCCGCCATGATCTTCTCCCCGGCCCCTACGCTGCCGGTCATGCTGACCATCGCCACTTTCGGGTTGCCCGCCAGCTCCTGGCCGACGGTCTCGCCGCGGCCAAGCACCAGGTTAAACACGCCGCGCGGCAGGCCAATGCTGTCGACAATTTTGGCAAAGGCGATGGCGTTGTTAGGCGTAAACTCGCTCGGCTTAATGACGATGGTATTGCCCGTTATCAGGGCCGGAGCCAGCTTGCGGGCAATCAGGAAGAAGGGGAAGTTCCACGGCAGGATGCCGGTGGTGACGCCTAACGCGCGTTTAAAGACCAGAATGTTCTCGCCGGGGCGGTCGCTCTGTAGGATCTCACCTTCGTAACGGCGCGCCCACTCGGCCATATACTCGATATAATCAGCGGTAAAGGTGACCTCGACCTCGGCCAGCTGCTGGATTTTACCGCCCTCTTCAACAATCAGGGCGCTGATTTCCCTGGCCTGCTCGCGAATGCCCGCCGCGATTTTCCGCAGCCACCCGGCACGCTCAATGGCTGGCAGCGCTTCCCAGGCAGGCTGGGCGCGGGCGGCGGCATCAATGGCTTTACGCGCATCGTCCGCCGTACCGTCAGGGATGCGCGAGATGAGCGCTTCGGTCGCCGGGTTGACAACGTCAATCCAGGCCTCGCCCTGCCAGGTGACAAACTGTCCATCGATATACATCGGGTGCTGTACGGGTGCTGTCATGCGCTGCTCCTGTAATGGTATTGTTTTTAACAAGTAAATATGTTGTTAAAATCTACAGGCGTACTGAATAATTCCCATAGCTACAGGCGGAATTTGTGAGTGAACTCATAATAAACAGCACCGTACATCAACCCTTTATATTAGCGAACGCGCTTGCAGGGTGGGAATGAGCGTCTCATCCGCCAGCATAACCTGACCCGCGCGAGCGATCTCATCAGGTATATCAACGTGAACAATAAAATCGCGTCCGTTCGGGCCATAGCCCTGGCTGTCATCGCGCAGCCGAGCCAGCTCGCCGGGGATCAGCGACAGATAGCGATCGATGGGCCAGAGCCCGTCGCTTTTCGGCTGGAAGCGCAGGCCATGGCTACCGTTTTCGAGTATCGGCGTAAAGCCAGGATAGCTGACACAGAAGGTGTCGCTGTGACTATCCGCCAGCACGCGGGCGAAGGTAGCCATCGTTCGACGCTGCATGGTGGGGTCCTGCACGATCACCAGCGTATTTTGCGGTATGCCACGATCGCGAAGCAGTGCCAGAGAGAAACGGGCGTTTTCCCCGCAGTTGGTTGACCGTTCCTCCAGAATCAGTTTCTCAGGCGGAATTTTCCAGAATTGACGGGCGATATCACCAATAATGGCCGCCTCGGTACGTCCGGTGGTGCGCACCTTGTTATAACGCGGGTGGCGGGCAATAGCCGAATAGAGGAAGGACGTGGAGTGGCCGATGCCACCGCTGACGACCAGCGGTAACTTATGGGCGGCAGCCAGCTCGCAGGCAGCGTCAATCGTGGGGATCACCGCATTGCCTGCCAGAATGATGCAGTCGGCCTGAGCGGGGAGCGGTTTACCGTCGAACGCATTTTGCGCCAGCCAGTGCCCCAGGGCATTCACTGCTGCCAGCGTTTTTTCTGGCAGAGCCGGAAAGCGGGTAATAAACATCGTCACCTCCTGTAGGATATATCGTTACAGGGTAACAAAGCCCGAGGCAAAGAAAAGGCGATCTCTCCTAATCGCTGATTTCCCTTTATTCATTAATCTGCTAAATATTCACTATCATAAGTACACTAACCTAATGCAGACCGCTTGATGTCAATACGCTATGGATGACCAACAGCCAACGAAACGCGATCCCTATGCACCGCGTGAATGGGCTCCGCATGAAAAACCGATGCTGCTGGGGTCCCCCTCAACGCCGCTTCACCCCGTTCCGAAACGTATCGCCTATGGCATTGTGGGCCTGCTGGTTTGCCTGACTGGCGCGCTGGGCAATGCGATGGTATCTGCCAACCTGCAAAATTTGCAGGGCACCTTTGCCGCCTGGTCCACGGAGATCGCCTGGCTACCGGCGGTTTACGTCATGACCAACGTCTCGATCAACCTGCTGCTGGTCAAATTCCGCCAGCAGTATGGCCTTCGCGCCTTTACCGAAGGGTTCCTGGTGCTCTACGTGCTGGTGACCTTTTTCCACCTTTTCGTCAACGATCTAAGCTCGGCGATCATGGTGCGGGCGGCGCACGGCATGGTGGCGGCGGCCCTCAGTTCGCTGGGGATCTATTATCAGATTCAGGCCTGGCCTGCCCGCCACCGCCTCAAGGCGTTAACCATTGGTATCACCGGATCATCGCTGGCGATCCCCATGGCAAGGCTCTTCTCTACCGAGCTGCTGCAAACCGACGAGTGGCGCGGGCTCTACCTGTTTGAGCTGGGGCTGGCGCTGGTCTCCCTTGCCTGCGTGATCATGCTTAAGCTGCCGCCGGGCGATCGCAAAAAAGTGTTTGAGAAAAAGGACTTTATCACCTTCATGCTGTTTGCCCCCGGCATGGCCCTGCTCTGTGCGGTGCTGTCGCTTGGGCGGCTGGAGTGGTGGTTCGAAACGCCATGGCTCGGCTGGGCGCTGGCGGGGGCGCTGGTGTTGATCGTTACCGCCATCGTCTTTGAGCACAACCGCAGCAACCCGCTGCTTAATACGCGCTGGCTCTCCAGCGGCAGCATCGTGCGGCTGGGGCTGATTATGATCCTGATCCGCATCGTGCTGGCGGAGCAGAACAGCGGTGCCATCGGCTGGCTGCAGTATATCGGCCTACAAAACGAGCAGATGACCAACCTGGCCTGGGCGATTTTTGCCGGCATCGTCTGCGGCATCGTCGCCAGCTGCCTGACCATTAAACCCCAGCGGCTGGCCTGGCCGATTGTGACCTCGCTGGCGGTGATGATCGTCGCCTCCCTGCTCGACAGCCACTCCACCAGTCTGACCCGCGCCAACCAGTTTATGGTGAGCCAGTTCCTGCTGGGCTTCGGCAGCGCGTTCTTCCTTGCCCCGGCGATGCTGGCGGGCATTGGCAGCGTGGTTACCGAGCCGCGTAACCTGGTAAGCTTCTCGGTGCTGTTTGGCATGAGCCAGAACCTCGGCGGCCTGCTTGGCTCGGCGGTGCTGGGCACCTTCCAGGTCTGGCGGGAGAAGTATCACTCCAGCCTGCTGGCGGATCAGCTTACGACGCTCGATCCGCTGGTAACCGAGCGTATTCAGCTCTACACCCGGCTGTACCAAAATGTGATTGGCGACAGCACCCTGCTCAACGCCCAGGCTATCGCCCAGCTACAAAACGTCAGCGCTATCGAAGCAAATATCCTCGCTTATAACGATACTTATATGCTGACCGCTACCGTTGCCGCTGCCACCCTGCTGTGGATCCTATGGCGACTGCTGCGGCTGCGTATTACCGCCCGTTTGGCCCTAAAAAAAGCAGTAAACACCCCGAAATAGAATTGGAAGCGCATTAATGAGAGCAGTGTTACAACAGGAGTGGTTATGAGTCAGCAGGATGCCGCTAAAGAGCAGGCACATACCCGCAGCAATCTACGGGTGGTTTCGATTTTTGCCGCCGCCGCTATTGGTATCGTGGGCGTACTGGTGATCCTCTATGCCTGGCAGCTACCACCGTTTACTCGCCATACTCAGTTTACCGATAATGCCTACGTGCGCGGCCAGACCACCTTTATCAGCCCGCAGGTTAACGGCTATATCACTGAGGTGAAGGTGCAGGACTTTGCCGTGGTAAAGCGCGGCGATCTGCTGGTGCAGATTGACGATCGCATCTACAAGCAGCGGGTGCATCAGGCCGAGGCCCAGCTAGCAATGAAGGTGGCGGCACTTAACAATAACCTCCAGCAGCGCAAAAGCGCCGAGGCGGTGATCAAGCGTAACGAGGCGGCACTGCAAAATGCCCAGGCGCAAAACCAGAAGTCGCAGGCAGATTTACGCCGGGTGAAAAACCTCACGGCAGATGGTTCTCTGTCGATTCGTGAGCGCGATGCGGCGCTGGCCAGCGCAGCGCAGGGCAACGCCGATATTGCGCAGGCTAGGGCCACCCTTGAGACATCCCGCCAGGATCTGCAAACGGTTATCGTCAACCGTGCGGCACTGCAGGCCGACGTGGAAAATGCTCAGGCGGCGCTGGAGCTGGCGCAAATCGATCTGCAAAATACACGCATCGTCGCCCCGCGCGACGGTCAGCTGGGGCAGATGGCGGTACGGCTTGGTGCCTACGTGACGGCAGGCACGCACCTGACCTCGCTGGTTCCCTCCCAGCGCTGGGTTATCGCTAACCTGAAAGAGACGCAGCTCGCCAATATTCACACCGGCTTGCCCGTACGCTTTACTGTCGATGCGCTGAACAATCAGGCTTTCTCCGGCCGGGTGGAATCTATCTCCCCGGCTACCGGGGTCGAGTTCAGCGCGATCTCACCGGATAACGCCACCGGCAACTTTGTGAAGATTGCCCAACGTATTCCGGTCCGCATTGCGGTCGAGGGGAATGCAGAGCAGATCGCACGCCTGCGCCCAGGTATGTCGGTACAGGTGCATATTGATACCCGGGAGGCGAAATGAGACCGTTTCGCCCCGCGCTGCTGGCGCTCTGCGTTGCGCTGGCAGCCTGTCAGTCGGTTGACGTCCAGCCTGCGAAGCCCAGCCTGAAGATCCCCGCCCAGTGGCGCAGCACCGTAGGGCCAGCCAGCCAGGCCGAGGCGGTCTGGTGGCGGAATTTCCATGACAGCCAGCTTAACCACTATGTAGACCAGGCCCTGCGCTATAACAGCGATATCCTGATCGCCCGCGAGCGGGTCAATGAGTATCAGGCGCGGGTGTACGCCGCCGAGGGTAGCCTGTTCCCGACCCTGGATGCGGGCCTCAGCGGCACGCGCGCGCAAACGCAGTCCGCAGCCACCGGGCGTCCAGTTTACAGCACGCTCTATCGGGGCAATCTCTCTGCCAGCTACGATGTGGATCTGTGGGGTGCTAACCGCAGCACCGCCAGAGCCGCCCAGGCCTCACTAGAAGCCCAGCAGGCCGCGGCAGCGGCAGCGAACCTGACTGTAGCGTCGTCGGTGGCAACGGGCTACGTAACGCTGCTTTCGCTCGATGAACAGCTGCGCGTTACCCAGTCAACGCTGAAGGCGCGAGAAGAGGCGTTTACCCTCGCCCAGCGCCAATACGAGGCGGGCTATAGCTCGCGCCTGGAACTGATGCAGTCGGACTCCGAGCTGCGCGCTACCCGGGCGCAGATCCCGCAGCTCCAGCATCAGATTACCGAGCAGGAGAACGCCCTGAGCGTGCTGATTGGCGACAACCCAGGCGGCATCCGGCGCAGCGACGAGTTTGATAAATTAACCCCGCTGCGCATCCCCGGTCAGCTCCCCTCCTCGCTGCTCAACCGCCGGCCAGATATCGTTCAGGCGCAGCGGGAGCTGATCGCGGCCGACGCCAGCCTGGCGGTCTCGCAGGCGAACCTGCTGCCCTCTCTGAATCTGACGGCGGGCGGTTCGGTGCAGGATGATACTCTGGCGGGGTTACTCGATAATCCGCTGCGGCTATGGAGCGTCGGCGGTAGCATTCTTGCCCCGCTGCTCAACCGTCAGGCGTTGAATGCGCAGGTGGATGTCTCTCAATCCCAGCGCAACCAGGCGCTCTATGGCTATGAGCGTACGGTGCGTAATGCCTTTAAAGAGGTAAACGACAGCCTGGACGCCATTGCTCGCTTACAGGAGCAGCTGGTCGAGCTACAGGCGCAGGTGGAGGTGGCAGACGAAACGCTGCGCATCGCGCAGAATCGCTACCAGAACGGCTACTCCTCCTATCTGGACGTGCTGGATGCCCAGCGCACCCTCTTCTCGGCCCAGCTCAACGTGGTCCAGGTGAAGAACAGCGTGCTGCTGGCACAGATCGACCTTTATCGGGCATTAGGGGGTGGTTGGGCGGGTCAATCCTAAATCGCAGGCCCGGTTAGCAAAGCGCCACCGGGCCTGCCGTTAGCCGGAGATCTGCTCCATCGCCTGCAGGATACGCTTATCTGAAATCGGATACGGGGTACCCAGCTGCTGAGCAAAGAAGCTCACCCGCAGCTCCTCGATCATCCAGCGGATCGCCTGTACGTCATCATCGTTGCGGCGGGCGGGCGGCAGCTTGTTCAACCACTGCTGCCACGCCTGCTGCACCTGCTCCACCTTCAGCATCTGCGCGCGATCGCGGTGCGGATCCACCGCCAGCTTCTCCAGCCGTTTTTCGATGGCCTGCAGATAACGCAGGGTATCGCCCAGGCGGCTAAAACCGTTGCCGGTGACAAAGCCGCGATAGACCAGCCCCGACATCTGCGCTTTTACGTCCGACAGCCCCAGCGCCATGGTCATATCCACGCGACCTTTCAGACGCTTGTTGATATTGAACACCGCGGTCAGGATCTGCTCAACCTGCTTGGCAATCTCCACTACCGTCTCGTTCAGCTCGGCGCGTACCTTCTCATGCAGCGCCGCGAAGCCCTCTTCTGTCCATACCGGGCCACCTGCCTCGTGAATCAGCTTATCGACGCCACAGGCGATACAGTCGTCGATCAGATCCAGCACTTTGCCGTAGGGGTTAAAGTAGAGCCCCAGCTTGGCTTTGTTAGGCAGCTTCTCGTGCAGATACTTAATCGGCGACGGGATATTAAGCAGCAGCAGCCGGCGCAGGCCGCGCCACATGGCCTGCTCCTGCTCCAGCGGGTTATCAAATAGCTTGATCGCCACGCTGTCGCGCTCGTCCACCAGCGCTGGCCACGCCTTCACCTTATAGTTACCGCGCTTCTGCTCATAGCTCTGGGCGAGAGTGCCGAAGCTCCAGATATGCAGCCCGCTCTGTTCAATGCCGTCATCGGCCACCGCCGACAGCGTCTCCTGCATTTTGCCCTTCAGGCTCTCCTTCAACGCCGTCAGGTCACGCCCCTCTTGCAGTTTGCGGTTTTTGTCATCCACTACGCGGAAGCTGATCTTCAGATGGTCAGGCACCTGCTCCCACTGCCACGCGTCACGATCGACGGTGACGCCGGTCATGCGGCGCAGCTCGCGCTCCAGGGCATCCAGCAGCGGCAGTTCAAGCGGCGTGACGCGGCCCAGAAATGCTTCGGCATAGTTGGGCGCGGGTACAAAGTTACGTCGGATCGGTTTCGGCAGCGACTTGATCAGGGCGATAATCAGCTCCCGGCGCAGACCGGGGATCTGCCACTCGAAGCCGCTCTCCTCCACCTGGTTAAGCAGCGGCAGCGGAATGTGCACTGTTACCCCGTCGGCGTCCGCACCCGGTTCAAACTGGTAGCTCAGACGCAGCTTCAGGTTGCCCTGATGCCAGAAGTTGGGGTAGTCCAGCTTGCTGACCTGCTCCGCGCCCTCTTTAATCAGCATGCTCTTTTCAAAGTTGAGCAGATCCGGCGTTTCGCGGCTGGCCTTTTTCCACCAGCTGTCAAAGTGGCGGGCAGAAACGGCGTCGACGCTAATGCGCTGGTCGTAAAACTCAAACAGCGTGTCGTCATCCACCAGAATGTCACGGCGGCGCGATTTATGCTCCAGCTCTTCGATCTCGGTGCGCAGCTTCAGGTTCTCGCGGAAGAAGGCGTGCCGGGTCTGCCAGTCGCCCTCCACTAACGCATGGCGGATAAACAGTTCGCGGCTGAGCGCCGGGTCGATCTGGCTGTAGTTGACCTTGCGCGCGGCGACCACCGGCAGGCCGTAGACGGTGACTTTTTCCGTCGCCATTACCGCGCCTTGGGCCCGCTCCCAGTGCGGCTCGCTGTATGAGCGCTTGAGCAGATGCTGGGCCACCGGCTCGACCCACTCGGGATCGATACGCGCGGCGATGCGCCCCCACAGGCGGCTGGTCTCTACCAGTTCGGCAACCATCGTCCACTTTGGCGGCTTCTTAAACAGCCCAGAGCCGGGGAAGATAGAGAACCGGGCGTTGCGCGCGCCGGTAAACTCCTGTTTGTCGGCATCCTTCATGCCGATATGCGACAGCAGGCCGGTGAGCAGCGCGATGTGAATTTCGCGGTACTCTGCCGGCTCGCTGTTAACCGCAATACCCAGCTCTTTTACTACCTGGCGCAGCTGGGTATAGATATCCTGCCACTCGCGTACCCGCAGGTAGTTGAGGTAGTCGATGCGGCACAGACGGCGGAACTGGTTCGACGACAGCGCTTTCTGCTGTTCGCCAAGGTAGTTCCACAGATTCACAAAGGCGAGGAAGTCAGACTCTTTGTCATGGAAGCGGCGATGTTTTTCATCGGACGCCTGCTGCTTGTCCATTGGCCGCTCACGCGGATCCTGAATGGAGAGCGCAGAGGTGATGATCATTGCCTCGCGCACGCAGCCCAGCTTCTGCGCCTCCAGCACCATACGGGCCAGACGCGGATCCACCGGAAGCTGTGACAGCTGGCGTCCCTGGGCGGTAAGCTTGTAGGCGGTCTGGCTCTCATCGGTGGTGATAGCCCCCAGCTCCTCCAGCAGGCGCACGCCGTCCTGAATGTTGCGCTTATCCGGTGCTTCAACAAACGGGAAGGCTGCGATGTCGCCCAGCCCGAGGGCGGTCATCTGCAAAATCACCGACGCGAGGTTGGTGCGCAGGATCTCTGGGTCGGTAAACTCAGGCCGCGAGAGGAAGTCGTCCTCGGAGTAGAGACGAATACAGATCCCCTCGGACACGCGGCCGCAGCGCCCTTTACGCTGGTTGGCCGACGCCTGTGAAACCGGCTCAATCGGCAGACGCTGCACCTTGGTACGGTAGCTGTAGCGGCTGATACGCGCCGTACCCGGATCGATCACATACTTAATGCCCGGCACGGTAAGCGAGGTTTCTGCTACGTTGGTAGCCAGCACAATGCGCCGCCCGCCGTGGGGCTGGAAGACGCGGTTTTGCTCGCTGTTCGACAGACGCGCATAGAGCGGCAGCACCTCGGTATGGCGCAGGTTGAGTTTGTTTAACGCGTCAGCAGTGTCGCGGATCTCCCGCTCGCCGCTCATAAAGATCAGGATATCCCCGGGACTTTCGCGTCCCAGCTCGTCAACCGCATCAAAAATAGCCTGGAGCTGATCGCGCTCGGTATCATCCGCCTCTTCGACGATAGGACGATAGCGCACCTCCACCGGGAACGTACGGCCTGAAACTTCGATAATCGGCGCGTTGTTAAAGTGACGCGAGAAGCGTTCCGGATCGATGGTCGCCGAGGTGATGATGATCTTCAGATCCGGGCGCTTGGGCAGCAGCTCTTTAAAGTAGCCCAGCAGAAAATCGATGTTCAGGCTGCGCTCGTGGGCCTCATCGATGATGATGGTGTCGTACTGCATCAGCAGGCGATCCTGCTGGATCTCGGCCAGCAGAATACCGTCGGTCATCAGCTTGACCATGGTGTTCTCACTGACGTGATCGCTAAAGCGCACCTTATAGCCAATTGCGCCGCCCGGCTCGCTTTTCAGCTCTTCGGCAATACGGTTCGCCACGGTTCGCGCCGCCAGACGTCGCGGCTGGGTATGGCCGATCAGGCCCTTAACGCCTCGCCCCAGCTCCATGCAGATTTTTGGCAGCTGGGTAGTTTTGCCCGAGCCGGTCTCACCCGCAACGATCGTCACCTGGTTGTCACGAATGGCCTCCAGAATGTCCTGCTTCTTCTGACTGACCGGTAGATTCTCAGGATAGCTAATTTCCGGACGCGATGCCGCGCGCCGCTCAACGACGGCCGCAGCCTGGACGATCTCCTGGGTCATCTCGCGCAGAATGGCCTGCTGAGCTTCAGGATTTTTAACCTTCTTCACGCCGTGCAGACGACGGGCGAAGCGCTGCCGGTCACGGAGCATGAGGTTATCGAGGTGAGTGTTGAGGTCGGCGAAGGACAATTTCTGTTGTTCTGTCATAGTGTTATCGGGCAATAGGCTGCCGGAAGAATCTCGCTTTTACGTTGAGTGTAGAGTACCACATCCGTTCTCGCTTTGACTTATTCAAAAAATTCGAATGTAGGCTTCGATATATTGCGCTATTCAAGACGCTGATTTGTGAATAAAGTGACAAGCAATTATTTGGGGGCGAACCTCATCAAATACAACAAAGGAAACACCCATGAGCAAAGTATTAGTTCTTAAATCCAGTATTCTGGCAGGGTACTCGCAGTCTGGTCAGCTGGCTGATTATCTGGTTGATCAGTGGCGCGAGAAGAACAGCGCGGATGAGATCACCGTGCGTGACCTGGCCGCTAACCCGATTCCGGTACTGGACGGTGAGTTGGTTGGCGCGCTGCGCCCAAGCGATGCGCCGCTGACCCCGCGTCAGCAGGAAGCGCTGGCCCTCTCCGATGAGCTGATTGCCGAGCTGAAAGCGCATGACGTGATTGTGCTGGCGGCCCCGATGTATAACTTCAACATCCCGACCCAGCTGAAGAACTACTTTGACCTGGTTGCCCGTGCAGGCGTGACCTTCCGCTACACCGAAAACGGTCCGGAAGGCCTGGTAACCGGCAAACGTGCGGTTGTGCTCTCCAGCCGTGGCGGCATTCATAAAGATACCCCGTCTGACCTGATCGCCCCGTACCTGAAGCTGTTCCTCGGCTTCATCGGTATCACCGACGTGAACTTCGTGTTCGCCGAAGGCATCGCCTACGGCCCGGAAGTGGCGACCAAAGCCCAGGCCGATGCGAAAGCTGCTATCGACAGCATCGTTACCGCCTAAGCATTTTCCCCTTCTGCTACGGCAGAGGGGGTATTTACCCTTCCCGCACTGTTTATTCCGAGCCGCACCGCAAATCCTTTACCCTGTTATATCCACCCCGCCACCCGCCGTTAGAATGCCGTTGGGTGCTTGAGGCTTTTTGCGGCTTCAGGCATGTCGGGAGTCCAGAAAGTTGAAAGCCCCAGGCGATATTTCTATCAACCTGAGGCTAACGACCAAACCCGACAGTTTGGATGTTAGCCCCTTCTTTGCATGGAGGCAATAACATGCCGACGAAATATGCCCTTGTGGCAATCATAGTGCTATGCGGTACGGCACTGGGATTTACGCTGATGGTGCGCGGCTCACTTTGTGAACTGAGTTTTAAGCAGCGTAGTATGGAGTTTAAAGCTGTTCTCGCTTACGAATCGAAGAAGTAGCTTTCATGCGGGGAGCAATCCCCGCAACAGCCATACCGGGTTTGACCTCAATGCACCCTTTTTACTGCCGATCCTTAAGCAGAGCCTCAACCTCTTTATCCGCCTTGATGTTGATGTCATGTTCGATCTTCACGTTCATGTTGATGGTGATCGGCTCTTTTGGAGCCGCCACTTCAATACGCGGCGTGCAGCCGGTCAGCATCAGCAGAAGCAGCAGGCTAAAAGCGGCATTTAGGGTTCTCATTCTTTTTCCTTACATCCCCGTTCGGGTAAGCAGCCCGGCAGTGCCGCATGCTGTTCAAGCCATGTCTCTACGTTGTCGCCGTAGCGCAGGCTGCGCCACAGGGTGAATACGTTTTCTTCATGATGGTAGTTGAGATTCACGGTGTTGCGTCTCCCCTCGACGTAGCTGGTGCCGTGCAGCGTGGCCTGAAGCGTCAGCGCGCCCTGGTTGTCGAGGTTGAGCGTGGTCCAGGAGCGCGAGATCTCCATGTAACGCAGCCAGTTAATGGCCGCCCCCGCCGCAATATTCTTCTTCGCCAGCGCGTCGGCGGTGTCGTTATCAAGACGCAGCGTCAGCGCGGCAGGGCTGTTAAGCCATCCGTCTTTAATGAGCCATTTATCATGCTCCAGCCACAGAGGCAGCGCGCCGTTGATCGGCCCCGAGAGCGCAATTTGCTTCGGATGCAGGGCGGTAATCAGCTCGCTTGAGGAGATATGTTGCAGGCGCAGCAGGGCTGCATCGTGCTGGGGCATGCGCAGCTGCTGCATGGTCACTTTGCCCCCCAGCAAATCGACGCTAACGTCGCTAAGCAGTAGCGGATTATCCTCGCGCCACGGGTATGCGCCCTGCAGATCGGCAGTGAAGTTGCGGGCGGTAACCTGATTGACGATCTCAGCAATGCGTAGCGATACCGGCCCCCGCGTGCCAAACTGCCACCCCGCCTCGCTAACGCGGAAGGGTAAAATAAAATCGACGCCGTTGAATTTATTATCGGGGAGCCAGGCGCTGCCCTGACGGATCGCGCCGTGGCCACCGGCTTCAAATCCCTGGCCCGCCGCCGCCGAGAAGGCAATCTGAGCATACAGCTCGCCCTTGCGCAGATCCATCTTCCAGTCAGGCGGCAGCAGCGGCTGAAAAACGCTTAACGGCTGGCGCGGCCACCAGGCCAGGCCGCGCAGGCGCTCGCCGTCCCAGCGTCCGTTAACCCGCACCGGGCCGATTGCTGCCGCATGGAGGTCGCCTTTAAACTGAAACCGAGTCGGATCGCGCCCCTCGACACTGAACTTAAGCGTTGAAGGAGGCAGCGCACCACCGCCGTTGAGAGAGGTCTCCTGCGCGTCCAGCGCCAATGCGCCGCTAAAATGAGGATGCTGCGGATTTCGTGACCAGCGGATCGGCGCATCAAGCACCACTCTGGGCTGGCGTACCTGCACACTGCCATAGGCCAGTTGGTCAAAACCGGTAGAGAGATCCGTCAGGATGATATCGCTGTCGCGCCACTCGCCCCGGCCCCTGACGTCCCAGCGCGCCTGCATCGGGGTAAAGTTGCCGTCTCCCCAGTAGGCCCACTGCCACAGCCCGTTGTCCGGCAGGAAATTCTGCGCGCGACCGTCGAGATGGAGGACAAAATCCCCCAACTGCGCCTCATGCGCTCGCAGAATAGCCTGCAGACGTCCGTCCACGCCCTGGCGGGTCAGCGTGACGCCCGCCAGCGGCCAACGAATTTCATCAATATTCAGGGAGTCAATAACGCGTCCCCGGGAGCGCAGCAGCGCGCCGGGGGAGAAACGTAGCTGTGGCTCGGCGAGCGAGCCGGTTAGCTGGGCAGGCAGCACCGCGTAGAAAATGAGATCGCCCTGCTTCGCCTCGCCGGTGAGCTGGAGCGGCATGGTGCTCTCTGTGGTGCTCAAATGTCCGGGCCCGAAGCTCAGCACCGCGTTACCCTTGCCCGCCTGCCCCTGAGTTAACACATTTAACCGACCGCTGACCTCTGCTTTCTCCAGGCCCTGTTGCCACTCCTTAACTTTCAGGGCAACGCGCCCGCTCAGCGGGATGCCCTCCTGATAAGGCCACTGCCAGCGGCCATCGCTAATCGTTATCTGCTGTTGGGTCACCTGCCACGGCAGATCGAGAAGCGGATCGGGGTTATCGCGGGCCATGACGATCAGCTGTCCGGTATTGCCACGCCACTCCAGCTCAGCATCGACACCAGACGGCACCTGCGGCAAGTTGAGCGTCGCGGTGGCACGTCCGTCAACCGGTGCACCAGCAGGCAGTCGGGGCAGCGTAAACTCGCCCGAGAGTGCGATGGGTGGCTGATTATCTAGCAGGGAGAGCGCCAGTTCGTTGACGGTTAACGCCTGCCCGCGCAGGGTGGCATTAAGCGTAAGCCGATCGCCGTGATAGCGTACCTGCTGAACCTGCGGCGTTAATGAAAGCGATAGTGACCCCTCCCACGCCTGAAAAGGTGACACTGTCACCCGATCTATCTTCACCCATGCATAAGGCAGCATGGCTTGCCACTCGGCCAGGGTACGCGGTGCGGTGGTTGACGGCTCGGTTTGGGGAAGTTTTTGTAAGCAGGTTTGGTTGAGGTCTACCGCGTCAATCTTCAACTGCCAGCGGCTGGGATGGGTGATCTCTGCATTCTGGATCCAGGCGAGAGGGCAATCTCCCACCAGATAACGCAGGTCAGGGATGTACAGCGCATGACGGGTAAGCCGCGGGCTGGCCTCCAGCATAATACGGGTGCCGGCCGGTAGCCAGATACCCGCCAGCCCCGGTAGCCACTGGGCGAGCGTAAGCAGCAGCGTCAGCGGCAGCAGTATCAACAGCAGGAGAAGCGCAATGGCAGCTTTGTATTTACCCCTCATGGGCAGGTCAGCGTCCCGGAAAGTAATCCATACTGACGCCATTGTGCCACGTTAACCTGTTGATTACATACTACTGCCGCCTCTTACTTTTAGTGGTGGAGCATCTCGTCAACCACCTGCTCTTTGCTGAGCTGATACGGATAATAGGTCGGCCAGTTATCCATCTCCTTCAGCAGCGCCTCCTGAGAGGTGTTACCCATAAAGATATGGAAGTGCGCTGACTTGCGCGGGGCGATAGTGTGGTCGCTGAACTGCACGAATTTCGGCGCGTTGCTGGTGGCATCCTTACACTCAAAAAGATAGCGCACGCCTTTTTTACCTGAGGCGTAGGTGAGGATCTTATAGCCCGCTGACTCATACTTACAGCTGCTTACCTTATCGCCGGTATGAAACTCCATCACGCCGTTCTCGATGCCCAGCGTATCGACATCCGTAAGATACCCCTTGCGATAGTACTCTTTGATCTGCTCGGCGGTTTTACCCTTCTCTTTCTCAGCCTTCTTTTTGAAAACCGGATCGAGATCGCCGCTGAGCAGATAGGGATAGATAGATTGCCACATACCGTCCCAGTCGCTCAGGTCGCGCCCTTTGACATCGTTGTCATTGAACTCGCCCTCGGCAGCTTTTTGCTCCATCGCCGTCAGCGGTTTACCGTGCGAGTGGTGGCCGTGCGCCAACGCCTGCCCCGCCAGCAATAATGTTCCCAGAGCTACTGCAAATTTTCCAAAATGGTTAGCCAAAATGTTACCCTCAATCCATGTTAAGAGACGTGATGTTATATTATCACATAACTAACATCAATTCTTATGTTAAGACCTCGCGTAACTGGCTATAATTACTCCTAAATCACTGGAGAAAAGCTTATGAAACTCGCGGTATACAGCACCAAGCAGTACGATAAAAAGTACCTGCAGCAGGTTAACGAGAGCTATCAATACGATCTTGAATTCTTTGACTTTCTGTTAACGGAAAAAACGGCGAAGACCGCCCACGACTGCGACGGAGTATGCATTTTTGTTAACGATGATGGCAGCCGTCCGGTGCTGGAAGAGTTAAAGAAGCACGGGGTCAAATTTATCGCCCTGCGCTGCGCTGGTTTTAACAACGTCGATCTCGATGCGGCAAAAGAGCTGGGACTGCGCGTGGTTCGCGTTCCGGCCTACTCGCCTGAAGCGGTGGCTGAACACACCATTGGCATGATGATGACCCTTAACCGCCGCATCCATCGCGCCTATCAGCGTACCCGCGACGCTAACTTCTCGCTGGAGGGGCTAACCGGCTTCACCATGCACGGTAAAACCGCCGGGGTAATCGGCACGGGTAAAATCGGTATTGCCACCCTGCGTATTCTAAAAGGCTTTGGCATGCGCCTGCTGGCGTCCGATCCCTACCCGAGCGCGGCCGCGCTGGAGTTAGGGGCCGAGTATGTCGATCTACCGACGCTGTTTGCCAATTCTGACGTTATCACCCTGCACTGCCCGCTGACGCCGGAAAACTACCATCTTCTCAACCGCGACTCTTTCGCGCAGATGAAGGATGGAGTGATGATCATCAACACCAGCCGTGGCGGTCTGGTTGACTCCCAGGCGGCCATTGAAGCGCTGAAGACACAGAAAATTGGCGCACTAGGCATGGACGTGTATGAGAACGAGCGCGATCTCTTCTTTGAAGATAAGTCGAACGATGTGATCCAGGATGATGTCTTCCGTCGCCTCTCTGCCTGCCATAACGTGCTGTTTACCGGTCACCAGGCGTTTCTGACCGCCGAAGCGCTGATTAGCATCTCGCAAACTACGCTGGAAAACCTGCGTCAGCTGGAAACCGGTGATTCGTGCCCTAACGCGCTGGTGTAAGCATTAACAAAACATGCCTCCCTCCCTTCAGCGGAGGGAGTTTCAGACTATCCCGCAAGACTTCCCTTACCGTACTGATAAAATAGAATTTACCACGGAGAATCTTCAGGGAGTCGTTATGAAAAGAGTGATTGTATTAACTGGGCTGTGTGTTCTGCTGGCAGGCTGTGTGCGGGATGGAAAGGTCTCCGTGACCAGCGAGCAGCTGATCGGCCATCGCTTTGTGCTGGAGAACGTTAACGGCAAGGCAATAACCCCTGGAGAGAATCCGCCCGAGCTACGCTTCGGTGAGAAGATGGCGATCTCCGGCAGCATGTGTAACCGTTTCTCCGGTCAGGGGAAACTCTCCAGCGGCGAGCTGACGGCGAAAGCGCTGGTGATGACCCGCATGGCCTGTGCCGATCCGCAGCGTAACGAGCTGGATAGCGTGATTGGCACCGTGCTTAAAGACGGCGCGCAGGTCGATCTTACCGACAGCCAGCTGACGTTAACCACAGCGGACAAGACGCTGATCTATAAGCTGGCTGACGCAGGACAGTAATCAGTAGCTGCCGCAGGTGCCTGTGGCAAGAGATTGTTCGCTACAGCGTTTACCGTTAGGCAGTGCACACATGCCCGTGGCGGAGCCATCTAGCTGGCGGGCAATTGAGAGCGAACCGCCAATCATCGCGCAGTTGGCTGCACCCGTACTGGACATGGCGGCCTTCAGACCCGGCGCAACGTGCGCCGCCGTGGCCTGCTGTACAGGCTCGCTGCTACATGCCGAAAGTAACCAGACAGCACACCCTACCCATAACGCTGTACGCATTTTTTCTCCCCTCTGAGTTAGCAAAACCTATGCATAATAGGCAGCGTTGCGCCTGACGTCGAGAGGAGGATGCGGGTTTTCTATCCGGCATAGCGTTTTTTGTACTCTACGCTATGCCACAGCCTGATGGCCTTGTTTACGCTAGGTGCGTAAATCCAGCGCTACGTGGGCAGCGGAAAGCGGGGCTGAAACGTTATTCAGCATGATCATGGAGGACTTACAAAAAATGCATTTTGCGCCGAAGGGATTGGCTTCGCTCACGTCAAAATGTGAAGTTCTGTATTGCGACCCATGACAGTGTGGGCATCGGAAATGAATGTGACTAGAAATAATAATATCCTTTTTTAAATAATTATTTTCAACGAGGGCCGCCGTTCAGGCTTGCCTTAACCCGCTGTTCCCATTAAGAAGTATAGCGGTCATTGTGGTATTTGCAGGGAAGTTACAGGGAAATTTCGGAAGATACTAACTGTGGGAGAGTTTCGCGGATTTCAAGATAATTTCAGTGCTGCATTATTGGACTATTAACGCATGATTAACCGCACAGTGCAAGGGGAAAATGAAAATAGTTTCCCAGTGCTACGTACGGAAAAATGCAGCGCGACATTTTGCGATATCTTCACTTTTAGATCAAAAACCGCTCTGGGCTGGCTGTCTATACTGGAGTGAGAAGTGAACATTTACGCAATGAGAGCAAACCTATGATCACAGTTGATGGTAATGGCGCGGTCGCCTCGGTGGCGTTCCGAACCAGCGAAGTTATCGCCATATACCCGATTACCCCCAGCTCAACGATGGCCGAGCAGGCAGATGCCTGGGCGGGCAATGGGCTGAAAAACGTGTGGGGCGATACGCCTCGGGTGGTTGAGATGCAGTCCGAAGCTGGGGCGATTGCCGCCGTGCACGGCGCGTTACAGACGGGGGCGCTCTCGACCTCCTTTACCTCGTCACAGGGTCTGCTGCTGATGATCCCCACCCTCTACAAGCTGGCGGGTCAGCTGACGCCGTTTGTGTTGCACGTTGCGGCCCGCACCGTGGCCACCCATGCGCTCTCAATCTTTGGCGATCACTCCGACGTCATGGCCGTGCGCCAGACCGGCTGCGCCATGCTCTGCGCTGGCAGCGTCCAGGAGGCGCAGGATTTTGCCCTGATCGCCCACATTGCGACCCTGAAAAGCCGGGTGCCCTTTATTCATTTCTTTGACGGTTTTCGCACCTCCCATGAGATCAACAAAATCGTCCCGATGGCTGATGAGACGATCCGTAGCCTGCTGCCTGGCGATGAGATCGCCGCCCATCGTGCTCGCGCCTTAAACCCGGACCACCCGGTGATCCGCGGTACCTCTGCGAACCCGGATACCTATTTCCAGTCTCGCGAGGCGACCAACCCGTGGTACAACGCGGTGTATGCGCACGTTGAACAGGCAATGGATGACTTCGCCGAGGCCACTGGCCGCCGCTATCAGCCGTTTGAGTACTACGGCCATCCGCAGGCGGAGCGGGTCATTGTGATTATGGGTTCTGCGATCGGCACCTGCGAAGAGGTGGTTGATGAGCTGCTAACCCGCCATGAGAAGGTCGGCGTGCTGAAGGTGCGCCTCTATCGTCCCTTCTCGGCCCAGCATCTGCTGGCGGTGCTGCCTCAGAGTGCTCAGCGCATTGCCGTACTGGATCGCACCAAAGAGCCAGGCGCGCAGGCGGAGCCGCTCTATCTTGATATTATGACCGCGCTGGCAGAAGCCTTTAACCAGGGCGAGCGCGATACCCTGCCGCGCGTAATCGGCGGACGCTACGGCCTCTCTTCAAAAGAGTTTGGCCCGGAGTGCGTGCTGGCTATCTTTAACGCGCTGCGGGCAGAGAAGCCCATGCCGCGCTTTACCGTCGGCATCTATGATGACGTGACCAACCTCTCTCTGCCGCTGCCGGAGAACACCCTGCCCTCGGCTGCGAAGCTGGAGGCGCTCTTCTACGGCCTGGGCAGCGACGGCAGCGTCTCGGCCACTAAAAACAACATCAAAATTATCGGCAACGCCACGCCGTGGTATGCCCAGGGCTACTTCGTCTACGACTCGAAAAAAGCGGGTGGCCTGACGGTATCCCATCTGCGCGTCAGCGAGCAGCCGATTCGCTCTGCCTATCTGATCTCCCAGGCGGATTTTGTTGGCTGCCACCAGCTGCAGTTTATCGATAAGTACCAGATGGCCGAGCGCCTGAAGCCTGGCGGGATATTCCTGCTCAATACCCCCTACAGCGCCGACGAGGTGTGGGCGCGGCTGCCGCAGGAGGTACAGGCGGTACTGAACCAGAAGCGGGCCCGCTTCTATATTATCAATGCGGCGAAGATTGCGCGCGAGTGCGGTCTGGCAGCGCGCATCAACACCGTTATGCAGATGGCGTTTTTCCATCTGACGCAGATTTTGCCCGGCGACACTGCGCTGGCCGCATTGCAGGGGGCCATTGCCAAAAGCTACAGCAGCAAAGGCCAGGAGCTGGTTGAGCGCAACTGGCAGGCCCTGGCGCTGGCCCGCGAATCGCTGTTCGAGGTTCCGCTGGAGCAGGTTAACGCTGCCAGCCCGTACCGCCCGCCAGTGGTCAGCGACGCCGCGCCGGACTTTGTGAAAACCGTCACCGCCGCAATGCTGGCCGGGCTGGGCGATGCACTCCCGGTCTCCGCCCTGCCGCCGGACGGCACCTGGCCGCTGGGTACCACCCGCTGGGAAAAACGCAATATTGCCGAAGCGATCCCTATCTGGAAGCCGGAGATCTGCACCCAGTGCAACCACTGCGTGGCCGCCTGCCCGCACTCGGCGATCCGCGCAAAAGTGGTCGCCCCAGAGGCGCTGGAAAATGCCCCTGCCTCTTTACAGTCGCTGGACGTCAAATCCCGCGACATGCGTGGTCAGAAATACGTTCTTCAGGTCGCGCCGGAAGATTGCACCGGCTGTAACCTCTGCGTCGAAGTGTGTCCGGCCAAAGATCGCCAGAACCCGGAGATCAAGGCCATCAATATGATGTCGCGCCTTGAGCACGTGGAGGAGGAAAAAGTTAACTATGACGTCTTCCTTGACCTGCCAGAGATGGACCGCAGCACGCTGGAGCGTATCGACATTCGTACTTCGCAGCTGCTTACCCCACTGTTTGAGTACTCCGGGGCCTGCTCCGGCTGCGGTGAAACGCCATACATCAAGCTGCTGACCCAGCTCTACGGTGACAGGATGCTGATTGCCAACGCCACCGGCTGCTCCTCGATCTACGGCGGCAACCTGCCCTCTACGCCCTACACCACCGATGCCCACGGGCGCGGTCCAGCGTGGGCTAACTCGCTGTTTGAAGATAACGCCGAGTTCGGGTTGGGCTTCCGCCTTACCGTTGATCAGCACCGTCAGCGGGTGATGCGCCTGCTGGAGAGCTTCTCCGAGGCGATTCCGGCGGAGCTTAACGCGGCGCTGCACGCCGAGGCGACGCCGGAGGTTCGTCGGGAACAGGTTGCCACCCTGCGCCAGCACCTGAGCGGTGTGGCGGGAGCCGAAGAGCTACTGACGGATGCCGACGCGCTGGTGGAGAAATCCATCTGGCTGATCGGCGGCGACGGCTGGGCCTACGACATTGGCTTTGGCGGGCTGGATCACGTCCTGAGCCTGACGGAGAACGTCAACATTCTGGTGCTGGATACCCAGTGTTACTCTAACACCGGCGGTCAGGCCTCGAAGGCAACCCCGCTGGGGGCGGTAACCAAGTTTGGTGAGCATGGCAAGCGCAAGGCGCGTAAGGATCTGGGCGTCAGCATGATGATGTACGGTCATGTCTACGTGGCGCAGATTTCGCTTGGCGCGCAGCTCAACCAGACGGTGAAGGCGATTCAGGAGGCGGAAGCCTATCCGGGGCCGTCGTTGATTATTGCCTACAGCCCTTGCGAAGAGCACGGCTACGATCTGGCCCTTAGCCACGATCAGATGCGCCAGCTAACGGCAACCGGCTTCTGGCCGCTCTACCGTTTCGATCCGCGTCGTGCCGACGAAGGCAAGCTGCCGCTGGCGCTGGACTCCCGTCCGCCGTCCGATGCGCTGGCTGATACGCTGCTGAAAGAGCAGCGCTTCCGTCGCCTCAATGCCCAGCAGCCGGAGGTGGCAGAGCAGCTTTGGAAGGACGCCACTGCCGATCTGCAAAAACGCTATGACTTCCTGGCGCAGCTGGCAGGAAAAGCAGAGAAGAACGCGGCGGATTAACATCCTGTTTTTGCCCGGCATTGCCGGGCAAAACGTGTAATAATCTCTCCTGTGCCAGCCTGCCCAGGAGTTTTGCCATGCGCCATCACCCCGTCGCCTCATCCCGCATCGCCTCCGTAGGCTATGATGAAGCCTCCTGCACGCTGGAGATTTTATTCCATGACCGAAGCTGCTATCAGTATCACGGCGTACCGCTGCGCATATTCACCCTGTTTTTAACCGTAGTGTCGAAAGGCCGCTTTTATGATGGCGTCGTAAAGGGGAAATTTACCGAGCGGAGAGTGATCCGTTAAGCCAGACCGGTTTTCAGGCTTGGTGATGGGAGAACCGTTATCAACACGCGGAGAGATCGAAACGATCGCCTCGCGTTGTCGGATGAGAGATGACAATAAACTCCACGGGTAATGCACTGTCGTTCCTGGCCTGATGTTTTGCTCCCGGCGGAATTTCAACTCCCTGCCGGGCCTTGATTTCATGTTTAACCCCTTCCAGCTCCATGGTCAGATTCCCCTCAAGAACGTAAAAAAACTGTCTGGACACCGAGTGAAAGTGCCGCTTTTCGTGCGTATATGGAGGCATTTTTTCATGAATAATAAGCATGTCCTGCCGGTTGAGCAGATACCACCCGTCGCAATTATCGCCCCAGATATAATGCTCCGCGTTCTCTTTTGAAATCATGGTCCTTCTCCTGTTTACACTCTTCGTTCAAACCTGGCTAAAGCGATTACTTATTGAGCAAATGTGAAGTTCGTATATCAATTGTTGATATTGGGGAATCTATAGTTTTGTAAACGTATAGAAATTGTCAACACATGATCGTTAGGCATTTCATTTCCCATAGGGTAAGAGTCAAAAACTATCATGAAGCAAAAGCTTGTATTGACCGATGAAGATTTACTGGCAAAAGGTAACGATCGCTACGTCTTCCAGCATCCACACGATAGTCAGCTGCTGATTAAAGTGGTTATTCCCGGTATTGTGAAATACAAAAGTAAAGTGCGTGAAGTCTATCGGGATGTCAAAGAGTGCAAGCCGAATAACCAAACGGACTCGCTTTATATCCAAAAGATTGAAGGCCTTGTTGAAACAAACAGGGGCGTAGGACAAGTTATTGTGAAGGAGTGCGATGAGCATAGCGATATCGCGCCAACGCTTTATCAGCTTGCGCTGAACAAAGAGCTTGATGCCGGTAAGCTGCAAAAGCTGAACGCGTTTTTAGCATGGTTTGTCACTACCGGCGTCATTATTAACTCCCTGCACTGTAAAAACATCGTCTACGCCTGGGACAGCGCGCGCCAGGAATATCGTTTCAAGGTTATTGATGGGTTCGGTGACAAAACGCTTTTTCAACTCAGCAAGCTTTCAGGGGTCATACGCGATAAAAACAAGCTCAAATGTCTTAAGCGGATGCTCAGAGACTTGAACAGACTGCAACAGGCGTAAGCAGCCACCCCCTATTTATAGGGGGTGGCGAGCGCCTCTCATACCTTAGCTACAATGCCTGCGGCCTCCCCCTACTCCCGCTCTTTACAACGTATCCAGAACGATCGTCTGCGCGCCCTGTCATCAATCAGAACGTTCCAATTTTGCCTTTTAGGTGCTAGAGTTTAAACAAAATGATGCCAGGCTTTTTATTCCATCATACTTATCGCATGATATTTATTGAAAAAGGCTTATATGATCACTGTAAACTCGAATACGAAAGAACGATACAGTAAAACCATAGAAAAGTTTTTAAATGACAACCACAGAGAGAACTGGTTGAATTTATATTACCATTTCTCTGCCCTGGACTATCAAAACCCCGTATTGACCCCAGCGGATCTTTACCAAGAGCTATTCCATGCCGTACAACTGGCCAGAGTGTTTCCTGATGGCAAGACATTTGCTGACTGCACGGCTAAAATGGCACCCGAGCTTATTTTAGAGCAATATCGGGCAAGGTCTTCCCTTCCTGATTTCAACCTGGCACTGTTCGTTCATGAGCACTTTTACACTCCCTATGTGAACGAAAGCAATTATGTTTCCGATAGCCCGAAGTCTTTACAAAAACATATTGAAGATCTCTGGCCCATACTGACCAAGGTTTCGGTAAAAAATGAGTACTCCTCGCTGCTGGACCTCCCTTACCCGTATATCGTGCCGGGGGGTCGTTTTGGTGAGACTTTTTACTGGGATTCGTACTTCGCCATGCTTGGCTTCGTCGACAGTGGTCGCCCTGATTTATTGAAAGATATGACCGATAATTTTGCATGGTTAATAGATCAGTACGGTCATATCCCCAACGGCAACAGGACCTATTTCCTTAGCCGCTCTCACCCGCCTGTTTTTTCGCTGATGTTAGAGCTGATAGAGGAAAAGGGACTCGCAAATGCTGATGATTATATTGAGCAGTTGCTAAGAGAGTACAGTTTTTGGATGGAAGGCAGTAATAAAATAGTGCCCGGCCAGGCTTTGCGGCATGTTGTAGCCCTGGATGATGGTTCGATACTCAATCGCTATTGGGATGAAAGAGACAGCCCACGGGATGAATCATGGGCCGAAGATATTGAAACGGCTAACATAAGCGGCCGTGAACACAGGGAGGTTTATCGCGAACTGCGCTCGGCCGCAGCCTCAGGCTGGGATTTTTCATCACGCTGGCTAGATGAAACCAACTTGCTCAGTAGTATAAGAACTACCGCATTTATCCCAATAGATTTAAACGCGTTTCTGTTTAATCTTGAGAGAAAAATTTCTGAAATCCTATTGAGAACGGGAAAAACCAATCAGTCCAAAGAGTTTAGATCAATCTATCTCAGGCGTAAAAAAGCTATCAATAAGCATCTGTGGGATAGCGCTTCCGGGGTATATCGTGACTATGACTGGGAGAATAAATGTTTTGGCGCGTTCTCGGCCGCTTCTCTGACGCCCTTTTTCGTAAAAATGAGTTCGGAAAAAAAAGCACACTCTTCAGTCCAGGCTGTAAGAAACACGCTGCTCACCCCTGGAGGCATTCTCAGTACCGCTTTAGATACCGGGGAGCAATGGGATAAACCCAATGCCTGGGCTCCTCTACAGTGGATGGCAGTGATTGGCTTTGAAAATTATGGCGAGAAAGAGCTGGCTCAGGAAATAGCGACTAACTGGATCCACACGGTTGACCAGTTTTATCAAAAACACCATAAACTGGTTGAAAAATATGACATAACTAATAAAGAAAGTCTTCCAGGCGGAGGGGGTGAATATCCGTTACAGGATGGTTTTGCATGGACTAATGGCGTTACCTATCAACTCTTAATGAGATACAGCAATTAAATAGTGCAGTTCGTTAACCTGACGTTTTACCCAAGCACACTTTAAGAAACAACAAATATAGTGTGATCTCGCTCGACAATTGGAACGTTCCTACTTACGCAAAAAATCACTCGTCACTAAGATGAGCACTACTTAAAACCGTCTTACTAATGTGTTGGACATTGACTATGGCTAAGAAAGCAAATATTCAAGATATTGATAAGCTTATACTTCTGGTTGGCGGCGTTGACAATATTGCAGCGGTAACCCACTGCATCACCCGGCTTCGCTTCGTTCTGAACGATGCATCCAAAGCACAGCCGAAAGAAATTGAAGCGCTGCCAATGGTTAAGGGCTGCTTTACTAATGCCGGGCAGTTTCAGGTCGTCATTGGTACCGATGTCGATGACTGGTACCAGGTGCTGCTGAAACAAACGCAAATGACCGGCATGGATAAAGAAAGCGCTAAACGCGTTGCCCGTCAAAACATGAAATGGCACGAAAGCCTGATCTCTCATCTGGCTGAAATATTCTTTCCTCTGCTGCCAGCCCTTATCAGTGGTGGTTTGATTTTAGGTTTTCGTAATGTCATCGGCGATCTGCCATTACATAATAATGAACCCCTGATTAACGCGTCAGCGGTGTGGAAAAATATCTACGATTTCCTGTGGTTGATTGGTGAGGCGATATTCTTTTACATCCCGGTAGGTATTTGCTGGTCGGTGATGCGAAAAATGGGGGGTACACCGATACTCGGTATCGTACTCGGCATCACCCTGGTTTCGCCGCAGTTGATGAATGCTTACATGCTGGGACAGCAGGTGCCAGAAATATGGGATTTTGGCCTGTTTACCATTGAAAAAGTAGGTTATCAGGCACAGGTGATCCCCTCTGTACTGGCAGCAATGGCCCTCGCGTGGTTGGAAATCAATCTTAAGCGTATTGTGCCCGACTATCTTTCACTGGTGATCGTGCCGGTCGTGTCGCTGATTATTGCTGTTTTTCTGGCCCATACCCTTATCGGTCCCTTTGGCCGAATCGTCGGCGATGGTATCGCGTGGGGCGTCAGCCATCTGATGACGGGTCCTTTCGCCCCTATCGGTTCAGCGCTGTTTGGTTTCCTGTATGCGCCGCTCGTAATCACCGGTGTACATCAGACCACGCTGGCAATCGACCTTCAGCTTATCCAGAACATGGGTGGCACACCGGTCTGGCCGATCATTGCCCTCTCTAATATGGCGCAGGCCTCCGCCGTACTCGGCATTATATTAATCAGTAAAAAAACAAACGAGCGTGAAATTTCCGTTCCCGCCGCTGTTTCCGCCTACCTCGGCGTCACCGAGCCCGCGATGTATGGCATCAACATGAAATATCGCTTTCCGATGCTGTGCGGCATGGTGGGTTCCAGCTGCGCCGGTCTGGTCTGTGGTCTCTTCGGCGTAACCGCCAGTGGCATCGGCGTCGGTGGTTTACCGGCGATCCTCTCAATACAAACGCGTTACTGGTCTGTCTTCGGCGCGGCAATGATGGTTGCCATTGTGATCCCACTGGTGCTGACCATCGCTATCTACAAGAGAAAACAGGCTTCAGGCAAGCTTCTGGTTGTTTAATAGAGGAACAATGGACACATGAAAAATGATATCCACTGGTGGCAAAACGGCGTTATCTACCAGATCTACCCACGCAGTTTTCAGGACAGTACAGGAAACGGCATCGGTGATATCAATGGTATCACCCGTCGCCTGGATTACCTGCAGTGGCTGGGCGTCAGCGCCATCTGGCTGACGCCAATCTACTCTTCGCCCCAGATAGACAATGGCTATGACGTTGCGGACTATTACGATATCGATCCTCTGTTCGGCACCATGGAAGATTTCGATAATCTGATTGCGGCCGCCCATGAACGGCAGATAAAAGTGGTTATGGATATGGTGTTTAACCATACTTCAACGCAGCATGCCTGGTTCAAATCGGCCGCTGGCGATCGCCTGAGCCCTTGGCGCGATTTTTATATCTGGCGCGACGGAAAAGGAGCCCTGCCGCCTAATAACTGGCACTCAAAATTTGGCGGAAGCGCGTGGCAGTGGCATGAAGAGAGCCAGCAATACTATCTGCACTCTTTTTCCCCTGAGCAGGCCGATCTCAACTGGGAGAACCCGGACGTGCGTAACGCGTTAAAAGCGGTATGTCACTTCTGGGCGGATAAAGGGATCGACGGACTGCGGCTGGATGTCATTAACCTGGTTTCGAAGCATCCCGATTTTCCGGACGATCACGAAGGAGACGGCCGTCGCTACTACACCGACGGACCCGCCATTCATGATTTTCTGGAAGAGATGAGCCGGGATGTTTTTCAACCCCGCGGGCTAATGACGGTCGGCGAAATGTCATCCACACAGCTGGCTCACTGCCAGCGTTACGCTCGGCTGGATGGCAAAGAGCTGTCGATGACCTTTAATTTCCACCATCTTAAAATAGATTATGATGAGGGCAAAAAGTGGAACCGCGGTACGCCAGATCGCGTTCATCTGAAAAAGATATTTGCAGAGTGGCAGCGCGGCATGCATGGCCTGGCATGGAATGCGCTCTTCTGGTGTAATCACGATCAGCCACGCATCGTCTCCCGCCTGGGTGACGACGGCCCTCTGCGTGAAGTTTCTGCAAAAATGCTGGCGATGGTATTACATGGTATGCAGGGCACGCCTTATATTTTTCAGGGTGAAGAGATTGGGATGACCGATCCGCATTTTAAGCATATCGATCACTATCGCGATGTAGAGAGCCTTAATATTTATCAAACTCTTATTGCAGCGGGTATCTCTGAGGAGCACGTTCTGGCGATCCTGGAGAAGAAGTCGCGTGATAACAGCAGAACGCCCGTGCAATGGGACAATAGCGTTAACGCAGGCTTCACCAGTGGTAAAAGCTGGATTGACGTAGCAGAGAATTATGATGTCATTAACGTTGAGCAGGAACGGTTGAATGAACAATCTGTTCTGAATACCTATCGCCGTTTAATTGCGCTGCGAAAAAGCCTACCTGTATTGACGCTTGGCGATTATACCGATATGGATCCGCTGAGTGAGCGCATCTGGTGCTACAAACGAGAGGATAAAGATAATAGCTTATTGGTGCTGGCTAATCTCACACCTGATACAGTCGCAATTGATGACTATTTTGGCGAGGAAGAACGCTGGCGTCTGCTGTACGGTAATTATGATAGCACTCAGGATAGTGTAGATTCACTGCGTCCTTATGAATGCATGTGGTGGATAAAATAACCCGCTTTCACAAAGAGTAATGCCGACGTCTATTTGATGATACACGTCGGTAATCGCTACGTTCACTAGACAACAAACTGACAGGGAATGACAATTTTTTTCTTTTCGACATTCCCGTTTAACAGAGCGATCAGGAGCTGTATAGCCTCGCGACCCGCATCCGGATAGCCCAGCCTGACTGACATGACCTCTGGAAATAAAAAGCTCAGCAGCGGAATGCTCCCGATACTGCCTATCTCAAGATTAAAACTCTTTTCACGTATAAATTTGATCGCGCCGAGGGCGATGGTATCCGTCGCGCAGATCAGTGCGCGAGTGTCTGCATTCACGATCTCCGCCGCCAGTTGATAGCCGCTCTGATAGGTTAAATTTCCCAGGGCTGCGCGGGGGGTAAAACCGAACTGTTCACATCCCTGTAGATACGCCTGATAACGTTCGCTGCCTGTGGTTTTATCTTTCTCTGCGACGCCAATAAAACTAATATTTTCAGCGCCGTTGTGCACCATACGCTGCATCAGCATGCGCACCGCACCAGCGCCATCATAACGAACTCGGGGAAATCCAGAGAGTTCGCTTTCGATAAGTACCACCCTGCCTTTCCACTGTCTGAGCATGGTGCTCGCGATCCCGGTGAAACCAAAAACAATGACGCCTTCAACCTGCCGGTTTTCCAGTACCTTCAGGTGTTCTTCAAGCCGTTCCGGTTGTAGCAACGTTTCCATAATCAGCGCATCATATCCGTGCTGATAAACGTGAGGCAAAATGGTCTGGACGGCCTGGTTCTCTGAAGCCGAATCGAGGCGTGTCACAATGATACCGATGATTTTTTCACGCTGGCCGCGCAGAGACTGCGCGGCTTTTGAAGGCGTGAAACCATACTGTTGGATAACGGACTGGACGTGGTCAAGCGTGGATTTTTTGACTTTTGGGCTGTTATTGATGACAAGTGAAACCGTGGATTTACTTACGCCACTCAGTTTTGCAATATCATTCAGAGTGAGTTTCTTACCTTCCATACCTGCACCACACCTTAGCTTTTCTATCTTTCGCCAATCTTAACGCATTACCCGGTCTTAAAGCTTGCCCATATGCAAAATGTGCCCATATGCGCGCTGTTTCATTGCTAATCCCGATCCTGCTGAAACAGGGGCTATGTCAGGCCGCCTTTACGCCTGGTCACTTACCTTTAATAATCGGCAGATCTGACCATCGGGTCGTGTAGCGCGGCGAGAGCATCTCGCGCTTCATCTGCCACGCCTGCTGGATCCCCTGCCCGGCAAAATAGAGCGTCCCCTGCCCGCGTTTTTTGTTCAGCTCGTCCAGCACCGCCATCAGCGCATCGCTGCCCGGACGCGGCGCGTTAGCGTCAAAGAGATCGAGCTGCGCCACGCCCTGGCTGTAGAAATCCCCGAGCATGACGCCCGCCTTCTGATAGCGGTGGCCCTCGCGCCAGATGGTGTCCAGACAGCGTGTCGCGGCGTGGATAATATCCCGGCTGTCCTGGGTGGGCGTGAGCAGCTTCACCATCGCGCTGTTGCCGTAGTAAGGCTCCCCAGCGGCAAAGGGAGAGGTTTTCACAAAGACCGAGATGACGCGGCAGTATTGATGCTGGCCGCGCAGCCTGGCCGCCGCCCGCGAGGCGTAGGTGCAGACCGCCTGCCTGACCGACTCATAGTCCGCTGTGCGCTCGCCAAAGCTGCGGCTGCAAAGAATCTCCTGCTTGACCGGAACAAACTCATCGAACGCCAGACAGGACTCGCCCCGCAGCTCCCGCACCGTACGCTCCATCACCACGCTGAACTGTTTGCGGATAAAACGGATATCGCTGTCGGCAAGCTGCAGTACGGTTTTGATCCCGTGCGCATCCAGCGCTTTCGCAAGGCGTCGCCCAATGTCCCATACCTCACCGACCGGTAGCCGCTCCATCAGCCGCCGCTGGCGATCGACGTTAGAGAGATCCACCACGCCGCCCAGCTGCGGCCAGCGCTTGGCTGCATAGTTAGCCAGCTTGGCCAGCGTTTTGGTCTGCGCAATCCCCACTCCGACTCTCAGGTGGGTCTCACGCCACAGCGTGTTGCGGATCTCCTGGCCAAACTCCTCCAGCACCCGGCAATTACGCACCCCGGAGAGATCGCAGAACGCCTCGTCAATGGAGTAGACGTCCACGCGCGGGCAGAGCCTCTCCAGCGTGCCCATAACCCGGCGGCTCATGTCAGCGTAAAGCTCATAGTTGCTGCTAAAGCAGGTGACGCGGTGGGCACGAAACAGATCCCGCTGCTTGAAGAACGGCGCGCCCATGGTGATGCCCAGCTTTTTCGCTTCTGCGCTGAGGGCGATCACGCAGCCGTCGTTATTGCTGAGCACCACCACCGGCTTACCTTGCAGATCGGGCCGGAAGACCGTTTCACAGCTGGCATAGAATGAGTTCACATCCACCAGGGCGAACATGATTCAGCACGTGAATTTGATTATGTGCGTCACGACGCCGAAGATTTCGAGCGCCTCTTCACTGCCGATGCGGATGGGCATATAGCGGGGATTGCGGGGGTTAAGCTGGACGGTGGGGCGAAGCTGAAGCTCTTTAACGGTAAATTCACCGTCGACGGCGGCGATAACAATATCGCCGTGTGCGGCGGTTCGGGCGCTATCGACGACCAGCAGATCGCCCTCGTTGATGCCGCCGTCGATCATCGAGTCCCCCGCCGCCTTCACGAAATAGGTCGCATTGGGGTGGTGGATCATTAATTCGTTTAAGTCGAGACTCTGCTCCACATAGTCCTGCGCCGGCGAGGGAAAACCGCACGGCACGACATCGCCAAACAGAGGAAACGCGAGAACTTCGCGCAGCTCAGCGGGCTTATAAAATGTTAAACTCACGGACGTCACCTTATTATAATATCTACTGTGTATTTATACAGTAGATTTATATGATGCCGTGATCAAGTGGCTAAAGTGAATGCTTATCGCCACTCGTCTAATTACCAATAATAAAAACACTTATTTATCAAGCGCTTACTCTATATGTAAATTTTTGCTTATCGGATTTAAGCGCCTGGTTATTAGGCGCTTTCTATTATCTCCGACAACTTTAGAACAGCGTGTCGAGCTCGTCGACGACGTGGTAGTCGTCATCAATCAGCAGCAGCGTTTTGTATTTATCAAAGGTCAGGCATGGATGTGAGGTGCCAAACACCAGAATGTCACCGACGCGGACGTCGCTTTCCGGGGCCAGCTTCACCATACAGTGCTGATCCATAATTCCAACGCTGACGATGGCCTGTGGCGAGAACGGCAGGGCCTGGCCGTGGCGATAGTGGGCAATGGGCTGCGGCAGCCCAGCGTCAAAGGCGCAGTCGCGCTTGCCGAAGTTCACCACCGCGCGGTCGGCTTCCGGCACCGACTGCACCATCGCCACCAGCTCCAGGGCGGAGGCGAGATCGCCACCCAGATCGCAGGCGACGCGGTCGCGCGCAATCAACGTCTGCTGCGCGTCGGCATAAATTCCCCGGTCGTGGGTGATATAACAGCCCGGACGGATCACAATTCGACACTGCGCCGGTTTGCGGGCGGCAAGCCAGATATCACATACCACGTCATACCAGACGGTACCGGCCCCGGTGAGAATAAACTCGCCGTCCACCAGGTGCTCCATGCCACAGGCCAGCTCGGCGGCATCACGCAGCAGGGCTTCGACCTGCGGCTGCGGATCGTCGCCGTGCAGCACGCCCTCATACAGCTCCAGCCCGCGCAGCCGCAGTCCCGGCAGCGCGTGGATTTTCTGCGCCAGCGCCAGCGCGGCGTCAGTGCTGCGACAGCCGCAGCGCCCGCCGGGTACGCCCAGCTCTACCAGTACATCCAGCGTCTGGTTTTGCCCGGCAAAAAAGTCTGCAAGCGCAACGGCATTTTCAACGCTGTCCACACAGCAGGCAAAATCCACCTCACGGTAATGCTGCTTAAGCTGAGCGATCAGCTGCATGTTGGCCTTCCCCACCAGCTGGTTCACCATCAGCACGCGCTTGATACCGCTCGCCATGGCCGCTCCGGCCTGCCAGGCGCTGCCAACGCCAATCGCCCATGCGCCCGCCTGCTGCTGCGCCTGAAAGATCCATGGCGTCATGGTGGTTTTACCGTGCGGCGCCAGCGAGACGCCGCGGGCGTCAGCATAGCGTTGCATCCAGTCGATGTTATTGCGCAGCGCCGACTTTTTAAGCACCGCCGCTGGCAGGCAAACCTCTTCTGCCAGCACGTTTGCCGGGGTACGCATTACCGCGGACTTATGGGTCACTAACGTATCGGAATGATATTTCATAACATGATCCTTATCGGGATATCGTGTTTTAACGTTAAAATAACATATTTATCTATATGAAAATAAAGGATTAAATATAATATTGTTATTGTTTTTGAATAAAAGTATCACAAAACGATCTGGATTTTGCGTAGTTTTCCACTGTTTTTTGAGCTTGTAAATGATTAACTTGGCTGCAGAACAAAAAGGGAGTGAGGTGTTATGAAGCATGACTGGCTTTTCAAAAACGCCACCGTTATCGACGGCAGCGGCGGACCCGAATACCGCGCCGATGTGGCGGTCAGCGGCGACCGTATCGTGGAGATTGCGCCTGCGATCCACGCTCAGGCCGAGCACGTTATCGACGCCACAGGCAACGTGCTGTCGCCCGGCTTTATCGACGTGCATACCCATGACGATACCAACGTCATCCGCATGCCCGATTACCTGCCAAAAATTAGCCAGGGGATCACCACTGTGATTGTCGGCAACTGCGGCATCAGCGCCGCTACCGCCACGATCCGCAGCGACGTACCGGACCCGATGAACCTGCTGGGCGAGAAAGAGCACTTTATCTACCCGACGGTAGACGCTTACGCCCACGCGCTGGAAGCCGCACGGCCCGCCATCAACGTCGGGACGCTGATTGGTCATACGACCCTGCGCAATAACCACATGGACGATCTGTTCCGGGCGGCAACCGCAGAGGAGATCGTCGCCATGCGCCAGCAGCTGCGTGCGGCGCTACAGCAGGGGGCGCTAGGCATGAGCTCCGGGCTAGCCTACGCCACGGCGTTTCAGTCATCCACCGACGAAGTGATGGCCCTGGCGGAAGAGCTGGCGGCGGAAAAAAGTATCTACACCACGCACCTGCGCTCTGAGTTTGAACCGATTCTGGAGGCGCTCGACGAAGCGTTCCGAATTGGCCGCCACGGCAAGGTGCCGGTGGTGGTGTCACACCATAAGTGTGCCGGGGCGAAAAACTGGGGACGCACGCGGGAGACGCTGGCATTTTTCGACAAGATGCGCCAGCACCAGGAGATCGCCTGCGATTGCTACCCCTACTCTGCCAGCTCTTCCACGCTGGATCTCAAGCAGGTGACCGACGAGTTCGACATCGTCATTACCTGGTCTGAGCCGCACCCGGAGCAGGCGGGAAAAACGCTACAGCAGATAGCGGACAGCTGGCAGGTGAGCCTGCACAGCGCAGCGGAGCAGCTGATGCCCGCCGGAGCCATTTACTACAACATGGACGAGCAGGACGTGCGCCGGGTGCTGCGCTATCCGGTCACGATGATCGGTTCCGACGGGCTGCCAAACGACCCGATGCCGCACCCGCGCCTGTGGGGCGCTTTCCCGCGCGTGCTGGGCCATTACTGCCGCGACGAGAAGCTTTTCCCGCTGACGATGGCGGTGCATAAGATGACGGGCATGTCGGCGGCGCGCTTCCAGCTGCCGCAGCGGGGCCTGATCAAAACCGGCTACTATGCGGACCTGGTACTTTTTGATCCGCATACGGTGCGCGACGTCGCCAGTTTCTCGGATCCCAAACGGCCCGCGGACGGCATCAACGCCGTGATGGTGAATGGCGTGATGAGCTACGACCACAATAAACACATTACAGGACGCGCAGGACGTTTCCTGCGTCGGCAGACCACAGTATAAGGAGCAACGATGAGCATTAAACGTTATGGCACCGAAGGCGGAACCGGTACCGGCGGACAGCACCTGCCGTTTGCCAGGGCGGTGGAGGCAGGCGGCTGGCTCTATGTCTCCGGCCAGACCCCAATGAAAAATGGCGAAGTGGTGGAAGGCGGCATTGTCGATCAGTCCCGGCTGGCGATTCAGAACTGCGTGGATATCATGACCGAGGCGGGCTATACCCTGGCGGATGTGGTGCACGTGAAGGTGATCCTGACCGACGCCCGCTACTTCCAGTCATTCAACAAGGTTTTCCGGGAATTTTTTGGCGATCATCCCCCTGCCCGCATCTGCTGCGTCGCAGACCTGGTCGTGGATTGCAAAGTTGAAGTCGATGTGACCTGCTACAACGCCGCTCGCATCAAATAATCTCCTCTCCCTTGCGCGCAAGGGAGATCGCATATTTATAAAAAAGCTATTGCGGTACCCTGGCAAAATTTATTTTGCCTGTACTCTCGGATCCCCTGCGCCTTTTTTCAGGTGACCGGTCCTGTTAACACATCCGTTTCGCGCAGACGAAATAGATTAACGATATCTGGACGTGAGCAATGAATAATATCTCTTTTCTGGTCTGGTTCACCCTGTATGCCTGCGCCATGATTACGCTCGGCTGGTACGTTTCGCGGCATCAAAAAAATGGCGATGACTTTCTGCTGGGCGGCCGCTCGTTGCCGATGATATTAACCCTGGGATCGACGGTCGGTACGATGGTTGGCACCGGCTCAAGCGTGGGCGCAGTGGGCTTTGGCTATACCAACGGCTGGGCCGGGATGCTGTATGGCCTCGGGGGCGCGGTCGGGATCTTACTGGTCGCCTGGCTATTTGCCCCGGTGCGTAAATTACGCTTTATGACCATGAGCGAAGAGATCTCCTATTACACCGGCGGCAGTAAGATTGTTAAAAACGTGGTTGCCGTGCTGATATTTATTGCCTCTATTGGCTGGCTGGGCGCACATATTTTGGGTGGTGGTTTGTATCTCGCCTGGGCCAGTGGAATAGATATTAACGTCGCCAAAATTATTATTGCTCTGGCATTTGTGGTGTATGTCGGTATCGGGGGCTATTCCGCCGTAGTGTGGATCGATACCGTTCAATCTATCATCCTGTTTGTCGGCTTTATTTTAATGGCCGTGCTGGCGGTGAATCACGTCGGCGGCTGGGAGAATATTAAGCATGCCGTCGATCCAGCCGCCCAGAGCCTGTTTGCGGTGGATAAGCTTGGCGTCCTGCCCGCCTTCTCGCTGGCGATGGTGATCGGCGTTGGCGTGCTGGCGACCCCCTCCTACCGTCAGCGTATCTATTCGGCAAAAACGGTGTCGTCGGTGCGCCAGTCATTTACCATCACCGGCCTGCTGTACCTGCTCTTCTCCTTCCTGCCGGCGATTATTGGGATGGCGGTCTGGACGATGAACTCGCAGCTGGACAACAGCGGCTTCGCCTTCCTGTTCGCAACCCAGGTTCTGCCGCCGGTGCTGGCGATGGCGGTGCTGATTGCGGGCATGTCTGCCAATATGTCCTCCGGCAGTTCGGATGCTATCGCCGGGGTATCGATCATCCTACGCGATCTCTACACCCTGGTGACCGGGCATATGCCTGCGCCGGAGAAAGCCATTCGTTTGTCGCGTATTTTCCTGGTGCTGGTGATCGCCCTTGCCCTGCTGTTCGCCCTGACCTCTAACGACATCATCAGCTATATCACCAAAATGATCTCAATGATTATGTCCGGCATGTTTATCTGCTCAATTCTGGGCCGCTTCTGGAACCGCTTTAACTGGCAGGGAGCGCTGGCCGCGCTGGCAGGTGGCGCGGGTGCCTCAGTCGTTGTACTGATGGACAGCGACTGGCTCGCCTTCTGGGGCAACCCCTGCGTGCCGTCGGTGCTGACCAGCCTGGGTTGCGCCGTGGTGGTGACGCTGGTCACGCCTGCCAGCGCGCTCAGCCGGGAAGAGGCGCTGGCGCTGATTACCCGTGAACGCGAGAGCCAGCCGGAAGCGCCGCCGCTGCCAATCGGCAAACGTAAACCAACAGAGGGCTAGCGAAGCATGCTGGTGTGGATCAGTCTCCCAGCGGCTGACGGTCCACGCCGCCGCGGTGGCTGTCCAGCGCCAGCTTGATACGGCGCAGCCGATCTTTGGTCTGCGCCTTGTTCGCCATCGCCAGTTCGGTCGCCAGCACGTCCACCATCGCCAGCATGGCGTAGCGGGAGGTGCTGGGCTTAAAGATATAGTCGTTTTCCCGCACCAGCAGGGGCAGCACCAGATCGGCCTGCTCCGCCAGCGGCGTCTCCAGCGGCGTAATGGCGATCACTTTCGCCCCGTACTGCCTGGCAATCGCCGCACTCTCAATCATCTCCGGGGTATAGCCGCCCAGCGACAGCACCAGCACCACGTCCTGCGGAGCCACGGCGGAGCACATCATCCGCACCAGCAGGCCGTCGCTCTGACTGACCACCGGCAGGCCAAGACGGAAAAAGCGGTACTGCAGCTCCTGAGCGCAGATGGTGGATCCGCCACCCATGCCAACGGCGAGAATTTGCCGCGCCTGGCTGAGCCAGCTAACCGCCTTGTTCAGCGCCTCGCCGTTGAGCGCCCGGCGGTTGGTCTCCAGCACGCTGATAATCGACTCGTAAATCCCCTGGACCCCTTCGAGATCCGGCACGTCGAGGATAAAGCGCTGCCCTACCGCCAGGGACTGCGCCAGCTTCATTTTTAATTCGCGTACGTCTTTACAGCCCAACGCGCGCGCAAAGCGAGTGACGGAGGCCTGGCTGGTTTCGGTCAGACGCGCCAGCTCGGCAATCGGCAGGTCCGCCGCCGTAGCGACATCATCAAGAATGAACTGGGCAATGCGCTTTTCAGTGGCGGTCAGCTCCATAAAGCGATCGGTAATGCAGGAGATAATATCAATCGTATAAGCCATGCGTAGCGTCAGGGTTCAGAAGAGTGTTGGTACTTTGTATCATAATTTGCCTGCCCGCTGTCAGCCACTGTAACCTGATAATTACGCCTCTTTTTTTACCAGTGCTCAATTATTACCCTTTACTTGTCAATATCTTACCTAACTCCACCCGATCTTCGTATTTTCAAGATGATAATGAGAATTATTGTGTTACTATCCGGTTATTATTTGGTAAACACGTGGTGTATGTCTCTGTTATATAAGACAACAAAATGGTTATATGCTTTTTTAATAACCGATTCAGACGCATGCATACCCGTTGATGGTAAGGACTACTCATGGATCCTATTGTTTATGTAGTAGATGATGATAATTCGGTAAGGCAATCTCTGGTCAGGTTGTTAATGGCAGAGGATTATCGGGTTGCTGACTTTCCTTCAGCGAAGGCCTTTCTCGCTCATACGTTCAGGCCAGAGCCCGGCTGTCTTATCCTCGATATGAACATGCCGGATGCCGACGGTTTTGACGTAGCTGAATCACTGACCAGGCTAGGCTATCTCATTCCCGTGATCTTTCTCACCGGCTTTGGCACCATCCCGCTGTCGGTTAAGGCGATGAAGGCCGGGGCCTATGAGTTTATGACCAAGCCCGCCGTGCCGGGGCTGCTGCTCAAGGCTGTGGCAGATGCGCTGTCGCTGGCGGAGAAAAATATGGGTGCGTCGCAGGAGATACAGACGCTCACCAGCCGCTACGAGTCGCTGACCCCGCGCGAGAAAGAGGTGTTTCAACTGGCCATCGGCGGCCTGCTGAACAAGCAGATCGCCACCGCCATGGGCGTGAGTGAAATTACCGCCAAGGTGCATAAGAAGCGGGTCATGGAAAAGATGGAAGTGCGTTCGCTGGCGGATCTGGTTCGCTGTGCGGAGCGTCTTAATATAGTGAAATCGCAAAGCCGCTAATGCTTATGCTGCGGCCTGTTGTTAACGTTGAAGCCCCCGGAGAAACCAATGACCAGCCAATCCGCTACTGAGCCCCGCTCGCAGCTTAAGTCCCTTTCATCCACGCTGAGAAAACTGCATAAAACGCTGGTCGATCTCGAAACCACGCGTTTTGGCGATCCCGGCAACGCGTTTGAGCATTTACAGCTGCTGACCAGCCACCCGCAGTTTGCCTGGCTGCGCCAGATCTCTGAGGTGCTGGTAGACATTGACGAGCGACTGGACGACAAAGAGCAGCCGGTAGATAGCGCGGCGGTGGAGAGCGTACGTAAAACGCTCGCCAGCCTGCTGAGCGCGGAAAACAGCGGTGAGTTTCGCCAGAAATACCTCGATGCGCTGCAGGAGTCCACCGAGGTGGCGATGGCGCATGGCGAACTGCGTAACCGTTTAACGCAGATCGCGCCCGCATCCTAAGCGCTACTCGCCCTGCTCACCCTGCTCGTCGTGCACCGGCAGGGTAAACCAGAATCGGCTGCCGTGGCGCTCGCCTGGGGCAGCCTGCAACCGACCCGCATGACGTTCAATGATAGAGTGGCTGATGCTCAGTCCCATCCCCATCCCCTGCTCTTTGGTGGTGTAGAACGAATCAAACAGCCGCTCCTGCACCTCGGGGCTCAGACCAATCCCGGTATCGGTAATGTCCAGACGGATCCTGCCCGGCTCCGGGTTCAGTGAGCTCACGGTGAGGGTGAGCGGACGGTCATGTATGCCCGCCATAGCATCAATTGCGTTGACGATAAGGTTCAGCAGCACCTGCTGAATTTGCACGCTATCGCCGTAGATAAAGGCATCCTGCGCCTTAAGCTGGTACTGGAGCGCAATCTGCTGCCGCTCCAGCTCGCTGCGTGAGAGCGCCACAATGTGGTAGACCAGATGGTGCAGGTTCACCCGCGAGCGGCTTGCCGTCTGGTTGCGCGTCAGCGCCTGTAATCCGCGAATGATATTCCCGGCGCGTTCGCCCTCGCTAATGATCTCCTCCAGGCTGGTACGCGCATGGCTGAGCATGGCCGGCTCCCGGCTGAGCCAGCGCAGGCTCGCGCCCGCGTTAGCCACAATCGACATCAGCGGCTGGTTGATCTCATGGGCGATAGAGGCCGTTAGCTGCCCGACCGTAGTGGCGCGGGCGACGCGGGCGAGATCGGCCTGCGCCACGCGCACGGCGTCCTCCGACTGGCGGCGGGCGGTGATATCGGTGATGACGCCGAAATACTCTGCGACGCTGGGCTCATCCCCCACCGGATTACCTACCCCCAGAATGTAGCGGCACTCCCCGTCCGGACGGAATACCCGAAACTCGGCGCGCATCGAGACGCCGTTGCGCACGCTATCGGTGACCAGCCGGCTGATGCGCTGATAATCCTCCGGATGCACCAGCATCAGGAAATCCGCCATCGAGATCGTGCGCTGCCGGTCCGGCAGACCAAGGATGCGGGCGTATTCATCGGAGACAAACATCAGATCCTGATCGATATCCCAGCGCCAGGTGCCTGTATTACTGATGCGCTCTCCGAGCATCAGGGAGGTCTGGCTGGCGCGCAGCTCTTTCTCAACCCGCCGCCGCTGGACGTTCTCCTCCAGCAGTTCGGCGTACAGACGCGCCGTTTCCAGGGATACCGCCGCCTGCGACGCCAGCATCCTGACGATGCGTGAATGCTCGGCGGTAAAGATCTCCGGCATGACGCGGTTTTCCAGATAGAGCACGCCGACCATTTTGGCTTGCTTGTACATCGGGACGCACATCACCGCCGCGCCGGAGGTCACCAGATAGGCATCCTGGCTGAAGGGGCTAAAGCTTCCCGGCTTGCCGGTGCGGATCTCCTGGCCTGTGCGCATCACCGCCGAGAGAATCGACAGCGGCATATCGGTCGCAGAAGGCCGCTCCTTAACCCGCCGCACCTTCACGCCGTCCGAGGAGGTCTCCGCGCAGGCCTGGGTTTCCAGCACGTTGTTATCAAGAATGCGAATAAGCAGGCCGCGCTGAGCACCTGCCCGCTCAAGCAGCAGGGTCATCAGCGTCTGCATCAGCCGGTCGAGGTCGATCTCCTCCGTCATGGCGCGCACCGCTCTGAGCATGCTCTCCAGATCGTGTACAACCTCATTCTGCGCAAAGGCAATGGTGTCGTAGGGCGTGCTCTGTACGGATGGCGAGAGATGTGGATAGTGGCGCTCTAGCTGGCGCAGTTTCGCCATCGCGCCCCACCGCCGCCATGCAGAAAACGCCCCGCGGAAATAGGCCTCGGAGGCCACCTGGAAGCCCGCTGCTTTAGCAAAGCCTCCGGCCAGCTCACAGGCCAGACCGTGGATGTGATGAAACTCCGCGTCGCCCGAGAGCTTAATCGCCCTCTCATACTGGACGATGGCGATATCACTCTTCTGCTCCAGGCGCGCCAGCTCTGCGCCGACCAGCGCCTCTTTATCGGCAAAGGTCGCCGGATTATGCCGCGCCCACAGCGCGATCCGATCGTGATGGCCTTTTACCGTCTCCCGCTGCGCGGCAGTTGCGGTCTCCGGCGTCAGGGCAAGGGTCAGGGCAAGCGCGCTGTAAAAATGGTAATCAAGCAGATGGATATACCCCGGCACGCTGTCGACCATCGGCGCGGCGTTCTCCAGGCAATCGGACGCCTCGGCGTACTCCCCCGCCATAAAATGCGCCATGCCGCGATAGAGCCAGAACCAGAACAGCGTCAGAGGGATGTGCTGATGGCCGCGCGCTGCCTCATCGGCAATCAGCGACGCGGGGAAAACGTCCGCGCCGGTAAAATTCCCCGAGGCATTACGCAGGTGATTCACATACAGCCGCTGGAGCAGAAGCAGGATCTCCACGTCCGGGAAGCGCAGTTTGCGAATAAAGCCCAGGCCGCGCTCGATAGTGGTCAGTACGCCGTCCAGGTGATCGCCGCGGGTAAGAAAATTCATGGTCTGATGGCGAATGATAAAACAGGCGGCGGTGAGATCGCCGTGGTCAACCGAGGCCGTAAAGCAGACTTTCGCGCTCTCGATGGCCGATCCGATCGGCTTCACCCACGAGGTAGCCAGATCTACCGCCAACAGCGTTCGCCCTTTGAAATTGTTAAAAGCATGCCGCATCACCAGCTCATGCGCGAGCTGGCTCCAGATAAATCCGGCCTGATATTCGTTGTAGCGGCGGCCAATCAGCACGCCATACCAGGCAAACGCCGCCGTTGAAGCGCCGCATAATCCCCGGTCCAGCGTCATATGAATGATTTTGCAGAGCAGCAAAAAGTGCAGGCGTGGACAGGCAAAGGCAGCGAACATGCTGGCGCTGAGCATCAGGCTCATGATCGCTTCCGCCTCCCCGTCTTGCGTTACGGCCAGGGTCTGGAAAGCCGCAACCGGATCGCCGCTAATTCGGGACTCTACCGATCGCCACGCCTCGTCGCAGTCATGCGCAGTGGGGTGGCGGCTGAGGTCAACACCAAAGGCGACCAGGCTGGACAGGGCCGTCTCCAGCGCCAGTGGCATATTAGACTGCCGCATATGAATTTCCGCCATCATGCAGGCGGCTACCGCTTTTTGATGCGGGCGCGGCGCATGTATCAGCCGCTGGCACAGCGCCAACGCAGAGGGGAGATTACCTTGCAGAAACTCGCACTCCGCCTCGTCAAAATCAAGCTGGAAAGCTTCATCCGGCTCGGCGTGGAGCGCATCCTCATGCAGCAGCTTTGCGGTACGCAGATAGCGCACGGCAGAGGCGTAATCACCGGTGCTTTTCGCCCGCTGGGCGGCAAGATGACAGACTGCACGGTAGCTGTCGCGCTCCGGCGAGAAGCGAATGTCGTTAAGCGCTGAGGTGATATGGTGAACCGCTAAAAACAGCCGATCGCTGTCGTCGCTCTGGCGCGCCGCCTCGGTGAACAGGCGTGCGGCAGAGAGATTAAGCTGGTCGATCTCGTCAGCGTTAAGCAGCGCCCGCGCCGCCTTGTGTACGCGATCGTGCGTAAAGGTATATTCATCCCCGGCAAGACTAATCAGCCGGGCGGAAACCGCCGGTTGCAGCTGCTCGTGAAGCTGCTCGGGCGCGATCGCCTGCATCTGGCTCAGCAGCGCGGGTTTGCCTGTTCCACCTACGCAGGCGAGACAGCCAAGCAGCCTGCGCACTTGCAAAGGCATATCGGCCAGCTGCAACAGCACCAGGCTTGCCACGTTTTCGGTGTAGTTTCGCGCCCGGATAGCGGGCAGATCGTAATACCATTTGCCCTGTTTTTTGTTATGGGTGATCAGCCCGTCTTTGACGATGCGCTGAAAAAATTCATGGGTAAACAGCGGATTGCCGCCGGTTTTTTCGTGAATCAGCGTCGCCAGCTCGTGTAAGCCAGACGCCCGGGCCTGAAAAATGTCCGCCAGCCAGCGCGACACGGCTTTGACGCTGAGCGGCTCCGGCCGGATATCGACAAGATGATGGGCGTCGGCGCGCAGGTTTTTCAGCAGCGTTTGCGCGCTACCATCGGGAAACGCGTCGGTATCAGAGTGGGCAACCACCATCAGCAGCGGCAGCGCGCCGCTGGCGTGGGTCAGGTATTCCAGAAGCTGCAGGCTGGCCTGATCTATCCAGTGAATATCATCAATTAATAACACCAGTGGGCAGTCCGGCGTGGCGAACGCCTCCACCAGCCGGGATGCCATCTGGTTGAAACGCGCCCGGGCGTCGGTGGAGTCGGGATCGCCCGCGGTGAGGGAGCAATTGTCCAGCAGCAGGCCCAGCTCCGGCACCAGCTTGACAGCCAGGACGGCATAGCTGCCGAGCGCCCGGGTAAGCCGCCGCTTCCAGCGCGCGACGTCCTCTGCGCCCAGCCCCAGCAGATAGAGCGTTAACGAGCGAAAGGCCGAGGCGATAACGGTATAGGGCACCACGGCCGAATACTGGTCGGCCTTGCTGACGGCCAGCAGCACACGCCGATGCTGAAGCGTTTTCAGCGCCGACGCGATGAGCGACGACTTGCCGCTGCCGAGCGGGCCGCTAATCACCACCAGCGAATGCGTTCCGCTCTCCATGACCCGGTCAAACGCCGCCAGCAGCTGCTGCTGCTGGGGATGGGCCAGGTAGAGATTGTCCGGCAAAAAGCGGGCGGGCAGACGATCCTGCAAGCCTGGCGTAAACGGCGTGATATCCCCGTTTTCAGTCAGGTTCGCCTGACAGCGGCGCAGGTCGGCGATCAGGCCCTCCACCGTCTGGTAACGGTTTGCCGGGGATTTTTCCAGCAGGCGCAGAACGATCGCTGAGAGCATGCCGGGCACCGAGGGCCGCACTTCGTGCAGCGGCCGGGGAACAGAGGCAATATGGTGATGCGCCCACTCCGCCTGCCCGCCCTCGCTGGGCTCAAAGGGCAGCGTGCCGGTCAGGAGTTCATACAGCACGATGCCCAGGCTGTAGAGATCGCTGCGGCTGTCAACGTTATCGCGGGTGCGCGCGGTGTGCTCCGGCGACATATAGGCCAGCGTCCCACCGGGCACCGTCAGGCTTGTCTGGCTGGCGATCTCTGGCGAACCGGTGGTCAAGCCAAATCCGGCCAGCCGGTACGCGCCGCCGGGATCAATAAAAAAGTTGCCGGGTTTGATATCGCTGTGTACCAGCCCTTGGGCATGCATCTGCCGTAGCGGTGTGCAGAGGCCTAGCGCCATCGCCAGAAAATCGGCGATATTGCCTACCCGCAGGCGAGTGGATTGCGCCAGGGTGCGGAAGGGAAACGGGGCATAGACCAGGGCATAGCGGCCGTGATGGCTGGTGGAGCTGATGGGGCGTACCGCCCAGACGCCAGAAAGCTGCCTACGCAGGGCAAATTCGTTTTTGAGCAGCCGGGTTGCCTGAAACTCTGCCTCATCGCTGGCGGCGCTGGCCAGAATAAAGCTCTCGCCCGAATGGAGCGGATGACACAGGGTCCAGGCGATGCAGCCTTCCTGAGCCAGCGGCGTGAAGATAATGTCGTCGGTTAAGGTAAATACGTCGCCATTCATCAGGTTGCCAGCGGCAGAGAGTTTTTCGCTCATCAGCGCTCCTCGCGTAAAGAGAGTTCACGGCGGATATGTTCCAGCAGCGTATCAATATTGATGGGCTTGCGTAAAAGCGAGACGGCCTCCGCGCCCGTAATCGTCCACTGGCTGTTTTTCTCTTCGTGTCCGGAGATAAAAATAACCGGCGGCGGATTGGGTTGCGATACCACTGAAGTATAGAGTTCCAGGCCGCTCATCCCCTTTAGCTTGACGTCGAGGATCAACAGATCGGCGCTTGCCAACGCCGAGTCGTCACTGAGAAACGCTTCTGCGGATTCGAAGGTGCAGGTATCGTAGCCCTCCGACAGCAGTAAATTGCTTAATCCGCTGCGAACGGAACGTTCATCGTCAACAATGACAATGCGCGGAGAGAACGCCATGCCGTGATCCTCTGACTGAGCTCACGCGAACGTGAGTGGCGCTCCCTACGGTAGGTTTTTGCCTTCGGGGGGTGGAGTGCCGCTGATTTTGGGCACGCATTCATGACGAAACCATGCCAGGGTGACCGGCTGACGGCGTAGAAGACGTCGGCATACCGGAATAAGCTGTTCCCCCACCAGCATACCGAACAGCCCCAGCAGGGCAATGACCGGTGGTGCAGGCGAATGAACCTGTAATGCGCCATAGATAGCGCCTGCCAAAAGGCCGGTCGCCAGCGAAACAACGTATGATTTCAACATATTTAGCCTGCCCAGGTAAAGAAATTGACAAGCTGCTCGCCTGCCAGCATCCCCAGCAAACCCACCAGCGCGATGGCAGGCGGCGCGGGCGAGCGCACCTTCAGCAGGGCGTAAACCAGACCAATCAAGACCCCAGTGCCAAGGGAAATAAGCTCTGCGCTCATGGCAGTCTCCCGTTATTCAATCGTCACTCAGTAAAAAAACGGGCCGGGACTGAGGTCCGGCCCGCATCGACGTTATTTGTTGGCCGGAACCGGGGCCAGGGTACGATGTGCGCCCTTGGCACGCGCCGGTGCTTTGTGCACCATGGTGTAAGCATAATCAACGCCCATACCGTAGGCACCGGAGTGCTCTTTCACGATATCCATCACGGCGTTGTAGGTCTCTTTGCGCGCCCAGTCGCGCTGCCACTCCAGCAGAACCTGCTGCCAGGTCACCGGGATCACGCCTGCCTGGATCATGCGCTGCATCGCGAAGTCGTGCGCCTCTTTAGAGGTGCCGCCGGAGGCGTCAGCCACCATATAAATTTCGTATCCCCCTTCCAGCATGGCGCAGAGGGCGAAGGTGTTGTTGCACACTTCGGTCCACAGACCCGCTACCACTACCTTCTTCTTGCCGTTCTTCGCCAGCGCGTCACGCACCTTCTGGTCATCCCAAGAGTTCATGGAGGTACGCTCAAGAATGTCGTGCTCAGGGAAGACGTCCAGCAGCTCCGGGAAGGTGTTACCCGAGAAGCTTTCGGTTTCAACGGTGGTGATGGTGGTAGGAATGTTGAAGACCTTAGCCGCTTTTGCCAGGCCAACCACGTTGTTCTTCAGTACCTGACGGTCGATAGATTGCACACCGAAGGCCATCTGCGGCTGCTGATCGATAAAGATCATCTGGCAATTTTCCGGGGTCAGTACTTCAAGCTTAGAGTTGGTCATGTGAGTTTCCATTGTCGTTTATGTTGGAACAGATTGTTATCGACACGGATAGTAAAACCCCTGAACCGGCATAACTATTATCTCTGTGTATAACTATACCTTCGTATAGGTATACCTTCGTATAACTAGACGCCCGATCCCCCTGCTGAAGATAATCCCATCACTTTATAGTCCGGCGCATCAGGCTTCGGACGCTTCAGCAGGAGAACCCAATGGTCTCGCTCGGCAAGGCAGAACTCATTTTACTCAACGGTAAATTTCATACGGTAGACAGGGAAAACCCGGTTGCCGATGCGGTGGCTATTCGCGACGGCAAGTTTCTGGAGGTTGGCACGGCGGCAGAGGTGATGCAGCACCAGGCGGAAGGCACCCGCGTCATCGATCTCAAAGGCAGCACCGCGATCCCAGGCCTCAACGACTCCCACCTGCACCTGATCCGCGGCGGTCTGAACTACAACCTCGAACTGCGCTGGGAAGGCGTGCCGTCGCTGGCGGACGCGCTGCGTATGCTGAAAGAGCAGGCGCTGCGCACTCCTTCTCCGCAGTGGGTGCGCGTAGTCGGCGGCTGGTCAGAGTTTCAGTTTGCCGAGCGCCGGATGCCCACCCTGGATGAGATCAACGAGGCCGCACCGGATACGCCAGTATTTATTCTGCACCTCTATGACCGCGCCCTGCTCAACCGCGCCGCGCTGAAGGTGGTGGGCTACACTAAAGATACCCCGAACCCGCCGGGCGGCGAGATCCAGCGCGACGGCAACGGCAATCCCACCGGGATGCTAATTGCCCGCCCGAACGCCATGATCCTCTACGCTACCCTGGCAAAAGGACCGAAGCTGCCGCTGGAGCAGCAGGTCAACTCCACCCGCCAGTTTATGCGCGAGCTGAACCGCCTGGGCCTGACCAGCGCCATCGACGCCGGCGGCGGCTTCCAGAACTACCCGGAAGATTATGAGGTGATCGCCGAGCTGCATGCCAAAGAGCAGATGACCATCCGCATCGCCTATAACCTGTTTACCCAGCGTCCCGGCCATGAGCTGGAAGATTTTGAGAAGTGGACCGACATGCTGACGCCGGGCCAGGGCAGCGACTTCTTCCGCCACAACGGCGCAGGCGAGATGCTGGTCTTCTCCGCCGCGGACTTCGAAGATTTCCTTGAACCGCGCCCGGATCTCGCGCCGGGTATGGAAGACGAGCTGGAGCGCGTCGTCCGTCATCTGGTAGAGCACCGCTGGCCGTTCCGCCTGCACGCCACCTATAACGAATCCATCAGCCGCATGCTGGATGTGTTCGAGAGAGTGAACCGCGACATTCCCTTCAACGGCCTGCACTGGTTCTTTGACCATGCCGAAACGGTCACCCAACACAATATCGACCGCATCAAAGCGCTGGGCGGCGGCATTGCGGTACAGCACCGGATGGCCTTCCAGGGCGAATATTTCGCCGAGCGCTATGGCATGGAGGCAGTGCGCCACACCCCGCCGGTAACGAAGATGCTGGAGACCGGCGTGCCGGTGGGATTGGGTACCGACGCTACCCGCGTCGCCAGCTACAACCCGTGGACCGCGCTCTACTGGCTGGTCTCTGGCCGCACCGTGGGCGGCATGCAAATGTATGACGTCAACGCGCGCCTCGACCGCGATACCGCCCTGATGCTCTGGACCCAGGGCAGCGCCTGGTTCTCCAGCGAGCAGGGCAAAAAGGGCCAGATCAAAGTTGGCCAGCTGGCGGATCTCGCCGTGCTGAGCAAAGACTATTTCCGCGTGCCGGAAGAGGAGATCAAAGGTATTGAATCCGTGCTGACCGTGGTGGATGGCAACATCGTCTACGCCGCAGGGGCCTTTACCTCGGAAGCTCCGCCGTCGATTCCTGTGCTGCCAGAGTGGTCGCCGGTGGTCAACGTGCCGGGCCACTACCGCAGCGCCCCACCGCAGCAAAACCGCGTCGGGCTGATGCCTGCCGTGCACCACTGCAGCGGTCCGTGCGGCGTACACAGCCACCAGCACGACGTGGCGCGCCACTCCTCGGTTCCAGTTTCAGACGACAGCGCCTTCTGGGGCGCGCTCGGCTGCAGCTGCTTCGCCTTCTGATAACGATGAAAAGCACATTCGCTTTTGCGCCCCGTATTGATGCGGGGCTGTTCTTCCTGCGCCTCACCGGCTCTCTGCTGCTGCTCTATGTGCACGGTTTGCCAAAGGTGATGCACTTTAGTGAAGAGCTGACGCGGATCGAAGATCCGTTTGGACTGGGGCCGTGGGCCAGCCTTTTACCGGCTATCTTCGCCGAGGTGGTTTGCCCGCTCCTCATCATTATCGGCGTCGGTACACGGCTGGCCTGCCTGCCGATTATCGGCGTGCTGCTGGTGGCGATGCTGGTTGTGCACCCTGGCTGGAGCGTAGCGGAGGGCCAGTTTGGCTGGCTGCTGCTGATTATCTTCACCACGCTGGCCATCACCGGGCCCGGCAGCTGGCGGCCCTTCACGAGCCGCGTACAGGAGTTTCGCTATGGCGCAGGTAAATGATATCCATGCGGTAACGGCGCAGCCCGCCGCCGCATCCTCCTGGCAGCCGCTGCGTAACCCCATTTTTCGCATGCTGTGGATAGCAACGGTGGTGTCCAACATCGGTTCATGGATGAACGATGTCGGGGTCAACTGGACCATGCTGACGCTGAGCGCGGATCCGCTCTCCGTCGCGATGGTGCAGGCGGCAAGCAGCCTGCCGATGTTTCTCTTCGCCCTGCCCTCCGGGGTTATGGCAGATATCGTCGATCGGCGGAAGTACCTGCTCTTTTCCCAGGTGTGGGTCTTTATCGCCGCGGCGGGCCTGACCCTGCTGTCGCTGGCCGGTTACGTAACGCCGACGGTGCTGCTTATCGCCGCCTTCCTGCTGAGCACAGGCGCGGCAATGAGTTCGCCGCCTTTTCAGGCTATCGTGCCGGATCTGGTAGAGAAAAATGAGCTGGCCCCGGCTATCGCTCTCAACTCGCTGGGCATCAACATCAGCCGCGCGATTGGCCCGGCGCTGGGCGGGCTGGTGCTGTCGTTTGCCGGTCCGTGGGTGGTGTTCATGCTGAATGCGCTGTCGGTGCTGGGCGTGGCATGGGTGCTCTATCGCTGGAAAGCGGAGCCCTCTATTCAGCGCCTGCCGCCGGAGCACTTCTTCCCCGCCGTTCGGGCAGGATTACGCTATGTGCATGCCGCTCCAGTCTTGCGCAACGTACTGGTGCGCACGGTGGCGTTTTTCCTCTTCGGCAGCGCCGCCTGGGCTCTACTGCCGCTGGTCGCACGACGCGAGCTGGGGCTCGGCCCCGGCGGCTACGGCATTATGCTGGCCTGTATTGGTATCGGCGCAATTTTTGGCGCGGTGCTGCTGCCTAGCCTGCGCAAGCGGCTCAACCCGGACCGCCTGATGGTGCTGACCAGCCTGTTTTATGCCGCCGCGATGCTGGCCCTGGCCTTTGTCCGCCACTTCTGGCTGCTGAACGCGTTTCTGTTCATCACCGGCTTTGCCTGGATAGCGGTGCTCTCGACGCTCAACATGGGTGCGCAGCGCAGCGCGGCAAAATGGGTTAAAGCGCGGGCGCTGGCGGTCTATCTCACGGTATTTTTCGGCTCAATGACCGTAGGCAGCGCCATCTGGGGTCAACTGGCGTCGCATTTCACCCTCCCCGTCTCGCTCTGCGTGGCAACGGTGGGCATGGTGCTGGCCAGCCTGACCGTACTCCGCTGGCGGCTGGATGAGAACCCCGATCTCAACCTGGATCTGCGTGAAGTAGACAGCCTCGCCCAGACGCTGGATGTGTCTCACGAGCGCGGCCCGATCATGGTGAGTTATGAGTATCAAATTGACGCCGATGACGTGTATGACTTTGTTGTGAGCATTCAGGAGATGCGCCGGGTCCGCCAGCGCGGCGGCGCGCTAAGCTGGTCGGTGTATGAAGATATTCAGCGACCAGGGATTTTTCTTGAGACCTTTGTTATTGGTACCTGGATCGAGCACCTGCGTCAGCAGGAGCGCCACACGGCCAACGATCTGCTCATCCAAAGCAAAGTCTATGCTTTTCATCGGGGAAGCGAACTTCCAAGGGCTCGCTACCTGATAGCACCCGTTACGTAAGCATCACAACCCAAAACCCGTTATTACTACTGAGGATCTGACATGAGCACAATCAAGACGCAGGATGGCACGCAGATTTATTACAAAGACTGGGGTTCAGGTAAGCCGGTTCTCTTCAGCCACGGTTGGCCGCTGGATGCCGACATGTGGGACAGCCAGCTGAACTTCCTGGCCGAGCGTGGCTATCGTGTCATCGCCTTCGATCGCCGTGGCTTTGGCCGCTCGGATCAGCCGTGGGAAGGCTACAACTACGATACCTTCGCCTCTGACATCAACGACCTGATTACCAGCCTCGATCTGCGTGACGTGACCCTGGTCGGTTTCTCGATGGGCGGCGGCGACGTGACCCGCTACATCGGCCGTTACGGTAGTGAACGTGTAAAAGCGCTGGTGCTGCTGGGCGCGGTAACGCCTATTTTCGGCAAAGCCGCCGACTACCCGCAGGGTGTCGATCAGAGCGTATTTGAAGGTATCCGCGACGGGCTACGTAAAGACCGGGCGCAGTTTATCAGCGACTTCTCTACCCCGTTCTACGGCACTAACGCCGGGCAGAATGTCTCTGAGGGTGTGCTGACCCAGACGCTGAACATTGCCCTGCTCGCCTCGCTGAAAGGGACTATCGACTGCGTAACCGCCTTCGCAGAGACCGATTTCCGCCCGGACGTGGCGAAAGTAGATGTGCCGACGCTGGTGATCCACGGCAGCAACGATCAGGTGGTGCCGTTCGAAACCACCGGTAAAGTTGCAGCGGAAAGCATCCCCGGTGCGCAGTTGAAGGTGTACGATAACGCGCCGCACGGCTTTGCCGTCACGCATCAGGATCAGCTGAACAACGATCTGCTGGCGTTCCTGCAGTCGCTGTAAGCAAGAAGAGAACGTCAAGAGAGAGGGAGTGCGCGCCTGCGTCTCCCTCGTTTTATTGATAGCTTATAACAATCGTTCCACAACTCTCACCGAACCGCGATTTTTGATCCATACTTAAGTTAAATATGCATATTTCCTTTTTGCTTTACCCACAATAGAGGAGGAATTCATGCAGGTAGTGAGTCAAAAGTATGCAGTGTCTTCTGGGGATTTCGATTTCCTGGCCTTCAGTTTTGCCCGGATGCGTTCGCAAGGGCGACATCTCTGTACGGAGGCAATAACGGGAAATATGGACGACGATTGTAAAGTGTTGTTCCTGCAACGTTACGACCGTTATCTTGAGCAGATTAAGGAAGACGTCGCGACAGCGTAGTCCCCCTGCCGGGTGGGTGATACCACCCAGCACCGATACCTTTTTAACCCCCCGCCATAAAAGCCGCCCCCTCCCTCGCAAAAGAGGTATATTGGGTCAATAATCAGACCGTTGACGCAATAAGGTTTATGACTATGGATCCCAGAATTGAACAGGCAATCGCCCTTCGCACGGCAGGCGAGTATCAACAGAGCCGCGACCTGCTGAGTACGCTGACAACACTTCCCACGCTGAAAGCGGAAGCGCTGCTCAATATCGCCTGGTCATACGACAACCAGGGGCTGGAAGAGACTGCCGCTGAATATTATCTTGCGGCACTGAACGAAGGACTGGAAGGCGATAACCTGTTTGAAGCCCGGCTCGGCCTCGCCTGCACCTGGCGCTGTCTGGGGAAGTACGCGCTCGCGAAACAGATTTTCGAGGAGATTATCCGCGACTATCCCGACGCCAGCGAAGCTATCCCCTTCTATGCCCTCTGTCTGCACAACCTCGGTGAACACGATCGCGCGATGACGGTGATGCTTGAACTGGTGTCAAACTATCCGCCAACGTTGAGCATTCAGCGTTATGCCAAAGCGTTGACGTTTTATGCGCAGAATCTCAGTTAGCCTGTGAAGTCAAAGCAGACGTTTTAAGATGTGCATCCCCTTTGCTGCCCAACGCCGTTTCTAAAAATGTAATAAATGCCGTGACCTTTGAATTAAGCGCTGAACGCTCATTAACGCAGGCATAAATATTCATAGGTGACGATATAAAGTCGTTCCCCTCATTCAGCAACGATTCGAACAGAGGAATAAGCTGGCCGCTGGCAATTAACGGCTGGGCGACAAAGCTGGCCAGACGGGCAATCCCTCCTCCGTTCACAGCGATGTTAGCTATGATATCGATATCGTCGCTAATGAACCTGGGGTTGAGTTTCGCGCTTATAGATTGCCCCTTCACGATAAATTTCCAGGGAAGAAAACGGCCATCCGTGGGGTAGCGGAATACCAGACAGGCGTGGTGGCTGAGCTCTTCAGGCGAGAGAGGCGTGCCCGCTCGATCCAGATATGCAGGGGCAGCACAGAATACAAAGGGTAACGAGGCAATTTTTCGGGCGATCAGCTGATCGTTAAGCTGCGCCTCAATACGGATGCTGACATCAACACCTTCCAGTCGATGGTCAACGTTGCGATCGGTACTCATCAGCTCGATATCAATATCGGGAAAAGCGTTATTAAATGCGGGCATTAAAGGAGCAATAACGTATCGACCAAATGCGGCCGTTGTCGCGATGCAGAGCGGCCCCTGGGGTTTAGCCTCCAGCGCTGCGGAGTGCGACGCGAGTTCAATATCACGAGGAATATGACGAACCTTTTCGAAATAGCGTTTGCCACTCTCGGTTAACGTCATACTCCGGGTGGTACGCGATAGCAGACGCACGCCCAAATGCGTCTCCAGTCGGGAAAGGCTCTGGCTCACTGCTGCGGGACTCATACCTTTCATTCGTGCTGCAGCGGCAATGCTGCCGTTCTCCACCACGCGGATAAAGTTGCTAATCAGTCCCAGCATATCCATATCATTGCCACCACATTCGTAATTTTTATTTAATAATGATTAAAGCATGACTGCTCTACCGCCGTCCTGCTTAGATTGATAGCTTATTGGCTGTTTCGCTGGCCTCTGTTAAACAGGATAACGCAATGACTAAAGCTATCGCTAAAAATTTCCCACGCATGCGCTTACCAAAGCACGCTTCACCGTACATCTTTGCTTTGTATATGGCGACCATTATGGCATTTCTGATGAGTCTGGTGATCACAGTGGCTGAATTTGGCTTCGGGCCACACTATATGGCAAATGTGATGAATGCGTATCAGGTTGCTATGCCAGCGGCTTTTGTTTGCATCCTCGTTGTGCGTCCGATTGTTATCCGACTGGTAGGCTTAACGGTTCACGGTCACTAAGTGATTTCATGCAATCCTTTCTGGTAGGACAGACATGCTGGCGCACCAGTGCTCAGAGCGTGGAGGGGATTTGCGCTGCCAGCTCGTGGGCGACCGGGTCCATATTGGTGGTCAGGCAATAACCTATCTGATTGGTAAAGTGCAGTTACGTTAAAACGTGCTGGTACGCTTCTTACAAACAGAAAAAACCTGCTCAATGGCAGGTTTGTTTTTATGTTACGAAAGCAACTGTTGTGACCCACACCACCAATTTTTATCGCATTAAAAATAATTTTCATTATCATTCAGGGTTGAATATCAAAATATATCCCGCCAGGATCAGGATTTAATGAAAAAGGTTATCTTCGCAACAACCCTACTGTTTTCCGCGCTTAGCGCCGCATCGGCAACCACTTACCCCCTGACTATTGACAACTGTGGCTATAAAGAGACGTTCCGCAAAAGTCCCGAGCACGTAGTCGCCCTTGGACAAAACACCGTGGAGATCCTGCTGCTGTTGGGATTGCAGGATAAAATCACCGCCAGTGCCTTCTGGCCAACGAAAGTGATGCCGCAGCTGGCCGAACAGAATGCGCAGATCAAGCTGCTGACCGTGGAGATCCCGACGCTGGAGTCGGTGCTTTCTCAAAACCCTGATTTTGTGCCTGCGCAGCTGCCTCTGCTGCTGGGGCCAGAGAGTAAGGTTGCGAAGCGCGAGGATCTCGCCACCGTTGGCGTTAACAGCTACCTCTCTCCCGGTATGTGCGCAACAAAAAAAGCGGCGGGAGATATGTACGGCAGTCGCCATACACTGTGGAACATGGCCTATCTGTATAAAGAGATTGAAGATTTTGCCATGATTTTTGACGTACAGCCTCGTGGCGACGCGCTGATTGCCGACTTTAAAAAACGCGAAAGCGATCTACGCAACGAGTTCAGTAAGAATAAGAGAGATCTCTCCTTTGTCTTCTGGTTTTCCAGCGCGTCTCCGTCGGCTGATGCCTACGTGGGGGGTAAAAACAGCGCGTCCGGATTTATCGCTGACGTGCTGGGCGGTCATAACGCAATCACCTCCGAGGCTGAGTGGCCAACGGTAGGCTGGGAAAGCATCATTGCCGCCAACCCGGATGTCATTGTGGTCTCCAGCCTGGATCGTAATCGCTGGACGCTGGACAGCGCGCAGGAGAAGATTAAATTTTTGCAAAGCGATCCAGCCGTCAGCCAGCTGGATGCGGTGAAAAAGGGCCATATCGTGGTGATGGATGGTCAGGCGATGAATCCCACGGTTCGTACCCTCTATGGGGCTGAGCAAGTCGGCGAACAACTCAGAAAGCTGGGGCTAAACTGATGGCCTCACCGATGGTGCATGCGCAGCAGGGCTCGTTTTTAACCGTCTCGTGCTTGCTGTCTGTCATTCTGTTATGTATGGCGATTGCCCTGGGCGTCAGCGTGGGAGAGCTGTCAATCCCGCTGCGGGACGTTTTTTACGCCATCAGCAATAAGATGGGACTGACCGCCGTTCCGCTTAACCGCATCTATGAAAGCGTAATCTGGGATTTTCGCTTGAGCCGTGCGCTGGTCGCGGCTTGCTGCGGGGCAGGACTCGCCATCTGTGGTGCAGTGCTGCAAAGCCTGCTGAAAAACGCGCTAGCCGAGCCTTACGTTCTCGGCGTTTCTGCTGGCGCATCCACAGGCGCGGTCATGGTGGTGGTTCTCGGCATCGGCACGGGGGCCTTGTCGCTCTCCGCCGGTGCTTTTATCGGTGCGTTTGCTGCCTTTGCGTTCGTCGCCTTTCTGACCAATGGTGCACGCGGTGGCAATCAGCAGACCATTCTGGCTGGGGTTGCCGCCTCGCAGCTGTTTAATGCCATCACGGCCTATACCATTAGCACATCGGCCAGTGCCCAGCAGGCGCGTGACGTGCTGTTCTGGCTGCTGGGTAGCTTTAGCGGCGTACGCTGGCCAGAGTTTCAGCTTGCGCTGGTAGTGGTGCTGATCGGGCTGGCGGTCTGTCTCTTCTACGCCAGGGCGCTGGATGCCTTTACCTTCGGTGACGATGCTGCCGCCTCACTGGGTATCGCCGTTCCTGTGGTGCGACTGATTCTCTTTACCCTCACCGCGCTCATGACCGCCACTATCGTCAGCATGGCTGGCTCCATCGGCTTTGTGGGCCTCGTGGTTCCTCATATTATGCGCTTTATGTTTGGCCCACTACATCGAACGCTACTGGTCGCCAGCGCGCTGGCGGGTGCGATCCTGATGGTGCTGGCTGATATCGCCTCACGGGTGCTTATCGCGCCGCAAAGCCTGCCGGTTGGCGTCGTCACCGCCATGGTGGGTGTGCCTTTCTTCGCCGTGATTATCTTCCGATCAAGGAATGCCTGATGAGTATTACCGCTGAAAATATCACCTGGAAGGTGGGTAAAAAGATCATCGTCAATGACGTCTCGCTGCGCATTGATCGGGGGGCAACCGTTGGCCTGTTAGGACCCAACGGCTGCGGTAAATCCTCACTGCTACGCATTCTTGCCGGATTACGCCGTCCGGATGCAGGTCGCGTACTGCTCGACGGCCAGGATATCGCCCGCATCGCCAGAAAGACGCTTGCCCGCCGGGCTGCATTTGTTGAGCAGCATGGCATGACCGAGGCCAATATGCGCGTACGCGATGTGGTCAAGCTGGGACGCATTCCTCACCACTCGCCGTTCTCCAGCTGGAGCGCCCAAGATGACGAGATCGTTGATGCTGCCTTACAGCGGGTCGACATGCTGGATCGCAACGATCAGGGATGGTTGAGCCTCTCCGGCGGTGAACGTCAGCGGGTGCACATTGCGCGGGCGCTTGCACAGTCGCCGACCGAAATCCTGCTGGATGAGCCGACCAACCATCTCGATATCCACCATCAAATGCAGCTGATGCATCTCATCAGCACGCTGCCGGTGACCAGCATAGTGGCTATTCACGACCTCAATCATGCCGCAATGTTTTGTGATAGTCTGATTGTCATGCGACAGGGGCAAATTGTCGCCACCGGTACGCCGGAAGCGATCCTCAGTGAGGAGTTGCTTCGGGAGGTATTCAACGTCAAAACCCGTATTGAAATTTCCCCCTTCCATGGCAAAAAGCATATTCATTTCATAATATAAGCGCCTGTAAATGTCACCGATACCTTTTCGCCCAACAGGCACACTTTGGCCGCCCATTTTATTGGGCAGCCAGTTTGTTTTTAATATTGGCTTCTACGCCGTTGTCCCGTTTTTGGCGATTTTTCTGCGCGATGACATGATGCTCTCCGGCGGCCTGATTGGATTGATTCTGGGACTGCGAACCTTCTCGCAGCAAGGGATGTTCATCGTTGGCGGCGCACTCTCTGACCGCTTTGGGGCAAAAATCGTCATTCTGTGTGGCTGCCTTCTACGGATTGCTGGCTATTTGATGCTGGCCTTCAGTCACACCCTGTGGCCCGTTATCCTGGGGGCGTGCCTGACTGGCATCGGCGGCGCGCTTTTCTCGCCGTCCATTGAAGCACTGCTGGCAAAAGCAGGCACGCAAAGCGAGGCCCAGGGTAAGCGCAGCCGCGCAGAGTGGTTTGCCCTGTTCGCCGTATGCGGCGAGCTCGGGGCGGTGCTCGGTCCGGCTGCGGGTGCGCTGCTGACCGGGTTCGGCTTTCGCCAAATCGCGCTTGCGGGGGCCGGGATTTTTGTTATCGCGCTGATAACGCTGTTTTTCTCACTGCCCTCTGCCCCACCCGGCGCTCAAACACTGAAAATAGTTCCCTGGTGGACGACGTTTCGGCAACCGCGGTTTGTCGCCTTTATCATTGCCTACAGCTCGTGGTTGCTGAGCTATAACCAGCTCTATCTTGCCCTGCCGGTGGAGATCCAGCGCGCCGGGGGGAGTGAGAAAGATCTTGGCCCGCTGTTTATACTGGCTTCAATACTGATTATTCTGTGCCAGCTTCCATTGGCGCGCGTGGCGAGGCGGGCCGGTGCGGCGCGAATCTTGCCTATTGGCTTTTTGCTCCTCGCCGCTGCGTTTGCCAGCGTAGCGCTGTTTGCCGCGTCAGCGCCGCCAGACGGTTGGCTGCGTCTGCTGCCGTCAATATGTTTTGTGACGTTGCTGACGCTGGGACAAATGCTGCTGGTGCCTGCCGTGAAGGATCTTATTCCCTGGTTCTCGCATGAATCCACGCTGGGTGCGCATTACGGGGCGCTAGCCTCAGCGGGTGGATGCGCGGTACTGGTGGGGAATCTGGTTTTTGGTACCCGTCTTGACGCCGCACTCTCTCCCGGCCCACAGGCGGTTATTCCATGGCTGGAACTGGCGATTTTCCCGCTGTGTAGTGCGGTCGCTATGGTGGTTATCTGTCGGCCGCTACGAAGATGACCGATGAAGCGTTACCTGCCAGCAAGGGCTAAGCAGAAACCTTCATGTTTATTATTCAATATCGTGCTGATGTCGCGCCAACCCAATGAAAAAAACCATTAACGTTATGGCATTATTCTGTGTATGCTCATCTTTTTCTGTATGATTTTAGGAGTGGTATCTTGCATGAGCGTTAAACAGGATATTTATATGGACATCGACAAATCGGAAAAAATGCATGATATCTATGCAGTGATAGGTTACGCGATTTCGTGTCTGATAGCACTGGGAAAGCCAATAGAAACCGAAAACATCCTGGCGCAGCTCAGGCTGGGAGAACGGGAATCTATCGATGGCATGAAGAAACTCCATGCCGAAGCCATTCGTATAGTGACAAATGATAAACCTAAAACCGCTTGAATAGCGTCGATCCTGTTATGTTGTTACGTAACAGGAGCTTATACGGTATGCAGTTCCACACAGCGAGCGGTACATAAGATTTAGACCGGACAAGATATGCGGCTTGCAGAACAGTCGCATAGCTTGCCTGGACGTTATGTCTGCTCTGTGCGCTCTGCTGAACGGTGCATTACGTCATTACACATTTCTTGTAACTCATTGGCCAGTCTTGCCACATGGAAACCATCGCACACGGAATGATGTACCTGAACGGCGAAAGGCAACCATACTTTTCCATCCTGATGATAGTACTTTCCTAGAGTGAACATAGGGGCAAAAAAATTCTTCATGTTAGCAACGTTAACATTAAAACTGGTAAAAGTTACCCACGGAATAGCCGATACGAAAAAGACGTTTTCCCGGGACTCCTCCTTCGGCCAATAAGCAAGGTTATTACCATAGCGTGCAGCGTCTTCTGCATAAACGCTCTGGAAGTGATGAATATTGCCATCGTAGTGGCTCCATAATGATGAAAAGGTCTCCGTTTCCTTATGGAAAATTGTATAGCTTGGATGAATTTCATCCCATATAATAAGCTCGTTGTTCTTTATAGCCATACGGAACTCCGCATGCCGGTTTACGATCTTAGAGATCAGAAAAATCATAGTAGGGTAAAATTTCCAACCCGCCTCTTTTATATCTTTTAGCAACGCGGTGATGTCAATCAGAACAGTTTGGTTAATTGTAGATTGAGCAAAGCTTTGAAATACCTCAAAATGCTCCTTCCTCGCCCAACGAGATAAATCAACAGCCCTATATTTTGGCGTTACCTGTTTCATTTTTACTCCTTTAGTAGAATTTCCGCTCTGCTCTCGTGGTAGACAGCAAATGCCTGGTATCTACCCTCTTCTGCCAACAGATGACAATGTGTGTATGATATACCTTTGGGTGCCAGGGGACTGAATGGCCCTGTCGTTCAGCCAGAGAGTACCAAAACTACCGTTGAGGACGGCCTTGCAAACAATCATGCTTTGAGCCTGCATAAACCTTTAAACCTTAACATTTGTGTGAGTTTATTTGCACTAATCAAACACATAGATTATTCTTTGTACAGGCATGATGTGTTTTAAAGCACCAAAAAGATAATAGCACCGACCTTAAACGATCAACACCCTGGGTAGCCAACCCTATAACCTATTGATTTTTATCTATTAATTTATAAATTCGCTTAATGGATTGTTATTCGCCAGGCGGCATGTATAAATAGCATAATAACTCAATTATAATTGTTTTATATTCGTTTGATAGGTAGGTTAGAATGAAGTTAATTGTCATGTTGTTAAGCTTTGTGATCTCCATGCAGGCTTTAGCGGGGGAACTTCCCAAACCCGCCGGGAAACCCCTTCTGACCCTGTCCGGTAATATAGAAAATACAAACGAAGAGGGTAAAGCCGTTTTCGATATCGCCAGCCTTGAGAAGCTGGGTATGGTTAGTTTCCAGACTGCCTCTCCCTGGTACAATGGGCGCACAACCTTTACGGGTATTCCGCTGAAAACGCTTATGGCGTACGTAGGGGCGAAAGGCTCTATCGTTAAGGTCTCTGCACTCAATGACTACACTACCGTTATCCCTCTCAGTGATTTCCAAAAATATAATGTGATCCTTGCTTTAAAAATCAATGGGGAATACATGCGCGTCCGCGACAAAGGTCCACTATTCATCGTGTATCCCTATGACAGTGAACCTGAACTGAACAATCAGGTCTTTTATTCAAGGTCAGCATGGCAGGTCAGCAAAATGAGCATTGAGTAAGGTCTCAGAAGAATAACATGAACAGAATATTGGCTGGTATAATATTTGCCCTTTTTATATCTACCGGGTATATATCTTTCCTTGTCCATGAAAGACAGCAAGAATTGCAGAAACTGACGCACTACGCCAGTTCATGGTCTGCTGGACAGCTTGTCTCGGGGTATTACCGTTTCGAATCATGGCTTGGTCTTTATACTATCGATGAGACAATGACAGTAGATGATGTGCGCCTTCATCTCGATATTATGCTCAGCCAGAGTGATTTATTGAAGCAAGGAGATTTGGGGCGATATATACAAAGCAATAAAGCACTTCATGACCTGGCTGTAAAACTCCAAAATATCCTTAATTATCTGGATGCGCATATTGAGAAAATGACTCGCGCAGAAATCCAGGAATACTTGAAGGTAATGTATTCGATTGATGCACCATTAAGTCGTCTTTCGTCCGACGCTTTGAATAAAGATATTAATCTTATTAATAGCGCCAATAGTAAAATTCAAACCTTATACTCTATTTATTCAGCAATCTCTGTGCTGCTAATAATACTGAGTGCGATACTGGGCGTGCTGATTTTTTATCAAAATAGAAATATTCTAAAGGCACATCTTCAAGTTAAGAGTCTGGCTGGAGAGCTGCAGGAATCTAAAGAGAAACTGCAAATCCAGAATACAAAGCTGGAGTATGACGCTTACCATGATCCTCTTACAGAGCTGAGTAACAGACTCTCTTTCTGGGATAATTTGAATAAAACCATCGAGATAGCAGAAAGAAATAAAAGCTCTGTGACCGTAATGTTGTTTGATTTAGATAGGTTCAAAGAGGTAAATGATACGTATGGTCATGATGCTGGTGATATGCTGTTGCGTCTCATATCTCAGCGGCTGCTTTCGATGAGTCTTCCTGCGGATTTGCTTTATCGCTTAGGTGGGGATGAGTTTGCATTTCTCTCGAGCGATCTGGCAGAAACTCATGCTGTTACACTCGCCCAAAAAATATGTGACTATATTAACCAGCCCTACACCATTTATAGCACGATTATCAACATAACCACCTGTGTAGGCATTGTTAACTCAGAAACTGAGCGCCGTTCCGACTATCTCTATAAATTTGCCGATCTGGCCCTTTATGAAGCCAAAAATGAAGGCACAGGCAAGATTAAGGTTTTCCGCCAGCACATGTTAGATAAGCTGCAGGAGAGCAGAACCCTTGAGCATGATATGGCATTGGCGATAGTGAATAAAGAATTCGTAGTTTATTATCAACCGATTGTGGATTCGTACAGCCGGGAAATTTACAGCTATGAAGCCCTTATTCGTTGGATACATCCACAAAAGGGTCTTTTATCGCCAGATAGTTTTATTCCTGTTGCTGAAAAAACAGGAATGATTAACGAGATGGGGAAATCTATGCTTGAAATGGCCTGTCGAGAAGCGGCTTCCTGGGCCGTTCCGGTTAAAATTTCAGTAAATGTCTCCCCTGTCCAGCTAAGCGGCAAAGCCTTTGCAGGAATAGTGCTGTCTATACTGAAAGAAACAGGGCTGTCGGCTGACCGGCTTGAACTGGAAGTTACTGAATCGTCTCTCTTTACTGAGAGCAATATGCCGATGAATACCCTGAATAAGCTTAGAGCTTTGGGCGTGAAAATCTCCATCGACGATTTTGGTACGGGATACTCTTCTCTTTCCCGGCTTAGCCAGCTTGCCTTTGATAAAATTAAAATAGACAAATCCTTTGTTCATTCGATATCTACAAAGGAAGATGCTCTTAATATCATAAAACTCATCACCGGCATGGCGAAATCCCTCAATATGAAGACTGTCGCAGAGGGTATTGAAACACAAGAACAACTGGAACACCTTAAGGCACTGGGCTGCGATTTCGCACAAGGATATCTGTTTAGTAAACCTCAGCCTTTTATCGCCAGAGAGATCAAATACGGTTCAATCCCGAAGGATGAGCCTGCCCTGTTGCCGACGCGCTTGTAAAATGATCACGGCTGAAAAATTCGCATACGTACCACAGTGTGAAGCCCACAACTGTATTTTACTTTTTCACGATTTGAGCAAATCGCACCGTCGACGCGGGTGCAGTATGGTGATCTGCGGCAATCGCATAAAAGTGGCTGCATATAGAAACAGGAAAGTTTCATAGCAATCCACGCCATGGGCATGGAACTGCTGGTAAAGATCTCTGGCGTCGCAAGGAAAAGTATTTATCGTCATTTCGCGAACAAGGAGGATGTGGCATCGTCCTGCATGGTTCTGTTTTAAATTAGCGGCCACAACAGCGCGGACAATGTTGCCAGACCTCCCAGCACAACCAGAAATACCGTCAAACCACGCAGCTGCGCCAGTGCACTGCGGGTGTAAATCAGATACGCAGGGATCAGAAAGAGGATCACCGCAATCAGCGGCCCGCAGAACGTTTCAATTAGATTGAGCACGTCCGGGTTCGCGTAAACGATGCCAAAGGTCAGCAGGAACAGCACCAGCGAGGCCACACGTTTGCTGGTGCTGGTTTTTTTCCCCGATACGCTGGCCACCAGCTGGCCGAACGTCTCCGCGACCGACAGCCCCACCCCCAGGAAGGATTTGGTCATGCCGATAATGGCGATGAACGGTGCCACGTAATAAATCAGTCTAAAACCGCCGTTTCCCTTCATCACAGACAGTACGTTAAGGTTCTGCACCTTCGCCTGCATGAAGCTATCTCGCGGGATGCTCAGCATGCAGCTCAATACAAAGAAGATGATGCTGGCGAAGATAGCCACATAGGCCACGCGGATCACGAGCAGGGCCTTGCCCTCGCCCTCTGCTTTCTTTTCACGATAGTAAGAGGTCAGCGGGGACACCATCGGCGCACAGCAGAACGAGAAGGTGATTAGCGGCAGCGTCAGCCAGATCCCCTTCATGGTCACCGACAGCGGGGTAGCCTTCACCTCCGCGACCACGCCAGTGAGGTTCGACAGATGCCAGTCCGGAAGGAGTAACATGGCGATCAACAGCACAGACGCAGCGAACGGCAGCGCCAGCGTACTCATGGTGGCCACTACCCTATCGCGTCCCTTGCTCAGCACCACATACAGCGCGGCCACCACGATAAACGACAGGGGGCCACGGCTGATGCCGGTGATGTGCAGGTGTTCTGTGAGGAAATTATCCAGCGCGTTGACCAGTGCGACCCCGTACACCAGTGTTACCGGGAAGAAGGTTAGGCAGTAGAACAGGGTCATCAGCTTTTCGCCGCGACCGCTGAAGAAGGAGCCGAAAATCGGCAGCGTACCGTTTACTGGCTCTTCCTCCCGAATGTACACCCGGCACAAGAGCAGATGTGGAAGCAAGGAGAGTGGCAGCCCCAGGAGCAGCATCACCAGGAAGATGACCGGGCCGCGTGTCCCAATCTCCACGGGAAGAAACAGGGTTCCCGCTCCAACCGCCGTGCCATAGAGGCCCAGCGTCCAGATGTTGTCCTGCCAGTGCCAGCCAGAGCGCGTTGTGATGTTGCCAGTGGTGGAGAGGATTTGCTTTCGCATACCGTATACCTTGTCAGTATGCCTGTATGCAATTATCGTTATTTATTGACGTTGCTTTAACAGGCGATTAATAATAAAAGGCGTTTGTTAAATTAATGAACAAATAACGCCTGACTTTCCCTGCCCGCACGCCTGTTAATTAAAAATAAATACCTTACCAATTATTACCATAAGCAATGATTTGATTGAAGCCTTTGTTTATTCGATGATTTCATAGCGAGTATCAGTAAACCTGTTTACAGGACATTAAAATGCCAGCCTTAAAACATTTCCTTAACCCGTCTGTATCTTTTGCCGCTCGTCTTGACTTTTCACTGCCATGGAGATGGCCGCAGACGTATCGGGAGCGTGGTTAAACGCCTCGGCCATTAATCTTAATTACAACCGGGTCATATTGCTTTGCAAATCTGCGGCTACGCTTAAAGCGACGCCTAAAGCTACCCACATCTGTGCCTTTGCCACCTTTTCTCGGCACCGCGCTGTCTACTTTTTGCCCGATAGAAATGTAAAGATACCCACTTATTTCGTAAGGATGTTTGACCCTTCCCCGCGTTTGTCTACACTTATTTTTAATCGCGAAATTAGATAATACTATATGCGATGCCTTGAAAGCAGAACACAACGACATGATAACAATGAAATGAGGGTGATATGGAGTGGAAAGTAGTTGAAATTATTGCAAGTTCTGACACGGGAACCATTTTCGCTCGGGTTGAGACACACTATGGGCTGAATTACATCTTGTGGTTTAAAGGTGATTATTACCTGCGCCCCGGGGAAGTGATAACGACATGCAAGCACGGGATCCTTGTTAATAATCGTCGCCGCAGGGTATGGGTTGTCCATGCAATACCTTTCTCTTCAACCCGTTGGATAGGGTTACAGCAACTAAATGATTGTCCCGGCAACCGGCGAAACAGCGGGCAGACCTGCCCTGCTGACAGGCCCTGCCGTTTCAAGCTATGCCCCTTTGGGCTTAAGCAATACCTCCCAAAAGTTATTACACGACGGAAAATAAGAAGCACAGGATCATCCTGTTTTGAGCCATAAAGCCGCGAGTTTGAGCAACGTCGTGATTTAGTAGAACGCCAGTGTAAAACATGCTGGCATTCGCCGCCGTAATCCGTACCATACGCGACATAGAATGAATGACGACCCGGTCAACCGAGACAGCACACCATGCAAGAGCATCAAGACGTTAACAAGAAAGAGCAGTACAACTTAAACAAACCGTACTGCTATTTATAAGCTGTTGTTAATAAAATAAAATCACCTACACTCAACGACTTACACCCCTTCACTGGCTACACTGAGTTACTCCTATCTACCCTTTTTATCCCCCAAAACGTGCCCCATTTCTTCTTTTTGCCCCAGAAATGCCCCAGGGATTTCATTAATTAGCCTTAATGATTGGCAAATCTGACCACCGCGTCGTGTAGCGCGGCGAAAAAAGTGCCGTTAAGGGTGAACGTTGGAGAGTTCACAACCGTTCCACCCTGCGCGGAGGCAGTAAGTTTACCGGGCAGAGTTATGGTAATGTCATGTCCGAAGCCACCTCGACAAACGCCGCACCGTCGTCGGTACGCAGCTGCGCGGCGGTGCTAATATTGGCAATCTTTTGCGCCTGCGACTGCGGGCTAACGATGGCTGGCTGCACGGTACAAGTTACTGCCTCTGGATCAAAGGACTTAATAATCCCGGGTATTGCAACGTGCAGGCTGTCGAATATGGCGTTGCGGTGCGCCTCCAGTGTTTGCGATTCGCTGCCGTCCTGCGCTCGTGGTGATCCTGGCATGATTTACTCCATGCAATAAAAAAACCCGCCGCAGCGGGTTGATAATAAAAGTTAGGATTTTTAATTGAGGCGATCCGCCCCAACGTATTTTACATTACCTAATCAACCCCTCTCTTCGTGCTGCTCTGATACTTAATGTTTGACCGTCGTCATCACATGGAGCAGCTACAGTAACCAGAGATATATATCCTGTATAACCCTGAGCCCGGCAAAGTTTCTCAAACATGTTCATGAGCCTTGCTGCGTGACCAAAATCAATGTAAGCACCAAATGTAGCATCATCCACTGATGCCACTTTTCCTTTATATGATTTGGTTGTTTTCAATGCCGAAGAAAAATTCTTTAGGTCAGTAGCTAATTTGTCAATGCAACCCTCCATGATATCGCGGCCTGAATAAGCTGAAGCCCTTTGGCACTTTTGTCCCAGCGCAGAAATAGACTGCATGATTCTAGTAAAAGTCAGAGCATAGGTTTTCATATTGATATAAACCAGGTCTGAATCTTCTGTATCAGGGACTCGTGTTACAAGCGGCAGGGTGTTAGTTGCATCTATCACTTTGATAAATCTTTTATCAACTCCATTATGACCCAGGGGCTTCGCAGGGACTTCAGGATGCTCAGCCACATATTTTTCTCTTTTTAATTCTTCATCATCCAGGGATCTCGCATAGTCGCTACGCTGTTTATCTCTTTTGGCCTGAAGCTCAGCCATTTCTCCTGGATGATTGGTAAGCTGTTGGTTTTCACTGTTTAAGGCTGTGCAGCCTCCTAACAAAAAACATGAAATAAAAAAAAACCCTAAATTGCGTATCATCTTAAGATGTCCTATTTATAGCCTTGTTTGTTTACAACTCACGCGCCCTGTGGGCCGTACACATAAGGTCCATATATCATGGGTTCCCCCTCGTATCGCCGATATAGCTAATCGACTGCACAATATAAACACCGTCGGTAGCCACACTGGCAGGCTACTGAATAGTGCCGCCTACAATAAGATTACCATTGTCGGCGCTCTCTGTAATCCTGTCCGCCGATTTTTGCATCTTGTAAAACGCTGTTTATACATACAGCATGCGGAGGCGATAGCAAATGCAATACGGTGCGGCCTATTGATTTTCCGCTGCTGTCGGTCCAACCAGCTGCTGAACCAGCAATTTCAGGGACTTTAACTCGGTGCTCATAGTTTCCATTTCTGCTCTGATAGCCTCATTTTCAGCCATCAGCACCAGGATCGCCTCGTGATGCAATGCGGCGGCCACGCCAGCCGTGTCAGGGAACAGCACATCTTTAACCACTTCCCCATCGGCCATAGTTAACGAACTGCCGTTAGTCGTTACTGCTTCCGGGAATATCTTCTGGATGTCCTGAGCGATGAAGCCGATACCAAAATTGTCATTATACTTACGATACCAGGTGCAACCCATGATCGCCCGCATTTTTTCCAGTGGGTTTTCTATCCGGGTAATATCTTTTTTAATGTGCACATCTGAAGAGTTAAATGGGAAGATATCGACCTCAAGACGGGTACGGTAAACGTATCCAGGAACCTGAACACGCTGGGGATGTTTGGGCCACCCAAGACGCAGGCAGGCATCCGGACACTGCAGCTTCTAACGCCAGCGCTCGACGCCCTGAAAGAACAAAAGAAGCTGACAGCTGGGTTTCCTGAAGCAGAGAGCGTTTTCTATCATCGTGAATACGGCCTGACGGAGAAGCAGCAGCTTCGTTTCGTTTTTATGCCCCGGCCAGCAAAGGGAAAGCAGAAGCCTTATTATTCATTGTCAAGTATCGGGTCAAGATGGAACGCCAGTGTAAAACGTGCTGGCATTCGGCGCCGTAATCCGTACCATACACGCCACACATTTGCATGTTGGCTTTTGTCCGCAGGCGCAAACCCGTCTTTTATAGCCAATCAGATGGGGCACGAAAACGCGCAGATGGTATACGAGATATACGCGTCTTGGATTGAAGATCTGAACACTGAGCAGGTGGCAATGCTTAACGATAAGCTCGCGTTTTAATTCGTTTTGTCCCGCCTGTGCCCCATTGAAGATTTGAGTGATTAATAAATGTCGCAAAATCAAGAAGTTAATAAGAAAGAGCAGTACAACTTAAACAAATTGCAGAAACGCCTGCGTCGTAACGTGGGCGAAGCCATTGCTGACTTCAATATGATTGAGGAAGGCGATCGCATTATGGTGTGCCTCTCCGGCGGTAAGGACAGCTACACCATGCTGGAGATCCTGCGTAACCTGCAGCAGAGCGCGCCGGTTAACTTCTCGCTGGTAGCGGTAAACCTTGACCAGAAGCAGCCGGGCTTTCCGGAGCATATTCTGCCTGCCTATCTCGAGCAGTTAGGCGTTGAGTATAAGATTGTCGAAGAGAATACCTACGGCATCGTTAAAGAGAAGATCCCCGAGGGGAAAACCACCTGCTCACTCTGCTCACGCCTGCGTCGCGGCATTCTGTATCGCACCGCAACGGAGCTGGGCGCGACCAAAATCGCCCTTGGCCACCATCGTGACGACATCTTGCAGACGCTGTTCCTGAATATGTTCTACGGCGGAAAAATGAAGGGCATGCCGCCGAAGCTGATGAGCGATGACGGCAAGCATATTGTCATCCGTCCCCTGGCCTACTGCCGGGAAAAAGACATCGAGCGTTTTGCCCAGGCTAAAGGCTACCCGATCATCCCTTGCAACCTGTGCGGCTCCCAGCCAAACCTTCAGCGCCAGGTGATTGCCGACATGCTCCGCGACTGGGACAAGCGCTACCCGGGCCGCATCGAAACCATGTTCAGCGCCATGCAGAACGTGGTGCCGTCGCACCTGAACGATATCTCGCTGTTTGACTTTAAAGGCATTACCCACGGTTCGGAAGTGGTAGACGGCGGCGATCTGGCGTTCGATCGTGAACCTATTCCGTTGCAGCCCGCGGGCTGGCAGCCGGAAGAGGACGAGACGCCGCTGGATGCCCTGCGCCTCAACGTAGTGGAAGTGAAATAACGCACTGGCTCTCCGGTGGACGATCCCCGGAGAGCCCTATTCCTGCCCTTCTCTGCCCTACTTCAGCAGCATTACCCGGCAGCTCTTGCCTTTGATCTTACCGCTCTGTAACTGCTTCCATGCCTGACGAGCAATGCTCTGCCGCACTGCAACGTAGACATGCGCCGGATGCACGGTGATCTTGCCGATATCCGCCCCGTTTAATCCCATATCACCGGTCATCGCGCCCAGCACGTCACCCGGACGCATCTTGGCTTTTTTACCGCCGTCGATGACCAGCGTGGCCATCTCCGCTTCCAACGGCACGATCTTGACGTTGGCGGGCGCGTTCAGCCAGCTCAGCTTGATCTGGAGCATCTCAGCAAGGATGTTGGCGCGCTGCGCCTCTTCCGGGGCACAGAAGCTGATAGCCAGGCCGCTGTTACCAGCGCGAGCGGTACGTCCGATGCGGTGCACGTGCACTTCCGGATCCCATGCCAGCTCGTAGTTCACTACTAGCTCAAGGGATTTAATGTCCAGACCACGGGCGGCGACGTCGGTTGCGACCAGCACGCGGGCGCTACCGTTAGCAAAGCGTACCAGGGTCCGGTCGCGATCGCGCTGCTCAAGATCGCCATGCAGGGCCAGCGCCTCCTGGCCTGTGTCGTTCAGCGCGTCACAGACTTCCTGACAGTCCTTTTTGGTATTGCAGAAGACTACGCAGGAGGCAGGCAGGTGCTGGCTGAGCAGTTTCTGCAGCAGGCCGATTTTGCCCTGGCGCGAAACTTCAAAGAACTGCTGCTCGACGGCAGGCAGCGCATCCACGGTGTCGATCTCGATAGTCTGCGGCGAACGCTGAACGCGGCCGCTGATCGCCGCGATGGCTTCAGGCCAGGTAGCGGAGAAGAGCAGCGTCTGGCGTGATGCAGGCGCGAAGCGGATCACCTCGTCAATGGCGTCGCTGAAGCCCATATCCAGCATCCGGTCCGCCTCATCCATCACCAGCGTTTGCAGAGCGTCGAGGTTGACGGTGCCCTTCTGCAGGTGATCCAGCAGGCGACCCGGCGTGGCAACAATAATATGCGGCGCGTGCTGCAACGAGTCGCGCTGTGCGCCAAAGGGTTGGCCGCCGCAGAGGGTCAGAATTTTGATATTTGGCATATAGCGCGCCAGCCGACGCATCTCGTTCGCTACCTGATCGGCCAGCTCACGGGTAGGACAAAGGATCAGAGACTGAGTCTGAAAGCGGCTGGCATCGATGTGCTGCAGCAGGCCCAGGCCAAACGCCGCCGTTTTACCGCTGCCGGTTTTTGCCTGCACGCGCACATCCTGACCGGCAAGGATCGCGGGCAACGCCGCAGCCTGCACGGGCGTCATGGTGTGATAACCCAGCTCGTTAAGATTATCGAGCTGGGCTGTGGGCAGGGTGTTCAGTGTTGAAAAAGCGGTCACAATATTTTCTCGCGGTAAAAGGCTACGTCAGCAGGCGCGTATCCTCTCAGATCTGCCTCTTTAACGCGACATTTTAATCGGCTCCTCGTTAGGCGGCGGATCGGGCAACGGCTGTGGTCGGGGAATAGGCTCAGGAACCGGGACCGGATCGGTCGGCACGGGATCGGCGGGCAGAGAGTCAGTGGGATTCAATAAGGTAAGGCTGGACATGTTTTACCTCCAGGTGATGGCATCGCTCTCTTTAAGGGTAGAAGCTGATGCACAAGAGGCAAAAAAAAGCCGACTATTATAAGTCGGCGTCGTACGAATCAATTGTGCTATGCAGTAATTCAAAAAAGGAAGTAAGACAATATGGAGCGCAACGCCCATCGCTTGACGTTGCATTCACCTGCGAGATAGATATTGCCCTGATTCGCCTTTTTGTTTATTGATTTCGCGCAAATAAAACGGCGTTTCTATGTTCATATTTTGTTAAAAATGTGAAATTTTACAGCCATTTACTGCGATGCAGCCACCACGTGACTCCACCGATCAGCACCACCAGCATCAGGCAGAACAGCGGAAAGCCCATATGCCACTCACCGCCGGGGATCCCGCCCAGGTTCACGCCAAACAGGCCAGTTAAGAACGTGCTGGGTAAAAAGACCATCGCCATCAGTGACATGGTATAGCTTCTGCGCGCCAGCGACTCCTGCATGACCTGGGTGATCTCATCGGTCATAACGGCGGTGCGCGCAATACAGGAATCGATTTCATCAAGGCCGCGTCCCAGCCGGTCGGCGATATCCTGCATCCGGCGACGCTGATCGTCATTCATCCACGGAAAACGCTCGCTGGCCAGCCGGGCATAGACGTCACGCTGGGGAGCCATATAGCGTCGCATCACAATGAGCTGCTTGCGCAGCAGAGCAAGAAAACCACGGGGCGGGATCTGCTGGTCGAGCAGATTATCTTCCAGGTCAATAATCTTATCGTGCAGCTCTTCGATAAACTCACTGGCGTGATCGGTTAGCGCGTCGCAGACGTCTACCAGCCAGCCGCCGCAGTCCACCGGCCCGGTTCCCTCCTCCAGATCCTTGACCACGTCGTCAAGCGCCAGCACTTTTCGCTGGCGGGTAGAGACAATCAGCCGCTCATCCATATAAAGACGCATGGCGACCAGTTGATCGGGACGCTCGTCGGTACTGCCATTGATGCAGCGCAGCGTGATTAGTGTCCCCTCGCCCATACGGGTAACGCGCGGGCGCAGGCTTTCGCCGGCCAGTGCGTCGCGGATGTTATTAGGCAGCAGCGGCGTAGATGCCAGCCATTGGGCGCTCTCCGGCTGGGTATAGTTGAGATGCAGCCAGCAGGGGTGGTCACCGTCAATAACGTCATCATCGCCCAGCGGCTTAACGCCCCCTTTGCCATCCAGCAGCCATGCATAAACTGCATCCGGCACGTTAACGTCCGATCCCTTAATCGCCTCCACGGCTCCTCCACATTTAGCATGCTAATAGTGACAGTCTAGCCGGGCGGCGTCAGTAAGTAATCTGAAAATTAGCCATTACACTGAATTTGCAGGGGAAAAGAGGGATTTTCCGCAGGCGCAGAACCTGCCAGACGGAAGTTACGCGTTCTGCCTTGCAGCTCAATCACCTGGCGCTTAAGCACGTCGGAGGATCCAGCCAGCTCGTCAACCATTGTGGCGTTGCTTTGCGTGACGCGTTCCAGCTCGGAGAGTGCCTGGGTGATCTGTGCGATGCCCTTCTCCTGCTGTAGCGTCGCCACGGAAACCTCATCCATCAGCTTACTCAACAGCCCGGAGCCGGAGACGATCTCAAGCATGTTCTTCTCCGCCTCATCAACGATGGTGACGCCCTGGGAGACGTTTTGCGCGGTGACGTCAATCAGTGATTTGATGCTCTTTGCCGCTTCGGCGCTGCGATGAGCAAGATGGCGTACCTCACCGGCCACCACCGAGAAGCCTTTACCGTGCTCCCCTGCCCGCGCCGCTTCTACCGCCGCATTGAGAGCCAGAATATTTGTCTGGAAGGCAATACCGTCAATCAGGGAGATAATTTCCGTCATCTGGCGCGCGCAGTCGGTAATGGATTGCATATTGGCCGCCACCTGCGTCATCAGCTCGCCTCCCTGGCGTGCGCAGCGGGTCGCCTCGTCTGCCTGTTGGCTGGCAAGCTGCGTATTACCCGCGTTATTTTTAGTGCTGGCAGCCATCTGCTCCATGCTGGACGCCGTCTGGATAAGCGCCGCAGACTGTTCCTCGGTTTTCACCGACAATTCGGTACTGCGAGCAGCGAGCTGTTCGGAGAGATCCATCGCAGATTGGGAGGAGGCACGGATTTCACGCACCAGGGTGGCGATGTTGCTGGCAAGATTGTTAATACCAGGGATCAGGCGCCCCGCACAGTTGTTGCCAAACTCAGGGATCGTCACAGACAGGTTGCCAGCCGTGACGTCGTCAATACTCTTTTTTACCGTATTAATAGGCGAGACGAGATAGGTTGTCAGGTATAGCCACATAAATAAGAGGGTTAGAACGGATGTCGTGCAAATTAACAGCAGCAGAGTGCTATTTTTTGTGAAAGCCATCACTAATATATTCATTAGGCCGAGTGAAACAAACAGGAATAACATTATGAACGTGCGCACACTCATATTTCGGAACATAAAAAACACCATAGTACATCAGCAGGAGATAACAGCTTTATATCATCGGAAATACGCTTTTTCACCTCTAATTTTAATCGATAATGTGTTTGCCGTTAAGTGATATCAATTTGCACCAGGTCAGCACTTTATACCACACAAAATCATATAAGCAGGTTTATCGATTAAACAGTCGCCGAATTCGCTCTATTTTTCAGCAAAATATATCATACAGAGCAACCTTAATGTTCCTTAATAATAAGAAGCAATCACTAGCCTAAAATAGAGTTTAGCCAAGCTTAAATTAGTAGTCGGAGGGATATATGAACGGTGTCAACGGCAAAGAATCAACCCAAGGCAGATTAAATATGACAACCCCTTGAAAAAATAACTTTTTAATATTTTATTTATAGCGTTGATTGTATTCACAGCAGAAAAAATAAAAAAGCAGGGCGTCAATGGCCGCCCTGCTACGTATTACATCTCTTCCCGCAGCTTCATAGTTTTGTTGAGCACGGCACTGAGCAACAGGACGACGATCATGAGTGCAGCGACAAAGATAAAGGCATGGGGTAATGAACTGTGATGGGCAATAAAGCCTATCATCGCCGGGCCAGCCAGCACGCCGATGTAGCCCAGCGTGGTTACGGCGGGAACGGCGACCATCTGCGGCATGCTCGTTTGTTTACCAATCTGGCTAAACATGACCGGGACGATGTTAGCGCAGCCGGCACCGATAAGCAGGTAGCCTACCAGCAGCAGCATGAGCGAGCCGGCGGTAAAAATCAGGCAGAAACCCGCGAAGGCCATGATGGCCCCACACACTACCACCCGCAGCTGGCCCACGCGGGCAATGATCGCATCACCGCTGAGACGTCCGATGGTCATCGCCACGGCAAAGCAGGTAAAGCCCAGCCCGCCCAGCGAATCCGCCACGTTTCTCACCTCGACGAGGTAGACCGCACTCCAGTCGAGGACGGTTCCTTCGGCCAGAAAGACAATAAAGCAGATGGTGCCCAGCAGCAGCACCTCGCCTTTGGGGATGGCAAAGGCCGGACCTTCGGTCGGGTTAGCATAGGGTAGAAAATGGCGGAAGCTGACGGCTACCAGTAAAGCCACCAGAAAGACAATCACCAGCGTCGCACTCAGAATGGTCAGCCCCATGCTGAGCAGGCCGGTCATCACTCCTGCTCCGGCAATGCCGCCCACGCTATACATTCCGTGAAAACCGGACATTAACGGTACGTTCTCGTTTTTCTCCACCAGAATCGCCTGGATATTCATGGCGCAATCCGTCATCCCTATTCCGGTACCAAAGATCAGCAGCAGCAGGCCCAGGCTTAGCGGGCTCTCGGCCAGCGTCAGGAAAGGCATCGACAGAAGGATAATCAGCACGGCGCAGCCAATAATCTTCCGGCAGCCGAAGCGGGATGACAGCGGCCCGGCCAGCGGCATCGAGATAATCGCCCCGCCCCCCAGACAGAGCAGCAGAATGCCGAGCAGGGCATCATTGGCCCCTGTATTGAGTTTGGCGAAGGGGACCATTACCGCCCATGCTGCGGTTGCCAGTCCGGCAACGAAGAAAATAATTCGGGTCGCTAGCTTCTCATTCATGCAGGATCTCTTTTTGGTTAAGGGCAGATTCGTTTGACGAGACAATTGTAATGCACGATTATGCTCTGTATTGCTCGATTCAAAATTTTTTAGGAGTTAACGTGCTCGATTATGCAGCTTTACCCGAGCAGCGACAAGTGCTCATCAGGCAGATCCTTGAAGAGAATGGTCGCGTGCTCTGTAGCGAACTGGCCGTGCGGCTGGGGGTATCAGAACATACTATTCGCCGTGACTTACATGAGCTTAGCAATGAGGGCGTCTGTAAAAAGGTTTACGGCGGAGCCATTATGATGCTGCCGGAATCGGGAGACTACGCCGTGCGAAAAGAGAAAAATCAGGCCAAAAAGAGCAAAATCGCGCAGCGCTGCGCCCGGCTGGTGAAGTCCGGTAGCGCTATTTTTATTGATACAGGAACGACCAATCTGGCGATGGCTGAGGCGCTTCCCGCTGAACTGGCGCTCACCGTTGTCACCAACTCGCCGGAGATTGCGGCGGCGCTGCTGAAAAAGCCGCTGTATGAGGTGATCGTTCTTGGTGGCCAGGTTCAGCGCGCCTCCGGCGGCTGCGTGGGGATGCCAGCCATTGCCCAGATCCAGGGTATGCTCTTTGACCAGGGGTTTATCGGCGGCTGTGCAATGGCCCCGGAGTCGGGCCTGACTGGGTTCGACTACGCCGACTGCGAATTCAAAAAAGCGGTGATCGCCCAGTGCAACGAGACCATTGTCGCGCTTACCGCCAATAAGATCCCAGCCGTAGCCCGCTACGTGGTAGCCGCCTGTAGCGAGATCGACATCATGGTCGTTGAAGAGAATATCAGCAAAGCTTACGCCGATGCCTTCCGTGGGCACGATATCCAAATCTATACCGTATAAGGGTTTGCTACTATGCCTCTTCATACCGTTCTCTTTTACCCTTAAATTAACTGGAGTGTGTCATGTTTCGTGGACTCAGTGCGTTTCCCCTCACGCCCATAACAGCATCAGGCTTTGATGAAGAGGGGTTTTGTAGGATCCTGCGAAGGATCGCTGTAGCCGAGGCTGACTCTATCGGCGTATTAGGCTCTACCGGTAGCTATGCCTACTTAACCCGAGAGCAGAGAAAACAGGTCGCCACCCTTGCCGTTGAGCATGCCAATAACATTCCGGTGATGGTTTGCGTTGGGGCGATGGCGACGGAACAGGTGCTGCATTTGATCGACGATGCACAAACGGCAGGTGCCAGCGCCCTGTTACTGCCAGCTATCTCCTATCAGCGGCTGCGCGAAGAGGAAGTGTTTGCTCTTTTCGAGACCGTTACGCGCCATACCGACCTTCCTGTCTGCGTATATGATAATCCTGGTACGACACATTTTACCTTTTCCGATGCGCTGTATGCGCGCATTGCAGAGCTGACCGGGGTAGGCTCAATTAAGATCCCTGGACTACCTGAAGAGCCCGAGAGTGCGGCAGCGCGTATCGCGCAGGTGAGAGAGAGGTTGCCGGCAAAAGTTACGCTTGGTATCAGCGGGGATGCGTTTGCAGGCATTGGGCTTAATGCTGGATGTGAAGCATGGTATTCGGTATGCGGGGGCCTTTTCCCTCGTGTGGCAAAAGAGATTACTGAGGCTTCTGCTCGTGGCGATCGTCAGGAGGTCACTCAACTGACCGAACGCCTTGACCCACTGTGGCAGCTGTTTCGTAAACATGGCGGCAGCATTCGTGTTATCGCTGCAGCCGCAGGCGTATTAGGCTTGACCAGCGGCGATTGCCTTCCGCGTCCACTGTTACCTCTTGATGCAGAAGCCACTGCTGAGGTCGCCGCCGTCATTACTGCCTTGGGTCTGGAATAGGATCTACAGGTAAATATCCGGGCGATTAATCTGCCAGATAAAATTTGGGCGGTTGAGGGGCTGGTAACCCAGCTTCTCATATAACCACGGCGCGCTATCGGTCACTAATATGATCCGTCGCAATCTGGACATCAACGGATGTGCCTGGCAGCACTCCACCAGCCAGCGCCCCAGCCCCTGGCTCTGATAATCCTCTAATACATACACATCGCAAAGATAGCCAAATGTGGCGTAGTCCGTTACCAGTCGGGCAAATCCAATCTGCCGCTCTCCGTCGAATAAACCAAAGCAGAGGCTATGCTCCAGAGATAACTTAACAGTTGCAACGTCAATACCCGGTGCCCAAGAGGATTGAGAAAGATAATTTTGGATTGCACAAACATCCAACCGACGCTTATCTGTGGTAACGCAAAAATTATCTTGAGTATATTCTACATGTTGCTCGCTCATCAGGTTCTCCAGGCAGCTATCAGCGGTTTTTTTCATACACCGTCATGGTGAATTCAATCGCGTCGCGGGTGTTATTTTTATAGGCATGGGGCCGGTCGGTTTTGGCCACCGCCGAGCACCCTTCGTGAATGACATAATCACGCCCATCAACCCGTAGCGTGAGCTGGCCCCGGTTGACAAACAGCAGCTCGCAGGTGTCGGCAGGATGGCCCGATGAGGCAAACACTTCGCCAGGATGCATCACCCACTGCCACAGCTCCAGCATATCCGGCCCGCGGGTGCCGGCCATCAATTTCGCACTTCCGCCCTTTTCGCCCTGCCACAGCACGGGAATATCATCCCGGTCGATAACATGAACCGACGGCTCACTGGCAACGTTCACGATGTCGGCAACGGAGACGTTCATAGCCGCTGCGATTTTGCATAGCAACGCAATACTGGGATTAGCCTTACAGCCTTCAATATCCACCAGCATCCCCTTGCTGACGCCAGCCAGGCGTGAAAGTTCGTCGAGCGACAGCTTTTTTTGGCTGCGGTAGAGCTTAATGCGTTGGGAAACCGCTTGATTAATGGTGCTAACATCGGCACCGCTCACGGTCGCTATATTGACTTTTTTGGTCATCGGTCGATATCATAGAATAAATCAGTCATTACAGGATTATGCGATGTCTACACCGTTACCGTCAATCAGCCCGGAGCTGGCACGTATCGCTCCCGGCTTTCGTGCGTTAAGTATCTATGTGAAAGCCGCGCCGCTGGATGATATCCAGCTTGGGGAGCGAGCGCTGAAAGAGGCCTGTCAGGCTGTGCTTAACGGTCAACCCGCGTGGGCGGAAAGTCATCTGAGAGCCTGGTGTGAGGTGTTTAAGGCTTTTGGTGCCAAGCCCAAACGTACACCCTGCTCTGCTGAAGCCCTGCGTAAGCGGGTGCTGCGAGACGGCACCATGATGGCACTGGATCCGGTTGTCGATCTCTATAACGCAGTTAGCCTGCGCTATGCTGTGCCGGTGGGCGGAGAAAATTTCGCTGCCTACAGCGGCCTGCCGAGGTTGGTCATTGCCGACGGTACGGAAACGTTCGATACTTTCAAGGAGGGCTTGCCTGCCGCCGAGTCGCCGGAGCCGGGGGAAGTTATCTGGCGTGACGATATTGGCGTAACCTGTCGCCGCTGGAACTGGCGTCAGGGCGTTCGCACCCGTCTGAGCGCATCCGATCAAGAGATGTGGTTTATTCTGGAAAGCCTGCCGGAGATGCCCCTTGATGCGCTGCACGCCGCAGGCAAAATGCTCACCCATGGCCTTACGCAGATGATGCCCGGACTGGAATTTAACACTACGCTGGTTGAAGGCTGATCGATGCGTAGTGACATACAACGTCTGCTCATCATAGGCAATAGCGGATCGGGAAAAAGCTGGCTGGCTATGCAGCTGGCAGAAAAGATCGCTTTGCCTGTCACGGACTTAGACACACTTAACTGGGAGCCAGGCGGCTACGGTAAGGCTCGAGCAAAAGAGGCTGTTTTGCAGGACGCGCTGGTGATTGCGCGTGAAACGCGCTGGATTATGGAGGGCGTCTATGGCTGGATTGCCGATAGCGTCGCGGCCTACGCCACGCATATTATCTGGTTGACCCCTGCTCCCGCCGAGTGCGTAGCCAACATCAAGGCCCGGGGAGTACGAAACAACGGCTCCGCTGCGGATTTTGCGGCGCTTCTGGAATGGGCAGAGGCGTATGAGACGCGAACGGGATCGAGCTGCTATCAGGGACATCTGGCGGTGTTTGCAAAAGCCAGTCCGGCAAAACAGATTAGGCTTTCCAGCCGTGATGAGATGAGTCAATTCCTGAGTCTGTGTTAGGCTTTGCCTATTGTTCCTACCCTCATGACAAGGAAAAACCAATGTTGATAGCGCAGGTTTCAGATATTCACGCCTCACCTGAAAATGATTGCTTGTCTCGATTTGACCGTGTGCTTGCATGGCTGGCGCAGTTGCAACCGGATGTTTTGGTGCTATCCGGTGATTTAACGGATAAACACTGGCTTGAAGGATATAAACAGATAGCGGCGCGTTTAGATCAGCAGACTTACCCCTCATTGATACTGCCGGGAAACTCAGACGATCGACATCTGATACGTTCGGTATGGGGTGAGAGTCCGTGGACGAATGATGCATCCACGGACGCTTTGCACTTCATCCATGACGCTGGCAGCCTGCGGTTGATCGGTTTGGATTCTACGGTGGATAATCAGGACTATGGTAACGTGACTGACCACCTCGCATGGCTGGATAAACAACTTAGCGACGCCGAAGACTCCCCATCGCTGCTGTTTATGCATCATCACGTGTTCGCTTCCGGCATACCGACCCTGGATGAAACCCTGTGCAAAGGTTTGGGCAAGCTGGAAGCGCTTATTAGAGATACCCCAAACAAGCTGATCGCCCTGTCCGCTGGCCACGTGCACAGGCCGGTAGCAGGCACGTTTGCAGGTATTCCAGCTTATATCTGTGGCTCCGTCTGCCCGGCCAATCCAGTATGGTTTGGAACGGAAAACGTCCCCCCGGTAGGCGATCCACCTGCGTTAATGATTCACTGCTACGTCAGCAACGCACTTTCAAGCCATCATGTGTGTGTTTAATATGATTATGCTTCTTACGAGCTTTGGCGTAAGCCACTTGCCAGTTGCGTAAACACGTCAATAATTTTTGGCAGCGCCCTCTCCGGCTCGTTGCTGGCCGCTATCCAGATCGCCGCGTTCATCGCAGCGCTGTTTAACATATGCGCTGCGGCATCGGCATCTACCGCCTTAAGCACGCCGTCCTCGAGCATTTTTTTAACCGTCTGGCGAGTGGCGTCCAGGCAGCTAATTTGCCCAGGCCACTGGGCAGGATCGCCAAGGAACGCCGGACCATCAAGTAGCACGATACGCCGCACCTCTGGATCCAGCGCCATCTTGATGTAGGCAACGCCTTCGGCCAGTAGCCTTTCCCAGTCATCGCTGGCATGAGAAGCATCAGCCTTAGCACGCTGCGCCATTTCACCATCGATCTGGGCTACCACCGCAGCAAGCAGCCCCTTTTTATCGCCAAAATTGTGATAGAGCGCGCCACGGGTTAGCCCAACGCTGGCTGTTAATTCGTCCATTGAAGCAGCAGCGAACCCCTTCTCTGCAAAGGCTTTTCGCGCCGCCACGATCAGTTTCGCGCGGTTCTCTTCCATCATTTCGACGCGGCGTTTGGTAACCATATCTTCTCCATATCTATTTGACATACGCTGCGTATGTGTGATTAATTTGACATACGCCACGTATATTAAATCATCTATCCGTGCTGCGCTTTACGTTTTTTCATCCTGGATAAAGTAAAGGAAACCCTATGATTCAGCGCGAACCGATTTTTCCTGCCAGCCGACATGCTCTCTATGAAGAGCACGGCTACTCTGCCGCGATCCGTTCCGGCGATTTACTGTTTGTTTCCGGCCAGGTGGGAAGCCGCGCCGATGGCACACCGGAGCCGGATTTTGCTGCGCAGGTGCAGCTGGCGTTTGCTAACCTGAAAGCGACGCTGGCGGCAGCGGGCTGCACATTTGATGACCTGATTGATGTCACGACCTTCCATACCGACCCGCAAAATCAGTTTCCCACGATCATGCAGGTCAAAGAGTCTATTTTCCCCCATCCCCCCTATCCGAACTGGACAGCGGTAGGCGTGACCTGGCTCGCAGGATTTGATTTTGAAATCAAGGTCATAGCCCGAATCCCTGACCGTTCGTAACTTATCACGTGAATGAGGAGATACGCTTATGTCATTCGATCCGATTTTGTTAATGGGCGGTTCAGGTGCAATAGGGCGCCAGGCCGCTCGGGCAATACAGACCATTTATCCTGACGTTCCTCTGCTCATAGGAGGACGCGATCTTAGCAAAGCGCAGAACGCAGCGGCAGAAATGGGTCATGCGCAAGGTGTCGCGCTCGACACGGCCTCCGCAGACCTGGGCCTGGGTGAGCAAAACGTCAGCGCGGTAGTCGTTCTCTACAAGGATCACTCCCTTGCCGGTCTTCGCTTTGCCCAGTCGCGCGGCGTACCGCATCTGAGTATCTCGTCGGGAATATTCGAGATAGCCCCGGAAATTGCCAGATTTATGCATGCTCCGACGGCCTCGGCGATCGTGCTTGGCTACGAGTGGCTGGTGGGCGCAACGACGGTGCCTGCGCTCCAGCTGGTAAAATCCTTTAGTCAGGTAGATGAGATCCGCATCGGCGCTCTGGTTGATGAAGAGGATACCGGCGGCCCGGCAGTGGCCGCAGATTTCGAACATCTGAATCACCTCCTGCCTGCCGCGCTCACGCTCCGGGATGGTATCTGGCTTTGGCGCGAGGGCGATGACGCCAAAACCATTTTCTCCGCGCTGGACGGCACTGAAATTAACGCCGCCGGCTTCTCCTCAATCGACGTGACGGGTCTGGCAGCCGCTACCGGCGCGCGCAGCGTTCAGTTCAACCTGGGTCAGGGGGTTAGTTCGAGCCGACGTAAAGGCGGCGCATTATCAACGGAGATCCTGCTGGATATTTCTGGTTTGGATAACGCTGGCCAGGCCCTTCACACCCGACACGCGGTAGTGCATCCAGGCGGCGCAGCACCGCTGACGGGGATGGGGATAGCCTTGATCCTTGAACGGCTGCTCGGGCTGGATGGCAAACCGCCGGTAGCGCCAGGCTTATACTTCCCTTATCAGATCCTGGATGCCTCACACTACCTGGCGCATCTGGCGCAGGAAGGCGGAGAAGTTCTGGACCTGGCTTCGTCATAAAAACCTCGTTTGCATCACTCACCGGCGAGCTACCCCTTCGCCCGCCGGTGCCCTCTTCTGCCGAAGTTACTATTACGGATTTTCACCCAATACTTTGTTAATGGCGTCGGTGCCGCACCGGTCGTCAGACTCTGCGCCCCCGGTTCCCGCCATGCCCACGGCACCAATTACCTGACCGCGATACTTAACCGGTACGCCGCCGCCCAGAAGCAGTAATTCATTAACGGTATTGAGGTTAACGGAGTCAGGTGACGATTGCGCCTTAATAGCAAGCTGTTTAGTGGGCGTTTTCGTCGATAGCGCGGTGTAGGCCTTACGCCATGCGGCCTGGGTATTATGCGGTCCTACGTTATCATCTCTCATCAGCGCAACCAGGTTTCCGCCACGATCCACGACGGCCGCTACCCCCTGACGGTTCATACCATGACAGACAGACAGCGCTTCCGTAACCAGCTTGTTGCCAAGCTCCTGCGTCATGTCATAGACAGCTGCTGGCCCGGCAGCAACGGCCATGCCTGGAGCCGCGAGCAGCATAGCAAGGGACAGAGCAGCGATCGGCTTTTTCATTTTTAATTCTCCTGGGTTAATCACCCTGCTGTTATACCCGCCCGGCGGCCCCGATCACCTGACAGGAGCATGACAATATTGTCATCTGGCGCTCAAACCAGCGCTCACTCTTCCGATACTTCGCGCAGAAAAGGAGGTATGTCCTAACATGATTAAGTAGGCCATCACACATAACCGAGAGGAAAATATGAAAGTTCATCATCTTAACTGCGGGTGTATGTGTCCGGTAGGCGGCGCACTATTTGATGGTTTCAGTAAGGGCGTGTTTGCCCATTTGGTATGTCACTGTCTGCTTATTGAGACTGACCGGGACGGATTGGTGCTGGTCGATACAGGGTTTGGCCGGGACGATGTCCGTCAGCCGGAAAAACGGCTGTCAGGCTTTTTCCGGGTCATGAATAATATTCAAAGGCGGGAAGCACTGACGGCCCGTTCACGTATAGAAGCACTGGGCTTCAGGGCAGAAGATGTCCGGCACATCATCCTTACGCATCTTGATTTTGACCATGCGGGTGGGCTGACAGATTTTCCTCACGCCCAGATACACCTGCTGCAAACAGAAATCGACACTGCACAGCAGCGGCACAGCTGGTTAGCACGCGAGCGCTATCGCCCTGGGCAGTGGAGCGGGATATCAGGCTGGACAGGCTACAAACCGCAGGGGGAAACATGGTACGGCTTCGAGGCGGTTACGGCCCTGCAAGGGTTGCCCCCGGAGATCCTGCTGGTCCCCCTGGCAGGCCACACCACTGGGCATGCGGGTATTGCCGTAAGCCAGCCAAACGGGTGGCTACTGCATGGGGGTGATGCCTGGTTCTACCGCGGCGAAATGGACCTGCAAAAACCGCACTGCACGCCCGGCCTGCGTTTTTATCAGTGGATGATGGCGATGGATAACGGCACGAGACACCGTACACAACAGCAGTTACGGGAGCTGTTTGGTCGCTATAAGCAAGAGATCACCTTCTTTTGCAGCCATGATGCCAAAGAGTTAACCGCCTTCGATTTGCATAATGAAAGCGATTAACGCTGCGTGATCGATATGCCTCTGAGGAAAGCGTCTTTAAGGTCAGATTATGTATGCGGTCGTTCCATGACAAAGCATTTATTGCGCCTGGATCCCACTCAGGAACAGATCGACCAGATGGGCAATGCGCGTCGTTGAGGCATTCTCCTGTTCGGCTGCCAGGGAAACGGCGATGACCATGTAAACCATATCGTCAAAGGTGATATCGCTCCGAAAGGCACCGGCCTGCTGCCCGCGGCTCAGCAGTCTGCGCCCCTCCTCTGTTACCGCCATACAGCCCGGCGTACCGCTCTGGAGAACCGTGCCAAGGGATGACGCCAGCCCCCGCCAGATTTGCGTGTTCCGCACCAGTCCTTCCAAAAAAGCGCATATCGTGCTGAACGGATCGCGCGCGTCATCTCCTGCACGGCTCGCCTGTGCAAAAGCAAGAAGCCGTGCATTCCATGCGGTCGCCAGCAGGGCTTCGCGCGACGGAAAGCGTCGATAGAGCGTGCCAATGCCAACCCCTGCGCGTCGGGCGACCTCTTCCAGCGACGCACCTGCGCCTTGCTCAAGAAATACCGTTTCGGCGGCAGCAAGAATACGCTCGCGGTTGCGCTGCGCATCGGCGCGTAAGCCCGCTTCGTTATCCATTTTGTGCCCTCGTTGTTGAACGATAAGCGGAGGCTACTACTATTTATTAAGTGGAACAATCCTCCACTTAATGAAAAGGTGATGAAATGAGCCAAAAATTTGCCAAAAAAGTCGTGGTAATTACCGGTGGCAGCGACGGGATCGGTCTGGCGACAGCAAAACGCTTTGCCGTAGAGGGCGCACAGGTGTATGTGACGGCGCGCCGTCAGGAACCGCTGGATATCGCAGTGAAGGAGATCGGTCACGGGGCAGTTGGCATACAGGGAGACGTTGCCGATCCTGCCAGCCTTGATCGACTTTATGAGCGCATCGCACACGAGCGTGGCCGGATCGATGTCGTTTTCGCCAATGCTGGCATCTCCGAATCCGCAGCGCTTGATGAGATAGACGACGCCCACGTTGACCGGGTGTTCAGCGTCAATGTCAAAGGTACGCTCTACACGGTGCAGAAAGCGCTTCCGCTAATGACCACCGGCGGCACGGTGATCCTTGCCGGTTCGGTGGCGGGCAGCAAGGGCATCGCCAGCCTGTCGGTATACAGCGCGACGAAAGCCGCCATCCGCTCATTTGCTCGCACCTGGACCACCGATCTGAAAGCGCGTGGCATCCGGGTGAACGTGGTTTCGCCGGGGATGATCCTCACTCCGGCGATGCAGGCCTATTTACAGGCCAATGACGGCATTGAAGAGGTTTTCCAAAATATGGCGCCGTTCGGCCGGCTGGGCGACGTAGATGAAGTCGCCAGCGCCGTACTGTTCCTGGCCTCTGACGAGAGTCGATTCGTTGCAGGGGACGAGCTATTCGTGGATGGCGGCGTGATGGCGGTCTGAAGCGCCACCGTAAGACAAGGATTGTCTTACCTGCTCGTCAACTTTATGGCGGCTCTCTTCATTTGCCGGGTTAAAAACCAGCATCGCCAGATCGGGCCGCCCTTCTACCATAAACGTTGAAAACTCCAGCTCTATCGCCCCCGCCTGCGGGTGATTAATACGTTTCACACCCTCACCGTGGCTGGCGACATTATTGCTGCGCCACAGAGCGTCAAATTCATGGCTCTGACGGGAAAGCTCGCCAATCAGGCTGGCCGTTTCCGCCGATTCGCCCGCCCGCGCCACGTCAGCGCGAAACGCACTCACCACCAGCCGCGATACGGCCTGCCAGTCACCCTGCCTCTGGCGTACTTCCGGGTCGAGAAACAGGCGACGCAGCACATTACGCTCTGAATACGGTAGCTGCTCATAGTCGGTCAACACGCAGGCGGCGGCACGATTCCAGGCGATTACATCCCAGGTGATGGTTTTAATCAGCGCCGGAACGCTAAACGCCTCCAGCACCCGTTGCAGGCGCGGCGTGATATCCGTAGAGAGCGTGAAATAGGTCTCTGGCGGATGGCCAAACGCCAGAATGAACAGGTGTTCGCGTTCAGCCCCCGTCAGGCGTAGCCCGCTGGCGATGCGGTTAAGCACCTCACGCGACGGTGCGCCGCCGCGCCCCTGCTCAAGCCAGGTGTACCAGGTGGGGCTGATATGGGCGAGCTGCGCCACCTCTTCACGGCGTAGCCCCGGCGTGCGCCGCCTGCCAGCGATAAAACCAAATGCCGCAGGATCAAGACGCACGCGCTGCGCCCGCAGAAAGTCGCCCAGCGACCGCATTGCCGTTTGCATCATCGTTATCCTGTTAAGATTTATACCCTGATAATGTCTCTACTTTTACCGTCTGACTATAGCGCTACTCTGGTTGGGTAACCCAATCTGGAGGTAGATTATGCGAGTATTTCTAACTGGCGCAAGCGGGTTTATCGGCTCCCGTATTCTGGCTGAGTTGTTGGCAGCCGGGCATCAGGTAACGGGCCTTGCCCGCTCGGATAGCAGCGCACAGGCGCTTAAGGCCGCCGGAGCCGACGTCCATCGTGGTACGCTGGAGGAGCCAGATACCCTGGCCACCGCAGCGCAGCATGCCGATGCGGTGATCCATACCGCGTTTGACCATGACTTTGGCCGTTTCGCCGAGAACTGTGAACAAGACCGACGCGTTATCCGCGCCATGGGCCAGGCGCTGAAGGGTAGTAATCGGCCATTAATTATCACTTCCGGCACCGGCATCGGCGACGACAGCCCTGATGCGCTGGCGCAGGAAGAACAGTTCAATTCTGACAGCCTGAACCCCAGAGTAGCCTCTGAAGTTGAAGGCAATGCACTGCTCGCCGCAGGCGTTAACATGCGAGTTGTACGCCTGCCGCAGGTACATGACACCATACGCCAGGGATTAATCACGTATTACATTCAGCACGCCGTGGAAAAAGGCGTCGTCGCCTACATCGACGAAGGCAACAACGTCTGGTCGGCAGCCCACGTCAGCGATGTCGCAAAGCTCTATCGGCTGGTACTGGAGCGCGGTGAAAACGGTAAACGCTACCATGCCGTGGCGGAGGAAGGCGTTCCTATGCGGCAGATTGCCGAACGGTTAGCGAATAAACTTAATCTGCCGCAGATATCCCTCTCCCCGGCAGAAGCACAAGCCCATTTTGGCTGGTTAGCTATTTTTGTCGGAAAAAACCTGCGCGCCTCATCTGCGTGGACCCGCCAGCATCTAAGCTGGCATCCCACCGGCCCCAGCCTGCTGGAAGATTTGCAGGATATGGATTACGCGCCGCTGTTATCCTTCCGCTAGCCCCTCTCCGGCCCTACCGCTATGGGGCCGGTGACTCTCCATGTTGACTACCGCTCAACAACTCCCCAACCCAGGATATTGCATCCTGGCTTGAGAAGTTGTTTTAACCGCCTCTATCCACAGACAGGGGGCAGCACCTGCTAGTGCGCTTCGATATACATCGTCCGGGTGTAGGCCACGTCCTCAGGGTTATTGATCGGATAGCCCTTCAACCAGGGCTTGATCAGTCGCCCATTGGTGTATTGATAAATTGGCGCAATGGGTGCTTCCCGCGCCAGAATCTTCTCTGCCGTGTTGTAATCCACGTTGCGCGCTTTGGCGGTCGGCTCCATCGCCGCCTGCTTCATCACCTTGTCATAGGCCGGATCGTTGAAACGGGAGATGTTACCGGTGTGGGTGGACGTCAGCAGCGACAGGAAGGTGGACGGCTCGTTGTAGTCCCCTACCCACGACGCGCGGATCACATCGAAGTTGCCGGTGTTGCGACTATCGATATAGGTCTTCCACTCCTGATTTTGCAGCTTCACGTCTACCCCGAGGTTTTTGCGCCACATCGAGGCCACGGCAATAGCGATCTTTTGATGGTTCTCAGAGGTGTTATACAGCAGGGTCAGCTTCAGCGGACGGCTCGGCCCATAGCCCGCCGCCTGCAGCAGCGTTTTAGCCTGCACGTTCAGCTCGGCCTGGCTCAGCTGCTCTAATTCTGAAGGATCGGGCGTGAAGCCTGCGGTCACATCGGGAGTAAAGCGCCAGGCGGGCTTCTCGCCCGTTCCCAGCACCTTCTCTGCCATCAGGCGGCGATCGATAGTCATGCTCAGCGCCAGGCGCACGCGGGCATCAGCGGTCGGGCCCTTCTGGGTGTTAAAGGCATAGTAATAGGTGCCCAGCTGCGGCGGGGTATAGACCTGGCCGGGGATATCCTTGAGCAGCTTCTGATAGAGGTTTTTCGGGAAGGACTCGGTGATATCGATATCCCCTGCCAGATAGCGCTTGGTTGCCGCCGACTCCTGGTTAATGGGAATAAAGGTGACGGATTTGATCACCGTTTTGCCGTTATCCCAGTAGTGAGCGTTAGGCTCCAGTACCAGTTTCTCGTTAACCACGCGATCCTTGAGCACGTAGGCCCCGTTACCTACCAGCTTGCCCGGCTGGGTCCACGCCTTGTCACTCTCGACGTTGGCTTTTTGCACCGGGTAGAAGGCAAAGCTGGCGGCCAGGTTAGCAAACCACGGCAGCGGGTTATCAAGCTGTACGCGCAGGGTATGCGGGTCAACCGCCGTCACCGCCAGCGTGTCCGGCGTGGCTTTGCCATCGATGATGTTCTGTGCATTGCCGATGCCGGCCAGCGCGGCAAACCAGGCAAAAGGCGATGTGATTTTAGGATCGACCAGCCGCTGCCAGCTGTAGACAAAGTCCTGGGCGGTAACCGGCGAGCCGTCTGACCAGCGGGCGTCTTTGCGCAGGGTAAAGGTCCAGCTTCGGTTATCGCTGGTGCTCCATTTGGTTGCCACGCCGGGGATAATCTCCCCCTTCTCATTCTGGTTTACCAGCCCCTCATAGAGATCGCGGATCACCTGAATCTCCGGCAGCCCAACGGCTTTAGCAGGATCAAGAGTGGCAGGCTCATCTTTAATATGACGCACCAGCGTCTGCTCCGGCGCCAGCCTGGTTCCGGCAGGCACGTCTGCGGCAAAGGAGGGTGAAGAGAGACCGGATAGCCACAGCGCAGCGCAAAGAAGGGAGACGGGATATTTCATGAGATGGCCCTATAGCAAATGCCCAGAGAAAAGATGGGATAATTATTTGTTTTCGCATGGAGAAATGCAAACGGCTTAGCAAGATAAGGTGATATTTACTGCCTCGCTCGCATCCTGAATGAAACAATTTGAAAAGCGCTGCGCTTTGCCTAACACTTTGTTTATCCCCTGTCTGAAAGGATTGCTATGACCGCCTCACGCCCACGCGCCGAACGGGGCGCCTTTGCTACGGTAATGGAGCACTATGGTCGTTCGCGACTCGGCGCGCCGCTTGTCTGGTTCCCCGCCCCCGTTCCCTCCAGAGAAAGCGGGCTGATCCTCGCCGGCACGCACGGGGACGAGAGCGCGGCTGTTGTCACCCTCTCCTGTGCGTTGCGTACGCTTGAACCTGCCCTGCGCCATCACCATGTCGTGCTGGCGGTGAATCCCGACGGCTGCCAGCTTGGTCTGCGGGCCAACGCCCAGGGGGTCGATCTCAACCGCAACTTTCCCGCCGCTAACTGGCGGGCCGGGGAGACCGTCTATCGCTGGAACAGTGCCGCCAGCGCCCGGGACGTGGTGCTGCTGGCGGGTGATGCGCCGGGCTCTGAACCGGAAACCCAAAGCCTGTGCCAGCTTATTCACCGCCTGCACCCAGCCTGGGTAGTGTCGTTTCACGATCCGCTGGCCTGCATTGAGGATCCTACCCAAAGCCCGCTGGGAAACTGGCTCGCCGGGGCGTTTGCCTTGCCGCTGGTGCGGAGCGTCGGCTATGAAACGCCCGGCTCGTTCGGCAGCTGGTGCGCCGATATTGGCCTGCACTGCATCACCGCCGAGCTGCCGCCGATCTCAAACGATGAGGCCAGCGAGCGCTATTTGCAGGCGATGACGCGCCTGCTGCGCTGGACGGATCAGAGGTGAAGCTGGCCGGTGCTGAAGCGCAGCGCCGGTTCAACGTCCGCCGCCAGCCAGGTAGGTCCATCAAGATCGGCAAAGCGCACCTGGGAGGCCAGCGGCAACGCCGCCGCGATCGCCCGGGAGGTGCAGAGCATGCAGCCCAGCATCAGCGTAAACCCCTGGGCCTGCGCCTCGCTGGCCAGCGCCAGCGCCTCGGTCAGCCCGCCGGTTTTATCCAGCTTGATGTTGATCATCTCATAGCGCCCGGCAAGGGTTTTCAGACTGCTGCGGGCGTGGCAGCTCTCATCGGCACAGATCGGCAGCGGGTGGATAAAGTTCTCCAGCGCGGCGTCATTGTTTGCAGGAAGCGGCTGCTCGAGCATCGCCACGCCAAGATCCGCCAGCAGCTGACAGCGCGCCGCCAGCCCTTCGCTGTGCCAGGATTCGTTGGCATCCACAATGAGCGTTGCCTCCGGCACGGCGGTACGGATCGCCACCAGCCGCTCGCTGATTAAACGGTCGTCGAACTTGAGCTTCAGCAGCCGCGCCCCCTTCTCCCACAGCGCGGCCGCGCTGGCCGCCATCTGCTCCGGCGTACCAATCACAACCGTCTGCGCCGTGGTCAAATCCGGCGGCAGCGCTACGCCCAGATGCTCCTTGAGGCTGATGCCCAGCCGACGAGACTCAAGATCCCACAGGGCGCTGTCAACGGCGTTGCGCGCGGCTCCCGGCGGCAGCAGGGACTGCAGCTGCTGGCGGCTAAGGCCATTCTCCAACTGCGGCACGATGGTCATGATCTGGGCAATCACCGACGCATCGCTCTCGCCATAGCGTGGATAAGGCGTGCACTCTCCGCTCGCCTTTATCCCCTCTTCTTCCAGCTCAACGACCACTACCCGAGCCTCGCTGCGGCTGCCCCGCGAGATCACGAACGGCGAATGCAGCGGCCAGCTCTCTTCATAGACCTTAACTGTTCTCATTCCTTGCTCCTTTAACGGAATGTTAAAAGTATAGTGTTGAAAAGCGGGACAAAAATAGGTTTGCCGTGATTAAGGCCGATCACGTACACTAGCGGCGACGTTAACTATATGTAAACAGGAAGATATTCATGTCACAAACCGTTCATTTCCAGGGCAACCCGGTTGCTGTTGCTGGTGCTATTCCGGCAGTGGGTAGCAAAGCACACCCTTTCACTCTGGTCGCGAAGGATCTGACCGACGTTACGCTGGCGCAGTTCGCGGGTAAGCGTAAAGTTCTCAACGTGTTCCCGAGCATCGATACCGGTGTTTGCGCCGCCTCCGTGCGTAAATTCAACCAGCTCGCCACGGAAATGAAAGACACCGTGGTGCTGTGCATCTCCGCCGATCTGCCGTTCGCCCAGTCCCGCTTCTGCGGCGCGGAAGGCCTGAGCAACGTGATCACCCTGTCGACCCTGCGTAACGCTGACTTCCTCGAAAACTACGGCGTGGGCATTGCCGATGGCGCGCTGAAAGGCCTGGCCGCACGTGCGGTCGTGGTTATCGACGAAAACGACACCGTTGTATTCAGCGAGCTGGTGAACGAGATCACCAACGAGCCGGACTACGAGGCTGCCCTGCAAGCGCTGGCCCAGTAAGCGTAGCCGCATTAAAAAAGAGCCTTCATCGCTGAAGGCTCTCTTGTTTTACTCCTCGCCCTTCTTCTGGCTCAGACCATATTCCCGTAGCTTATTGGCGATAGCAGTGTGTGACACACCCAACCGTTTCGCCAGCTTGCGTGTGCTGGGGTAGCTGCGATAGAGCTGAATCAAGACCGACCGTTCAAAGCGGCTGGTGATATCGTCCAGCGATCCCTCCATCGCCTCTTCCCCGACCGCCACGGTTCCCGCATCGTAGTCCGGCAGCAGAATGTCCTGCGGGCGCAGCTCGTACCCTTCCAGCTGCGTCAGCGCACGGTAGACCGCGTTTTTCAACTGACGCACGTTGCCCGGCCAGCTGTAGCGGGTGAGGACATTACTGAGATCGGCAGCGAGCTTGGGACGTGGGACGCCTTGTTCGTCGGCAAAGCGGGCCACGAACAGCTCGGTCAGCGGCATGATGTCCTGAGGACGATCGCGCAGTGGAGGCAGATCCAGCGTCAGCACGTTCAGACGGTAGTAGAGATCTTCCCGGAAAATTCCCTTCTGCACCAGCTCCACCAGATTCCGCTGGGTTGCGCAGATCACCCGCACGTCAACGTGAACTTCGTGATCCTCCCCGACGCGGCGGAAAGTACCATCATTCAGGAAGCGCAGCAGCTTCACCTGCATGCGCGGCGACATCTCGCCGATCTCATCCAGCAGCACCGAGCCGCCGTTGGCCTGCTCGAAGAACCCTTTTTTGCCTTCCGGCGCATGGCCAAACAGCTCACTCTCTACCGCATCCTCAGGGATAGAGGCGCAGTTCAGGGCCAGGTAGGGCTTCGCCGCGCGCGGGCTGGCAAGGTGGCAGGCATGGGCCAGCAGATCTTTGCCGGTGCCGGTATCGCCAACGATTAACAGCGGCGCGCTGAGCATGGCCAGCTTGCGAGCCTGGTCGATGACGTGACGCATCTTCGGGCTGGCGGCCACAATCTGATTGAAGGCGCTGGCATCCTGGCTGACCAGATCCTGCAGCTGGCGGCCCATGCGGATAGTCGAACGCAGCATCACCACCGCGCCGGTGAGCAGCGGATCGCCAGCCTCGCCTTCGAGGTGTACCGGGGTGATCTCCATTAAGAAGTTCTGCCCGTTGATGACCACGTGCTCATGGTGCGACGCCTGCGGATTGCCCTCCAGCCAGCGCTGGAAGTTAAAGCCATTAATCAGCTGAGGGGCGGTGTGGTTGCGCAGCCGGGCCTGGCTCTGACCGAAAAGCTGACAGCTGGCCTGGTTCGCCAGCTCAACCTTGCTTTTCATATCCACGGAGAGCACCGGCTCGGGCAGCGCCTCCAGCAGAGCACCCATAGCGCGATGCTCGCGCTCGGAGGGCATCCATAAGACGGTGCGCACGTCGGTCACGCCGGAGATGCGGCGAATTTCAGCCATCAGGCTGCTGAAGTCATTAAATTCCAGTTCAGCAAAATTGAGGTAGATCCGGCCGATGGGGTCGATCTCAATGCCGCGTAAATCGATTCCCCTGAGCACCAGCAGATCCAGCAGCTCGCGGGTCAGACCAAGTCGGTCTTCACAAAAGACTTCAAGACGCATGGGAGTTGCCACCCTTAAACAGTCAATATATCTAAGAATGATAAGACACTTATCGGCAGTCAGGAAGCTATCTGTCAACAATTATTGACAGAGCGGTGGAAAACCCACCGCTATGGCGTAAAGATAAGCGTTCAATCACGCTTTTGCGCGCCGCTGCGCTGCATATTGGCCTTTAGCTCACCGATAAGCTGACGGCGGAAATCGGCCAATCGGGGTTTATCATCCTCCAGCCAGGGCAGCGGACGGCATAGCTCCATCGCCTTGATACCGAGACGGGCGGTGAGCAGCCCGGCACCGATACCCTGCGCGGCGCGCGCGGAAAGCCGGGCGGCGAGATCCTGCGACAGCCAGTCCATTCCCACCTCGCGCACCACTTCGCTGGCCCCGGCAAAGGCAATGTTGAGCAGCACCAGGCGAAACAGCCGCAATCGGCTGAAGTAGCCCAGCTCGATGCCGTAGAGTCTGGCAATGCGGTTAATCAGCCGCAGGTTGCGCCAGGCAATAAACGCCATATCAACCAACGCCAGCGGACTGACGGCAATCATCAGCGTTGAACCCGCTGCCGAAAGGCTGATTTCGCGCCGGGCTTGCGCATCCACCACCGGCTGCACCAGCCGCGCATAGAGCGTGACGATCTCCCGGTCGCTTTGCGTCTCGTGAATGGCGGCGTACCAGCGTTGCAGAGCAGGATGCGCCTGGTCGATACCCGCCTGGTGGGCCAGCCTCTCGCAGAAATCGCGTCCTTTGCCCGTGCCGTGGCTGTGCAGCAGCAGGCTGGCCTCGTCGCGAGCCTCTGCCCGCTGACGCAGCCGCCACAGCCGCCGCCACTCACCGGCCACGGAGCCTACCCCCGCGCCGACGATGAGCGCCCCCGCAGCACAGCCCCCCAGCGCCACCCAGTCGTGGGTTTGCCAGGCGTCCATCGCCCACTGCACTCCCTGCCCGACCACGCTGATGCCAAACAGCGCCAGCCCGGCCAGCACCATTGTGCGCCAGAGGCTGCGTCGGGGCCGCAGTGCCGCCTCAACGCTCGCTTCCGGCTGTGGCGTATCGGCCAGTATCTCTTCAGCCTGCAGAGGCGTAAACTCTCCCGCCTCGGCATCGCTAAACGCCTGTGCGGCCTTGAACTCTTCACGCATCGGCATTGCTGGCTGTTCGGTAAAATCGACGCGCGGTTTGATGGGCTCGTTCATCGCAGCTTATCTCCCAGTAAAAATTCCAGCGCCGCATCAAGACGAATGTGCGGCATCGGGGTATCCACATCCATCACCCGCGGACGAAAGGCTTCAAACTGAAAGCCCTGCTTCTCCCAGAACGCCTGCCCCGGCAGCCGGGCGGGAACATCGCCTGGATAGACCGTTAGCGGTTTGCCATCGCTGAGGCGATCCCCACGCAGCGCCGGGATTTTGTCACCGTTAACGTCCACCAGGCCGCTCTCCGTGGCCTGTACTGCCGCCAGACCCAGGCAGTCGATATCGATCCCCTCAAAGGCGGCGTTTTGCCAGGCGTCGGTGACGAGCTGCTGAAGCAGAGAGACCATATTGGCATGCTGATCGACAGTAACGTGATCGGCTTTGGTGGCGGCAAACAGCAGTTTGTCGATAACCGGTGAGAACAGGCGACGGAACAGGGTCCGCTGCCCGTAGTGAAAGCTCTGCATCAGCTGGGTGAGCGCGAGGCGCATGTCGTTAAACGCCTGCGGCCCGCTGTTGAGCGGTTGCAGACAGTCCACCAGCACAATCTGCCGATCGAAGCGCAGGAAGTAATTTTTATAGAACCCTTTAACCACGTTTTCACAGTAGTAGTTGAAGCGCTCGCGCAGCATCCCGGCGTTGCTGCTCTTATCCGCCTGGGCCAGCTTCGCCTCGCCCGTATCGTCAACGTCCGGCCAGGGGAAGAACTGAAGCGCAGGCGCACCGGCCATCTCGCCCGGCAATATAAAGCGCCCCGGCTGGATAAAGTGCAGCCCCTCGGCCTTGCACTGGTGCAGGTACGCCGTCCAGGCATCGGCAATCTCTGCAAGTCGGTTTTCATCGGCCGGAGCCAGCGGATCCAGCCCTGCACAAAGCTGACGCCAGCGAGCGGACCACTCTTTTCGGTGACCCTGTAACATACCGGTCATCTGTCGGGACCAGCTGGTGTAGTCCTGCGCCAGCATAGGCAGATCCAGCAGCCACTCGCCGGGATAGTCAACAATCTCTAAGTAAAGGGTGGCGCTGTCGGTGAAATGGCGCAGCAGGGAGTCGTTCGAGCGGTAGCGCAGAGCCAGACGCATCTCGCTGACGCCGCGCGTCGGCGTTGGCCACGTCGGTGGCGTACCATAGAGCTGGGCAATGCCCTCATCCCAGGTAAAGCGCGGAGTACCGAAATCGCGCTGCGGCACCCGTTTTACGCCCAGCAGGCGCTCCTCACGAACCGCGCTGAAAAGCGGCAGGCGCGCGCCGTTATGAATATTCAAAAGCTGGTGGACCATCGCGGTGATAAACGCCGTTTTGCCGCTGCGGCTCAGACCGGTGACGGCCAGGCGAAGATGCCTGTCGACGCCGCGATTAACGAGGGCGTTAAGCTCAGATTTAAATCGCTTCATAGCCATCCTGTTTTGCCCTGAAGTGAATGTATCGATAAGAGAAGTAGTATAAAGCGGCAGGCGCAGTGGGATCCACGCACAACAAAAGCAAGCGGCGCAAAGGTTGCGCCGCCAGGGAATTATTTCATGTTGCGCGATACGCGCGTCGCGAGGCGTTTAAGCATCGGCTCCAGCGCCAGCGCCAGCAGCATTTTCACCGGACGGCGCGCCACGGATTTGATGGCCCAGCCCGCTACGCCCGCCGGGCCATAGCGCAGCGCGGTCAGCAGCACCAGCTTGCCTGCAATTTTCAGTGCCGGTTTGGCTTTCTTGCCGGTCTGTTGCCATTTGCTATTCATCATTTACCTCGTTAGGTCATTAAATCAGAGCTGACGGAAGCGGCTGCGCAGCGAGAAGGTATCGGAGGTGACATAGCGCTCCATCTCGCGTAAACGCTTCTCGCCTGATGCCAGCTCCGCGTCCACCGCATTCAGCAGTTCGCTGCTGGTAGGTGCCGCTTCGCCATCCATTGCCCCCTCCGGCATCGGATCGAGCACGAAGGTGAGAATGATATAGGCGAGCACCACAAGGAAAAACAGGCCAAAAAGCATCGCCAGCACCGTAATCAAACGTACCAGCTTCACCGGTACGTCAAGATAGTGGGCAATACCCGCGCAGACGCCTTTCACCATTCCCTGCTGGGGAATTCGCCACAGTTTTTTATTAAAAAATTCATTCATTAGCGATCCCTCCAGTTCGGGTGCTCTGCATCAAGAATAGCTTCCAGAGAGGCTATCCGCTCGCGCATCCGTTTTGCTTCGTCGTTGAGCTGGGCCAGGCGCTGCTGCTCGCTTTGCGAGAGAGCATCGCGACCGCTGCGGTTGTTGTAGTGCAGCCAGAGCCAGACCGGCAGGACAAACAATACAAACAGGGTCAGAGGAATAGCCAAAAATAGCGCGCTCATGTGTACTCCTTACAGATGAGGGGCGGCATAAATGGACGCCGCCCGGTGGTGTTCATCGTTTGTTATTATTGAATATCTTGTTTCATTTTGGCTTTCAGCTGCGCCAGCTGCTCGCTAATTTCATCGCTCGCTTTCAGCTCGGCAAACTCCTGATCCAACGACTTCTGCTTGCCAAAACCGTGGCTCTCCGCTTCGGCTTCCATCTGGTCGATACGACGCTCGAAGGATTCAAAACGTGCCATCGCTTCGTCCAGCTTGCCGCTGTCCAACTGACGGCGTACGTCGCGGGAAGAGCTGGCAGCCTGGTGACGCAGGGTCAGCGCCTGCTGACGCGCACGGGTCTCACTGAGTTTGTTCTCCAGCTCGCCAATCTCTTTTTTCATGCGGGCCAGCGTTTCATCAACCAGAATCACTTCCTGCTCAAGGGTGGTGATGATGTCGGTCAGCTTCTGTTTTTCAATCAGGGCAGCGCGGGCCAGATCTTCTTTCTCTTTACGCAGCGCCAGTTCGGCCTTCTCCTGCCACTCCGCCTGCTGGGCGGTGGCCTGCTCAATACGACGCGACAGCTGTTTCTTTTCAGCCAGCGCACGTGCAGAGGTAGAGCGCACTTCAACCAGCGTGTCTTCCATCTCCTGAATCATCAGGCGCACCAGTTTCTGTGGATCTTCCGCCTTCTCCAGCAGAGAGTTGATGTTGGCGTTCACGATGTCGGCAAAACGAGAAAAAATACCCATAATGTAATCCTCATATTTTATGTAATCGGGCTAAGCCCTGCTGCTAAGTTAATACAAGACCCGTGCCAACTTTTTATCTTATTGATTGTAAAAGAGTTGATTAATTTTACCGCTGCGACATTTTGGACTACAGTGGTGAATAACACTAACTAATAGCGAATTTCATCATGGCGGAATACAAGGATAATCTTCTCGGCGAGGCCAACAGCTTTCTGGAAGTGCTGGAGCAGGTTTCACGCCTCGCGCCGCTGGATAAGCCGGTGCTGATTATTGGCGAGCGCGGAACGGGCAAAGAACTGATCGCCAACCGTCTGCACTTTCTCTCCGGGCGCTGGGACGGGCCGTTTATCTCGCTGAACTGCGCTGCGCTTAATGAAAACCTGTTGGACACCGAGCTGTTTGGTCATGAAGCCGGCGCCTTTACCGGGGCGCAGCGTCGTCATCCCGGCCGATTCGAGCGCGCCGACGGTGGTACACTGTTTCTCGACGAGCTGGCTACGGCCCCGATGCTGGTCCAGGAGAAGCTGCTGCGGGTGATTGAGTACGGCGAGCTGGAGCGCGTCGGCGGGAGCCAGCCGCTGCAGGTCAACGTCCGGCTGGTATGCGCCACCAATGCCGATCTGCCTGAAATGGTACGCGACGGCACGTTCCGCGCCGATCTACTGGATCGGTTGGCCTTTGACGTGGTGCAGCTCCCGCCCCTGCGTGAGCGCCAGAGCGATATTATGCTGATGGCAGAGCACTTCGCGATCCAGATGTGCCGCGAGCTGCGGCTGTCGCTGTTTCCAGGCTTTACCGAACGCGCCAGGGAGACGCTGCTGGACTACCGCTGGCCGGGTAATATTCGCGAGCTAAAGAATGTCGTAGAGCGCTCGGTCTACCGCCACGGCACCAGCGAGGTGGCGCTGGATGAGATTATTATCGATCCTTTCCAGCGCACCGCCTCTCCCGAGCCGGTTGCAGAAGCGCTTTCCCCCGCGCCAGGGCTGCCGCTGGATCTGCGCCAGTTCCAGGCCGAGCAGGAGAAGACCCTGCTGGAGGCAGCGCTACAGCAGGCCAAATTTAATCAGAAACGTGCCGCAGAGTTGCTTAGTCTGACCTACCACCAGCTGAGAGCGCTGTTGAAAAAGCATGGGCTGTAGTAAAAGTATGCGGGATCGGGAGAATAAAAAAGAGGCTGCCAGCCTAAGCTGACAGCCTCTTATAAAGGCATTCATCAATAGCAAGAAATCACACTATTGCTCAATTTATTTATTAATCTGCTGGGCGGATTTAAGATGCTGCTCAACCACCGGCGTATGCGCGTCGGCCAGCGCCTTCACATCCGGATCCTTGATCATCTTGGCATCACTCTGCAGCTTCGACAGCACCATCTGGTGATCTTTGGTGCCGGCGTTTTCCATATACATTTTGTCAAATGCGTCGCCGCTCTGCTTTTCCAGATTGGCGGCCATGGCTTTGTGCATGGCGTCCGGCTCAGTCGGCAGCGTCACGCCTTTTTGCTCCGCCACACTCTGTACTTTGGTCAAGGCAGCACCGTGATCGTCAACCATCTTCTGAGCGAAGGCTTTGACGTCGCTACTTTCGGCCTTGTTCAGCGCGATCTTGGCGGCGGCGATTTCATTGATATTGGCCTGCGCCATGTCCTTCACCGCTTTTTCATCACCGGCGCTGAGTTTAGCATTCGAGCCAGTCTGGCCTGCGGCATCTTTCTGCGCCACGCTGGGCTGCGTCTGGGCTTGCACGCCAGCTGTGCTGAACATAGCGACGACTGCTGATACGGCGAGTAGCCCTTTCAAGGTTGTGCTCTTCTGCATAGTGTTCTCCTGATGACCATGGGTAGGGTTATATGAGGTAATTAACCGTGCGCAGTTTCTTATTTAATTACAACTGCAATGGTCAGTTCAGTATAGTGGAACAATGATATAAGGCAGCAGATTAAGCCAAAGTCCTAATCGGTGGAGGTCAGGAGATAGGGAAGTTGAAGACAGCCGCCCCATGACGAGCTGTCTTGATAGGGTTACTTCTTATTAAGCATCGCTTTCAAGTCAGCGAAGGGATTGTAGGTTGCCGCGCCCACATCCTTCTGTGCGTCCTCTCCCGCAACCACTCTTGTACCGTATTGATCGGCCTCGGTATATTTCGAGTGTTCGTGATCGTGGCAGTAGAGGCACAGCAACTCCCAGTTACTGCCGTCCGGTGGGTTATTGGTGTGGTCATGGTCGATATGATGCACCGTTAGCTCGCGCAGGTTCGAGTAAACAAATTCACGCGAGCAGCGCCCGCAGACCCACGGATAAATCTTCAGCGCCCTTTCCCGGTAGTCTGACTCCAGACGGGCATAGTTTTTAGGAATGATAGCCATGAGGGGCAATCCTTACGGTAACGAAAGTATGCCTCTATAGTATGCCAATGCACGACGCTCGCCAATCACTGATGGGGAGCCGGAGCGTGCTTGCGGCAGACTTCCAGCACAAACTGCCGCAGCCAGCGGTGCGCCGGATCGGCCTCGGCGCGCGGATGCCACATCTGGGAGAGCGTAATGCCAGGCACCTTTACCGGCAGTTCAAACATGCAATACGCTGCGGCAGGCTGATGGATAAGAAACGAGGCGGGGATCAGGCCCACCAGATCGGAGGCCTGAACCACCGCCATCGCAGCGGGAAAGCCTTGTACAACAGCAGCGATAGTCCGCTCAAGCCCCCGCTCAGCCAGCGCCATATCCACAGGCCCAGCGGTGTGCCCCCGACGGGAGGCGACCACGTGGGCATGTGCAAGGTAGTCACTGATGCCCACCTCAGGCAGCATCGCCAGCGGATGCCCGGGGCGCACCACGCCGACAAAGCGATCGCGAAACAGCGTCTGAATGCGGATCTCGGGGCCCATCTCACCGAGCACGCCTACCTCAAGATCGACGAGCCCTTCACGCAGCGCCTTTGCGCTCTTTTCGGCGCGGGCAACAAAGCGCAGACGCACCTGCGGTGCGCACGTCGCCGCCGCCACAATCAGCGTTGGACCAAAGGCCTCAATGAAACCCTCGTTAGTGCGCAGCACGAACGTGCGCTCCAGCGTCGACAGTGCCAGTTCGGCCGGAGAGGGTCGCAGCAGCGCCAGGGTGTCAAACAGCGTGTGCTGCGTGCGTTCGCGAATGGCTTCAGCATGCGGCGTTAACACCATGTGGCGGCCAGCGCGCACCAGCAACGGATCGCCGGTGGTCGCACGCAGGCGGCTGAGCGTACGGCTCATCGCCGATGCGCTCAACCCTAAACGACGCGCAGCGCCCGCTACGCTGGCTTCAGCGAGTAGCGCGTCGAGAGCAATAAGCAGGTTCAGATCGGGTTCGTTCATACATGTATCTTACTCTGCTGATTTGGTTTGAGGGAAGGCGTCTGGTGCAGGTTATTAGTGCAAACGCTGCGTCTTCCGCTCGGTCTCAACCCTGATTACGCTTTACAGATCGAAGGCAAGAACATAATAGAGGTGAACAGCGTGGAGCTTTTCTCTACAAGACCCGGGGATGAAGGTTTAGCGGGGCGCGAACGGGCCCTGGCGATGGCTGCGGTGATGACCAGCACCACCATGGCCGTGTTTGACGGGGCCATCGTCAACGTTGCGCTGCCGCCTATCGCCCATGCGTTGGCGGTCTCTGCTCAGTCCGCCGTGTGGGTCGCCAATGGCTATCTGCTATCGGCCGCGATGACGCTGGCAATTTTTGCCGCGCTTGCCCGCCGCGTTGGCTTTCGCACCCTTTTTGCCTTTGGACTGAGCCTGTTTACGCTGGCCTCGCTGGGCTGCGCCCTCTCCTCTTCGCTCTCGACGCTGACAGGCTGGCGCATCGTGCAGGGAATTGGCGGCGCAGCGACCTTGAGTATTGCGCCAGCGATCCTGCGCGCTGTTTTCCCTACTCGCCTGCTGGGGCGTATTCTCGGTCTGCACGCCCTGCTGATCGCCACCAGCACGGCTATCGCGCCGGTGCTGGGCGGTACGCTGTTGGAAGCGCTAAGCTGGCAGTGGCTGTTTGCCATTAATATCCCGCTGGGAGCAATCGCGCTAACGCTGACGCTGCAGGCGATCCCCAATAACAGCACGCACGGACGCGGCCCCTTTGATATCGCCGGGGCGGCGCTGTCAGCGCTGATGCTGGGCGGATTCATTATGGCGGCAAACGCCTTCTCCCGGCCCGGCTCGCCGCAAACGCAGCTGTGGATCGCAGCAGGCTATGGTGGCGTGGCGATGGCAGCCGGGCTGCTGTTTATTTGGCGTCAGCGTCGTGCGCCACAGCCGCTCATGCCGCTGGAACTCTTTGCCTCGGCGCGCTTTTCACTGGCGGCGCTCACCTCGCTGGTCTCATTCGTGAGCCAGGGGATGACGTTTATTGCTCTGCCCTTCCTGTTCCAAAGCGTGTACGGCTATAGCGTCTTTACCTCGGCGCTGCTGTTCACCCCCTGGCCGCTGGGTATTATGCTGGCCGCGCCCCATGCAGGACGTCTGGCCGATCGCTACCCCGCCGCGATGATCTCTACGCTTGGTTTAGGGATTTTTACGCTGGGGTTAACGCTGCTGGCGCTGCTTCCTGACCAGGCCCAGGCATGGGATATTGGCATCCGCAGCCTGGTTTGCGGACTCGGCTTCGGCTTTTTTCAAAGCCCCAACAATCGTGAGATGCTGGCAAACGCCTCGCGAGAGAACAGCGGCTATGCCTCTGGCGTACTGGCCATTATGCGTACTTTCGGCCAGTGTCTGGGCGGGGCGTTGGTAGGCGTCATCCTGGCGGTCTTGGCACCCGCTGGCGCTCAAGCGGCAGGCGCGGTTCGCCTGAGCCTGTGGATTGCGGTGCTGGCGACCGTGCTGGCCCTCCTGTTTAGCCTAAGCCGCATACGAAAACAGCCTGATTGACGACTTTTACGCCGCTTATCCGCAGACATTTTTACGTGAGCCTGTTAAGTGCGATACACTTTGTAAATCGGTCTTACAGTTAAAGAAATTATGCGCCTGATTATATCTTCCCTGCTCATGGCAGTCGGCCTGTTAAGCGGACACGTCCAGGCTGCGCCTGTGGATCCCGCTGCGGCGGATATTCGTGAAAGCGGTTTTGTCTACTGTGTCAATGGCCAGGTTAATACCTTCAATCCGCAAAAAGCGAGCAGCGGCCTGATTGTAGATACCCTGGCGGCCCAGCTTTACGATCGCCTGCTGGATGTGGATCCTTACACCTATCGTCTGGTACCCGAGCTGGCAGAGAGCTGGGAGGTGCTGGATAACGGCGCGACCTACCGTTTCCGTCTGCGGAGCAACGTTGCATTTCAAAAAACGCCGTGGTTTACCCCGGGGCGGGCGCTCAACGCTGACGACGTAGTCTTTAGCTTCCAGCGCATTTTCGATCGCCGCCACCCGTGGCATAACGTCAACGGCAGCAGCTTCCCCTATTTTGATAGCTTACAGTTTGCCGACTCGGTAGAAAGCGTACGTAAGCTGGACAGCCGCACGGTGGAGTTTCGCCTGAAAAAGCCGGACGCCTCGTTCCTGTGGCATCTTGCGACGCACTACGCCTCGGTGATGTCTGCCGAATACGCAGACCAGCTGGCTAAGCGCGATCGTCAGGAGCTGCTGGATCGCCAGCCGGTAGGCACCGGTCCGTTCCAGCTTGCCGAGTACCGCGCCGGCCAGTATATCCGCCTCCAGCGCCACCCGCAGTTCTGGCGCGGCCAGCCGCTGATGCCGCAGGTGGTGGTCGATCTCGGCTCCGGGGGAACCGGGCGGCTATCGAAGCTGCTGACCGGCGAGTGTGATGTGTTGGCATGGCCTGCCGCCAGTCAGCTGACGATTTTACGCGACGATCCGCGTCTGCGTCTGACCCTGCGTCCGGGGATGAACATCGCCTATCTGGCGTTTAATACCGACAAAGCGCCACTGAATAACCCAGCCGTGCGTCACGCGCTGGCGCTGGCGATCAACAACCAGCGGCTGATGCAGTCAATCTATTACGGCACGGCAGAGACTGCCGCCTCGATCCTGCCTCGTGCCTCCTGGGCCTATGACAGCGAAGCGAAAATCACTGAATACAACCCGGAGAAAGCCAAACAGCAGCTGGCCGCGCTGGGGCTGGAGAACATGACCCTGCAGCTGTGGGTACCGACCAGTTCCCAGGCGTGGAACCCCAGCCCGCTGAAAACCGCTGAACTTATCCAGGCCGATATGGCTCAGGTCGGCGTTAAGGTGATGATTGTTCCCGTTGAGGGGCGTTTCCAGGAAGCGAGGCTGATGGATATGAATCACGATCTGACCCTCTCCGGCTGGTCGACGGACAGCAACGATCCGGACAGCTTCTTCCGCCCGCTGCTTAGCTGCGCCGCCATTGAGTCGCAAACGAACTTTGCCCACTGGTGCCACCGGGAGTTTGATACCATATTGCAGAAAGCACTGACCTCCCAGCAGCTGGCATCGCGCATTGAAGCCTACGATGACGCGCAGACGATCCTCGCGCGCGAGTTGCCGGTGCTGCCGTTGGCCTCCTCCCTGCGCCTGCAGGCCTACCGCTACGATATTAAAGGTCTTGTTCTGAGCCCGTTTGGCAACGCCTCGTTTGCCGGCGTCTCGCGCGAACCGCACAAAGAAGAGGTGAAGCAACCATGATTATCTTTACGCTGCGCCGCCTGCTTCTACTACTGGTCACGCTCTTTCTGTTGACCTTCGTAGGCTTTAGTCTGAGCTACTTTACCCCTCACGCACCGCTGCAAGGAGCCTCCCTGTGGAACGCCTGGTTCTTCTGGTTCAAAGGGGTACTGCACTGGGATTTCGGTGTCTCCAGCATTAACGGCCAGCTGATCTCTGAGCAGCTTAAGGAGGTCTTCCCGACCACCATGGAGCTCTGTATTCTCGCCTTTGGCTTCGCGCTGGTGGTGGGTATTCCTGTCGGCATGATGGCCGGTATTATGCGCGGCAAATGGCAGGACAAGCTCATCAGCGCCCTGGCCCTGATTGGCTTCTCGATCCCCATCTTCTGGCTGGCGCTGCTGCTGACCCTCTTTTTCTCATTGACGCTGGGCTGGCTGCCGGTATCGGGCCGCTTCGATCTGCTGTATGAGGTTAAAACGGTCACCGGCTTTGCGTTGATTGACGCCTGGCTTTCGGAGTCGATATGGCGCGAGGAGATGATCATCAGCGCGCTGCGGCATATGGTGCTGCCGGTGCTGACCCTGGCGGTCGCGCCGACCACCGAGGTGATCCGCCTGATGCGCCTGAGCACCATCGAGGTGTTTGAGCAGAACTACATCAAGGCCGCCGCCACGCGCGGGCTTTCGCGCCTGAGCATTCTGCGCCGCCACGTGCTGCACAACGCCTTGCCACCGGTGATCCCCCGTCTGGGGCTACAGTTTTCCACGATGCTGACGCTGGCGATGATCACCGAGATGGTGTTTAGCTGGCCAGGGCTGGGGCGCTGGGTGATCAATGCCATTCGCCAGCAGGACTATGCGGCTATCTCTGCCGGGGTGATGGTGATTGGCGCACTGGTGATTATTGTTAACGTTCTCTCTGACATTCTGGGCGCGCTGGCGAACCCTTTGAAACATAAGGAGTGGTATGCCCTCCGATAACGTCTATAACGAGAAGCAGACCCCCGGCGCGCTGCGCACGGTCTGGCGCAAGTTCTATGGCGATACCACTGCCATGATTGGTCTGTACGGCTGCGCCGGACTGGTGCTGCTGTGTGTTTTTGGCCGCTGGTTTGCCCCCTACGGCATCGATCAGCAGTTCCTCGGCTACCAGCTGCTGCCGCCCTCATGGTCGCGCTATGGGGATGTCTCTTTCTTCCTCGGCACGGATGACCTTGGCCGGGACGTGCTTAGCCGCCTGCTCAGCGGCGCGGCGCCAACGGTAGGCGGCGCGTTTGTCGTTACCCTGGCGGCAACGATCTGCGGCCTGGTGCTGGGCGTCGTGGCCGGGGCAACGCACGGTCTGCGTTCAGCGGTGCTGAACCATGTGCTCGATACGCTGCTCTCCATTCCCTCTCTGCTGCTGGCCATTATTGTGGTGGCCTTTGCCGGGCCACATCTCTCTCATGCCATGTTTGCCGTCTGGCTGGCGCTGCTGCCGAGGATGGTACGCTCGGTCTACAGCATGGTACACGACGAGCTGGAGAAAGAGTACGTGGTTGCCGCGCGGCTGGATGGCGCGACGACGCTCAATATTTTGTGGTTTGCGGTACTGCCCAACATGACCGCAGGCCTCGTGACCGAGATCACCCGCGCGCTCTCGATGGCGATCCTTGACATTGCCGCGCTGGGCTTTCTCGATCTTGGCGCGCAGCTGCCCTCCCCGGAGTGGGGAGCGATGCTGGGCGACGCACTGGAGCTGATCTACGTCGCGCCCTGGACTGTAATGCTCCCGGGGGCGTCGATTATGGTAAGCGTGTTACTGGTTAACCTGCTGGGCGACGGGATCCGCCGTGCGGTCAATGCGGGGGTGGAATAGTGCCGCTACTTGATATTCGTAACCTGACCATTGAGGTCAAGACCGGCGAAGACTGGGTCAGAGCCGTCGATCGCGTCACGCTGACCCTTGCCGAAGGTGAAATCCGCGGCCTGGTGGGCGAATCCGGCTCGGGCAAAAGCCTGATAGCCAAAGCGATCTGTGGCGTGACCAAAGATAACTGGCGGGTCACCGCAGACCGAATGCGCTTCGACGACGTCGATCTGATGCGCCTCTCTGCGCGCGAGCGGCGGAAAATCCTCGGTCATAACGTGTCGATGATTTTTCAGGAGCCGCAGTCCTGTCTCGATCCGTCGGAGCGCGTCGGTAAACAGCTGATGCAGAACATTCCGGCCTGGACCTATAAAGGCCGCTGGTGGCAACGCATGGGCTGGCGGAAACGGCGCGCCATTGAGCTGCTGCACCGCGTCGGCATTCGCGATCACAAAGATGCAATGCGCAGCTTCCCTTACGAGCTGACGGACGGCGAGTGTCAGAAGGTGATGATCGCCATTGCGCTGGCGAACCAGCCGCGCCTGCTGATCGCCGATGAGCCGACCAACGCTATGGAGCCCACCACCCAGGCGCAGATTTTCCGTCTGCTGACCCGGCTCAACCAAAACAACAACACCACCATTATCCTGATCAGCCACGACCTGCAGATGCTGAGCCAGTGGGCAGACAAGATCAACGTGATGTATTGCGGCCAGACCGTAGAGACCGCGCCGAGCGAAGAGCTGATCGCCACGCCGCATCACCCCTATACTCAGGCGCTGATCCGCGCTATTCCTGACTTTGGCAGCGCCATGCCGCATAAAAGCCGCCTGAACACGCTGCCGGGAGCGATCCCGCTGCTGGAGCATCTGCCGATTGGCTGCCGTCTCGGGCCGCGTTGCCCCTACGCCCAGCGTAAATGCATCGAGCGTCCCCTGCTGGCCGGACCTAAAAATCACCTCTTTGCCTGTCATTTCCCGCTGAATATGGAGAAGGAGTGAGATGGTCGACACCCTGTTGGAAGTTCGCAACCTGAGTAAAACCTTCCGCTACCGCACCGGCTGGTTCCACCGCCAGACGGTAGAGGCGGTTAAGCCGCTGAGCTTTACCCTGCGAGAGAAGCAGACTCTGGCGATCATTGGTGAGAATGGCTCTGGTAAATCAACGCTGGCGAAGATGCTGGCGGGCATGATCGAGCCGACCACCGGCGAGCTGCTGATTGACGATAGCCCCCTGCACTATGGCGACTACTCGTTTCGCAGCCAGCGCATCCGCATGATTTTTCAGGATCCCTCGACCTCGCTGAACCCGCGCCAGCGCATCTCGCAGATCCTCGACTTCCCGCTGCGCCTGAATACCGATCTGCCGCCTGAGGCACGACGCCAGCGGGTGATTGAGACCCTGCGCATGGTCGGGCTGCTGCCGGATCACGTCAGCTACTATCCCCATATGCTCGCCCCCGGCCAGAAACAGCGTTTGGGGCTGGCTCGGGCGCTGATCCTGCGTCCGAAGGTGATCGTCGCGGATGAGGCCCTGGCGTCGCTGGATATGTCGATGCGTTCGCAATTAATTAACCTGATGCTGGAATTGCAGGAGAAACAGGGTATCTCTTATATCTACGTGACTCAGCATATCGGTATGATGAAACACATCAGCGACCAGGTCATCGTGATGCACCAGGGCGAAGTGGTTGAGCGTGGCAGTACCGCTGACGTGCTGGCCGCCCCGCTGCATGAGCTGACCCGCCGCCTGATTGCTGGCCATTTTGGCGAGGCGCTGACGGCGGATGCCTGGCGAAAAGACCGCTAGCGCCACGCTTTAGGGTGGTCGGATTAACACATATGGCGACACGTGCTATTTGCCCATTTCAGATGGGCAATCACGGCGGATCAGGCTTTATTTGGCCTGCACGTTCGGCTGCTATGTCCACCGAGTGGTGTACTGCGGCGAGAACATTTCGCGCTTCATTTGCCTGATCTTCTGACTCCCCTGCCCGGCAAAACACAGCGTTTCCTTTCCAGGTCTGTTTAGTTTGCTCGTGAGGGCCATCAGTTTATCAATGTCCGCTTAGTGCCAGAAGCGGACATTGCTGCATTGTGCAATAATCATTCTCAAGCTAATGAGAATGGATATAGTTAATTTTTATATCCAGCAATATTACACTTCTCAATTTTTAACTGCTTGCGCCATATCCGATTATGTAACGCCAGGGCTATGGACCGGTAGAAAACTGAAGAATTCATCCATATTACATTGAGGAAGAAAAACCCTAACCCTAAAAGAGAAGTCATTTGTGGCGTGTAATTATTAACGGAATCGAATATAAATAGAGACCAAGTATAGATAAGACAAATAGCTGCTACTACTCCTGTTAGAGCAATAACGGCAAGATATGATTTATACCCAATTAAAGAGCCGCGCGCTGCCAGTAGCATTGTGCTCATAATGAGCACACAATAAATAACCGCCCCAACAAACACTCCCAGCAATACCTTATATTCGGGTAGATTTAACCACTGGAATAGCAACATCCAGACAGAAACCTGCGGCATAGCGTAGCAAAAGATTGCAAGTATCGTACTGATACCTAATGCAATTCCGGACATGTGCATTCCTATAGGCGCACCTAGCCGGCTTTTTAACCGCCCTTTTAGCAATTCAAGCTGTTGTGGCTCGTTAGTCGCCATTTTCTTTGTTAAAACAGTAACTAACGCAAGGCTCTTTTTGATATAATTCATCATAACCTAGTCACTAACTTCCTATAAGTGAGAACGACTGCCCGTAACCCCTTAATTAGGAAGATCTTTTGAGAGCTGTTCTGTGAATGTCATTTTTTCTTTCTATACATGTAAATTATTATATCGTTGAGATATCAAGAGTAAATGCTACCGAATTTTAAAAAATTAAGAATATTCCGAATAAGATTCACTGGTACCGTGGAGAGGGAAAATTGTGAAAGGCATTACATCTGCCAGCTTGATGCCTTCATTAATTGCTGGCACTGCTAGCGACAACTGGGAGCTCTGTTCTGAGTATGACTTACAATAAACGTTTGCCCTTTCCTCCAAACTATCGCCACAATATACGCGACTCTATTACGAACTTCCGCCCTCGCTCATAGCTGGCGTTGGCCCTGCTTCTACAGAGCCTACGCCGCAACAGATGCGCGGATTTCAGTGTACCAATGGTTAACGATGGGAATTTCATCCAGGAAGCAAAAACCTAATCCGATCATCATAAGGCTTGCCATCATTTGAGCAATCACGCTGAACCAGTACTCAATAGGTTTAGTTTCCTTGTGAATATACTCCTTGCGATCGCTCCCCTTGAATCTTTTGGTATAGATTCCTCGACGCAAAAAGATGATCGATTGAACAAACGCAAGCGGGCCCGTCAGGAAAATTGAACATACTACGAACCAAAATTGGAAGCCCATCACCTTTCATTCCATCTAATGATTTATGTCCATTATTGCACAGACAGAGCACATCTTTTTGTAGAACAAACTCAGACGGGTGCCATGATGGCGATGCCGTTATGTCTCTGGTTGGATGAGGCGAACATGGTGCAGGGTGATATACTTGACGAAGGCAGGATTCCTTCTGGACTGATCAGGGAAAATGACTCACCGCCCTTTCACGCGTTGCGCACTTTATCGGCACGTTTGCACGCCCGATTGCGCAATAATGAGTCTGCTCAACACCTTCTGGGAAGTGAGTCCAGGGAGACGTCTGAGAAATATCGTGACACAAAGGGCAGTGAGTGGGATATAATTTCGAGCTAATTTCGAATGATTTTGAAATGCCTTCTGCAAAGCTATGATTTGCAAGGCAAAAAACAAGCAATGAATATAAGGATTAGAGCTATGGGTTTTCTTTCCGGTAAGCGCATTCTGGTGACTGGCGTTGCCAGCAAACTCTCCATCGCATACGGCATCGCACAGGCTATGCATCGCGAAGGCGCTGAGCTGGCATTCACCTACCAGAACGACAAGCTGAAAGGCCGTGTTGAAGAGTTTGCCGCGCAGCTGGGTTCAAGCATCGTTCTGGAATGTGACGTTGCTAAAGACGAAAGCATTGATGGCCTGTTCGCTGAGCTGGCAAAAAGCTGGCCGAAGTTTGACGGCTTCGTACACTCTATCGGTTTTGCACCGGGCGACCAGCTGGACGGCGACTATGTAAACGCCGTAACCCGTGAAGGCTTTAAAATTGCCCACGACATCAGCTCCTACAGCTTCGTTGCGCTGGCCAAAGCGTGCCGCTCTATGCTGAACCCGGACTCTGCTCTGCTGACACTCTCCTACCTGGGTGCCGAGCGCGCTATTCCGAACTACAACGTGATGGGCCTGGCAAAAGCCTCTCTGGAAGCCAACGTGCGCTATATGGCGAACGCGATGGGTCCGGAAGGCGTGCGCGTGAACGGCATCTCCGCTGGTCCGATCCGTACTCTGGCCGCGTCCGGGATCAAAGACTTCCGTAAAATGCTGGCGCACTGCGAAGCGGTCACCCCGATCCGTCGCACCGTTACCATTGAAGACGTGGGTAACACCGCAGCCTTCCTCTGCTCTAACCTCTCCGGCGGTATCTCCGGTGAAGTCGTTCACGTTGACGGCGGTTTCAGCATCGCTGCAATGAACGAACTGGAACTCAAGTAAGCGTTCCCTTCCCCTCCCGTTTGGGAGGGGTCTCCCCCGCTGTTTATGCTTTTCCGCTATTTATTATCACCTAACAATATTTTTCCCCTCGTTAGCGTTACGCCAGGATATTGATCGCCATTTTGAGATCAAGGAAAGCCCATGGAACAACGCCGTTTTTCCGGTAAAGGCCACTGGTATCATGAGACCCAGTCGAGTACCGGCCAGGCACAAGCGCTACCGTTAGTTCCCGAAGCCGCCACCGTCACCGATCGTTTTCTGCTGGATCTGGTGCTGCATGACGATGTCATCGCCCCCTGTCAAGGCTGGCTGGAGCCTGCCCGCGCCCTCTACGACCGGCTTTTTCCCCGCAGCGTCACCGTTAGCCGCCAACGCACCTTCAGCGCCTACGATCGCCTGAGCACGGCCCTCACGGTAGCCCAGGTTTACGGCGTTCAGCGTCTGTGCAATCACTACGCCGCCCGCCTCGCGCCGCTGCCCGGCCCCGACTCATCCCGGGAAAGTAACTATCGCCTGGCGCAGATCACCCAGTACGCCAGACAGCTCGCCAGCTCCCCCGAGGTGATCGACGCCCGGGCGCGGGAGCAGCTTGAAGAGGTCGGGTTAACGACATGGGATATCGTGCTGATGGATCAGATTATCGGCTTCATTGGTTTCCAGGCGCGGGTCATTGCGGCGTTTCAGGCCCTGCTCTGCCAGCCCGTACGCTGGCTGCCTGGGATGGATATGCAGCAGGACGCTGCCGCAGAGCCTTTTAGTCGTTCTGAGAGCCGCTGGACGCCAGGCCTTGCGAGCGTCGAGCCACACTTTGCCAGCCCCGCCCAGCTGAAAGCGCTGGCCCAGTGGCAGCCGCTGCCGGCCCTGAGGGTGCTGGCTCCGGTGCTGGCCCACGAGCCCCCTTTGCTCAATGCGCTGGGGGAGATCGTACAGAGCGAGCTGTGCGCCACGCTCGATGCCGCACTGGTGGATCTGGTGGCCCTGCTGACGGCACGGATTAACGGTAGCCTGGACTGCTTTAACACTCTGGCGACGTCTGCCCTACCCGATGCGCCGCTCGCGGCGTTGCGCAGCGGCGAACGGGCATTAAACAGCTGGAGCCAGGCCGATCCCCAGGCGCGGGCCGTTATCCAGGCGGTACAACTTTTGACCCGGGCGGCAGACCGGTTTAGCGCTGCCCAGTTTACTCCCCTCGTTGAACAGGGGCTTTCCCCGCAGCAGGCGGTGAATCTGCTGGCGTGGAGCGGCCTGTGCGGCTGGTTGAATCGTCTTAAAATCGCGCTGGGCGACACGCATTAGCGCGAAACAGCGCTTGAAGCGCCACCCAGAATCGCGTAAAACTGTCAGCCGCTCTTATGGCCACGAAAATATAAAATTATGTTCCAGGACAACCCGCTGCTAGCGCAGCTTAAACAGCAACTGCATTCCCAAACGCCGCGTGCGGAAGGCGTCGTTAAAGGCACCGAAAAAGGTTTTGGCTTCCTTGAAGTTGACGGACAAAAAAGCTATTTCATTCCGCCGCCGCAGATGAAGAAGGTAATGCATGGCGACCGCGTGATCGCCGTGATCCACAGTGACAAAGATCGTGAATCCGCCGAGCCGGAAGAGCTTGTCGAGCAGTTCCTGTCGCGCTTTGTCGGTAAAGTACATAGAAAAGACGATCGTCTGTCTATTGTACCGGATCATCCGTTGCTGAAAGAGGCGATTCCCTGCCGGGCCATGCGCGGCGTGGAGCATGATTTTAAAGAGGGCGACTGGGCGGTAGCCGAGATGCGTCGCCATCCGCTGAAGGGCGATCGCGGCTTTTACGCCGAGCTGACCCAGTTTATTACCTTCGGTGATGACCACTTCGTTCCGTGGTGGGTGACCCTTGCCCGCCATAATCTGGAGAAAGAGGCACCGAACGGTGTGGCAACCGATATGCTGGATGAAGGCCTGGAGCGTGTCGATTTAACCGCGCTGGACTTTGTCACCATCGACAGCGCCAGCACCGAAGATATGGACGATGCCCTGTTTGTTGAAACGCTGGCCGACGATAAGCTGCAGCTGACCGTCGCCATTGCCGATCCCACCGCGTGGATCGCTGAGGGCAGCAAGCTGGACGATATCGCCAAAGTACGCGCCTTCACCAACTACCTGCCGGGCTTCAACATCCCGATGCTGCCACGCGAGCTGTCAGACGACCTCTGCTCTCTGCGTCCGCAGGAGATCCGTCCGGTGCTGGCCTGCCGCATGATCATTGCCGCCGACGGCACCATTGAAGAGGATATTACCTTCTTCGCGGCAACTATCGAATCCAAAGCTAAGCTGGTCTATGACGAGGTCTCAGACTGGCTGGAAGGCAATGCGGGCTGGCAGCCGCCGTCAGAGGCGATTGCCAACCAGATCCGCCTCCTGCACCGCGTCTGCCTGAGCCGCAGCGAGTGGCGTACCCAGCACGCGCTGGTGTTTAAGGATCGTCCGGACTACCGCTTTGTGCTGGGTGAAAAAGGCGAGGTGCTGGATATCGTGGCTGAGCCGCGCCGCATTGCTAACCGCATTGTGGAGGAGTCAATGATCTCCGCCAATATCTGTGCGGCACGCGTTCTGCGCGCTAAGTTGGGCTTCGGGATCTACAACATTCACCTCGGGATCGATCCGGCGAATGGCGAAGCGCTGGCCGCGCTGCTGAAAACGCACGGCATGCACGTCGACGCCGAAGAGGTGCTGACCCTCGAAGGCTTCTGCAAGCTCCGCCGGGAGCTTGACGCCCAGCCGTCAGGTTTCCTCGATAGCCGTATTCGCCGCTTCCAGTCCTTTGCTGAAATCAGCACCGAGCCGGGTCCTCACTTCGGTCTGGGCCTGGATGCCTACGCGACATGGACCTCACCTATCCGTAAGTATGGCGATATGATCAACCATCGCCTGCTGAAGGCGATTATCAAGAACGAAACCATTGCTCGTCCACAGGATGACGCTACGGTGCAAATGGCTGAACGTCGCCGTCTCAACCGTATGGCGGAGCGTGACGTTGGCGACTGGCTGTATGCGCGCTTCCTGAAAGACAAAGCTGGCACCGATACCCGCTTTGCCGCAGAAATTATCGATATCAGCCGCGGCGGTATGCGCGTGCGTCTGGTGGATAACGGCGCGGTCGCGTTTATTCCAGCTCCGTTCCTGCATGCCGTGCGCGATGAAATGGTGTGTAGTCAGGAGAGCGGTACGGTAACGATTAAAGGCGAAACCGTGTATAAAGTTAGCGATGTGATTGATGTCACTATCGCTGAAGTACGCATGGAGACGCGCAGCGTTATTGCCCGCCCGCTGGCCTAATTATCTCCCAGCGCTGTCGGCCTCGTAATATACGTGGCCGACAGCGTTTTGCCCTTCCCTGCCTGTAATAAATATTCACTAATTCTGGTTTTTAGCTGACGCGGAGATATTATAATATCGCCTGTAAAAACAGTGTGTTCCGTTATTAAGCTTACGGCTTTGTCGATCTTAACGTCGTCGATTTTAAAATGGGTGAACGTAGCGCGCCGAGTGGGACAGGAGGAAACATGAAAGAGGATTTGGATCAGAAGGGGCTGTTTCGTTATTTGGGCTCCACTAGCCCATTTTGGCGACTCTCTGCTGACAGCAATACGCTACACCTTGCCACCAGTGAAAATGCCGAAACCAGCCAGACGATAACGCTTAACGATGAGCAAGCCGAGCAGATCCGGGCGATGACGGTGATTACCTCCAGCGTGACAACCACTTTGCCGCTGTTAGACCGAGAGGTAACGCTGCATCTGGTTGGCCGTAAAACCGGTAAAACTGAGTGGACGGGTACTGCCTCCTCCTGGAATGATACCTCACCCATAGCGCAGGATTTAGTCCAGGGCCTCTCCTTTGCTGAGCAGGTGGTGTCTGAAGCCCACTCGGCAATTGTCATTCTCGATCGTCACGGCAATATTCAGCGCTTTAATCGGCTATGCGAGGAATATACCGGGCTGCGCGAAACAGAGGTTATTGGCCAGAACGTTTTTAAATTATTTATGAGCGCCAGAGAAGCCGTCGCGGCGCGGCGTAACATCGCCAACTTTTTTCTGAGCGGTAGCTCGTATGAAGTAGAACGCTGGATTAAAACCTGTAAAGGACAGCGGCTGTTTCTCTTCCGCAATAAATTTGTCCACAGCGGCAGCGGTAAAAACGAAATATATCTTATCTGCTCCGGCACCGATATTACCGAAGAGCGCCGCGCCCAGGAGCGTCTGCGCGTGCTGGCCAATACCGACACCGTCACCGGCCTGCCTAACCGCAATGCCATCAATGAGCTGACGAGCGACGCCATTGCGCGACGGGGCGATAGCCAGGTGGGTATCGTCTATCTCGACCTCGATAATTTTAAAAAGGTCAACGACGCCTATGGCCATATGTTTGGCGACCAGCTGTTGCAGGCGGTGGCGCTGGCTATTTTAAGCTGCCTGGACGAAGGCCAGGTGCTGGCAAGGCTGGGCGGCGACGAGTTTATCGTTCTGGCGACCAAAACCTCGCAGAGCGCGCTGGAGGCGATGGCATCTCGCATCTTAACCCGGCTGCGCCAGCCCTTTCGCATCGGGCTTATCGAAGTCTACTCGGGCTGCTCGCTGGGCATTTCGCTGGCCCCCCAGCACGGTGAGGATTGGGAAACGGTGATCCGCAACGCCGATACCGCCATGTATACCGCCAAAGAGAACGGCCGGGGTAAGTTTTGTGTCTTTACACCTGAGATGAACCAGCGCGTCTTTGAGTATCTGTGGCTCGATACTAACCTGCGCAAGGCGCTGGATGATAACCAGTTGGTGATCTACTACCAGCCCAAGGTAACCTGGCGCGGCGAGATCCGTAGCCTGGAGGCGCTGGTACGCTGGCAGTCGCCAGAGCGCGGCCTTCTCGCCCCGACAGAGTTTATCTCCTATGCCGAGGAGTCTGGCCTGATCGTCCCGCTGGGGCGATGGGTGATGCTGGACGTGCTGCAGCAGATTGCCAAATGGCGCGACAAGGGGCTGAACATACGCGTTGCAGTGAACCTCTCCGCACGCCAGTTAGCTGACCAGACCCTGTTCAGCGATCTCAGACAGGCGCTTAGCGATCTCCATTTTGAATACAGCCCGATTGACGTTGAGCTAACCGAAAGCTGCCTGATTGAAAACGAAGAGGTAGCCCTGTCGGTGATTGAGCAGTTTAGCGCCCTCGGCGCGCAGGTGCACCTCGACGACTTTGGTACCGGCTACTCGTCGCTGTCGCAGCTGGCTCGCTTCCCGATAGACGCCATCAAGCTTGACCAGTCATTTGTGCGCGACGTGCACAAGCAGCCAATTTCGCAGTCGCTGGTACGGGCGATCGTCGCCGTGGCGCAGGCACTAAATTTACAGGTCATTGCCGAGGGTGTAGAGAGCGCCAAAGAGGATGCCTTTCTGACGAAAAATGGCGTCAATGAACGGCAGGGATTTCTGTTTGCTAAGCCCATGCCCGCCGCCGCCTTTGAGCGTTGGTACAAGCGTTACCAGACGCGGAAAATGCGCTAGCCATTAACGAATATCCTTTGCTTATGCTTTTCTGAGATTTATTTTTTTCTCCTTCTCTTTTTACACTATTTTTAGCATCATTAAATTTATTACCCTTTTGATCAGGAGTGACATGATGGCTGACATCGACGCAAAGCAACTGGCAGGACGGATTGATACCGTGCTCGATATTCTGGTTGCGGGTGATTACCACTCTGCCATTCATAATCTTGAAATCCTTAAGGCAGAGCTTCTGGCGCAGAGTGATGCCGAGCAGGCTCAGGGGCAAAATTCGCCTAAAACGCCGTGGGAAATTTAATCGCGATGAATTCCCGACAACAAATTATTTTGCAGATGGTAATTGATAGAGGCCGGGTCAGCGTGACCGATCTGGCTAAAACAACGGGCGTATCGGAAGTGACTATCCGCCAGGATTTGAATACGCTGGAAAAGCAGAGCTATTTGCGCCGCACCCATGGCTATGCGGTACCGCTGGAAAGCGACGATGTTGAAACCCGCATGCTCAATAATTTTGCCCTGAAGCGCGAACTGGCGGAATTTGCTGCCTCCACGGTGGAGCCCGGGGAAACGATATTTATTGAAAATGGCAGCAGCAATGCGCTGCTGGCACGCACCCTCGCTGAGCAGAAAGATATCACTATTGTGACCGTGAGTAGCTATATTGCTCACCTGCTTAAAGAGACCTCCTGCGAAGTGATCCTGCTCGGCGGCATCTATCAGAAGAAAAGCGAGAGCATGGTGGGGCCACTGACGCGCCAGTATATTGCTCAGGTACACTTCAGCAAGGCGTTTATTGGTATTGATGGCTGGCAGCCTGATACCGGCTTTACTGGTCGGGACATGATGCGCGCTGACGTCGTGAATGCCGTGCTGGAAAAGGGCTGTGAAGCCATTATTCTGACCGACAGCTCAAAGTTTGGTGTAGTACATCCCTACCCGCTTGGACAGCACCACCCTTTTAACAGGGTGATCACCGATGACAAGCTTAACGCAGCCACGCAGCGCGAGCTGGAGCAGGCTGGCGTGCAGGTCGATATTGTTAAATCTCCCCGTACGCGCTAACGCTTTTTTAGCCCATGAAAGTGGGCTATCTCCCTCATCTATGAGACTTTTCTGACGATTCAATTAAGACTTTTTACCTGTCTGTTCAACAGCCAAGAAGTAAAATTATGTTCAGCGATATAACAGGATGTAACTACCGCCTCGCTTCAGCTGAGCGTGGTTATCAGTAACAACTGTGTAACATAATTTACGGAAAAAGACTTTAGAGTGTCATAACCACACTATACTTAAAGAGATTTCTTTCCGTGAATCGAAATTTCAGGAGAAAGTATTATGATGTTATCAAGCAAAAAAGCAGCAACTGTCGTACTGGCTGTTACACTGGCAATGTCTCTGAGCGCCTGTTCCAACTGGTCTAAACGCGACCGTAACACCGCTATCGGTGCCGGCGCAGGTGCGATCGGTGGCTCTGTCCTGACCGACGGCAGCACTCTGGGTACCCTGGGTGGCGCAGCGGTTGGTGGTATTATCGGTCACCAGGTCGACTAATAATATGACGTAGCAGGTCTTTCAAGGATTGAAAACGCGTTCTGATAACGCCGTAATACTTTCTTGCAGATCTGAATAACGCAATAAAAAGCCACAGCAATCGCCGTGGCTTTTTATTTATCTGTTAGCCGCCCGCCAGTTTGACCTTCATGCCTTTGGCTTCCAGCAGCGTTTTAAGCAGATCGCGCTTGTCGCCCTGAATTTCGATGACGCCCTCTTTCACCGATCCGCCACAGCCACACTTCTTTTTCAGCTCAGCTGCCAGCTTATTCAGCGCCTCATCGTCGCCCTCTACGCCTGTTATCAGGCAGACACCCTTACCTTTACGCCCGCTGGTTTGCTTTTGAATGCGCACGATGCCATCGCCTTTTGGCCGCTCAGGTGCAGCTTTAGGTTCATCGATACGCCCGGTTTCGGTGGAGTAGACTAAACGGCTATTACTGTCCTTCATTATGCCTCCAGCTTCAGGGAGGCATTAATTTCGCTGAGGGTCTGGGCTGGATCGGCAGACTGGGTCACCGGACGACCAATCACCATATAATCAACACCCGCCGCCAGCGCCTGCTGCGGCGTCATAATCCGCCGCTGATCGCCCACTTCGCTGCCTTGAGGACGGATCCCCGGCGTCACCAGCTTAAATGCCTGCCCCAGCTCGCTCTTGAAGCGCACCGCCTCCTGTGCAGAGCAGACAACACCATCCAGGCCGCACTCCCTCGTCAGGCGCGCCAGGCGTTCAGCGTGCTCGGCAGGCGTGCTGGTGATGCCCAGATCGAGCAGATCGCTGGCCTCCATGCTGGTTAAAACCGTCACGGCAATGAGCAGCGGTGCGTCCTTGCCAAACGGCATCAGCGCCTCGCGGGCGGCGTTCATCATACGTGCGCCACCAGAGGCGTGAACGTTGACCATCCAGACGCCAAGATCGGCTGCGGCGGCCACCGCATGGGCTGCGGTATTGGGAATATCATGAAACTTCAGATCGAGAAACACATCGAAGCCGCGCTGGTGAAGCTCGCGCACGAACTGCGGCCCAAAACGGGTAAACATCTCTTTGCCTACCTTCAGGCGGCAGTCGCTGGGAGCGATGCGATCGACAAACTCAAGAGCGCGATCGCGACTGGCGTAGTCGAGGGCAACCACAACGGGAGAGTGGCACAGAGATGTGGAAGAAGATGAAGCAGTAGACGTCATGACCAGACCTTCTTGTTGATGAGCACGCGCGGGCGCAAAAGGATAAACGGGCAGCATTCTAACTGCGGGCGGAGGAAAATGACAGGGTGTATTTTCTGCTGCCTGACTGATTCGGCACGGTGCTGGCTGGAATATGAATCTATTAAAGTATGTTGTAACTAAAGTGGGTCTTTTTTTTAAATTACTGCCCGTCGAGACCGCGAATTGGCTTCACCGTTGACCACGCCCGACAGGAAGGACAGTGCCAGTACATAGTGTAGGCTGTAAAACCGCACTTTTGACAGCGGTAGCGCGGCTTGCTGCGGATCTGCTCCCCGACCATGTCTCGCAGCGCCATCAGGCTCTCTTTCGCCCGCCCCTCTTCGGCATCGTGCAGGTGGTAATCCATTAGCTTATGGAAAACGCGCATCGTGGGGTGACGCTGGAGCTGACGCGTAACGGTGACCTGCGCCTGATCCTGCCCTTCACGCTGATCGATAATTTCAGCCAGCATCAAATCGGCGGTCGCACCCACGTTCTCCTCAACGCAGCGGGTAAGAAACTCTGCCCACTCGTCGTTTTTTCCGAGCTGGAGGTAGCAGGTCTGCAACATCTCCAGGGTTTCGCTGACCAGCTCTTTATCTTGATCGATTACCCGTAGCAGGCTCTCCATGGCTTTAGCGTAATCGCCTTTGGCGATCAGCACGCGGCCAATCATGATAGAGACCCGGGGGCTGGTGCGATCGGCAGCAGCGCCTTTTTTCAGCAGCGCCATCGCGCGGTCCATATCGTCATTGCCCATCTGCTGCAACGCAAGCTCGCAGTAAAAATGGGCAATTTCGCCCCGCTGTTTATCTTTACCCAGCTTAACCAGACGCTCGGCAACGTCGATCGCCTTCTGCCACTCGCTGGTGGCCTGATAGATCTGCAGAAGCTGCTGTAGCGCCCCGATGCGAAAATCGGTTTCGTCCACCAGCTGATTAAACATATCTTCGGCGCGATCGTACATGCCCGCAGCCATATAGTCGCGGCCCAGCTGCTGAACTGCCAGCAGGCGCTGGTCATAGGAGAGAGAGGCGCTCTCCATCAGGGTCTGATGGATGCGGATAGCACGATCCACCTCGCCGCGGGAGCGAAACAGGTTCCCCAGGGTGAGATGCGCCTCAACGGTGCCGGTATCCTCTTTGAGCATGTCGAGGAACAGGTCTACCGCCTTGTCCTGTTGGTTACTCAGCAGGAAGTTGACGCCGGCCACGTAGTCACGTGACAGCCGGTTGGCCTCATCCTGCTTTGTTTGTTGCGCACTTCTGCGTCCCATGTACCAGCCGTAGGCGGCTGCCACGGGTAACAGCAGAAACAACAGCTCCAGCATAGCCTGTTATTCCTTGACGACCGGCGTCGTTGCGGTCGTTACCGGAACGCTATGGGTGGCAGGCGCAGTCGTTGCAGGCGCAGCAGGAGCAGCCGTTGCAGGAGCGGTTGTTGCAGGGGCGATTTGCTGTTCGAGACGCTTAATCTTCCGCTCTGCCCGCGCCAGAGAGACCCGCACGCGCAGCCAGAAAAGACCGCAGATCAGCCAGCCGATAGCAAAGCCAGCGGCGAACAGAACCGCCAGCAGCGTAGAGATACGATACTCCCCCTGCGCCAACAGGTAATTGAAGGTCACCTGCTGATCGTTTTGCGCACCCAGAGTGACGGAAACGACAAAGATTGCTAACACCAGTAAGAAAATGAGTAGATATTTCACATTACTTCCCGTTATGTGGCTTAGGGCGAATAAATTCTGTTCAACCTGCTGCATCCAGCCTTATAAACTACCATTTTCGCGCAGCGGACGAAATGGAAAACCGTGACATCCAGAAGATGTAAGGCCAAAAAGCAGAAATTCAACGCTAAGCGGCCTTACTCATTTTTCTCTTCGCGCTGGGCTATCTCGATGTCTTCTTTCACCGGTGGCGTCAGCGGTCCACAGAGACGCTGCGCAAGCCAGGTCGCCAGGGTAACCAGAATACCGGAGATGAGCGTGGCCACCGCCAGATCCTGCGGCCAGTGCATGCCCAACAGCAGTCGGCTGCCCATCACCAGCACCGCCCAAACCATCAGCACAACGATAGTGACCGTGCGGCGGCGAGGCCACAGCAGGCCTACGGCCAGCAGCGCCCAGCTGGCGGCAAACATCGTGTGACCGGAGGGGAAGGCAAAACCAGTCTCTTTCTGCCAGTGCTTGCGTAAAAACTCAGGCACGTTGTCCTGCTCGGTAAGCTGCGCCTGCACCAGGGCGCCGCGCTCCTTACGTTTTAAAGTGTAGAACTCATCTACCGGAATTTGGTGAGTTTTTTCGAGCCACACGACAAACGGCCGCGGCTCCTGAGCCTGAGTTTTAACCCAGGATTTCACCCCCTGGCCAATCACGATTGCTGCCCCAAGAATGGCAAACAGCATCAGCGCCGCCTTCAGGCGAAAGCGTAAGCACCACAAAAACCAGCCGCATAATACGACGTGGGTAATGATGCCCCAGGGCTGGGTGACCGTTTCGGTGATCCAGTAGAGCATTTTAAGCCAGCCGCTGTGGCCCCCAGGCTGCCAATGCCAGCCGAAGAGCAATACCAACAGTGGCATGATCAGTAGAAGTCCCGTTCCGGCGGCAATCCGTCTTGCGATTGAGAGCATTTTCTTTCCCTTTCAATTAAGTGACACAATAATAACTGAAAAATAACAAGTTCGGCGGATTTGACGGATTTGTGCGTTTAATCTTTGTAAGCCACGGTGGCGATTAGTGAAGTGGCGCGCCTTGTGGCAAAATAGGGACAGACAGAAAGCCTCAAGGCTACGGGCACAGAAAGTGCCAGCTTAATCTGGAGAATCACATGCAGCTTAAACGTGTGGCAGAAGCCAAACTGCCAACCCCCTGGGGCGACTTCCTGATGGTGGGATTTGAAGAACTGGCAACCGGACAGGATCACGTTGCTCTGGTCTATGGCGATATTTCCGGGCAGACGCCGGTGCTCGCCCGCGTCCATTCGGAGTGTTTGACCGGCGACGCCCTGTTCAGCCTGCGCTGCGACTGCGGTTTTCAACTGGAGGCCGCCCTCTCCCACATCGCTGAAGAGGGACGCGGGATCCTGCTGTATCATCGTCAGGAGGGTCGCAACATTGGCCTGCTGAATAAAATCCGCGCTTACGCACTACAGGACCAGGGCTATGATACCGTAGAAGCTAACCATCAGCTGGGCTTTGCCGCCGACGAACGTGATTTTACGCTGTGCGCGGACATGTTCAAGCTGCTGGGCGTGGATGAGGTACGGCTGTTAACCAATAACCCGCGCAAGGTCGAGATCCTTACCGAGGCCGGGATTAACATCGTTGAACGCGTGGCGTTGATCGTCGGGCGTAACCCTAATAATGAGCACTACCTTGATACCAAGGCAGCTAAAATGGGCCATCTGCTGGGTTGATTGAGGCGAGACAACGCCGGGTGGCGATATCCGCCTTACCCGGCCTACACGGTTCGGTAGGCCGGGCATTGCTCACTTACAGCATATTACGGATCACGTAGTGCAGGATCCCATCGTTCTGGTAGTAGGTTAGCTCAGTAGCGGTATCGATACGACAGCGGCAATCAATAGTCTCCTGACTGCCATCCACTCGCGTCAGCCGCACTGGAATAGTCGCGCCCGGCTTGAGCTGGGTCAGATTATCAACGTCAATCTTCTCTTCCCCCGTCAGCCCCAGCGTTTTACGCGTCACGCCCTGAGGAAACTCCAGCGGCAGGATCCCCATACCAATCAAGTTCGAACGGTGAATACGCTCGAACGACTCGGCAATAACGACGCGAATACCCAGCAGACGTGGTCCCTTAGCGGCCCAGTCACGGCTCGATCCTGACCCGTACTCTTTACCGGCAACGACCGCCAGCGGCGTCCCCTCTTTCTGGTAACGCATAGCCGCGTCATAGATAGAGATGACTTCGCTGCCCGGCAGATGCCGGGTCATCCCGCCCTCAATGCCAGGAACCATTTCGTTACGAATACGGATGTTGGCAAAGGTGCCGCGCATCATCACTTCATGGTTACCCCGGCGTGAACCGTAGGAGTTGAAATCCCCGCGTTCCACCCCGTGGCTTTGCAGGTAGCGCCCAGCCGGGCTGTCCGGTTTGATGCTGCCCGCCGGCGAGATATGGTCGGTTGTCACAGAGTCACCCAGCATCGCCAGGATCCGTGCCCCATGAATATCTTCAACCTGCTTCGGTGTCGCTAGCATCTCATCAAAGAATGGTGACAGGCGGATGTAGGTCGAGTCATTCTGCCAGCTATAGGTGTCGGAGTGCTCTACCTCAATCGACTTCCACTCGTCGGTACCTTCAAACACTTCGGCATACTCTTTGCGGAACATGTCGGTTGAAACATGCTCAACGGCGCGGGCAATCTCATCGCCTGACGGCCAGATATCCTTCAGGTAGACCGGATCGCCTTTTCTGTCGTGACCAAGCGGATCGGTGGCCAGGTTGATATTCATATTTCCTGCCAGGGCATAGGCCACCACCAGCGGCGGCGACGCCAGCCAGTTAGTCTTCACCAGGGGATGAATTCGACCCTCAAAGTTACGGTTACCCGAGAGCACCGCCCCAACGGTTAAGTCACCTTTTTTGATCGCCTGCTCAATGGGATCGGGTAGTGGCCCGGAGTTACCGATACAGGTAGCACAGCCGTAGCCTACCAGGTTGAAGCCAAGCTCATCGAGCCAGGGGGTAAGCCTGGCCTGAGCCAGATAGTCAGAGACCACTTTTGAGCCAGGTGCCAGCGACGCCTTCACCCATGGCTGACGCTTCAACCCTAGCTCTACAGCTTTTTTCGCCAGCAGCCCCGCCGCCATCAGCACGCTCGGGTTAGAGGTGTTGGTGCAGGAGGTGATCGCCGCGATAACCACCGCGCCCTCTGGCAACTCATATTGACGCCCGTTCATCGAATACTCGACTGCCTGGCGATCTTTCTGGGCATGGTTCAGTTCAAGCTCTGAGCTGTCGGTAAACGCCTTCGGTACGTCGCCGAGAGGTACACGATCCTGGGGACGTTTCGGTCCGGCAACGCTGGCCTCTACCTCAGCCATATTGAGTTCGAGAGTGCTGGTAAAGACCGGCTCATCGCCAGTATTACGCCACATCCCCTGCGCTTTCGTGTAGGCCTCCACCAGCGCCACCTGCTCTTCGCTGCGGCCGCTGAGGCGCATATAGTTGAGCGTAACGTCGTCGATAGGGAAAAAGCCGCAGGTTGCGCCATATTCCGGGGCCATGTTAGCGATAGTCGCACGATCCGCCAGCGGGAGATGATCGAGACCGTCGCCGTAAAATTCGACGAATTTACCCACCACGCCGTGCTTACGCAGCATCTGGGTAACGGTCAGTACCAGGTCGGTAGCGGTAATGCCTTCGTTAAGCTTGCCAGTCAGCTTGAAGCCAACCACGTCAGGGATCAGCATGGATACTGGCTGACCCAGCATCGCGGCCTCGGCCTCAATGCCGCCGACGCCCCAGCCCAGCACGCCAAGGCCGTTGATCATGGTGGTGTGCGAGTCGGTGCCCACCAGCGTGTCCGGATAGGCGACCCACTCTTTATCCTGCAGTTCGCTCCAGACCGCTTTGCCGAGGTATTCGAGGTTTACCTGATGGCAGATCCCGGTTCCCGGCGGCACGACGCTGAAGCGGCTAAAGGCCTGCTGGCCCCAGCGCAGAAACTGGTAGCGCTCATGGTTGCGCTCCATCTCCAGACGGACGTTCTCTTCAAAGGCGTCATCGTCGCCGAAGTGGTCCACGGTAACGGAGTGGTCGATCACCAGATCGACCGGAGAGAGCGGATTGACTTTTGCGGTATCGCCGCCGAGACGTTTAACCGCTTCGCGCATGGCGGCCAGGTCAACCACGGCAGGCACGCCGGTGAAGTCCTGCATCAGCACCCGTGCCGGGCGATAGGCGATCTCCCGGTCGGCGTGGGCAGACTGGAGCCACCCGGCTAACGCACGAATATCCTCTTCGGTGACGGAGTCCCCATCCTGCCAGCGCAGGAGGTTTTCCAGCAGTACTTTTAGTGACTTGGGTAAGCGGGAGATATCCCCAAGTGCCTTTGCGGCCAGCGGCAGGCTGTAATAGTGCCAGGTTTTGTTCTCTGCCTGCAATGTATCCTTACTGGCTTCGCGTAGGGTAGACGACATAAGCTCCTCCTAATACAGAGTATCGATACCCTGACTGGTATCAGGGTCTGTATTAAAGATAACACAAACATGCCGTAACGTTTTGATAACAACCCAAATCGCTAAATCGGGTGCTTTTCCGGGGGTCTGAACGTAAAAAACCTCGCCGGAGCGAGGTTTCGGGTAGAGAGGATGACCGCTATTTTTTGGCTTTATCGTCAGCAAAAGAGTCAATAAACGCTTTCTGCGCCGCCGTAAGCTGCCAGCCCGCCGGGATCTGCACCGTCGTCTGGCTCTCGCTTACGTGAGGATGTTTAGGGGACCGGCAGCGGTCCTGAACCGGATTTAACCGCTCGGTAATTGCCATAGGCCTAACCCCAGAATTTCCAGATAACCAGCGCCACAACCGCCCAGAAGAAAGCCGAACCGAGAAATACCGCGAGCCACGCTTTACGCTTAAGCGCGAGATCCCTTTGCGGTTCTTCACTTCCTGCTGGCATTGCTAACCTCACACAATCGACATCGCTTATCATATTGACACCGAACAATAGGTTTAAGTAATCATTACATAGGACAAATCCTAAAGAAACTTTAGCCTAAAATCCAGCGAATTTACGAATCATTTCGAGTGAAATATTCGATGTTATGATCGCGAAGAGAGTATTGTAGAAGGTAATTTGCGCTGCGCTACATTAGCGACTACTTTTGTCGCCCTGCTGTTATTTTTCCGGCAGCTTTATATCGTGGAACATAGCTTCAATATCCTCGTTCGAACGCAAGGCGACGGCGGTATCGACGACGTCACGGGTAAGATGCGGAGCGAAGCGCTGAATAAAGTCATACATGTAGCTGCGTAAGAAGGTGCTGCGACGGAAACCGATTTTGGTGGTGCTGTGGCTGAACACGCCCTGCGCATCCAGCTTGACCAGATCAGGGTCGGAAATTGGATCCACAGCCATGCTGGCAATCACCCCCACCCCCAGTCCGAGACGGACGTAGGTTTTGATCACGTCAGCGTCGGTAGCGGTAAATACAATGCGCGGCGTCAGGCCAGCACGGTTAAACGCGGTATCCAGTTCGGAGCGGCCGGTAAAGCCAAAGGTGTAGGTGACCAGCGGATACTGGGCCAGCTCTTCAATGCTCACCGACTGCTTACCTGCCAGCGGGTGATCCGGCGTCACCACGATAGAGCGGTTCCAGTGGTAGCACGGGAGCATCACCAGATCGTCGTAGAGATGCAGCGCTTCGGTAGCAATGGCAAAGTCCGCGTTGCCCTTAGATACCGCTTCAGCAATCTGTGTGGGCGATCCCTGATGCATATGCAGGGATACACGCGGGTAGCGCTCAATAAAGCCTTTGATCACGTTAGGCAGCGCGTAGCGGGCCTGGGTATGGGTGGTCGCCACGTACAGCGATCCCTTATCCGGCCAGGTGTGCTCACCGGCAACCGATTTTATCGCCTCTACCTTGGAAAGCACTTCGCGGGCGATGCGGATGATCTCCTGACCGGCCGGCGTAACTTGAGTAAGATGCTTACCGCTGCGGGCAAAAATCTGGATCCCCAGTTCGTCCTCCAGCATACGAACCTGCTTACTGATCCCGGGCTGCGAGGTATAAAGCCCTTCGGCAGTAGATGAGACGTTAAGGTTATGGTTGACCACCTCAACAATATAGCGAAGCTGCTGTAGTTTCATGACGGACCATCCGATTTTGCGCACACGGCATCGTCTAAGACGATTTAATAATAAGAGAGGAAGTAGCTATAACCACTATATCATTTATATCTACAGTGTATAGATATGAAAAAAAAATAATAATGTCGTTATAAGAAAGGGCCGGATAACCGGCCCTTCAGGAGACAACAGCAGGCTTATTTCTTCGCTTCTACCCACTTGCCATCAATAAAGAAGGCGGACCAGCCGGTGGCTTTCCCCTCTTTCTCTGAGGCAACGTACTGCTGCTTGGTCTTGCGGCTAAAGCGGACCATGGTCTTGTTGCCGGCAGGATCCTGCTGCGGCGCATCGGCCAGATAGCGCAGCTTCTCTGGCAGGCGATCGCGGAAGCGGTACAGCTCTTCCACCAGCGGCGCACGGGTTTCGCGCGATTTCGGGAAGGTATTGGCCGCCAGGAAGACGCCCGCTGCCCCATCGCGCAGCACGAAGTAGGCATCCGACTTCTCACACTGCAGCTCAGGCAGCGGAACCGGATCTTCCTTCGGCGGTGCAACTTCCCCGCTACGCAGGATCTTACGCGTGTTTTTACAGTCGTCGTTGGTGCAGGCCATGTATTTACCGAAGCGCCCCATTTTCAGGTGCATTTCAGAACCACACTTCTCGCACTCTACGATTGGGCCGTCGTAACCTTTAATGCGGAACTCGCCCTCTTCGATCTCGTAGCCGTCGCAGGTGGGGTTGTTACCGCACACGTGCAGCTTGCGTTTCGGATCGATCAGGTAGCTGTCCATCGCCGTGCCGCACTTCACGCAGCGGCGTTTCGCACGCAGAGCGTTGGTTTCAGCATCGTCACCCTCCAGCACGTTGAGAACTTCGTTCTCCGGTACCAGGTTGATGGTGGTTTTGCAGCGCTCTTTCGGCGGCAGGGCGTAGCCAGAGCAGCCCAGGAAGACACCGGTACTCGCCGTGCGGATACCCATTTTCCGTCCGCAGGTCGGGCAGTCAATGCTGGTCAGCACCATCTGATTCGGGCGCATGCCGCCCTCCTCTGGATCCTGCTCGGCCTTCTCTAGCTGCTTGGTAAAGTCGCTGAAGAAGTTATCCAGCACGCCTTTCCATTCGGTTTCGTGGTTCGCCACCTGGTCAAGGCTGTTCTCCATCTGGGCAGTGAAGTCGTAGTTCATCAGCTCGCGGAAGTTCTCTTCCAGACGATCGGTGACGATCTCCCCCATCTTCTCAGCATAGAAGCGACGGTTTTCCACCCGCACATAGCCGCGATCCTGAATGGTCGAAATGATCGACGCATAGGTAGACGGGCGACCAATGCCGCGTTTTTCCAGCTCCTTAACCAGCGAAGCTTCGCTGAAGCGCGCAGGCGGCTTGGTAAAGTGCTGGGCCGGAGTCAGCTCGATCAGCGACACCACGTCGCCTTTGTTCACCGGCGGCAGGGTGCGATCTTCATCGTTTTTACGCAGCGCGGGCATCACTTTGGTCCAGCCGTCAAAACGCAGCGTGCGACCGCGCGCCTTCAGGCGGAACTCGCTCGCTTCTACGGTCAGCGTCGTGGAGTCATACTGGGCTGGCGTCATCTGGCAGGCAACGAACTGACGCCAGATCAGCTGATAGAGCTTCTGCGCGTCGTTTTCCATATCCTTCAGCGACTCAGCTACAACCGCCACGTCAGAAGGACGAATCGCTTCGTGCGCTTCCTGCGAGTTCTCTTTGTTGGAGTACTGAATCGGGCTCTCCGGCAGGTATTTTTTGCCGAAGTTGTCAGTGATATAGCTGCGAGCCATGCTCACCGCGTCCTGGCTCAAGTTGGTTGAGTCAGTACGCATATAGGTAATGTGTCCCGCTTCGTACAGACGCTGGGCCATCATCATGGTTTTCTTCACGCCAAAGCCGAGACGGGTGCTGGCCGCCTGCTGCAGCGTCGAGGTGATGAACGGCGCACCCGGCTTGCTGCTGGTCGGCTTATCTTCCCGATCGGTTACGGTATAACGGGCTTTCTCCAGCAGGCTAACTGCCGACATGGTCTGCTCGCGGTTAACCGGACGGAACGGCTTGTCCTGCTGGTGCGTGACCTGCAGCGCCAGCGAGTCACCGGCTGGCGTCGCCACGTTGGCGTCCACCTCCCAGTACTCCTCCGGCACGAAGGCTTTGATTTCACGCTCGCGCTCAACCACCAGCCGCACGGCAACGGACTGCACGCGACCCGCAGAGAGACCACGGGCGATCTTTTTCCACAGCAGCGGCGAGACCATGTAGCCTACGACGCGGTCCATAAAGCGACGCGCCTGCTGGGCATTGACACGGTCAATATTCAGCTCGCCCGGCTTTTCGAACGCCTGGCGGATCGCATTTTTGGTAATTTCGTTAAACACGACGCGGCTGTAGCGCGTCTCATCGCCCCCGATCACTTCCCGCAGGTGCCAGGCAATGGCTTCCCCTTCGCGGTCAAGGTCGGTTGCGAGATAGATATGATCGGCTTTTTCGGCCAGCGACTTTAGCTCAGAGACCACTTTCTCTTTGCCGGGGAGCACTTCATAGCGCGCATCCCAGTCGTGCCATGGGTCGACGCCCATACGATTGACCAGCGCGCCACGTTCATCCTTTTTGGGCTTTTTAGCCGTTTTGGTGGAGGCAGAGTCAGCGCTCTTTTTGGCGGCTGAGCCACTGGTCGGCAAATCGCGGATATGACCGACGCTGGATTTCACCACGTAGTCACTACCCAGATACTTATTGATCGTTTTGGCTTTTGCCGGGGACTCAACGATAACGAGAGCTTTACCCATATTCACCTTTACCTAATTTGATTCTTCCAGGAATACGCCGCACGTTGACTCACCATCCCCTGGCGACGTGCCTCAGATATAGCGGCGACGTCACGGGATATCAACCCTTTTTCATAACCAGACGCTGAAATTAAGACTTCCAGGTGACTGAGTTAACAGGTTTTTCCGCGTCTGGTGGGATGAGAACGACGAACTTAAGGTCGAATGTCAAGCAAATCTGTTGCCAGATTGACGAAAGCGCACACTCTACCTGATAAAATTTGTTACGCAACTTTATTAGCATGCAAAAACGGATCGCGCCAACGGCGGAATGGGGTAAAAGCCCTCTTGATAACAGGGAAAATTTGCCCCATTTGTTCCCCTGGACGTAGAATATCGACAACGTTTAAGGAGGTAACTATGCAAGAGTCAGTTCTACCGATCGATCGTCAGTCACTGCTGGCGAAAGCGAATGAGATCATCCGCGAGCACGAGGATTATGTGCAGGGCATCGAAGCCACCAACGTCACCGAACGTAACGGCATTTTGATTTTCAGCGGCGACTATTTTCTTGATGAGCAGGGCCTGCCCACGGCGAAGAGTACGGCGGTGTTTAACATGTTTAAACATCTTGCCCACGTACTGTCAGAGAAATACACCCTGGCGGAGTAAACAGAGCGAGGCATTGCGCCTCGCTTCTCTATTATCACCGTTTACAGCAGCGGCTTTTCACCGCGCTGCCACCAGCGCAGTAGCAGCCGGTCGGCACTCTCCGCCGCGCTGCTGGTAAAGCGATCCATTAATTTCTTGCGGCGGGTGTAGCGAATCCCGATCACCTCGAACTCGTTGAGCAGGCCAAGCAGCAGCTCGTCGCTGGTGCCCACCTCATCAACCAGCCCCTTCTCCTGGGCCTGCACGCCATACCAGTGTTCACCGGTGGCCACGGACTCAATATCTAATGAAGGACGCATCTGCTTAACAAAGGATTTGAAGAGATCGTGGGTCTCGTTCAGGCTTTCGCGGAACTTCTGCCGTCCCTCTTCGGTATTCTCCCCAAGCAGGGTCAGCGTCCGTTTATATTGACCAGCTGTATGCAATTCAATATCAATATCTTTGCTTTTCAGGAAACGGTTGAGGTTAGGGATCTGCGCCACGACGCCAATCGACCCGACAATGGCAAAGGGTGCGGCAACGATCTTGTCCGCCACGCAGGCCATCATATACCCACCACTGGCAGCGACTTTGTCCACGGCAACCGTGAGCGGAATGTTTTTATCGCGCAGACGCTGTAGCTGGGACGATGCCAGACCATAGCCGTGAACCACGCCACCGGGGCTTTCAAGACGCAGCACGACCCGATCCTCAGGCTTAGCAACGGTGAGCACGGCGGTGATCTCTTCCCGCAGGCTGCTGACCTCATGCGCATCCATACTGCCTTTGAAATCCAGCACCCAGGCACGCGCTTTAGTGGCAGCAGCGGGTACGCCCAGCTTCGCAGTAGACTTTGCCTCTTTGGCCTCCTGCTTCAGACGCTTCTTCTGCGCCTTGTGCCACAGCTTCTGCCGGTGCGTATCGAGCAAGGAGACCGAGAGCTCCTCCTGCATCTCTTTATACTGCTCGCTCAGGTTTGTGACGCGAAGCTCCCCGCGCTGGCGTTTGCGCTGCGTCAGGTTAACGATAAGCATCGCCACGACGGCGATGGCAATCACCACCGTCACAATCTTGGCTAAAAACAACCCGTATTCAGATAGTAATTCCACGCGTCCCACCTTGGTTACATCACTCAACGTAAAGGCCAGTGTACATGACCCCGCCCGCATCGTCTTCTGCCGTCGTGCTAAGTTAGACGCCATCTTGCTGATTTTTTTGCTCTGTAAGAAGTTGAAAAGGTTCAAAGCATCAATGCAGGAGCTTGGCGATTGAATTACGCGGCGGATTAAGGCATAAAGCCCACAAGACCCGATCCTGTGAAACGACGCCTGGATGAACGAGAGCGCAAAGGAGAAACCGTGCACTACCAGCCAAAACGAGATTTATTAGAGAACCGCATTATTCTGGTGACCGGTGCCAGCGACGGGATTGGCCAGGAGGCCGCCCTGACCTATGCCCGCTACGGCGCAAAAGTGATCCTGCTCGGCAGAAATGAAGAGAAGCTGCGCCACGTGGCCCAGCGCATTGAGCAGCTGGGCGGCAAAACCGCCCGCTGGTATACCCTGGATCTCGCCACCTGCACGCCGGAGCAGTGCCAGCAGCTGGCGGCACAGATTGACGCCGCCGTTCCCCGCCTCGATGGCGTCCTGCATAACGCGGGCATGCTGGGGGATATCTGCCCTATGGATGAGCAGAAACCTGAAGTCTGGGAGCAGGTGATGCAGATTAACGTCAACGCGACCTTCTACTTGACCCAGGCGCTTCTTCCTTTATTACTCAAGTCAGAGGCTGGCTCACTGGTGTTCACCTCCTCAAGCGTAGGCCGCCAGGGCCGCGCCAGCTGGGGGGCCTACGCGGTGTCCAAATTTGCCACCGAAGGCATGATGCAGGTGCTGGCGGAGGAGTATCAGAGCAGGCACCTGCGGGTTAACTGCATCAACCCCGGTGGCACGCGAACAAAAATGCGTGCCAGCGCGTTTCCGTCGGAAGATCCACAAAAATTAAAGACCCCGGCTGATATCATGCCGCTCTACCTATGGCTGATGGGTGATGACAGCCGTCGCAAAACCGGCATGAGCTTTGATGCTCAGCCTGGACGCAAACCGGGGATAGCACAATGAGTGAAGAGCGTTACCAGCAACGACAGCAGCGGGTGAAGGATCACGTGGATGCACGCGTGGCCGCCGCCCAGGACGAGCGCGGGATTATTATCGTCTTTACCGGCAACGGCAAAGGCAAAACCACCGCCGCCTTTGGCACCGCAACCCGCGCGGTGGGCCATGGTAAAAAAGTGGGCGTGATCCAGTTTATTAAGGGTACCTGGCCTAACGGCGAGCGCAACCTGCTGGAGCCGCACGGGGTGGAGTTTCAGGTGATGGCGACGGGCTTTACCTGGGATACGCAGAACCGCGAGGCCGATACTGCCGCCTGTCTGGCCGTGTGGGAGCATGCCCAGCGGATGCTGGCCGACGAGACGCTGGATATGGTGCTCCTGGACGAACTGACCTACATGGTGGCCTATGACTATCTGCCGCTGGAGACAGTGCTGAGCGCCCTGCAAGCGCGTCCGGCCCAGCAGACGGTGATTATCACCGGCCGTGGCTGCCATCGGGATATTCTGGAGCTGGCGGATACGGTGAGCGAGCTGCGTCCGGTTAAGCACGCCTTCGACGCGGGCGTAAAGGCACAGATCGGCATTGACTATTAAATAAGAAAGGGGCCGAGGCCCCTTTCTTTATGCTTTGCTGTTACGCGTGCTGGAGCGGCGATTGCCGCTTGCAGGACGTCCGCTGGCCGGACGCGCGCTGCCGGTCTGGCTATGACGCTTGACCGCCCGGCGGATCTGATTCGCTTTCAGCCGACGACGATCTTTCTCTACCGCCACCTTGGATTCCGTTTCCGGCGTTAACTCCACCAGCTCGCGCAGATAGTTAGTCTGAGCCAGATCCAGTTCGGTATAGCCCCCGCGCGGCAGCCCTTTCGGCAGCAGAATATCACCGTAGCGGACGCGGATAAGACGGCTTACCTGCACGCCAACGGCTTCCCACAGACGACGAACCTCGCGGTTACGCCCCTCGGTCAGGGTGACGTTATACCACTGGTTGATACCCTCGCCGCCGCTGAACTTAATAGTTTTAAACGCTGCCGGACCATCTTCCAGCTGCACACCACGGGAGAGATCGCGGATCTTGTTCTCTTCGACCTGACCAAACACGCGCACGGCGTATTCGCGCTCGACTTCACGGCTGGGGTGCATCAGGCGGTTAGCCAGCTCACCGTCGGTGGTAAACAGCAGCAGGCCGCAGGTGTTCACGTCCAGACGGCCAACGGCGATCCAACGCGCACCGCGCAGTTTCGGCAGACGGTCAAACACCGTCGGACGCCCTTCCGGATCGTTACGGGTGCAGAGTTCACCTTCTGGTTTATAGTAGGCCAGCACGCGGCAGATCTGCTCAACGGACTCTTTAACTGAGATAAGATGGCCGTCAATACGGATTTTCAGGCCTGGGATAACCTCAACGCGGTCGCCCAGCGTAGCGATTTTTCCGTCAACGCTGACGCGCCCGGCGGCAATGATCGCTTCGATTTCACGGCGGGAGCCGTGGCCAGCGCGGGCCAGCACTTTTTGTAATTTTTCGCTCATGGCGGTTCCTTCAGGTGTCGCCTTCACAGGCGTCTGGATAGGTGCAAAGCACACTCTATTTCTTGGGCGCACATACTACACGAAAATCAAATGAAATACTGTAGCACCCCAGGTTAATTTTTAATCACTGGGGTGTGGTTGTCAGATGCAGCGCCCGGTGGCGCAGCCGTAGGCCATGATAAAGGGAAAGGCGGGGATCATCAGCGGGATCCAGAGCGGGTTTACGCCCCGGGTTTTGTCGTTAATGCTCACAGTGACCGGCGGGTCGAGCTTTATAAACTTATCATCCATGACGTAGTTACGTGACAGGCCATAGCTCCCGCTGGCACGGAACGAGACCACCATCGTCTGCGGATCTGAGGTGGCTTTCGCGCCGTAGTCGCGCACCAGCGCCTCTTTTTGTCCAGGCTGTAACCGATCGGTACGAATAAAGGCGTTGTACTGGGCCTGTACATCACGATTATTGACGTCAAAATTCACCGTCATGCCGCGCACCGCATCACCATAGTCACGCTTTAGCACTAACCAGCGATCATAGAGGCGGCGAGTTTCAGCCCCGCTGAAGTCGTAGGTGTGCTCATCTCCTCGGGCCAGCAGAAAGTTATCCCCAGCCTTGAAGTAGACGATTTTCTCCGTTTCCGGCAGCTGCGGCGAGCTCACGCTACAGCCGATCAGCATAAAAAGTGCAAGCAACACTCCTGCGGGCAAGACAAGCCTGCCGGTCCCTTTTAACATCGTGCTGACTCCTATAGGAAGGGGGTCACTACTCCCTTACGTGCAATCTCTAATTCGACTGTGAAAAAGGCAGTTGACACAATCACTTGTTGATTATCTGCCATTAATCGTACAACCATTTTCCCGCTTTTGCTGATTGAATAAACATATCAATAGTGAAATCGGGAACATCCACAGGCTCAGGTTTTTTGAATGGGTTCCAGGAGAATTTAACATCGGGATAGTAAGTTTCAAGATGAAAATTCGACATATCGACATTGAACTCCTTCGAAAAGTCTTCAACCAGCTCCTCAACATCATCCTGATCTAACTGCACATCGAAGTGAATGCTTGATTCGGCTGAGTAGGTATCGTATTTCTTCTTTCTGAATAGATATGAACCACTACGGATAGTGAACATCTCAATCACTTGTTTTTCAATATCTTTTACCATAGCTTGTCGTTGCCCCGTGCGATGGTATTTATTCAGTTATTGAGTTGTCGTTGGCCATAGTGGTCAAAATCCTACAGGAACGGCTTCACATCGCCCACGCCTTCGCGGATCACTTCCGGCGCGTCATCGGTGAGATCGACCACCGTGGTAGGCTGCTGTCCGAGATAGCCGCCATGAATGACAAGCTCCACATGCTTTTCAAGACGATCCTTGATCTCTTCGGGATCGGACTCGGTGAATTCGCTGCCGGGGAGCATCAGCGAAGTAGAGAGCATCGGCTCGCCGAGCGTTTCCAGCAGCGCCAGTGCAATAGGGTTAGACGGCACGCGCAGGCCGATGGTTTTGCGTTTTTCCTGCAGCAGACGGCGCGGGACCTCTTTTGTACCTTTGAGAATAAAGGTGTAGTTGCCCGGCGTATTGTTCTTGATCAGGCGGAATGCCACGTTATCCACAAAAGCATAGGTCGACAGCTCGGAGAGATCCCGGCACATCAGCGTAAAGTTGTGGCCATCCGGCAGCTGGCGAATGCGCGATATACGCTCCATCGCCCCTTTATCTTCGATTTTACATCCCAGCGCGTAGCCGGAGTCGGTGGGATAGACGATCACCCCACCCTTACGCACAATCTCCACTGCCTGGTTAATCAGGCGCGGCTGGGGATTATCCGGATGAATATAAAAAAACTGACTCATACTTCCCTCTCATTATTATGTTGAGGCTGTTCCCAGAGCTGCCATACCGCTTCTACGCCTGCGGGCAGCCACAGTTTGCGACCCAGTTCGATCCACGGGCAGGGCTGGTGAAAATCCGATCCCTGCGACGCCATAAGACCAAACTGTTGCGCATACGCAGCAAGCTGGGTGCGCTCGTTGGGCGCCTGCTGGCATTGCGCGACTTCCATCGCATCACCGCCCTGTTCGGCAAAGTGTGCCAGCAGTCTTTTCAGCCATTTAGCGCTAAGATCGTAGCGCCCAGGATGGGCCACTACCGCTTTGCCGCCAGAATGATGAATCACATCAATAGCTTGTTTTATTGTACACCACTGGGGCGGAACGTATCCGGTTTTACCACGCGCAAGATACTTTTTAAACACGCCCGCCACGTCACTGGCTTTGCCGCTCTCAATGAGGAAACGAGCAAAGTGGCCACGGGTCACCGCCCCGCAGTTAGCCAGGCGCAGCGCCCCCTCCCACGCACCGGGAATATGCGCCTTTTCGAGGCGCTCGCCAATCTGCATGGCGCGTGCCTGGCGACGGGCTTTCTGCTCTTCAAGCAGCGTCACCATTGCCGGATGCTCAATGTCGATGTTAAGGCCGACAATATGGATCTCGTGGTTTTCCCAGAGGGTAGAGATCTCCACGCCGTTAATCAGCGTCAGGTTCAGGCCTGCGCGCGCAATCTCCGCCCGGGCTGCGGGAATAGCTGAGGTCGTATCATGATCGGTGATAGCCAGCGTACCCACACGCATCTCAACTGCGCGATGAACTAATTCTTCCGGGGAGAGCAAACCGTCTGAGGCCTGAGTGTGAGAGTGAAGGTCGTAAATAATGGCGTAATTCGTGTCGCTCAAAGCGGCTCCAGTAGGGTATATCTCATTTAGGACTCTATCATAACGGTTAAGGCGCGAATTCTGAAATCAGGGGTTGACTTTATTCTCCTGAACCAGTTAACTAGTACGCAAGTTCACACAACGAGGTATCTGAAAATGTTCAAACATTCTACGCTTATCCGCTGGTGGCACTCCTCCTGAAAACGGGCGGTGAGCGAGCGTTTGCCTCAAGCAGACAGATACCCCGGCCCGCCAACTGAGCGGGCTTTTTTTTGAATAGAATAACGATCGGATGAGAATGACTATGCCAATGCCAAAACCTGCACTACAGCTTCTCACAGACCACGCCGCGTACCGGGAGAACCCGACCGCCCTGTTTCATCAGCTGTGCGCGGATCGTCCGGCAACGCTGCTGCTGGAATCCGCCGATATCGACAGCAAGGACGATCTCAAGAGCCTGCTGCTGGTCGACAGCGCGCTACGCATTACCGCGTTTGGTGACACTGTCACTATTCAGGCATTGACGACTAACGGCGCATCGCTCCTGCCGCTGCTGGATGCCGCCCTGCCCGCTGGCGTAGAGAACATCGCCCGTCCGGATGGTCGCGTTCTGCACTATCCGCCGGTAAGCAACCTGCTGGACGAAGACGCCCGCCTCTGCTCTCTGTCCGTTTTTGATACCTTTCGCCTGCTCCAGGAGCTGGTTACCGTTCCGGCCGAAGAGCGTGAGGCGATGTTCTTTGGCGGCCTCTTCGCCTATGACCTGGTAGCCGGTTTTGAGGATCTCCCTGCGCTTGCACAGGAGAATGGCTGCCCGGACTTCTGTTTCTACCTGGCCGAAACGCTGCTGGTTATCGATCACCAGCAGCAGCAAACCCGCATCCAGGCAAGCCTTTTCACTCCTTCCGACGCCGAACAGCAGCGCCTGACCCAACGCATTGCCGAACTGCGTCAGCAGCTCAGCCTGCCTCCCGCACCGCTGCCGGTAGAGACGGTGGCGTCTATGCGCTGCGAATGCAACCAGAGCGACGAGGAGTTTGGGGCGGTAGTACGCGAGATGCAAAAAGCCATCCGCGCCGGAGAGATCTTCCAGGTTGTGCCGTCCCGCCGCTTCTCCCTGCCCTGCCCATCACCGCTGGCAGCCTACGACGTGCTGAAGAAGAGCAACCCGAGTCCCTACATGTTCTTTATGCAGGATAACGACTTTACCCTGTTCGGCGCGTCGCCTGAGAGCTCGCTGAAGTATGATGCGCAGTCTCGCCAGATTGAGATCTACCCGATTGCCGGAACGCGTCCGCGCGGCCGCCGGGCCGACGGTTCGCTGGATCGCGATCTCGACAGCCGCATCGAGCTGGAGATGCGTACCGACCATAAAGAGCTCTCCGAACACCTGATGCTGGTTGACCTCGCCCGCAACGATCTGGCCCGCATCTGCACGCCGGGCAGCCGCTACGTTGCCGACCTGACCAAGGTTGATCGCTACTCATTTGTGATGCATCTGGTCTCCCGCGTGGTGGGCGAGCTGCGCAACGATCTCGATGTCCTCCACGCCTACCGGGCGTGCATGAATATGGGCACCCTGAGCGGTGCGCCAAAGGTCCGCGCCATGCAGCTTATCGCTCAGGCGGAAGGCACCCGTCGCGGCAGCTACGGCGGCGCAGTGGGCTACTTCACTGCCCACGGCGATTTGGATACTTGCATTGTGATCCGCTCCGCCTACGTTGAAAACGGTGTCGCCACCGTTCAGGCAGGTGCGGGCGTGGTGCTGGACTCTGTTCCGCAGTCTGAAGCCGATGAAACCCGCAACAAAGCTCGCGCGGTCCTGCGCGCCATTGCCACCGCACACCACGCTCAGGAGACGTTCTGATGGCTGACATTCTGCTGCTCGATAATATCGACTCGTTTACCTATAACCTTGCCGATCAGCTGCGCGCCAGCGGTCACAACGTAGTGATCTACCGCAACCATGTTCCTGCCCAGACGCTGATTGACCGCCTGGCGACCATGGAGAACCCGGTTCTGATGCTCTCTCCAGGCCCTGGGGCCCCCTCCGAGGCGGGCTGTATGCCTGAGCTGTTAACCCGCATGCGCGGCAAGCTGCCGATCATTGGTATCTGTCTCGGCCATCAGGCGATTGTTGAAGCCTACGGCGGGTACGTCGGCCAGGCCGGAGAGATCCTGCATGGTAAAGCCTCAAACATTGAACACGACGGCCAGGCGATGTTCGCCGGGCTGAGCAACCCGCTGCCGGTGGCGCGCTATCATTCACTGGTGGGCAGCAACGTGCCCGCCGGGCTGACCATCAATGCGCATTTCAACGGCATGGTGATGGCGGTGCGCCACGATGTCGATCGCGTCTGCGGCTTCCAGTTTCACCCGGAGTCCATTCTGACCACCCAGGGCGCACGCCTGCTGGAGCAGACCCTGGCCTGGGCGCAGCAGAAGCTGGAGCAGAGCAATACCCTGCAACCGATCCTGGAGAAACTCTATCAGGCTCAGACCCTGAGCCAGCAGGAGAGCCACCAGCTCTTCTCGGCGGTGGTGCGCGGCGAGCTGAAGCCAGAGCAGCTGGCGGCGGCCCTGGTCAGCATGAAGATCCGCGGCGAGCATCCAAATGAGATCGCCGGGGCGGCCACCGCCCTGCTGGAGAACGCAGCGCCCTTCCCGCGCCCGGACTATGCCTTTGCCGATATCGTTGGCACCGGCGGCGACGGCAGCAACAGCATCAATATCTCCACCGCCAGCGCCTTTGTCGCCGCAGCCTGCGGCCTGAAGGTGGCGAAGCACGGCAACCGCAGCGTTTCAAGCCGCTCCGGCTCGTCGGATCTGCTGGCGGCGTTTGGCATCAATCTCGATATGAACGCGGATAAGTCCCGAACCGCGCTGGACGAGCTAGGGGTCTGCTTCCTCTTTGCGCCGAAGTACCACACCGGGTTCCGCCATGCGATGCCCGTACGCCAGCAGCTCAAGACTCGCACCCTGTTCAACGTGCTGGGGCCGCTGATTAACCCGGCCCACCCACCGCTGGCGCTGATTGGCGTCTACAGCCCGGAACTGGTGCTGCCGATTGCCGAAACGCTGCGCGTACTGGGCTACCGGCGGGCGGCGGTAGTGCACAGCGGCGGCATGGACGAAGTCTCTCTGCACGCCCCGACGCTGGTTGCCGAGCTGAACAACGGCGATATCAGCAGCTATCAGCTGGAGGCCGCCGACTTTGGCCTCACGCCGTATCGCCAGGAGGCGCTGGCTGGCGGCACTCCGGAAGAAAACCGTGACATTCTGACGCGCTTACTACAAGGTAAAGGTGAAGCCGCCCACGAGGCCGCCGTCGCGGCAAACGTGGCGATGCTGATGCGCCTGCATGGAGAAGAGAATTTGCAGGCCAACGCGCAAAAGGTTCTGGACGTACTACGCAGCGGTGCTGCCTATGACAAAGTCACCGCGCTTGCGGCAAGAGGATAAGTAATGGAAACCGTTTTAGCGAAAATCGTCGCAGATAAGGCGATTTGGGTCGCCGCCCGAAAACAGCAGCAGCCGCTGGCCAGTTTTCAAGGCGATATTGTGCCCGCCACGCGCAGCTTTTACGACGCTTTGCAGGGCGCGCGCACGGCATTTATTCTCGAATGTAAAAAGGCTTCGCCGTCAAAAGGCGTGATCCGCGATGACTTCGATCCTGTGCGGATCGCCAACATCTATAAGCACCATGCATCGGCCATCTCTGTGCTGACGGATGAGAAATATTTCCAGGGCAGCTTCGATTTTCTGCCACTGGTGAGCGCTGCCGCGCCGCAGCCGATCCTGTGTAAGGATTTTATTATCGAGGCCTACCAGATTTACCTGGCGCGCTACTACCAGGCGGACGCCTGCCTGCTGATGCTCTCGGTGCTCAATGACGATGAATATCGCCAGCTCGCCGCCGTGGCCCACAGCCTGAAGATGGGCGTGCTGACCGAAGTGAGTAATGAAGAGGAGCTGGAGCGCGCTATCGTCCTCGGAGCTAAGGTGGTAGGTATCAACAACCGCGACCTGCGCGATCTCTCTATCGATCTCAACCGCACCCGCCAGCTGGCACCTCGCCTTGGCGCGGGCGTTACGGTAATCAGCGAGTCGGGGATTAACACCTATGCCCAGGTGCGCGATCTGAGCCGTTTCGCCAACGGCTTTTTAATCGGATCGGCGCTGATGGAGCAGGACGATCTCGACGCCGCCATCAAGCGCGTGCTGCTGGGCGAGAATAAAGTCTGCGGGCTGACGCGTCCCGAGGATGCGCAGGCCGCGTTTGAAGCCGGAGCGCTCTTCGGCGGGCTGATCTTCGTTCCTGAATCTCCGCGCTGCGTGAGCGATGCCCAGGCCGATGCGGTGATTGCCGCAGCGCCCCTGCGCTACGTAGGCGTCTTCCGTAACGCATCCGTCGAAGCAGTGGTCGAGAAGGCAGAACGGTTTCAGCTTGCTGCCGTCCAGCTGCACGGAGCAGAGGATCAGGCCTATATTGATGCGTTACGCACCGCGCTGCCGGCCAGCGTCGCCATCTGGAAAGCGCTGAGCGTCAGCGATACGCTCCCGGCCCGTAATTTCAACCACGTTGACCGCTATCTGTTTGATAACGGCCAGGGCGGCACCGGCCAGCGTTTTGACTGGTCCCTGCTGGCCGGAGAGACGCTGGACAACGTGATGCTGGCCGGTGGCCTCGGCGCAGATAACTGCGTCACGGCGGCGCAGGCGGGCTGTGCCGGACTCGATTTTAATTCAGGTGTGGAATCTGAACCGGGTATTAAAGATGCCAGCAAGCTGGCCTCGGTTTTCCGTACCCTGCGTGCCTATTAAGGAATCTGTAATGACAACTTTGCTCAATCCCTACTTCGGTGAATTCGGCGGCATGTACGTTCCGCAAATTTTAATGCCCGCCCTGCGCCAGCTGGAAGAGGCCTTTGTCAGTGCTCAGAAGGATCCGGCGTTTCAGGCCCAGTTTAGCGATCTGCTGAAAAACTATGCGGGGCGTCCGACTGCGCTCACGAAATGCCAGAACCTGACCGCCGGAACCAAAACCACGCTCTATCTTAAGCGTGAAGATCTGCTTCACGGTGGCGCGCACAAAACTAACCAGGTGCTGGGCCAGGCGCTGCTTGCCAAGCGCATGGGTAAAACCGAGATCATTGCTGAGACCGGCGCGGGCCAGCACGGCGTCGCCTCCGCGCTCGCCAGCGCCCTGCTCGGCCTGAAATGCCGTATCTACATGGGTGCCAAGGACGTGGAGCGTCAGTCGCCGAACGTGTTCCGCATGCGCCTGATGGGTGCAGAGGTGATCCCGGTCTATAGCGGCTCGGCTACCCTGAAGGATGCCTGCAACGAAGCGCTGCGTGACTGGTCTGGCAGCTACGACACTGCCCACTATATGCTCGGCACGGCGGCAGGCCCGCATCCGTTCCCGACTATTGTGCGTGAGTTCCAGCGCATGATTGGCGAAGAGACCAAAGCGCAGATCCTCGAAAAAGAGGGTCGTCTGCCGGATGCGGTGATCGCCTGCGTCGGCGGCGGCTCTAACGCCATCGGCATGTTTGCTGACTTTATTGAAGAGAGCAGCGTGGGTTTAATCGGCGTCGAGCCGGCGGGCCACGGGATTGAGACCGGCGAGCATGGCGCGCCGCTGAAGCATGGCCGGGTGGGTATCTACTTCGGCATGAAGTCACCGATGATGCAAACCGATGACGGTCAGATTGAGGAGTCCTACTCTATCTCTGCCGGACTCGATTTCCCGTCCGTGGGGCCGCAGCACGCGCATCTGAACAGCATCGGACGTGCGGATTACGTCTCGATTACCGATGATGAAGCCCTGGCGGCGTTCAAACTGCTGTGCCGTAGCGAAGGGATCATTCCGGCGCTGGAGTCCTCGCATGCGCTGGCCCATGCGCTGAAGATGATGCGCGAAAACCCGGAAAAAGAGCAGCTGCTGGTGGTTAACCTCTCTGGCCGCGGCGACAAAGACATCTTTACGGTTCACGATATTTTAAAAGCACGAGGGGAGATGTGATGGAACGTTATGAGCAGCTGTTTACGCGCCTGCAGGAGCGCAAGGAGGGAGCGTTTGTTCCCTTTGTTACCCTGGGCGATCCCTCTCCCGAACAGTCGCTAAAGATTATCGATGCGCTGATTGAGGGCGGTGCCGACGCGCTGGAGTTAGGGATCCCCTTCTCCGATCCGCTGGCCGACGGTCCCACTATCCAGAATGCCACTCTGCGCGCTTTTGCCGCAGGTACCACGCCCGCCCAGTGCTTTGAGATGCTGGCTGCCGTGCGCCAGAAGCACCCGACTATCCCTATCGGCCTGCTGATGTACGCCAACCTGGTATTCAGCCAGGGTATTGATGAGTTCTACGCTAAGTGCGAAAAAGCGGGCGTTGATTCAGTGCTGGTGGCGGATGTGCCGGTGGAAGAGTCAGCCCCGTTCCGTCAGGCGGCGATGCGCCATAACGTTGCGCCGATCTTTATCTGCCCGCCGAACGCCGATGACGATCTGCTGCGTCAGATTGCCTCCTATGGACGAGGCTACACCTACCTGCTCTCACGCGCCGGGGTAACTGGCGCAGAGAACAGCGTGGCCCTGCCGCTACAACATCTGGTCGCGAAGCTGGCTGAGTACAATGCCGCCCCGCCGCTGCAGGGCTTTGGTATCTCGACGCCGGAGCAGGTGAAAACCTCGCTGGAGGCAGGCGCAGCCGGGGCAATTTCCGGCTCCGCCATCGTTAAGATTATTGAGAATAACCTTGATAAGCCCGTTAAGATGCTGACCGAGCTGAGGGAGTTTGTACAGGGTCTAAAAGCGGCGACGCTGATGGGTTAAGCGCAGCCCCGCCGTCGGTGAACTGGCCGTCGGCGGGGGTTGGAGAACCCTGTTCCTTCGTCAGTTTGTCTAATGATTTGGGCAGCCTGTGTCCCAGCTTAATAAACGGCAGTTCGATATAGCGATAGGTAAATGCCGACGCCAGGATCATCAGCACCATGGTCACTGTCGCAACAGACATGTACGCCAATGGCACATCTGGCAGTGAATAGCTGAAGAAAAACTTATTCATAACAAACAAGAAAATGCCATGAATTAGATAGATGCTATAGCTTACCTCTCCTAAGCGAACCACACCCTTGAATCTCAACAGACCAAAAATATCGGCGCCAGAGCAGATACAAAAGAACAGCATGCCAAACAGCGGTACGGATGAGAGAGCAAACGGATCTTCAATAACAAAAACGCATACTGCAAAGGAGATCACCGCTCCGATATCAAGCCACACTTTTTTGATCTTAACGTAATTAACCAGCTCGCGGCATAAGAAACCAACGGCAAAAAACGCTGCAAAACCTATCCAGTAGCGATCAACATCACGGCTTAGATAATAACAAACAAACAAAAAGGCCAGCGTAAAGGTAATGTTATCAAACTTACGCTTGATCAGCAGAACCAGCGGCAACGAGAAATAGAATGCCCACTCCCAGTATAAGGTCCAGGTCACACCGGCATTGAGAAACGTCGAGCCTTTCCCTCCCAGAATATCAGGCTTCGTCCCTGTTATCCCCATATCAAACCAGTGCAGGAGATTGTTCAGGCTGCCCTGAATCATCAGGTTATCGCGCTGGAGATAGATTGTCATGAGAACAACGACGATGGAGGAGAAGAAGAACATCGGGCCAACGCGGAAAACGCGCTTTACATAGAATATGGCCCACTCAGTGCCGGTCGTTTTTATATTGGCGAAAAGGAAACCCGAGATAATAAAGAACAGCGCAACGCCGAAACCACCGGATAGCTTGTTCACCGGGTAAGCCCCTAACGCGTTGAGGCTCCAGTCACCTGTGGTAAACCATGAGTGAGCCAGCACGAAATGGTGAAATACGACAAATATTGAAAGAAAAAACCGTAAGCCGTCAATTTGGTTAGCACGATTTTTATTGTCTTTATCAATAAAAGAAAAAAAAGAGGAACTGAGCAAGAAAGGAGCACAGATGCAAATAGCCAGCATCCATATAACTAATTGATTTTGCGGTAACATTCAGCAGCTCGATATGCTAAAATTAAAGGTGCAATCTAGCAGTTTGCCTACTTCTTGTAAATATACATACTAAATGTAAATAACACTTCGGCATGAGGCGTATTTCGCGTTCAGCGAGGCGTATTTTCGAGCCCTATACAGAAGAAAATTAAAAAGCTGACCTTTTAAGCCAGCTTTTTAGAGAGGGGGTTGTTAGGATCAGAAGCGATAGCCCGCAGAGAACATAAACACCCACGGATCGAGACGCGTATCAACGGTCTGCTGCACCCCACCCGCCTTGAATTTCACATCGGTATCGATATCCATGTACCACACCGAGGCGTTAATCAGCCAGTCGCGGTTGATCAGGTAGTCCAGCCCCACAACGCCCGCAGCGCCCCAGGAGTCGCTCAGGCTCAGGTCGGAGAGACCCGCCGCTTTACCGGTATCATTAAACTTCTCATCAAAGAACGTGGTGTAGTTCACGCCTGCGCCAATATAGGGGCGGACTTTGCTGCTGCTGTCACCGAAATACCACTCGGCAACCAGGGTTGGCGGCAGATGCTCGACGGTGGCAATGTTGCCCGTCGGGCCGGTGCCGACATGGTGGCGGAACGGCGTAGCGGCTAACAGCTCAATACCGACATTCTCCGTTGCCATATAGGTGAAGGTCAAACCCAGCTGGGTGTTGTTGCTGACGTTAAACCCGCCCAGACTGCCTAACACGTTATCAGACCCTTCGGTAGGTCTTACCGTCGCCGAACCGGCACGTACAAAAAACTCGCCCGCGTCATGAGCATATGTCCCAGCTGAAAATGCACTTAACACCAACGCTGCCACCGCTAATTTTTTCATTCTTTTCCGCTCCATCGATAGGGTTATTTTTCTGGCGCGGTGAATATACCTACATTGAAGTACAAAGTGATCTAACGCAGATCACATTTAACCCTATAAAGTCACATTCATTGATCTGGATTAATTTTCCTTAATCATCAGGACACTATCTGTTTGGGTGTAGATCAATTTTCACGGTGAGACTGTTTTACAAAGCTATGCTTTTCCATACACGGGAGAGTGCTGCCACTGCGACGCTAACCAGGTTACAATCGTCAGCAAATTAATACCGGTTTACTCAAGGAGAGTGCATGTCTATCACGGCGAAGTCCGTTTACCGTGACACGGGAAATTTTGTTCGCAATCAGTTCGTCACTATTTTGCTGATCGCCTTATTGTGTGCGTTTATCACGGTCATGCTTGGCCACGTTTTTTCACCCACTGATGAGCAGCTCGCCATTCTGCGCGAGGGTGACAACCTGTCCGGCAGCGCCGGGCTGTTTGAACTGGTGCAAAACATGACGCCTGAACAGCAGCAGGTGCTGCTGCGTGCCTCTGCCGCCTCCACCTTCTCCGGGCTGTTTGGCAACGCCATCCTGGCGGGCGGGATGCTGCTGCTGCTCCAGCTGATTTCAGCGGGCCATCGCGTAAGCGCGCTGCGGGCCATTGGCGCCAGCGCTCCGGTGCTGCCAAAGCTGTTTATCCTGATCTTCCTGACCACCTTTATGGTCCAGATCGGCATCATGTTTATCGTGGTCCCAGGGGTTATCCTTGCGATCCTGCTGGCCTTTGCGCCCGTAATGATGGTGCAGGATAAAATGGGGGTCTTTCAGTCGATCCGTAACAGCATGCGTCTGGGCTGGGGCAATATGCGCCTGGTGGCTCCAGCGGTGATGGGCTGGCTGCTGGCAAAAACGCTGCTGCTGATGTTCGCCCCTAATTTCGCTGTCCTGACGCCAACGGTGGGTGCTATCCTGGCCAATACGCTCAGCAATTTGATCTCGGCGGCGCTGCTTGTTTATCTTTATCGTCTCTATATGCTGATCCGCCCTTAACATCCCGCAGCGTGCTTAACAGGCAGGCTGCATCTATTACGGAATCGAAGAATGAAGCAGTTTCTTGATTTTTTGCCGCTGATTGTATTTTTTGCCTTTTATAAGCTCTATGACATCTATGCCGGAACGGCGGCGCTGATCGTGGCGACGGCGGTGGTGCTGATCTACAGCTGGGTGCGCTATCGCAAAGTTGAAAAAATGGCGCTGGTGACCTTCGTGCTGGTAGCGGTGTTTGGCGGTCTGACGCTCTTTTTCCATAACGATGAGTTTATCAAGTGGAAAGTCACGGTGATCTACGCCCTGTTTGCCGGTGCGCTGCTGTTTAGCCAGTGGGTGATGAAAAAGCCACTGATCCAGAGCATGCTGGGTAAAGAGATCGCCCTTCCCGCGACGGTATGGTCAAAGCTCAACCTCGCCTGGGCGCTGTTTTTCATTATCTGTGGACTGGCCAATATCTATATTGCATTCTGGTTGCCGCAAAATATTTGGGTGAACTTCAAGGTGTTTGGTTTAACTGCCCTGACGCTGATCTTTACCCTGCTGAGCGGCCTCTATATCTATCGTCACCTGCCGCAGGAAGATAAGTCCTGATGAGTAACGTAAACGAAGCAGCACAGGGCGAGCTGGTATTACGCACGCTGGCGATGCCGGCAGATACCAACGCCAACGGCGATATTTTTGGTGGCTGGCTGATGTCGCAGATGGACATGGGCGGCGCGATCATGGCGAAAGAGATCGCCCATGGCCGCGTGGTCACCGTCCGGGTCGACGGCATGACTTTCCTGCGTCCGGTTGCGGTGGGTGACGTGGTGTGCTGCTATGCACGCTGCGTTAAACGCGGCACGACCTCGGTGACCATCAACGTTGAGGTGTGGGTGAAGAAGGTCTCCTCTGAGCCCATCGGCCAGCGCTATAAAGCCACCGAGGCGCTGTTTATCTATGTGGCGGTAGACAGCGAAGGCAAGCCCCGCGCCCTTCCCCTGCAAGCATAAAAAAAGCCTCCGTACGGAGGCTTTTTTATTGCGGCTAACCGGCGGCATTTAGTCCACCGAGGCACCACCGTTAAGACGGAATACGATATTCACAATTAAACCGTTGCCCGGTTTACCTGCTTCATAGCGCCATTTACGCATCGCCGTTTTTACTTCACGTTCAAACATATTTGACGGCTGGGCAGAGAGGATCTGCACGTTCTCTACGCGTCCGTCGGCGGTGACGTCAAACTTCACGCGTACGCGGCCTTCAATGCGCAGCGCCTTGGCGCGGGTAGGATACTGCGGCTGGCTGCGGGCCACCGCTCGCGGGCCGCTCGGCACAGACGCCACCGGTTTGCTGGCCGCCGGTGCGCTGTTGGTCAGCGGGCGCGACGGTGCGGTATTGGTCAACGGCGCAGAGGGACGCGTCTCTACCGGGCGAACGTCACGCTTCGGCTGCTCGACCTTCTTCTCAACCTTTTTCTCCGGCTTTGGTTTAGGTTTCGGCTTGGGCTTCGGTTTTGGCTTTTCAATCACCACTGGCGCTTCTTTAGGCGGCTCGGGGATCGGTTCCGGTTCCGGCTCTGGTTCAGGCTCTACCACCGGCTCCGGCGGGGGCTGTACCACCTGCGGCGGCTCCAGCTCGGCAGGCGTCACCATAGTGACGGCAATAGGCTGTGCGGGCGCGGGCATTTCAATAACCTGATGTACTGAGGTGTAAAGCAGAGTCGCCACAACAGCACCATGAATACCAACAGACAGCAGCGTCGGCCAGGGAAAGCGGCGAGGTAGATCAAGGGTCATTGCAGTCATAATCGTTTCAGTTGAAAAGCCAGGTCCTGATTTTAAATGCAAATAGCAATCATATTCAATAAGCCATCACATCTATCGCGCATTTTAGCCGTTGCGGACAATTTTTCCGGTCCAGTTTTAGCTTTTCAGGGCGCATAAAATCATGAGGGTAGCGTGCGGCATGCAAGGTGTGTTAGCGTCCCGAAGTCATTTTATCATTTAAGGAACTCTACTCGTGCTTTATGTGATTTACGCTGAAGATATTGCCAACTCACTTGAAAAACGTCTCTCCGTACGTCCGGCGCACCTGGCGCGCCTGCAGCTGCTTAGCGACGAGGGTCGCCTGTTGACGGCGGGCCCCATGCCTGCGGTAGACAGTAACGATCCGGGCGCGGCTGGATTTAGCGGCTCAACGGTCATTGCGGAGTTTGAATCGCTGGAAGAGGCAAAAGCCTGGGCAGAGGCCGATCCTTACGTGGCAGCGGGCGTTTACCAGACCGTGTCGGTTAAGCCGTACAAAAAAGTATTCTAGGCTCTAAGAGTGAAGGCACCAGAACGTGCCCTCAGACGATCTCAGTACGGGGTAATCGCGAACAGCAACGCGTTACGTTGGCGGTTCAGCACGCACTTTCTGATAGAGTGGATGCGCATATTACGACGCGACTGGCCTTCCAGCCAGCGAGCTTTGCGGCGACTCGCCTGACGAAGCATCCGCCAGCGCCCCACTTCCGTTCTACTACGCTTCATGACAGCAACTCTGCTAATAACGAAGGCTCCATTATAGACCCTTGCCGATGCCGCACCAGCGCTTTCTCGGCCGTTTTTATTTGCCAGATGGATGCTTATGCGTACACTCAGTGTATGGCGTACTGAAAAGGATTTTTTTAACTATGACAACCTTCTACACCGTTGTGAGTTGGCTGGTCATTTTAGGATACTGGCTGCTGATTGCCGGGGTGACGTTACGCATCCTGATGAAGCGCCGCGCCGTTCCCTCAGCTATGGCCTGGCTATTAATTATTTATATTCTGCCGCTGGTGGGGATCATCGCCTACCTCTCGTTCGGTGAGCTGCATCTTGGTAAGCGGCGGGCCGAGCGCGCCCGCGCCATGTGGCCCTCCACCGCCAAATGGCTCCACGATCTTAAAGCCTGCAAACATATCTTTGCCGAAGAGAACAGCCCGGTGGCCACCTCGCTGTTTCAGCTCTGTGAGCGCCGCCAGGGTATCGGCGGCGTAAAAGGTAACCAGCTTCAGCTCCTGACCTCATCTGATGATGTGATGCAGGCGCTGATCCGTGACATCCAACTTGCCCGTCATAATATCGAGATGGTGTTCTATATCTGGCACCCCGGCGGAATGGCCGACCAGGTCGCCGAGTCGCTGATGGCGGCGGCCCGGCGCGGCGTTCACTGCCGGTTGATGCTCGACTCAGCGGGCAGCGTGACCTACTTCCGCAGTCCGTGGGTCGCCATGATGCGCAATGCGGGCGTAGAGGTAGTGGAAGCGCTGAAGGTGAACCTGATGCGTGTCTTCCTGCGCCGCATGGATCTGCGTCAGCACCGCAAGATGGTGATGATTGATAACTACATCGCCTACACCGGCAGCATGAACCTGGTGGACCCGCGCTTTTTTAAGCAGGACGCGGGCGTTGGCCAGTGGGTTGATCTGATGGCACGCATGGAGGGTCCGATCGCCACCTCGATGGGCGTGGTCTACTCCTGCGACTGGGAGATTGAGACCGGCAAGCGTATTCTTCCGCCGCCGCCGGATAACAACGTCATGCCGTTTGAACAGGCCAGCGGCCATACTATTCACACCATCGCCTCCGGCCCGGGCTTTCCAGAAGATCTGATCCACCAGGCGCTGCTGACCGCCGTCTACGCCTCGCGGGAATATCTGATCATGACGACGCCCTACTTTGTGCCGAGTGACGATCTGCTGCACGCCATTTGTACCGCTGCCCAGCGCGGCGTGGACGTGAGCATTATTCTACCGCGCAAGAACGACTCCCTGTTAGTGGGCTGGGCCAGCCGGGCCTTTTTCAGCGAGCTACTGGCGGCCGGGGTAAAAATTTATCAGTTTGAAGGCGGTTTGCTGCATACCAAAAGCGTGCTGGTGGACGGTGAGCTGAGCCTGGTAGGCACGGTAAACCTCGACATGCGCAGCCTGTGGCTCAACTTTGAAATCACGCTGGTCATTGATGATGCCGGTTTTGGCGGCGATCTGGCGGCGGTTCAGGATGACTATATCTCTCGCTCCCGGCTGCTGGATGCCACGCGCTGGTTGAAACGTCCGCTATGGCAGCGGATTGTCGAGCGACTGTTTTACTTCTTTAGTCCGTTGCTGTAAAACGTGCCCATTAGCGATTAAACCAGGGTGTTACTATGGAAATGGATCTGAACAATCGCCTGACTGAAGATGAAACGCTTGAGCAGGCCTACGATATTTTTCTTGAGCTGGCGATGGATAATCTCGATCCGGCAGACGTGATTCTTTTTAACCTGCAGTTTGAAGAGCGCGGCGGCGCAGAGCTGTTCGATCCGGCTGAAGACTGGCAGGAGCATGTCGATTACGATCTGAACCCCGACTTCTTCTCGGAGGTGGTTATCGGCCTGGCGGATACCGACGGGGGTGAAATCAACGACATCTTTGCCCGCGTGCTGCTGTGCCGCGAGAAAGACCATAAAATTTGCCACATCCTGTGGCGTGAGTAAGCTTTTAGCGCGGTGAATGCCGCGCGCTATGTCTTTTTACTGTTTCTCTTCTGGGTAAGTTTCTTTTAGTTGCGGCAGCTGTTCCCCGCAGCGCATGCAGTAGTGCGCCTCCAGGTTATGATCCTCCAGATGACAGCGCGGACAGCGGCGGGCACGCTTGCTCTGCTGGAGCTCGTTGCTCATTTGCGCCGTCAGGATCCCCGTCGGAATCGCAATCACCGAGTAGCCAATTAAAATCAACACCGAGGCCACAAACCGTCCGGAAACCGAGTGAGGCGTAATATCGCCATAGCCTACCGTGGTGACCGTCACCACCGCCCAGTAAACCGCCACGCCCAAACTGGTAAAGCCACTCGCCTCCCCTTCAATGGCGTACATCAGCGCCCCGGCCGACACCATCACAATACCCACAAACGCATAGAACAGAATGAGCTGATGACGGGCATTAATGACTGCTCGCCACAGGCTGTGCAGCGCAGGCATATAGCGCAGCAGCTTAAGGATGCGCAAAACGCGTATCGCCCGCATCGCCCGCCAGGCGAAGAAGTAGTGAATAGCCAGCTCGGGCCAGAGCCACAGGACGTAAAGCGGCAGCATGGTGGCCAGATCGATAACGCCCCAGAAGCTAAAGACGTAGCGTACGGGCCTGGGCCAGGCGATAACCCGTAAAATGTACTCAAGAGTAAAGATGAGGGTAAAGCCGATCTCTATCCAGATAAAGAGGCGCCACTCCTGCGGCGTAAAGGTCAGCTGGCTGCCCATGCTGGATTCAATAAAGATCGTGATAACGCTCACTAGCGCCAGCAGGCCGCACAGAGCTTCAAAGCGGCGACCAGAGCGGGTCTGCTGATCGAACAGGCGGCGGAAGAGCGTCTGGCGTAGCGAAAAAGATCGGTTGGACACGGGTTATCCTCGCAACGAAAAAGGGCTGGCGTCATGCCAGCCCTGCGGGATTATAGCGGGTCAACCTTAAGACAGGAAACGGCGTGGCGGAAGCTGCCCTCCAGCACCGGACGCGTCTGAGCGCACTCCGGCCCGGCAATCGGGCAGCGGGTGCGGAACACACAACCTGACGGCGGGTTGATGGGCGACGGCAGCTCCCCTTCCAGCAGCTGGATCTGTTTGTTCTTCTCCAGATCCGGATCGGGAACCGGCACGGCCGACATCAGCGCTTTGGTATAGGGGTGCAGCGGATTGTTGTAAACCTCGTCATAGGTTCCCAGCTCTACCGCATGGCCCAGATACATCACCAGCACGCGATCGGAGATGTGCTTCACCACCGCCAGGTCGTGGGCGATAAAGATCAGCGACAGGCCCATCTCGCGCTGTAACTTCTGCAGCAGGTTTACCACCTGCGCCTGAATCGACACGTCCAGCGCGGAGACCGGCTCGTCACAGATGATCAGCTTCGGCTCAAGGATCAGCGCCCGGGCGATGCCGATACGCTGGCACTGGCCGCCAGAGAACTCGTGCGGGTAGCGGTTGATCAGGTTGGGCAGCAGGCCAACTTTCATCATCATCGCTTTTACCCGGTCACGTACTTCCTGGCGCGGCATGTTCGGATGGTAGGTGCGCAGCGGCTCGGCAATGATATCGCCGATATTCATTCGCGGGTTCAGCGAAGCCAGCGGATCCTGGAAAATCATCTGGATATCGCTGCGCACGTCGCGCCATTCGTCCGGCTTCATCCCCAGCAGATCTTTGCCCAGCCAGGCGACCTTACCGTCGGTGGCTTTCACGAGGCCGATAATGGCGCGGGCAAAGGTTGATTTGCCGCAGCCAGACTCGCCTACCACGCCCAGGGTCTCCCCTTCGTAGAGGCGCAGGGTGACGCCGTCAACCGCCTTCAGGGTCTTGGCAGGCTGCCAGAACCACTGCTTGCCATCTTTGATATCGAAATGCACTTTCAGGTCGGCAATTTCGAGCAGAACTTTTCTCTCTTCGGTCTGGGTAGTCATACCAGCTCCTCCACCGGCTTAAAGCAGGCGCGCAGGCGGCCTGGGGCAAACTCCTCCAGCGGCGGCGCAGTGTTACAAATTTCCATCGCGTACGGGCAGCGCGGCTGGAACGGGCAGCCTTTCGGCAGCCGCAGCAGGTTCGGCGGGTTCCCCGGGATGGTCAGCAGAGACTCCCCTTCCGCATCCAGACGCGGTACGGCGTTCAGCAGGCCAATCGAGTACGGGTGTGCAGGCTGATAGAAGACGTTGCGCGCGGCACCGTACTCCATGGTGCGGCCTGCGTACATCACCAGCACCTTATCGCAGATGCCCGCCACGACGCCGAGGTCATGGGTGATCATAATAATGGCGGTATTAAACTCACGCTTCAGCTCGTTGAGCAGGGTCATGATCTGCGCCTGCACGGTCACGTCCAGCGCGGTGGTCGGCTCATCGGCGATCAGCAGCTTCGGACGGCACATCAGCGCCATGGCGATCATCACGCGCTGGCGCATCCCGCCGGAGAACTCGTGGGGATACATGCGCATGCGCTTACGCGCTTCCGGCATTTTCACCGCATCAAGCATCTTAACCGACTCTTCAAACGCTTCGGCTTTGCCCATGCCTTTGTGCAGCATCAGCACTTCCATCAACTGCTCGCCGACGCGCATGTACGGGTTCAGCGAGGTCATCGGATCCTGGAATATCATCGAGATCTGCTCGGCACGCAGCCGGTTCAGCTCGCGCTCCGGCAGGTTGAGGATCTCTCTGCCGTTGAATTTTGCCGACCCGCCGATCACGCCGTTTGTGGCCAGCAGGCCCATCAGCGCAAACGCCGTCTGCGATTTACCCGAGCCGGATTCACCCACGATCCCGAGGGTCTCCCCGGCGCTTAGGCTAAAGTTGAGGTCGTTGACCGCCGTCACGTCCCCATCCGGCGTTTTAAAGGTCACCCGCAGGTCTTTGACATCCAGCAGAACGTTAGATTGCTGCTGTGCCACCGACGGCGATGAGGTTTCAATAATGCTCATTAACAGCACTCCTTAACGATCTTTCGGGTCGAGGGCATCACGCAGGCCATCGCCGATAAAGTTAAAACAAAACAGGGTCACGACCAGGAACACCGCCGGGAAGAGCAGCAGCCACGGTGATACTTCCATCGAGTTTGCGCCATCGCTGAGCAGCGCGCCCCAGCTGCTGAGCGGCTCCTGAGTACCGAGACCAAGGAAGCTCAGGAAGGACTCAAACAGGATCATGCTTGGCACCAGCAGCGAGGCATATACCACCACCACACCCAACACGTTCGGTACGATATGGCGCACCACAATGCTGGCCGTCGATACGCCGCCGACCTGCGCCGCTTCGATAAACTCTTTGCGCTTCAGGCTCAACGTCTGGCCACGCACGATACGCGCCATGTCAAGCCAGGAGACCATCCCGATCGCCACAAAGATCAGCAGGATGTTTTGACCAAAGAAGGTCACCAGCAGGATCACAAAGAACATGAACGGGAAGGAGTTGAGGATCTCCAGCAGGCGCATCATGACCGAGTCGACTTTGCCGCCAAGGTAGCCGGAGAGCGATCCGTAGAGCGTGCCGACGATGACCGCCACCAGCGCCGCGGCGATGCCGACCATCAGAGAGATACGGCCGCCGATAGCCACGCGCACCAGCAGGTCACGCCCAGAGGAGTCGGTGCCGAAGTAGTGGCCAGACGCCATATCCGGCGCGTTGGACATCATGCCCCAGTCGGTATCGAAATAGGTAAACTGCGACAGCAGTGGGGCAAAGGCGACGAACAGGGCGATCAGCACCAGTACGGCAAGGCTGGTTACCGCAGCGCGGTTGTGCATAAAGCGGCGACGCGCGTCCTGCCACAGGCTACGCCCTTCGACTTCCAGTTTCTCACTGAAGTTTTCCAGCGCCTCGCTGTTTTTCTTACTTAACATCATGGCGTACCCCAGCGTTAGTAACGGATTTTCGGATCGATAACGGCATAGAGCACGTCCACGATCGCGTTAAACAAAATAGTCAGCGTGCCGACCAGAATGGTCAGGCTCAACACCAGGGAGTAGTCGCGGTTCAGCGCGCCGTTAACAAACAGCTGGCCGATACCCGGAAGACCGTAGATGGTTTCGATAACCATCGAGCCGGTGATGATGCCGACAAACGCAGGGCCCATATAGGAGAGAACCGGCAGCAGCGCGGGCTTCAGGGCGTGGCGCATGATGATCCGGCGCAGGGGCAGGCCTTTGGCGCGAGCGGTACGGATGAAGTTAGAGTGCAGCACTTCAATCATTGACCCACGGGTGATACGCGCAATGCTGGCGATATAGGCCAGAGAGAGCGCTACCATCGGCAGGATCATAAATTTAGGGGCCCCACCGTTCCAGCCGCCGCCTGGCAGCCACTTCAGGGTGATAGCGAAAATAAGCACCAATAGCGGCGCAACCACGAAGCTGGGAATAACTACCCCGGTCATCGCAAACCCCATGACCGTATAGTCCCACTTTGTATTCTGGTTAAGCGCCGCAATAACGCCTGCCGCAACGCCGAGCACCACAGCGAGGAAAAAGGCAGCTGCGCCTAATTTCGCCGACACCGGGAAGCTGGAAGCCACCAGATCGTTGACCGAATAGTCTTTATATTTAAATGACGGTCCGAAATCACCGTGCGCCAGCTGTTTCAGATAACTGAAATACTGGGTCATGATCGGATCGTTTAAGTGATATTTCGCTTCAATGTTCGCCATCACTTCCGGCGGCAGCGCGCGCTCGCTGGTAAAAGGACTACCCGGCGCAAGACGCATCATAAAGAAGGAGATCGTAATAAGAATCAGGAGTGTCGGAATTGCTTCCAGACAGCGACGTAAAATAAATTTCAACATTGCCCGTACCTTCTGGCCTGTGCCTTATACACGTGACGTAAGCACGCCTGTGTATGCAGTGCGATAAAATAAGACACGATGGGGCAGTGCGACGCCGCGTCTTAGCACGGTTACGCCCTGCCCCACATATTGCCATTAATGTTTGATAACGTAGAGATCTTTACCGTAGACGTTATCCATTGGATCTTTACCGGTATAACCGCCAACCCACGGCTTCACCAGACGCGCGTTCACGTAGTAGTAAACCGGAACGATCGCCGAGTCTTTGCCCAGCTGCTGCTCAGCCTGATCGTACAGCTCGCTGCGTTTCGCCTCGTCGCTGGCTTTCACGGCATCGGCCATGATGCGGTCAAACGCCTCGCTCTTATAGTGCGCGGTGTTCATTGAGCTGCCAGAGAGCATGGTATTCAGGAACGAGGTCGGCTCGTTATAGTCTGCACACCAGCCGGCACGGGCCACGTCGAAGTTACCCTGATGACGGGTATCAAGGAAGGTTTTCCACTCCTGGTTCACCAGCTTGACGTTCACCCCAAGGTTTTTCTGCCAGATTGAAGCGGCAGCGATAGCCAACTTCTTGTGCAGATCGGAGGTGTTGTACAGCAGGTTAAAGGTCAGCGGCTTGTCTTTAGTATAGCCCGCTTCTGCCAGCAGTTTTTTCGCCTCTTCGTTGCGTTTTTCCTGCGTCCAGCCGAACCACTCCGGCTTGGTCAGCTTCGCACCGTCGGCGTATGGCGGGGTGTAGCCATAGGCAGGCAGATCGCCCTGCGCTTTTACTTTGTTAGCAATGATGTCGCGATCCAGGCCCAGCTTCAGCGCGGTACGGATGCGAGCGTCGGTAAACGGGGCTTTCTGGTTGTTGATTTCGTAGTAGTAAGTACACAGATACGGGTCAACGTGAACTTCCTGCGGGATCTCTTTTTTCAGCTTCTGGAACAGCTCGATCGGCAGGTTGTTATAGGTCATGTCAATCTCGCCGCTGCGGTAGCGGTTCACATCCGTCACTTCGGAGGAGATTGGCAGATAGGTAATTTGATCGAGAACGGTTTTGCCGTTATTCCAGTAGTTGGTGTTACGCACCATCACAATACGTTCGTTAACCACCCAGTCCTGCAGTTTAAACGCGCCGTTAGAGACGATATTTGCTGGCTGAGTCCACTTTTCGCCAAATTTTTCGATGGCGGTTTTATTTACCGGGGACATCGCCGGGTTAACCAGCAGCTTATAGAAGTAGGGTACCGGCTCGCTCAGGGTGACTTCCAGCGTATGGTCATCAATTGCCTTAACGCCCAGCTCGCTCGGCTTCATTTTACCGTCGATGATCGCATCAACGTTTACGATATGGCCATATTGCGGATAGCTTGCATAAGGCGAGGCGGTATTTGGATCCACCAGGCGCTGCCAGCTATAGACGAAATCCTGGGCGGTCACAGGTTCGCCGTTGGACCACTTAGCGTCTTTACGCAGATGGAAGGTCCAGACTTTAAAATCTTTATTGTCCCAGGATTCAGCAACGCCCGGAACGGGGTGGCCGTCAACCGGAGAGGTAATCAGCAGACCTTCGAAGAGATCGCGGCTGACGTTGGATTCTGGTACCCCTTCGATCTTATTTGGGTCGAGCGACTGCGGCTCGGCACCGTTATTTCGGATCAGGGTTTGCTTCTCTGCCAGTTGAACACCTGCAGGTACATCTGCCGCCATGGCAACGTTACCCGCGATTAGCGCAGTCAAAATCCCTGCCGCTACCAAGCTTTTTTTTGTGATGATGGACATTGTGTTGGTACTCCACTCATTATAATTACTGGCTTTTGCGCCAGCCTGTTTTATACCCCCCCGTAGGGGTTCCTTTACGGCGCACGAGCTTTTGCATCCGCAAGGTTTTACTGCTTGCTATCACCGACTTTTATTATTACTGGCTGCTCATGGCGGCAGCCTGGCGTCGATTTTTTACCGTCTCCCCTGTTAGAGACGTCTCTTATATCCGACGAGGATCATATTTGAAAATGATTCTCATCTGCATCTATTCTGCTGCAAAGAGTGGCCCGGAAAGTATCAAATGCATTTCTCGTCCGCCAATACAATTTGCAAATTTGTTAAGCAATTCTCTTTTACACGATTCGGCAGCGTCTGGTTGAATCTGAGTCTGATTGTTTTTTACACAAAAACGTAACAAGCGCGCATTTTCTAGCACATTCATCTGTGTGGATGATTAATTTACTAATATCATTTCGATAATCCCACAGCAAGCCCCAGCGTATCATGTGAGTAAAATAACAGGTGGAACGCGGTAAATGTAAGCAAACGTGACAAGGAAGGGAATTTAACCTGCTGATCGGTAAAGATTTAATTCTGTTAGCGTGATTTATTATGATTACACCGCTTTTCAACATTAGTTATATGTTTTACTAATAATGCTGAAAAGAAACGGAGCAGGATGCTCCGTTCAGGATGACATTTTTCGAATGAAGGCAATCAGTGGGTTAAGCCGGGGAAAATGGCTTTGATTCCGGTAACGATAAATTCAATACCCAGCGCCATCAGCAACAGGCCCATGATACGGGTAATGACATTAATGCCGGTCTGGCCTAATAAACGAACCAGCCAGGGCGCAATACGAAACAGTCCCCAGCAGCAGAGCGCAAACAGGGCAATGGCGATGGAGAAACAGAGCAGATGGGGCCAACTGTGAAAACGCGTTCCCCAGACAATGGTGGAGCTGATGGCCCCTGGTCCCGCCATGAGCGGCAGCGCGAGCGGTACTACCCCGATGCTTTCGCGAATCGCCGTCTCTGACTTCTCCTGTTTGTTCTGCTTATCTTCCCCCAGCTTGCCGCTGATCATCGACATCGCAATTGTCACCACCAGGATGCCCCCGGCAATCCGGAAGGAGTCAATAGAGATGCCAAACAGTTGCAGGATGGTGCTGCCCAGAAAGAGCGAGGTGAGCAGAATAATGGCCACCGAGACGCTGGCCGTCAGGTTGGTTTTGTTTCTTGCCGCCGCTGTCTGGTAACTGGTCATGCTAATGAATACAGGGATGATCCCGACCGGGTTAACCAACGCAAAGAGACCAATGAAAAACTTCAGGTAGGTCGGAAAATCAAACAACGACTGGATCACGGTAAACTCCGCAAAGAATCAACGCCGAAGGCAAAATTTTAGTCATAAAAAAACCATGCTAAAGATACGCCTAATATCAGCATACTTCACCAGAAATATTCTGAAAAACGGGTGAGATAACGTATGTTATTTAATTGTAGAAAGTATGATAGCTTATTTCTACTCCATCCCTGAAATTATTAACATTTGATACAAATGAATAAAAAGAGTCTGCTGAAAGGTGTCAGCTTGGACTATTTTTGATCTGGATCACGTAATTACTACTCAGAAGTGAGTAACCTTGTTTACGCCGCCAGGGAGAAAAAAAGTATCAAACGGTATGATGCTGAGGCGAGGCTCTTTTAGTAAATCATGGGTGCAGGTGTCGTTGATAAGTTATTGTTTTTGAAACGGTAATGCAGGCTGCCACGGCTCTTACTATACTGTTCTGTTGATCCGTTGAGCAACTGATTTACTAAAAGAGTTTAACATTATCAGGAGATCATTATGGCCGTTACTAACGTCGCTGAACTTAACGCACTCGTTGAACGCGTAAAAAAAGCCCAGCGTGAATATGCCAACTTTTCTCAAGAACAAGTTGATAAAATCTTCCGTGCCGCCGCTCTGGCTGCCGCCGATGCGCGAATCCCTCTCGCTAAGCTGGCCGTTGCAGAATCCGGTATGGGTATTGTGGAAGATAAAGTGATTAAAAACCACTTCGCTTCTGAATATATCTATAACGCATACAAAGATGAAAAGACCTGCGGTGTGCTTTCTACCGACGACACCTTTGGCACCATCACTATCGCTGAACCTATCGGTATTATCTGCGGTATTGTTCCGACCACTAACCCAACCTCTACCGCTATCTTTAAGTCGCTGATTAGCCTCAAGACCCGCAACGCGATTATCTTCTCTCCACATCCGCGTGCAAAAGATGCAACCAATAAAGCCGCCGATATCGTTCTGCAGGCCGCTATCGCAGCGGGCGCACCGAAAGATCTGATTGGCTGGATCGACCAACCTTCCGTAGAGCTGTCTAATGCCCTGATGCACCACCCGGATATCAACCTGATCCTCGCGACCGGTGGTCCAGGCATGGTAAAAGCGGCGTACAGCTCCGGTAAACCGGCTATCGGCGTAGGTGCAGGTAACACACCGGTGGTGATCGACGAAACCGCCGATATCAAACGTGCAGTCGCCTCTGTACTGATGTCAAAAACCTTTGATAACGGCGTTATCTGTGCGTCCGAGCAGTCTGTCGTGGTCGTTGACTCCGTCTATGACAGCGTGCGTGAACGTTTCGCCAGCCATGGCGGCTACATGCTGCAGGGCCAGGAGCTGAAAGCCGTTCAGGATATCATCCTGAAAAACGGCGCGCTGAACGCGGCCATTGTCGGTCAGCCAGCGGTTAAAATTGCTGAACTGGCGGGCTTCACCGTTCCATCCAGCACCAAAATCCTGATTGGCGAAGTCACCAACGTCGATGAGAGCGAGCCGTTTGCGCACGAAAAACTCTCTCCGACGCTGGCAATGTACCGCGCGAAAGATTTCGAAGACGCCGTTGTTAAGGCGGAAAAACTGGTCGCCATGGGCGGGATCGGCCACACCTCCTGCCTCTATACTGACCAGGACAACCAGCCAGAGCGCGTAGCTTTCTTCGGCGAGAAGATGAAAACTGCCCGTATTCTGATTAACACCCCGGCCTCTCAGGGTGGTATCGGCGACCTGTACAACTTCAAACTTGCCCCGTCCCTGACCCTGGGCTGCGGCTCATGGGGTGGTAACTCCATCTCTGAAAACGTCGGTCCGAAGCACCTGATCAACAAGAAAACCGTTGCTAAGCGAGCTGAAAACATGCTGTGGCATAAACTTCCGAAATCAATCTACTTCCGCCGTGGCTCCCTGCCCATCGCGCTGGATGAAGTGATTACCGATGGTCACAAACGCGCGCTGATCGTCACCGACCGTTTCCTGTTCAACAACGGCTATGCGGACCAGATCACCTCCGTGCTGAAAGCGGCAGGCGTTGAAACAGAAGTGTTCTTTGAAGTTGAAGCGGATCCGACCCTGACCATCGTCCGTAAGGGCGCTGAGCTGGCGAACTCCTTCAAGCCTGACGTGATCATCGCCCTGGGCGGCGGTTCCCCGATGGACGCAGCAAAAATCATGTGGGTTATGTACGAACATCCGGAAACCCACTTCGAAGAGCTGGCGCTGCGCTTTATGGATATCCGTAAACGTATCTACAAGTTCCCGAAAATGGGCGTGAAAGCAAAAATGATTGCTATCACCACCACCTCCGGTACCGGCTCTGAAGTGACGCCGTTCGCGGTCGTAACCGACGATGCCACCGGTCAGAAATACCCGCTGGCTGACTATGCCTTGACCCCGGATATGGCGATTGTCGATGCCAACCTGGTAATGGATATGCCGAAATCCCTGTGCGCCTTTGGCGGCCTGGATGCGGTGACCCACGCGCTGGAAGCCTATGTATCAGTACTGGCCTCTGAATTCTCTGATGGTCAGGCTCTGCAGGCGCTTAAGCTGCTGAAAGAGTACCTGCCAGCGTCTTACCACGAAGGGTCGAAAAACCCGGTTGCCCGCGAACGCGTGCACGGTGCGGCAACCATCGCCGGGATTGCGTTTGCTAACGCCTTCCTCGGGGTCTGTCACTCCATGGCACACAAGCTTGGCTCACAGTTCCACATTCCACACGGCCTGGCCAACGCCCTGCTGATTGGTAACGTTATCCGCTATAACGCCAACGATAACCCAACCAAACAGACCGCCTTCAGCCAGTACGACCGTCCGCAGGCTCGCCGTCGCTACGCAGAGATTGCCGACCACCTGGGCCTGAGTGCACCGGGCGATCGCACCGCAGCGAAGATTGAGAAACTGTTGGGATGGCTGGACAGCCTGAAAGCCGAACTGGGTATTCCGAAATCTATCCGCGAAGCAGGCGTGCAGGAAGCTGACTTCCTTGCACACGTTGATAAGCTGTCTGAAGACGCTTTCGATGACCAGTGCACCGGCGCTAACCCGCGCTACCCGCTGATCGCCGAGCTGAAACAGATCCTGCTCGATACCTACTACGGTCGTGAATACAAAGAAGGCGACGCTGCACCTGCGCAGGTTGAGGTTGCTGTACCGGTAAAAGCCGATAAAAAAGTGAAAAAACCCGCTTAATTTTTCGCGCTAACAAAAACCCGCCTCATGGCGGGTTTTTTTATGGCCTCAGCGGTGCGCTGGGCCTGTTTTCGGCTTTATCCCTACCTACCCACGCACACGGCGCTGAATCGCTGTCAGAGAGCCCTCTACAAGCGCCTCTTTATAGTGTTTGCGGCACACTGAGACATAACGCTCGTTGCCGCCAATAACCACCTGCTCTCCCTCATTATAGGGATGCCCATCCTGATCGAGACGTAACACCATGCTGGCCTTACGGCCACAGAAACAGATGGTTTTTAACTCGACCAGCTTATCTGACCATGCCAGCAAATAGAGGCTGCCGTTAAATAGCTCACCGCGAAAATCGGTTCGTAGCCCATAGCACAGCACAGGAATATCAAGCTTATCGACAATTTCAGAGAGCGCATACACCTGCTCACGCGTTAAAAACTGGCTCTCATCCACCAGCACGCAGTGGACTGGCTCCTGCGCATGCTCATCGCGGATCTCATCAAACAGCGAAGTGTTTTGGTTGAATAATTTTGCCGGTGAAGAGAGGCCGATACGTGAGCTGACTTTTCCACTACCGAAACGGTTATCAATTTCAGCTGTGTAGACCAGCGAGCGCATCCCCCTTTCCTGGTAATTGTAGGAAGACTGCAAAAGCGCCGTTGATTTGCCGGCGTTCATTGCCGAATAGTAGAAATATAGCTGTGCCATTGGTCTGGAGACCCCAATCAAGATGTAATTTTAACCGCGCGGATTGTAGCATAATTTGCTCAGCTAACATGCGTCAGGACGGCAGTGACTCTGTTAATGGTAATCCTTACATCTTGCCGTGATATACACATTTTATAACATTTATGAACACCATAACTCTGGTTGCCTGACTGAAAGGTTGGTGCTTTATCTCTATGCCGTATGGCGCGCAGGTTTTTGCGCATTGCGGATTTTAACTTAGGTTACAGAAAGTATTAGTAATTTAAGCTCAACACGCTTATGTCAGACTAATAAGAAAGGTTGATATTTATCCATCTCAGCTATAGTACCGCCAGGATTAATCGAAAATGCATGATTACAATTCTTCGTTAATCTAACCCCGAGCAGACCAGGGGTAATGCATTGGATAACCATTGTAGGGCCAGTCCACGGCAGGAAAATTTAAGATAACGGAATTAATAAAACCAACAAATAATGAGTAATTTTGAATTCCTTACATTGGCGGGTATTGCACAACTCAAATTATCGCTCTATTATTAGCTCAACAAACCACCCATTATAAGTTTGAGATTACTACAATGAGCGAAGCACTTAAAATTCTGAACAACATCCGTACTCTTCGTGCACAGGCAAGAGAATGCACTCTCGAAACGCTCGAAGAAATGCTGGAAAAATTAGAAGTTGTTGTTAACGAGCGTCGTGAAGAAGATAACGCTGCCGCAGCTGAAATTGAAGAGCGTACGCGTAAACTGCAGCAGTATCGTGAAATGCTGATTGCTGACGGTATTGACCCGAACGAACTGCTGAACAGCATGGCAGCGGCGAAAGTCGGTACTAAAGCTAAGCGTGCAGCACGCCCGGCGAAATATAGCTACGTTGACGAAAACGGCGAAACTAAAACCTGGACCGGCCAGGGCCGTACACCAGCAGTTATTAAGAAAGCCATGGACGAGCAAGGCAAACAGCTGGAAGACTTCCTGATCAAGGAATAATCCTTCGCCTGATGTAAAAAATCCCGCCACGGCGGGATTTTTTATTGCTGCTAACGCAAAGTCTGCGTTGACGCTTGTTGCCACTTAGAAACAATCAGCAATAAAAAAGCCGGAGATAATCCGTACGTAACGGTGATATCTCCGGCCTGCGTCAGACGGCGTTCAGAAAGGCCTTACTTTGTAAGACCCATCTCATCTTCCAGCCAGCTTTTAAATTCTTCGCCCAGCGTGTTATGACGAATACCGTATTCGACAAAAGCTTGCATATAGCCCAGCTTATTGCCGCAGTCATGGCTCTTACCTTTCATATGGTAAGCTTCAACGGTCTCTTTCTCGATAAGCATATCGATACCGTCGGTCAGCTGGATCTCATCCCCTGCTCCCGGAGGCGTTTTCGCCAGCAGAGGCCAGATTTCAGCGCTTAGGACGTAACGGCCCACGACTGCGAGGTTAGAAGGTGCAACGTTAGCCTTAGGCTTCTCAACCACGCCAACCATGGGCACACTTTCACCCGGCTTCAAATCCGCGCCTTTACAGTCTACAACGCCGTAAGCGGTCACATCTTCTACAGGCTCAACCATAATCTGGCTGCAGCCGGTTTCATCGAAGCGTTTGATCATTTCAGCCAGGTTATCCTGGGAGAGATCGGACTCATATTCATCAAGAATAACGTCGGGCAGAATAACGGCAACGGGCTCATCACCTACAACCGGATGCGCGCACAGTACCGCGTGGCCTAAACCTTTAGCCAGACCCTGACGCACCTGCATAATAGTCACGTGCGGCGGGCAAATAGACTGTACCTCTTCCAGCAGCTGGCGCTTAACGCGTTTTTCCAGCATGGCTTCCAGCTCAAAGCTGGTGTCGAAGTGGTTTTCGATGGAGTTTTTAGATGAATGAGTAACTAAAACGATTTCCGTAATACCCGCCGCAATACATTCATTTACGACGTATTGAATTAAGGGTTTATCAACCAGCGGCAGCATCTCTTTTGGGATAGCTTTCGTGGCGGGCAGCATCCGGGTACCTAATCCTGCGACCGGGATAACTGCTTTTGTTACTTTTGAATTAACGGCAGCCATTTAAAATCTCCTGGACTGTTCAAACTAGAACACGTTCGTCAATGAATAGTGCATTGAGTATATCAGTATCAAACTGTGAGCCTGGTCTGAATTGAACTCATTGACCTGTAATTAAGACAATTACCTATAAGACTATCCTGATGGTAGCACCCGGCTCGTTTTTGCGGTAAAGCAAAATGGTTAGCCCGATGCGATCGCTCATTCCGCAGACAGCATTAAGCGCAAACGTCCGCCCATTCCCCACACCTGACACTGCCAGTCTTCACAGCGCTGGCTAATTTGATTTAGGTAAGCATTACCCAGCGTGCCTAACGGCACGCCGCTGTTAATCTGCACCTGCTGCTCGCTGGTATTCAGCGTTGCGTTGAGGCCAGCGGAGACTAATATCAAATTTTTGTGTTCGCTGTGGTAATAACCCACCAGCAGAGGAAACTGGCCGGGTAAATTAGCCTGCCGCAGTAATTGGTTAACCTGCTTTAAGAGTGCACCCAGTTCAGGCAAGCGTTGACGTTGCTGAGAGAGCTGCTCTTGCAGCAAGCCATTGAAGAGTGCACGTAATAACAGTGCGGCTAAAACACCGTTATCGCCAGCGCGTGTCACATCCAGACAATAAAAGGCGAGGTCGTGATCGGAGAGCGGTGCAATATCTAATACCAGGCCGGGCTGATCGGCAGCAACAAGCTGACGATAATTAACCCGGCACTGGGACATGACCTGCTGAACGGGAGGCTGTAATTCCTGCAGCAGCTTTGCGGCTGCATGCGGATCGCTGACTAATGCATCCCAATCCTGAAAGAGCCGCTCCTCTTCCTCTACCCGGGAATTAAACATATTGGGATAGAGGCAGGCCAATACGGTTTCCCGCAGGCGAGCAAAATCTTTTACCGGCTTGAGCAACACATCCTGCACGCCGAGACGAAGCGCCTTGGCAATGTCAGCCATATTCTCGGTTGCCGAAATCACGAGGATCGGCGTTTGATCGCCTTCGTTGCGCAGATGCTCCACCAACTTAAGGCCATTCATCCGCGGCATTGCGATATCACAGATCATCAGATCTGGTTTGACCCTGGCAAACATCTCTAGTGCTTCCACTCCGTCACCCGCGAGGGTGGTGGATGCCCCAAGAGACAAAAGCCAGGAGTCCAGCAGTGAGCGGAAAACGGGTTCGTCTTCAACGATTAACATATGTTTTCCGGCCAATGGCTGCGTCATGTTCTCTCCCCTGCCTTACGATAGTTCAATAGTGGCACGCTATTGCGACTACCGCCTGTCAGATTTTGCTTCAAAAAGCGAAAAACCAAGTACTCAAACATTTTATGTGCACCAAGTGGTTACAATTCGCCCAGTACCCTCTCTCGTCCTGCTGAAAAACAGCAATACGCGCTGCCGCACACCAGGCCGGCAGAAAAAACAGGACAAATAGGTTTCATCAGGATCCAAGGCCCATCTGGCGCGTTATGGCAGTGATATACCATGCGTAAGTGACTGAACCAGAAACGTCGTGATGCCAAAACATTGCGGCGGCTAAACGCCTCTCTCAGCGCTGCCCGCCACTCGCCTATGCCGAAACGTACTAAATTTTTGACCTTATGACCAGCACTGGAGAATATATCCTCTCCTAAACCCTGCTGGCATAGCGTCATCGTCATCGCTCAGTTAACATAGTGCTGTAAAGGCGCATCTGCGCTCTCATTTATTCAGGATACCTATTTTGTCAAACCGTTGTCCCTGCGGTAGCGCACTGGAGTATAGCCTATGTTGCCAGCCTTATCTGTCTGGAAAAGTGATTGCGTCCAATCCTGGCCTTTTGATGCGCTCGCGCTATACGGCGTTTGTGGAAAAGTGTGCTGACTATCTGATCCAAACCTGGCATCCCTCCTGTGAGGCTGCGACCTTCCGTCAGGAGATCGAAGCCGGCTTTGCCGGAACCGAGTGGTTGGGCCTGACGCTCTTTGAAGAGAGTGAAGGCAGCCATAGTGGTGAAGGGTTCGTCAGTTTTGTGGCTCGCTTTCGTGAGAACGGCAAAACGGGCGCAATTATCGAGCGCTCCAGGTTCTTAAAAGAAAATGGCCAATGGTATTATATTGATGGCACGCGACCCCAGTTTGGCCGTAACGATCCCTGCCCTTGTGGCTCGGGCAAAAAATTTAAAAAGTGCTGCGGGCAATAAACCCAGCGGTACCTCATAGCAAACACGTCAAGGATTCACCCGGCAATGCATTCACTACAACGAAAAGTTCTGCGTACTATCTGTCCCGATCAAAAGGGGCTGATCGCACGCATCACCAATATTTGCTACAAGCACGAACTGAACATTGTGCAGAACAATGAGTTTGTCGATCACCGTACCGGCCGCTTCTTTATGCGTACCGAGCTGGAGGGCATCTTTAACGATGCGACTCTGCTGGCCGATCTCGACAGCGCCCTGCCTGATGGTTCCGTGCGGGAGCTAACCCCAGCCGGACGTCGCCGCATCGTGATTCTGGTGACCAAAGAGGCCCACTGCCTGGGCGATCTGCTGATGAAGGCCAACTATGGCGGTCTCGACGTAGAGATTGCGGCCGTTATTGGCAACCATGATACGCTGCGCACGCTGGTAGAGCGTTTTGATATTCCCTTCGAGCTGGTAAGTCATGAAGGGCTGACTCGCGAAGATCACGACGAGAAGATGGCTCAGGCGATTGAAGCCTACGATCCGGACTATGTGGTGCTGGCGAAATATATGCGCGTGCTGACGCCCACCTTTGTTGCTCGCTTCCCGAATAAGATCATTAATATTCACCACTCATTCTTACCGGCGTTTATTGGTGCCCGTCCTTATCACCAGGCTTACGAGCGCGGCGTGAAGATTATCGGTGCGACTGCGCACTATGTGAATGATAATCTGGACGAGGGTCCGATTATTATGCAGGACGTTATTCACGTTGATCACACCTACACCGCCGAAGATATGATGCGCGCGGGTCGCGACGTTGAGAAGAACGTACTCAGCCGGGCGCTGTACGAAGTTCTGGGGCAGCGGGTATTTGTCTACGGCAACCGAACGATTATTCTGTAAGCGGCTGATGAAATGAATTGCTTAGCAATAATGCGTTACGCATAAAAAGCATGCAAACGGTTCATTTCTTTAAAAGGAATGCTTTACAGCGGCGCGTCATTTGATATGATGCGCCCCGCTTCCCAAGGGAAGCAGGCCAGTACCAGTATTACCCCGTGGTGGGGTTCCCGAGCGGCCAAAGGGAGCAGACTGTAAATCTGCCGTCATCGACTTCGAAGGTTCGAATCCTTCCCCCACCACCATCTCTACAAGCAAGATATTACCCCTGGTGGGGTTCCCGAGCGGCCAAAGGGAGCAGACTGTAAATCTGCCGTCATCGACTTCGAAGGTTCGAATCCTTCCCCCACCACCATCTTCTTATAAGGCACTCCAGTTAAATCAAACCTCAAAGCCGCATGCCATTCCGTACCGGGAAGGATGAGAAGCTTCGACCAAGGTTCGATTCGAGCGATAGCGAGAAAGCGTTGCCGCAGGCAACGACCCGAAGGGCGAGGTGCAAAGCACCGAGTAATCCTTCCCCCACCACCATCTTCTTATAAAGCACCCCAGTTAAATCAAACCTCAAAGCCGCATACCACTTCGCACCGATCTCCCCGGTGGCGCTGCGCTTATCTGGGCTACGCTGTTTCAGCACCACCTCTACTCAAAAAAAAACCTCGCCGTAGCGAGGTTGGAATTAAACAGGAAACTCATTAGCGACGGGCGCGTACCACCTGGTATTTGCGCGTCATGTACTCCACCGGCGCGCTCCAGATATGTACCAGGCGCGAGAACGGGAAGAGCAGGAACAGCGTCATCCCCAGCACCAGGTGCACGCGGAAAATGAACGCCACACCGTCGAGATGCTGCGATGCACCGCCGTGGAAGGTCACAATTGACTGCGCCCAGCCCACCAGCTTCATCATTTCACTCCCGTCCATATGCTGAGCTGAGAACGGGATCGTCAGCAGGCCCAGCGTGCACTGCACCATCAGCAGGGTCAGGATCAAAATATCTGCCGTGGTGGTAGTGGCGCGCACACGCGGGCTGAACAGGCGGCGCTTAAGCAGCAGCAGGCCGCCCAACAGCGTCATGATACCGAATACCCCCCCGGCGATCATGGCCAGCTTCTGTTTGACGTCAATCGGCAGAAAGGATTCATACATCCAGTGCGGCGTGAGCATCCCCACCAGGTGACCGGCAAAGATCCCGATAATCCCGATGTGGAACAGGTTTGAGGCCAGGTTCATCCCTTTGCGATCCAGCATCTGGCTGGAGCCAGCTCGCCAGGTGTACTGCCCGTAGTCATAGCGCAGCCAGCTGCCGACGAGAAATACCGTGCCGGCAATATAGGGATAGATGTCATAGAAGAACATATTAAGGAACTGCATTATTGCTGTCCTCCGGTTGAGATATTCAAATATTGCGGTGCCACCGCGCCAGCAAACCGGCGCTGATGGGAAGCGATCTCGGACTCACCGCAGCCCTGGTCGGCAAAGAACTTCACCTGCTCCTCTTCCCAGACGGCGTCCAGCGCCTGGGGAGTATCATCCCGGGCTTCACCGGCAATTTTCTCGCCGACTTTCTGACGATCGACGTCGGTTTTGGCTAGCCGCAGCAGCAGCTCAAACAGGCTGGCATAGCGGCTCTCGCGCTGTTGCAGACGGGCGTTAAGCAGGGCCAGAATCGGGGCGATATCCTCCAGGCCCTCCAGTGCGTCGTTCACCGGCAGCTGAGCCAGATACTCCAGATAGAGCGGGAGATGATCCGGCAGCTCACGGCGGTCGATAACCAGACCCTGGCGCTCATACTGCGCCAGCAGATCCACCATCGCCTGACCACGATCGCGGGATTCACCATGCACATGCTCAAACAGCAGCAGCGAGGTCGCGCGACCGCGATCGAAAAGCTCGCTGTAGGCCGCCTGGGCATCAAGCAGATCCTGACTCATCAGGTCACGAATGAAGATGACCAGCTGATGGGCATCTTTAAGCGACAGGTGCTCGCTCTCCGCCAGGGCATCAAACAGCTCCTGCTGATGCTGCCACAGGGCAGCATCCGGATACTCCAGCAGGCGGGAAATCACGACGAGTTCAATCATGGGCGCGGCTCCGTTTTCTTGGTCACATCAACGGCATCAATACGGCGGCTGTTAAACAGGTTGAACTTGGTGTCGCTGCCGTGGCAGCCGTCACCGAAGCTAAAGCCGCAGCCGTTACGTTCCGGGAATGCATCCCGCGCCAGCTCGCGGTGGCTGGTAGGAATAACGAAACGGTCTTCGTAGTTGGCAATCGCCAGGTAACGATACATCTCCTGCGCCTGGGCTTCGCTTAAGCCCACCTCTTCCAGAGCACGAATATCGTTAACGTTATCTACGGTCTCGGCACGCTTGTAGTGACGCATCGCCAGCATGCGTTTCAGCGCCAGCAGCACCGGCTGGGTATCTCCCGCCGTCAGCAAGTTAGCGAGATACTGTACCGGGATGCGCAGGCTCTCGACGTCCGGCAGGATGCCGTTGCTGCCCAGCTCGCCCGCGTCGGCCGCCGACTGGATCGGTGACAGAGGCGGCACGTACCAAACCATCGGCAGAGTGCGATACTCCGGGTGCAGCGGTAGGGCCAGCTTCCAGTCCATCGCCAGTTTCCAGACTGGTGACTTCTGCGCGGCGTCAATCACGCTCTGCGGCACGCCGTCCTTCAGCGCCTGCTCGATAACCGCCGGATCGTTCGGGTCGAGGAAGACGTCCAGCTGACGCTGGTAGAGATCTTTCTCGCTCTCCGTTGCCGCCGCATTTTCAATGGCGTCCGCGTCATACAGCAGCACGCCCAGGTAGCGGATGCGCCCCACGCAGGTCTCGGAGCAGACGGTCGGCATCCCGGCCTCAATACGCGGATAACAGAAGATGCACTTCTCGGACTTGCCGCTCTTCCAGTTGAAGTAGATCTTTTTGTAGGGGCAGCCGGTAACGCACATCCGCCAGCCGCGGCACTTGTCCTGATCGATCAGCACAATGCCATCCTCTTCACGCTTGTAGATCGCGCCGCTCGGGCAGGTCGCGACGCAGGCCGGGTTCAGGCAGTGCTCACACAGGCGCGGCAGATACATCATGAAGGTGTTTTCAAACTGCCCGTACATCGCCTTCTGCATGTTTTCGAAGTTCTGGTCCTGGCTGCGCTTCTCAAATTCGCCGCCGAGGATCTCTTCCCAGTTCGGACCGCTGACGATCTTATCCATCCGCTGACCGCTGATTTTCGACCGCGGACGGGCGATGGGCTGATGCTTGCCCTCCGGCGCGGTGTGCAGATGCTGATAGTCGTAGTCGAACGGCTCGTAATAGTCATCGATGCCCGGCAGATGTGGGTTGGCGAAGATTTTACCCAGCAGCGTGGCACGGTTCCCCATGCGCGGCTGCAGCTTGCCGTTCACTTTGCGGATCCAGCCGCCCTTCCACTTCTCCTGATTCTCCCAGTTATCCGGGAAACCTACGCCAGGCTTGCTCTCAACGTTGTTGAACCAGGCGTACTCCATCCCTTCCCGGCTAGTCCAGACGTTTTTACAGGTGACCGAGCAGGTATGACAGCCGATGCACTTGTCAAGGTTCAGCACCATGCCTACCTGTGAACGAATTTTCATTTTGCGCTCTCCTGTACCTGGTCGTTGTTTTCACCATCTAACCAGTTAATGTTCTTCATCTTACGGACCACCACAAACTCATCGCGGTTGGAACCGACCGTGCCGTAGTAGTTAAAGCCGTACGCCAGCTGGGCGTAGCCGCCAATCATATGGGTCGGTTTCGGGCTGATACGGGTGACCGAGTTATGGATCCCGCCGCGCTGGCCGGTGATCTCCGAGCCAGGAATGTTCACGATACGCTCCTGGGCGTGGTACATCATGGTCATCCCAGCCGGCACGCGCTGGCTCACTACCGCCCTGGCGGTGAGCGCGCCGTTGCTGTTGAAGGCTTCGATCCAGTCGTTATCCTCTATGCCCAGCTCTTTGGCATCTACCTCACTCATCCAGACGATCGGGCCGCCGCGTGACAGGGTCAGCATCAGCAGGTTGTCGCTGTAGGTCGAGTGGATCCCCCACTTCTGGTGCGGGGTAATGAAGTTCAGCGCCTTCTCTGGATTGCCGTTGGACTTTTCGCCCATCACCGCTTTCACCGAACGGGTGTCAATCGGTGGACGATAGACCAGCAGGCTCTCGCCAAAGTCGCGCATCCACGGGTGATCCTGATACAGCTGCTGACGGCCGGAGAGCGTGCGCCACGGGATCAGCTCATGCACGTTGGTATAGCCGGCGTTGTAGGAGACATGCTCATCTTCAAGGCCGGACCAGGTCGGGCTGGAGATGATTTTGCGCGGCTGGGCCTGAATATCCCGGAAGCGGATCTTCTCCTCTTCTTTATTGGTCGCCAGATGGGTATGGTCGCGGCCGGTAAACTCACTCAGCGCCGCCCAGGCTTTAACTGCCACGTGACCGTTGGTCTCCGGGGCGAGGGTCAGGATCATTTCCGCCGCATCGATGGCGGTATTGAGCATAGGCTGGCCTTTCGCCGGGCCTTCCGCCTTGGTGTAGTTCAGCTTGCGCAGCAGATCCATCTCGCTTTCGGTATTCCACGCGATGCCCTTGCCGCCGTTGCCCACTTTATCCAGCAGCGGACCGATGGAGGTAAAGCGTTCATAGGTCGCCGGATAGTCGCGCTCAACCGGAATGATATGCGGTGCGGTTTTGCCAGGGATCAGGTCGCACTCGCCCTTTTTCCAATCCTTGACGTCCAGCGGCTGCGCCAGCTCGGCGGCGGAGTCGTGCTGGATAGGCAGAGTCACCACGTCAGTTTCGACGCCCAGATGGCCGATACACACCTCGGAGAACTTCTTCGCAATGCCTTTATAGATCTCCCAGTCGCTTTTCGACTCCCAGGCGGGGTCGACGGCGGCAGAGAGCGGATGAATAAACGGATGCATATCCGAGGTATTCATGTCGTCTTTCTCATACCAGGTCGCCGTCGGCAGGACGATATCGGAGTAGAGGCAGGTGCTCGACAGGCGGAAGTCGAGGGTGACCACCAGATCCAGCTTGCCGTCGAGGCCGTTATCATGCCACTCGACCTCTTCCGGCTTCACGCCACCCTGCTCGCCCAGATCTTTACCCTGAATGCCGTTCTCGGTACCCAGCAGGTACTTCAGCATATACTCATGGCCTTTCCCGGAGGAGCCAAGCAGGTTAGAGCGCCAGATGAAGAGGTTGCGCGGATGGTTTTTGCCATTCTCCGGCTGCTCGGCCGCAAAGCGGATAGTGCCCTCTTTCAGCGCCTTAACGGTGTAATCCACCGCCGACATGCCCGCTTTTTCAGCTTCCGCAGCGATGCGCAGCGGGTTGGTGCCCAGCTGCGGCGCGGAAGGCAGCCAGCCCATACGCTCGGCGCGGACGTTAAAGTCGAGCAGATGGCCGCTGTAGCGGGACTTATCCGCCAGCGGCGAGAGCAGCTCCTGCGCGGTCAGCGTTTCATAGCGCCACTGGCCGGAGTGGTTATAGAAGAAGGAGGTGCCGTTCATATGGCGAGGCGGACGCTGCCAGTCGAGAGCAAACGCCAGCGGCTGCCAGCCGGTCTGCGGACGCAGTTTCTCCTGGCCCACGTAGTGCGCCCAGCCGCCGCCGCTCTGACCGACGCAGCCGCAGAACACCAGCATGTTGATCAGGCCCCGGTAGTTCATGTCCATGTGGAACCAGTGGTTCAGACCCGCACCCACGATGATCATCGAACGGCCATGGGTCTTATCGGCGTTATCAGCAAACTCACGGGCGGTACGGATAATGTGCGCCCGCGGTACGCCGGTGATTTTTTCTGCCCACGCCGGGGTATACGCTTTCACTTCGTCATAGCTGGCGGCAGCGTTAACATCGCCCAGACTCCGGTCGAGACCGTAGTTAGCCATGGTCAGATCGTAAACGGTGGTGACCAGCGCGGTGCTGCCATCCGCCAGCTGCAGGCGTTTTACTGGCAGCTTGTGCAGAAGAATATTTTGCAGCTCTACGCGGTTGAAGTGTTCGGATCCTTCGTTGCCAAAGTACGGGAAACCCACCTCGGCGATATCATCGTGACCGCCCAGCAGGCTCAGGCGCAGCTCGGCGTCTGCCCCGCTGGTACCGTCGCGCTGCTCAAGGTTCCACTTCCCTTTTTCGCCCCAGCGGAAACCGATAGAGCCGTTAGGTGCAATCAGCTCGCCGCTGTCATTGCAGGCCACGGTTTTCCACTCAGGATTATTCTCCTGACCGAGGGCGTCCACCAGATCGGCGGCGCGCAGCATGCGGCCTGCCGCATAGTAGCCGTCGCGCTCTTCGAGCATCACCAGCATCGGCATATCGGTATAGCGGCGCACGTAGTCGGTAAAGTACTGGCTCGGCTTGTCGAGATGGAATTCACGCAGCATGACGTGACCCATTGCCATGGCCATTGCGGCGTCGGTGCCCTGCTTCGGCGCCAACCACAGGTCGCACAGCTTGGCGATCTCAGCATAGTCCGGGGTAACAGCAACGGTTTTAGTGCCTTTATAGCGGACTTCAGTAAAGAAGTGGGCGTCCGGGGTACGGGTCTGCGGAACGTTAGAGCCCCAGGCGATAATGTAGCTGGAGTTGTACCAGTCGGCGGATTCCGGCACGTCGGTCTGCTCACCCCAGGTTTGCGGGGAGGCTGGCGGGAGGTCACAGTACCAATCGTAGAAGCTCAGGCAGGTGCCGCCGATCAGTGACAGGTAGCGCGCGCCGGAGGCATAGGAAACCATCGACATCGCCGGGATCGGCGAGAAGCCCGCCACGCGGTCTGGGCCGTAGGTTTTCACGGTATAAACGTTAGAGGCAGCGATCAGCTCGTTGACCTCTTGCCACGAGGAGCGAACAAAGCCGCCGCGACCGCGTGCCTGTTTAAAGCTCTTCGCCTTGTCGGCGTCTTCAATAATAGAAGCCCATGCCGCAACCGGATCGCTGTGCTGAACTTTCGCTTCACGCCACATTTTCATCAGGCGTTTGCGCATCAGAGGGTATTTCAGACGGTTCGCGCTGTAGAGATACCAGGAGTAGCTGGCCCCACGCGGGCAGCCGCGCGGCTCATGGTTAGGCATATCTGGACGGGTACGTGGGTAGTCGGTCTGCTGGGTCTCCCAGGTAACCAGCCCGTTTTTGACGTAGATCTTCCAGCTGCAGGAGCCGGTGCAGTTTACGCCATGGGTAGAGCGCACAATTTTATCGTGCGACCAGCGGCTGCGGTATCCATCCTCCCAGTCCCGGTTTGTTTCATGGATCTGGCCATGCCCATCGGCAAAGGTTTCGCCCTTCTGTTTGAAGTAGCGAAACCGGTCCAGGAATTTACTCATCGGGTTTCTCCTGTGTGGAGCCTGCTGGCTCTCTGAAAAAGCGACATTGCTGCGAATGCGGCGACGTTAACGCGCTGAAAGGACGTGAGAATTGATGGCGATCAAGGCAGGCTGGCATAGCAAAAACACTGCATTTTTCACCTACCTCCAAAGTGGCAGGAACTTTTATTTTTTATCTTATTGATTTAATGTAAGTTTATTGCTTAATCCACTTTTTTTACCGTGGTATTTCTGTACCAGAGGTATTAGGGGGTAGATCCTCTGTCTGGCGCTCTCTACACTGAAGCCAACGTGCTGGATGCCCGTCACCAAAAAAGTATGTTGTAACTATAAGCAAGGTAAAAAAAGCGCGGCATTGCGCCGCGCAAGGATAATCAACAGTGCTTTATTTTGTTTTAGCTTTACGTCCGTACACCGCCCAGGTGATAAACACGCAGGCAATATAGAACACGAGAAAGACTTTCATTGCCCCGGCCGGCGAGCCGGTAAGCGCCAGCGAGGTACCAAAGGCTTTAGGAATAAAGAAGCCGCCAATCGCGCCAATGGCCGAGATAAACCCAAGCGCCGCCGCCGTATCGGTTGCCGCTTCACGCAGCGCCTGCTCCTCGGTGCCACCCTTGGCCTTTACCCGCTCCATCGTCATTTTGCGGAAGATGACCGAGATCATCTGGAAGCTGGAGCCGCTGCCCAGCCCGGCGGTGAGAAACAGCATCAGGAAGACAGCGAAGAAGGCGCTAAAGCTCCCCTCGCTTCCCGCTGATGGCAGGGTCAGGAACAGCAGCGCGCTAAAGATCGCCATGGCCACAAAGTTCACCAGCGTGACGCGAACGCCGCCGAGACGGTCAGAGAGCGCCCCACCCGCGGAACGGGCCAGCGCGCCCACCAGCGGGCCAAAAAAGGCGAAGTGCAGAACGTTGACGTCAGGAAACTGGGTTTTGGAGAGCATGGCGAAGCCTGCCGAAAAACCAATAAACGAGCCAAAGGTTGCCAGATAGAGGAAACCCAGGATCCACAGATGCGCCCGCTTCAGTACCGGCAGCTGCGAGCGCAGCGAGGCTTTCGAGGTCGCCAGCTCGTTCATGCCAAACCAGGCTGCGAGGGTAAAGACAATCAGGAAAGGCACCCAAATCCACGCCGCGTTCTCCAGGTAGAGCATAGAGCCATCTTCCTGCTGCACGCCGGTCGCGCCAAAAAAGGCAAACAGCGAGAAGGTGATCGCCAGCGGGGCCAGCAGCTGCATCACGCTTACACCGAGGTTACCCAGCCCGCCGTTGATCCCCAGGGCACTACCCTGCTTCTGCTTCGGAAAGAAGAAGCTGATGTTGGCCATGCTGGAGGCGAAGTTTGCCCCGGCAAAGCCGCAGAGCAGAGAGATGATGATAAAGGTGCTAAACGGCGTGCTGGTGTCCTGGACGGCAATGCCCAGCCAGACGCAGGGAACGATCATGATCCCGGTACTGAACGCGGTCCAGCGGCGACCGCCGAAGATAGGCACCATAAACGAGTACGGCACCCGCAGCAACGCCCCGGAAACCGAGGGCAGCGCGGTCAGCATAAAGAGCTGATCGGTCGTAAAATTAAAGCCAACTTTATTAAGATTAACCGCCACGGCGCTAAACAGCATCCAGACGCAAAACGCCAGCAGCAAACAGGGCACGGAGATCCACAGATTGCGGCTCGCCACGGCCTGGCCACGCTGCTGCCAGAACGCAGGATCCTCCGGTCGCCAGTCAGTAATGACGGCTCCGGTGGTCCTTTCAGGTATTGAAGAGTGACTCATAGACACCTCTGATAAGGGATTTTAACCCCTGCCACCATAGGGTTTACGCCAGCGCTTAAGTTGATATAAATCAAAGGAAAAGTTGTCATTTAAGCCGCGCTTAAACCGGACTACCCCTAAATGAGCAGCTGAAACCGCCAGAAAAACTGTGGTTTTTCACGCCAGTGACGTCTTTACCGTTTTCTTCGCTCCAGCCCGTGCCTGACGCGACAATAAAGGAGTAACTCTTTTGGGGTATGGGTATACTCCAGGGTATAGCCGAAAATAGCCCCACTCCCGGTGACTTGCCGGGTCAGGAGTCTTGCCGTATATGCTAAAACGCCTCTTTTCACCGCTGACGCTGGTTAACCAACTGGCGCTGATCGTTCTGCTCTCTACCGCCATTGGCGTAACCGGGATGGCTATCTCTGGCTGGCTGGTACAGGGCGTACAGGGCAGCGCGCACGCCATTAACAAAGCGGGCTCGCTGCGTATGCAGAGCTACCGCCTGCTGGCCGCTATGCCGCTCACGGAAGCTGACCAGCCGCTGATCGACGAGATGACCCGCACGGCCTTTAGCCCGGAGCTGACCCAGGCCGCGCTGCGCGACGGCCAGCTTCCCCAGCTCCAGGCGCTCCAGCGCTACTGGCAGCGCAATCTTATTCCGGCCCTGGTGCAGGCTCAGGACGCCGCGGCCGTCTCTGGCGAGGTTGCCACCTTTGTTAACCGCATCGATCGTCTGGTGAGCAGTTTCGATCGTCGCACCGAACAGCGGATCGACCGCGTTCTGCTGGTGCAGCGCGGCATGGCAATATTTATGGCCCTGCTGCTGGTCTTTACCGTGATCTGGCTGCGGGCGCGTCTGCTGCAGCCCTGGCGGCAGCTGCTGAGCATGGCCCACGCCGTCAGCCAGCGCGATTTTTCCCAGCGCGCGCATATCAGCGGGCGTAACGAGATGGCCAAGCTCGGCATGGCGCTGAACAACATGTCCAGCGAGCTGGCCCAGAGCTATGCGGTGCTGGAGCAGCGGGTAAAAGAGAAGACCGCCGGGCTGGAGCAAAAAAACGAAATCCTCTCCTTTCTCTGGCAGGCCAACCGCCGCCTGCACATGCAGGTTCCGCTGTGCGAGCGCCTCTCGCCAGTGCTTAACGGCCTGCAAAATCTTACTCTGCTGCATGACATTGAGCTGCGGGTCTACGATCTGGAAGATGAGGATAATCGCCAGGAGTTTACCTGCCAGCCGGACATGACCTGCGATGATATTGGCTGCCACCTCTGCCCGCGCGGCATCCTGCCTACGGGCAGCGGTGGCACAACGCTGAAGTGGCGGCTGGCGGATAACCATATGCAATACGGCCTGCTGCTGGCGACCCTGCCTGCCGGACGGCATCTGAGCCACGATCAACAGCAGCTGGTTGATACTCTGGTAGAGCAGCTTACCGCTACCCTGGCGCTGGATCGTCATCAGGAGCGCCAGCAGCAGCTGATGGTGATGGAAGAGCGCGCCACCATTGCCCGCGAGCTGCACGACTCTATTGCTCAGTCGCTCTCCTGTATGAAGATGCAGGTCAGCTGTCTGCAGATGCAGGGTGAAAGCCTGCCCGACTCCAGTCAGCAGCTGCTGGGGCAGATCCGTAACGAGTTGAATACCTCCTGGGCCCAGCTTCGCGAGCTGCTAACTACCTTCCGCCTGCAGCTCAACGAGCCGGGTCTGCGTCCGGCGCTGGAGGCGAGTTGCCAGGAGTACAGCGCCCACTTTGGCTTCCCAATCAAGCTGGACTACCAGCTACCGCCGCGCTTCGTGCCCTCCCATCAGGCCATTCATTTGCTACAGATTGCCCGCGAGGCGCTGAGTAATGCCCTGAAGCATTCGGGGGCCAGCGAGGTGACCGTCATGGCAGTTCAGCAGGGGCGGCAGGTGAAGGTCAGCATTACCGATAACGGCTGCGGCGTGCCGGACAACGCCGAACGCACCAACCACTATGGCTTAATTATCATGCGCGATCGCGCCCAGAGCCTGCGCGGAGATTGTCAGGTCCGGCGGCGAGAGTCCGGCGGAACCGAGGTGGTGGTAACATTTATACCCGAAAAGCTTCTCTCATCCGTACAAGGAGATAAACATGAATAATCAGGAACCTGCGACCATCCTGCTGATTGACGATCATCCGATGCTGCGTACCGGCGTTCGGCAGCTTATTAGCATGGCAAGCGACGTCCGCGTCATCGGCGAAGCCAGCAACGGAGAACAGGGGATTGAGCTGGCTGAGACGCTGGATCCCGATCTGATCCTGCTCGATTTGAACATGCCCGGCATGAACGGTCTGGAAACGCTGGACAAGCTGCGGGAGAAGGCCCTCTCCGGACGCGTGGTAGTCTTCAGCGTCTCCAACCATGAAGAGGACGTGGTGACCGCCCTGAAGCGCGGCGCGGACGGCTACCTGCTGAAGGACATGGAGCCCGAGGATCTGTTGAAGGCGTTGCAGCAGGCTGCGGCGGGTGAAATGGTATTGAGCGAAGCGCTGACGCCGGTGCTGGCCGCCAGCCTGCGCGCCAATCGCGCTACCTCTGACCGGGACGTGACCCAGCTGACGCCGCGCGAGCGCGATATTCTGAAGCTTATTGCCCAGGGGCTGCCTAACAAGATGATCGCCCGCCGTCTGGATATCACCGAGAGCACGGTGAAGGTTCACGTTAAGCATATGCTGAAGAAGATGAAGCTCAAATCTCGCGTGGAAGCGGCGGTCTGGGTGCACCAGGAACGTATTTTCTAATTAGCCTCCGGCAGCTGCGGCCAGCGCGGAGCGGTGTTCTGCGCACTCACCAGCGGCTCAGCCAGCGTGAGCGCGATCTCATTGGAAGAGACGCGCTGCCCCTTCTCATCCTCCACCGTTAGCGACAGACGCCACGTATTCTTTGCCCCCTCCTGACTGTCCCAGGCGGGCATAATAATGCTCCAGCCTTCGCTGCTGTTGGCATTCACCGGCGGGGTCAGGCTCAGGGCCTGGGTATCCCCCTGCCAGGTAATAGATCGGATGCCGTAGCGACTGCGAACCTGAACCACCATCTGTACCGTTTCGCCCGGTTGAAGATCCCACGGCGGCGTGGCCAGAAATACCGACAGGGTTTTCCGCTGGCGATACTCCACCACCGGCAGATTATTGCGCGTCGGGCTGTCATAGCGGCTGCCCCGCAGGGAGCGGCTCTCGGCAACCTCGCTGGCGCTGAGCTGCTTTTTGAGCGGCACGCCGAAGCGATAGTTGAGATTGAGGCCAAGGTTGTTCTGGGTCTCTCCGCTCTCCCCCTGCTTATGCTGGGCGGTGACGGTAACCAGCGGCACCGGGGTATAGTTCACCCCAACGTTAACCGCGACAGGATTGTGGTAGCCCGAGCCAGAGTCAAAGAGATCGACATTATCGCCAAAGTACTGCTCAAGACTCAGGCTGGTATTGATATGTTCATAGAACGGCAGACGTGCCTGGGCGGTAACATCATAGCCCCGCGCCAGCCGCTGCTGAACCGCTGCACCGGAGTAGTCCCAGCCTGAAAGCGGCTGGTAATAGTTGGCCGAGAAGCGCAGATACTCGCCCCACGCCTCCGCCCCCAGTCCGGCCCGCTGCAAATTCTCATCCAGCAGATTATCGTAGAAGGTGTTATAGCCCAGCAGCCAGTGCCCGGCGACCCAGCGCTGACCGATACCGGCGTTGCTCACCAGGCCCTGATCCTGCTGGGTTAACCCCAGCTGGCTCCAGCTCAAATAGCGGTTGTTATCCTGCCACGGAATAAACCAGCTGCCCTGGCTGCCGGTGAAGCGTCCATCATCATTAACCAGCACGTTAACGCTAGCGTTGCCCCAGGGTGAGAGCCACGACTCTACCTGCTCATTAACGTTCTCGCTGAGGACGTCACGGAACTGACCAAAAGCGAACTGACGGGCCTGCTGCCCGGCGGTAAGGCCGTTATCGGTCTGGCTGGCCTCACCAAAGGCTTTCGCCATCTCGGCTACGCTCTTTATGTTGGCGTCACCGGTCGAGGCCAGCCCCAGATCCGGCAGGCTATCGTTGTCGAAGGGATTATGCGGCGTCTGCTGTGAGATGGCGCGGGCATCGGTCACGCCTCCTGCCAGCAGCAAGAGTAGAAGAAATCGAGTTTTCATCAGCGCGTTTGAGCGTAAATTCAGCGGTTGCGCCTCCGGTCTGGCCAACGGTTAAAGCGTTATTTTATCGATTTTTACGGCGTTTTTCAGCCTTAAGCACAATTTCAGGAAAAACCTTAACGGCTCCCGTCTCGTCAGGTCTACAGTTAATTTATCTCTTAATACGTCTATTTATTGCAAGGTATGTCGAATGGTCACTATCAGCAAAACGCTAAAATGGGCTTTGTGGAGTTCACTGATGTTTTATGGCGCAGCCTCGCACGCCAGCGAGCTATTTACCCTGCAGTCGCCGGCGTTTGCCGATAACGGCCCGCTGGATAAAAAGTTTGCCGGTAACGCCAAGGATAACCCTAACTGCACCGGTGAAAATCAGTCTCCGGTATTAATTTGGAATAATCCCCCGGCAGAGACTAAAAGCTTTGCCCTGATAGTTCACGATCCAGAGGGGGCAAAAGGTCTCGGCGTGACGCATCTTGTGGCGTACAATATCTCTCCATCCGCCACCGGTTTTCCTGCTAACGCCCTGCGCGATGGCAAAGAGTTTACCGGCGGCAAAAATAGCCCCGGCACCGATCGCTGGTTTGGCCCCTGCCCGCCGCCCGGCAGCGGCGCGCATCACTATACCTTTACGCTTATCGCCACCAGCCAGGCACCGGATCTTCCCGCTGGCCTGACCCGCGAAGCGCTGTTCGAGAAGCTGAAAGGTAAAGCCCTGGCCGCCACCGGCCTGATTGGCCGCTTCGGGCAGTAGTTTTTATAAGGAAGAAAAATGCAAAAGATTGTGATTGTCGCCAACGGCGCGGCCTACGGCAGTGAGTCCCTGTTTAACAGCCTGCGTCTGGCCATTGCCCTGCGCGAGCAGGCCGAGGAGCTGGATCTGCGTCTGTTTCTGATGTCCGATGCGGTCACCGCCGGGCTGCGCGGTCAGAAGCCTGCCGAGGGCTACAATATTCAGCAGATGCTGGAGATCCTGACGGTGCAGAACGTGGCGGTGAAGCTGTGTAAAACCTGTACCGACGGGCGCGGCATCACCGAGCTGCCGCTTATTGACGGTGTTGAAATTGGTACGCTCGTCGAGCTGGCTCAGTGGACGCTGGCGGCGGATAAAGTATTAACTTTTTAATAATAACTCGCCTAAAATATATTTTTCTTATAGTTCCTCGCTGGACATCAAGTTTACCTGCTGTGTTGCCGATAGGCTTTTAAACAACACAGCAGGTATAACAACTATGTTCAAGACAATTCGCGCACGCATTACCGCAGCCACCGCAGGCTGTCTGGCTGTCGCTTTACTGATCAACACCGTGATCAACTACCAGGTAACACGCCAGGATAACCAGCAGTCCCAGCGGGATATCCTCTCCAGCACCAGCATCAGCCACAGCGGCGCGATTGCCGACTGGGTAAACAGCAAGATGACGATGATCGCCTCGTTGCAAAGCGCTGCGCTGACGGCGGATCCGGTTCCCAGCTTCGCCCAGATCGCCCAGGCGGGCGGATTTATCAACGTCTATGCTGGCTATGCCAGCAAAACGGCGAAGTTCTCAGATTCCAACGGCATTCCGGCCGACTACGATCCCACTATTCGACCCTGGTATCAGCAGGCGGCGAAAGCCGATGCGCCGATCGTTACCGCCCCCTATGTTGATGCCGCCTCCGGCAAGCTGGTGGTGACCTTCGCCGTTCCGGTGAAAGAGAACGGCACGCTGACTGCGGTGGTGGCAGGCGACGTGGCCATGGACAGCGTGGTCGCTAACGTGCGCACCATTCAGCCGACGCCGCAGAGCAGCGGCCTGCTGATCAACAGCGACGGAACGGTGATTGCCGCCAGCAATGCCGATTTGACCCTGAAGCCGTTCGGCGAGGCTATCCACAAGGCTGACTTTAGTGAACTGCAGGCGGGTAGCCCGGTAAACGGCGAGTTTGACGGGGCGGAGAAGGCGCTGATGGCGAAACCGGTTAAGGGTACCAGCTGGCTGCTGGTCGTTGCCCTCGACACCAACGATGCCACCAGCGGCATGCGTGCCCTGCTGAAGGCGTCGGCCCTGTCGCTGATCGTGCTGGTGCTGATTGGTGTAGCGGTGATGCTGCTGCTGGTAACAACGATGCTGAAACGCCTGGTGGCGATCCGCGATGCGATGCTGGCCATCGGCGACGGCACGGACGATCTCTCCCAGCGCCTGCCGGAGAGCGGTAATGATGAGGTGGCGCAGATTGCCCACGCCTTTAACATCTTCAGCGATAAGCTGGCGGTGGTGATGGTGAAACTGCGCGACTCCAGCACCTCAGTACAGCATGCGGCGCAGGAGATTGCCGCCGGTAACCAGGATCTCTCCGGTCGTACCGAGCAGGCGGCCTCCAGCCTGCGGGAAACCGCCAGCGCCGTAGAGCAGATCACCGCCTCGGTGGCCCAGTCAACCGACTCCGCAGCCCAGGCGAACAGCCAGGCGCATACCGCCTCTGAAGCGGCATCCCGCGGCGGCAGCGTGGTGTCGCAGGCGATCACGACCATGCAGGCCATTGAAGAGGCCTCGGCCAAAATCGGCGATATCACCAGCGTGATTGACGGGATTGCCTTCCAGACCAACATTCTGGCGCTCAACGCCGCCGTAGAGGCCGCCCGTGCCGGTGAGCAGGGTCGTGGCTTTGCGGTAGTCGCGGGCGAGGTGCGCACCCTGGCCAGCCGCAGCGCCCAGGCGGCGAAAGAGATCAAAACCCTGATCGAGTCGACGACGGAGAGCGTCGCCACCGGCTCGCGCTATGTCCGCCTGGCGGGTGAGAGCATGACCGATATTGTCTCCAGCATCGACAGCGTGTCGGTTATTATGCGCGAGATCACCGTCGCCACCAGCGAGCAGATGAAAGGTATCCAGGAGATCAACCACGCGGTAATCGACCTCGATCGCATGGTGCAGCAGAACGCCGAACTGGTGGTGCAGTCTGCCGCTGCCGCCGGGGCGCTTCAGTCGCAGGCGGGAGAGCTGGCGGAAACCGCAGGCCATTTCCGCATTTAGCGCTCTATCTGTCGCTTTTCAGGCAAAACCGGGCTGCAGTAGCGGGCCCGGTTCTTCGCCGCCCAGCAGTCCTCTCACCTTCCCAACCAGATCGTTCAGGCAGTCGTCATGCATGCCGAGCTTGATCAGCTCCTGCTCCAGCGAGAAGAGATACTGCGCGTTGGTACCCAGCGGGCCGCTGGCCGCCGCGATCAGCGGGGCGATCACCTGGGCGCGAGTATCTGACTCGTAGAGCGCATGGCGCGGATCCATAATAAACACCAGGGCGTTTACCGTGCGGCCATCGTCCAGAGCGAGCTTGCACCAGGTCGGCAGATAGCAGCCGGTGATCATCTCCCGTTTCCACAGCAGGGTCAGCTCTTGTTCAAGAGTTTCGTCAGGCAGGCGGTAGGCGACGCCGGTGGTGCGTCCGCCCTCTTTTAGGGCAAGCATTCGCCCAGGCTGGCAGGCCGTGCCGCGACCGGCGGTGAGACGCAGGCAGAAGGCACGATGCCAGCCCACCAGCGTGCCGGTACAGGATTCGTTAAACTCCAGCGCCGGGTTCCACATCAGCGATCCGTAGCCAAAGATCCATACCGGGCCATCGTCGGGCCGGCAGGCAAGCGTAGCCGCCAGCGACGCCGCGCGCTGTTCAGCGGACCAGAGCAGCGCCGCCTCAATATCACCAAAGGCGGTTTTGCAGTCCGCCTGTATTAAAAAGTCGCGTGTTAACACCTTCTACCTCCACCACTGCGTGCTTCCATGCGACCGTTATCTTGTCTTCCGTGCATTTAGCTGCTGAATAAAAGCGCAGCCTGTGGAGACGATATGCAATTCGCGGGCCGCTTGCAAGCGCGCAGCGCGCCCTGCCGCACGAAAGCGGCAACGCAAAAAAAGGGCTTTTAGCGTTAACGACAGCTATTTCAGCGGCTTATTTCTTTTTGTGCCATTTATCGTCGTCGCCCTTCTCATACTCATGCTTCACCGCCGCCCAGGCCACCTTATGCGCGGTCTCTTCCCGGCTATCATCTCCGCGCCGGTCGTCTTTATCTTTGTACTGATCCCAGGCGCTGTTGAATGCCTCTTTATAGATATCCTGAGCGTGAGCAGGCAGGACGTTTTTGACGTTGTCTGGCAGATCGCCTTTCGCTTTGTAGGGCATGTGACCTCTCCTTTTGGTTACTAAACCTTAAGTGTGGATGACAATGCCGCGCCTCGCCACCCATAAGGCAAATCTGAGAATTCCATATCGTAATAATATGTTTATTAAAACAATTTCCAACAAATCACTGCAATCTGACCGTCATACACTAAAAAAAGGCCAATGCCGTAAAAAAAAGTAAACATTGACCTAAACTTACCCCCGTTCTGCTATTTTAATGGCCTGAAAAAATCTTAACTATACTCATCAGCAGCAACAGCACACTACGGAGAGCCACGATGATAGCGACGCATGAGGCGGTTAAAACCCGCCATAAGGAGACCACGCTCATTTTCCCGATCCTGGCGCTGGCAGTGCTTTTTTTCTGGGGAACTACCCAGTCACTGCCAGCCGTCATCGGTATCAACCTGCTCGCGTTAGTGGGCATTCTCAGCAGCGCCTTTAGCGTTGTCCGCCATGCGGACGTTTTAGCACACCGACTCGGGGAGCCCTTCGGCTCGCTGATTTTAAGCCTTTCCGTGGTTATTCTTGAAGTTAGCCTGATTTCAGCCCTGATGGCCACCGGCGACGCTGCGCCGACGCTGATGCGCGACACGCTCTACTCCATCATCATGATTGTTACCGGGGGTCTGGTAGGCTTCTCGCTGCTGCTGGGCGGGCAGAAGTTTGCCACTCAGTACATGAATCTGTTCGGTATCAAACAGTATTTGATCGCCCTCTTCCCGCTGGCGGTGATTGTGCTGGTCTTCCCGATGGCGCTGCCGGGGGCTAACTTCACCACCGGCCAGGCACTGCTGGTTGCGCTGATCTCAGCGGCCATGTACGGCGTCTTCCTGCTGATCCAGACCAAAACCCACCAGAGCCTGTTTGTCTATGAGCATGAGGATGAAGGTGACGACAGCGATCCGCACCACGGTAAGCCGTCGGCGCACAGCAGCCTCTGGCATGCGGTGTGGCTGATTATCCATCTGGTGGCGGTGATTGCAGTTACGAAGATGAACGCCAATCCGCTGGAGACGCTGCTAACGGAGATGAACGCGCCGGTGGCCTTTACCGGCTTCCTGGTCGCGCTGCTGATCCTCTCTCCAGAAGGTCTGGGGGCGCTGCGGGCAGTGCTCAATAACCAGGTTCAGCGCGCAATGAACCTCTTCTTTGGCTCGGTGCTGGCGACCATCTCTCTGACGGTGCCGGTGGTAACGCTGATTGCCTGGGTCACCGGCAACGACCTGGTGTTTGCCCTTGGTGGGCCAGAGATGATTGTGATGCTGGCCTCGCTGCTGCTGTGCCAGATCTCGTTCTCTACCGGGCGCACCAACGTCCTGAACGGCGCGGCGCACCTGGCCCTGTTTGTTGCCTATCTGATGACGATATTTGCCTGATGTGATGGCCATAAAAAAACCCGCCGAGGCGGGTTTTTTTATTACTTCTCGGTGTCGAGCTCGTCGAAGCTCTTCACCAGATCGTCAATGGCTTTGATCTGCTTGAGGAACGGCTCCAGCTTGTCCAGCGGCAGCGCGGACGGGCCGTCGCATTTAGCATGGGCTGGATCCGGATGCGCCTCAATGAACAGGCCCGCCAGACCGGTCGCCATACCGGCACGCGCCAGCTCGGTCACCTGACCACGACGGCCACTGGAGGCTTCGCCAAACGGGTCGCGGCACTGCAGGGCGTGGGTTACGTCGAAGATCACCGGCGAGTTGCCAGAGACCTTTTTCATCACGCTGAAGCCCAGCATATCGACAACCAGGTTGTCGTAACCAAAGTTTGCGCCACGGTCGCAAAGGATCACCTTCTCATTGCCGCCTTCGCGGAACTTGTCGACGATGTTGCCCATCTGTCCAGGACTCACGAACTGCGGTTTCTTCACGTTAATCACCGCGCCGGTTTTCGCCATCGCTTCTACCAGATCGGTCTGGCGAGCAAGGAACGCGGGAAGCTGGATCACATCAACAACCTCAGATACCGGCTGCGCCTGGTGAGCTTCGTGCACGTCGGTGATCACTTTTACGCCGAAGGTCTGCTTCAGCTCCTGGAAAATTTTCATCCCCTCTTCGAGGCCTGGGCCACGATAGGAGTGAATAGAGGAGCGGTTGGCTTTATCAAAAGAGGCCTTGAACACGTACGGGATGCCCAGCTTCTGGGTCACGGTAACGTAGTGCTCGCAAATACGCATCGCAAGGTCGCGTGACTCCAGCACGTTCATGCCGCCAAACAGCACGAACGGCAGATCGTTTGCCACGTTAATATCGCCAATGCTAACCACTTTTTGTTTCATAGAATCGCCTTATCAGGTTTGAATCGGAACTCATCGGATTAATGCAGCGTAATCTGCCGATGCGAAATAGTATTTATCTGCGCGCGGATCATTTCGCTGATCGGATCTTCCGGACACTGCTCCACAAAATAGCTTAAATCATGCAGCGCGACGTGATCGCAATCGAGCTGGGCGTAAATCAGCCCGCGATCGCGGATCTCATAGGGATCTTCCGGGTTAAACTGTAACAGCGCTTCGCTGGCTCGCAGCGCCAGCTCCATCTGCTGCTCTTCCATCAGCGCCGATTTCAGCGTGTCGAGCAGCTTGCGGATCACTTCGGCGTTATCCGCCTCGTCGAGATCCTCGTTAAACAGCTCTGCCATCGGACTGATATTGCCCTTCAGCCACACTTCCAGCGTGTGCTCGTCCAGCGTGTCGCCGTTAAACGGATTGATCAGCCACATCTCACCGTCCATCCACTCGGCGCGCAGGATCAGCTGCGTCGGGAAGATCACCGGCGACAGCGGAATATCCAGCTGCTCGGCTACCCACAGCAGGATCGCACCCAAGGAGACGGCGCTGCCCTGGCGGTTTTTCAGCACGCTATCAAGCCACAGCGCATCCGACAGGCGATAGACGCCCTGCGAATCCTGAAAACCCCAGTCGCCATAAAAGAGGGCAAGCAGCTTCTCTAGTTGCCCTTCCTGCGGCTGCACCTCGCTAATCTCTTCGCGGGCCAGCGCAACCAGCTTCTCCAGCTCCTCACAGACATACTGCGACGGAAAGTCGTCGCGGATAAGTTGTGAAACGAGGATCATCCCGTCGCATAACGGTGCTTTATTAAATTCGAAATCGGCTAACGACCTCATTACTTACCCCAGTCACGGTATTCGACGTTGATGATAACGCCAAATGGCGCTTCAGTCAGCCTTGCTTATGGATGCGATGGTCCTAACCTACCCGCAGTCAGCCGCTCGTTGCCGCCGTAATCCCGCGTGGTTTCAACGTTCTGGTAGTGATTTTTAGCAAAAAGTGCCCGCACGGCGTCGCCCTGCTGCCAGCCATGCTCCAGCAGCAGCCAGCCGTCAGGCAGAAGAAACGCGCGTGCCTGCTCGATGATCCACGCCAGGTCCGCCAGCCCGCAATCGGCCGCCACCAGCGCGCTGCGCGGCTCAAAGCGCACGTCGCCCTCGGCAAGATGCGGATCCTGCTCGTCAATATAGGGCGGGTTGCTGACGATGGTGGCAAAGCGCTGGCCAGTAAGCGCGCTGAACCAGTGGCTCTGCCGCAGGGTCACGTTAGCGATGCCTAAGTGCTCCGCGTTACGCTGGGCAAGGGCCACGGCGTCGGGCATAAGATCCACGGCGGTGATGTGGCAGTCGGGACGCTCGCTGGCCAGCGCCAGCGCAATCGCGCCGGTGCCGGTACCTAAATCGAGGATATCGCACGGCGTAGCTGGCAGACGGGCGAGGGCCTGTTCAACCAGGCACTCGGTATCCGGACGGGGGATCAGCGTGGCCGGAGAGACAAACAGCGGCAGCGACCAGAACTCGCGGGTGCCCACCAAGTGGGCCACCGGCTCGCCGCGCTGGCGACGGGCCAGCAGCGCCTCAAGCTGCGCCTGCTCGGCGGGCAGCAGCGCGGTTTCGCCGAACGCCAGAATAAAGGTGCGCGCCCTGCCGGTCACAAACCCCAGCAGGATCTCCGCATCGCGGCGGGGGCTTTCGCTCGCCGCAAGCTGGCTTACCGCCTGGCGTAGCCAGTGCTGATAATCCATTATTCCTGCTCGGCCAGCGCCGCCAGCTGATCGGCCTGGTACTCCTGCACGATAGGCTCAATCAGCATATCGAGCTTGCCTTCCATCACCTCGTCCAGACGGTAGAGCGTCAGGTTGATACGGTGATCGGTAACGCGCCCCTGCGGGAAGTTATAGGTTCGATTACGGTCGCTGCGATCGCCGCTGCCTAGCAGGTTGCGGCGGGTTGAGGCCTCTGCCTGCTGGCGTTTGGCGATCTCGGCGGCACGAATACGCGAGCCGAGCACCGCCAGCGCTTTGGCTTTGTTCTTGTGCTGAGAACGTTCGTCCTGGCACTCCACCACGATGCCGGTGGGCAGGTGGGTAATACGGATCGCCGAGTCGGTGGTGTTAACGTGCTGACCGCCCGCACCGGAAGAGCGGAAAGTATCGATACGCAGATCCGCCGGGTTGATGTCCGGCAGCTCCGCTTCCGGCAGCTCCGGCATCAGCGCCACGGTACAGGCGGAGGTGTGAATACGCCCCTGCGACTCGGTGGCCGGGACGCGCTGTACGCGGTGGCCGCCGGATTCAAACTTCAGGCGTCCGTAAACGCCCTCGCCGCTCACCTTGGCAATCACCTCTTTAAAGCCGCCATGCTCGCCTTCGTTGGCGCTCATGATCTCCACGCGCCAGCGGCGGGATTCGGCGTATCGGCTGTACATGCGGAACAGATCCCCGGCAAAGAGCGCGGCTTCATCACCGCCGGTTCCGGCGCGGACCTCAAGGAAGGCGTTGCGTTCATCGTCGGGATCCTTCGGCAGCAGCAGAACCTGCAGGTGGGCTTCAAGCTCCTCACCCTTCTCTTTCAGCTCGCGCAGCTCTTCCTGCGCCATCTCGCGCATCTCGGGATCGTCGAGCATCATCTGCGCGGTTTCTATATCTTCCTGAATCTGTCGCCAGTCAGTAAAGCAGCGCGAGACATCGCTTAATTGCGCATATTCACGCGACAGCGCACGAAAGCGGTCTTGATCTGCGATGGTTCCCGCGTCGCCGAGCAGCGCCTGAACTTCTTCATGGCGTTCGTGCAGGACTTCCAGTTTGGCAACAATAGAAGGCTTCATAGGCGTAAATGCACCCTGTAATAAGAGGTTGTTGTGCTACTCCAGCCCGAGGCTGTTGCGCAGAATATGCAGGCGTTCATCGTCCCCGTTACGGGCAGCCTGCTGAAGTGATTTGGTTGGAGAGTGGATCAGGCGGTTGGTCAGCTTGCGGGCCAGATCCTGCACAATGGCCTGGGCATCGCCACCCTGCTCAAGCGCGGCAAGGGCTTTCGCGGTAAGCTCATCGCGTACCTGCTCTGCCTGGCCGCGATATTCACGGATCGTCTCGCTGGCGCTCTGGGCGCGCAGCCAGGCCATGAACTCGCTGCTCTCCTGAGCAACGATGGTCTCCGCTTCCACGGCGGCGGCTTTCCGCTGCGCCAGGTTGTGCGAAATAATGCTTTGTAGGTCATCAACGCTGTAGAGATAGGCGTTCGCCAGCTTGCCGACTTCCGGCTCGACGTCGCGGGGAACGGCGATATCCACCAGCAGCATGGGCTGGTTACGCCGGGATTTCAGCGCGCGCTCAACCATGCCTTTACCGATAATCGGCAGCGGGCTGGCGGTAGAGCTAATGATGATATCCGCATCCTGCAGGCGGGCATCGATGTCGCTGAGGGAGATCACCTCTGCGCCCACCTCACCGGCCAGCAGCTCGGCGCGTTCACGGGTGCGGTTGGCGATGATCATCTTCTGCACCTTATGCTCGCGCAGATGACGGGCCACCAGCTCAATGGTTTCACCCGCCCCCACCAGCAGCACCGTCACGCTGGAGAGCGACTCAAAGATCTGCCGCGCCAGCGTGCAGGCGGCAAAGGCCACCGATACGGCGCTGGCGCCGATATCCGTTTCGGTACGTACCCGTTTGGCTACGGAGAAGGATTTCTGGAACATACGCTCCAGCGCGCTGGCGTTCAGGTGTCCACGGCTGGAATCGGCGAAGGCTTTTTTCACCTGGCCCAGGATCTGTGGCTCGCCCAGCACCAGCGAATCGAGGCCGCTGGCAACGCGCATCAGGTGGCTAACGGCATCGTTGTCCTGGTGCCAGTAGAGGCTTTTACGCAACTCGGCTTCATCCAGGTGATGATAGTCACATAGCCAACGAATAAGCGCTTCCTGCAGGTTGTCCTGCTCTTCTACGCTCAGGTATAGCTCGGTGCGGTTACACGTTGACAGGACTACCCCACCCTGCACCATGGGCTGCGCCAGCAGGCTCTCTAAGGCCTGGTCGAGCGTGTCCGGCGTGAACGTAACGCGTTCCCGCAGTGAGACAGGTGCCGTTTTGTGGTTGATGCCGAGCGCTAAAAGAGTCATGTCAGCGGGAGTAGTACCAGCGTTGATAAGGTTAGTCTGTGCGCATCATACAGGATGCGTCGGGTCAATAAAAGAGACAGCCCCCTTTTGGAGTAATTGGTAATTTCATGATTTAAGACAACTTGAACGTAGACGGTATTCCTGCTCAGCGCTAGCATTAAAGATTATAACCGAAACGCACCACAAGGATTTGTCCTCATTATGACTTTACCGGACCGTCGACTGCTTCGCCTGTTACCACTTGCAAGCCTGGTACTTACCGCCTGCTCTATTCATGCTCCGAAAGGCCCGGGTAAAAGTCCGGACTCGCCGCAGTGGCGTCAGCATCAGCAGGAGGTGCGTAACCTGAGCCAGTATCAGACGCGCGGGGCCTTTGCTTACCTCTCCGATAGCCAAAAGGTGTACGCCCGTTTCTTCTGGCAGCAGACTGGCCAGGATAACTACCGCCTACTGCTGACCAATCCTCTTGGCAGCACCGAGCTGGAGCTGAACGCCAGGCCGGGCAGCGTAGAGCTGGTGGATAACAAAGGCCAACATTACACCGCCACCGACGCCGAAGAGATGATTGGCAAGCTGACCGGCATGCCGATCCCACTGAACAGCCTGCGGCAGTGGATCCTCGGCCTGCCTGGCGACGCCACCGACTATAAGCTGGATAGCCAGTACCGTCTGAGCGAGCTCAACTATACCCAGAACGGCAAGACCTGGAAGGTCACCTACGGCGGCTACGATGCGAAATCTACTCCTGCAATGCCCTCCAATATGGAGCTCAACCAGGACGGTCAGCGGATCAAACTGAAGATGGATAACTGGATTGTAAAATGATGACCCAGTGGCCTTCGCCGGCAAAACTTAATCTTTTTTTATATATCACCGGCCAGCGGCGCGATGGTTATCATGACCTGCAGACGCTGTTTCAGTTTCTCGACTACGGCGATACCCTCAGCATTGAACCGCGCAGCGACGGTAAGATCCGTCTGCTGACGCCGGTAGAGGGCGTGGCGGAGAGCGATAACCTGATCGTGCGCGCCGCCAAACTACTTCAGCAGGCAGCCACGGAGCGCGACTCCCTGCCTGCGGGCAGCGGCGCCGACATCCGCATCGATAAACGTCTGCCGATGGGCGGCGGGCTGGGGGGAGGCTCCTCTAACGCGGCGACGGTGCTGGTCGCACTGAACCATCTCTGGGGCTGCGGACTGTCGGTGGAGGCGCTGGCGGCGCTGGGGTTAACCCTTGGCGCGGACGTACCGGTTTTCGTCCACGGTCATGCGGCCTTTGCCGAGGGCGTTGGCGAGGAGCTGACCCCCGTGGATCCGCCGGAAAAGTGGTATCTGGTGGCACACCCTGGCGTATATATTTCGACCCCGGTCATCTTCAACGATCCTGATTTGCCTCGCAATACGCCAAAGCGGTCAATTAATACGTTACTAAACTGTGAATTCGGCAACGATTGCGAGGTTATCGCAAGAAAACGTTTTCGCGAGGTTGATGCGGCGCTTTCCTGGCTGTTAGAATACGCGCCGTCGCGCCTGACTGGCACAGGAGCCTGCGTCTTTGCTGAATTTGACTCAGAGTCCTCCGCTCGTCAGGTGCTTGAGCAAGCCCCGGAATGGCTGCAGGGTTTTGTCGCGCGCGGCGTAAACGTGTCACCGCTGCATAAAAAACTGGTCAATTCGGAGCTAATTGAGACTCGGTGACAACGTCACCTCTGATCCAGACGTTGCATCGCGCTCTTTAAATACATCGCCTGGATAGCGTAGCCTGGCCCGCACAGTTTTCGGCGACGCTATCCACCACTGGACGCATGCCTGAGGTTCTTCTCGTGCCTGATATGAAGCTTTTTGCTGGTAACGCCACCCCGGAACTAGCACAACGTATTGCCAACCGCCTGTACACTTCTCTCGGCGACGCCGCCGTAGGTCGCTTTAGCGACGGCGAAGTCAGCGTACAAATCAACGAAAATGTACGCGGTGGTGATATTTTCATCATCCAGTCCACTTGTGCTCCAACGAATGACAACCTGATGGAGTTAGTTGTCATGGTTGATGCGCTGCGTCGTGCTTCCGCAGGCCGTATCACTGCTGTTATCCCCTACTTCGGCTATGCCCGTCAGGACCGCCGCGTGCGCTCCGCGCGTGTGCCTATCACCGCAAAAGTGGTTGCCGACTTCCTCTCCAGCGTGGGCGTTGACCGTGTCCTGACCGTTGACCTGCACGCCGAGCAGATCCAGGGCTTCTTCGACGTTCCAGTTGATAACGTGTTCGGCAGCCCAATCCTGCTGGAAGATATGCTGCAGCTGAATCTCGATAACCCTATCGTTGTCTCTCCGGACATCGGCGGCGTGGTGCGTGCGCGTGCTATTGCTAAACTGCTGAACGATACCGATATGGCGATCATCGACAAGCGCCGCCCGCGTGCGAACGTTTCTCAGGTTATGCATATCATCGGTGACGTTGCTGGCCGCGACTGCGTGCTGGTTGACGACATGATCGACACCGGCGGTACGCTGTGTAAAGCAGCAGAAGCGCTGAAAGAGCGCGGCGCGAAGCGTGTCTTCGCCTACGCTACTCACCCGATCTTCTCCGGCAACGCGGTAAACAACCTGCGTCACTCGGTGATCGATGAAGTGGTCGTCTGCGACACTATCCCGCTCTCCGCTGAGATCAAAGCCCTGCCGAACGTGCGTACCCTGACGCTCTCCGGCATGCTGGCCGAAGCGATTCGTCGTATCAGCAACGAAGAATCCATCTCCGCGATGTTTGAGCATTAATCGCGCTGTATACTAAAAACCCGCTTCGGCGGGTTTTTTTGTGTCTAAAAAAGCATTTGTATGATGTATTCACGCATTATCTATCATTCATATGGCGGATAATACGTGTATGAATGACTAGCCTTTATGAAGATGATGAACCTTTCAGAGATTTTACCCTTCCGCGCGCTAATCGATGCATGCTGGAAAGAGAGATATACCTTCCCACGTTTCACCCGCGACCTGGTGGCGGGGATCACCGTCGGCATCATTGCCATTCCACTGGCGATGGCGTTGGCTATCGGTAGCGGCGTCGCGCCGCAGTATGGCCTCTACACCTCGGCGGTGGCCGGGATTGTCATTGCCCTCTGCGGCGGCTCGCGCTTTAGCGTCTCCGGCCCTACGGCGGCATTCGTAGTGATCCTCTATCCGGTCTCCCAGCAGTTTGGTCTCGCGGGGCTGCTGGTGGCCACGCTTCTCTCCGGACTGTTTTTGATCCTCTTCGGCATCGCCCGCTTTGGCCGTCTGATCGAGTACATTCCGCTCCCCGTCACGCTGGGCTTTACCGCCGGGATTGGCATCACCATCGGCACCATGCAGATAAAAGATTTTCTTGGGCTGCAGATGGCTCAGGTGCCAGAGCACTATCTGCAGAAGGTTGGCGCGCTGGTGATGGCGCTGCCCACCCTTAATCTGGGAGATGCCGCCATCGGCGTGGTTACCCTTGGGGTGCTCATTCTCTGGCCGCGCCTCGGGATCCGCCTTCCAGGCCATCTTCCCGCCCTGCTGGCTGGCTGCGCGGTGATGGCGCTGGTTAAGCTGGCTGGCGTTGACGTGGCGACCATTGGATCGCGCTTTCACTATCTGCTGGCCGATGGCACCCAGGGCAGCGGTATTCCGCAGCTTCTGCCCCAGCTGGTGTTGCCGTGGCAGATGCCCGGCTCCTCGTTTACCCTGAGCTGGGCCTCGGTGCAGGCGCTGCTGCCCGCCGCATTTTCCATGGCGATGCTTGGGGCAATTGAGTCTCTACTTTGCGCAGTGGTGCTCGACGGCATGACCGGCACGCGGCACAAAGCCAATAACGAGTTGATCGGTCAGGGGCTGGGCAACCTGATCGCCCCCTTCTTCGGCGGCATTACCGCGACCGCGGCAATTGCCCGTTCAGCGGCCAACGTACGCGCGGGCGCCACTTCGCCAGTGGCGGCGATTATCCACGCCCTGCTGGTGATCCTCGCCCTGCTGGCGCTCGCCCCCCTGCTCTCATGGCTGCCGCTGTCGGCCATGGCCGCGCTGCTGCTGATGGTGGCCTGGAACATGAGCGAAGCGCATAAGGTCGTTAACCTGCTGCGACGGGCACCGACGGATGACATCATGGTGATGCTGATGTGCATGTCGCTGACGGTGCTGTTTGACATGGTTATCGCTATCAGCGTCGGCATCGTGCTGGCATCGCTGCTCTTTATGCGCCGCATCGCCCGTATGACCCGCCTCGCGCCGGTTAACGTCGAGGTACCCGATGACGTCACCGTGCTGCGGGTCATTGGGCCGCTCTTCTTCGCTGCGGCCGACGGGCTGTTTACCGATCTGGAGTCACAGATTGCTGGCAAGCGAATCGTGGTGCTGAAGTGCGACGCGGTACCGGTGCTGGACGCAGGCGGACTGGATGCCTTCCAGCGCTTTGTTAAACGGCTGCCGGAAGGCTGTGAGCTGCGGGTCAGCAACCTGGAGTTTCAGCCCCTGCGCACGATGGCGCGCGCAGGCGTGAAGCCGATTGCCGGGCGGCTGGCGTTCTACCCTGACCGGCAAGCGGCGCTGGCGGACCTGTAATAATTAGAATGCAGCGTATCGACGCTGCATCATTACCCCAATCGCCTGCTGCAGCCAGCCCAGCACCTCAGGAGTCATCCAGGTCCCCTTCATCAGCAGCGGCTCCTGCTGCATAGCAACACGGAATTTCTGCTGGGTAGCGGGATTATCCCCGGCGTAGGACTGGAAAAGCCCAAGCCAGTTCTGCGCCAGCTGCTGACCCTGCTCAGACGCAGGATCGCACCCCTCCCGCGTGGCCTGGTGCAGCTTCGCCACCAGCGGTGGCCATTCCATTAGCCGGTCAAAATAGTGCGCACGGGTAAAAGCCATCTCCTGCGGGGTAAGATAACGCTGCCAGATAGCCAGCTTGCTCTCTGCAAAGGCGCGGGTGATGTAGTCGATAATCTGCGGCGTAATGCCCGTTCGCTCGCGCATCTGCGGTTCCACGCTGTGCATCTCATTAAGACGGGACAGAAACTCCGGTTTGCCCGCCGTATCCTGCTCCAGACGATCCATCCAGCGGATCGCCAGATCCATGGCTTTGGCATCGGTCTCGGCAACCTTTTGCGCCATCAGGGTCTGCGCTTCCTTGACCAGCGCCGCCCAGAGGGAGGCCAGCCGTTCGCCTTCGGCAGCGAACGGCAGCTGCTGTAGCTCTTCTTTGGTAAACCAGCGATCGTACATAGTCATTAACTCCAGAGTCTGTAGCCAGGACTCCAGATCCGGTTCGCTCTCATTTTCCAGCCCGATACGCAGCGAGCAAAGCTGGTCGCGTAGCGTATGGATGCTGCGTAGCTGCCTGTCCAGCAGCGCGATTTGCGCATCGAGCAGTTCGGGAAGTGAGAGCGTATCCTGCTCCAGAAAGTCCTTGATTTCGGCAAGCTCCAGTCCTGCTTTTGCCAGCGCCTGGATCATATGCAGGCGCTGCACATCCGCAAGGTTATAAAGCCGGTAGCCTGCCTCGCTTCTGGCGGAAGGCAGCAGCAGCCCGGTTTGTTCGTAGTGATGTAACGTGCGAACGGTGATGCCAGCGCGTTTTGCCAGCTCGCCTACCTGAATTAACATTGCTGCTCCTTGTCCTAACCAGTTGCGCTACTCTGGGGCCTTACGTTACGTGAGGGTCAATGGACTCGCAAAAAAAACGTAAAAAAAACGACTCCTGAGAGTCGTTTAGTGTTGGATAAGCGCAGCGCCACCCGACAAAATTGCTGGTTATCATCAGCTATGCTTATGCTGATCCCGGCGGCAGCGCTTGTCGTAGTGGCGCACCCACCAGTACTTGTCGCACACCTGCTCGTGGCCGCCGATGCGCGCCCCTGCCAGCCAGAGAATAGCCCCCAGGAAGATGCTAAGAATGGCCCCATGGGCGAAGTACTGCGGCAGGTTAAGCTGCGGAAGCTGATTTAAGATGGAGTAACCGACGCCAACGACCATCACCACTAACCCTAAACCCATAAGCGCATTACCGAGTCTCGATGCGTTTTTGCGTTTCATATGTCACCTCCGCCGTTGTGGTCTGAACGGGAAACATCCCCAATCCTTATGGATAAAGTATAGGCAGGGCCTCTTTGTCAGGGTGCGGGCGGGATCACATTTATAAATATCTTATTCACAGAACTTTACATATAAACCGCTGAACTCAATCAACTTCTAATAGTTGTTAAAAGCAATTATTCCTGTTTTTATCTTTTAGCGGCAGAATTTTGTCAACGCCCGCGCTACCACGTAAACTACGCGCCAAAGAGTGAACTTTTCAGGAAAAGAGACGTGACGATTAAACTGATTGTCGGCCTTGCCAACCCGGGCGCAGAGTATGCGGCTACCCGTCATAACGCCGGGGCCTGGTATGTCGACCTGCTGGCAGAACGCTATCGCGCCCCGCTGCGGGAAGAGCCTAAATTCTTTGGCTTTACTTCACGTATTAACCTGGCGGGTGAAGATGTTCGCCTGCTGGTGCCGACAACCTTTATGAACCTCAGCGGTAAAGCCGTGGCGGCGATGGCAACTTTCTACCGCATCAACCCGGATGAGGTGCTGGTGGCCCACGACGAGCTGGATCTTCCTCCCGGCGTGGCAAAGTTTAAGCTGGGCGGCGGCCACGGCGGTCATAACGGCTTGAAAGATATCATCAGCAAGTTTGGCAATAACCCCAACTTTCACCGCTTACGCGTGGGAATTGGTCATCCGGGGGATAAAAACAAAGTTGTAGGTTTTGTACTGGGCAAACCGCCCGCCTCTGAACAGAAGCTAATTGATGATGCCGTTGACGAAGCGGTGCGTTGCACCGAGCTGTGGCTGAAAGAGGATCTGGTCAAAGCGACCAATCGACTGCACGCGTTTAAGGCGCAGTAGCCCTGGGCGATGCCATTTTTGCCGCGCAGCGCGTCTGTAACGTGTATAATAGGCTAAGTTATTAACTTTTCAGCAATCTGTTTCATCTAACAGGTTGATTATCAAGATATTAAGGTGATGTAAACCATGGGATTCAAATGCGGTATCGTCGGCTTGCCGAACGTCGGTAAATCTACCCTGTTCAATGCGCTGACCAAGGCGGGCATCGAAGCTGCCAACTTCCCGTTCTGTACTATTGAACCGAATACCGGCGTGGTGCCGATGCCGGATCCGCGCCTCGATCAGCTGGCGGAGATCGTTAAGCCCCAGCGCATTCTGCCAACTACGATGGAGTTCGTTGACATCGCTGGCCTGGTAAAAGGCGCGTCCAAAGGTGAAGGCCTGGGTAACCAGTTCCTGACCAACATCCGTGAAACCGAAGCTATCGGTCACGTGGTGCGCTGCTTTGAGAATGACAACATCATCCACGTAAATAACAAAGTGGATCCCGCTGACGATATCGAGGTGATCAACACCGAGCTGGCGCTTTCTGACCTCGATACCTGCGAGCGCGCACTGCATCGCGTGCAGAAGCGAGCCAAAGGCGGCGATAAAGACGCAAAAGCGGAACAGGCCGCGCTGGAAAAATGCCTGCCGCAGCTGGAAAACGCTGGCATGCTGCGCGCGCTGAAAAATCTGACGGAAGAAGACAAGGCTGCCATTAAGTACCTGAGCTTCCTGACGCTGAAACCGACCATGTACATCGCTAACGTCAACGAAGACGGTTTTGAAAACAACCCGTACCTCGACAAAGTGCGTGAAATCGCTGCTGCGGAAGGTTCAGTGGTAGTTGCTGTCTGCGCCGCCGTGGAGTCTGACATTGCCGAGCTGGACGATGCCGACCGTGATGAATTTATGGCCGAGCTGGGTCTGGAAGAGCCGGGCCTGAACCGCGTTATTCGCGCTGGCTATGAACTGCTGAACCTGCAAACCTACTTCACCGCCGGTGTGAAAGAGGTTCGCGCCTGGACTATCCCGGTGGGCGCAACCGCCCCGCAGGCCGCAGGCAAGATCCACACCGATTTCGAAAAGGGCTTCATCCGTGCCCAGACCATCGCTTTTGAAGACTTTATTACCTATAAAGGCGAACAGGGTGCAAAAGAGGCCGGTAAGATGCGTGCCGAAGGCAAAGACTACATCGTGAAAGATGGCGATGTAATGAACTTCCTGTTCAACGTCTAACCTCTCCTGCTGCAAATAAGAATCCACGCTTCGGCGTGGATTTTTTTCATCCCTATTAACAATCCCTCTAATAATCAGCCATATAGCCTCAAGCTGTCTGAATTTTCAAATTTCAGCAACAACCCTGCCCTAAATCAAATTAACAGCGCGTAACTCCACTTGGTCGATTGAAATTTCCTGCCGGAAGTATTTAATGCCAGAGCATTAGAGACCTTCTATTTATCTGCAACATACGTCAGGGACGCGCTACATGTCGGAACTCAATTCATTCAGTCTGCTCAATGAAGGTCAGGTAACGCTTCCTGAGGGTTATCAGGATCGTACCGTCAATATCTTTACGTCCTTTGATAAGGACGCCCCCTCATTCACCGTATCCCGCGATAGCCTCGATCCGAGCGAAGCCCTTTCTGCCTACATTGACCGCCAGCTTGCTCAGATGCAGCAGCACCTTAAACAGTGGCAGCAGAGCGCGCGCTGCCCTGCCACGCTGGGCGAGAGCGTGTTGCTCGGTGAGATTGTTCATGGCAGCTACCAGCGAAGCGGGAGGCAGGTCTGGCAGCAGCAGGCCGTGTTTAATCCGCAAAGAGCACACATCCTTGTGTTCACTATGACCGCAACGGTGATGCTGACAGAGGCGGACAGTGTCCTGTTCCACTCCTTGCTTAAAAGCTTTCGTCCCCACGCCTGACAACAGGGAGAGTTGTTATGTTTGCAGCCGCACGCGTGGACGATGAGATTGGTCACTCCGCTGCCTTAGCCGGAATGATGGCTGGTACCGTTGTGGGTGGATTTATTGCCGCAGCGGGAGGCCTTGCCGCAGGGGCGCTGTTTATTGCCGGAATGGGCGCGTCCTGCTTGGGCGTGGGCGTGCTGCTTGTCGGGGTCAGCGTTGCTGTGGGCTGGCTTACCGGTGAGCTGGCAATGGCGGCAAGGGACACGCTGGCAGAGGGCGGAGCCGGGAGCATGACGCAGCAGGGTCTCATCACTACCGGCTCGCCCAATGTCTTCATCAACGGCAGACCTGCCGCAGTGGCCACCGCCAGTCTGGTCTCCTGTCAGGAAGACGGCTCTCAGCACCTGGCCGAGGGGTCGTCACGGGTCTACATCAACGGCCTGCCTGCTGCGCGCCTGGGGGACCGGACTACCTGCGGGGCGACCATTATCACCGGCTCGCCCAATGTGCTGATTGGCGGTGCCTCAGAGCAGACCCTGCCCGTGCAGGCTGAAGTTGCGGAAGAGATATACAAAGCGTCAGATCTGACGCTGCTGTTCGCCGGACTGCTAGGGGGAGCCGGTGGTGCTGGAGGGGAAGCCGGTGCGCTGGGCAGCCTGCTGAGTAAGCTGCCGGGTATTAACAAACTGGCGCGCATCGCCTGTCGTGCCGGACAGCTGATGGCCAGTGTCGCCGCGGTGGGCATCATTGCCCGCCCGGTAGATATTGTCAGCGGACAAAAATTTCTCTGTGGTGATGACGAGCTGGATTTCACCCTCCCTTCCCGCCTGCCGGTACGCTGGCAGCGCTGCTGGCGCAGCGGCAACCCCGGCGACAGCGTTTTAGGCCGAGGCTGGAGCCTGTTCTGGGAAACCTCCCTTAAACGCTACGGTGACGGGCTGGTGTGGCGCGCGCCGTCGGGGGATTATATCTCCTTCCCGAGGGTGCCGGAGGGCCAGCGCGTCTACTGTCAGGCCGAAAAGCGCTGGCTGGAACATCATCAGGACGATACCTGGTCGGTGTATGATACCAGCGGCGAGCGCTGGCACTATGCCCCCTTCAAACCGGATGAACGTGCTCTGCTCCGGCGCATTTCAGCGCCCTGCGGCAACGATATTCTGTTCGAGTGGAACGCCGATCGGACGTTATATTCCCTGACCGACAGCGCCGGTCAGCGCGTGGTGTGCCGTTATCAGGGTGGGCGTCTTGACAGCGCCTGGCTGGATGATGAGATCTGCCTGGTCAGTTATGCTTATGACACTGAGGGCCAGCTCGTCACCGTGACGGGCCGGGGCGGTAGCGTGCGCAGACGGTTTTGCTGGCAGGATGGCCTCATGACCGCCCATGAAGATGCCAACGGTCTGCTGAGCGAGTACCGCTGGCAGACCATTGCAGGCCTGCCCCGCGTGGTGACCTTCCGGCACAGCGGCGGCGAACAGCTGACGCTGGATTATGACGTTGAGAACGGCAGACGCCGGGTAATTCGGGACGATGGCGTACAGGCGCACTGGCTGGTTGATGACGATGACAACGTCGCCAGTTATACGGATTTTGACGGACGCCAAACCGCCTTTGTCTACCGCGACGGAGAACTCACTGACGTCATTCTTCCCGGCGGAGCCATTCGCCGCAGCGTATGGGACAAGTACGGACGTCTGACGCAGGAAACTGATCCTGAAGGACGGACCACAGCCTACCACTGGTACCGCCAGACCGACTGCCTGACCCGCATCGTTTATCCTGACCTGACCGCCTCGCAGGCGACATATGATCCGAGGGGGCGGTTGCAGTACGAAACCGATCCCTGTGGACACCGCACCACATACCATTACCCGGATGACAGCGATCCTCTGGCGGACAGCGTCACCGATGCTCTGGGCGGCGTGGTTCAGCTGCAGTGGAACCATCAGGGGCTGCTGACAGGCCGCACCGACTGCGCCGGCAGCGTCATGCGGTTTGAGTACGATCGTTTCGGGCAGCTTGTCCGCAGCGAGGATGCCGAAGGGCATGTAACCCGCCGGGAATGGAACGCGGCCGGGCAGCTCAGCGGCGTTATTCACCCCGACGGCAGCCAGGAAACGCTGATATGGAACAGACGCGGACAGCTCACGGGCTGGCGCGATCCGCTGGAGAGCGAGGTGCGCCAGGCTTATAACGACCTGGGCCTGCCCGTCAGCTTTACCGACCGTACCGGGCATACCCGCCGCTGGCACTACGATCCGCGTGGCAATCTGTTACGGCTGGAGAACGGCAACGGCGCTGAATACCGGTTTACTTATGATGCCACGGGCCACCCGCTGAGCGAGATTCGGCCCGATGAGACGTCACGGCTGATGCAGTGGGACGCGCGGGGTTTTCTCACTGCGCTTGAAGAGCGCGGTAAATCTGCCGCCGACGGCGGGGCTGGTCGTCGATGGCAGCAGTTCGGCTATGACGACAGCGGCCTGCTTACTGCACGGACCACCCGTGATGCCGAATACCGCTACCGACGTAACCAGAACGGGCGACTTACCGGCCTGCTGCGCACGCCAACAGCCGACGGCATGGCCTGGGGTGTCGGTGAGGATGAGATTCAGTTTACCTATGACGCTGCGGGAAAGCTGCTCGGTGAACACGGCGTGAACGGTGAGCTGCACTATGTCTGTGACGCGCTGGGTAACCTGACCGCCCTCACCCTGCCCGGCGGGCAGCGGCTGTCATGGCTGCATTACGGCTCCGGCCACGTCAGCGCCGTCCGCTTTAATCAGCAGACTATCAGCGACTTTACCCGCGACCGCCTGCACCGGGAAACCGAACGCAGCCAGGGTGTACGCATCCAGCAGCGTGAGTATGGCAGCTGCGGCAGACGCAGCCTGCAACGCAGCGCGCTGAGCACAGACGTCACGCTGCCGGAACAGGCGATGCTGGAGCGTATTTATCGCTATACCGGACGCGGCGAGCTGGCAGGCGTCAGCGACACCCTGCGGGGTGAAATACAGTACGGCTACGACGCCGAAGGCCGCCTGCTGAAACATTATGAAGCCCGTCAGGGGCACAGCACCTTACATCTTCGCTATGACGCCGCCGACAACCTGCTGCCGGATGATAACCTGCCTGCCCTGCCGGTCACCGATAACCGCCTGACGCACTGGCAGCACCGGGTAATGGAATATGATACCTGGGGTAATCTTGTCAGCCGCCGCAGCGGCACGGGCGATCAGCATTATGTCTATGATGCGGAAAACCGACTGATAAAGGCAGAAGGCACCGGCCCGGAAGGCAGGTTTACGGCACAGTATCATTATGATGCGCTGGGCCGTCGTACGCGAAAAACCGTCACCACGCAGCGCGGCACGTCAGAGACCCGCTTCCTGTGGCAGGGCTGTCGCCTGCTACAGGAGCAGCAAAAAGATCGCTGCCGGACCTATGTTTATGACCCGAACGAAGCCTACAGCCCGCTGGCGCGTATCGATCATCTGAGGAATGACAGCCAGGGCGACATCTGCTGGTTCAGCACCGATCTGAACGGTGCCCCGATGGACGTCACGGATGAACAGGGCAACATCTGCTGGAGCGGCCAGTACGGCAGCTTCGGCGAGGTGCGGTATCAGAGCGACGGCTTCTCACGGCTGTTGCAGAACGGAACCCTGTACCATCAGCCGCTGCGCTATGCCGGACAGTACGCCGACAACGAGACGGGGCTGCATTATAATCTGTTCAGGTATTACGACCCGCAGGTGGGACGGTTCACGGTACAGGACCCGATTGGGCTGGCGGGTGGGCTGAATCTTTATCAGTATGCGCCGAATCCGCTGGGGTGGATTGATCCGTGGGGATGGAGTTTCCTTGAAATTATCGGTGATGCTGCCGACACTACAGGAAAAAAATACCAAGGGGCGGAAATTTACAGAGTATCTAGCAAAGTTAAAATTGAACAAGTAACCTTTAAAAAAGGCGATTATTTTTATTTAGACAATTTACACAAAGATCATTATGAAACCTTTTCATCATTAAATAGATCCAAAGGTGTGTTTAATTTGGATGGTTCTTACAATGAAAAGAAATCAATCAAAACCGAAAAAAGAAAAGGGCCCGGGTGCTAACATGAATGAAGAAATAAAAAAAGATATACTTAATAATAAAAATGATTTAATTTATGGAACCTTTTGCCATTATTTATTTGAAGAGGGATTCTTTGATGAGCATTTATTAGCCGACCTTATAGGTAAATGTGGCATATGCCTTAAAGAGGATGCAGATGAAGATGAGGTTACCAATCTTCTAAAATGGCTTGTTATAAGTACTGAACAATGTTTTTCATCTAACAATGATAGCAATGACTTATATGTAATTAAAAACTATAGTACTGCTATGGAAGAAGGGTGGCACATTGACTGGAAACCAAAAATTATGAAATTAATTAATGGCAACCTAAATATTTAAAATACATATCCGCTGGAGCGGCCAGTACGGCAGCTTCGGTGAAGTGCGGTATCAGAGCGACGGCTTCTCACGGCTGTTGCAGAACGGAACCCTGTATCATCAGCCGCTGCGCTACGCCGGACAGTACGCCGACAACGAAACGGGGCTGCACTATAATCTGTTCAGGTATTACGACCCGCAGGTGGGACGGTTCACGGTGCAGGACCCGATTGGGCTGGCGGGTGGGCTGAATCTTTATCAGTATGCACCGAATCCGCTGGGGTGGATTGATCCGTGGGGGCTTCTTGGAACAGATCTAACAGGTCGCCCCTTAGTTAGTCCTAATTACAGCGTATGGTTCCAAACAGGAATTCCAGCAAATATTTATTCTGGTTCAAGGCCTATACACTTCCAAAATGCAAATCAGCAGTTATATGATGCTATCCAAAAGAGCCCTGATTTAGCTGATGTGTTACCTCCAGAAGTGGTTTTGCATGTGCAGCCCGGAGCAAGAGGTGCATTTTCTCGAACAAGCCCAGCAAGTCATTCTTGGCATCATAACGCACAAGATCCAACCAAAATAGAGCTCATTCCTAGGGGGCAACATCAAGCTCAAGGACCCATTCAGGAGAGCCTACATCCTAGCCAAGAGGGTGGCTTTAAAAGGCTATCTAGTAGATGTTAATGATATTAATGAGGTGGTTTATGGATCTTATCTCTATCAGAGATATTTTATCTTCTCCTGAAAACAATGCGGAGTGGTTTTATCTACCTCCAGACAAACATTGTTGGACACTTGATACTATGGGTATATTCAGTCTTGATGCTCGAAACTTTACGCCCGAATCTGATGATTTTTTGCCGAAGCAGGTTAAAGAAGAAGGATGGATAGAAGTCTTAGATGGTGCCACAATCGAAGAAATTGTAGCTAACGCGAATGCTCAGTTAGGCGAACCCTCAATGTACGATTTATTTAGAGCATTTATTTTTTATTATGAAAATGATGGTTTTATAAGTTTTTAATCATAAACTGAAAAGATTTTCCGGCGAAATAGTACGTACACGAAACAGAATCACGATATGAAAATATTATGGCTAGCCAAGCTGGCTAATTTGCAGTGAACGTAGGGGAAGAAGTGCAGCCGGTGAGGATTGCGTGATGGCCGGACAGAGAGGATAAAGCGACGGCTTCTCACGGCTGTTGCAGAACGAAACCCTGGATCATCAGCCGCTGCGCTATGCCGGACAGTACGCCGACAGCGAAACGGGGCTGCACTATAATCTGTTCAGGTACTACGACCCGCAGGTCGGGCGATTCACGGTACAGAACCCGATTGGGCTGGCAGGTGGGCTCAATCTTTATCACTATGCGCCGAATCCACTGGGATGGATTGATCCTCTCGGATTATTTGGCTGTGGTCCAAAAGCACAAAAACATATCCTTCATGGCGATGGTCCTGGTAGAGGTGGTCATATGTGGCCGGGCCAGCCAGGTAAAACAACTTTCCCTCAATCTTGGGATTCGAAAAAAATCATTCCTGAAGTTGATGATATTGTTAATTCACCATCAACCAAATGGTATGCCCAAAAAGGAACTGGAGGCGCATTAACCAAAGCGGGAAAAGCAGCTAATTGGGTGGCATGGGAAGTCAGGGATGGAGTACAGATTAGGGTTGTTTTCCAACCAGCAAAAGGGAGAATAGTCGCCGCATTTCCTGACAGTGGGCCGATTCCACCTTTACCAGGAGCAAAATAATGACTACTGCAGTTAGTATTGAGCTAAAGAAGTTTGGCGAAGAATTTAATGGCCGACTTTCAAAAGATGACTTGAATTATGCACTAAGTTATATTAATTTTGGAGAGGAATCATTAGCTTTTGAAATATTATGTGATTATATATGTGAAAATAACCTTTCTCTAACCAAGAATGAATATGAGCATATCTGTAGCCTCAATACCCTCTTTAATGATTTTTTAGAACGTGATGTTATTATGTATTTAAAAGCATTAATTAAATAGAAATAGAGCTGGGAAAGATCCTCTCGTTTTCCCAACTTATGAATAAGTTGATCAATGCATAACCGTAGTTTATGGCATTATGACGTTGCAATTTTGATGCATTATGCACAAAGTTGACAGTATGTTTGGTAAGCTGGATAGAGTACGCGCCCTGATCCGATTGGGCTGGCGGGTGGGCTGAATCTTTATCAGTATGCACCGAATCCGCTGGGGTGGATTGATCCGTGGGGCTTTCTAAAGATACTTGTATAGGCACACCTAGAGACGCTCAGAAAAAAGAAGAAAGGGGTCAGGGTCCCCGAGACATAAAACGCATTGATGAGCCAGAACAAAACGTTCCGGTTAGCCAATGGCATGCACACCAGACAAAACCCGAAAAAAGCGAAAAATCCAGCATTGAATCAGGATGGGTCAATACATGATGGCGCTCCCTCTTGCCCTGCCCTATCAACTGCTACACCTACAGCGGTTAGCATTGAACTCCAAGCCGATAACCCTATAGATATTTATTCTGATGCTAAGGCATCTGCAATTTTATAGACAGGGGAATGACTTCCCCTGTCTTCACCCTATCCCCTCTTACGACCGCACTACCATCCGCCATCTAAACCACAGCTGGGCCACCAGGATCAGTATCCCGCCGGCGATCTTCTGCATCGGCAGCTTCTCTCCGTACCAGATTGCCGCCGCAATTACCGTCAATAGTGGCTCGAGAACCATGATAATTGCCGCATTGGCGACGGCGGCATGCTTCTGCCCCTGAAGCTGAAGTCCAAAGCGCAGGCTGGTGGCGATCAGGATGCTGGCAAGCAACCACATCGCGGTGGTCGCGGTGAACGGCTGAGTCCACGTCTCTGTCAGCCCTGACAGCACTAAACCCACTACGCCCGTCATGCCCAGCTGCACCGCCGTCAGCGGCAATAGCGGCACTTCTCTGGCGCAGCGGCTGGTGTAGCAGAACGAGATCGACTGCACCACGGCAGTCAACAAAAACCACCCCTGGCTGGCGTGAAACGATATCGGGAACTGTAAGCTGAGCAGCCCCAGTCCCACAAAGGCCAGCGGCAGACACTCCCAGTAGGCACGCGCGGGCCGGACCTTCATCATCCCCCATGCCACCAGCGGCACGAACAGCATCGACAGGCTCATGATAAATGCGCCTTCGCCGATCGAGGGAGTGGTTGAAACAGAGTAGATCCACAGGCACATAGTCAGCGCCATCCAGCCCCCGCTGATAAGCACTCTTACGATCTGTTCACGCGCAATGCGCTGGCCTCGGCAGAACGGCAGCAGAACCAGAGCGGCACAGCCAAAACGTAGCCCTAAAAAGGCAAAAACCGGCATTCCAGAGATCCCCTCACGGGAAAAAATCCAGCCGCAGGCGGCGATAAGGGTGACCATAATAAGGAGGAGATCGGCTTGCCGCTGGGGGTTCATTGAGATAGTCATCACTACAGAAAAATATAAACAAGGGTTGCCCCATGATAGTGCTAATGCCTGCAATTAAATAGATCGTTAGCAGGCGAAATAATATTCCCTGTAGTTTAGGGGGTTTATTTATTGCTACCACGTTGTTCAGATTAAGCTGATATCGCCACCATTTAAGAGAAAAGCAGCTTATCCCGCCAAAAAGTTGCACCCGTCGACTATTTTATTTATGGTGTACCCCCGCCGCTAAACGTGGCGAACCATCATTATCTGCATCTTATAGCTTTCATTTCCTTTGAGTTGGGTTTTACGGCTGCGAAAGCTATAAGGTTGCGCCATCCACACTCATGGGGAGTTTATGAGCAACGGAACGACGTTAAACCAGCACCAGAATAACGCTTCAACGAGCAACGAATTAACCGTAGACGATATCACCGTTATCGATAGCGGCCTGCTTAAAAAGGCCGTCGGCGCAGCCGCGCTCGGTAACACAATGGAGTGGTTCGACTTCGGGGTCTACAGCTATCTGGCCGTGATCATCGGCCAGGTCTTCTTCCCGGGTGCCAGCAGTACCGCGCAGCTGATCGCCTCTTTCGGCACCTTCGCCGCCGCCTTCCTGGTACGCCCTATCGGTGGGATGGTCTTCGGCCCGCTCGGGGATCGCTTTGGTCGCCAGAAGATCCTGGCCTTAACGATGATCATGATGTCGATCGGTACGTTCAGCATTGGCCTGATCCCCGACTATGACAGCATTGGCATCGCCGCACCGATCCTGCTGCTGGTGGCGCGTCTGGTGCAGGGCTTCTCCACCGGGGGCGAATATGGTGGTGCAGCAACCTTTATCGCAGAGTACTCCACCGACAAACGCCGCGGATTTATGGGCAGCTTCCTGGAGTTCGGAACTCTCGGCGGCTATCTGCTGGGTGCCAGCCTCGTGACGATCATGATCGCGGTTCTGCCTACCGAGGCGATGCACTCCTGGGGATGGCGTATTCCGTTCTTCCTCGCCGCGCCGCTGGGGCTGTTTGGGCTCTACATTCGTCTTAAGCTTGAGGAGACACCGGCGTTTAAAGATCACATGGATAAGCAAGAGGCGCTGGAGCACAGCAAACCGCAGCTTAGCCTGATCCAGATGCTGAACAAACATCGCAAGCAGATCCTCAAGTGCATCGGCTTGGTGCTGGTATTCAACGTCTCTAACTACATGCTGACCTCCTACATGCCAAGCTACCTGACCAGCGTGCTGGGCATGAGCGAGCTGACCGGCCTGCTGCTGGTGATGGTGATCATGTTTGTGATGATGCCGTTAACCCTTGCGTGGGGCTACTGGACCGATCGCATCGGCCGTCGTCCGGTCATCGCCCTCGGCGCTGCCGGGCTGATCCTGCTGGCGATCCCGAGCTTTATGCTGATCGGCTCCGGCAATATGCTGGCGGTATTTGGCGGGCTGGTTATTCTTGGCGTGCTGCACACCTGCTTTAGCGGCACCATGCCTGCGACACTTCCGGCCCTGTTCGTTACCGATATCCGCTACAGCGCGCTGGCAATTGGCTTTAACCTCTCGGTCTCGCTGTTCGGCGGCACCACGCCGCTTGTTACCGCCTGGCTGGTGGACACCACCCACAACGTGATGATGCCTGCCTACTACATGATGGGTGCGGGGATTATCGGCCTGATTACGGTCCTGACCCTACGCGAGACGGCCCAGAAGCCGCTTAGCGGCTCATCCCCGGCAGTGGCGACGCATGCTGAGGCGCACCGCCTGATCGATAAGCTACGCAAGCAGAAACGCAGCAAGCACCTGCAGGCGCAGGTAGCGAGCGAGTAAGTCGTCCTAAACCCACGTTCGCGTGGGTTTTTACTGCTCCTGCAAATTATCCGACCCTACGCCGCCGATAAACGGCAGGCGTAGACGCAGAGGCGTAAAGTCGAGACCGACGTTAAGCCCGAGAACGTTAAGCTCGAACCCCTCCTCGGCCCCTAGAGTCACTCCGGCCACGCCCAGCAGCGAGATTTGCAGGCCGCGCCCCGACGGCGGCAAGCCGATGGGCCGATAGAGCGGACGATAGTCTTTCCCTACTGCGTTAGCAGGCAGATCGAGCCTCAGGTCAGGCACTTCTCGTCCAATATGAGCAATGAAGGTGTTGCTGTTGGGGCCTGGCCACGCGTGATAGGTGGTCGGCCATGGGTAAGAGGCAATTGCCGCTTTAATCTGCGGGATCAGTGCTTCGGCTTCCGGCCCCCGGCGATCCACCAGCAGGCGCGGCCTGGATCCGTACCAGTAGCCATCCGCGAGGTTGCTGTTACGGCGCACCTTGTCGCCGCTGCCCCAGCTGATCACCTCGTAGCGGCTGTAGTGGGTCTCTCCGGCACGCTTGAAGATGATCCACGGATGCACGGCCACCGCCCCTTTCCAGCCGTAAGTGGGGGCGGCATAGACCTGAACGATTGCCAGTCGGGCAAACTTAACCGGATCGGGCGCGATGCCGGACGAGTCGCGGCGGGCAGACCACCACCCCTCACTGGCCTTTGCGTCGCGCTGGCTGACGGCCTGGGCGATGCTGGCAACAAGAGAGAGTAGAATAATACACAGCAAACTCAGACAAACTGTTTTGAGAGCGATCATGGCACCTGTAGGAAAGTAAAAAGCGGCGGGAGTTAGCCTATTCTACCGCCGTTTTTTTACCCAGCAAGCGCTGTGCTTAAATCATCACCAAACTTTACGCAGGCTTGTATCAATAACAACACTTTGCAATACATCTCAGCTAGAACCGCTCTCGTAAAGCCTATAACCTTCAGCTTAAATACGTAATGAAATCAATCATTTGTAACGTGAATGCATCTGGTTTCATGTATTGATTTTCGATATATTTCACTGGAGTCGTTATGGGTCAGGATAAGGTTTTTGCTGTAGAGAAGAGTGCGGAAGATTTTCGCTTTGATAGCCAGGTTGCGGGCGTGTTTGACAACATGGTCGACCGCTCCGTGCCCTTCTATCAGGAAATTCAGCGCATGGTGGGCGAGCTGGCGGCAGAGTACGCTACCGAAGGGAGTCAGCTTTACGATCTGGGGTGCGCCACTGGCACCACCCTCGCCCTGCTGGACGGCGTGCTGCCGCAGAATATCGCCTTTACCGGCATCGACAACTCGCCGGATATGCTCGAGAAGTGCCGGGGCAAATTCGCCCAGCTAAACTCTGCACGTGAGACACATTTCCTTTGTCAGGATCTCAAAGAGAGGGTGACGTTAGATAACGCCTCGGTGGTGGCGATGATCCTGACGCTGATGTTTGTCCGCCCTCTGCACCGCCGAAAGCTCCTGTCATCTATCTACGAGGGGCTCAACCCCGGCGGCGCGCTGATTCTGGTAGAGAAAGTGGTCTGCGACTCACCGGATCTCAACAGACGCTTTATCAACTATTACTACGCTATGAAGCGTCGCCACGGCTACAGCGAGCTGGAGATCGGCCAGAAGCGCGAGGCGCTGGAGAACGTGCTGATCCCCTATAGCGAAGGCGAAAATCGGCAGATGCTCACCGACACCGGCTTTCGCAGCGTAGAGGTCTTCTTCCGCTGGTATAACTTCTGCGCAATGGTGGCAATAAAATGAGGATCACCGTTGGCAACTTTCTCTTTCGTACCCGCAACGTGCTCTTTCCGCTGCTCTACCTGACGCTGTTTATAGGCCAGCAGCAGGTCAGCCAGGCCGCCGTTGCCATGCTGATTGCAGGCGCTGCCGTTGCCCTGCTCGGACAGGGGATCCGGGTCCTGACCGTCGGGCTGGACTATATCGTACGCGGTGGACGCCAGCGTAAAGTGTATGCCGACAGCCTGGTGCAGACCGGGCTGTTTGCCCACTGCCGTAATCCCCTCTACCTGGGCAATCTGTTGATGATTATTGGCTTCGGCGTTGCCGCCAATAACTCGTGGTATCTGACGATCGCGATGCCGCTCTTTTTTCTGGGCTACGCCTGCATCATTGCTGCGGAAGAACACTATCTGCTGGGGCGCTTTGGCGACGACTACCGACACTACTGCGCACGTACGCCGCGCCTGCTGCCGCGCCTGAGGGGATTAGGCAAGACGCTGCGAACCTTTGCCTTTAACTGGCGGCGGGTGGTGGTGAAGGAGTACACCACCCTCTGCATGACCCTGCTCATGCTGGTGCTGCTTGCCGCCCGGGCTCTTCACGCCGACGCCCGTGGCTGGATAATCTCCGCAGGCCTCATCGTGCTGATTCTGCTGGCCTGCGGTGCGGTACGGATCCTGAAAAAATCGGGGCGGCTTCACGCTGGCTTGCCACGGCAATAATACCTCTCTCTGCCTCATTAATGCCCTCAGCTCAGTAGCATATGCAAAAAGCGAGGGTAATCCCTGTTTCACCGCCTACTATTATTTCTCGCACGTATAAAAACAACGCTATAGATGTGGAGGCAATTATGAGCAATCAGAGCAACGAAGCGGACAGAGGACCGTACGATTTCAGCGTAACCCGTCGGGTGCTGATCAAGGCCAGCGCGGCGTCTGCGGCAGCGGCGGCCATTTCACCCTCCGTTGCGATCGGCGCGGGGGAGTCTCCGGTAACGCCACCGCCTGAAACGATGCCAGTCTCGTTCAAGGTCAACGGTGAAGTTCATCAGCTTGAACTGGATACGCGCACCACCCTGCTCGACGCCCTGCGCGAACATCTGCACCTCACCGGCAGTAAAAAAGGGTGCGATCACGGCCAGTGCGGGGCCTGTACCGTTATCGTTGACGGTCGCCGAATCAACTCCTGCCTGACCCTTGCCGTGATGCACCAGGATGCCGAGATCACCACTATTGAAGGACTGGGCACGCCGGATAACCTGCACCCGATGCAGGCCGCCTTTGTGAAACACGATGGCTTTCAGTGCGGCTACTGCACGCCAGGGCAGATATGCTCGTCAGTGGCGGTGCTGAAAGAGATTGAAGCAGGTATTCCCAGCCATGTGACCGTAGATCTGGTCTCCTCTCCACAGGCAACGCCGGATGAGATCCGCGAGCGGATGAGCGGCAATATCTGCCGCTGCGGGGCCTATAGCAATATCCTCGCCGCCATTGATGACGTTGCCGGAGGGCTGAAATCATGAAGGCGTTTACCTATGAGCGCGTCAACACCCCGGCGGAAGCGGCAGCCAGCGCCGGGCGTACCCCCCACGCTAAATTTATTGCGGGCGGCACCAACCTGCTCGATCTCATGAAGCTGGAGATCGAGGCTCCGCTGCACCTCATTGATATTAACAGCCTGGCGCTGGATAAAATTGAACAGACTTCCGAAGGCGGCCTGCGCATCGGTGCCCTGGTGCGTAATACCGATCTGGCAGCCGATGAGCGGGTACGTCGCGACTACGCGGTGCTCTCCCGGGCCCTGCTGGCCGGTGCGTCTGGGCAGCTGCGTAACCAGGCCACCACGGCGGGCAACCTGCTTCAGCGCACCCGCTGCCCCTACTTCTATGACACTAACCAGCCCTGCAACAAGCGTCTTCCCGGCAGCGGCTGCGCGGCGCTGGAGGGGTTCAGCCGCCAGCATGCGGTAGTGGGCACCAGCAAAGCCTGCATTGCCACTCACCCCAGCGATATGGCCGTCGCCATGCGCCTGCTTGATGCGGTGGTAGAGACGGTACGCCCGGATGGTCAAACGCGAGCGATCCCTATCGCCCAATTTTACCGTGCGCCGGGTACGACGCCGCACATTGAGACAGACCTCGCGCCTGGGGAGCTGATCACCGCCGTCACCCTGCCAGCGCCGGTGGGCGGGAGCCATATCTACCGCAAAGTGCGGGATCGGGCCTCCTACGCCTTCGCGCTGGTCTCCGTCGCCGCCATCGTGCAGCAGGACGGCAGCGGCCGGATCGCGCTGGGGGGCGTAGCTCATCAGCCCTGGCGTCGGGACGATGCCGATGCGGCGGTGGCTCAGGGTGCGCAGGCGGTCTATGACCGGCTGTTTGCCGAGGCCCAGCCTACCCATGAGAACGCATTTAAATTAACCCTGGCGAAGCGCACCATCGCCTCGGTGCTGGCAGAAGCGAGGGCATAAAGCGATGAAATTTGATAATCCAGCCACGGAAAACCCTATCGATCAAATGAAGGTGGTCGGCCGCCCACACGATCGCATCGATGGCCCGCTAAAAACTACCGGCACCGCGCACTATGCCTACGAGTGGCATGACAAAGTGCCCAACGCCGCCTACGGCTACGTGCTCGGGGCGGGGATCGCCAAAGGGCGAATTAACAATATTGATATTCAGGCCGCCCGCAGCGCGCCGGGCGTGCTGGCTGTGGTCACCGCTGACAATGCAGGAAAACTCGGCAAAGGTGAAAAGAATACCGCCATTCTGCTCGGCGGCCCGGAGATCCAGCACTATCACCAGGCCATCGCCGTAGTCGTCGCGGAGACCTTCGAGCAGGCACGTGCGGCAGCGTCACTGATCGAGGTAGATTACCAGCGGGATCGGGGCGAATACGATTTAGCGGAAGTTAAACCCAGCGTCACCGCTCCGCAGAAGGATCAGCCGGACAGCGTGACCGGTGATTTTACTACCGCCTTTGCCTCGTCTCCGGTCAAGCTCGACGCGACCTACACTACGCCGGATCAGAGCCATATGGCGATGGAGCCGCACGCCTCTATGGCGGTCTGGGAGGGGGATAAGCTTACCGTCTGGACCTCTAACCAGATGATTGACTGGTGCCGCTCCGACCTCGCGCTAACGCTGAATATGCCGAAAGAGAACATCCGCGTGCTGTCGCCCTACATCGGTGGCGGCTTTGGCGGCAAGCTGTTCTTGCGCAGCGATGCCCTGCTGGCCGCGCTGGGTGCACGGGCAGCGAAGCGTCCGGTAAAGGTGATGCTCTCCCGACCGCTGATCCCTAACAATACCACTCACCGCCCGGCCACCATCCAGCAGGTGCGGATTGGCACCGACGAAGCCGGGCATATTACCGCCATTGCCCATGAGAGCTGGTCCGGCAACCTGCCGGAAGGCGAGCCAGAGACCGCCGTCCAGCAGACAAACTTTCTCTATGCTGGCGCGAACCGCCACACCGGCCTGCGGCTGGCGGAGCTGGATCTGCCCGAGGGCAATGCCATGCGTGCCCCAGGTGAAGCGCCGGGCATGATGGTGCTGGAGATAGCTATCGACGAGATCGCCGAGAAGGCAGGCGTCGATCCGGTGGAGTTCCGCATTCTGAACGATACCCAGGTCGACCCCACCAATCCGGATCGCCCCTTCTCCCGCCGCCAGCTGGTAGAGTGCCTGCGTACCGGCGCTCAACACTTTGGCTGGCAGCAGCGCAATCCCACGCCGAGGCAGATCCGCGACGGGCGCTGGCTGGTGGGCATGGGGGTCGCCGCCGGTTTTCGTAATAACCTGGTGATGACCTCCGGGGCGCGGGTGCATCTTGATGCCGAGGGTACGCTCACCGTTGAGACCGACATGACCGACATCGGCACCGGCAGCTACACCATCATTGCCCAGACGGCAGCCGAAATGCTGGGCCTGCCGCTGGAGAAGGTGGTGGTGCAACTCGGGGATTCAACCTTCCCAGTCTCTGCCGGATCGGGAGGCCAGTGGGGGGCCAACAGCTCCACAGCAGGCGTCTATGCCGCCTGCGTTAAGCTGCGCGAAGCGGTGGCAAACAAGCTTGGGTTTGATCCGCAAAATGCGGTCTTTGCCGATGGCAACGTCAGCGCGGATGGCCGCAGCGCTCCGCTCACCGATGCCGCAGCAGCCGGGACGCTCAGCGCTGAAGACACCATCGAGTTTGGCGACCTGCAGGAGAAGTACCAGCAGTCCACCTTTGCCGGACACTTTGTCGAGGTCGGCGTGGATATCGCCACCGGAGAGGTGCGGGTGCGCCGAATGCTGGCCGTCTGCGCCGCCGGGCGGATCCTCAACCCGAAAACGGCGCGCAGCCAGGTGATCGGGGCGATGACCATGGGCCTCGGCGCGGCATTAATGGAGGAGCTGGCGGTGGATACCCGGCTGGGCTACTTCGTCAATCACGATCTCGCCGCCTATGAGGTGCCGGTCCATGCCGATATCCCAGTGCAGGAGGTGATCTTCCTTGACGATACCGATCCGGTTTCTTCCCCGATGAAAGCCAAGGGGGTCGGCGAGCTGGGGCTGTGCGGCGTCAGCGCCGCCATTGCCAATGCGATCTACAACGCCACCGGCGTGCGGGTACGTGACTACCCTATTACGCTCGACAAGCTGCTGAACGGCCTACCGGAAGCGATATAGGAGAGAGACGTGCTGCCACACCTGGCTCCATCACAACCGGTTTTCCCAGTAACCGAGAGCGAATCCGCTGCGACGCCGCAGCGGGCGTTCTTAACCGACGACAACGTGGCGGTGCTGCGCTTCGCGGCGCAGGCGCTGGCCTCCGGCATGGCGGCAGCGCTGATCGTCCTGACGGAAATCCGCGGCGGCGCGGCGCGTCCCCTCGGGGCGCAGATGGCCGTTCGTGAGGACGGTCTCTACTGCGGCTTCGTCTCCGGCGGCTGCGTTGAAGCTGCCGCGGCATGGGAGGGGCTGGAGGCGATTAAATCCGGGGCGGATCGCACGATCATCTACGGAGAGGGATCGCCCTGGTTTGATATTGTCCTGCCCTGCGGGGGCGGGATCACGCTCAGCATTCACCCGCTCCGCTCGGCGCGTCCTCTGCTGGCGGTGCTGTCGGCGCTGGAACGACGTCATGCACCGGCGCTGCGCTACGGGCCCCGCACCCAGACGCTGGACGTTGACGCGTCTGATAAGGAGACCGGCTGGCAAGAGGAGGAGTTTGTTATCCGCTACCGCCCTGCGACGCGGGTGATTATCTTTGGCCGCTCCGTTGAGGCCGAGATGACGGCGAAGCTCGCCGAGGCGGCAGGATACGATGTTCACATCGACGACGGCTCCCGGCTGCGGACCCTGTCTGGCCTGATCGATGCCCATACGGCAGTGATCTTTCTCTGGCACGATCTCGATCGGGAGCTGCCTCTGCTGAGTACCGCCCTCGCCGCCGCGCCCTTTTACATCGGCGCGCTGGGCAGTCGACGCACGCATGAAAAACGGATCCGCGCCTTGACCGAGCGCGGGTTTCATCCCGACGAGATTGCGCGGATCAAAGCGCCAATCGGCATCTTTCCCCAGGCACGAGATGCCAGCTCACTGGCGCTATCGGTACTGGCAGACGTGGCCGCAGCTTGTGGCAGAAGGTCGTCGTAATGTCTGCGCTACCCGCGGTACCTACTCTGCCCGTAGTGATTGTGCTGGCGGCTGGCCGGGGCGAGCGGTTTCGCGCGTCGGGTGGCGCAGCCCACAAGCTTGATACGCTGCTCGACGGCAAAGCGGTGCTCTCTCACACCCTTGAGGCGGTCCACGCTTCTGGTCTGGCGTGGCACCTTGTCCGGCCCGAGGGCGGCACCGGCGGCATGGGGGAGTCTATCGCGATAGGCGTGCGGGCCACGGCTGAGGCCGCAGGCTGGCTGATCCTGCCCGGCGATCTGCCCCTTGTTCAGGCCACAACTCTCCGGCGTGTTGCAGAGGCGCTGACGGAACAGGTCATTGTTGTGCCCCGCTTTCACCAGCAGCAGGGCCACCCGGTGGGATTCGGGCGCAACTACGTTGATGCGTTGGCTTCGCTGCGGGGCGACGTGGGTGCCGCAGCCATTGTGCGAAAGGCAAGAGCCTGCGGTAATGTTCAGGATCTGCCCGTTGCAGACGACGGTATTGTGCGCGATGTGGATACGCGTGCCGATCTTGATCTGGCACAAGACCTGCTGCGTGCACGGCGGTTACAAATACCTCCCCCTACCCAATGACGCGAGCAAAAATCACGTTAATAAGAATATATGCACCTAAACATCATATTTAACAATCTCTCCCCATCAGAAGGCGATTGAATTGTTATAAACTCAATGTAGAATCATCAGACTATGCTTAAGCTGAATTAATCTTTAATTGTCAGCGGCGGTCGGGTTTAATCATTTTTTCAGGGAAAGGTATAATGAAATTGCGAGGCCTGTTACTTCTTCTTATGGTCACTGTGGTTGTCGGCTGTAAAGCGCCACCGCCGAAGATGACGGACGATACGCTGGTGACCAGTCAGGTCAATGGCGTCACGCTTACGCACCGCTATGCGGTCTCGCCACCCTCTACCTTTACGCCCGTCAACGAGGCCTACCGGGCGCTCTATCCCGGCTCCATTCTCAGCACCCCTACCTACGGCGGTAAAGTTCTCGGCCAGCTGAAAAACGGTGAAACCTATACCGTCCTCGGCGAGGTGGATAACGCCTGGCTGGCCATCGCCGAACAGGATAACGAGCAGCTGATTGGCTACGTGCCGCCGCGTGCGATGGTAAAAAGCGCCCTCTACGAGCAGACGCTGAAAAACGATCGCCGCCGTCCTAAGCGCGCCGCGAAAAAAGCGACCTGCGTGGCGGTGGATGACGGCAGCAAGGCATGCCAAAAAGGCGATAGCGGCACCTGGATTATTGATTAATTACTCTGGCTAACAAGGAATTTTATGAAAGTCTGGCTTTCGGGTTTGGCATTGCTTTTAGCATCCACAACCGTGTCGGCAGGGAATTATCGTATTGCCCAATCCCCCTCTCAGAAGCTGGATGTCTGGATAGACAACGTTAACGATAAATCGCCGCAAAGCTGGTGTTCCGCAAAATTACCGCTGCGCATTGTTGCCAGCGGTGACAAAGCGCCCTCGATTCTTACCAGCTTTATGCCGCGCCTCGGCGCGCTGCTGGAGAACCAGTGCAGCACCATCGGCCAGGTCAACTGGCGGATGGTCGATCCTGAAGGTGAACTGCTCGCCGAAGGCATCGCCACCAAAGAGAGTGAATGGGCGGTTGTCATTACGCCGCGCGCGGCACAGTCTACTGCCAACGCAGCGTTGGCGCAGCAGCCCTCCCCGACGGCCGACCGCACACCATGGCTTGAATTTACCCTGCAGGATGGCTGCCATCTGCGCACCTTCTGGCAGGGTGACGCCAACGCCTCGGCGCTGTTTATCCCTGCGAAAGCCAACGGCAAGTGCGAGCGCGGCGGCTGGCTTAACGGCCGCAGCGAGGTGATCCAGCAGGGTAAGAAGGGTGAAAAGCGCTCGGTGATGACCTTCGTGCACGGTTTCCCGGTCAGCGGCCTGAGCGATAAAGCCAACGCCGACAGCCTGCTGATCACCAGCGTCAATAATGAACGCATGGTGGTGAGCAATAGCCAGGCTCCCCAAAGCTGGCTGATTATGCCCTACGACCCGCAGCTCAACGGCTGGAAAAACAGCGGCACGGTGGCGGTAGAGGTATCGCGGGATCAGGCGCTGGACGACACCCGTCTGCGAACCCGGCTCACCGAGGTACGTAAAGTGTGGTCCGCCTTTCTGACGCCGGGCACCAGCCTGACGCTGCTGCTGATCGATAATCTACATCCGCAGCTGCGGGATCCGGCAGCCGGAGCCTGGCGCACGCAAAAGTGATCCTGAAATACCTATTCTGAATAGCCGTCAGTTTTGAACAGAGATCCGCATATAATGACAGACAGCGAGAACAATCCGAGCACACCCGACGCGTTGCCGCCGGGTTTTCGTTTCGATGAGCTAGAGATCCAGGACGTTATTCAAACCAGCCACACCCATATTCTCTATCACGCCCTTGACCGCGAACTTGAGCGTCCGGTCACCGTCAGGGAGTATATGCCCCGCGCGCTGAGCCTGCGTGGCGAAGAGATGCGTCTGGTACTGCGGAGCAAACAGGACAGCGCTGCCTTTGCCGCTGGCCTGAACGCTTTTGTCCAACAGGCCCGCCAGCTGGCACGCTTTACCCATCCTAACCTGATGCTGGTCCTGCGCTTTTGGCAGCATAACGATACCGCCTATATCCTGACGCCGCGCTATGACGGCATCACCCTGGCGGAGCTGCATCAGCAGCAGCCGGACGTTATTAATGAAGCCTGGATTTTACAGCGGTTGCCCATGCTGTGCAGCGCGCTGGCCACTCTGCACCATGCGGGCGAGCTGCACCGCAATATTTCCCTCAAAAGTATTCAGATTGAGGAGAGCGGCCAGCCCCTGCTCCTTGACGTTGCCGTCGCGCCTGCCACCACGGGCGAACTTAGCGACACCAGCAAGCGGTTACTTAATCCTGGCTTTACGCCTCTTGAACAGTACGCGGACGCCAGTGAGAACCTTCTCGGGCCGTGGACGGACATCTATGCGCTGGGGGCGGTGCTCTATACGTTGATTACCGGCTCTACGCCGCCCGCCAGCGTTGCGCGCAGCATTCAGGAGAGCTGCGCCCCGCTGGCAGAGAACCCACCGCCGGGCTACTCCCCTGCGCTGCTGCAGGCGGTCGATCGCGCCCTGGCGCTGAAGCCAGAGGATCGTCCCCAGAGCATCGCGGAGTTTGCCGCCCTGGCCGGGATTACCGTAGGCGACACCGGGCAGCTTCCGGCGGTGAAAAAAACCGGCACCATGCTGGTTCCCGTGGAGGAGCCACCCTCCTCCGCCGCTTCTCTGTGGCGGCGTGTTAAAACCCCGGCACAGATTGCGGCTGGCGTGCTAGTCGGCATTATTGCGGGCGCGCTGATCTTTGGTTCGACGCATAGCGATACGGAGACGGCGGCGGCTGCCTCCTCGGCTCAGTCCGTAGCGGCCCCGGAGGCGAAGGTAGCCAGCGCGCCCGCCAGCGGCCCCATCGCCCGGATCTACATTCGCATGAGCGATGCCGACAGGCTGCAGGTGAACGGCAAGCCGCAGGAGATCGCACCCGCACCCAGCGGTTTTGCCTATCTCCAGCTGCCTGCGGGCAAGTATGAGTTTACCCTGCAGAACGGCAGCCAGCGCCGCAGCGAAACGCTGACGGTGGTTACACCGGGTACCTGGCTCATCAATCCCCAGGGTTAAAGGCGTGGTGGTGCCCTGCTCACGCGGGGCTTTTTTTAGCAAAAAATGTTTGTAAGGACGCAAATTTTTACTTCTGGTACTCCGGGCGTCGGATATTCGTCTACTGTTTTCAAAGGTTGATTACAGCGGGACGCTGTTCATTGCTAAGGAGAATAATAGATGAGAAGACATTTATCGCGCCGACCCCAGACGCTGTTTTTTGCCATGCAGCTGGCGCTAGGGGGCGCGTTTCTCGCGTTGACTTCCGCACAGGCGCTGGCCGCCGAGACTGAGAGCCAAACCCCGATCCAGTCCCCGGACATCCTGCTGGGCCCGCTGTTTGCCGATGTGCAGACTGCTAAACTCTTTCCCGATCAGAAAACCTTCGCCGACGCCGTGCCGAAAAGCGATCCCTACATGATCCTGGCCGACTACCGGATGCAGCGTAACCAGTCCGGCTTCGACCTGCGCCACTTTGTTGAGATGAACTTTACCCTGCCCGCTAAGAACGAGAAGTACGTTCCGCCTGCCGGACAAACGCTGCGCCAGCACATTGACGGCCTGTGGACGGTACTGACCCGTACCACCGATCGCACAGACAAGTGGGATTCACTCCTGCCGCTGCCTGAGCCCTACGTAGTGCCAGGCGGCCGCTTCCGCGAGATCTACTACTGGGATAGCTACTTCACCATGCTCGGCCTGGCCGAGAGCGGCCACTGGGATAAAGTGGAAGATATGGTGGCAAACTTCGCCCACGAAATCGATGCCTGGGGCCATATCCCTAACGGCAACCGCACCTACTATCTCAGCCGCTCTCAGCCGCCGTTCTTTGCCTTTATGGTGGAACTGCTGGCAAGCCACAAAGGCGACGAGGCGCTGAAAACCTACCGCCCGCAGCTGGAGAAAGAGTATAGCTACTGGATGGAGGGAGCAGACACGTTGCAGCCAGGCCAGGCCAACAAGCGCGTGGTGAAGCTGGAGGATGGCTCTGTTCTCAACCGCTACTGGGACGATCGCGATACGCCGCGTCCTGAATCCTGGCTTGATGACGTGACTACCGCGAAGAATAATCCAAACCGTCCGGCGACGGAGATCTATCGCGATCTGCGCTCTGCCGCCGCATCTGGCTGGGACTTCAGCTCGCGCTGGATGGACGATCCTAACCAGCTCGGCAGCATCCGCACCACCAGCATCGTGCCGGTGGACCTTAACGCCCTGATGTTCAAGATGGAAAAAGTGCTGGCCCGCGCCAGCCAGGCCGCCGGGGACAGCGCCAAATCGAGCCAGTATGACGCCATGGCCACCGCCCGACAGAAGGGGATGGAGGCTAACCTGTGGAACGACAAAGAGGGCTGGTATGCGGATTACGATCTGAAGACCAAAAAAGTACGTAGCCCGCTGACGGCGGCGGCACTCTTCCCGCTGTACGTCAACGCGGCGGCGAAGGATCGTGCTGCCAAGGTTGCGGCCGCTACCCAGGCTCACCTGCTGAAGCCCGGCGGCATCGCCACCACCACGGTCAACAGCGGCCAGCAGTGGGACGCGCCTAATGGCTGGGCACCGTTGCAGTGGGTCGCCACCACCGGTCTACAAAACTACGATCAGGATAAGCTGGCGATGGATGTCACCTGGCGTTTCCTTTCCAACGTCCAGCACACCTACGATCGCGAACAAAAGCTGGTTGAGAAGTATGACGTTAGCAGCACTGGCACCGGCGGTGGCGGCGGCGAATATCCGCTACAGGATGGCTTCGGCTGGACTAACGGCGTTACGCTGATGATGCTGGATCTGGTCTGTCCGAAGGCTCAGCCGTGCGACAGCGTGCCGAAAGCACAGCCTGCGGCGACAGCCTCTTCTACGCCATCAAACTCTACTCCATCTACTACGCAGCAGCCTGCTCCGCAGAGCGCGCCTGAAGCACAGAAAGTGGCGCAGTAAACCTCTCCCCGCCCCGCTACCAAATCTGGTAGCGGGGCGGACTCATCCCCCGTAAAAAGCTTGTATACGCAAATATAAACAATAATAATTCGCGTTCCGCTTATGAGAGTATGGATTGCGAATGAAAACAACATTAAAACGCTCTGTTTGGTTTTGCGCGTTGGGCATTGCCCTTCCTCATGCCGTTCTGGCTGAAGATACCGTCGTCGTTAGCGCTACCGCACCGCAGTCAGCCACGGCGCCGACCGAGGGTTACACGGTGCAGAGTACCCGCGGTGCAACCAAAACCGATCAGCCGCTGATTGTTACCGGTCAGTCGGTATCGGTGGTCACCCGTCAGCAGATGGAAGATCAGGGCGTGATGAACGTCAACCAGGCGCTGAGCTATACCCCGGGCGTCAATTCCAACTTTGGCGGTGGCGCAACGCGCTTTGACACCGTCTCGCTACGCGGCTTCCACGGCGGCGACGTGGATAACATTTTCCTCGACGGCATGCGCCTGATGAGCGACGGCGGGAGCCACAGCGTATTGCAGATCGACCCGTGGTTTATCGAACGCATCGACGTGGTGAAGGGTCCCTCTTCGGCGCTGTATGGCCAGAGCGTCCCCGGTGGGCTGGTCAACCTGACCTCGAAGCGCCCGCAGTTTAAGTCCGAGGGCCACTTCCGACTCTCTGGCGGCACGCAGAATACCAAGGGCGGCGCGTTTGATTACACCGACGCCATTAACGACCAGTGGGCATTTCGTCTGACCGGGATGACCCGCAGCAGCGACACCCAGTATGACAATACCCGCGAAGAGCGCTACGCCATCTCGCCGTCCCTGCTCTGGCAGCCGGACTCAGATACCAGCCTGCTGCTCCGCGCCTATCTGCAAAAAGATCCCTCCGGGGGCTACCACGGCTCGCTGCCGATGGACGGCGCGCGTTTTGACCACAACGGCAAGCGGCTGGCGAACAGCACCAACGAGGGCGAGAGCGGGGACGGCTATCGCCGTCGCGAGCAGCTCTATAGCGTAGAGTTTGATCACCAGTTTAACGACGTCTGGTCAGTACACTCCAGCGGCAGCTATACCCACGCCAACGTTGCCCTCGATCAGGTCTACCAGACCGGCTGGATCGCTAACTCAGACGATCTGGCACGAGGCTACAGCGGCTCGCGCGGCTCTCTTGACGCCTGGTCAACCGATAACCGCCTGCAGGCCGACTTTGCCACCGGCGAGGTAACGCATACCGTAATCCTCGGCGGGGAGTATCACCGCTACCGCAACGATCTCTGGACTGGCGCAGGCTCTGCCGCCCCGCTTAACCCGTTCACCGGCTATACGCCGCAGCACGGTTACACTGTCACCTATAGCGATGACAATAATCGCCGCTATTATCAGGCGGGTGCCTATCTGCAGGATGAGATGGAGTGGAACCGCTGGCATCTGGATCTCTCTGGACGCTACGACCGTATCGTCTCCGAGCAGGCCAGCGACACCTTTGGCACGGATAGCCGCCGCTCTGATGACCACGTCAGCAGCCGCGCCTCACTGCTTTACGCATTCGAAAACGGCCTCTCGCCCTACCTGAGCTACAGCCAGGCGATCACGCCGGCCTCGCTGCCGGGTGCAGACGGTAAGTTGCTGAAGCCGACCACCGCCGAGCAGTATGAGGCTGGCCTCAAGTTTCAGCCGCCGGGCACATCGGATATCTACAGCATTGCTCTCTACGACCTGACGCAGAAAGATGTGGCAACCCGCGATATCAATATCGCCACCGCCACCTACCTGCCCGCCGGGAAGGTGCACTCCCAGGGCGTGGAGATTGAAGCGCGCAATCAGCTGACGTCGCGTCTGAGCACAATTGCTGGCTATACGTGGAATCATCTGCGCTTCGAGGATTCGCTGGACGGCAACGAGTCTAATACGCCGCAGCTCACCCCAGACCAGATGGCCTCGCTATGGGCGCACTATCAGTTTGATTACGGGTTAAGCGTGGGCGCAGGTGTGCGCTACATCGGCAAACAGTATGCCGATGATGCTAATACGGCACGGCTGCCGTCGGTCACGCTATTTGATGCTTCGGTCAGAGCCGATCTCGGCGCATGGTCGCCGCAGTTGAAAGGCGCATTTGTGCAGGTCAATGCCAGCAATCTGGGCGATCGGGACTATATCTCGGGCTGCTATGGGACGAACAACTGCTACTTTGGTGCAGAGCGCAGCGTTCTTGCCACGGTGGGATATGATTTTTGATAGGATAAGCTAAGTGAGATGCCAGCCGGCAAGGTCGCCGGCTGGCATAGAACATTAGTTCCGACGTACCATCCGGTAGATAGCCAGAACCACAATCGCACCCACTACTGCGACGAGGAAACTTGGTAAATTGAAGCCTGTAACGTCACCGCCAACGCCAAACATCGTCGCCAGCCAGCCACCAACTACGGCACCAACGATACCCAGAATAACGGTCAGGATGAAACCACCCCCGTCGCGGCCTGGCATGATGAACTTAGCGATAATACCGGCAATAAGGCCAAAAATAATCCACGCAATAATACCCATTTTGCGTTGTCTCCTTTTACATGGTTGCTTACTTTGCAGGCCCAAACGCCTGCACCGTGAATTGAGTATAGGCAATAGATCCAAAAAAGGTTAAATGTCACAGACTTATTAATTTTTTTGTTGCTAAAAAAATTTACATTACGGCTGAAGTTCCCGCCCCGCGTGCCGATAAATCAACGATGGGCTATTAGTCAGCAAGGAGCCATCCGGCGTGAGCAACTACAGTGAGCAGTTCCTGAAACAAACCCCTCTGGCCGTTTTAGGCATACTGCGCGATCTGCACAAAGAGCAGGTGCCGATCTGTATTTCCTGGGGCAGCGGGCAATTCATCAGCAAGATCCTCGATGCGGATCTCGACAGGCTGGTGGTGGACCTCGGCAGCCAGGAGTATGAGAACAAAGCGGTGCAGCGTGTCGACAGTTTGTCCATCACCGCAGAGACCCGGGGGGCGAAGGTTGAATTTACCGTCTCCGGCTTGCAGATGAGTGATTATCAGGCACTGCCGGCGTTTGTCACGCCGCTCCCCTCCTCCGTATGGTTTATTCAGCGCCGGGAATACTTCCGTATTAGCGCCCCGCTGCATCCGGCTTACTTTGGCAAGGCTACGCTGCCGGACAAGCGTCCGATGCGCTTTCGTCTGTATGACCTATCGGTAGGCGGCATGGGCGCGCTGCTGGAAGGAGCCACGCCGGAAGGCGTGAAAGAGGGACAGCGTTTCTCGCAGATCGAGCTGGATATGGGGGGCTGGGGACAGTTCTATTTTGATGCTCAGCTGATCTCTATCAGCGAGCGTAAGGTGGTAGACGGCAAGAACGACACTGTTACCACCCCGCGTTTGAGTTTCCGCTTTCTGAATACTAACCCAGCGGTGGAGCGCGAGCTCCAGCGGATCATCTTCTCGCTGGAGCGTGAGGCGCGCGAGCGGGCCAATAAGGTGCGATGATCTACATCGCATCCATGGCTTTCTGCACCTTCCAGATATAGCGTGGTGCCTGCGGCGCAGGATGATTTTCGGCAACGTGCTCGACAAACTCATCCGCGTCCAGGTCGTTGATCTCGCTAATGGCCTTCTTGCGATCCGACGAGAAGGTGCGCAGCAGCGCCCCTGCGCCGTTGACGTAGGAGACCACCAGCGCGTATTGCATCACTTCAGGATCTTTAATCCCGGCAAGCACGCCATGTTCAAGAATGCTCAGGTAGGCCGTCCCCATAGAGATATTGCGCTCCGGATTCTTCAGCTCGCTGGTCGAGGGTTGCCCGCTCCAGCCCATGTGTCGGTAAACCTCTCTTCCGGCGGTGGAGGCTTTAAGCTGCATCAGGCCCACGGCGTTGGATTTACTCACCAGCGTCGGGTTTCCGCCAGACTCTACGGCGATAATGGCCGTTATCAGCCGCGGGCTGACGCCCCACGCCGCACCTGCCTTCTCGCTGATCGGCATCCACTGCATCGCCCGTTTGACCGGGACCTCCGGGTTCCACGGCGGGTTTTTATAATCCTGTTTTGAACTACACCCTGCCAGCAGCACCACCAAAAAAGCAAACCATCTCAGTTTCACACCAACAATCCTTTTACCGGGAGTTTAGATGACAATGACAATCCTACGCGGCATGATAACCGTTTCATCGACTATTTCATTAAGAATGTCAGCAAGGATTTGCCATGTCCCGGATTCATCTGATCGCCCCCTCCGGCTACTGCATTAATCAGTCCGCCGCCCTCAGAGGCATCCAGCGTCTTGAGGATGCAGGCCACCGCGTAGAGAACCAGCAGGTGATTACCCGCCGCGATCGGCGCTTCGCCGGTGACGACGCCGAGCGGCTGGCGGATCTCAACGCCCTGGTGACGCTGGACACGCCGAACACGATTGTGATGCCGGTGCGCGGCGGCTACGGTGCCAGCCGTCTGCTGGAAGAGATCGACTGGCAGGGACTGGCTGAGCGCCAGCGCCACGCGCCGCTGCTGATCTGCGGCCACAGCGACTTCACCGCCGTGCAGCTTGGCCTGCTGGCGACGGATAACGTCATCACCTTTAGTGGGCCGATGCTGGCAGCTAACTTTGGTGCGGAGGCGCTGGATGCCTTCACGCAGGAGCACTTCTGGCGCGCGCTGCGCAATGAGACCTTTAGCGTGACCTGGGAAGGCACGGGGCCGGCATGCGACGTTGAGGGGACGCTCTGGGGGGGAAACCTGGCGATGCTGGTCTCGCTCATCGGCACGCCGTGGCTGCCAGCCATAGAAAACGGCATTCTGGTGGTCGAGGATATTAATGAGCACCCGTTCCGCGTGGAGCGAATGCTGCTCCAGCTACACCATGCGGGGATCCTGTCGCGGCAGAAAGCGCTGCTCCTCGGCAGCTTCAGCCGCAGCACGCCTAACGATTACGATGCCGGGTTCGATCTCGATGCGATGATAGCCTACCTGCGCACGCGCCTGGCGATCCCGGTGGTGAGCGGCCTCGCCTTTGGCCATGAGCCGCAGACGGTGACCCTGCCGCTGGGGGCGCAGGCGCGCTTGCAGCATCAAGATTTTCATACGCAGCTTACCCTTAGCGGCCATCCTGTTTTAAGTGAATAAAAATATCGTTTTTAGTCTCTATTAAAGCGCAGTTACCGCCGTGGATATGGTAAGGTTTTAGAGGGTCGCGCCGCGCCATCTCTGGCGCGAGCGCCCTTGGCCCCGTTTGGGTGGTAATTGCATTTAGAGGAGAAAAGCGACATTGGAAGCTGAGGCGATCATCGGTCTTTTCATTTTGGGTTCAGTGCTTGTAACCTGCAGTATCTTATTAAGTTCTTTTTCATCACGCCTTGGTATTCCCATCCTGGTTATCTTTCTCGCCATCGGCATGCTGGCCGGTGTCGACGGCGTCGGCGGTATCCCTTTCGATAACTATCCGCTCGCCTATATGATCAGTAACCTCGCGCTGGCGATTATTCTGCTGGATGGCGGCATGCGCACCCAGGCCAGTTCGTTTCGCGTCGCCCTTGGCCCTGCGCTGTCGCTGGCCACGGTCGGGGTACTGATCACCTCCGGTCTCACCGGGATGATGGCCGCCTGGCTGTTCAAGCTAGACATGGTGGAAGGCCTGCTGATTGGCGCTATTGTCGGCTCGACGGATGCGGCGGCAGTCTTCTCCCTGCTGGGCGGCAAGGGGCTTAACGAGCGTGTCGGCTCGACGCTGGAGATTGAATCCGGCAGTAACGATCCGATGGCCGTGTTTCTGACTATCACCCTGATAGATATGATCCAGCATCACCAGCTTGGGCTGGACTGGAAGTTTGCCCTGCATATCGTTCAGGAGTTTGGCCTCGGGATTATCGTCGGCCTGGCGGGTGGCTACCTGCTGCAGCAGATGATTAACCGGATCGCGCTGCCCGCCGGGCTCTACCCACTGCTGGCCCTGAGCGGCGGGATTCTGATCTTCGCGGTCACTACGGCAATCCATGGCAGCGGCATCCTGGCCGTCTACCTGTGCGGTTTTGTGCTCGGCAATCGCCCCATTCGTAACCGCTATAACATTCAACAGAACTTTGACGGGCTAGCCTGGCTGGCACAGATCGGTATGTTCCTCGTGCTGGGGCTGCTGGTTACCCCTTCCGACCTGTTGATGATTGCCGTTCCGGCCCTGCTGCTCTCGGCGTGGATGATTTTTGTGGCCCGCCCACTGTCGGTGTTTGCTGGCCTGCTGCCGTTTCGCGGCTTCAACCTGCGCGAGCGGATCTTTATTAGCTGGGTGGGGCTGCGCGGCGCGGTTCCTATCATCCTGGCGGTATTCCCGATGATGGCAGGCCTCGAAAACGCCCGGCTGTTCTTCAACGTCGCTTTCTTTGTGGTGCTGGTCTCTCTGCTGTTCCAGGGCACCTCTCTGGGTTGGGCGGCAAAAAAAGCCAAGGTCGTGGTTCCCCCTGTGGGCTGGCCCGAGTCGCGGGTCGGACTGGACATCAGCCCGGAGAACGCCTGGGAGCAGTTTATCTACCAGCTGAGCGCCGATAAGTGGTGCGTCGGTGCGGCCCTGCGCGATCTGCATATGCCGCCGGAGACGCGTATTGCCGCCCTGTTCCGTGGCAACGCGCTGCTACACCCGACCGGCAGCACCCACCTGCGTGAAGGCGATGTGCTGTGCGTGATTGGCCGCGAGCGCGACCTGCCTGCGCTGGGCAAACTGTTTAGCCACTCGCCGCCGGTGGCGCTGGATCAGCGCTTCTTCGGGGACTTTATTCTGGAGGCCAGCGCCAAGTTTGCTGACGTGGCGCTGATCTACGGCCTCGATCAGGGAACGGAGTATCCCGATAAACAGCAGACGCTGGGGGATATCGTACAGAAGCTGATTGGTGCTGCGCCGGTGGTCGGTGACCAGGTGGAGTTTGCCGGCATGATCTGGACGGTGGCCGAAAAAGAGGATAACGCCGTGCGTAAGGTGGGTGTCCGAGTAGCCGAACACGAAACGGAGTGAGGTATCGCCGGGTGGCGGCTACGCCTGACCCGGCCTACATGCCTTGCGGTTACACTGTCACAATCATTGCGTAACAACCGGCACGCGGGGGGCAAGCGCACACATCAGCTCATACCCCACCGTGCCCGCTGCGGCAGCGACGTCATCAATCTTAATTTCGCTGCCCCACAGCTCCACCGGTGTACCGATTCCCGCCTGCGGGCACGGGGTCAGATCTACCGCCAGCATATCCATTGAGACCGTTCCGACAATCCCCGTGCGTACGCCGTCTACCAGCACTGGCGTGCCGTCTGGAGCGTGGCGCGGATAGCCATCGGCATAGCCTGCCGCAACGATGCCGATCCGCTGCTCTCCCGTGGCCTGATAGCGCCCGCCGTAGCCCACCCGATCGCCCTGCTTCAGGGTCTGCACGCCGATAATCTCGCTGTGCAGAGCCATCACCGGCTTAATGCCGCTGTTTGCCACGTCGTGCCACTGCCCGGAGGGCGACGCGCCGTAGAGAATAATACCTGGCCTGACCCAGTCAAAATGAGACTGAGGATGCCAGAGCGTGGCGGCAGAGTTGGCGAGGGAGCGCGGACAGTTAAGCCCTTCCGCCGCCTGCTCTACTCGCGCCATCGCCTCGACAATGCCGTCGGGCTTCTCCCCCGAGGCAAAGTGCGACATCAGCGTCATCTGACCCACGTTTTTCATCGCCCGCAGCTGCTGCCATACAGAACTGACCCGCTCCGGCATAAACCCCAGCCGGTTCATGCCGGTGTTGACCTTCAGGTAGATATCCAGCGGGGCGCTAAGTCGGGCATTTTGCAGCGCCTTTAGCTGCCAGTTGCTGTGAATACTGGTGGTCAGACGCAGGCTATCCAGCAGCGGCAGCTCGTCGGCATTAAAGAACCCCTCCAGCAGCAGGATCGGCCCCTTCCAGCCACGCTCGCGCAGCAGCACCGCCTCCTCCAGATTGAGCAGGGCAAAACCGTCCGTGGTGCCCAGCGCGCGCCAGATGCGGTCGATCCCGTGCCCGTAGGCGTTGGCTTTTACCACCGACCACACCCGCGCCCCAGGCGCGGCGCGGCGAACAACCTGTAAATTATGCTGTAAGGCCGATAAATTTAACGTGGCCTGAACAGGACGCGTCATGACTGCCCCTTATGTATTGTGTACGCCATGCAGATGGTTGGCCCGCGCGGGAGTAAAATCGGCGCCGTAGCGGGCTACGCCTAAATCATCGTGTGGAATAGCCGGTGAGCGGCCAGAGATCAGATCGCTCAGCAGCTGGCCGGAGCCGCAGGCCATGGTCCAGCCAAGGGTGCCATGCCCGGTGTTGAGCCAGAGATTTTTAAACGGCGTGCGTCCCACCACCGGCGTGCCGTCCGGCGTCATCGGACGCAGGCCGGTCCAGAAGGTGGCTTCCTCGACGTGGCCTCCGCGTGGAAAGAGATCGCGCACCACCATCTCCAGCGTCTCCCGACGCGGCTGCAGCAGCTCGGTATTGAAGCCCACAATCTCTGCCATCCCGCCAACGCGAATGCGGTTATCGAAGCGGGTAATGGCAATCTTGTAGCTCTCATCAAGGATAGTCGATACGGGCGCACCGCTCTCCTCCGCCACGGGAATGGTGAGCGAGTAGCCTTTCAGGGGATAGACCGGAATATCGACGATGCCCTTCAGCATGGCGGTGGAGTATGAGCCAAAGGCCATTACGTAGGCATCGGCCTTAATCACCTCATCGCCACACTTCACGCCATAGATCTTCTCGCCCTCATAAAGCAGGCGATCGACCGGCGTATTGTAGCGAAACACCACACCCGCCTGCTCGGCCATCTGCGCCAGACGCTGGGTAAAGAGCTGGCAGTCACCGGTTTCGTCATTGGGCAGACGCAGGCCGCCGGTAAGCTTGTGCGCCACTTCGGCCAGGGCGGGTTCAACCTCTGCCAGCCGGGCAGACTCCAGCAGCTGATAGGGAACGCCAGCATCTTCCAGCACGGCGATGTCGCGGGTAGCGTTCTCATACTGCTGTTCTGTGCGGAAGAGCTGCAGCGTGCCGCCCTGTCGCCCCTCATACTCAATGCCGGTGCTGTCGCGCAGGGCCTTCAGGCAGTCGCGGCTGTACTCGGCCAGACGCACCATCCGTCCCTTGTTCTCCATGTAGTGGCGGGTGTCACAGTTGCGCAGCATCTGCCACATCCACTTGAGCTGGAACGACGTTCCGTCAAGGCCGATGGCCAGCGGGGCATGGCGTTCAAACATCCATTTGATCGCCTTCAGGGGAACACCCGGTGCGGCCCAGGGGGCAGCATAGCCTGGTGAGATCTGTCCGGCGTTGGCCGCGCTGGTTTGCAGCGCCGATCCCGGCTCCCGTTCAATTACCGTTACCTCATGCCCCGCCTGACTCAGATACCAGGCGCTGGTCACGCCCACGACGCCACTTCCCAGAACCACAACGCGCATAGCCACTCCCTATGAGTAAAATGACGAGTTAAGAACGATCATCGGTTAAGAACAATCATCTGATTACAAATTGATAACTCAGATGAAAATGTTATTCAACATACGGCTTTTTTATGGTGACTTAACTCACATCTCTGCCTATGGCGGCGGATGGGGGCTATTTGGTATCTCCTGCTGAGCCGTCAGGTAACGCAGCATAAAATAGCGCAAACGCACAGCCTACCCCCCTTTTTACACGGCGAAATGGCGAAGAAAAAATTTCCCCGCCAGCCCGGTTTCTGATGCGGTGATCTATGCTTGAAAGGAGACTCTCCTGCAAGAGAGAGTCGCCAACAATGAGGGTGCGCTAATGGCTACGATTGACTCCATGAATAAGGACACCTCCCGTCTCAGCGATGGACCCGACTGGACATTCGAACTGCTTGATACCTACCTGGCCGAGATCGATCGGGTAGCCAAACTCTACCGGCTTGATACCTATCCCCACCAGATCGAAGTCATCACCTCCGAACAGATGATGGACGCCTACTCCAGCGTCGGAATGCCGATTAACTATACCCACTGGTCGTTTGGTAAGAAGTTTATCGAGACCGAGCGGCTCTATAAGCACGGGCAGCAGGGGTTGGCCTACGAGATTGTGATCAACTCCAACCCCTGTATCGCCTACCTGATGGAGGAGAACACAATTACCATGCAGGCGCTGGTGATGGCCCATGCCTGCTACGGGCACAACTCCTTCTTCAAAAATAACTACCTGTTCCGCAGCTGGACCGATGCCAGCTCCATTGTTGACTACCTGATTTTTGCCCGTAACTACATCACCGATTGCGAAGAGCGCTATGGCGTGGTCGAGGTTGAGAAGCTGCTCGACTCCTGCCATGCCCTGATGAACTACGGCGTTGATCGCTACAAACGGCCGCAGAAGATCTCCCTTCAGGAGGAGAAAGCGCGGCAGAAGAGCCGGGAAGAGTATCTGCAGAGCCAGGTGAACACCCTGTGGCGTACCCTGCCGAAGCGCGAGGAGGAGAAAACGGTTGCTGAAGTACGACGCTACCCCTCAGAGCCACAGGAGAACCTGCTCTATTTTATGGAGAAAAATGCCCCGCTGCTTGAGCCGTGGCAGCGCGAGATTTTACGCATCGTGCGTAAGGTGAGCCAGTACTTCTACCCGCAGAAGCAGACCCAGGTTATGAACGAGGGCTGGGCGACCTTCTGGCACTACACCATCCTCAACCATCTCTACGATGAGGGGAAAGTGACGGATCGCTTTATGCTGGAGTTTCTCCATAGCCACACCAACGTGGTGTTCCAGCCACCCTACAACAGCCCGTGGTACAGTGGGATCAACCCCTACGCGCTGGGCTTCGCCATGTTCCAGGATATCAAACGGATCTGTCAGTCCCCTACTGAGGAGGACAGGTACTGGTTCCCGGATATTGCTGGATCGGACTGGCTGGAGACGCTCCACTTCGCCATGCGCGACTTTAAAGACGAGAGCTTTATCAGCCAGTTCCTGTCACCGAAGGTGATGCGTGACTTCCGCTTCTTCACGGTGCTGGATGACGATCGCAATAACTATCTGGAGATTGCGGCTATTCATAACGAAGACGGCTACCGTGAGATCCGCGCTAAGCTTTCGGCACAGTATAACCTCAGCAACCTTGAGCCGAATATCCAGGTATGGAACGTCGACCTGCGTGGAGACCGCTCGTTAACCCTGCGCTATGTGCCGCACAACCGTGCGCCGCTGGATAAGGGCCGCCGGGAGGTGCTCAAGCACGTGCACCGCCTGTGGGGATTTGATGTGATGCTGGAGCAGCAGAACGAAGATGGCAGCGTAGAGCTACTGGACCGCTGCCCGCCGCGTCAGAACAGCCTGTAATGCCTGTCCCTCTCCTGGCGGAGAGGGCTTTTACTGTTTATCTCTGAGCTCAACGACTCTGAATGGCGAGATCGCCCGGCAGGTTTTTCTGCATCCGGTGCCAGATCTCTCCGCTGTCGCGTCCATAGTGGCGCACAATATCATACACCTTGTCATGATCGCCGCGCTCGCACACCTCGCCCAGGCGGTGGTAGAAGCCCAGCGCCAGGCTGCGCGCCTCGGGGTTAGCAAAGTAGTGCCGCCCGATACGGGTGTAGAGCCCCTTCATGCCGTTGAGGATCAGCCCATAGATAGGATTACCCGACGCAAACGCGAGGCCGCGGAAAATGTTGTAGTCCAGTTCGGCGAAGGCATCGGCATGATCTTCTACCTCACGCGCGCGGGCCAGCACGTCCAGCGCATCTTGTGGATGCTGGCGAAACGCAGTGCGGATGAAAATGGTGGCGATATTGGTACGCACCGACAGCAGGTTGTCGATCAGCTGGGGAACGCTCTCGTGATCGAGCCGGGCCAGCGTCTCCAGAATATTAAGGCCGGACGTCTCCCAGAAGTTATTTACCTTGGTCGGCTTACCGTGCTGGATGGTCAGCCAGCCGTCACGTGCCAGACGCTGTAGCACCTCGCGCAGCGTAGTGCGGGTGACGCCAATCAGTTCGGAAAGTTCTCTTTCAGCTGGCAGGATCGTTCCCGGTGGAAAGCGATTATTCCAGATACTTTCAATGATGTACTCTTCCGCGAAACCCGCCGGGCTCTGCGCCTTAATGACCATAGAGAAATTTCCATTACACAGCGAAACAAAGAGACTCATCATACCAGAGCGAGGGGGCAGCAGATAGCATGAAACGGGAAGAAAAAGGGATCGCCGTTCTGTTTTTACGCTTTTCTTAAACGGCCATTTTCAGCGCATTGTGCTGGAGGTTTACCCTTTGCCACGCTTTTGCACTTCCAGCATAAACAACGCTTATTTCCCCTACTTTCCCCCGCTTCTGAACCCTTTGTCATCTCAGGGTGAATTCGTTTACACTGCGGTGTCTAGCATCTCCCAGGGAAATGATTATGTTACAATTTTTAAACAAGTGCTCTCACGGGCGCGGTGCCTGGTTACTTATGGCACTGACGGCGTTGGCGCTTGAGCTGGTGGCTTTATGGTTCCAGCATGTGATGCTGCTTAAACCGTGCGTTTTATGTATTTATGAGCGTTGCGCCCTGTTTGGCGTAATGGGCGCCGGGCTGGTGGGCGCAATCGCGCCAAAAACGCCGCTGCGCTATGTGGCGATTGCTATTTGGCTCTACAGCGCGTGGCGCGGCATTCAGCTGGCGTGGGAGCATACAATGATTCAGCTGCACCCTAACCCGTTTATGACCTGCGACTTCGCCGCCCGTTTCCCGAGCTGGCTGCCGCTGGATAAGTGGCTGCCGCAGGTGTTTGTTGCCTCCGGCGACTGCGCCGAACGCCAGTGGTCCTTCCTGACCCTGGAGATGCCGCAGTGGCTGGTAGGGATCTTTATCGCCTACTTCGCCGTGGCCATCCTTGTGCTGATTGCCCAGGCGTTCAAACCGAAAAAACGCGATCTCTTTGGTCGTTAAGCGCCGGGCTTGTTGAGGATGTGATCCTCCCAGTTACGCACCTCGGACTCCGTTACCGCAATGTGGCGGACCGAGATGCGCTCGGCGTGCATCGCCGCTTTTGATCCGCTACGCAGCGGATGCCAGAGCGGCAGTGCTTTCCCCTCCGCCAGCAGGCGATAGGCACAGGTCGGCGGCAGCCACTCAAAGGTCGGCAGATTCTCCCGCGTTAGCTTGATGCAGTCCGGCTCATACTCGAAGCGCCGCGCGTAGTTGCGGCACTGGCAGGTTTTGATATTAAGCTGACGGCATGCGACGTTAGTGAAGTAGATCTCGTCGGTATCTTCATCCTGAAGCTTGTGCAGGCAGCACTGGCCGCAGCCGTCGCACAGCGACTCCCACTCGGCATCGGTCATCTGCTCAAGGGTTTTGCTCTGCCAGAAAGGTGTATCGCTCATAAGGAAGTCCGCCGTGAAATTTCAGCTGCACCTTATAACCACTCTGGCACAGGGATGCAAGTTTTGCCGCCCTTTCGACGGCAAAACATTACACAGACGGTTTACAGCACGCGGGTGGTAAGGGACTGGCCGTTAAAGCTCACTTCCAGCTCGTCGCCGCTGTGCAGCGGGCCGACGCCTTCTGGCGTACCGGTCAGAATGACGTCCCCGGCGCGCAGGGTGAAATAGCGGCTCATGTAGGCAATCAGCGGCACGATTTTGTGGATCATATCCGCCGTGGTGCCCTGCTGGCGCACCTCGCCGTTGATCTTCAGCCCGATCGGTGTGTTCTGCGGATCGCTTGCGAACTCCGCTGCCGGAATAAAGCCGGAGAGCGGACAAGAGTTGTCAAAGCCCTTGGCCTTCTCCCATGGCTGCCCGGCCTTCTTCATTTTGCCCTGAACATCGCGCAGCGTCAGATCCAGCGCCACGCCGTAGCCAGCAATCGCCTGTTGGACGTGCTCTTCGGAGGCCTGACGCAGCGTAGCGCCGATCAGCACTGCCAGCTCAACTTCATGGTGCACCGATCCTAGCCCTTGCGGCAAGACCAGCGGCTGGCGGAGATCGCAGAGTGCGGTTTCAGGCTTGATAAACAGTACCGGCTCGTCCGGCGTGGCGCTGCCCATCTCCTGAATATGTTTCGCATAGTTACTGCCAACGCAAACAACCTTACTGACGGGAAAATCTAACAGTGCACCCTGCCAGTTATGATGCTGATACATATTACCCCCTGAGTAACCCTTTGAACGCGTGTGGAATTTGACTATCACCGCCGTCTCAGGATTTGTCAATCTTCCCGCTGCTTTGCAGATGCTGCTTAAGGAGATCTTCCTGCGGCGGCGGCATTTGCAGATAATATCCCTGCTCCTTGAGCGCCGCTTTGACCTTGTCCAGTTCGGCATTGGCTAAATTTTTGCGCCCGTCGAGGGGCAGCATCATCGTCATGACCGGCTGGCCAAAACTTTTCATTAATGCCTCAGGGACCCGAGAAAAATCATCTTTTTTCTCGATATACAAATAGGTCTGTTCACGCTTAGCACTTCGGTAGATCACACAAAACATACTTTTACTCATTATTAATGGGAGGTGTCTTGCCTCAATATAGCAGGGACTATAACATGCCTGAGAGTCTTCGGAATATCACCCGCTATGCGGGGGATAATAGCTAAATGAGTAAGGTCAGGATGTCAAACACGCCCATCGAGCTTAAAGGCAGTAGTTTTACCTTATCAGTGGTTCATTTGCATGATGCGAAACCCGAGGTTATTCGTCAGGCCTTAGAAGACAAAATCGCTCAGGCTCCCGCTTTTTTACAGCATGCTCCCGTTGTTATTAACATTTCCGCGCTGGACGAAGCGGTTAACTGGTCTGCCTTGCATAAAGCCATTGCCAGCACCGGTTTACGTGTTATTGGCGTCAGCGGCTGTAAACAGGCCGAGCTGAAGGCTGAGATTGACCGCGCCGGGCTCCCGCTGCTGACGGAAGGCAAAGAAAAACTGCGCCAGCCGCCTGCTATTGAGGCACCTGTCGTTGAAGCGCCAATTGTTGAAGAGCCCGTTGTCGCGCCGATCACAAAAACACGCTTAATTGATGTTCCGGTCCGGTCCGGACAGAGAATATATGCCCCGGGCTGCGATCTGATCGTTACCAGCCACGTCAGCGCGGGCGCAGAGCTGATCGCCGATGGCAATATCCATATCTATGGCATGATGCGTGGACGGGCGCTGGCGGGGGCCAACGGCGACAGAGAAGCACAAATTTTTTGCACACATCTCACCGCGGAACTGGTCTCCATCGCGGGAGAATACTGGCTGAGCGATCAAATCCCGGCCGAATATTATGGCAAAGCGGCACGCCTGCTCCTCGCGGATAACGCTTTGACTGTTCAACCATTGAATTAAGCCCTTATAACAAGGAACACCTATGGCACGCATTATTGTTGTTACTTCGGGTAAAGGGGGCGTCGGTAAAACGACATCCAGCGCGGCCATCGCGACTGGTTTGGCCCAGAAGGGAAAGAAGACCGTCGTTATCGACTTCGATATCGGCCTGCGTAACCTCGACCTGATCATGGGTTGTGAACGCCGTGTAGTCTATGATTTCGTTAACGTTATTCAGGGCGATGCCACTTTAAACCAGGCGCTGATCAGAGATAAGCGCACGGAAAGCCTCTATATTCTTCCTGCCTCACAGACGCGTGACAAAGACGCGCTGACCCGTGACGGCGTCGAGAAAGTGCTCGACGATCTGAAGAAGATGGATTTCGATTTCATCGTCTGCGACTCCCCTGCCGGGATCGAAACCGGCGCGCTGATGGCGCTCTACTTCGCAGATGAAGCCGTTATTACCACTAACCCAGAGGTCTCCTCAGTACGCGACTCGGACCGCATTCTGGGCATTCTCTCCTCCAAATCGCGGCGTGCCGAGAACGGTCAAGAGCCGATCAAAGAGCATCTGCTGTTGACGCGCTACAACCCGGGCCGCGTCAGCAAAGGCGACATGCTGAGCATGGAAGATGTGCTGGAGATCCTGCGCATCAAGCTGGTCGGGGTTATTCCGGAAGATCAGTCTGTGCTGCGCGCCTCTAACCAGGGCGAACCTGTGATCCTGGACGCGACCTCAGATGCCGGTAAAGCGTATGCTGATACCGTGGAACGTCTGTTGGGAGAAGAACGCCCTTTCCGCTTCATCGAAGAAGAGAAGAAAGGTTTCCTCAAACGCCTGTTCGGAGGATAAATTATGGCATTACTAGACTTTTTTCTCTCACGAAAGAAGAGTACCGCTAACATAGCGAAAGAGCGCCTGCAGATCATCGTGGCTGAGCGTCGCCGCAGCGATGCCGAGCCACACTATTTGCCGCAGCTGCGCAAAGATATTCTGGAAGTCATTTGTAAGTATGTGCAGATCGATCCAGAAATGGTGACGGTACAGCTGGAACAAAAAGACGGCGATATTTCTATTCTTGAGCTGAACGTTACCCTACCGGAAGCTGAAGAGACGAAATAAGGTTTTACCGTTATCTCCTTCATTAAAAAGGCAGCCCATTAAGCGCTGCCTTTTTTATTTATGCGTATTCACTGTGTTTATTTACAGTGACGCCTCTGCTAGCGAGGAAATTCCAGCAGCAGTGCCTGAAGGCTTGATGCCATTAATTCACCGCGCCAGCCGGAGATAAGTTCCGGCAGGGTGGCAAACGATTTAATATTCCAGTGCCAGTTAAGCAGCTGATTTATTTGTCGACGCGAGGCCAGCAGCTCGGCGCTCACCCCTTTTGCCACACTCACCTCCTGCACCAGCGCCTTAATCGCCTTGAAGGCCCGGCGATAGCCTGGCATATCAAGTAGGTTCAGCAGCGGCTCCGGGAGCGACGCTTCCGGCAATGCCTGAGCCTGAGCGACCATCGCCAGCAGCGTTTTACCGTGGAAGCGGATCTCGCTCCCCGAGAGCCCGATGCTGTCCAGCTCGCCGAGGCTGCCCGGCATATAGCGCGCGACCGCCCACAGGTTCTCTTCCCGCACGACAAAGTTTACCGCCAGATCGCGCTCGCGCGCCTTACGCAGACGCCACGCCGCCAGCAGCTGCAGGCAGGCCAGCTGACGGGTACGCAGCTGCCAGGCGTTGCTAATATCGCGCCACGCCTCTTCCGGGGCCAGCACTTCCTGACGGCGCACCTGCATCAAGCGGCACTCGTCCAGCGCAGCGGGCAGCCAGCCCGCCGCCTCGGTCTCCGCCATTAGCTTGTGGGCGATAGGCAGCAGATACCAGACGTCGGCGGCGGCATAGTCGCACTGGCGCTCGGTCAGTGGACGCGCCAGCCAGTCGGTGCGGGATTCGCTTTTATCCAGCGCCAGACCGGTGTACTCCTCAACCATGGAGGCGAAGCCCCACGACAGCGGACGGCCGCTGAAGGCGGCAAGGATCTGGGTATCGATCAGCGGCTGCGGCAGCTCGCCAAACACGTTGAGAAAAACTTCCAGATCTTCACTGCCGGCGTGGAGGAACTTGGTGACCGCGCGATCCATCATCAGCTCGCGGAACGGCGTCCAGTCGGTGATCTCCAGCGGATCGATCAGCGAAACCTGCTGGCCGTCGTAGACCTGGATCAGGCCCAGCTGCGGATAGTAGGTGCGGGTGCGGACAAACTCGGTATCGATGGCTAGCGCCGGAAACGCGCGCGCCGCCTCGCTCATGGTCGCCAGCGCGTCGTTAGTGGTGATCATCTGGTAGTTCAAATCATACTCTCTTTGGTTTGCGCCCATAAAAAACGCCGGGCTAACCGGCGTTGGGCGACTCACTCGAAGCTTAGACCTTATTGTCTACTTTGCCGCGCGCTTCGTCACGTAATTCTCGCCGTAAAATTTTGCCGACGTTAGATTTCGGCAGCTCCTCACGAAACTCCACCAGCTTCGGTACCTTATAGCCGGTAAGCTGACGGCGGCAGAAGGTAATGAGCGCCTCTTCGCTGAGGTCGGGATCCTTCTTCACCACGAAAATTTTTACCTTTTCACCGCTGCTGGTTGACGGTACGCCGACGGCGGCCACCTCCTGCACGCCAGGGTGCTGCATCACCACGTCTTCAATCTCGTTAGGGTAGACGTTGAAGCCGGAGACCAGGATCATATCTTTTTTACGATCGACAATGCGCAGGAAGCCTTCGTCGTCCATCACCGCAATATCGCCGGTCATCAGCCAGCCGTCTTTGATGATCTCGTCAGTGGCGTCAGGGCGTTGCCAGTAGCCCAGCATCACCTGCGGCCCTTTGACGCACAGCTCGCCCGGTTCGCCGTGCGGCACCTCCCTGCCCTCGTCGTCAATCAGCTTCACTTCCGTTGAGGGCACCGGCAGGCCGATGCTGCCGCTGTGGTAGTCGATATCGTGCGGATTCACGCTCACCAGCGGAGAGCACTCCGTCAGGCCGTAGCCCTCCAGCAGATACTGCCCGGTAAGCTTCACCCAGCGCTCAGCGACCGCCTGCTGGACAGGCATCCCGCCGCCTGCGGAGAGGTGCAGCGTAGAGAAGTCGAGCTCCTGAAACTCTTTGTTGTTCAACAGCGCATTGAACAGGGTATTCACCCCGGTCATGGCGGTAAAAGGATACTTTGACAGCTCCTTCACCAGCCCTGGAATATCGCGTGGGTTGGTGATCAGCAGGTTCTGCCCGCCCAGCTCGATAAACAGCAGGCAGTTCATGGTCAGGGCAAAGATGTGATACAGCGGCAGAGCGGTCACCACCAGCTCTTTTCCCCGGTGCAGCAGCGGCCCGTAGGTGGCGTTAACCTGTTCGAGATTGGCCAGCATGTTGCGGTGGGTCAGCATCGCCCCTTTAGCCACGCCGGTGGTGCCGCCAGTGTACTGCAGGAAAGCGAGATCGTCCGGGACCACTTCCGGCTTGACGTACTGCAGGCGGTAGCCGTTGTGCAGCGCCTGGCGAAACGAAATGGCGTCCGGCAGGTGATATTTCGGTACCAGTCGCTTAACGTACTTGACCACGAAGTTGACCAGCGTCCCCTTCGCCGCAGAGAGCTGATCCCCCATACGGGTCAAAATCACATGCTGCACCTGGGTCTTATCTACCACTTTTTCAAGGGTGTGGGCAAAGTTAGAGACAATGACGATAGCCGCCGCGCCGCTGTCGTTGAGCTGATGCTCCAGCTCGCGAGGGGTATAGAGAGGGTTAACGTTCACCACCACCATACCGGCACGCAAAATACCAAACAGCGCTACCGGATACTGCAGCAGGTTGGGCATCATCAGCGCCACGCGATCGCCCTTCTTTAACCCCAACCCCTGCTGTAGCCAGGCGGCAAAGGCGCGGCTGCGCTCTTCCAGCTTGCGGAAGGTCATGGTCTCGCCCATGTTGATAAACGCCGGCTGGTCCGCATAGCGGATGGCGGCATTTTCGAAGAGTTCCACAAGGGATTGATAGCGATCGGGGTTGATGTCCGCTGGCACGTCGGCGGGATAACGGTTAAGCCAAACCTTCTTCAATGCGTCACCTCTGAAATGAAAATTCGTCGTCATCGCAACTCCGCTTAATAAACATGCCGTTAACATTATATTAACTCATTGTACCAGTTTATTAATTGGCCGATTCACAGGTTGCGAAGCGCGTCACTCTTTTATTCTTGTTATGGTCATAAAAAAGGAGAAACAGCGGATAGTCCGCTGTCTCTTCTCTTATTTAACAGGGAGTTACTCTGTTACGACGGTATGCACCGGAGCCGGACCGGCGTTGTACCAGCCGTAACCGCCGTAGCCGCCGTAACGCCAGGGATTCGGCCCTGGTCCCCAGTACCAGGGGTCAATTGGCTGTGGCGGCAGCATAACCTGCTGCTGGAGATGCCACCGTTTATAGCCACTCACCTTCATGACCATAAACTTATAGGGCGTCTCGCCCACTTTGCCCTGCTCAACGCCGCTAATGGTGCCGACCACGGTCACGTACTGGTTACGGAAATCCACCGGATCGAGGAAGCCGTTCACGTCGGCGTAGATACGCCCGCGGGAGGGTTCACCCAGAACGGGACGCGCGCCGCTGTCCAGCGGTACCGAGGCAATCTCCAGCCGGGTTTGCCCCTGCTTGTTCTGCAAGCCGATAACTTTACCGCCGAAGCGCGCCTCCTGGCCGACGTATAGCTCAGGCGCATTCATCACCCGAACCAGATCCTGCTGCGGCGTTGGGCTGCTGCCTTTAATGGCGTCAGGCACCGAAACGCAACCGCTCAGCGCTAAGGCGGCTAAGCCTGCCAGCAGCCAGCGCCCGGATCTGCTTTGCCCCACCTGTTGGGATACCTTCACTTACCACCTTCCTGCTATTTACATTGTTACGTTATGTATATAGCTGAGATTCATTTTCTGCCCGGAAGTTTCTTCCAGGCCACCTCGTTGCGCAAATAAACCGGCTCCGCATGCTCCACGGCAACGGTGCGCTGCTGGGCAAAAAGCTGGCAGGCGAGCGGGAGCATATCTTCAGCCGCTGGCAGCAGGACGCCGCCGTCGGTGAGGGTTAGCCCGCTCTCTTTGCCAAGATCAGGCCATGCCGGCCAGCCGGTGCCCACCGTAGCCCAGGATCCGCTGAGCTGGGCCAGGCGTTCGCTGACCGCTTCCGGCTTCAACACCGCCTCACTCTCTTCGCCGTGCCAGACGCCCTGCTCATCCCGCTGGTACTCGGCCCAGTAGACTTCGCCCATGCGGGCATCAATGGCGGCCAGTACGCGCGTCGCGCCGGTTTTACGCCACGCGCCCTGCGCCATGGTGGCCAGGGTTGAGACGCCGATCATCGGCAGCTCGGCACCCAGCGCCAGGCCCTGAGCAATACCAATGCCAATCCGCACGCCGGTAAAGCTGCCCGGTCCACGGCCAAAGGCCAGCGCGTCGAGTTCGGCAAGGGTGACGCCGCTGTCGTTCAGCGTCTGCTGAACCAGGGGTAAAATACGTTGGGTATGTTCTCTTGGGCAGAGTTCAAAGTGGGCAGAGATCGTACCGTTACTCCACAGGGCAACGGAACAGGCCTCTGTGGCGGTATCAATAGCCAGAATTCGCATCGGTCTTCGCGCTCTCGGGGTGTTGATTCAATAAAATGGCGCGCATCTTAGCACACTCTGCGGCAAATTACTGCGTCGAGACCCCGGCCAGGAATCTCACCGCGCGGGCGATGTCTCGGGTGCGCGGGGTCGGCGGCAGGCTGGCAAGGAAGGTTGCACCATAGGGACGCATCACCAGCCGGTTGTCGCAGATCACCAGCACGCCACGGTCGTCGATGTCGCGGATCAGGCGGCCTACCCCCTGCTTGAGGGTGATTACCGCGTCCGGCAGCTGAACATCATCAAAAGGATCCCCCCCGCGCAGGCGGCAATCCTCCATCCGCGCCTTCAGCAGCGGATCGTCCGGTGAGGTAAAGGGCAGCTTGTCGATGATCACCAGCGACAGCGTATCGCCGCGCACGTCCACCCCTTCCCAGAAGCTGCTGGTTGCCACCAGCAGCGCGTTCCCGGCAGTGACAAACTGCTGGAGCAGCTGGCCCTTACTGGTCTCGCCCTGCAACAGCACCGGTAGCGACAGGGTAGCGCGGAACTGCTCTGCCAGATCGCGCATCATGGCGTGGGAGGTGCAGAGCATAAAGCAGCGGCCGTTGTTGGCCTCGATCATTGGCCTGAGCATCGCTGCCAGCTGACGCGCCGCGCCGGGTTGGTTAGTCTGCGGCAGATTGCGCGGCACGCAAAGCAGCGCCTGACGGGCGAAATCAAACGGACTGGGCAGCAGCATCGACTCTGCCGTTTCAATCCCGAGGCGGGAGGTAAAGTGATGCAGATCGTCATTCACCGAGAGCGTAGCCGAGGTAAAGATCCAGCTTCCCGGCTTCTGGGCCATCACCTCTTTGAACTTCTCCGCCACGGTGAGCGGCGTCAGGGCGAGGGTAAAGTGGCGAGAGGTGCACTCGTACCAGTAGCTGAAGCCCGGCTGGTTGATCTCTTTCAGCCGCTTGAGGCGTGTGCGATAGAGCGTGGCCCGTTCAAAGGCCGCGTCGAGCAGCGCCGAGCGACCAAGAGAGAGCTTGGCTACGTCGTAGCATAGCTCTAAGGCATCATCGAGCAGCAACAGCGCGCGCTGGACGTGGCTGTCCGCCAGCAATTCACGCAGGTTGCCGCGATAGCCCGGCTCGCCCAGCTGTAAACGGAAGTCCTGCGCACTCTGCGCCAGACGATCCGCGCACTTCTGCAGCTGCTGGGTATCTTTCAGTTCGGTGCGGTAGGCAATGGTGAAATCTTTCGCCAAATCCAGCAGCTGGCGGCTGGAGAGCGACTGGCCGAAGTACTGGCTGGCGATATCCGGCAGCTGGTGCGCTTCGTCGAAGATCATTACGTCGGCCTCGGGGATCAGCTCGCCAAACCCGCTGTCTTTCACCACCATATCAGCGAGAAAGAGGTGGTGGTTAACCACGACCACATCGGCGTCCATCGCCTTCTTACGCGCCTTGACCACGAAGCAATCTTTATACATCGGGCAGTCGCTGCCGAGGCAATTATCGTTGGTGCTGGTGACCAGTGGCCAGGCCTGGGAGTCCTCCGCCACGCTGGCGCAGGTGCTGATGTCGCCATCAAGGGTCTGGCTCGACCATGACCGCAGCAAGATAACGTCGCTGAGGATCTGCACCGGCAGATCGCCGCCGGCAAGCGCCTGCTGCTCAAGACGTTCGATGCAGAGGTAGTTGGAGCGCCCCTTCAGCAGCGCCAGGCGGCCGGTATACTCCAGCGCCCGGGAGACGGTGGGCAGATCGCGGCTGTAGAGCTGATCCTGCAGCGCCTTCGAGCCGGTGGAGATAATGACCTTTTTCCCGGCGCGCAGGGCCGGGGCCAGATAGGCGTAGGTTTTCCCCGTCCCGGTTCCGGCCTCAACCACCAGCGGCTGGGTATTAGCAATGGCAGCGCTGACCGCCTGGGCCATCTGCCGCTGCGGCTCACGCGGTTTAAATCCCGGTATCGCTTTCGCTAACTGCCCGTCTGTTGCAAAATCGTCCGTTACACTGTTCTCTGCCACGCCGCCCCCTGGTTATATCGCCAGTGATTATGTCAGGCGCGGGAATTTTTAGCTAGCCGAAGTGGTGACAGGATCGCTCCCCGTGTGGCACTCTTGGCCCTGCCAAAAAGTAATAAGGGAGTGAAAAGTGACGATTAAACGTATTGATGCCGAGGCCCGCTGGTCCGATGTTGTGATCCATAATCAGACGCTGTACTACACCGGCGTGCCGGAGAACCTTGAGGCCGACGCCGAGGCGCAGACCGCCAACACCCTGGCGCAGATTGACGCCGTGCTGGCAAAACAGGGTAGCGATAAAACGCGTATTCTTGACGCCACGATTTTTCTGGCCAACACCGATGACTTTGCGGCAATGAACCGCGCCTGGGATGCATGGGTGGTAGCAGGCCATGCGCCGGTACGCTGCACCGTACAGGCGACGCTGATGAACCCGCAGTACCGGGTCGAAATTAAAATTATCGCCGCGGTATAGAACTACTCGTCTTCATCCTCATCTTCAAAGCGTGCCACGATCCGTTCCCCGGTGTGGTTGGCACGCAGCTCTTCGGCGACCACTGCGATCGCCTGCCCGCTGCTCATGCCTTCGGACATAAGCTGCTGAATACGCTCTACCGCCTGCTGCTGTTGCTCATGACTGAGCGAAGGTAAACCTGCAAACATCGTTAACTCCTGCTAGATTATCAGCGCTAATTATTTCACGCTGCCTGGTTGTTTGCCATACATGAACACGCTTTCCCCTACCGTTATCACCCTACCGTGGCGTCACGACGCCGCCGAGTTCTGGTTTGCGCGTCTCAGCCACCTGCCGTGGGCGATGCTGCTGCACTCCGGCCATGCCGATCACGCCTACAGCCGCTTCGATATCCTGGTCGCCGATCCGCGTGGCACGCTGGTGACCACCGGTAAGCGCACGCGCGTGACGCTGGACGGCACGGAGATTTCCACGGCCGATCCGCTGGCGCTGCTTCAGCAGGCGCTGACGTCGCTGGCGCTGCCTGCCGAGGTCAATCCCGATCTTCCTTTCCTGGGCGGTGCGCTGGGGCTATTTGGCTACGATCTGGGTCGGCGCTTTGAAAACCTGCCGACGCAGGCGAAGGCCGACATCGCCCTGCCGGATATGGCGGTGGGGCTCTATGACTGGGCGATGATTGTCGACCACCATAAGAAACGTGTTTCGCTGCTGAGCCACGGCGACGTCAATGCCCGTCTTGCCTGGCTGGAGGCGCAGCAGCCCCCCGTTAGCGAGGATTTTTGCCTCACCTCCCGCTGGCACGCCAATATGACGCCAGCGCAGTATGCCGATAAATTTGCCCGGGTGCAGGCTTATTTGCAGAGCGGCGACTGCTATCAGGTCAATCTGGCCCAGCGCTTTCAGGCTACCTATAAAGGCGATGAGTGGCAGGCGTTCACCCGCCTCAACGCCAGCAACCGCGCGCCGTTCAGCGCCTTCGTGCGTCTTGAGGAGGGGGCGATTCTGAGCCTGTCGCCGGAGCGGTTTATCCATCTGGAACGGGATTGCATTCAGACCCGGCCTATCAAAGGAACCCTGCCCCGGCTGGCGGATCCGCAGGCCGATCGCCTGCAGGCGGAAAAGCTGGCGGCCTCGCCGAAGGATCGCGCTGAAAACCTGATGATCGTTGACCTGATGCGCAACGACATCGGCCGCGTCGCAGTGCCCGGATCGGTGCGCGTCCCGGAGCTGTTTGTGGTGGAGCCCTTTCCTGCGGTGCACCATCTGGTCAGCACCGTTACCGCTCGCCTGCCCGCCTCGCAGCACGCCTGCGATCTGCTGCGGGCTGCCTTTCCCGGCGGCTCAATCACCGGTGCGCCGAAGGTGCGGGCGATGCAGATCATTGACGAGCTGGAGCCGCAGCGGCGTAGCGCCTGGTGTGGCTCCATTGGCTATATCAGCTTCTGCGGCACTATGGACACCAGCATCACTATCCGCACCCTGAGCGCCTGCAACGGTCAGCTTTACTGCTCCGCCGGGGGCGGCATCGTTGCCGATAGTCAGCAAGAGGCGGAATATCAGGAAACCTTTGATAAAGTTAATCGTATTCTGCAACAGCTGGAGAGATAACGGGTGGAGAGCACAAACCTGACCCTGGACGATTTTTTATCACGCTTCCAACTTTTACGCCCGCAGGCCAGCGGTGCGAGCCTGAACAATCGCCAGGCGGCGGTGCTGATCCCCGTGGTGCGCCGCGAGCAGCCTGGGCTGCTGCTGACCCAGCGCTCGGCGCGCCTGCGTAAGCACGCGGGCCAGGTGGCCTTCCCCGGTGGCGCCGTAGACAGCAGCGATGCGTCTATTATTGCCGCCGCCCTGCGCGAGGCCGAGGAAGAGGTCGCCATTCCGCCCGAGTCGGTTGAGGTGATTGGCGTTCTGCCGCCGGTAGACAGCGTGACCGGCTTTCAGGTTACCCCGGTGGTGGGCATTATCCCGCCAGATCTGCACTATCATGCCAGCGAGGATGAGGTGGCAGCGGTATTTGAGATGCCGCTGGCCGAAGCACTGCGTCTGGGTCGTTATCACCCGCTGGATATTCACCGACGCGGCAATGCGCACCGGGTGTGGCTCTCCTGGTATCAGCATTACTTTGTCTGGGGCATGACGGCGGGCATTATTCGTGAGCTGGCATTACAAATCGGCCTCAAACCCTGACTATACTTTACACAGCGCCCGTTTATCACGGGGCGTGACCTGCCTCTCAGCATTAGTAAAATAGAGGTTGGCTATTAGTTTAATTCATGTGAATAGTTAAACCGTTGCCCCGGTTCCCTCTTACACTATGCCCAATTATTACATCGTTGCCGGAGGGTCCGGCAACCCTGTCAGGAGTGTTAGCGTGATTAGTATATTCGACATGTTTAAAGTGGGAATTGGTCCTTCCTCTTCTCATACTGTTGGGCCAATGAAGGCCGGGAAACAGTTCGTCGATGATCTGGTCGAAAAGGGTTTGCTGGAGAGCGTCACCCGCGTGGCGGTGGATGTTTATGGTTCACTGTCGCTAACTGGCCGCGGTCACCATACCGATATCGCCATTATCATGGGCCTCGCCGGTAACGAGCCAGCGACCGTCGATATCGATGCGATTCCGGCATTCATCCGCGACGTAGAGACCCGTGGCCGCCTGCTGCTGGCCCATGGACGTCATGAGGTGGACTTCCCTGCTGATAACGGGATGCGTTTCCAGAGCGACAACCTGCCGCTGCATGAGAACGGCATGTGCATCCATGCGTATCAGGGCGAAAAAGAGATCTACAGCAAAACCTACTACTCCATCGGCGGTGGGTTTATCGTTGATGAAGAGCACTTTGGTAAAGAGAGCGCTCAGGCCGTCAGCGTGCCCTACCCGTACAACTCTGCCCAGGCGATACTGAACTGGTGCAAAGAGACCGGCCTGTCCCTCTCTGGCATGGTGATGAAGAACGAGCTGGCCTTGCACAGCAAAGAAGAGATTGCCGACTATTTCGCCCACGTCTGGCAGACCATGCAGGCCTGTATCGATCGCGGCATGAACACCGAAGGCGTGCTGCCGGGTCCGCTGCGGGTACCGCGCCGTGCCTCAGCCCTGCGCCGCCTGCTGGTCGCCAGCGACAAGCACTCCAGCGATCCGATGGTAGTAGTTGACTGGGTCAACATGTTCGCGCTGGCAGTGAACGAAGAGAACGCTGCCGGTGGCCGAGTCGTTACTGCCCCGACCAACGGCGCATGCGGGATCGTGCCAGCGGTGCTGGCCTACTACGACCACTTTATCGAGCCGGTTACCCCGGATATCTACACCCGTTACTTCCTGGCCGCAGGCGCAATCGGTACGCTTTACAAGATGAACGCCTCAATCTCTGGTGCAGAGGTGGGCTGTCAGGGTGAAGTTGGCGTTGCCTGCTCTATGGCGGCGGCGGGCCTTGCGGAGCTGATGGGTGCCAGCCCGGAGCAGGTCTGCGTGGCGGCAGAGATCGGCATGGAGCATAACCTGGGACTGACCTGCGATCCGGTTGCCGGTCAGGTGCAGGTGCCGTGCATTGAGCGTAACGCCATTGCCTCGGTGAAGGCCATCAACGCCTCCCGCATGGCAATGCGTCGTACCAGCGCCCCGCGTGTGTCGCTGGATAAGGTGATCGAAACCATGTATGAAACCGGCAAAGACATGAACGCGAAGTACCGCGAAACCTCTCGCGGCGGCCTGGCGATCAAGGTGCAGTGCGACTAATACATTACCCAGCCCTTTCACCCGAAAGGGCTAATTATTTCCCTTTTTGATGCCGATTAATTTTTCCCCACTACACTTGCTGTGTTGCCGTTTGCTTTTTCGCCAACGGCCCTCCAGGGAACTGTCGGGACATGCAAACAGCACAGCAAATTATAAGAAGCTACCGTCGAAAACGCGCCATCGTCTGCGTGATTGTCGCGATCTTCACGCTTTTGCTGACCCTTGGCTCGCGCTACATTTCCGAGCGCAACGCTAATGAGCAGCGGATCCTCTCTTTTACCAATCACGCGGTCTCATCGCTGGATCGGATCCTTATCCCACTTGCCCAGGGCCGGGGGGTGCTTCTGCCGCTGGTGGGCCAGCCCTGCGACGAAGCGCACCTGGCGCTACGAAAGCAGGCCGCGACGATGCAAACCGTACGCTCTATCGGCCTGATCAAAAACGGCATCCTCTACTGCTCCAGCATTTTCGGTTATCGCAACGTCCCCCTTCATCAGCTTCAACCCGCACTCCCTACCGCTCAGCCACTGCTCTTGCTCACTACCGATAACTCTCTGCTGCACGGCAGCCCGATACTGATCCAGTGGTTTCCCCTGACCCAGAATGGACAGGATGGGGTAATGGAGGTGATCAATATCGATCTGCTCACCCGCATGATGCTGGAGCCGCAGAAGCCGCTGATTACCGGGGCGAGCGTAACGGTAGGTAATCGGCATCTGATCTACGGTGCCGGAGTCGTGGATAGCCTACCGCCGCTGGTCAACGAGACGCGGTTTCAGCAGAGCTCGGAACAGTTCCCCTTTACTATTAGCGTGCGGGGCCCTGGCGCAGGCGAGCTGGCGCTGCGTCACCTCCCTTCCCAACTGCCGCTGGCGGTGATCATCAGCCTGCTGATGGGCTATATCGCCTGGATTGTCACCGCTAACCGGATGAGCTTCTCATGGGAGATCAATCTCGGTATGGCGGCGCATGAGTTTGAGCTTTTCTGCCAGCCGCTGCTGAACGCTCGCACCCATCAGTGTGAGGGGGTGGAGATCCTGCTGCGTTGGAATAACCCGCGGCAGGGTTGGATCTCGCCGGACATCTTTATCCCTATTGCCGAGGAGCAGAACCTGATTGCTCCTCTGACGCGCTACGTATTGGCAGAGACCCACCGCCAGATAGGCCTGTTCCCAGCCAGCAGCCAGTTCCATATCGGGATCAACGTCTCCGCCAGCCATTTTCGCGACGGCGTACTGCTGAAGGACCTTAACCGCCTCTGGTTCCATGCCCATCCGGTTCAGCAGCTCACTATTGAGCTGACCGAGCGGGAAGCGATCACCGATATCGATTACCGGCTCGTGCGGGCCCTGCACCGGCGCGGGGTAAAGCTGGCGATTGATGACTTTGGTACCGGCAACACCTCACTCTCATGGCTGGAGAAGCTGCGTCCGGACGTGCTGAAGATCGATAAGTCCTATACCACGGCGGTAGGCACCGATGCGGTGAACTCGACGGTAACGGATATTATTATCGCGCTGGGCAGGCGGCTGAAAATTGAGCTGATTGCGGAGGGCGTTGAAACCCCGCTGCAGGCGCAGCGTTTGCGCCAGCGCGGGGTAACGATTTTTCAGGGATTTCTCTACGCGAAGCCTATGCCGCTAAAAGATTTCCCCACGTGGCTGGCAGGCAGTACGCCGCCCCCAGCCACCTATAGTGGGCATGTGATGCCCATGACGCCGCTACGCTGAGCGAGATTACTCCTCTTCGTCGTCCTGTACCGGCTGCTCTTTAACAACGCGTACCAGATCGACCCGGTAGTCGTTCGCCTCAACGACGGTAATGGTTAATGGCGCAAGCTGCAGCACCTCGCCCGGCTTGGGAATTTGACCATTGATAGCAATGACCAAACCTGCAACGGTGGCGATATCCTCTTCGTCGTTCACCAGGTTATCCATCTGTAGCGCATGCTGCAGCGCGTGAAGATCGGTAGCGCCTTTTACCAGCCAGCCGTCGCCGTCGATGACAATCTCCGGCGTCTCATCGGCGTCCGGGAACTCACCGGCAATGGCTTCCAGCACGTCAAGCGGAGTTACCAGGCCCTGCACCACGCCAAACTCGTTGGTTACCATCACAAAGCTCCCCCGTGCACGGCGGAGAACGGCCAGCAGCTTGATGGGATCCAGCGTTTCCGGTACTACGATGGCCGGTGACGCCGAGGCGATAGCCGCCACGTCAACGTCCTCTTCCAGCGCCACCAGCAACTCTTTCGCACGCACAATGCCGATGACCTCATCCAGCTCGCCCCGACATACCGGGAAGAGGCTGTGCGGTGAGGAGAGCAGCTGCTGGCGAATGGCGTCCACGTCAAGGTTGGCATCGACCCAGCTAATCTCGCCTCGCGGCGTCATGATGCTGCGCAGGGAGCGCGACGCCAGGGTCAGCACGCCGTTGATCATGTAGCGCTCTTCATCCGCAAACGCCCCTTCCGGCACCGAAACCGGTGACTGGCTGTCCGGCTCGTGCTGAACCGCAGCCTGACGGCGGCCGCCCATCAGACGCAGGATCGCGTCGGCGGTACGCGCCCGCAGCGGCAGCGTGGACTGATGGCGAATAAAGTTGCGACGCGCCACCTGGTTAAAGAACTCAATGATGATCGAGAAGCCAATTGCCGCGTAGAGGTAGCCTTTTGGAATATGGAAGCCAAAGCCTTCCGCCACCAGGCTCAGACCGATCATCAGCAGGAAGCTCAGGCAGAGCACCACCACCGTAGGGTGTTGGTTAACAAAGCGCGTCAGCGGCTTCGAGGCCAGCAGCATCACCGCCATGGCGATCACCACTGCCGCCATCATTACCGGCAGATGGTTCACCATCCCTACCGCAGTGATCACCGCATCAAGAGAGAAGACCGCATCAAGGATAACGATCTGTACCACCACCACCCAGAAGCTGGCGTACCCTTTCCCCTGGCCGCTGTCGTGCTCGCGGTTCTCCAGGCGCTCATGTAATTCTGTTGTCGCTTTAAAGAGTAAGAATATCCCCCCGAGCAGCATGATGAGATCGCGGCCAGAGAAGGTGAAATCCATTACCGAAAAGAGTGGCTGGGTCAGCGTCACCATCCACGAGATGACGGAGAGCAGCGCCAGGCGCATCACCAGCGCAAGAGAGAGGCCAATCAGTCGGGCCTTGTCTCGCTGCTTCGGCGGCAGTTTGTCAGCCAGAATGGCGATAAACACGAGGTTATCGATACCGAGGACGATTTCAAGTACGACAAGCGTCAACAATCCCACCCAGATTGAGGGGTCCATTAAGAATTCCATGACAGGCTCCTGCTAAGGGAGTGACAAAACAATGGGGCCTTACAACATGCAGGCGTGATGGCAACAGAAAGGGGGTTAACACAGGCGCTACGCGGCCTGAAGGTAAACTGACGTCGGTGACGGTCCATACGGTGGGCAGCTGCCCTCTACTCCAGTGATTATAAACAGAAAGTAAACATAACAGAGGGAATTAAGATTTTGCAAAGATTTACCAGAATTTGCATTTTAGGAGATATTTTGCGCAACAAAATTTCTTTTGTCATTAAAGCTAAATTACGGATCTGAATCACATAAATTATTTTTTCACTATCTAAAATAATTCGCGAAGACTGAATTTTCTATGTCATCCCTCTCTGAATCGATTCGCTACGACGTAACGATTCACAATGCATCTGCTACGGATGTGTTCACGATAATAAAGGAGGTAGCAAGTGACCATTGCTATTGTGATAGGCACACATGGCTGGGCTGCAGAGCAGCTGCTTAAAACAGCTGAAATGCTATTGGGCGAACAAGAGAACGTAGGCTGGATCGATTTCGTACCGGGTGAAAACGCCGAAACGCTGATCGAAAAATACACCGCGCAGCTGGCGAAGCTCGACACCGGTCAGGGCGTGCTGTTTCTCGTCGATACATGGGGCGGCAGCCCGTTTAACGCTGCCAGCCGTATTGTCGTCGATAAAGAGCACTATGAGGTCGTGGCCGGGGTCAATATTCCTATGCTGGTTGAGACCCTGATGGGCCGCGATGACAACCCGACGTTTGACGATCTGGTGGCCGTCGCCGTTGAGGCAGGCCGCGAAGGCGTTAAGGCGCTGAAGGCGCAGCCGGTGGAGAAGGCGCAGCCTGCTGCTCCCGCCCCTGCCGCCGCTCCCCGCGCCGCCGTGCCGCAAAAACCGATGGGGCCAGCGGACTATATGACCATTGGCCTGGCGCGAATCGACGATCGTCTGATTCACGGTCAGGTGGCCACGCGCTGGACCAAAGAGACCAACGTGCAACGTATTATTGTCGTCAGTGACGAAGTCGCCGCCGACACGGTACGCAAGACGCTGCTCACCCAGGTGGCACCGCCCGGCGTTACCGCGCACGTGGTGGATGTCGCCAAGATGGTCCGCGTTTACAACAACCCGAAATATGCTGGTGAGCGCGTAATGCTGCTGTTTACCAATCCTACCGACGTGGTACGCCTCGTTGATGAGGGGGTGAAGATCACCTCTGTCAACATTGGCGGCATGGCCTTCCGCCAGGGTAAAACCCAGGTGAATAACGCTGTGTCGGTGGATGAGCAGGATATCGCCGCGTTTAAAAAGCTCAACGCCCAGGGCATCGAGCTGGAGGTGCGGAAAGTGTCCAGCGATCAGCGCCTGAAAATGATGGATTTAATCAGCAAAGTGGCGAAGTAACCAGCATCCGCTGAGCGACGCTGTTTTTACACTTTAATCTGTATTGTTATAGGAGAAGTACAATGGAGATTACCACTCTTCAGATTGTGCTGGTGTTCGTCGTGGCCTGTATTGCCGGTATGGAGTCGGTGCTGGATGAATTTCAGTTTCACCGTCCGCTGGTGGCCTGTACGTTAATCGGTATCGTGCTGGGTGATATGCAAAAAGGCATTATCATCGGCGGTACCCTGGAGATGATCGCCCTCGGCTGGATGAACATCGGTGCGGCGGTCGCACCAGATGCCGCGCTGGCATCCATCATCTCAACCGTGCTGGTTATCGCCGGTGGTCAGAGCATCGGGGCTGGTATTGCGCTGGCTATTCCGCTGGCAGCGGCGGGCCAGGTGCTGACCATTATCGTTCGTACCATTACCGTGGCTTTCCAGCACGCAGCGGATAAGGCGGCCGAAAACGGCAACCTGACGGCGCTCTCCTGGATCCACGTCTCTTCCCTGTTCCTGCAGGCAATGCGTATCGCTATCCCGGCGGTGATCGTCGCCTACTCCGTGGGCACCAGTGAAGTACAGAACATGCTCAACGCCATTCCGGAAGTGGTGACCAGCGGCCTGAACATTGCTGGTGGGATGATCGTGGTAGTGGGTTATGCGATGGTCATCAACATGATGCGCGCTGGCTACCTGATGCCGTTCTTCTATCTGGGCTTCGTTACCGCCGCCTTCACCAACTTTAACCTGGTGGCGTTGGGGGTAATCGGTGCCGTGATGGCCATTCTCTACATTCAGCTTAGCCCGAAATATAACCGCTCGGCGGGCGCGCCTGTTCAGGCTGCCGGTGCTAACGATCTTGATAACGAACTGGATTAACAGGTGAGCGACATGGTTGATATGACAAAAACGACGTCCGAGAAAAAACTCACGCCTGGCGATATCCGCGGCGTGTTCCTCCGCTCTAACCTCTTCCAGGGGTCGTGGAACTTCGAGCGTATGCAGGCGCTGGGCTTCTGCTTCTCTATGGTACCGGCTATCAAACGCCTCTACCCGGAGAATAACGAGGCACGCCGTCAGGCGATCAAACGCCATCTGGAGTTCTTTAACACCCACCCCTACGTTGCCGCGCCGGTGCTCGGCGTTACCCTGGCGATGGAGGAGCAGCGTGCCAACGGGGCCGAGATTGACGATGGGGCCATCAACGGCATCAAAGTTGGCCTGATGGGGCCGCTGGCAGGCGTCGGCGACCCGATCTTCTGGGGTACCGTGCGTCCGGTGTTTGCCGCGCTCGGGGCGGGGATTGCCATGAGCGGCAGCCTGCTCGGCCCGCTGCTGTTCTTTATCCTCTTTAACGTGGTACGTCTGGCAACCCGCTACTACGGCGTTGCCTACGGCTACCGTAAAGGGGTGGACATCGTTAAAGATATGGGCGGTGGCTTCCTGCAGAAGCTGACCGAGGGGGCATCAATCCTCGGCCTGTTTGTTATGGGGGCGCTGGTAAACAAGTGGACGCATGTTAATATCCCGCTGGTGGTGTCGGAGATCACCGACCAGACCGGGAAGACAAACGTTACCACCGTGCAGACTATCCTGGACCAGCTGATGCCGGGCCTGGTACCGCTGCTGTTGACCTTCGCCTGCATGTGGCTGCTGCGTAAGAAAGTGAACCCGCTGTGGATCATCGTTGGCTTCTTTGTCATCGGTATTGCGGGCTACGCCGTTGGCCTGCTCGGCCTGTAAGCGGTAGATGTCACGCCGGGGGCACTGCCCCCGGTTTTTATTTCTGGAGGATGAATGTCGTTAACGGACTACGTGCTGGTGCTGTGCGTGACTGGGCTGTTGGCTTACGCTATCTATGACGAGTTTATTATGCCGCGCCGCCACGGCGCTACGCTGCTCACCGCTCCCCTACTACGCCGCAGCCGCGCCGACAGCGTGATCTTCACCGGCCTGCTGGCTATTGTTATCTATAATAACGTCACGCATCATGGTGCTATTTTAACCACGTGGCTATTATCTATGCTAGCGCTGGTGGTTATATATCTCTTCTGGATCCGCGCCCCTAAAATCATCTTCAAAGAAAATGGTTTTTTCTTTGCGAATATCTGGATTGAATATGGGCGTATTAAAGCGATGCAGCTATCAGAAGATGGCGTGCTGGTGGTGCAATTAGAGCAGCGCCGCCTGCTGATTCGTGTACGAAATATCGACGATCTGGAAAAAATCTACAAGATTATGGTTAAAACTCAGTAAGTTAAAATATAGCCATGTCTATGTTTATGATATACACCTTCCGTGAAACATAGCCATGGCTATATTATTCCCCGCGCAATTCATCATCTTTTTTAACGTTATTTTTACGCTTTCGGCCAAATGAAAATCGTTATCACTAGCGCAGTGAAATAATGAAGTTCGGTTATTGTTTTAGTTTATCAAAATATGTTAAGGTTGCGCCCGTCGTTGGGGAGTAGCCAATTTCCTGTTCCCGGAAATGTACGTGTCAACATACTCGTTGCAAAACGTGGCACGTACGGATCGAATAGCTGAGGCTGTTCGGTCAGGCGAGACCATAGACGCATCAACTGCTGATTACTGGGGGCAGTGATGTGTCATATGGATTTCCCGGTCAGGACGCTTGTATGAACCTATCCGCTACCCTGCTGCTCGCTTTTGGCATGTCGATGGATGCCTTTGCCGCCTCTATTGGTAAAGGTGCGACGCTGCACAAACCTAAATTTTCTGACGCCCTGCGTACCGGATTGATCTTCGGCTTCATTGAGACGCTGACCCCGCTGCTGGGCTGGGGCTTAGGCATGCTTGCCAGCCAGTTTGTGTTGGAGTGGAACCACTGGATCGCCTTCTTGCTGCTGGTATTTTTAGGTGGCCGAATGGTGCTGGAGGGCTTCCGCTGCCAGCCTGATGAAGATCCTACTCCGCTGCGCCGCCACAGCTTCTGGCTACTGGTTACGACTGCCATCGCTACTAGCCTGGACGCCATGGCCGTCGGCGTCGGTCTGGCCTTTCTGCAGGTCAATATTGTGACTACCGCGCTCGCTATCGGCTGCGCCACCCTGATCATGTCTACCCTCGGTATGATGATCGGCAAGTTTATCGGCCCGCTGCTGGGCAAACGGGCCGAGATCCTCGGTGGCGTGGTGCTGATCGGCATCGGCATCCAGATCCTCTGGAGCCACTTTGCCCCTTAAGCGTCGCGCTGCCAGCACTGAATGCTGAAATCCGCCTCGCAGCTAAACTGAGCCATCTCCTGCAACGCCTGCCAAACCTCCGGTTTTGCCCGCCAGGCAAAAGGCGTCATCTGCAACAGCGCCACAGCTTCGGTGCCGCTTAGCGTCATTCCGTAGCCTAACGATTGCTGCTCCCGCAGCGTAAATCCAACCAGCTGTTCACTCTGCGGAGCATGCAGCTGCACCTCGTCATAGATCAGCCCCTTTAGCTCCACCAGATGCCGTGGACCCGGCGCGGCGGTAATCACCCACCCTTCCGGCTTCACGACCCGCGCCAGCTCTTCAGCTTTACAGGGCGCATAGATGCGCACCACGGCGTCCAGCGTCTGTGCCTCAAATGGCAGACGGTGGCTGGAGGCCACGCAGAACATCGCCTGCGGATAGCGCTTCGCCGCTGCGCGAACCGCCGCCCGGGAGACGTCGAGACCAAAGGTCTCCGCTCCGTGCTGGCGGGCGATATCGGCGAAGGCGTGGGTGTAATACCCCTCTCCACAGCCGATATCCAGCAGCGCCTCGGCCTTTTCCGGCAGGCGTGCATCCAGCAGATCGCTTAGCGTCTGACGCAGCGGCAGGTAGTGCCCGGCGTCAAGAAAAGCGCGCCGGGCCTGCATCATCTCCGCACTGTCGCCCGGATCGCGCGAACGCTTGTGCTGCACCGGCAGCAGGTTGACGTATCCCTCTTTCGCTATATCAAACTGGTGCCGCTGCGGGCAGACGTAGGTTTTATCGGTACGCAGCAGCGGCGCGTGGCATAGCGGACAGGTGAAGGACATAACAACTCCGGGCAAAGAGAAAGGGCGAAAGTGTAACGCCAATTGCCGCTGCGGGAAATGTCTTAACGCAGCGGATCCGCACCGCCGTAAGAATTCAGCACCACTAAATGACTTGAGTCGGGAGCCATACCGTCAGGCGTGACGTTTTCTGCCCGCAGTACGTTACCCATAATCTCGCTAAATACCGGAGCCGATACCGCCCCACCATAGTACGCACCGTTCTTTGGATCGTTAATCACAACCGCGAGAGCATATTTTGGTGCGCTGGCCGGGGCAACGCCAGCGGTATAGGCCACGTACTTATCGACATATTTGCCGTTCTCGTCGATCTTCTTGGCGGTGCCGGTTTTCACCGCCACGCGGTAGTCGCGCACGGCAGCTTTGGTCCCACCCCCGCCCGGCAGGGCCACGCTCTCCATCATGTGTTCGACCTCATGCACAATCTTCTGGGGCATTACCTGCTTCCCAACGACCGGGGGATCGACGCGGGTAATAGAGAGCGGGCGCGCCAGGCCATAGCTACCGATGGTGGCATAGACGTGGGCCAGCTGTAGCGGGGTGACCATTAAGCCATAGCCAAACGAGAAGGTGGCGCGATCGAGCTGACCCCAGTATTTGCGCACCGGTAAGACGCCACTGCTCTCCCCGGTCAGCCCCAGACCCGTTGATGTACCAAAACCAAAGGCTTTATAGGTATCCAGCAGGCGCTGGATCGGCATCGCCAGCGACAGATGTGACACGCCAGTATCGCTCGATTTTTGCAGGATGCCGGTGAGCGTCAGCTCTGGATAGTATCCCACGTCGCGAATGCGGTGGCCGTCGAGGGTGTAGGGGTGGGTGTCCACCACGCTGTCAGGCTGAACGATCCCCTCTTTCAGCGCCGCCATCAGTACCATCGGCTTCACCGTGGAGCCGGGTTCAAACGTATCGCTGATGGCGCGGTTGCGGAAATCATCGAGGGTCGCGCCGCTGCGGTTGTTGGGGTTGAAATCAGGGTAGCTGGCCATCGCCAGGATTTCGCCGGTCTGGATACGCACCAGTACCGCCGCGCCGGATTCGGCTTTATTCCAGCTGACGGCATTATCCAGCGCGTCCTCGGTCAAGGTTTGCAAGCGCTTATCGATACTTAGCATCAGCGTATGCGCCGGGACAGCAGGCGTTTCGGTCATATTTTCGATAACGTGCCCGTGGCGATCTTTGCGCACCCGACGCAGACCAGGCTTGCCGGTTAGCTGAGCATTGAAACTCTTCTCAATGCCCTCGATCCCCTGCCCGTCCACATTGGTAAAGCCAATCAGGTTAGCCGCAACGTGTCCGCTGGGGTAAAAGCGGCGCGACTCCTCCTGCAAATTGATGCCCTGCAGATTAAGGTGATCAATCCATTTTGCCTGCTGCGGGTCGAGCTGGCGGGCAAGGTAGATAAAACGGGATGTCGGGTTACGCCGGATGCGTTCGGCTATCTCGCTCAGCGGCATATTCAGGGCGCTGGCCAGCGCCTGCCAGCGCGGGTTCACTCTTACCCCACCGCTGCTGTTGATGACTTTAGGATCTGCCCAGATCGCACTCACCGGCACGCTCACCGCCAGCGGCAGCCCGTTGCGATCGACGATCATTCCCCGAGGCGGCACAATCTTCTCTTCCCGAATCGAGCGCATATCCTCCTCCTTGACCAACTTTTCCGGCGAGACGACCTGGAGCCAGGCCGTTCGGCCCAGCAGCAGGCCCAGCGCACAGACAATGGCCACGCAGAGCAAGGCAAAACGCAGAGGGGTATAGTTGCTGGAAAGAGGATTGTTTTTCACCTTGGCTCCTGAAACGGGTTAACCCGCTGATTTGACAGGAAACAAGAAGAGAAAGGGAAAAAAGTGTGCTAATAACGGTATGGCTTTGCAACAAAAGAAGAATGGAGGAGTTCACAGTAACATTTTGAAAAACAAGCATTAAAAAGCCCCGCACACGGCGAGGCTTTTACGCTGACATTGATGCGCAAATCGCGCTCAAGCAGTGGAGGAAAATCAGATAGCAGTAACGTTAACCGCTGCTGGGCCTTTCTGGCCGTCCTGAATTTCGAACTCAACGTTCTGGCCTTCAGCCAGAGTCTTGAAGCCGTTACCCTGGATTGCAGAGAAGTGTACGAACACGTCTTTGCTGCCGTCAGCAGGAGTAATGAAACCAAAGCCTTTAGACTCGTTGAACCACTTAACTTGACCTTTAATCTTTGCCATTTGCAAAATTCCTTAGAGTGTTTTCTTAGCCCGCAGGCATTGACCGAGATGAAACTGAGACATTACTGCATGAGGCACTAAATAAGGTTCGGCAGAGAAGCAGTATTCAACGACAACGTGTTTACTCAGAACTTCTTTACTGATAATGCCACACATAAACAGAACTGTACCTCGTTTAACCTACACCGTGTTATCACATACAACGTTAATTATGGCAAGCCATTTTTAATGATGTATGGATCTGTCGCACAAATTCAGCGGCAAGCAGAACAACCGATGCGCAGCTAACCTGACACAGTGATGTCGTTTCGTCCAGCCTGGCCTTTACAATGACTAAATAGAGCATGTCGTTAGCAATTTTTGTGCAATAGCTTACTGAAAAATCATGATAATGGGTGAGTGTGAACCTTTTTGATGGGTAATCAGAAATGGCAAAGTTGACCAACGAATAATTGTTGCGCAATTAGTGCATCTCCTGCACCAAAATAATGAAAGTTTAATGACACTGCATCAATTCAAAGCAATAAAAACGTTTCGCTAAAAATAATATCGTTTATATAACCTGTTCTGGCTACTCTGCTGCCTGTTTAATAGTCTGGGCCTCGAGAGATAAATACTCACCTATTTTCAGGATCCTGAAGTTATCCGTTTGGGTTACCGTCTCGTTTAATACCGCGGCCAGCTCCCGGGCTGGCTCATCCACCGCTTCATCCGCCAGCTCAAAGACACCCCAGTGGATAGGAAAAGCCAGCGGCTCACCGATCTGCTGCCAGAGTGACACCGCATGCTGCGGATCCATATGATGCACGGACATGAACCAGCGTGGTGCATAGGCACCGACCGGTAACGCCGCGGAATCGAGCCTACCCAGGCGCTCGGGGATCGCCAGCAGGTCCGGCGTGTAACCGGTGTCGCCAGCAAACCAGAAGCGATGCGCCCGAGATTCCACGACCCAACCGCACCAGAGAGAACGATCCCTATCCCATGGCGTACGCATGCTCCAGTGCTGAGCGGGTACGGCGCTTAGAGTCATTCCCTGGAAGGTGAAGCTCTGCCACCAGTCAAGCTCGACCACGTGGCGCACGCCGTGGCGGCGACACCAACGGCCCAGCCCGAGGGGAACAAACAGCGTGACGTCTGGAAAGCGTTTTAACAGGGCGCGGATGGTGCGGGTATCGAGATGATCGTAATGGTTATGCGAAATGAGGATGGCATCCAGCGCGGGCAGATCGTTAACGTTTAGCGGCGCGGGACTTTTGCGCTGAGGCCCGGTAAAGCGTACCGGGGAGGCACGGTTAAAGAAGAGCGGATCCGCCAGCAGATAACAGCCGTCCAGTCGGAGCAGCATGCTAGCATGGCCCAGCCACCAGACCCCGTCCCCGCTGCCGCCTATTTCTGCGCGCTGCCACCGCTGCTGAAGAAAAGTATCGTAGCCGCCCTCGGGAGGATGCGGCAGCCCGGCGGCGCGGCGCTCTTTTTGCCAGCGCTCAACGTCACCGGGCTGATGCCCACCGGGGGTCAGATTACGAAACCCCTGGGGCGTATGGTGAGTCAGGGTTGGATTATACCAGGGATTTTTCCATGCCATCGCTCACCACCCTTTCCAGCTTATTTAGCGTTCAGCCACCAGACGGATAAAATCGTCGCCGTCGGTTTGCACTGTTGCCGCCGTTTTTGCTTCCGGCTCGGCTTTTTCCGGCGCGTTGGCCTCGCAGAGGCGACGCAGCAGCGCATTCTGTCGTTTTTGTTGATCCAGCAGCGCCTCAAGCAGTTCAATCTGCTCATTAGCGCGGGAGCTGGCCCGGTTTACAAAGAACCACAGTATTAGCCCAACGACCAACACCACCAAAGAAATTACCAGGGACGCAAGATTGAACGCGCCCGAATTCAGTACTTCGTTCATTACACCACCTCAATGTTGACGCGCTATCTTACCACTGACATTAAGGAAGGGAATGATTCGAAGCAAAAATGCCGCTACCAGGGGATAAATTTATTGATAACGCAAATACCGCTGAAAAACTGTACGTCCTGATCGCACATCACATTGAGCATCTGGGTCCAAAGCATCAGGCAAATTACCAGGATGGCAATTACAAGCAGCCACCGAAACTTTCTCACTCTTCTCTCCGAATCAACGTCTTATGCAAACAGGTTACTACTGGCATATTAAACCGGAGCTAACTGTAGCGCTATTTGACTATTCAGGAAACCGCGGCAAAGAGGGATCAGAGATGAAAACGCCGCGTCTGGCGCGGCGTCTGGTATCAGAACGGATAGTCGTTATAGCCCATCTGCTCGGAGATTTTACGTGCTGCGGTATGCAGCATCTCAACATATTCATGCAGACGCTCTTCAGAGAAGCGCAGCGTTGGGAAGGAGATACTCAGGCCTGCGATGACCACCCCAAAGCGGTCAAAGACCGGCACGCCAATGCAGCGCAGCCCCTCTTCCTGCTCTTCGTTGTCTTCGCCATAGCCCTGCTCGCGAACGGTATCGAGCACGGGCAGCAGATCGTCGGTAGTGGTAATAGTGCGATCGGTGCTGCGCTTGTACTCAACGCCTTCAAGGATCTGTTTCACTTCCTCACGATCGCGCCAGGCCAGCAGCACTTTACCGATGGCGGTGCTATAGAGCGGGTTGCGGCGGCCGATACGGGAGTACATGCGCAGATTGTACATAGAGTCAATTTTATGGATGTAGACAATGCTGTCTTCATCCAGCGCGCCAAGATGCACCGTCTCTTTGGTCAGGCGCGACAGCTCACGCATCTGGATATCGGCGCTGCGAATTAAATCGACGTTTTGCAGCGCGCGCGCGCCGAGTTCAAAGAGCTTAAGCGTCAGGGAGTACTTCTCTGACTCCCCCTCCTGGGCCACGTAGCCAAGGGATTTCATCGTCTGCAAAAAGCGATAAACGGTGCTTTTTGACATCATCACACGCTGAGACAGTTCAGTAATGCCAATTTCCCGCTCTTCCCCGAGCGCCTGCAGAATGCCAAAGACCTTCAGTACTGAAGAGACAGAATCTGGCTGCTTGTCCAAATCTGCGATTGCCATTAATCACCTCATCGCGAGTGTTTTATAAAATTTAGAATAGGTTTTTATTATAATTTCGTCGCGGGTCGCCCGCAATGGCAGTTTGTTAACTTCGTTACAAATCTGCGATATAAAAACAGCGCGTGGTGGGTAAAATCGTTCTCAGGGTAATAATTTCAGCATAATCATATAATCCCCATCGATAAATCTTTCACAGAAGGCCTGCGGACGACGCAGAAACCGCAGGCATAAAAAAAGCGCGTCCTTAGACGCGCTTTTTATTACACCTGTTGGTGTTACTTCAGGTACTCACCGCTGCGCAAGGCTTCAATACGCTTATCCAGCGGCGGGTGGCTCATAAACAGCTCGCTCAGGGATTTGGATTTCCCGTTGATGCAGAAGGCCATCATTGTGCTGGCTTCCTGCGGCTCGTAGCTGGTTTTCAAACGCTGCAGAGCAGCAATCATCTTCTCACGGCCTACCAGCTTCGCCGATCCGGCATCGGCATGGAATTCACGGTGACGCGAGAACCACATGGTGATAATGCTCGCCAGAATACCAAACACCAGCTCCAGCACCATCGACACGGCAAAGTAGATCAGCGGGTTGCCGTTGCTCTCTTCGCCTTCGTCGCGGTTGCCACCCATAAAGCCCGCGGCGATCTGCGCCAGGATACGCGAGATAAAGATAACAAAGGTGTTCACCACGCCCTGGATCAGGGTCATGGTCACCATGTCACCGTTGGCGATGTGGCTGATCTCGTGAGCAATAACCGCTTCGGCCTCATCACGGCTCATGTTCTGTAGCAGTCCGGTGCTTACCGCAACCAGCGACGCATCACGCCGCGCACCGGTGGCAAAGGCGTTAATGTCCGGGGCGTGATAGATGGCAACCTGCGGCATCGCGATGCCTGCCTGCTGCGACTGCTGTGCCACGGTGTTCATCAGCCAGCGCTCCATATCGTTGCGTGGCTGCTCAATGACTTCTCCTCCGACCGACTTCAGGGCCATCCATTTCGACATTAACAGCGAAACGAACGAGCCGCCAAAACCAAACAGCAGCGCCATGATCAACAAGCCCTGAACGCTACTCGACTGAATACCCGTCAGGCTCAGCACCAGCCCGAAGACCAGCATCACCGCCAGGTTCGTTAACAGGAAGAGCGCGATCCGCATCATAATTTTCTTTTAACCTCAACTTAACAAAACGCACTATGCGACTACCCACATCGTATGGGTATATTGGCTATTTTCAAGCATAACCCGCGCGTAAGTTACCAGAAAGACACAACTTTACATTTAGACGCGGCAGCCTTACGCCGCGATACGCTTGTTAAAAAAAACAGGCACAATTCCTTGTGCCTGTTGCGGTTTACTGTGCTTTAGCGGGCTGCGCTGGCGGACTATCTTTGTTGATATGCGCCAGGTCAAGGGCGATATGCACCGTCTCATCAAGATAGGGATCCGGCTCCTGATAATCCTTCGGCAGATCGTCCAGCTTCTTCAGCACCGGCTTGCCTTCGCGCTTGAAGCGGTCGTTCAGACGAGCCAGGCGAATCGCATCATCTTCCGCGTTCTCTTTCTCACGCTGGGCAAGGTTGAGCGATATCTGATTCCGCTTATCTTTCAGGGCATTGAAGCGAGCAATGTCCTTCAGGATATACTGGAACTCCGGATCTTTGGCGATACGATCGTCATGCTCCTTGAGCAGCTGCGGCCCAAACGGCGTCAAATCGCCAGATTTCACAAAGGTCGCAGCGTTGATGCTATCCCACGGCAGCGCGTTATCTTCAAACTTCTCACCGGTTTCGGTCTCCTCATTGCCGGTCGGCATGATGATATCCGGCGTCACGCCCTTACGCTGCGTGCTGCCGCCGTTAACGCGGTAGAATTTCTGAATGGTGTACTGCACCGAACCCAGCGCTGGCCACTCCGGACGCAGCATCTGATCGTAGATGCGGTTAAGAGAGCGATACTGCTGCACCGTGCCTTTACCGAAGGTCGGCTCACCGACGATCAGCGCCCGGCCATAGTCCTGCATCGCAGCAGCAAAGATCTCTGACGCCGAGGCGCTAAAGCGGTCAACCAGCACCACCAGCGGGCCTTTATAGTAGACGACGCCGTCAGTATCGCTGTCTTCGCGCACCTTGCCGTTGTTATCACGCACCTGCACCACTGGACCAGACGGAATAAACAGGCCGGAGAGTGAAACCGCTTCGGTCAGCGCCCCGCCGCCGTTGGTGCGCAGGTCGATGATCACGCTGCTGACGTTCTGCTTCTCCAGCTTCTGCAGCTGCACCTTGACGTCATCGGTCAGGCCAACGTAGAAGCCAGGAATATCCAGCACGCCCACCTTCTCTTTGCCGACGGTTTTCACCGACATCTTCACGGCGCGATCTTCAAGGCGGATACGCTCCCGGGTCAGGGTGACGATACGGGTCTTGGTCCCTTTACCCGCAGGCAGGATCTCAAGGCGTACCTTGCTTCCCTTCGGACCTTTGATCAGGGCAACTACGTCATCAAGACGCCAGCCAATCACGTCCACCATGTTCTGGCCCGGCTGGCCGACGCCAACGATACGATCGCCAACGGTGATGGCTTTGCTCTTCGCTGCCGGACCGCCTGCTACCATGGAGTTAATCACGGTGTAGTCGTCGTCCATCTGCAGCACGGCCCCGATCCCCTCAAGAGAGAGGCTCATTTCGGTATTGAACTGCTCGGTATTACGCGGCGACAGATAGTTAGTGTGCGGGTCGATCTCGTGGGCAAAGGCGGTCATCGCCAGAGAGAAGACATCTTCACTGTTGGTTTGCGCCAGACGGCGAATCGCGAACTTATAGCGACGGGTCAGCGTCTCGCGGATCTCTTTCTCGTCCTTACCGGTCAGCTTCAGGCTCAGCTCATCGAACTTCACCTTGGCATCCCACTGGGCGTTCATCTCCGCGTCGTCTTTCGGCCACGGCGCTTTGCTGCGATCTACGTTGAAGGTGTCGTTGCCGGTGAAATCCATCGGCCGCTCAAGCACCTTCAGCGCATATTGATAGCGTTCAAACCGGCGCTTCTGCGCCAGGTTATAGAGCGCATAAAACACGTCGAGTTTGCCGGTGCGCAGCTCCTCGCCGAGCACGCTCCGCTTCGGCATGAACTTCTCAACGTCGCTTGCCAGCAGCACGTTATGGCTGTAGTCCAGCAAGTTTAAATAGCGATCGAAAATCTTGCCCGAGAATGCCTCATCGAGATCGAATTGACGGTAGTGGGAACGGGTGAAGCGTGATGTCACGCGCTCACTGACCGTTGCATGCTGGGTCTCTTCCTTTAATACCGGAATCTGATCGGCACGCGTAATATCTTCAACGGCAAAAGCCTGTCCTGCAATCAGGAACAGGCCAGCCAACGCGGTGCGCTTAAACAAAGTGTTCATGCCGGGCCTGGCCTCCGTTTCAGAACAACAGGTGTTCTGCGCGTACAATCATCGACATGCCTGAGGTCAGCTGTACACGAACACCGTCTTTGGTGATCTCCAGTACAGTGGCGTCCATTGCGTTGTTGCCCGCTTTCACCTTGAGGTTCTGACCCACGTTCAGCGCAGTAATATCGGATACTGGCGTATGCTGTGGCTCTTCACGCGGTGCGCGCTGAGGTTTCGCGGCAGGTTTGTCGGCGCGTGGTTTACGCTGCTCGTTGCCCTCTTTACGGCGCGGTGCAGGACGCGGTTTACGCTCGCGGCGTGGCGCATCTTCCTGCTCACCGGCAGCAGCAGCGGCTTCGCGCTTTTTGGCCTGCTGTTCAGCACGCTGAGCCTGGACGCGGGCTTTCGCCTCTTCCAGCTGCTTACGCGCATGCTCAACATGCTGTTCGTCCAGTACACCGCTCGGATTGCCGTCGAGATCGACACGCGTCGCGCCTGCTTTGATCCCATACAGGTAGCGCCAGCTTGAGGTGTAAAGACGCAGCGCAGAACGAAGCTGAGTTTTGCTGAGGCTCATCTCTCCTTCAACGCGCTCTACCAGATCCTGAAAAATACCAATTTTCAGGGGGCGCGCTTCACCTTCTGCACTGAAACAGTGAGGAAAACGTTCGGCCAGAAAGGCGATAACTTCTTTACTGCTATTCAACTTAGGTTGATTTTCCATGAAATTTCCTGATTACAACGGACGTTGCCAACAAGCCGCAGGCATGAACAGGCGTCATTATAATGACCCCATCAGTAAATGCTACGTTATCCGTTGATTATACTGCGTCGCCCGCAAAGAATTTTTGATAATCGGTCGCTTCCAGCAGGCGTTCGAGATGCGAAACCAGCTCGCGCAGCCCCTGCTCATCCTCGGCCGTGAAGCGAGAAAATACCGTGCTGTCGATGTCAAGCACGCCAATAATCTTATCCTGAACCACCAGCGGCAGAACAATTTCCGCGTTGCTGGCAGAATCGCAGGCGATATGCCCGTCAAACGCATGGACGTCTTCCACGCGCTGGACGCTATTTTGCGCCACGGCCGTACCGCAAACGCCGCGGCCTACCGGAATGCGCACGCAGGCAATCTTGCCCTGGAACGGGCCCAGCACCAGCGTATCGCCTTCCAGCAGATAAAAACCTGCCCAGTTAACGCCCTCAAGGCGTTCAAACAGGAGCGCGCTGGTATTCGCGAGCGTGGCTAAAAAACTGGTTTCACCTGCCATCAATGCCTGAAAATCGCGGTTCAACTCCGCGTAAAATTCACTTTTGTTCATTATTCAATCACTTGTTGTCATACAAAAAAAGGTAGCCTAGCCTATTAAAATAAACATTAAATGCCTTCATGCTCAAGATAATCCATTCATGAGTTAAGATAGATTAATTCGAACATAGTCCAAAATACGTCATGGCGCTGAAAACTCAAAAGTTAGTCACCGGTAAGAAAATGGCGATTCGTGCTATTGGCGACCCTCTGCCACGAGCACATTATCAGCGCTGCCCGCAGTGCGATACGCTTTTTGCGCTGCCTGCAATGAAATCACACGAAAGTGCGTATTGCCCGCGCTGTGATGCGAAGGTCCGCGATGGCCGGGACTGGTCACTTACCCGACTTGGGGCGATGGCCATCACCATGCTGATGCTGATGCCCTTTGCGTGGGGCGAGCCGCTGCTGCACCTCTACCTGCTGGGGACGCGCATCGATGCCAACCTGCTGATGGGGATCTGGCTGATGACCTCCCAGGGCAATCCGCTCACCGCCGCTATGGTGCTGTTTTGTACCGTCGGAGCCCCGCTGGTGCTGGTGGCCGCTATCGCCTACCTTTGGTTTGGTAACCGGCTGGGGATGAACCTGCGCCCGGTGCTGCTGATGCTGGAGAGGCTGAAAGAGTGGGTAATGCTGGATATCTACCTGATCGGCATCGGCGTCGCCTCAATAAAGGTTCAGGACTATGCGTATCTGCAGCCGGGGGTGGGACTGATCGCCTTCATCGCGCTGGTGATTTTAAGCATCCTGACCCTTATCCATCTCAATATTGAGCAGCTGTGGGAGCGTTTCTACCCTCAGCGCCCCGCTACGCGCCCGCACGAGAATCTGCGCGTCTGTCTGGGGTGCCACTTTACCGGCCTGCCGGATCCGCGGGGACGCTGCCCTCGCTGCCATATTCCGCTGCGCTACCGCAGACGGCATAGCATTCAGAAGTGTTGGGCCGCGCTTATTGCCTCAATGGTGTTTCTGCTACCGGCCAACCTGCTGCCTATTTCAGTTATCTATGTCAACGGCGCACGGCAGGCGGATACCATCATGTCCGGGATTATGTCGCTGGCGAGCAGCAACGTCGCCGTCGCGGGCATTGTTTTTATCGCCAGTATCCTGGTGCCGTTTACCAAAGTCATCGTCCTGTTTACACTGCTGGTGAGTATCCATTTTAAATGCGAGCAGGGTTTACGCACGCGCCTGCTGCTGTTGCGTTTCGTGACATGGATTGGCCGCTGGTCGATGCTCGATCTGTTTGTGATTTCAATAACGATGTCACTCATTAACCGCGATCAGCTTCTCGCGTTTACCATGGGTCCCGCTGCGTTTTATTTCGGCGCAGCGGTAATTTTGACTATTCTTGCTGTGGAATGGCTGGACAGCCGCTTACTTTGGGATGCACATGAGTCAGGAAACCCCCGCTTCGCCGACTGAAGCGCGCATTAAAACAAAACGTCGAATTTCGCCTTTCTGGCTGCTACCTGTTATCGCATTAATGATTGCTGGCTGGCTCTTGTGGAGCAGCTATGAGGATCGCGGTAACACCATCACCATCGATTTCGTCTCGGCTGACGGCATTGTGGCCGGGCGTACGCCGGTGCGCTACCAGGGCGTTGAGGTGGGTACCGTGCAGGACATCCGCCTGAGCGAAAATCTCAATAAAATTGAGGTGAAGGCCAGTATCAAAGCGGATATGAAGGATGCCCTGCGTAACGATACTCAGTTCTGGCTGGTAACGCCAAAAGCGTCGCTGGCGGGGATCTCCGGACTGGATGCGCTGGTCGGCGGGAACTATATCGGCATGATGCCCGGCAAGGGCGAGCCGCAGGATCACTTTACGGCTCTTGATACCCAGCCGAAGTATCGTCTCAGCAACGGCGAGCTGATGATCCATCTCCACGCCCCCGATCTCGGCTCGTTGAGCAGCGGCTCGCTGGTCTATTTCCGCAAAATTCCCGTCGGGCGCGTCTACGACTACTCGATCAATGCCAACAAGCAGGGCGTCACCATTGACGTGCTGATTGAGCGCCGCTTCACCAGCCTGGTAAAAAAAGGCAGCCGCTTCTGGAACGTCTCTGGCGTGAAGGCGGACGTCGGCCTGAGCGGGGCGAAGGTAGAGCTGGAGAGCCTTGCCTCGCTGGTCAACGGTGCCATTGCTTTTGACTCCCCGGAAGCATCAAAACCGGCAGAGAGCGATGACGAGTTCGGCTTGTATAAAGATCTGGCCCACAGCCAGCGCGGGGTGATCGTGAAACTCGCCCTGCCCGGTGGCGAGGGGCTGAAAGCTGGCTCTACCCCGCTGATGTACCAGGGGCTGGAGGTCGGTGAGCTGACCAAGCTCGATCTTAACCCCGGCGGCGCGGTGAGCGGAGAGATGACCGTTGACCCCAGCGTGGTTAATCTCCTGCGCGCCAATACGCGCATTGAGATGCGCAGCCCCAAGCTCTCTTTAGACAATGCCAGCGTGAGTTCGCTGCTTACCGGCACCACCCTTGAACTGGTCCCGGGGGAAGGCGAGCCGCGAGACAATTTTGTCGTGTTACCCGCAGACAAAACCCTGCTTCAGGAGCCGGGCGTGGTGACGCTAACCCTGACCGCCCCGGAGAGCTACGGCATTGACGCAGGTCAGCCCATCGTGCTGCACGGGGTACGGATAGGCCAGGTACTGGAGCGCAATCTGTCTGCGAAAGGCGTCTCCTTTGCCGTGGCTATCGATCCCCAGTACCGTGAACTGGTGCAGGGCGACAGCAAGTTTGTGGTTAACAGCCGGGTTGATGTCAAAGTAGGCCTGGACGGCATAGAGTTCCTTGCCGCCAGCGCCAACGAGTGGATCAGCGGCGGGATCCGCATCCTACCGGGAACCAAAGGCGAGATAAAATCTACCTATCCGCTGTTCGCAAACGTCGATAAGGCGATAGAAAACAGCCTCAGCGACCTGCCGACTACTACCCTGACCCTGACCGCCGAGAAGCTACCGGACGTGCAGGCCGGTTCGGTGGTGCTCTATCGTAAGTTTGAGGTAGGTGAGGTCATCAACGTCCGTCCACGCGCTAATGCGTTTGATATTCAGCTGCACGTTAAGCCGGAGTATCAGTCCCTGCTGACACCTAACAGCGTCTTCTGGGCTGAAGGTGGCGCGAAAGTGCAGCTTAACGGCAGCGGGCTAACGGTGCAGGCTTCCCCGCTTGCCAGAGCCATCAAGGGTGCGGTGAGCTTTGATAACCTTAACGGTGCCAACGCCTCTACTCGCAAAGGCGACAAGCGGATCCTCTTCCCGTCAGAAACTGCGGCGCGTGCCGTGGGCGGACAGATCAAACTCCACGCTTTTGATGCAGGCAAGCTTGCCCCTGGCATGCCGATCAAATACCTGGGCATTGATATCGGCCAGGTGCAGGATCTGGAGCTGATTACCGAGCGTAACGAAGTGCAGGCCACCGCCGTGCTCTATCCAGAGTATGTGAACACCTTTGCCCGCAGCGGTACGCGCTTCTCGGTGATTACGCCGCAGATCTCAGCGGCCGGGGTTGAGCATCTTGATACTATTCTGCAACCCTATATCAACGTTGAGCCGGGCCGGGGCGGTACTGCCCGCCGGGAGTTTGAACTGCAGGAAGCCACCATCGCTGACTCACGCTATGTCGACGGCCTGAGCATTGTGGTTGAGGCCCCTGAAGCGGGCGGGCTGAACATCGGTACGCCGGTGCTGTTCCGCGGCATTGAGGTGGGCACGGTGACCGGCCTGACCCTGGGCACGCTCTCGGACCGGGTCATGGTTGGCCTGCGCATCAGCAAGCGCTTCGAGCACCTGGTGCGTAACAACTCGGTGTTCTGGCTGGCATCAGGTTACTCGCTGGACTTCGGTCTGGTGGGCGGCGTGGTGAAAACCGGCACCTTTAACCAGTTCATCCGCGGCGGCATTGCGTTCGCAACCCCACCGGGGACCCCGCTGGCACCGAAGGCGCAAACCGGCAAACACTTCCTGCTGCAGGATAGCGAGCCGAAAGAGTGGCGCACCTGGGGCACTGCCCTGCCACGCTAACCCCCTGCTCCGGCGCGCCTGCTGCGCCGGAGCGTTTTATGCTACACTGCGCCCCCTGATTTGTTGCTGGTGGTGTAATTCGTGGCTCATAACGCTGTCTATCTTCCTGAAGAATTTCTTGCGCAGATGCGTCTGGCTATGCCGACGCATCTCTCCTTCGATGACTTTATTGCCGCCTGCCAGCGTCCGCTGCGCCGCAGCATTCGGGTCAACACGCTTAAAATCTCCGTGGCAGCGTTTCTGGATCTGGTCGCCCCCTATGGCTGGCAACTGACGCCGGTTCCGTGGTGCGAAGAGGGATTCTGGATCGAGCGTGAAGATGAAGAGGCGCTGCCGCTTGGCAGCACCGCCGAGCACCTCAGCGGACTGTTTTACATTCAGGAAGCCAGCTCAATGCTGCCGGTTAGCGCCCTCTTCGCCGACGGCAACCAGCCTCAGCGAGTAATGGACGTTGCCGCCGCGCCCGGGTCAAAAACCACCCAGATCGCCGCGCGGATGGATAACACCGGGGCGATCCTCGCCAATGAATTCTCCGCCAGCCGGGTGAAAGTTCTGCATGCCAATATCAGCCGCTGTGGGATCCGCAACGTGGCTCTGACCCACTTCGATGGTCGGGTATTCGGCGCGGCGCTGCCCGAAACCTTTGACGCTATCCTGCTGGACGCGCCCTGCTCCGGTGAAGGCGTGGTGCGTAAAGACCCCGATGCCTTGAAAAACTGGTCCGTTGCCAGCAATCTGGAGATCGCCGATACCCAGCGGGAGCTGATTGACAGCGCCTTTCACGCTCTGCGCCCCGGCGGGACGCTGATCTACTCAACCTGCACCTTAAATCGGGATGAGAACGAAGCGATTTGTCACTGGCTCAAGGCCCGCTACTCCGATGCGGTTGAGTTCTTGCCGCTGGGGGATCTGTTTGCCGATGCCACGCAGGCGTTGACCCCCGACGGCTTCCTGCACGTCTTCCCACAAATTTTCGATTGTGAAGGGTTCTTTGTGGCCCGACTGCGTAAAACGGCCTCGGTCGAGCCGCTGCCTGCGCCCGGCTATAAGATGGGTAAATTCCCTTTCTCGCCCGTTAAAGGCCGGGAGAGCGCCCAGATAATTCAGGCGGCAGCAGCCTCCGGGCTGCATTGGGACGACACATTACGCCTTTGGCAGCGTGATAAAGAGCTGTGGCTCTTCCCAGAGCAGATCGAAGCGTTGATCGGAAAAGTCCGCTTCTCGCGCATCGGCATTAAGCTCGCCGAGACACATAACAAAGGCTACCGCTGGCAGCATGAGGCGGTGATTGCCCTTGCCGGAACCGATAATCCGCTGGCCTTTGAGCTAGACCCTGCTGAAGCAGAAGAGTGGTATCGCGGCCGGGATATCTACCCGCAGGCGGCAATCGCGCATGACGAGGTGATTGTAACGTTCCAGGGGCAGCCCCTTGGTCTGGCAAAAAAAGTCGGCTCGCGCCTTAAGAACAGCTACCCTCGGGAGCTGGTTCGCGACGGTCGTCTGTTTGGTAGCAAAGCGTAAGTCCGGAAAAAAAGCGCACTTTTTGACTGGCGGGATAGGTCATGTTGTACCAGGCTGAAAAATAGGGTGACTGTACTGGTCGTACCACATTTCGCAGATCAATGGAGAGCATTATGACGAAAACTACCGTGCGCATTGGCCAATTTGAGATAGATGATGCTGAGCTGCAAGGCAATGAGCCAGGAGAGCGGACGTTACGCATTCCATGCAGCTCCGATCCCGATTTATGTATGCAGCTTGATGCCTGGGACGCTGATACCAGCATTCCGGCGCTGCTCAACGGCGAACAGTCCGTGCTGTACCGTGAACATTACGATCAACAAACCGATACCTGGATTATGCGCCTCGGCTGATATCCGTTGAACCCGCCGCCCGGCGGGTTATTTATGCATACCCTGCCCAGCCAGTTATTTACGCCTGGAATTTCCTCTCTTTACCTTCATCCCCTACACTTAACCTAAGCGGTACGGAAGTGAGGATGGAATGGTCGCGCTGGTTCTCTTTATTTGCTACCTGGATGGTGGCTGCGATGACATCGTTATCGATGTATACAATACCGAACAGCAGTGCCTGGTCTCTATGGAGGAGCAGCGCATCCGTCACGGCGGCTGCTATCCGGTAGAGGACTTTGTCGACGGCTTCTGGCGACCGGCTCAGGAGTTTAGCGATTTTTAATAGGGCAAAGCTGGGTGATGCGCCCAGTACTCTCTTTCACATAGACGGGGCTGATTAGCTTTCTGCACCTTTGCGTGAATAGAACTTATAAAAATCGAAGTCCATGATAAACATCGTTATCCTATTGATTATTAACTTATGTAGAGTGATTGCCACCGTAAGAGATAAGCTGAAAATTATTGCCGAGAAAGCCAGCGTAATCTGAACGGCGATATAGTAGAGTACATGGGTGTAGTCTCTCTGCTTGCGCATGTCCGGATAGCATTTTAGTACAAACGTCACCTTATGGGCCGTAGCGGGCGTCATGATTTTGAGCAATAATGCGTGCTTTCACCTTTGCCCCGACATGATAAGGAAGCAGGTTGCATGCTGCGCTCGCCAGTTCGTCGTCCTGAAATTGATAATATAAAAGGCTTGCTTATTGTTTTAACGGTGCTGGCACATTCCATGGAGCTAGTACCTCCCCAGCCGCAGCTGATGCATTTTTATAATTTCATCTATATCTTCCATATGCCAGCCTTTCTTTTTTTATCGGGCTATCTGTCCCGTGGCGGAACGGAGTTTAACGCCACAAAAGTGGTGACCCAGCTATTTATTCCTTTTCTTCTTTTTAACGGCGTATACGAAATCGCCTGGTTTTTACAAACCGGTGCGGCATCGAAATATCTTATCAACTTCGCGCCCTGCTGGATCCTGTGGTTTGTTTTTAGCCTGATGTGTCTGCGCCTGCTCTCGCCGATAATGATAGCCTTCAAAGGATCGTTGGCGCTGGCCGTGGCCATCGGGGTTATCTCATCCCTCTTTGTCTATAACGGTTTTGTGCTTAGTCTGTCACGCACGTTGGTGTTTTTGCCCTACTATATCGCTGGCTGCCTCGTCTGGCGCTATACGGCCGGAGAGCTACCGCTGAAACTTCCCGGCTTCGCCCTTCCTACTGCTGTGCTATTCCTTGGCTTTTGCTTTTATATCGCTCCCAGCCTGAATATTGTGGCCCTCTACGGCAATGCACCGCTGGCTGGCACAGGTATGCCACCAGATGAGATCATCGCTATTCGCCTTGGATACTATGTTTTAAGCTCGCTTGCAGTTATCACTGTATGTATCGTCGCGGCTCGCTTTAACTGGCTACGTAAGCTCGGAGAAAATGCGCTTTATATCTATTTATGGCACGGACTACTGCTCAAATTTGTCATCAGCAATGATCTATCCTGGCTGAGCAATTCAGTGCCGCTGCTCTTGATTGAGCTGCTTGCTATGGCAGTTATCATCACCCTGCTTTTTTCCCGTCAGGTTGTGGCTCGCTTTACGCGCGCGTTGTTTGATAAGCTTCAGCAAATGCTGCTAAAAAAACACACCAGTGAAAATGCAGGCTAACAAAAAATGTACTAATGCCTCAAAAATCCCTGGACGCCCGTAGGGCCGAGTATGTTATGGTTTGACCTGAATACAGAGAATTGATGAAATTTTCGCGGCGTTTAGTTGGGAGACTAAAAAGGCTGAGTATTCAAAAAGATAAAAAAAGACCGAATACGATTCCTGTATTCGGTCCAGGGAAATGGCTCTTGGGAGAGAGCCGTGCGCTAAAAGTTGGCATTAATGCAGGCTAAATACGCCTGGCACTTTAAGAATAGATGACAGCGCCAGCTTTTCCAGTCCACACTCTCTGTGGCAGGAAAAAAGAGTGATTGTCACGGCCGTAAACAAAAAAACCGCAACGCTTCGTTAATGAAGCCTGCGGTTTTTTGTTATGAATCACGCCGACATTAGCAGAGCGTTTCGGCACGCTCGATAAATGGGGCAAGGCTCATCTTTTCCCCAGGCTTAGCGGGATCGTCAACCTGAATAGTGGAGATGGGCTGGCCGCTGTTCTCGCCTTTGGCGACCTGCTGCTCCGCAGCATCGTTGAGCGGATACTGCACCAGCGTGCTGGGGTTGATAGCAAACAGCGCATGGCCGGGACGGCAGGTGAGCATCACCTCTTCGCGGTTAAACGCCCATTTATCTTTACCTACATCTAAGCGGCTTACGGTGATCACCTGCGGTGCGGCCAGCGCACTAACCGAACAGGTGAGTAACAGAAGAGTGAGAATACTTTTTTTCATTTTTTCGCCAGTTATTCAAAAAGGTTCAAGTGTCGCAAACACACTGACCGTTGCCAGCACCACAATGCCGAGAACCACTTCAGCTTGCGTCATCCGGATAAACGCCGCGCGCGCCTGAGCTTCCTGCACACGAAAACGCGGCACCAGCACATAGCGGTTTATCAGGGCAATCATCACCATCAGCAGCACCAGCGCGCATTTGACCAGCAGCAGCTGGCCATATGAACTGTGCCATGACAGCACCACGCCCTGAATAAGAAGCGCATTGATGATGCCGGAGAGTAAAACCCCTGCGACCGCCAGATGTCCGTAACGGGAGAAGCGCATCAGGCTATTTATTGCCGCCAGGCGACTGGGCGTTTTTACCCGCTGCATACAATACAGCACCGGCAGCAGACCGCCAAACCAGGCGGCGGCACACAGAAGATGAACAGCATAATTAAGCCGGGTAAACACCCCGGTCGCCCCCTCATGCATCGCTGCATGGCCGGTATTCGCCAGCAGCAGCAGTTGGGCGGTCACCAGCAGTAGCACCCGCCCCTGCTGATACATAAAGCCCAGCAGCAATGCTGCCAGCGCGAGAATAATCTGCCACAGCCAGACGCTACCAAATTGCGTTTCGCTTACCGCCAGCCAGATATCTGGCTGCCAAACGTCGTGCCAACCGCTGCCCATCATACCGCCCTGCACGGCAAACATCAGCAGCGCACTGAAAAACGCCAGCGCCAGCGCGCCACGCTGCATAGGCATAAAACGGCGCTGGAGCGCGGGGCGGATCGTCGGGTCGGCAAGCCAGTGTGCAAACGCGGTGCTGCCAAATACCAGCATCAGGGTCAGAAAGTGGATAAACCGCAGGCCAACGTAGCAAAGCGCGAGCATATTACTTCACGCTAAACCGGTAGCTGCCCTGGGTTTTATGTCCGTCAACGGAGACAACGTGCCACTCTACGGTATACTCACCGGGCGTGAGCGCCTGTTCAATAGGCGCAATCAGCTGCGTTTTATCGTTGTCGTTACGCTTTACCGCGCCGATTTTTACCGTCTGCTGCTGCGAGCCAGTTACCTTTACGCCGCTGAACTTGGGTTCAATGCCCTCGGAAAAATTGAGGGTCAGCGCCTGGGGAGCCGCAGTGACGCTCGCATCGGCGGCTGGATACTGATGTTTCAGGTGAGCATGCGCGAAAACTGCAGGCGAGGCAGCGAGAGAGGCCAACAGCAGTAGCGTGCGGCAGGAAGACTTAGCGGTAAAACCCATCGTTCTATTCCCTTTTGTTATGTCTATAGGACAAAGAATAACTCTGTATAATGGTGCAGTCGAGTCTGTACCGATACGGACTTGCCTTTCTGCAGCAGGCTTAGTACTTTTGCGCCGTTAAACCGGGAGGACCTATGAAAACCAATCTTGCACTTCTGCCTCAGGATGAGATGGACAAAGTTAACGTTGACCTGGCGGCCGCTGGCGTGGCCTTTAAAGAGCGCTACAATATGCCGGTTATCGCAGAGGTGGTGGAGCGCGAACAGCCCGCTCACCTGCGCGACTGGTTTCGCGAGCGGTTAATTGCTCATCGCCTGGCATCCGTGTCGCTTTCACGCCTGCCCTACGAACCTAAAATCAAATAATCGCCCCGGTAGCTGGAGAAGAGGATGTTACGCGTAATCGATACTGAAACCTGTGGCCTGCAGGGCGGCATCGTTGAAATTGCTTCGGTGGATGTCATCGACGGTCAGATTGTGAACCCGATGAGCCACCTTGTGCGTCCGGATCGCCCTATCAGCCATCAGGCGATGGCCATCCACCGCATCACCGAAGAGATGGTCGCCGGTCAGCCGTGGATCGAAGAGATACTGCCCCACTACCTGGGCAGCAGCTGGTACGTGGCGCACAACGCCAGTTTCGACCGCCGAGTGCTGCCGGAGATGCCCGGAGAGTGGATTTGCACCATGAAGCTGGCCCGTCGCCTGTGGCCGGGGATCCAGTACAGCAACATGGCGCTCTACAAGTCGCGTAAGCTGAACGTACAGACGCCGCCCGGACTGCATCATCACCGAGCGCTGTATGATTGCTATATCACCGCCGCGCTGCTGATTGACATCATGGAAACCTCAGGCTGGACGCCGGATCAAATGGCGACGATTACCGGTCGCCCTGCCCTGATGACGACCTTTACCTTTGGCAAATATCGCGGCAAAGCGGTATCCGAGATCGCCGACCGCGATCCGGGCTACCTGCGCTGGCTGTACAACAACCTGGAGCGCATGAGTCCCGAACTGCGGCTGACGTTAAAGCACTATCTCGACGAAAACTAGCTTTTCTTACCTGGCAGCGTGCCCTGTGCCAGTGCCACCAGGAAAGCGAACTCCAGCGCGACGCCCTCATAGGATTTAAAGCGGCCCGACTTCCCACCGTGGCCCGCGTCCATATCCGTACACAGCAGCAGCAGGTTATCGTCGGTTTTGGTTGCCCGCAGCTTCGCTACCCACTTGGCGGGCTCCCAGTACTGCACCTGGGAGTCATGCAGGCCGGTTGTCACCAGCAGGTGCGGATAGGCCTGGGCGCTCACGTTATCGTACGGGCTATAGCTTTTCATATAGTGATAGTAGATCTCGTCCTGCGGATTACCCCACTCCTCAAACTCACCCGTGGTTAACGGAATCGACTCATCCAGCATGGTGGTCACCACGTCCACAAAGGGCACCTGGGCGATCGCCCCATGGAACAGGCCTGGGCGCTCGTTAATCACCGTGCCGATCAGCATCCCGCCCGCGCTGCCGCCCATGCCGTAGCAGTAGCGTGTAGAGCCGTAGCCCTGCGCCAGCAGCGCATCACAGACGTCGATATAGTCGTTGAAGGTGTTTCTCTTTTTAAGAAACTTACCGTCCTCATACCAATGCTGGCCAAGCTCGCCGCCGCCGCGAATATGGGCGATCGCATAGACAAAGCCACGATCCAGCAGGCTCAGGCGGCTGCTGCTAAAGTCGGCATCGATGCTGGTGCCGTAGGAGCCATAGCCGTAGACCAGCAGCGGATTCTGTCCCTTACGGAAGTGTTTTTGGTTATAGACCAACGAGACGGGAACTTCTACGCCGTCGCGCGCCTTGATCCACAGATGTTCGCTGCGGTACTGGCTGGCATCAAAGCCATGGACCTCTGTCTGCTTGAGTACCCGCCGTTCACCGGTATCCATATCCAGCTCAAACAGCGTATCTGGCGTTGTCATAGAGGAGTAGCCGTAGCGCAGCCGGGAGGTTTCCGGCTCGGGATTATAGGCCAGCCAGGTCACATAGGCCGGATCGTCAAAGGCGATGCCGGTGACCTCGCGGGTTTTACGGTTGATCTGTCGCAGACTAGTTAAGCCACGCTGGCGCTCTTCTACCACCAGCCAGTCGGTAAACAGCGTAAAGCCCTCCAGCATGATGTTATCCCGGGGCGGGATCAGCACCTCCCACTGCTTATCGTTACGCACCTTGGTGCGATAGAGGCCGAAGTTTTTCCCCTCGCGATTTGAGCGCAGATAGAACGTGTGCTGGTAGTGGTCGAGATTGTACTCGTGATCTTTGCGGCGGGGCAGAAACATAATGGGCTGGGCATCCGGCAGCTCAGCATCCAGCAACAGACATTCGCTGGTCGTGGCGCTGGCCAGGTAGATAATTACATAGTGCTGGGAGGTCGTCTTATGCAGGGTAACGTAGAAGGTCTCGTCCTTCTCCTCGTAGACCAGCTCGTCCTGACAGGCAGGCGTACCGATGGTGTGCCGCCATACCTGATATGGCAGCAGCGTTTTGGCATGCTTGCGCACATAGTAGAGCGTTTCAGAGTCGTTGATCCAGACGAAATCCGGCGTGACGTTATCCAGCATCTCTGGATACCAGTTCCCGGTATCCAGATTACGAAAACGCAGGCCGTACTGCCGCCGGGAGAGGTAGTCCTCCGCCAGCGCCATAATTTTATTGTCCGGCGACACGGCCAGCCCGCCAAGGGTATAGAACTCACTGTGCGCGGCTCGCTTGTTGGCATCCAGCAGCACCTGCCACTCATCCCACTCGCTGCTCAGCACTGACTGGCGCTGATAGATAGCGTACTCGCACCCCGGCTCATAGACATGCCGGTAGCGGTAGCCGTTGCGGGTATAGGAGGCGGAAACTTCGCGCTGGGGGAGACGGTCGACTATCTCTTTGAGTAGGCGATCCTGCAACGCCTGCTGCGAGGCCATGACGTCGCGCCCGTAGTCATTCTCCTGGTGCAGATAATCCAGGACATCCTGATCCGAACGCGTATCGTCGCGCAGCCAGTAGTAGTCGTCTGTTCGCGTGTCGCCATGCTGAGTCATGACGTGCGGTACTGTTTTTGCTTTTGGTGGCATAGCGTTATCTTTTCAGTTTACACCCTATAAGGGTGGCAAAACCCACGCATGTTGCAAGCGAAACGCGCCACCAACGCGTGTAAGCTAGCCTGGCAGCGCGCTTTTTTGTGCTTTAAGGTCCTGTTCAATGCCGTCACGCACGTCCTGAGGGATCTTCAAAGCGTCACCGAGGGCGTTAAGATAGCTGCGCTCCATAAAGTGATCGATATCGATCGCCGCACAGCTGAGGAAGTACAGCTCCAGCGCCTCCTCCTCGTTACGCACGTCACGAGCCAGCCGTTGCGGATCGAGAGGCTGCTCGATAGCCTGCGCCACCAGCGCTCTGCCCTGCTCCTCAACCCCCGCCTCGCGCATTTGCAGATCGATGGCTTCGCGCTCGCGCGCATCAATGTGGCCGTCGCTTTTCGCGGCAAAGACCAATGCCAGGATGAGACGTTCGGTGCGCACATCCAGCGGCGAGCTCTGCTGACCAAACTGCGGCTCATCCTGATGCGTACTACGCACGCGATCTTTGTATTTGTTCCACAACACCGTGCCAGCAACGGCCCCGCCGCCCATCAGCAGCGCGCTGGTACCGTATTTCGTGAGCAGCTTACGGGAAGAGGAGTTCGAGACCAGCAGGCCCGCCAGGCCACCCAGTGCGCCGGGCACCAGCAGCTTGCTAAGTCCCTGTCCGTCACCCGATGAGGCGGACGCCCCTTTCTGGCCCAGCAGCGACTGTAATTGATTCATCCAGTTAGTCATAATTCCCTCGCTTATTCTGTGTCAAACCACAGAGTAAGCGAGGGGTTGTCAGGAAATGTCTAAGCTGACTAAAGAAGCGAAAAGGCGGGGAGGGTTAACGATGGGTATAGACGGCCTTGCCACCTTTGCAGTCAACCGCTACCTGATAGTGGATATCGGTGTTTTTGCCGCGAACGGTCAGCGGAACGGTCCACTTATCCTGTTTACCAGTAATCTCTTTGACGTTGATCCAGGCAACAGGATCGGCCTGCCCCAGCGTCTCCTGGTCATCGGCCCAGCGCGCAATGCGATTTTGCTGGTAGTCGCGCTTGACGCTGGCGGCGATACCGGCGGCATCCAGCCCTTCACAGCTGGGAAACTTCACTGATTTACTATTGGCAGCCTGTACGCTAACGCTGCCGGCCAGCAAGGCAAGGCCGAGCAGTAATCCTGATTTGTTCATGCTTATCTCCTGTGCGCATAACCCACACAAAGCATGGTACAAATTACCGGCAGCGCAAGCTGCGGTTAGGCTACTTTGCTACGCTTCGCCGTCGGCATATCCGTTACGGTATCGCTTTTCATTGGCGCGGCATCAGGATCCGGCAGCTTACCCGAGCGGAAGACCGCACTGAGGGTCTCTTTCTGCTCCGCCAGCCACAGCGCCATCTGCTCACGCTGCGCGTCATCAAACGCAACGGGGGCATTTACCAGCACGCCTTCTAGTACTTCCGCCAGATCGAGCATTTTGTCGTACGCATCGGCTTCCTTTTTGCTGGCAAAAGACATTTTTTCCTCACCTTCGCGGATTACCACGTATTTGACTTCAACCGCCATAATGCAGCCTCATTTACCTGTTTATTTATACAGTATAATAGTAAGCATTTCCCCGCTGGAATGCAAGCCGAAAAAAGACACGCAAACGTTTTCGTGTATAATAGTCCGAAATTTTTAAGGGGTGGAGAGTATGACTTTTTTAGGTACGGCGCTGCGTCCGGCAGCCACGCGTGTAATGCTGTTAGGCTCTGGTGAGCTGGGTAAAGAGGTGGCGATTGAGTGCCAGCGTCTGGGTATTGAAGTGATTGCGGTGGACCGCTATGCGGATGCCCCGGCAATGCACGTCGCCCATCGTTCATACGTAATCAACATGCTGGACGGTGAGGCGTTAAAAGCCCTGGTGGCGCAGGAGAAACCGGATTTTATCGTGCCGGAGATCGAAGCTATCGCCACGGATACGCTGCTTGAGCTTGAGGTCCAGGGCCAGCAGGTTGTGCCCTGCGCCCGTGCCGCAAAGCTGACCATGAACCGGGAGGGGATCCGCCGCCTGGCGGCTGAAGAGCTGAGCCTGCCTACCTCAACCTACCGCTTCGCCGACAGCGAAGTCGCGTTCACAGAAGCGGTTGCGGCGCTCGGCCTGCCGTGCATTATCAAGCCGGTGATGAGTTCGTCCGGTAAAGGCCAGAGCTTTATTCGCAGCGCCGATGAGCTGCACGATGCCTGGCAGTACGCCCAGCTCGGCGGGCGCGCCGGAGCGGGACGCGTCATTGTCGAAGGCGTAGTGAAGTTTGATTTTGAAATCACGCTCCTGACCGTGAGCGCCGTTGACGGGGTGCACTTCTGCGACCCTATCGGCCATCGTCAGGAGGATGGCGACTACCGTGAATCCTGGCAGCCGCAGCAGATGAGCGAGCTGGCCCTCTCCCGCGCTCAGGCTATCGCCGAGGAAGTGGTGCTGGCGCTGGGCGGCTATGGTCTGTTCGGCGTGGAGCTGTTCGTCTGCGGCGACGAGGTGATCTTCAGCGAGGTCTCCCCGCGTCCACACGATACCGGCATGGTCACGCTGATCTCCCAGGATCTCTCAGAGTTTGCTCTGCACGTCCGCGCCTTCCTCGGTCTGCCGGTAGGCGGCGTACGTCAGTATGGCCCCTCAGCCTCGGCGGTGATCCTGCCCGCGTTGAGGAGCGATAACGTGTGCTTTGATAATGTGCAGGCGGCAGTGGGCGCGGGTCTTCAGCTGCGCCTGTTCGGCAAGCCGGAGATCGACGGCACGCGGCGATTAGGCGTGGCGTTAGCCACCGGTGAAAGCGTAGAGGATGCGGTAGAACGGGCGAAAAGCGCCGCCGCGAACGTGATAGTGAAGGGATAAAAAAACGGGCCGAAGGGCCCGTTTTTGTTACGCTATCATAACGATTACTGCTGCGCGCCTTCTACCGCTTCGCGAGCCAGTTTGGTAATGCGATCGTAGTCACCCGCTTCCAGCGCGTCAGCCGGTACCAGCCATGAGCCACCGATGCATAGCACGCTTTTCAGCGCCAGATAGTCACGGTAGTTTGCCGGAGAGATGCCGCCGGTTGGGCAGAAACGCACCTGCGAGAACGGGCCAGCAATCGCCTGCAGCGCTTTGGTGCCGCCGTTGGCTTCCGCCGGGAAGAATTTAAACTCTTTCAGACCGTAGTCGAGGCCGAGCATCAGTTCAGACACGGTGCTGATGCCAGGGATCAGCGGAATGGTGCCTTCGGTTGCGGCCTTCAGCAGCGGCTCGGTCAGGCCCGGGCTGATAGCAAACTGCGCGCCTGCTTCGGTCACTTCCGCCAGCTGCTGCGGGTTCAGTACCGTACCGGCACCAATGATTGCTTCCGGGACTTCTTTCGCAATGGCGCGGATCGCATCCATGGCGCAGGCGGTACGCAGAGTGACTTCCAGCACGCGAACGCCACCGGCCACCAGGGCTTTCGCCATCGGTACTGCATGTTCCAGTTTGTTCACCACGATAACCGGTACAACAGGACCCGTTTTCAGGATTGCTTCAGCACTCGTTTTCCAGTTTTTCATCAGAGTTTTTCTCTCGCCCGATCTAAAAAAATTAATCAGTTTAAAAAGTGATACAGGTTGCGCCCTGCTCCGCACCGGAGAGTTTTTCACGCAGTGCGCTAAACATTTCGCGGCCAGTACCGACACGCGCGCTACTCAGGTCAGGAATGTGCGGCTGACGTGCAGCAAGCTCGGTTTCATCCACCAGCAGAGTAAGCTCCCCTGTCTGTCCATTTACGCGGATGATATCGCCCTCGCGTACTTTTGCCAGCAACCCGCCGTCATACGCTTCTGGTGTCACATGGATCGCCGACGGTACTTTACCTGATGCGCCGGAGAGCCGTCCATCGGTGACTAATGCGATTTTGAAACGGCGGTCCAATAATACACCAAGTGGCGGCATCAGTTTATGTAATTCTGGCATGCCGTTCGCTTTTGGCCCTTGATGTCGGACAACAACCACACAGTCACGGTCAAGCAGACCGGCTTCAAAAGCCGGCAACACGTCGTGCTGGCTCTCAAAAATCACCGCCGGGGCCTCGACGACCTGGTTCTCTAGCGGAACGGCGGAGGTTTTCATCACCGCACGTCCCAGGTTGCCACTGAGCACTTTCGTGCCGCCGTGGTGCGAGAAGGGCTTATCGATAGAGGCAATGATATCGCTGTCCAGCGACGCGCTGGCCCCCTCGCGCCAGTCCAGTTCGCCCTCGTTCAACCAGGGCTCAAGGGTGTAGCGTGACAGTCCGTGACCGACCACGGTATTAACATCCTCATGCAGCAGGCCGCCCTTCAGCAGTTCGCGCATCAGCACCGGAACACCGCCCGCCGCCTGGAAATGGTTAATATCCGCCGGGCCGTTCGGGTACAGGCGCGCCATCAGAGGCACCACCTCGGAGAGTTCGGAGAAGTCATCCCAGTTGACGATAATGCCCGCCGCCCGCGCCATCGCCACCAGGTGCATGGTGTGGTTAGTGGAGCCGCCGGTCGCCAGCAGGGCAACGATACCGTTAACCACCACCTTCTCATCGATCATCTTGCCGAGCGGCATCCACTCATTGCCGTTGCCGGTCAGACGCGTCACCTGGCGGGCGGCCGCCACGGTCAGGGCTTCACGCAGCGGCGCGTCAGGATGCACAAATGACGAGCCAGGCAGCTGCATGCCCATGAATTCAATGACCATCTGGTTCGTATTGGCCGTGCCGTAGAAGGTACAGGTGCCGGGTGCATGGTAGGAAGCCGCCTCGGACTCCAGCAGGGCCATGCGGTCGACTTTGCCTTCCGCATAAAGCTGGCGGATCCGCACCTTCTCTTTATTGGGCAGGCCGCTGGCCATCGGGCCTGACGGCACAAACAGCGCCGGCAGATGACCAAACGACAGCGCGGCCATCGCCAGGCCTGGGACGATTTTATCGCAGACGCCAAGGTAGAGCGCCCCGTCAAACATATTATGCGACAGGCCGACCGCGGCAGACATAGCGATCACTTCCCGGCTAAGGAGGGAGAGCTCCATCCCATCCTGGCCCTGTGTCACACCATCGCACATGGCCGGTACGCCGCCCGCGACCTGGCCTACGGCGTTAACCGAATGCAGCGCTTTACGAATAATGTCAGGGTAGCGTTCATAGGGCTGATGCGCGGAGAGCATATCGTTGTAGGAGGTAATAATGGCGACATTGTTACGCAGCATGCTTTTCAGCGAGGCCTTATCCTCCGGCTGGCAGGCGGCAAAACCGTGGGCCAGGTTACCGCAGGCCAGCGACGAACGATGAACGGTACTGCTTTTCGCTTGTTCGATGCGGGCAAGATAGGCGCTGCGGGTGGCATGAGAACGATCGATAATACGTTTTGTTACCCGTAACAATGTCGAGTTCATAAAGGCTCCTGAAAATAAGGTGTCCCGGACGGCAGCGTGGTCATAAAATAGAGGGGGCGTACACCACTCATCCACCGCAGGCCGGAGGCAAAATCGCTTCAGCCAGTGTAATAAAAAAAGCGTTACGGGTGAATCCAGGGGCGATGCAAAAGAGCGAAAATTGTGCGGGAATCTGTGTTAGATCATGTTACCGGTAAAATAGATGGGCAATAAACAAAAAAAACGGCCCCGTTGGGCCGTCTTAACAGAACGCGTTGGTTACTCGAATTCGTTCCAGGAGCGACCGTCACGGGTGATCATTGCCACCGACGCCACTGGACCCCAGGTACCGGCCTGGTAAGGCTTCGGTGACTCGTTATCCATCGCCCAGGCTTCGGTAATGGAGTCGACCCATTTCCACGCCTCTTCCACCTCGTCGCGACGCACAAACAGCGCCTGGATGCCGCGCATCGTCTCCAGCAGCAGACGCTCGTAAGCATCCGCAAGATGGCTTTCGTTAAAGGTTTCGGAGTAGCTTAGATCCAGCTTAGTGGTTTGCAGGTTATGCTTGTGATCGAGACCCGGAACCTTATTGAGGATCTGGATGTCCACGCCCTCGTCCGGCTGCAGGCGGATAGTGAGCTTGTTCTGGGGCAGATCCTGCCAGGACTCTTTAAACAGGTTCAGCGGCGGGGTTTTAAAGTAGACCACCACTTCAGAGCACTTGGTCGGCAGGCGTTTGCCGGTACGCAGGTAGAACGGCACGTCGGCCCAGCGCCAGTCATCGATATCTACGCGGATCGCCACGAAGGTTTCGGTGTTGCTGGTTTTGTTTGCGCCCTCTTCTTCCAGGTAGCCCGGCACTTTCTTGCCCTGGGCAAAACCGGCGGTGTACTGACCGCGTACGGTTTTTTCACGCACGTTCGAACGGTCAATACGGCGTAAAGATTTCAGCACCTTCACCTTCGCATCACGAATGCTGTCCGCAGAGAGATCCGACGGCGGCGACATGGCGATCATGCAGAGAACCTGGAGCAGGTGGTTCTGGATCATGTCGCGCATCTGCCCGGCCTGGTCGAAATAGCCCCAGCGGCCTTCAATGCCCACCTCTTCCGCCACGGTGATCTCCACGTGGTCGATGGTACGGTTGTCCCAGTTGTTGACGAACAGCGAGTTGGCAAAGCGCAGCGCCAGCAGGTTCAGCACCGTCTCTTTACCGAGGTAGTGGTCGATACGGTAAACCTGGCACTCTTCAAAGTATTCGCCCACCTGATCGTTGATTTCACGAGAGGTGTCGAGGGAGGTGCCCAGCGGTTTTTCCATTACCACGCGTGCTGGCTTGGCGTTGAGTTTTGCTTCACCCAGGCCTTTGCAGATAGCACCAAAGGTGCTCGGCGGCATGGCAAAGTAGTTGATGGTAACGCGGTTCTTCTGATCGAGCATGTCACCAAGACGGGTAAATGCGGTGGTATCGTTGACGTCAAGGTTACAGAAATCGAGGCGTCCGCTGAGCGTATCCCAGAGGCTTTCATCGATCTTCTCTTTCATGAAGGTCTCGAGCGCTTCACGCACGATTTCGGTGTACTTCTCTTTGTCCCAGTCCGCACGCCCTACCCCAAGGATACGCGTCTCCGGGTGGATCTGGCCTGCTTTTTCAAGCTGATACAGGGAAGGCAGCAATTTCCGGCGTGCAAGATCGCCTTTCGCGCCGAAAATGACCAGGTCACATGCCTGGGCTGTTTGCGTTACCGCCATGTCATTCTCCTCAGTTGGCTGCCCCGGTACTTTCGCCAGGGCATAGCTGTAATTTTATTACACTGCACTGTACTGCTTTTACGTAAAACCCGAAACCGTTACCGCTTATCCTACTGTGCGCTTTCGCTCAGGCGGCTAAAAATTGGGTAAATCGCCCTGAAAAATCAGGGATTTTGTCTGGAATCGAGTAGCTAAAATCCGACTCTGATCATGTAATGAAAAAAAACAACAAATTTTCCCGCTGTTCTTTACCTTTCCTGGTCCCACAAGGGTAATATCGACTAAACCGCAGCACAATTTCATCCGTTGTTGAAGTTGATTTTAGCCATGGGCACCCCGTTAATAATGAACATGCTGGAAAAAATTCAGTCTCAGCTGGAACACCTTAGCAAATCCGAACGAAAAGTGGCGGAAGTCATACTCACCTCGCCGGATCAGGCCATTCACTCCAGCATCGCTGCGCTGGCACACGAGGCCGGAGTCAGCGAGCCCACGGTAAACCGTTTCTGCCGCAGCATGGAAACCCGTGGCTTCCCGGATTTCAAGCTGCATCTCGCCCAGAGTCTGGCTAACGGCACGCCCTATGTTAATCGCAATGTCGATGAAGATGACAGCGTTGAGGCCTATACGGGTAAAATATTTGAGTCGGCAATGGCCACCCTGGACCATGTGCGTCAGTCGCTGGATATGCCCGCCGTCAACCGCGCCGTCGACCTGCTCACCCAAGCGAAGAAGATCGCCTTCTTTGGCCTTGGCTCCTCGGCGGCGGTTGCGCACGACGCCATGAACAAATTCTTCCGCTTCAACGTGCCGGTGGTCTACACCGATGACATCGTCCTGCAGCGCATGAGCTGCATGAACTGCAACGAAGATGATGTCGTGGTGCTGATCTCCCACACCGGCCGGACCAAAAGCCTGGTGGAGCTGGCGCAGCTGGCCCGCGAGAGCGATGCCATGGTCATTGCCATCACCTCTGCGGGAACGCCGTTGGCCCGGGAAGCGACGCTGGCGATCACTCTGGACGTGCCAGAAGATACCGACATCTATATGCCGATGGTGTCGCGTCTGGCCCAGCTCACGGTCATCGACGTGCTGGCAACAGGCTTTACTCTGCGTCGGGGAGCAAAATTCAGAGATAACTTGAAGCGAGTCAAGGAAGCGCTTAAAGAATCGCGTTTTGATAAGGAGCTCCTGACCGGGAGCGATAAACATTAAACTTTTATAACAGCGTTGTAATTCATTACGGCATTCGGTTAAGTTTTTGATTTGCCAAATCGGCGCGCAGAACTGCCGAATTCATATTCACGCAACACCTGGTTGTTTCAGTCAACGGAGTAATACATGTCCAGAAGGCTTCGCAGAACTAAAATCGTTACCACCCTGGGTCCAGCTACCGACCGCGATAATAACCTCGAAAAGATCATCGCTGCTGGCGCTAACGTGGTACGTATGAACTTCTCCCACGGCACGCCAGAAGATCACAAGCTGCGTGCAGATAAAGTGCGCGAGATTGCGGCAAAACTGGGACGTCATGTTGCTATTCTTGGGGACCTGCAGGGTCCAAAGATTCGTGTATCCACCTTTAAAGAGGGGAAGGTATTCCTCAACATTGGCGATAAGTTCCTGCTTGATGCCAACCTCGGTAAAGGCGAAGGTGATAAAGAGCGCGTCGGCATTGACTATAAAGGCCTGCCTGCGGACGTGGTTCCCGGCGACATCCTGCTGCTCGACGACGGTCGCGTACAGCTGAAGGTCATTGAAGTTCAGGGCATGAAGGTCTTTACCGAAGTGACCGTTGGCGGTCCGCTGTCGAATAACAAAGGCATCAACAAGCTGGGCGGCGGTCTCTCCGCCGAGGCGCTGACCGACAAAGACAAAGCCGATATCGTCACCGCTGCGCAGATTGGCGTTGATTATCTGGCCGTCTCCTTCCCGCGCTGCGGAGAAGACCTGAACTACGCGCGTCGCCTGGCACGTGATGCAGGCTGCGATGCCAAAATCGTTGCCAAGGTTGAGCGTGCGGAAGCCGTCTGTGACCAGGACGCGATGGACGACGTGATCCTCGCCTCTGACGTGGTGATGGTGGCCCGTGGCGACCTCGGCGTTGAGATTGGCGACCCGGAGCTGGTGGGCATTCAGAAGGCGCTGATCCGCCGCGCACGCCAGCTTAACCGCTCGGTGATCACCGCGACCCAGATGATGGAGTCGATGATCACCAACCCGATGCCAACCCGTGCCGAAGTGATGGACGTCGCCAACGCCGTGCTGGATGGTACCGATGCCGTGATGCTCTCTGCCGAGACCGCTGCTGGCCAGTATCCTGCGGAAACCGTGGCCGCGATGGCCCGCGTCTGCCTGGGTGCCGAGAAGATCCCCAGCATCAACGTCTCCAAACACCGCCTCGATATCCAGTTTGAGAACGTGGAAGAGGCCATTGCGATGTCAGCGATGTATGCCGCAAACCACCTGAAGGGTGTGACCGCCATTATCACCATGACCGAGTCGGGCCGTACCGCGCTGATGACCTCGCGCATCAGCTCCGGTCTGCCGATCTTCGCCATGTCACGCCATGAGCGCACCCTGAACCTGACCGCGCTCTACCGTGGCGTCACCCCGGTGTACTTCGACAGCAACAACGACGGCGTGGTCGCCGCCCACGATGCGGTCAATCTGCTGCGTGACAAGGGCTACCTGATCTCCGGCGATCTGGTTATCGTGACCCAAGGCGACGTGATGGGCACTATTGGCACCACCAATACCACCCGCATTCTGACCGTAGAGTAAGATCCACCCGCGTTAATAAAAAACCTCTCACATATGAGAGGTTTTTTTTCATCGGCTATTTCCTCGGAAACAGCTCTTTACGCTTGTAGGGCTCCTGTTCGCCCGGCCTGCGTGTCTTAAGCAGCTTTAGGATCCAGGTGTACTGCTCTGGATTCGGGCTGACGAGGTGCTCCACCTCTTCATTCATCCGTCTGGCGATAGTGTTATCGTCAGCGTCCAGCAGATCGTCCATCGGCGGTCTGACTACGATCGTCAGGCTATGCGTCTTGCTGTCATAAACCGGGAACAGCGGCACAACGCGTGCGCGGCAGACTTTCATCAGGCGACCAACGGCAGGCAGCGTCGCTTTATAGGTCGCAAAGAAGTCGACGAACTCGCTCTGCTCCGCGCCATGATCCTGATCGGGCAGGTAGTAACCCCAGTAGCCCTGGCGTATAGAGTGAATAAAAGGTTTAATGCCGCTGTTGCGCGGGTGCAGACGCCCACCAAAACGACGGCGTACCTTATTCCAGACGTAATCAAGAACCTTGTTACCTTGGTTATGGAACATGGCAGCGATTGGCCGCCCCTGGGAGGCCATCAGCATCGCCGGAATATCCACGCCCCAGCCGTGCGGTACCAGCAGGATCACGTTCTCACCGTTGCGCTGCATCTCGTCGATAATCTCTTTGCCCTGCCAGTGAATACGACCAGCAATCTTCTCCGGGCCGCGTATCGCCAGCTCAGCCATCAGCACCATCGACTGGGGAGCCGTAGCAAACATCTTATCAACAATGGCTTCTCGCTCGGCTACGCTCTTGTCCGGGAAACAGTAGAGCAGGTTAATTTGCGCCCGGCGGCGCGCACTTTTACCCAGGCGGCCACCTAAATGACCCAGCTTGCCCAGCAGCGGATCGCGGATCGAGGGCGGTATAAGCGATACGCCTGCCAGCGCGAGAACACCCAGCCATGCGCCCCAGTAGCGCGGCTGTAGGAACTCCTTTTCAAGCTGAGGAATGTATTCGCTGTTATTTTTTTTCGTTTCCATGCATCTTCCGGGAGCCGACAGACTCGGGTCAGAGAAATAATCAGGTATCAATTAACGTGATAGTTTAGCGAGACCTCTGGCTTCGCACAAAAGAAAAAGCCGGTGCCCATGGGCGACCGGCTTTCATAGCGCTTCTTTGGGGCACGCTAGTCGAAGCGTAGCTGAGGCATAACCTCTTTCACCTGCGCCAGATAGTCGCGGCGATCGCTGCCGGTCAACCCTTCGGTACGCGGCAGCTTAGCCGTTAATGGGTTAACCGCCTGCTGGTTGATCCACACCTCATAGTGCAAGTGCGGGCCGGTTGAGCGACCGGTATTACCCGAGAGTGCGATACGATCGCCCCGCTTCACCTTCTGGCCATCTTTCACCAGTAGCTTGCGCAGGTGCATATAGCGCGTGGTATAGGTCCGACCGTGACGAATCGCCACGTAGTAACCTGCCGCACCGCTGCGCTTGGCCGTGACGACTTCGCCATCGCCCACCGCCAGCACCGGCGTGCCCTGCGGCATGGCAAAATCGACGCCTTTATGCGGAGCAATGCGGCCGGTCACCGGGTTCAGACGACGCGGGTTAAAGTTTGACGATACGCGGAACTGCTTAGAGGTGGGGAAACGCATAAAGCCTTTCGCCAGCCCGGTGCCGTTCCGATCGTAGAATTTGCCATCTTCAGCGCGGATAGCGTAGTAGTCTTTACCATCTGAGCGCAGACGTACGCCAAGCAGCTGGCTCTGCTCGCGCTTGCCGTCGAGCATTTCACGCGACATCAGCACCGAGAACTCATCGCCCTTTTTCAGCTTGCGCAGATCTACCTGCCACTGCATGGCTTTGATCACCGAGCTAATTTCACCGCTGTTCAGGCCCGCTTCTTTGGCGCTGGCAACAAAACTGCTGCCAACCGCGCCTTTCAGCGTGGTGTTAACCCAGTCGCCCTGCTGAACTTCACTGCTCATTTTAAATGCGCCGCTCTCCGTGCGGTCGTAGGTGCGGGTTTCACGGCGCGACATCTCCCAGGTCAGGCGCTGCAGATCGCCATCGGCGGTGAGCGTCCAGGAGATTTGCTGGCCGATCTTCAAATTACGCAGCTCTTTATCGGCGCTGGCGAGCTGGGTGACATCGCCCATATCCATACCGTACTGGGTCAGAATACTGCTGAGCGTATCGCCGGTAGAGACAACGTACTCATGCACGCCCGCCTCGTTGCCGGTTTTATCATCCAGCTCATCCTGGGGGATCTCTTCGACTTCATCAGGCATCGACTGATCGATAGGCTCACTGGCTTCCGGCAGCAGCGAACGGATCTCGCTCTTCTCCAGCTCAATGGCTTTGACAATCGGGGCAGAGTCGGGGTGGTAGACATAGGGCCGCCAGACGGCGACCGCTAATGTGAGAACAGTAAGCGACCCCAGCATAACGCGATGGGGTCGGGGCAAATTGTTAAATGCCAGGGCGACAGAGCGGGCTATCTGTTGCACGTATTCACTTCCTCGTTAATCTCCTTTCAGGCAGCTCGCATACTGGTTTGAGAGTTGTTTCAAAAATTGCGCGTAGCTGGTTTTACTCAGCGCAATATTGGTGCCCAGAGGATCTAAAGTCCCCATTCGCACAGATGTTCCTCTCGCAACAGATTCAACGACCGCTGGCCTGAACTGTGGCTCAGCAAAAACGCAGGTTGCTTTTTGCTCAACTAACTGTGTTCTGATTTCATGTAAACGCTGCGCACCGGGCTGAATTTCAGGGTTAACGGTGAAATGGCCGAGCGGCGTCAGACCATAGTGTTTTTCGTAGTAGCCATAGGCATCATGAAAAACGAAATACCCTTTCCCCTTCACGGGTGCGAGCTCAGTGCCGACCTGCTTATCGGTTTCGGCCAATTGTGCCTCAAAATCGCGCAGGTTGGCGTCAAGCTTGGCTCGACTTTGCGGCATAACTTCCACTAATTTTTGATGGATTGCAACCGCAGCCAGGCGGGCTACCTCCGGTGACATCCAAATGTGCATGTTATACTCGCCATGATGGTGATGTTCGTCACCATTTTCTCCGTGGTGGTCATGACCTTCATGCTCATCTTCGTCATGCTCGCTGCCTTTCATCAGCAGCGGCTTCACATCTGGCAGCTCGCCAATGGCCAGCTGCTTCTGCGCGGGCAGCTGCTGGGTCGGCTTCTGCATGAAGGCTTCCATGTCCGGCCCGACCCAAACCACTAAGTCCGCGCTTTGTAAGCGTTTTACATCCGAAGGACGCAATGAGTAATCATGCTCAGACGCACCGTCCGGCAGTAATACTTCTGTCTGAGTGACGCCGTCGGTAATAGCAGCGGCAATAAAGCCGATAGGCTTAAGCGAAGCGACAACGGCGGCGTTGGCGGGAGAGAGTGTCAGGCTCATCAGAGCGGTGGAGATTGCAGCGCAAAGAAGCGTATTTTTATGTAACATAATGCGACTAATCATCGTAATAAGTGGGTGGAATGTGATATTATAACATTCTATGACTTGTGCAAGCCCTTAAACACTATGACAAATCTTGTTTCACTGGAAAATGTATCCGTCTCCTTTGGCCAACGCCGCGTCCTGTCTGACATTTCGCTGGCGCTGCAGCCTGGAAAAATTTTAACCCTGCTGGGCCCAAACGGTGCAGGAAAATCTACCCTGGTACGGGTCGTGCTGGGCCTGGTAGCAGCCGATTCCGGGACAATCAAGCGCGATAAGGCACTGCGCATTGGTTATGTTCCGCAGAAGCTGCATCTGGATGCCACCCTGCCTTTAACCGTTAGCCGCTTTTTGCGCCTGCGTCCGGGTACACGCAAAGACGATATTCTTCCGGCCCTTAAGCGCGTGCAGGCCGGACACCTGATTGACGCTCCGATGCAAAAGCTTTCCGGCGGCGAGACCCAGCGCGTGCTGTTAGCCCGCGCTCTGCTTAACGCGCCGCAGCTGCTGGTGCTGGATGAGCCCACCCAGGGCGTAGACGTGAACGGCCAGGTGGCGCTGTACGATCTGATTGACCAACTGCGCCGGGAGCTGAACTGCGCCGTACTGATGGTTTCTCACGATCTGCATCTGGTGATGGCGAAAACCGACGAGGTGCTGTGCCTCAACCACCATATCTGCTGTTCCGGCACGCCAGAGGTGGTGGCGATGCATCCGCAGTTTATCTCGATGTTCGGCCCGCGCGGTGCTGAGCAGCTGGGCATCTATCGCCATAACCATAACCATCGCCATGATTTACAGGGCCGTATCGTACTGCGCCGGGGAAATGGAAACTCATGATTGAACTACTTCTGCCCGGCTGGCTGGCCGGGATAATGCTGGCCTGTGCCGCAGGCCCGCTGGGCTCCTTTGTGGTCTGGCGTCGCATGTCCTATTTCGGCGATACCCTCGCCCACGCGTCGCTGCTCGGCGTCGCCTTTGGTCTGCTGCTGGACGTCAACCCGTTTTACGCAGTGATTGCAGTGACGCTGCTGCTTGCCGGCGGCCTGGTGTGGCTGGAGAAGCGTCCGCACCTGGCGATCGATACCCTGCTGGGCATTATGGCGCACAGCGCCCTGTCGCTGGGTCTGGTGGTGGTAAGCCTGATGTCGAACATTCGCGTCGACCTGATGGCCTATCTATTTGGCGATCTGCTGGCGGTCACGCCGGACGATCTGATCATCCTCGGGGTGGGCGTCGCGATTGTGCTTGGCATCCTGCTCTGGCAGTGGCGCAGCCTGCTGTCGATGACCATCAGCCCGGATCTGGCCTTCGTTGACGGGGTGAAACTGCAGCGGGTGAAGCTGCTGCTGATGCTGGTGACCGCCCTGACGATTGGCGTAGCGATGAAGTTTGTTGGCGCGCTGATTATCACTTCCCTGCTGATTATTCCCGCCGCGACCGCCCGCCGTTTCGCCCGTACGCCAGAGCAGATGGCCGGAATTGCGGTGGTGGTAGGAGTGCTTGCCGTCACCGGGGGTCTGACCTTCTCGGCGTTCTATGACACCCCCGCTGGTCCCTCGGTGGTGCTCTGCGCCGCAGCGCTGTTTATTTTCAGCATGATGAAGAAACCGGCGCAGTAAAATGCAGCATCCACGTGCCCGGTGGCGAGTAGCTTACCGGGCCTACAAAACCTGCGGCATGCCTTATGGCATTGCCGGCGGCGTAATACCGAAGTGGTTCCAGGCTCTTACCGTCGCCATCCGTCCGCGCGGGGTGCGCTGTAAAAAGCCTTGCTGGATCAGGTACGGCTCCAGCACATCCTCAATCGTTTCCCGCTCTTCACCGATGGCCGCCGCAAGGTTATCTAACCCCACCGGGCCGCCAAAGAACTTATCGATCACCGCCAGCAGCAGCTTGCGGTCCATGTAGTCAAAGCCCTCAGCGTCAACGTTGAGCATATCCAGCGCCTGGGCGGCCACGTCTGCGGAGATCGTTCCGTCATGCTTCACTTCAGAGAAGTCACGCACGCGACGCAGCAGGCGGTTGGCGATACGTGGCGTACCCCGGGAGCGGCGAGCCACCTCCAGCGCACCCTCTTCGCTCATCTCCAGCCCCATAAAGCGTGCGCTGCGCCCGACGATATGCTGCAGATCGGCGACCTGGTAGAACTCCAGACGCTGCACGATGCCAAAGCGATCGCGTAACGGCGAGGTCAGAGAGCCCGCACGGGTGGTAGCACCGATCAGCGTAAAGGGCGGCAGGTCGATTTTAATCGAGCGCGCCGCCGGGCCTTCGCCAATCATGATATCCAGCTGGTAATCTTCCATGGCCGGATAGAGCACCTCTTCCACAACCGGCGACAGACGATGGATCTCATCGATAAACAGCACGTCGTGCGGCTCAAGGTTGGTCAGCATCGCGGCGAGATCCCCTGCCTTCTCCAGCACCGGGCCAGAGGTGGTGCGCAGATTAACGCCCATCTCGTTGGCGACAATGTTGGCCAGCGTCGTTTTACCCAGGCCTGGCGGGCCGAAGATCAGCAGATGATCGAGCGCATCACCACGCAGCTTTGCCGCCTGGATAAAAATCTCCATCTGCGAGCGCACCTGCGGCTGGCCAATGTATTCGTCGAGCAGCTTAGGACGGATCGCGCGATCGACGATCTCTTCCTGGGTAACGCTGCCTGCTGATACCAGGCGGTCTGCTTCTATCATCCTTTACCTCACATCGCGGCGCGAAGCGCTTCACGAATAAGTGTTTCACTGCTGGCATCCGGGCGTGCCAGTTTACTGACCATGCGGCTGGCTTCCTGAGGCTTGTAGCCCAGCGCCACCAGCGCGGCAACCGCTTCCTGCTCGGCATCGTCCGCTGACGGGCCCGCGGGCGAAGTCAGCACCAGATCCGCGGCTGGCGTAAAGAGATCGCCATGCAGGCCTTTGAAGCGGTCTTTCATCTCTACAATCAGGCGCTCAGCTGTCTTTTTACCGATGCCGGGCAGCTTCACCAGCGCGTTGGGATCTTCGCGTTCAACGGCGTTGACAAACTGCTGCGCCGACATGCCGGAGAGGATCGCCAGCGCCAGCTTTGGCCCGACGCCGTTGGTTTTGATCAGCTCTTTGAACAGGGTGCGTTCCTGTTTGTTGTTAAAGCCGTACAGCAGCTGAGCATCTTCACGCACCACGAAGTGGGTGAAGATAATCGCTTCCTGCCCAGCATCCGGTAGCTCATAGAAGCAGGTCATCGGCATATGCACTTCATAGCCTACGCCGCTGGTCTCCAGCAGCACCAGCGGGGGTTGTTTCTCGACAATAATGCCTCTGAGTCTGCCTATCACGTTTCGCTCCTGCGCTATCGGCTAAATTTTTCTCTATGATATAAAAAAGGCTGGATACATATCCAGCCTCTTTTTCGATTAACGTAACCGCCCTCGCGCAAGATTGAGCCTTTTTTCACTCATTTGCATGGCGTTTTGGCTGACGTGACAGTGGGTTATGGCAATTGCCAGCGCATCGGCGGCGTCCGCCTGGGGGTTAGCGGGCAGCTTGAGCAGGGTGCGCACCATATGCTGCACCTGACTCTTCTCCGCGCTACCGATGCCGACCACCGTCTGCTTGACCTGGCGAGCGGCATACTCAAAGACCGGCAGGTCCTGGTTTACCGCCGCAACAATCGCCACCCCGCGCGCCTGCCCGAGCTTTAGCGCCGAGTCGGCGTTTTTCGCCATAAACACCTGCTCAATGGCGAAAAAGTCGGGCTGGAACTGGGTGATGATCTCCGACACGCCCGCATAAATCAGCTTCAGGCGTGAAGGGAGATCGTCAACCTTGGTGCGGATACAGCCGCTGCCAAGGTAGGTAAGCTGTCTGCCGACCTGGCGGATCACGCCGTAGCCGGTGATGCGTGAGCCGGGATCAATACCGAGAATGATTGACACCACGCACCTCCTGTTTTACGGATCCAGACGGCCTCATTCGAGGGTCGCTGCGACCTCATCAGAGATCTCACCGTTGTGGTAAACCTCCTGCACGTCATCGCAATCTTCCAGCATGTCGATCAGGCGCAGCAGCTTCGGCGCGGTCTCAGCATCCATGTCCGCCTTGGTGGAAGGGATCATCGACACTTCAGCGCTGTCAGCTTTCAGGCCAGCGGCTTCCAGCGCATCGCGCACGGCGCCCATCTCTTCCCATGCGGTGTAGACGTCAATCGCGCCGTCATCATAGGTCACCACGTCTTCCGCACCGGCTTCCAGCGCAGCTTCCATGATCGCATCTTCGTCGCCCTGCTCGAAGGAGATCACCCCTTTCTTGCTGAACAGATAGGCAACAGAGCCGTCGGTGCCGAGGTTGCCGCCGGTTTTGGTGAACGCATGACGAACTTCGGCAACGGTACGGTTACGGTTGTCAGAGAGACACTCTACCATTACCGCCGTGCCGCCAGGACCATAACCTTCATAAATGATGGTCTCCATGTTCGCGTCTTCATCACCGCCTACGCCACGCGCGATGGCGCGGTTCAGGGTATCGCGAGTCATGTTGTTGGAGAGCGCTTTATCGATTGCCGCACGCAGACGCGGGTTGGAGCCGGCATCGCCGCCGCCCAGACGCGCCGCCGTTACCAGCTCACGAATAATTTTGGTAAAGATCTTACCGCGTTTGGCATCCTGTGCCGCTTTGCGGTGTTTGGTGTTGGCCCATTTACTGTGACCTGCCATAAAAAATTCTCCAAAAGCGCCTTCTCAGGCGGCGTTAATTACAAACTCTTCAATCGCCTGCCGGTTGCTCCACGACTTAGTCAGGGCGGCGGCATCCACCGCGTCGACCCAGCGGTAGGTCAGGTGCTCAGTGAACACAATCTCCCGCTCGTGCGGCAGCGCAAGACAGAACCACGATTCCGTGTTGCGCTCAACACCCGGCGCATAGCGATGACGTAAATGCATAAAAATTTCAAACTCCACCGTGCGCTGACAGTCGATCAAGGTCAGTTGCTCTGCTGCAACGTCGATGGCGACCTCTTCCTTTACTTCACGCACGGCGGCCTGCAGCGCGGTTTCCCCCTCCTCCAGGCTGCCTGTAACCGACTGCCAGAAATTGGGATCGTCGCGTCGTTGTAGCATCAGCACCCGTTTCGTGTCCTGGGCGTAGATCACGACAAGAACAGAGACAGGACACTTAAATGCCATCAGCTATTCTCAGACTTTTTGATCACTTCAATACCCAGCTCGGCCAGCGCGGCCTGGTTGGCGAAGCTTGGTGCTTCGGTCATCAGGCAGGCAGCGGCGGTAGTTTTCGGGAAGGCGATCACGTCACGAATGTTATCGGTGCCGGTCAGCAGCATGGTCAGGCGATCGAGGCCGAAGGCCAGGCCCGCGTGCGGCGGCGTACCGTACTTCAGGGCGTCGAGCAGGAAGCCGAACTTCTCGCGCTGCTCCTGTTCGGTAATACCGAGGATGCCAAACACCGTCTGCTGCATTTCGCCGCGGTGAATACGCACTGAACCCCCACCCACTTCATAGCCGTTGATGACCATATCGTAGGCGTTAGCGATAGCCGTTTCCGGCGCGGCCTTCAGCTCTTCCGGGGTCATGTTGCTTGGCGCGGTGAACGGGTGGTGCATCGCGGTCAGACCGCCTTCGCCGTCCTCTTCGAACATCGGGAAATCGATGACCCACAGCGGTGCCCACTTGCTTTCGTCGGTGATGCTCAGGTCTTTACCCAGCTTGAGGCGCAGCGCGCCCATCGCGTCGGCAACCACTTTACGGTTGTCTGCGCCGAAGAAGATCATATCGCCATCTTGCGCACCGGTACGCTCCAGAATCGCTTCGATGATCTCAGCGTTCAGGAACTTCGCCACCGGGCTGGTGATGCCTTCCAGACCTTTCGCACGCTCGGTGACCTTGATGTAGGCCAGCCCTTTCGCGCCGTAGATCTTAATGAAGTTGCCGTAGTCGTCAATCTGCTTACGGCTCAGGGCAGCGCCACCCGGCACGCGCAGGGCAGCCACGCGGCCTTTGGCATCGTTGGCCGGGCCAGCAAACACGGCGAATTCAACGTTTTTCAGCAGGTCAGCAACGTCCACCAGCTCCATCGGGTTACGCAGGTCTGGCTTGTCAGAGCCGTAGCGGCGCTCGGCCTCGGCAAAGGTCATCACCGGGAAGTCGCCCAGGTCCACGTTAATGGTGGCCTGCCACAGCTGACGCACCAGCGCCTCCATTACCTCACGCACCTGCGGCGCGGTCATGAAGGAGGTTTCAACGTCGATCTGGGTAAATTCAGGCTGACGATCCGCACGCAGGTCTTCATCACGGAAGCATTTGACGATCTGGTAGTAGCGGTCAAAGCCGGACATCATCAGCAACTGTTTGAACAGCTGCGGAGACTGCGGCAGCGCGTAGAATTTGCCTTTGTGCACGCGGCTCGGAACCAGATAGTCACGCGCCCCTTCCGGAGTGGCCTTGGTCAGCATCGGGGTTTCGATATCGAGGAAACCGTGATCGTCCATGAAACGGCGCACGAAGCTGGTGATCTTCGCGCGGGTCTTCAGGCGGTTGGCCATCTCCGGGCGACGCAGATCCAGATAGCGGTACTTGAGACGCGCCTCTTCGGTGTTGACGTGGTTGGAGTCGAGCGGCAGCGATTCTGAACGGTTGATGATGGTCAGATCGGAGGCCAGCACTTCAATTTCGCCGGTGGCCATATCGCTGTTGATGTTTTTATCGTCACGGCGGCGCACGGTGCCGGTGACCTGGATGCAGAACTCATTACGCAGTTCAGAGGCCAGCTTTAACGCATCTGCGCGATCCGGATCGAAGAACACCTGCACGATACCTTCACGGTCGCGCATATCGATAAAGATCAGGCTGCCGAGATCGCGGCGGCGGTTGACCCAACCACACAGAGTCACCTGCTGCCCCTCGTGGGACAGTCGAAGCTGTCCGCAATATTCTGTACGCATGAGATATCCCTTAACTTAGCCGCAGGCCGTTTGTCGCCTGCCTTGCAGCCACGACGACCCAGCGCGAGCTGAATGTCACAACTGGATGAAAAAAGGGGGCTATTATACTGGATATCAGCAGGACACTCAAAGCCAAGATGAGGCGCTACGTCGGCCTAAAGGTCAGTTTTTAGGCGGGCCGCGTCCTTCTCTCCACTCTTATCAACAACAAATGTATAATAATAAACTTTACTATTCAGGGTATAACTCACTGAATAAGCGCTACCCGATTTTAATTTCAGGGTAAAACAGGTATTGGGATAAGAGAGATGTACAAAATCACCGAGAAGTAACTGTTGATATCCATTTTCATGAGCGGTTAGCGTGTAGCGACTTAAAACATCCTTAGAATTAACGCTAAAGCAGACGTTATTCGCACTGATACTTATGGGTTTCCATTCACCAAGCTCTTTTGCTTCTCTGCTTCCCCCAGGACAACCCGCTAACAGTAAACACAATGGAACCAATATTGCCATCCTTTTCATAAAGGCAACCTTTATAGCATTTTTTATATTTATTCATCTGTATGGGAAGCTCATAATAGCATGCTGGTAAAATAAAGAAATTATTCACAAAATGAATTAATAAAAATTATTATATCTATTATTATCGATAATACTTTTAATAGCAGTCGAGCAATAGCAACTATTTGTTGTAACCTGACTGCGCAACTTTCAACCTACGCTCACAAAAATTAACAAAATTTGTGCTCCAGGCTAACGCCATTTACGCTTACTGTATGGGCAAAACGACGTAGATAACAGGAGCTAACATGCCAGAACTTAACGCGAAAACAACTGCCCTTGTGGTTATCGATCTTCAGGAGGGTATTCTGCCGTTTGCCGGTGGCCCTCATACGGCAGATGAGGTTGTTGCTCGCGCCGCGCGGCTGGCGGAGACGTTTCGCGCCAACGGTGCGCCGGTGGTGATGGTACGCGTGGGCTGGTCAGCTGATTTCGCCGAGGCGCTCAAGCAGCCCGTCGACGCCCCCATCGGTGGCCACGCCCTGCCGCCGGAGTGGTGGCACTATCCGGTGGCGCTCGGCAAGCGCGACAGCGATATCGAGGTGACTAAACGCCAGTGGGGCGCCTTCTACGGCACCGATCTGGAGCTACAGCTGCGCCGCCGGGGTATCGACACCATCGTGCTGTGCGGTATCTCCACCAACATCGGCGTTGAATCCACCGCCCGCAACGCGTGGGAGCTGGGCTTTAACCTGATCGTAGTAGAGGACGCCTGCAGCGCCGCCAGCAGCGAACAGCATCAGGGCAGCTTTACGCATATCTTCCCGCGCATTGGCCGGGTACGTAGCACCGAAGAGATCCTTACCGCGCTATGATCTACATTGGCCTGCCGCAGTGGTCGCACCCGAAGTGGGTGCGCCTTGGCATCACCGACCTTGAAGCATACGCCCGCCACTTTAACTGTGTGGAGGGTAACACCACGCTCTATGCCCTGCCAAAGGCCGATATCGTGGCGCGCTGGCACGCCCAGACCACCGACGCCTTTCGCTTCTGCTTTAAGTTCCCGGCCACCATCTCGCATCAGGCGCGGCTGCGCCAGTGCGGCGATCTCACCGAGGAGTTTTTTAGCCGCATGGCCCCGCTGGCGGAGCGGATAGGGCAGTACTGGCTCCAGTTGCCCGCCTCGTTTGCGCCGCAGGATCTGCCCGCCCTGTGGGCTTTCCTCGACAGCTTGCCTGAGGATTTTCGCTATGGGGTAGAGGTACGCCATCAGGAATTTTTCGCCAAGGGCGATGCGGAAACAGAGCTTAACCGCGGCCTGCATGCGCGGGGCGTCAACCGGGTGATCCTCGACAGTCGTCCGGTGCACAGCGCCCTTCCCCGCAGCGAAGCGGTCATTGAAGCCCAGCGCAAAAAACCCGTGGTACCGGTGCATGCGGTGGTCACGGCTCAGCATCCGATGGTGCGCTTTATCGGCAGCGATGACATGGCGCAGAACAGCGCCCTCTTTGCCGTCTGGCTGGAGAAACTGGCCCTCTGGGAGAAAAGCACCACGCCCTATCTCTTTCTGCATACGCCCGATATTGCCGAAGCCCCGATCCTGGTCGATACCCTGTGGGCCGCGCTACGGCGCGCTGTCCCCTCCGTGGGTTCGGCACCGTCAATTCCGCAACAATCCTCTCTTTTCTGAATCAGTCGCGCTATCATAGAGACGTACCCTTTCCGGGCTTAAATGGAGTTTCTATGGTAAGCGCGCTGTATGCCGTGCTGGGTGTTCTGCTGCTGATTAAGTTATCTTTTGACGTTGTGCGCCTGCGTATGCAGTACCGGGTGTCGTATGGCGATGGCGGCTTTAGCGAGCTACAGACCGCGATTCGCATTCATGGCAATGCGGTAGAGTATCTTCCCGGCGGCCTGATCCTGCTGCTATTTATGGAGATGAACGGCGCAGAGACGTGGATGGTACACGTCTGTGGACTGCTGCTGATTGCCGGTCGCCTGATGCACTACTACGGTTTGCATCACCAGTTGATGCGCTGGCGGCGTTCTGGCATGAGTGCCACCTGGTGTTCGCTGGTGCTGATGGTGCTGGCAAACCTCTGGTTCATGCCCTGGGAGTTGGTTTTCTCTGTGCATTAGCGCACAATACGCCACTTTTGTTTTCTCGGATTTTTACGTTATGTCTCACCGCGACACGCTTTTTTCTGCGCCAATCGCCAGCCTGGGTGACTGGACATTCGATGAACGGGTAGCCGAAGTCTTCCCGGACATGATCCAGCGCTCCGTTCCCGGCTACTCAAATATTATCTCGATGATCGGCATGCTGGCGGAGCGCTTCGTACAGCCCGCTACCCAGGTCTACGATCTGGGCTGCTCGCTGGGCGCGGCTACGCTCTCCGTGCGCCGAAATATCGCCCATCCGGGCTGTAAAATTATTGCCGTGGATAACTCTCCGGCTATGGTTGAACGCTGCCGCCGCCATATTGACGCCTATAAAGCGCCGACGCCGGTTGAGGTGATTGAGGGCGATATTCGCCATATCCACATTGAAAACGCGTCGCTGGTGGTACTTAACTTTACCCTGCAATTCCTTGAACCTGCTGAACGTCAGGCGCTACTGGACAACATCTATCAGGGCTTGAATCCTGGCGGCGCGCTGGTGCTGTCGGAAAAATTCAGCTTTGAAGATGCCACCACCGGCGAGCTGCTGTTTAATATGCACCACGATTTTAAGCGTGCCAACGGCTACAGCGAGCTGGAGATCAGCCAGAAGCGCAGCATGCTGGAGAACGTGATGCTTACCGACTCCGTGGAGACGCACAAAGCTCGCCTGCGCCAGGCCGGGTTCGAGCACAGCGAGCTCTGGTTCCAGTGCTTTAACTTTGGTTCGCTGGTGGCGTTGAAAGCAGGAGCGTCAGCATGATCGAGTTCGGTGACTTCTATCAGCAGATTGCCAAAAGCCCCCTCGCCCACTGGCTGGAGACGCTGCCCGCGCAAATTGCAACCTGGCAGCGCGGTGCTCTGCATGGTCAGTTTAAGCAGTGGACCAATGCGGTAGAGTTTCTGCCAGAGATGCAGCCGTATCAGCTTGATCTGCTGCACAGCGTGACGGCGGAGAGCGAAACCCCGCTCAGCCCAGGCCAGATCAAACGCATCGATACGCTGCTGCGTAACCTGATGCCGTGGCGCAAGGGGCCGTTCTCGCTCTATGGCGTGAACATTGATACCGAGTGGCGCTCGGACTGGAAATGGGAGCGCGTTCTTCCGCACCTCTCTGATTTAGCCGGACGTACCATTCTCGACGTCGGCTGCGGCAGCGGCTATCACCTGTGGCGAATGGTGGGCGCAGGCGCACACCTGGCGGTAGGTATCGATCCGACTCAGCTGTTCCTCTGCCAGTTCGAGGCGGTGCGCAAGCTGCTGGGCGGCGACCAGCGGGCGCACCTGTTGCCGCTGGGCATTGAGCAGCTTCCGGCCCTGAACGCGTTTGACACGGTCTTCTCGATGGGCGTGCTCTATCATCGTCGCTCCCCGCTGGAGCACCTGTGGCAGCTTAAGGATCAGCTGGTGAGCGAGGGCGAGCTGGTGCTGGAGACGCTGGTGGTCGAGGGCGATGAGCGCACGGTGCTGATCCCCGGCGATCGCTATGCGCAGATGCGCAACGTCTACTTTATCCCCTCCGCGCTGGCGCTGAAAAACTGGCTGGAGAAGTGTGGCTTTGTAGATGTGCGTATCGTTGACGTCTGCCAGACCACTACCGAGGAGCAGCGCCGCACCGAGTGGATGATCACCGAGTCGCTGGCGGAGTTCCTCGATCCAAACGATCCCAGCAAGACCGTTGAGGGCTACCCGGCCCCGCTGCGCGCGGTGTTAGTCGCGAAGAAGCCTTAACGCGGCAGCCAACACAGTTGCAGTTTGAAATATGAAGGAAAAAAAATGGCCCCTGTTGAAATGGCAGGGGCCTGGTACAAAGCAAGCATCATATTGGGCGACATGATGTGCGGTAAAAACTGGTCAGAACGCACGATGACGGGTAATCATCGCTTTCATTTCCGCTACAATTTCACCGTCCACGCAATAGCGCAGATACTCATCCGACTGCGCGTCAGATGACATCGACAATCCCTGTTGACGGTAACGCATGGGCGACGGGATCCACATTCCTGCGGAGCTGTGTACCTCCTCCACCCCTGCGTCGAGAAACATGTGCAGGTTGCTGGCTCGAACGCCAGCACCAGCCATAATGATTGGAACACCGGATCGGTGTTTTAGTTCCGTAATTAATGAAAGTCCTTTTTCTGCCGACGCTTTTTGCCCCGAGGTAAGGACGCGCGAAACGCCTAAATCTCCTAATCTATCAACGGCTTCATGCGGGTTTCTGCACATATCAAAAGCGCGATGAAAAGTGACGGCCATCCCCTGTGCGGCATGCATTATTTGCCCCATGCGGGGTATATCGACGTTGCCCTCTTCATCCAGCACGCCGATCACCAGCCCTGGAAAGCCCAGCGTCTTGATCAGCCTGACGTCGTCCAGCATGGCGCTGAACTCATCGTCGGTGTAGCAAAAGTCGCCGCCCCTCGGGCGGACGATGGGATGCACGGGAATGGTTACCGTCTCGCGCACCAGCCGCAGGACGCCATAGGAGGGCGTAAGCCCACCCTCTTTCGGCGCCGCACAAAGCTCAATGCGATCCGCTCCGTTGAGCTGTGCGATCTCGGCGCTCGCCTGGCTGTAACAACAGATCTCCAGCAGAGCCATGTTCTCTCTCCTCTGTTCTACGCGCCGTTTTCGCTCGCCACGATCGCTTCGATGGACCAGGGGTGAAACTTCACCGTTACCGTGCCATCTGTCACCGCAAGCGTAGGGTTGGGCAGGCGCTCGTGCTCCCCTTTTGGCGAGCTGGTTTTAACGACGATACCCGGCTGGCTTAGCCCCTCATCGGCCAGCAGCGCCAGCGCTCGGGCATTCAGGGTTTCCGGTTCGCCGGGCAGTACGATCTCGATATGCTCCCAGCCTTCGTGGGGGTAACGCTTTTCGCCCGGCCACGGCAGCTCAACCACCGTAAAAGACCAGTGCGCGACCGTCACAGGCTGGTGCAGCTTAAACAGGCAGATCGGCCGACCGTTAATGATGTTCTCTGACAGCAGCGTACCGCACTGCTCTAAGCCCCGCCGCCAGCGCTCGGCGGTGGTATTCTGATGGCAGCGCAGCGAAATGTGATCGGCCTCCAGAGGCGCGATATCCAGCCCCAGCCGGGTGGCAAGTTCGGTTAACGCTTTTGTAAAGCGCGGGAGATCCGCAGAAATATCATGCAATTCGTCAATGGTCTGCCAGTCAGCCATGGTCAACGCCCTCGTTTATCGCAAAGCCGCTAATTTACCCTGTTGTCGGACGCGCACCAAACGGCGATTGTTCCCGTTGGCAAATGAATGATTATTCACGATTAGCTTGCCGTTTATTTGCGCAAAACCCGCGTCCCGACAGGGCTGACGGCAGCAGGCAATTGCAGTATACTCCCGGCTTTACTTATCAACACCCGGACGCAGGCGGCTTTTTGCGCGCTGCGTCGTTAACGTAAGGTATCCCGGTGAATATTCAGGCACTTCTCTCAGAAAAAGTCAGTCAGGCACTGATTGCCGCAGGCGCGCCTGCGGATTGCGAGCCGCAGGTTCGTCAGTCAGCAAAAGTACAGTTTGGTGACTACCAGGCCAATGGCGTCATGGCGGTTGCGAAAAAACTGGGCATGCCCCCGCGACAAGTTGCTGAGCAGGTCCTGACTCACCTTGACCTCAACGGCATTGCCAGCAAGGTCGAGATCGCCGGGCCGGGCTTTATCAATATCTTCCTCGATCCGGCGTTTCTGGCCGAGCACGTCAACCAGGCGCTGGCCTCCGATCGCCTGGGCCTCTCCCGCCCGGAGCCGCAGACCATCGTGGTGGACTACTCTGCCCCGAACGTAGCCAAAGAGATGCACGTCGGCCATCTGCGCTCGACCATCATCGGCGACGCCTCCGTGCGTACCCTGGAGCTGCTGGGTCATAAGGTGATCCGCGCCAACCACGTTGGCGACTGGGGCACCCAGTTTGGTATGCTGATTGCGTTCCTGGAGCTTAAGCAGCAGGAGAACGCAGGCGAGATGGCGCTGGCGGACCTCGAAGCGTTCTATCGTGAAGCAAAAAAACACTACGACGAAGATGCCGCTTTTGCCGAGCGCGCCCGTGGCTACGTGGTGAAATTACAGGGCGGGGACGAGTACTGCCGTCAGATGTGGCGCAAGCTGGTGGATATCACCATGGCGCAGAACCAGACCAACTATGATCGTCTGAACGTGACCCTCACCAGCAAGGACGTGATGGGCGAAAGCCTCTACAACCCGATGCTGCCGGGTATCGTGGCCGACCTGAAAGCCAAAGGGCTGGCGGTTGAGAGCGAAGGCGCGACCGTGGTCTTCCTCGACGAGTACAAAAACAAAGAGGGTGAGCCGATGGGCGTCATCATCCAGAAAAAGGATGGCGGCTACCTCTACACCACAACCGATATCGCCTGCGCCAAGTACCGCTTTGAGACCCTGCACGCCGATCGTGTGCTCTACTATATCGACTCCCGTCAGCACCAGCACCTGATGCAGGCGTGGACCATCGTGCGTAAAGCGGGCTACGTGCCAGAGAGCGTGCCGCTGGAGCACCACATGTTCGGCATGATGCTGGGCAAAGACGGCAAGCCGTTCAAAACCCGCGCTGGCGGTACCGTGAAGCTCGCCGATCTGCTGGACGAGGCGCTGGAGCGCGCCCGCCGTCTGGTGGCCGAGAAGAACCCGGATATGCCTGCCGACGAGCTGGAAAAGCTGGCTAACGCGGTGGGCATCGGCGCGGTAAAGTATGCGGATCTCTCTAAAAACCGTACCACCGACTACATCTTCGACTGGGATAACATGCTGGCCTTTGAGGGCAATACTGCGCCGTACATGCAGTATGCTTACACCCGCGTGCTCTCCGTTTTCCGTAAAGCAGAGATCGACGAGAGCGTGCTGGCAAGTGCTAACGTGGTGATTACTGAAGATCGCGAAGCCCAGCTGGCGGCGCGCCTGCTGCAGTTTGAAGAGACGCTGAACGTAGTCGCTCGTGAAGGTACGCCGCACGTGATGTGCAGCTACCTCTACGATCTGGCTGGCCTGTTCTCTGGTTTCTACGAGCACTGCCCGATCCTGACCGCCGAAAGCGACGAGACGCGCCTGAGCCGCCTGAAGCTCGCACAGCTTACCGCCAAAACGCTGAAGACGGGTCTGGATACTCTTGGGATCCAAACCGTCGAACGGATGTAACAGTCGATGTAAAAAAACCCGGCCAACGCCGGGTTTTTTATTATCAGAAGTATTTCCGCAGATACTCGGTCAGGCAGAGTATCGCCATCGCCTGGCCATAGGGCATGGAGGTGAGCGGAATATTGCGGTAGAAATCCAGGTTCGATCCCATTCCGGTACCGAAGGAGGTTTGCAACAGCTCCCCTTCCGGCGAAATGTTATTCACAATTCCCTTAATCGCTTTATCCGCGACCTCAGCATACTCTGGCCCGACGTAGCGCTTGCGCACCGCTTTCAAAATACCGTAGGCGAACCCGGCGGTGGCCGACGCCTCAAGGTAGGAGTGCGGATCGTCCAGCAGGGTATGCCACAGGCCGCTGTCGTCCTGGCACGTCGCCAGGGCGGCGATCTGCGCATTCAGCACCTGCACCAGGTAGCGGCGTACGGCGTTGTTTTCTGGCAGATCCACCAGCTCGAGAAAGTCCGGGATCACAATGGTCAGCCAGCTGTTGCCTCGCGCCCAGCGCGCCTGCGCAAAGTTGTGGTTACCCTCGTAGCTCCAGCCGTGGAACCAGAGTCCGGTCTGACGATCCATCAGGTTCTGCACGTGCAGCAGGAACTGATACACCGCCTCTTCAACATACTCCGGGCGGTTAAGCAGCTTGCCGATCTTCGCCAGCGGCAGCACGGTCATCATCAGCGTATCGTCCCACATCTGCTGGTGGTTCTCTTCCGCCAGCGTGATGTGCTGCATTCCGCCATGCTCGGTGCGCGGCATCTCGTTCATCGCCCACTCGGCCCAGCTCTCAAGCCACGGCAGGTAAGACGGATTGCGGGTCTCCTCATAGCGATAGGCCAGGGTCAAAAACGGTGCCATGGTGTTGACGTTTTTAGTGGTAGCCCCTTCAGCAAAGCGATCTGCGAACCAGCTATCAATGATCTCCCGCATCGTCTCATCGCCGGTCTGGCGATAGTATTGATACATGCCGTACAGTCCCACGCCGTGCGTCCACTCCCAGCCCGCCCAGCCTTTGGTATCAATGACACGCCCGTCGTCTAGTCGCAGTAAAAACTCACCGGATGCATCCTGAATATTGACCAGATTATGGGTCACCTTCTGGATCAGTGCCTTCAGCTCGTCCCGGGCAATAAAGCGCGTCGGCTGACAGAGTAAAGGGCTATGTTTGACAGGGTAAACAATCATTTACTTAACCTCTTGCGTATTGAATTCATGGCCGGGGCGATCTTTCAGCGACGGCGCGGCAGGCTTGTTACGATTCAGATAGCCAATATTGTTATTGCCCCACAGCGACTCGTAAGGCATGCCCGCCAGCATCTCAACGGTGGCCCGCGCCTGCGGCGTCACGGTCTCTGGCATGGCGCGGCCAGACTGGCGCATTTTGGCCGTCTCTTCCCGCAGCACGCTGTGGGTTTTCAGGTTCAGCTTAAAGCGCAGCGACACCAGGAAGCCGCAGATCAGCACCGCCACCGTACCGAAGCAGAGGATCATCAGAATGGTGTGGCTGACCGACTCCGGCTGCGTTTTCTGACCGGAGACGAAGCCGGAGGCCTGCATGACGATCCCCACCAGCATCACCGCCCCGGCCTGGGAGGCTTTACGGGTCAGGGTCATGATGCCAGCGAAGATCCCTTCCCGGCGCTGGCCGGTGATCACCTCATCCACGTCGGAGATGTAGGTGTAGGTGTTCCACGGCACGTAGTTGATGCCCCCGCGTCCGAGACCGGCGACGGCGGAAACCAGCAGCAGCAGGGAGTAGATATCGCTCAGCCCCGCGTAGTAGAGCACGGCGTAGGAGATGGAGCTGAGTCCGAATAGCGTCACCACCATCCGATAGGACGGCGCGGGTCCAAAGCGGATGCAGAGCGGGATCATGGCGATGACCGCAATGAACTGGAAGATAGCCATGGTGCCGAGCAGGTTAGAGGCCAGCGACGCCTCCTGCATCAGGACGAATACGACATAGTAGGTAAAGACGGCGTTGAAGACGTCCTGGGCAATATAGCCCCCGAGGTACATGCCCAGATGCTGACGGAAAATCTTGATGCGCAGGGTTGAGCTAAGCTCGGTAAACAGGCGGGTCATGCTTTGACGGAACGTCAGGTGTTTCTTCTCCTCTTCGGCACGCAGGGCGGCTTCGGTCCACTCTTCACGCGGACGCTCCCAGGTGAAGAACCAGACAAAGGTCAGCATCAGGGCACAGAGCACCGAGAAGACCAGGCTGGCATAGAAGAAGGAGACCGGGTTGTCTTTACCAAAGTGGGTCAGCAGGATCCCCGGCAGGAACGAGGCGAGGATCGCCGACATCTGCGCCATGCCGATACGTGCCCCAGAGAACTTGGTCTTCTGTTTGAAGTCGTCGGTCATCTCCGGTACCAGGGTCTCATACGGGACGAGGATCATGGTGTAGACGATATCGAACAGCAGATAGGTGAGCAGGTAGTACCAGAAGCCCATGTCGCCAACCCACATGATGGAGTAGCTAAAGACGCACGGGATACCGAGCATGATAAAGAATTTACGGCGGCCAAAGCGTTTGCCCAGCCAGGTCGAACCGAAGTTATCGGTTAAAAAGCCCATTAGCGGGCTGACGACCGCATCCAGCACCCTTGCGGTGGCAAAGATGAAGGTGGCCTCGATAGGCGTTAAACCACAAAACGTTGTGTAGAAATAGAGGAGCCACGCAGCGGTCAACGCTGTCGTCCCGGCCCCCAAAAAGTCACCGGATCCGTAGGCGAGATAGTTCGCCAGTCCAATTTTACGTGTTTTCATTGCCGCCAACCCTTTTTGTTTTGGGAGTACTTACACGGCTAAAGTAAGAGGATGCGTTCAGATAAACCTTTCTGTTTCTGCCACAACGCTGACGCGGTTGGCAAAAATACAAAGAGTCTCACTACGTGTGTCACTGATTTATAAAACAGTGTTTCTTCTGCATCAAAAGGCGGGGTCAAAAATTGAGAGCCAGCCATCATAATCCCGCTGAAAACGGTGATGACTGGCGAAGAATGAAGCGCTTAGCGGTAGTTTACGATGACCTCATTGCGGCTAACCTTCAGGGCTGGCAGCAGACGTCCGCCGCCGGGCACTTCCCAAATAAAGCGCAGCGGCTCAGCAGCCGGAATGCCGTTGAAGGCGTGGGTCGTGCCGCTCTCTCCGTCCAGCTCTGTGCAGCGGATCTGCGAGCAGAGACGCACCCGCAGCCCGGCCGGGGTTGGGCCATTAAGCGCGTAGCGCCACGCCACCAGCGTCATCAGCCCGGAGACGGGCTGAGAGGAGGCCAGCGGTCGGGACGACATCGACTCTCCCCGATGGTTAAGGGTGATGCCGATGCTGCTCGCCTGCCATGCCCCCTCACCTGCCGCGTGGGCCAGCAGCGGCAGCGCCAGCAGAAGACCTAATACTCTACGCACTATTTACCTCCAATGGTGGCGGTCATGCGGATATTGCGGTTATCCGACAGCTCCATATTGGAGAGCACTACCAGCTGGGTCAGGCTGCGACGCAGGAAGCGCGACAGCAGCGGACGCAGGGCGTGGTTCACCAGCAGCACCGGCGGCGCGCCAAGCATCTCCTGACGGGCCAGCGCCTCCTGAGTCTGGGCCAGCAGGCGATCCGCCAGGCCAGGCTCCAGGCCACCACCACCCTGCAACGCCTGCAGCAGCAGACGCTCAAGCGGCGTATCCAGACCGATCACCTGCACTTCACCGGTGCCCGGGAACCACTGCTGGGTGATCGCCCGGCCCAGCGCCACGCGAACTACTGCGGTCAGCTCGTGCGGATCGCTCTGGATCGGCGCATGTTCGGCCAGGGTCTCCAGAATGGTACGCATATCGCGAATCGGTACTTTTTCATCGAGCAGGTTCTGCAGCACTTTGTGCAGGGTGGTGAGCGTAACCACGCCCGGAACCAGATCTTCGGTGAGCTTCGGCATCTCCTGGCTCACGCGATCCAGCAGCTGCTGCGCCTCCTGGCGGCCAAACAGCTCGGCAGAGAACTGACCGATCAGGTGGTTAAGATGGGTCGCCACCACGGTGCTGGCCTCTACCACGGTATAGCCCTGGATCTGCGCCTGCTCTTTCAGGGCGCTTTCGATCCAGATCGCCGCCAGACCAAAGGCCGGATCCACCGTCTGCTCGCCGGGCAGCGTTCCCGCCGCCGTGCCGGGGTTGATCGCCAGCCAGCGACCCGGATAGGCCTCACCGCTGCCGATCTCCACGCCCTTCATCAGAATACGGTAGCGCGCCGGAGGCAGATCCATATTGTCACGGATGTGCACCACCGGCGGCAGGAAGCCCATATCCTGGGCAAATTTCTTACGGATGCTGCGGATACGTCCGAGCAGCTCGCCGTCCTGCTGGAAATCCACCATTGGGATCAGGCGGTAACCCACCTCCATGCCAAGGGAGTCCTCCAGCTGCACATCGTTCCAGGTCGCTTCAACCGCCTGGTTGTTCTCCGGCATCTTGATCGGTGCGGCCTCAACCGGGGCTTTCTGTTCACGCCCGCGCAGCCACCAGGCAAGGCCCAGCAGTCCGGCGGTAAAGAGCAGAAAGACAAAGTTTGGCATGCCCGGCACCAGGCCCAGCAGGCCCAGTACGGCGGCGCTCAGCAGCATCACGCGCGGGTTGCTAAACAGCTGACCCACCATCTGCTGGCCCACGTCCTGATCGGTTGCCACGCGAGTCACGATCACACCCGCTGCGGTGGAGATCACCAGGGCCGGGATCTGGGCAACCAGCCCGTCACCGATGGTCAGCAGGGTATAGCTCTCCGCCGCGTGGCCCATGTCCATGCCGTGCTGCAGAACGCCTACCAGCAGGCCACCGATAACGTTAATCACCATGATCAGGATGCCCGCGACGGCATCGCCGCGCACGAACTTACTTGCACCGTCCATGGAGCCGTAGAAGTCGGCCTCCTGGGTCACTTCCGAACGGCGTTTTTTCGCCTCCTCTTCACCGATAATCCCGGCGTTGAGGTCGGCATCAATCGCCATCTGCTTGCCCGGCATCCCGTCGAGGACAAAGCGCGCGCCTACTTCTGCGATACGCCCCGCACCCTTGGTAATAACCATAAAGTTGATGATGACGAGGATAACGAACACCACGATACCGATGGCAAAGTTACCGCCCACGAGGAAGTGGCCGAAGGCTTCAACCACCTTCCCCGCCGCCGCGCCGCCGGTGTGCCCTTCCATCAGGATGATACGCGTGGAGGCGACGTTCAGCGCCAGCCGCAGCAGGGTGGTAAACAGCAGAATGGTCGGGAACGCGGCGAACTCCAGCGTGCGCTGGGTAAACATCGCCACCAGCAGCACCATGATGGAGAGCGCAATGTTAAAGGTAAACAGCAGGTCAAGGATGAACGCCGGGAGCGGCAGCACCATCATCGACAGGATAAGCAGAATCAGTATCGGTCCAGCAAGAATCTGCCATTGACCTGATTTCATGTTGCTGGGCAGACGCAACATCGTCACCAGATTATTCATCAGTGTCCTTCTCGTCGTTCATAAAATCCAGTGCTTCAGGCACCGGAAGATTGGCGGGTTTCACCGGCGCTTGCCCACCAGCGAGCTTCCAGCGTTTGAGCTGCCATACCCAGGCCAAAACTTCGGCTACCGCCGCGTAGAGCTGGCCGGGGATCTGCTGGCCGACATCGGCGTGGCGGTAGAGCGCACGCGCCAGCGGCGGCGCTTCCAGCAGTGGAATACGGTTTTCAGCGGCAATCTCTCGAATGCGCAACGCCACCAGCCCGGCCCCTTTGGCCAGCACCTTCGGCGCACTCATCTTGTTCTCGTCATACAGCAGCGCCACGGCGTAGTGCGTCGGGTTGGTTACCACCACGTTAGCCTTGGGCACGTCCGCCATCATGCGGCGACGTGCGGCGGCGCGCTGCATCTGGCGGATACGCCCTTTCACGTGCGGATCGCCTTCACTCTGCTTGTGTTCATCGCGGATATCCTGGCGGGACATGCGCAGCTTTTTGATGTGGCTGTAGATCTGCCAAATCACGTCAAAGCCCACCATCGGAATGATGCCCAGCACCACCAGCAGCACGCAAAGGCCCACCAGGTTGAGGGCGTTGCTCATGGCCGTCAGCGGCGATTCGCTCATCAGGCGCATCATCTCTGGCCACTTATGGGTCAGGTAGAGGCCTGCCACGCCGCCCATCAGCACGGCTTTCAGTACCGCTTTGACCAGCTCTGCGCCGACCTGGGCGGAGAAGAGGCGCTTCAGGCCGCTGAGCGGGTTGAGCTTGGAGAACTTGAACTGCAGCGACTTGCCGCTAAACACCAGTCCGCCCAGCAAAATCGGGGCGATCAGCGCCACCAGCACCACGCCGGTAATGAGCGGCAGCAGCGCAATCATGGCCTCTTTGATCAGCAAAACGGTTTGGCCGAGGATCAGATAGGGATCGTTGACGATACCGTGGTCGAAGCGGAGGCCAGATGAGAGCAGTCCCGCCAGCCTGCGGGCGAGCGACTCCCCCCCAATCCAGATCACACAGATGCCGACCACCAGGATCAGCAGCGATGTAAGCTCTTTGGAGCGGGGAACCTGCCCCTCCTCACGCGCCTTCTCTAGTCGGTGGGGTGTGGGGGCCTCTGTTTTGTCCTCGTTATCTTCTTCAGCCACGCTAAATACTCGCGATACATTACGTCACGGGTATCATGCCAGAGCCCTGAAGAGACAATGGGACGATAAGCTCGCTTTAACACGGCTTTTTTACTGTTTAGGCGTTTAGCCCAGGGAGGGTCAGCTGGCAGGTGAGGAACCTGCTAAGCGGAAATTCCCGCCTCTCTTTATCAGCAGAGGCGGGTTTTGATCAGAAGCCGAGGCTGTCCAGCAGGTCGTCGACCTGGTCCTGGCTGGCCACGACACCTGCTTTGGTGGTGTCGAGCTGCGGCCCGTTGAGCAGGCTGTCGTTCTCGCGCTTTGGCCGCGAGGAGGGCTCTGGCATGTTATCCAGCAGCACCATCAGCAGCTGACGCTCAATCTCCTGGATCACATCCATCATGCGCTTGATCACCTGACCGGTCAGGTCCTGGAAATCCTGCGCCATCATGATGTCCAGCAGCTGGGCGTTGGTGAAGCTGGTGTGGCCCGGCACGTCGCCAAGATACTGGCGGGTATCCTTGACCAGCTCTTTGGCGTCGGTCAGCTCAATCGGGTTCTCAAACCACGCGTCCCAACGTTTGGTCAGCGACTTCGCGCCGCTCTCCATCGCATCCTGATGCGGCTGCGAGGCTTCTACGCTGTTTAACGCACGCTCGGCGGCCTGGGCCGTCATCTGCACAACGTAGTCCAGACGATCGCGGGCATCGGGGATCGCTTCCGCCGCTTCGGCAATCGCCTGGTCAAGGCCCAGCTCGCGCAGGCTGTCGCGCAGCATGCGCGTCAGGCTGCCGATACGGGCGATTATGTCTCCGGGCGTGTGCTCATCCGAAGGTTTAATTTGCGGTTGCATCATCATCATCCGGTCCTCACATGCCGAGTTTCTCGAAGATCTTACCGAGTTTCTCTTCCAGGGTTGCTGCCGTGAACGGCTTCACCACGTAACCACTTGCACCCGCCTGCGCGGCCGCAATGATGTTCTCTTTCTTCGCCTCTGCGGTCACCATCAGTACCGGCAGGGAAGCCATGGCGCTGTTGCCGCGAATGGTTTTCAGCAGCTCCAGGCCATCCATGTTGGGCATGTTCCAGTCGGAGATAACGAAGCCAAACCCGCCCGCCTGGAGCTTGTTCAGCGCATCAACGCCGTCCTCTGCCTCTTCTACGTTATTGAAACCCAGCTCTTTCAGCAGGTTGCGCACGATGCGACGCATGGTGGAAAAGTCATCCACAACCAGAAACTTGAGCTCTTTGTCCGCCATAAAACTACACTCCTCGTTAAATACGTATTGCCTGTCCGGCACTGATTTTTGCCAGCATCTGCTGGCTTACCTGGCTAAGATCGACCACTTCGCTTACGCCACCCATATTGATAGCTTCGCGCGGCATGCCGAACACCACACAACTTGCTTCATTTTGCGCAATCGTCCAGGCGCCCGCCTGGTGCATTGCTAACATACCGGCCGCGCCGTCGTTACCCATGCCGGTGAGGATCACCCCCACGGCGTTGCGCCCCGCGTGTTTCGCGACCGAATGAAACAGCACGTCTACCGCCGGACGATGCCGGTTAACCGGCGGTCCGTCGTGAATCTTGATCTGATAGTTTGCGCCGCTGCGCGCCAGCTCCATGTGCTTATCGCCAGGGGCAATATAGGCATGACCCGGCAGCACGCGCTCGCCGTCCTCCGCCTCTTTTACGCTGATCTGGCAGAGCTTGTTCAGACGCTCAGCGAACGAACGGGTAAAGCCCGGCGGCATGTGCTGGGTAATAAGAATACCGGGACTGGAGAGCGGCAATGGCTGGAGTACATGGCGAATTGCCTCTGTTCCGCCGGTTGATGCGCCGATCGCCAGCAGCTTTTCCGAGCTTAATAGCGGTCCGGCTTTCAGGGTGGCCGGGGCGGAGACCGGATTGTGCGCGGCCAGCTTGGCCCGCGAGGCGGTACGCACCTTCTCGGCAATCATCTCGCTATAGGCGAGCATGCCCTCACGGATCCCCAGCTGTGGCTTGGTGACGAAGTCAATTGCGCCCAGCTCCAGCGCGCGCAGGGTTACTTCAGAGCCCTTCCCGGTCAGGGAGGAGACCATCACCACCGGCATCGGCCGCAGGCGCATCAGCTTCTCAAGAAAGTCGAGGCCATCCATGCGCGGCATTTCAACGTCCAGGGTCAGAACATCCGGATTGTATTTCTTGATTAAATCCCGCGCGACCAGCGGATCCGGCGCGGTAGCCACCATCTCCATATCACTGTGGCTGTTGATAATCTCCGTCATGATCTGGCGCATCAGCGCGGAGTCATCAACAGACAGAACCCTGATTTTACTCATGCTTTATCCTTACTCAGCGCATAAACCGTCTGCCCACGCAGGGTAAACTCGCGCACAAGGTTGCTGAAATTCTCCGAATGCCCAGCGAACATCAGTCCGTCAGGCTTAAGCATTGGGGCAAAGCGGCGCAAAATGTCCTGCTGCGTCGTTTTATCAAAATAGATCATCACGTTACGACAAAAAATAGCGTCGAACGGGCCCGGCACGTTGTACTGCTTATCCAGCAGGTTGAGCGGCTGGAAATCGACGAAGTTCGCCAGCTCCTGACGCACCCGCACCAGCCCGGCATGGGGCCCGGTGCCGCGCATAAAGTAGCGCTGCAGCTGCTGGGGAGAGAGCGTTTTCAGCTCGTCCAGGCGGTAGATGCCGCTGCGGGCTTTCTCCAGCACCTCGGTGTCGATATCGCTGGCGATCACTTTCCAGCGTCCCTGCACCATGCCCAGCGCATCTGCCAGGGTAATGGCAAGCGAGTAAGGCTCTTCGCCGGTCGACGCGGCGGCGCTCCAGACGCGGTACTCACCGCTGTGCTTGCGGGCGTGATCGGCCAGCACCGGGAAGTGATGAGCTTCACGGAAGAAGGCGGTCAGGTTAGTGGTCAGCGAGTTGATAAATGCCTGCCACTCGGCGCTGCTCTGGTTCGCCTCCAGCATGCTCAGGTAGCGGCCAAAATCATCCAGCCCCAACGTGCGCAGGCGGCGTACCAGCCGGTTGTAGACCATGTCTCGCTTATGGTCAGCCAGCACGATCCCTGCACGCTGGTAAATCAATTGACATATCCGACGAAAATGCGCATCGGACAGCGCAAGGCGCTGAGGGAACTGCATAGTTAATGACGTTTGCCCGTTGGGCAGTGATGATGTCATAGCGCCTTCTCAATTACTTTCAGGATAATGCCGGCACAGCCCTGGGGGGTGCCACGTCGGGTTGACCGATTTGTTCATCTAACTTAAATACCGCAACCTGGGACGTAAGATGATCCGCCTGGTGCGCTAACTGTTCGGTTGCCGCAGCAGCCTCCTCTACCAGAGAGGCGTTCTGCTGCGTAACCTGATCCATCTGGCTGACCGCCAGTGCGACCTGCTCAATACCCCGGCGCTGCTCATCGGAGGCGGAAGCAATTTCGCCCATGATGTCATTCACCTGGGTGACAGAGCGAACGATGTCCGTCATGGTCTGCGCCGCCGTATCCACCAGGGCGGAACCCTGCTGCACGCGGGCAACGGAATCTTCAATTAATCCTTTGATCTCTTTCGCCGCCTCGGCGCTGCGGCTGGCCAGGTTGCGTACTTCGCCGGCTACGACGGCAAAACCACGCCCCTGCTCGCCCGCCCGTGCGGCCTCAACGGCGGCGTTCAGCGCCAGGATATTGGTCTGGAAGGCAATACCGTCGATCACGCTAATGATGTCGCCAATCTTTTGTGAACTGGTGGCGATATCATGCATGGTGTCAGCGACCCGTGAGGTCTGCTCCCCGCCTTTTCTCGCGGTTTCCGCCGCGCCGTGAGAGAGCACCGAGGCCTGACGGGCGTTGTCCGCGTTCTGGGACACCGTCGCGGTGAGCTGCTCCATGCTGGCAGCGGTTTCGGCCAGCGACGCCGCCTGCTGCTCGGTACGCGCCGAGAGATCGTTATTGCCTGCAGCAATTTCTGAGATGCCGGTGTGCATCGACACGCTCCCTTCGCGCACGTTGGCCACCGTGGTGCGCAGCGCGGTCTGCATCTTTTTCAAACTGGCAAAAATGGCTGAGATTTCGTTGCGGCCATAGACCGAGATCGGCCGCGCCAGGTCGCCCCCGGCGATGCTGTCAAAGTGGCTGCTGATGATCGCCAGCGGCTGCACGATCAGTCTGCGCGACCAGAGCAGCCCGGCTGAGATCAGCGCCGCTGCCAGAATCAACACGGTAATAAAGGTTGCCGCCGACATGTGGTAGTTGGCACGACTGCCTGCCGTCGCGGTCTCGACGAAACGATCGATATAGTGCTGCCAGGCCGTAAAGGTCGCCTCAAACGCATCCTGGGACTGCTGTACCGGCGCGGTCATAAAATCTGAGAGTTGGTTATTCTCAAGCCAGGTCGCCTGATGCTCTAAATCGCTCATCCACGTGGTGTAGGTGGTCCTCGCCTGCGCCTTGAGCTTCTCCCCTTCCGGTGAGATCGCCTCGATTGCATCAAACTCTTTGAGCTGGGCGGCGGCAAGCTGCAGGTTGCTGCGGGCCGAACTCATCAGCCCTTTGATATCATCCGGCGGATAGCTTAAAGCGGTCAGCGTGCCCGCCTTATTCAACGAGGTGCTGGTCTGCAGTAAAACGGCGCGCATCTGGGCCAGCGTGTTGCGCTGGTGGTTGCTCTTTTCAACCTGCTCCAGATGCTGGAAACCATCGCGGAAGGCCCAGAAAGAGAGGCCGTTGCTTCCCACCAGCAACAGACCGCAAACAATCAGTAAGATAAACAGTGTGGTCGAGATACGAATACGATTAAACATCTACGCTCCCATCAGGCGGCTAATGCCGCAATATCAATACGATCAAAAAGTTTCCCAGTTATCATCCTGCCCGGTACTGAGCTGACGTCTGCTGGCGGGGGCGGAGGTGAACTCCCCTCCCTGCGAGCGGCGCTGCGCCGGATGTTCAGGGATGGCGGCAAGGCGGAAAGCAGAGACCGCCTGCGTGAGTCGACTGGCCTGTTCTTCTAATGCTGCGGCGGCGGCCGCAGACTCCTCTACCAGCGACGCGTTCTGCTGTGTCACTCTGTCCATCTCCGATACCGCCAGCGCCACCTGGTCGATGCCTTTGCTCTGCTCATCGGAGGCAGAGGCAATCTCGCCCATAATGTCAGTCACCCGGGTGACCGCATTGACGATATCGTTCATGGTCTCCCCGGCGCTCTCTACCAGCACCGAGCCGGTATCCACGCGCGAGACGGAATCTTCAATTAACGCTTTGATCTCTTTGGCTGCGTTGGCGCTGCGGCTGGCGAGGTTACGCACCTCACCGGCGACGACGGCAAAGCCGCGCCCCTGCTCGCCCGCACGAGCGGCCTCTACGGCAGCGTTAAGCGCCAGAATATTGGTCTGGAAGGCAATGCCGTCGATCACGCTGGTGATATCGGCGATTTTCTTTGAGCTGGCGGCGATGTCGTGCATGGTTTTCACCACGCCGTCCACCACCTTGCCCCCGCGTCCGGCGATTTCGGAGGCGCTGAGCGCCAGCTGCGAAGCCTGACGTGCGTTATCGGCGTTCTGCTTCACGGTGGCGGTGAGCTGCTCCATGCTGGCGGCGGTCTGCTCCAGCGCGGAGGCCTGCTGCTCGGTACGGGAAGAGAGATCGTTGTTACCGGCGGCGATTTCACTGGTTCCGCTGTGGATCCCATCCGATCCCCGGCGCACGTTGGTCACGGTATCGATCAGCGAACGCTGCATATGCTCAACGCTGTCCGCCAGCTCGGTAATTTCGTTTTTACCGTTAATGACCAGGGTTTGGGTCAGATCCCCGCTGGCGATCTCACGGATGTGGCGGATCACATTAGCCAGCGGATTAAGCAGGATATGGCGAATGCCGTACCACACCGCGGCCAGCACGATGACCAGCGCCAGGGCGAGGATCGCCATCTGCCACTGGGCGAAGCGGTAGTCGTGGGTGCTCTGGGTAAAGGCGTTGTGGTAGAGCTCGCTGCTGAGCTGGGCATACTGCCCCAGCGCATCACCCATGGCATTCTGCATTCCCTGGGTTGGCTGAGCGAAGAAGGCGTCCATATTGCCGCTCTCCAGAAACTGGATCAGGTCCGTGAGCGCGGCGCTGTAGATGCGATACTTATCATCAAGCTGCTGGCTGACCTGGGCCATAGCCGGCACGGTGGGCAGCGCTTTGTAGGCGTCATAGTGTTTTGCCGCATCGGCCAGTGAGGCATGGGCGCTCTTCAGCAGATCGGTTTTGGCGCTGCTCTGTTGATTGGCTGGATCCATCATCATTCGCGCTGACGAACGGCTGAGGTTGATGCGCGTTTGTAGCATCAGCTCCCAGGTTTTGGTCAGCTCGGTCTGCTGCAGACGAAGATCGTTAGCATCAGCAAAGCTCTGCTGGTTCTGCTTCAGCGACGAGAACAACAGACCACCCGATACCAGCTGCAGAAGTGCAAAAACCACCAGCACCATCATGAGCATTGTGACAACGCGGATACGGTTCAACATGCAACACCTTATTGATGACTTATTAACGGTGTTATCGGCATGTGGGGCGGGAACTTTACATTTGCGAAAGGGAAATAATCCGCTACGCACCTACCTGATTAAAAGGCGATATCCACCACCACCGTATCGCTATAGGTTCCGGCAGGCGGCGTCGTCTGGTTAGTTAATACCCGGGCCGTATAGTTATAGGTACGCACCAGGCCGTTGGCGCTGAGCAGTGACGAGGCGCTGCTGGCCCAGCGTTCAGTGCCGCTGCTGCCCCAACGCTCGCTGGTACTGCCCTTGTAGATTTCGTAGCTTAAGCGGTTATTGCCCGAGGCCATATTGCGCACGTTGCCGCTGGCGTTGCTGCCGTTGTTGATCCCTACGCTATAGACGCTGCCTTTGGTGCAGGTCACCGCGACGCCCTGCGCCACCGCCGGGAAATTTTTGACCAGCGGTGCGCTGCCGAAGTTAACGTTTGGCGCGGTGATGGTAATGCAGTCGTTGGTAATGCTGATGGTCGCCGTGACGGCAAGGGGCACGGTGCCGGTTTGCCACGAGCCGCAGCCGCCGAGCAGACCCAGCGAGCAGATGTTATAGGTGACGTTGAGGTTAAAGGTGGCCTGGTACTGGCCCGCCGCCACGGTCTGCCCCGAGAGAGTACGAAAATAGATCGGCAGCACAATGCGCCGGGTATTCAGCAGATCGAGCAGCGCGTTTCCGCTCCAGGTATAGCTGCCGCCAATCAGCGTCTCGCTGTTGTTATTGCACCCTGCGGCCCCGCATAGCCGCACCGGGATGGTATCGGTGCTGGCCGGGTTATCCACCCGGCGCAGGATCGCCCGGTTGCTGACCGCGGCGCTGGCGCTGCTCAGCTGCATGGTGATCGCGTTTCCTGTTAACAGATTCAGCAACACCGCATCGCACTGAACCGTCAGGCTGCCGCTGATCTCCTGCTCGGTGCTGTTAAGCGCAAACGAGGTGACGGTACCAAAAACGCCGTTGGTAGGCGTTACCGTACAGGCGGACCACGCCAGCGGGGTGCATCCCATCAGCAGCAGAAAAAGCAGAATAGCGCGGCGCATCAGCGTCTCTCCTCACAGGTAAGCGGCCCGTAGGTCTGTAATTTATGATCGGGATTTGCGCCGATCGTCAGGCGGGCATAGCAGGTGCGGTTATCCGGCGTGCTCACCCGCAGGGCGTTCACGTCGCTGAGGTTTTCCAGAAAAGCGATGCCGTCATAGCCCACCGGCGTCGGCGCGCGGCCTTCACGGTAGACCTGGCTGCCCACCGGCAGGGCGTCTCCCTGGGCATCGTGCAGGATCACGCTGGCGACCCGCTCCTGCTCCATCGGAAACTCCACCAGGTAGCCGCTTTGACGACGCAGGGCGATCCGCCGCTCGGTCTCTTTCAGGCGCGTATCGGCTGGCAGATTAAGGGTATTGATACTGTAGCTGGCGGGATAGTACGCCGAGACACCGCTCACCAGCAGATAGCCTTTATCATTGGTCTTACCTACCGGCTGGTTCTCATAGCTTACCGGCACGTTGGCATTGCCTCCGGTACTGACCACCACAAAGGCGTCGTTGATCTTGTTAGCCGCAAAGAGCTGGCCATCCATCAGCACCAGCGAACCCAGCGCCTCGCCCCACCAGGTCATCATCCCTCGCTCGCCGTAGCCGCCTCCCTGTAATTCCACGCTGTTGTTGCGCCAGTTGAGCGTAGCCTGCTGATAGTTATCCGACTGCGGCTGGCGGGCGAACGCCATATTCCAGCCGAAGCCGCCGTCGGTAGGCATTGCGTGGTTATAGTTGATGCGCTGGCTGGTGCCTGCATCTGGGGTTTTCTCTACGCTGATGGCCGTGCTATCTCGCTCGCCGATAGGAATTTGCAGCGACATAGCAAAGCTCCAGTCGTCCCGCTGCTTATCGTGGCTGGCCGCAAGGTAGAGGCTGCTGCTGCCCCACAGGTTACGGCTCCAGGAGAGGTTCAGGAGCTCGGTCTTCTGGTTATCGAAGCTGCGAACGCCAATCCAGGCCGCGCCAACGTTGCCATAGTCGCCCATGTTAAAGGTCAGCGAATATTGATCGCTATTACGGCTCAAGGTCGCCAGCGGCTGACGATCGTCATCGTAAACAATAGTCTGGTCATAGAGGGCCAGGTTGCCAAAGCCGCGCTCGCGGCGGGTGTGCTGGGTGGCGATGCTGAAGACGCTGGTGCTGTACTGGTAGCCCCAGTTGAACTGGCTGCCGCTGCTGCCGCGCATCCGGCTCTCCGTCCACGACGAGTTTACCACGCCGTACTGGCCCAGCTTCACCACCCCGCCTGCGCCGCCGAGGGTCAGATCTTCTGCGGCTTCGCCGTGGCCTTCAAAGGTGAAATAGTCCGTTACCCCGTAGCGCAGGGAGCCGCTACCCGCAGCCGGACCATAGTTGAAGTCGTCAATGCCGTAGTTACGCCGCAGGCTGCCGAGGGTGACGGCCCCATCGGTAATGCCACTCTTCAGCACGTCGCTGGAGACGTAGAACGGTAGCGTGGTGCTGACCTGGCGTCCCAGCGCATCGGTGGTGACCAGCACCGCATCTCCCGCCCCGTTAATATAGGGCAGATTGGTCAGGGTAAAGGGGCCGGGCTGCAGCTGGGTGGATCCGGCCCGGTAGCCGTTGATAAAGACGTCTACCGCCGTCGGCACCGCCGCCTCGCCGGTAAAGGCCGGCAGCGGCCAGGTGACCAGATCCGGACGCAGCGAGAAGTCGCGCCCGTAGCGGATCCCGCCCATGCGCACGCTGCTGCTCCAGTTCAGCGAGTCGGAGATAACGTCCCCTAGCTGCCACTCGGTAGCATCATCCTCATTGGTAAACAGCAGCGTGGTGTCGTAGCGGGTATAACCCTGGTTTTGTCCGGCGGTGCCGGAGAGATATTCCCGCAGCGTGCCGGTAGAGGAGAACACGGCGTTGCTGTCGAAGTAGCGAAACTCATGCCACAGGGAGGCCTGGCTGCCAACGTGCTCGGTACTGCTGGTATAGACGTCATAGTTGAGCAGCGCGCCACGCCCGTAGTGCGGTTTGGCCCGCGCGGTTTCGCCTTTAAAGGAGGTCGCACGATCCCCGACCCACTCCCGAGGCACAAACAGCAGCAGCCGCTGGCGATTGCTGTCATATTCAGTGCGAACGTCGGCCAGCGTCGAGAGGTCAACGTCTCCAGGCGGAAGATGCTCGCCGGGGATCCCGGCCCGCTGCAGATCGCTATTGGCAACGATATAGCTCCCCTGACGCCGCGTAACGGGCACCACGAGCTCGGTATCGTAATAATTAACCACCAGCGAAAGGTGGAAGACCGCCTGAGCGTTAATGGCCTGCGCATCCGGCGGCGGCGGCAGGGCGTCATCCCCCTCCTCTGCCAGCGCATCCGTCACTCCCCCCAGCAGCACCATCAGCGGCAGGATCAGTTTGCGGGAGACGACTGCCATTTGGTATCCCTGGCATTAATCGTCGCCGTCATGGTCGTCGGATTGCTCAGCCCAGAGGGGAGCGGCCAGCTGCGCGCTGCGCCCGGCAGCACGTATCCCAGCAGGCCGTCGGCCAGCTCGCGCCGCTGGCTGCCCTGCTGCACGCTAACCTGACTCAGGCGCACGTGCACATCGCTGCGGTTGCGTACCTCCAGAGCGGGTTTCCCCCCCTCGCGGATCACCCGCCAGCTCAGGTCTCGCGTGTTAACCAGGGCATGGTTTGCCCCCTCGGTCGTGGTCTCCACCCCCGGACCGTAGACAAATAGCGGAATCGAGTAACGCATCTGAATTTTCAGGCCAATCTGCGGTGAATCTCCGCTCGCGGGCTGGGGGATCTCATCCACGATGATCCGGTAGCCTTGCTCGATGCCAGCGGGAACCTGGCTCTGTTTGATCAGGCGAATTAGCTGCTTGCTGCCTTTATCAATCTGCACAATGGGCGGGCTGGCGACCACGTCCTGCTGAGCCTGATAGCGTTCATGGCCGCCCTCCTGGGTCCAGCGCATGATGCGCACCTGCATCGTCGTCGGCGTATTTCCCTGATTTTGGATCCACAGCTCGGTCGCTTTCGCATCGGCGGCCAGCCAGGGATCGATCGGCCAGAGTAAAATGGTGGCTGCCGCCTGCGCCTGCTGCGTCATCCCTACGAGCGCTGTCGCGAGCAGCGCACCCGCCAGTTGGCTTCGGCCCATAATGGTTTTCATGATCCTTCTCCCTGTATAACATTACCAAGACAACGTTACGGTCAGCTGATCGGTATAATTTCCTGCAGGGCTAAACCCCGTGAGCTGCGCCGCGCCAAATAGCGTCAGCGCGATATTGTTGCTATCGCTGTAGGTAATTGAGAACGCCTGGTTAACGCCAATTTCCGTGTTGGCCGCCAGCGTGCTGCTACGATAGAGCCGATAAGGCACGCGATCCGTGCCCCCGCTGCGCTGCATGTTGCGCACGGTGCCGTAGTGCAGACCACCGTTGATGCTCATGCTTAACGCCACCCCAGGGGTGCAGGCGAGAGAGAGCGCGCTGGTGGGTACAAAGCTGGTGGTGACCTGCCCGCTCGCCACGCCGCTGCGACTCCCGAAGTCCAGGGAGCCGAGCAGGCCCCCGCTGCCGCTGACTACCGAGCATCCTGCCGCAATGGTTGCCCCAACCTGAAATGACTGGGTGCTAACCGTCAGCGCGGTGGCGCTCCCTGCCCACCCCAGCAACCCCAAACCAAATACGATGCGTAGCATGCTTCGGCAAGGCGCCGGGAGCGTGTCGACTCCCTCGGGCTTCATTGCGCTGGCGTCAGTAGATCACGCTCACGTTTATCGTATCGGAGTAGGTACCCGGGACGACGGTTACGCTGTTGCCACCCCCCTGGATGCGGCCAAAGAGGGTGTAGTTATTCACGCCTCCGGCAGTCGAGGCCACCGGCAGCGGAGCGTTATTGGCGATGACGTTACTGAAGCCGCTATCGCTGTAGAGGCTGTAGGCTACGCCCTGGGTTGCATTAGTGCTGTTAACCAAATAGCGCGCTGGCGTACCGGGTGTCCCCACTACCGTGGCAGGCGCAACGGTATTGGTGGTGCCGGTGATCTGCACGGTATAGGTGTCGGTGGTGCACTGGATAGCAAAGCTATTGCCGCCGTTAGCCCCGGTGAGCTGAGTGGTGAGCTCGGAGAAGGTCGCGGGATGGGTACCGAAGTCCAGAGAGCCGAAGTTAATGCCGCTCTGGTTCGGTGAGCCATTAATCAGGCAGCCGTTGGTTAAGGTCAGCGTTGCGTTGATGGTCCCACTGCTGGTTACCGCATTGGCAGTGTGCCCGGCCAGCGCCAACGCACCGCTTGCCAAAACGAGGAGGATTTTTCTGTTCATGTTGTCGCCTCAGTGAAAAAGCAGGATTAACAGAAATTTAGCTTACGGGGTTGCAAAGAACCACCCTGTAAAGGCCTGCTCAAGCCCTCGGCGTATTGACACAAAATTGCATTATCTTTCAATGAATTAAACTTGTTAACAGCTCGTAACAAAGTGCAATGGGAATGATATATTCATTATCGCGTGATCTGCTTCACAATATATTGTCTGGTGTTGCACTGTGGGTTTTAGCAAAACTTAAAGCTTATTAATGAGTAATGAAGAAGCGGCATGAAAAGAGGTTGAAAAACGCTCCCGGGGCCGGGAGCGTTGAAGGGCATATCAGGCAACGTGCGCCGTTGCGCTGTCCAGAAGGGCCATCTCGTCGCTGTTAAGCAGCTTCTCAATGTTGACCAGGATCAGCATGCGGTCACCCAGCGCGCCGAGGCCGGTGAGATACTCCGTTGACAGGGTAACGGCAAACTCCGGCGCAGGACGGATCTGATCGGAAGCCAGCGACAGCACGTCAGAGACGCCGTCAACCACAATTCCGACCACGCGCTGGCCGAGATTGAGCACGATCACCACGGTGTTATCGTTATACTCAACGTCCTGCTGGCTGAATTTAACCCGCAGATCGACGATGGGCACAATCACACCGCGCAGGTTAGTCACCCCTTTAATAAAATCCGGGGTGTTGGCAATACGGGTTACCTGATCGTAACCACGGATCTCCTGCACTTTCAGGATATCGATGCCGTACTCTTCATCGCCTAACGTGAATACCAGAAATTCCTGACCCGATGGCTCACCAGCCAGTTTCGTTACATTACTCATACCGGTCATATTTTTACCTTTTTAACTAAATCAGGCGGCTGTGTGCGCCACACGTTGCTCACGGTTTAATCCCTGTAACGCCGAAACATCGACGATCAGCGCCACGCTTCCATCGCCGAGGATAGTTGCAGCGGAGATGCCTGGCACCTTACGGTAGTTGCTCTCAAGGTTTTTCACGACAACCTGGTGCTGACCAATAAGCTGATCCACCAGCAGCGCGTAGCGGCGGCCTGCGCTTTGCAGGATCACCACGATGCCTTTCGTCGCTTCTGTTTTAGCGCCGTCGACGTCAAAGACTTTCCACAGCTCAACCAGCGGCAGATATTCGCCGCGCACTTCCAGCACGCGCTCGCCGCCCGCCAGCGGATGCAGATCCTCTTCACGCGGCTGCAGGGACTCCATCACCGCGTTCAGCGGCAGGATAAAGACCTCGTCGCTCACCTTCACCGACATACCGTCGAGGATCGCCAGCGTCAGCGGCAGCAGAATGCGGATGGTGGTGCCTGCGCCCTGCTTCGACTGGATCTCAACGTGGCCGCCCATCTCCTGGATGTTACGTTTCACCACGTCCATGCCCACGCCGCGGCCGGAGACGTCGGTCACCTGCTCTGCGGTGGAGAAGCCAGGGGCGAAGATCAGCATGCCAACCTCTTCGTCGGTCATGTTTTCATGCACCGCCATGCCCTGCGATACCGCTTTCGCCAGAATGCGCTCGCGGTTGAGGCCTGCGCCGTCGTCGATCACTTCGATGCAGATATTGCCGCCCTGATGCTCGGCGGAAAGGGTCAGGTTACCGACCGGGGATTTTCCAGCGGCAACGCGGGTGTCCGGCAGTTCAATCCCGTGGTCGAGGCTGTTACGCACCAGGTGCGTTAACGGGTCGATAATGCGCTCGATCAGGCTCTTATCCAGCTCGGTCGAGCTGCCCAGCAGCGTCAGTTCGATCTGTTTGTTGAGCTTGCTCGCCAGGTCGCGCACCAGGCGTGGGAAGCGGCTAAAGACGTACTCCATCGGCATCATACGGATGGACATCACCGACTCTTGCAGATCGCGGGCGTTACGCTGCAGCTGCCCCATGCTGGTGATCAGATCGCCATGATTTACCGGATCCAGCTCGTTAGAGCGCTGGGCCAGCATTGACTGGGTGATCACCAGTTCGCCGACGAGGTTGATCAACTGATCCACTTTTTCAACGGCAACGCGGATGCTGGTAGATTCGCTGACGCGGGCCGGTTTTTCTGCGCGCTCCTGACGGGCGGCAGGCTGCTCGCGCGGTGCGCTTTGCGCGACAGGGGCAGCCGCTACAGGCTGGGCGACCAGCGTCGGGGTTGCAGGTGCAGCAGGTGCAGCCTCGCTAGCGGGGGCGACAGCTGGCGCATCGGTAAAGCTGATTTGATCCGGCTCGATCACGAAGCACAGCACGGCAACCAGGTCATCTTCACTGACACCGCCTTCCAGCGTCGCGCTCAGAGAATCCGCGCCTTTGACGACGTCGCTGAGGCTCGCCAGGTTTTTCAGCTCGTCTTCCAGCAGGTTGACTTCGCCCTCTTTTAGACGCGACAGGACAATGCGCAGTTTGCCATCGTTAGCAGCCGCAGGCGCGGCGGCGGACGCGGTATCAGCGACCTCCTGGGCATTATCGACAACGGTCAGCTTAGCGCCACTGGCCGCAGCGGCAGGGACTTCGCCTTTCGCTTCCAGCGCCAGCTGGCGCAGCGCATTGCAGATATACTCAAAGCTGGCAGCATCTGGCTCTTGCGAGCTTTTATAGGCGTCGAGCTGTTCCTGCATAATATCTTTGGTTTCCAAAAACAGGTTAATAATGTCGGTATTGAGCTGCATCTCTCCGCGCCGGGCCTCATCCAGCAGGTTTTCCATCAGGTGCGTGGTCTCCTGCAAAATGGTAAAGCCAAACGTGCCTGCTCCCCCCTTTATGGAGTGGGCCGCACGAAAAATGGCGTTGAGCTGCTCTGAATCGGGCGCTTCCGGCACCAGATCCAGCAGGTGTTGCTCCATGTCAGCCAACAACTCGTCAGCTTCATCAAAAAATGTCTGATAAAAATCGCTAATATCCATGCTCACGCTATCACCTCGGATCGGGTTGTGGCGATGTGGGAACGGTCGCCTGAGGCTGTGCCCCCGGCTGTTGTAATACACTTACCGGCTCGTTTTGGCTTTCGGCGTTTTCGTGCAGAATTGCCTGTTCTGCTTGTTTGTTGAGTACTAAAAGACTGATACGACGGTTAATGGCGTCATTGGAGCCTTTGTCGCTCAGGCGCATGGTGGCAGCCATGCCGACCACGCGCAGCACTTTTCCATCGTCCAGCCCGCCTGCAACCAGCTCGCGCCGCGAGGCGTTAGCACGGTCGGCAGAGAGCTCCCAGTTGCTGTAGCCGCGCTCGCCGTTGGCATACGGGAAGTCATCGGTGTGACCAGAGAGGCTGACACGGTTAGGAATATTGTTTAAAACCGGCGCAATCGCACGCAGGATATCGCGCATATACGGCTCTACCTCGGCGCTGCCGGTTTTAAACATCGGCCGGTTCTGGCTATCGATAATCTGAATACGCAGCCCCTCCTGCACCAGGTCAATTTTCAGATGCGGACGCAGCGCGCGCAGCTTCGGATCGGCCTCGATCAGCTGATCGAGATCGCCGCGCAGCTTGCTCAGACGAGACTGCTCCATCTTCTGGCGCAGCTCTTCGACGTTAGGCTGGCGCTGCACCTCCCCCTTCTGCTGGCTGACGTCATCGCCGCCGCCAGGGATTGGGCTGTCGCTGTTGGAGATCCGTGGGCCGCCGGCAATGGAGGTCGCCAGCGGGGTGCGGAAATACTCCGCAATCTGAATCAGCTCTTTTGGACTGGAGATCGAGATCAGCCACATCACCAGGAAGAACGCCATCATTGCCGTCATAAAATCGGCATAGGCGATCTTCCAGGATCCGTGCGAGCCGCCTCCGTGCCCCTTATGCTTGCGCCGTTTTACAACGACAATAGGATGGGCCTGGTTTTTCATGCGTCCTCAGTCGTGGTCTGCTGGTTTGGGTTACGAACCGCGCGGACGTGCTCATCCAGTTCGATAAAGGACGGTCGCTCGCTGGAGTAGAGCGTTTTACGGCCAAATTCAACGGCAATCGGTGGCGCATAGCCATTCAGATTGGAGAGCAGCGTGATCTTGACGCACTGCATCATCTTGGTCGTTTCCGCGCTCTTCTGGCGCAGCACGGTTGCCAGCGGCGAAATAAAGCCGTAGGCCAGCAGAATACCGAGGAAGGTTCCTACCATCGCATGGGCGATCAGCGCGCCCAGCTCAGCCGCCGGGCGATCCGCCGAGGCCAGGGCGTGAACCACACCCATTACCGCGGCCACGATACCGAACGCCGGCAGCGAGTCACCGACCATGGCCAGGCTATTTGCCGGCACTTCGGCTTCGCTCTCGTGAGTCTCGATCTCTTCGTCCATCAGCGCTTCGATTTCAAAGGTGTTCATATTGCCGCTGATGATCAAACGCAGATAGTCGACGATAAATTCCAGCATGATCGGATCGGCCAGGATCCGCGGATAGTTGGCGAAAATTTCGCTCTCTTTTGGATTTTCAATGTCACGCTCAAGGGAGAACATCCCCTGCTGGCGCGACTTGGCCATCAGGCGATAGAGCAGCGCCAGAAGATCCATGTAGACAGCTTTTGTGTATTTGGAGCGACGAAACAGCAAGGGAAGCGCCTTAAGCGTTCCTTTGATGGCTTTGCCGTTATTGCCCACAATAAACGCACCCACGCCCGCGCCGCCGATAATAATCAGCTCAGCCGGTTGATAAAGTGCCCCAAGGTGTCCGCCGGTCATCATGTAACCGCCGAAGACTGTACCGAGAACAACAAGGTAACCTAATAAGATCAGCACGACATCATCCTTCCGCTGTTGACTAAGGCAAGGAAAAACAGTTTTTAGGGTTTAACCCAACGGGGAGGCAAAAAAAAGCAGCGGTAATTGCTTACCGCTGCTGGAGTGTTACCCACGCCGTTAGTTAAACAGCCTGTTTGATCTGTTCATCCAGCAGTTGTGGAATAATATCGGCAGCTTCCGGGGAAAGTTTACGTCTTTTTACGGCCCTGGACGGCGGCTGGCATAAACTGCAGGCAAAACTCCCTACGGGCTGGTGAGCATGGGTAATAAAATTACCGCTGCAGCAGTTACAGCTTGAAAGTTGCAGCATACCGCTCTCAACAAAACGGACTAATGTCCAGGCACGGGTCAGGGCTAATAGCGGCCCCTCTTCCGGCTGCGGGCACTGCTCCAGATAGAGTCGATAGGCTTTGATGACTGCATCAACGCCGCTGCAGAGGCCTGTTTTGAGTAAGAATTGCCAGGCGTTGCAGAACATTGAGGCATGAATATTCTGTTCCCACGTCATAAACCAGTCGGTTGAAAAAGGGAGCATCCCTTTCGGCGGCGGGCTACCACGAAGTTCTTTGTAGAGTTTGATGAGGCGGCCACGGCTAAGCTGCGTTTCGCTTTCCAGCATTTGCAAACGCGCGCCCAGCGTAATCAGTTCCATCGCGAGTTGAATATCACGCGCTTCCTGGACAATGCTCTTTTCAGTCATTATTAAGCCCTTTTCTTCCGGGACGCTGCATCAGTACCCTGGTTGCTCTCGTTGAGCAAACGCGTCGAGAGCAAAATACCGGTATGGACCTGCTGGAGGTCGTCTACACGAGACTCCTGCGTCAGGCGGGTGATGGTCTGATGACTGTCAAAACGGAACTGACAGATTAGCTGATTGGTTTCAGCTAATTTCACCATTTGTGGGAGTGATAACTCACCCATGGTAGACGCCATCTCCTCACTCATGCCCAGACGGAACATAGCGGAGGCTTTATCTTGACTAATCAAACGCTGTGCGAGCAGTAAATATGACAGGTTGATGTCATAGATATGTTTCAGCAACTCGGATGTATGCATTTTTCCCATCCAGAATAACTAACTAGTGTCTTATGCGGTCAAGCCGCACCCCGTGATGTCGCCGGGAAAAAACCCGGTATTAAAAAAGATAAGGCGAAATGCATCGTTTGAACTTAGTTGTTTAACGTGACGGCGGTCGCATTGTTTGCCACCTCTCTCCGTTACGCTTTCAATCAATTCTTACAATTTACTAAGATTTTTCTTAAAGCGAGGCAACTGTACTCGTGACCCGTAGGACATACAATTGGCTGCGGTGAATAATTTGAAAATAATGTGATCTACGTCACATAATTTACGTGAATATTTTAAAGAAATCCATACTTTTGACTTAGTGATTGTTTGTTTTTTATACAATGATGCACCTTTTCTATTCCTTTTCGGCGAATAGTCATTCAGTTTTATGTGTTAACTGGTGACCAGTCATCAGACCTCGGACTTTATGCGAGCTTGAAGAGGCATATGAGCTTAATGACGGTGGGGTTATTTTTAAAAACACTTATTTATCAATATATTAAAGCGAAGCTAAACTTAATTCTCGAACTTGTAAAATGATTGCAAATTTGTTAACCATTAGTGAAAAACAGGGAGTAACGCATAATATAATGTGCCAAATTTCCATTAAGTCGCTAACTTCGGTTAACAAATCTGCTCATAACGCGATTCCATGCGCTGGAATAATTAGTGAATATTTATGATGATCTTCACAGGTTTGTCACACTTTTTTGCTTGCACGCTTTGTAAAAAGAAGGTAAAGATACGTCAAGGGTTCATATTCCATTAAGGAGCGAAATATGAGCTATTCTCACCTGTTGGTTGCGGTTGCCGTTAACTCAGAAAGTCATTTACTGCTTAATAAAGCTGTTTCCATTGCCCTTCCCTATCAAGCACGCATTAGTGTGCTTACCCTTGCTAACGATCCTGAGATCTATAATCAGTTTGCGGCGCCCATGATGGAAAACCTGCGTGATTTAATGCAGGAAGAGACGCAGCATTTTATGAATGAACTCATTGCGCAGGTAGATTATCCCGTGGCTGAAACGATTATTGCTTCGGGCACGCTCAGTGAAAACATCGTTCATCTTTGCGAGCGAGACGGGATCGATCTGGTTATTTACGGTAACCATAATCAGCGCTATTTTTCGCGGGCGGCCTGTTCGGCTAAGGGCGTGGTGGGAGCAAGTAAGGTTGACGTGCTGCTGGTACCGCTAGGAGAGGAGTAGCGCCCCCGCAACAGCGGGAGCGCAGGCGCGTTTACGCTAGCTTGGGAAAGGTCGCCACGTTATTCTGCAGAAGGGTCTCTGCATTACGAGGCGCTATGCGCTTTAAATCGGCAATAAACCTCTCCTGCCAGTGCTGAATATCATTTTTCTTGATGATATCCATCATGTCGGCGTGGCGAGAAATACGCTCTGCCAGCGGCATGGTTAGCGCCCGGTTCATGGCATTAGCCACATCGTCACGGTCGTATGGGTTGACGAGCAGAGCGGAGGTCAACTCGTTCGCCGCACCGGCAAACTTAGAGAGCACCAGCACGCCTGGGTTGGCCGGATCCTGCGCCGCCACGTACTCCTTGGCTACGAGATTCATCCCGTCACGTAGTGGCGTTACCAGACCCACGTCAGCGTAGCGGAAGACCTTCATCAGCAGCTTACGATCGAAGTGCTGGTTAAGGTAGTAGAGCGGCGTCCAGCCCAGCTGACCATATTTACCGTTGATACGTCCGGCTTCGGTCTCCAGCTGATGACGAATATCCTGGTAGGCCTGAACCTCGCCGCGCGAGGTGGGTGCAATCTGCGTATAGCGGATTTTACCGTGGTGCTGCGGGAACTTCTCCAGCAGAGTTTCATAGGCATGGAAACGTTCCGGCAGGCCCTTAGAGTAGTCCAGCCGCTCAACGGAGAAGATGTTCTTCACATTTGCCAGCTCGGCTTTAAGCTGCGCCAGCTTCGGCGGCAGCGGGCCAGAAGCCTGCTGAGCGATCTCATCCGGCTCAATCCCAATCGGATAGACCTCGGTACGGAAGGTTTTGCCCCATGCGGTATGGGTCTTGTCGCCCCGGGCAGTCAAGCGGGTCTGACTGGAGAGGCTATCGAGGAACGACACGCGATCGCTCTCGGTCTGGAAGCCCAGCAGATCGTAGTCGCACAGCTGCTCCAGCAGTTCGGCATGCGGCGGCAGGGCGTTAAAGATTTCTGGGGTTGGGAATGGAATATGCAGGAAGAAGCCAATCTGATTATTCACGCCACGCTGGCGCAGCTCGTTGGCAAAGGGCAGCAGATGATAATCGTGGATCCAGAGGATATCGTCTTCTTCAAGCAGCGGTACCAGCTTGTCCGCCAGCAGAGCGTTCACGCGCTGATAGCCCTCCCAGGCCTCGCGCTGGAACTTCACTAGATCAAGACGGTAATGAAATGCTGGCCACAGCACGGCATTGGAAAACTGGCTGTAGTATTCATCATAATCCTGCTCGCTGAGGTTAAATGAGGCCCAAGTGATATTGCCATGGGTAACCTTCTTTAGCGGCTGATCTTCATTGCCAATGTCACCGCTCCAGCCAAACCAGAGTCCGCCGGTTCCTTTCAGTGCACCCATAATACCGACGGCCAGGCCACCGGCGCTTGATTTTTTATCATCCGGCGGTGCGATACGATTAGATACTACGACTAAGCGACTCATAGCCATCTCTCCTGTTAGTTAACGCCATTTCTTCTTGTTGTTGATGGTCAGTAATATTTTCGAGCCATTGATGAACGTCCGCGACACTTTCCAACCGGTACTGCGCCTGCGTTGCGCCAATACCGATCTTAACGGATACGCCATCAAGGCGATTCACAACCTTGAAGCCTGCCTCGTCAGTGAGGTCGTCTCCCAGGAAAACAGGTTTGCGCCCGCAAAAAGGCGGCTCCTGCATGAATGCTTCTACTGCTGCTCCTTTATTGATACCACGTGGTTTCAGCTCTACCACGCATTTACCCGGCTGCAGGGCTAAATTCGGATATTTCTCTTCCATCGCCTTTGCCAGGGCAAAGATAGCCTCTTCATGATGAACGGCCTGACGATAATGCAGCGCAAACGCCATCCCCTTCGCCTCCAGCTCTGTCCCCTTCAGGGGATCAAGCGCCGCAATCAGCTCCAGCTCCATCTGCTTAACCTGATCGACAGGCAGAGCGATCTCGTGCGTTTTGCCCTGGAAGTCGCGTCGCTGAGCACCATGCACACCGGCAAGCGGGAAATGCAGCGGGGATGCAATGGCATCCAGCTCTTTCATCGAGCGACCCGATACCAGCGCCACCGCGCCCTGATTCATTTCGGCCAGACGTTTGAGCAGGGTAAGGACCCCGGTGGGAATAAAGACCTGATCGGGACGAGGTTTGATTTCGGCGAGGGTTCCGTCGAGGTCAAAGAAGTAAGCATAGTTTGCGGAAAGTACAGGCGGTACAGCTAACTGGTCAGCCACCCTGGTCTCCTCCTTTCTGGTTTCGATGCCGCGTTCACGACCATCTCTCGTTATCATTAGCCATGTAAGTATAGCCAGTGTCACGCTCCTCGCCATTTTAAAGCAAAGAAACCAGCCGCAATTGCGGCTGGCTGAGAGGTAAAAACGATTAAAAAAGAGCCCGTTCGGCGAGGAGCCAGGCGTCAGACAGTACGTTTGGCCTTCTGTTTGTAACGGTCGAAGATGACCGCCGCCAGCAGGATCAGGCCGCGTACAACGTACTGCGAGAAGGGAGAGATATTCAGCAGGTTCATGGCATTCTCAACGGTGCCGAGGATCAGGATCCCCGCCACAACATACGAGATTTTTCCAATGCCGCCTTTGAGGGAGACGCCGCCGAGCACGCAGGCAGAGATCACGATCAGCTCGTAACCAATGGAGGTCATTGGCTGGCCGCTGGTCATGCGCGACGCCAGAATGATCCCGGCGGCGGCCGATACCAGGCCAGAGAGCACAAAGATAATGATTTTTGTGCGTACCACCGGTACCCCCGCCAGGCGAGCGGCCTCTTCATTGCCGCCAATAGCCAGCGTATTGCGGCCAAAGGTGGTTCTGTTGAGCAGGAAACCGAAGATGATGAGGCAGGCCACGGTTAGCCAGATAGGCGCAGGCAGACCCAACCAGTTGGTATAGCCGAGAGTGAAGAAACGCTCGTCTTCAATCCCCACCGCTTTACCATCAGAGATGATATAGGCCAGGCCGCGGACGATCTGCATCGTGGCGAGGGTGGTAATCAGGGCGTTGATCTTCAGTTTGGCAATGACGAAGCCGTTAACCAGACCGCTCAGCACGCCCAGCATCAGGCCCGCAAAGACGCCGATCCACAGGCTCTCCGTCATGTTGATTACCACCGCCGCGGTGACACCTGCGCAGGCGATGACTGACGCCACCGACAGGTCAAAGTCGCCGGAGGCCAGGCAGAAGAGCATTCCGCAGGCCACCATGCCCGACATCGAGATGGCGAGGCCCAGCCCCTTCATATTGACGAAGCTGGCAAAGTTAGGCACAAACAGGGCGCAGCCGATAAACAGTACGGCAAAGACCACCAGCATGCCGTAGTGATCCCAGATACGCCCCAGACTGAACGGCGACTTTCTTGCGCCGGAGCTTGTTACTGATGACATCATACTCTCCTTACTCAGGCAACGGCCTGACTCACTTTAGGCATGGCGAGGCTTAGCGCCTGTTTTTCGTCTGCTTCGCCGTGCAGCAGTTCGCCGGCGATCTCCCCTTCCCTCATCACCAGAATGCGGTCGGCGACGCCGAGCACTTCCGGCAGGTCGCTGGAGGCAAACAGTACCGCTACGCCGCGTGATGCCAGGGCGTAGATAACGTTGTAGATCTCATGCTTCGCGCCCACATCTATCCCACGCGTTGGCTCATCGAGCAAAATGACCTTCATCTCTTCCGAGAGCCAGCGGCCAAGAATGGCTTTCTGCTGGTTCCCACCAGAGAGATTCATAATCAGCTGCTCAGCGCCGGGGGTTTTGATATTAAGCGAGCGAATATGGTGGTCGGCGTTTTCCACCTCCCAACCGTCATTAATCAGACATCCGGCGCGGACGGACTTGCGTCGGGCGCTAATGTTGATGTTGTCACGCACGGAGTGAACGGGAATAATGCCCTCGGCTTTGCGATCCTCGGGACAGAGCATCATCCCGGCGCGAATGGCATGGGCCGGCTTTTGAATACTCAGCGGCTTGCCGTCAATGATCAGCTGGCCTGCGGTGATACGCGTGCCGCCAAACAGCCCTTTCATTAGCTCGCTGCGCCCGGCCCCCACCAGCCCAAACAGGCCGACGATTTCGCCGCGCTTCACCGAGAAGCTAACGGGATGGCGCACGCCGGGAGCTTTAACCCCCTCCAGGCGCAGCATCTCCGTGCCGTACTCACGCGGCTGCCAGCCGTAGATGTCGCCGAGATCGCGCCCGACCATCGCCTGCACCAGCGAGTCATGGTTGACCTGCTGCATATCGTCAAAGGTGCGCACGTAGCGCCCGTCTTTAAAGACGGTGATGGCGTCGCTGAGGGCAAAAATCTCCTCCATACGGTGGGAAACGTAGAGGATCACCCGTCCCTCGTTGCGCAGCTCGCGGATCACGCGAAACAGGTTGTCGATCTCCCGCGCTGAGAGCGAGCTGGTGGGTTCATCAAAGGCGATCACCTTTGCATTGCGCGCCAGCGCTTTGGCAATCTCCACCATCTGCCACTGGCCGATAGAGAGATATTTCAGCGGCGTCTGCGGATCGATATCCAGCCCGAGATGCTCCAGCTGGAGTCGGGCTTCGTAGTTCAGCAGGGAACGATTCACCAGCCCGCCCTTCTGCGGCAGCTGGCCAAGATAGATATTTTCCGCGACGGTCATCTCGGGAACCAGATGCAGCTCCTGATAGATGATTGCCACCCCGGCATTCAGCGCGGCGGTGGTGTCGGCAAAGCTAACCTCTTTCCCCTGCAGCACCAGCGTCCCACCGGAAGGGGCGTAGTTGCCGCTAAGAATCTTTAACAGCGTCGATTTACCCGCGCCGTTCTCCCCCATCAGGGCATGCACCTGACCGGCATAGCAGTCGAAGCTGATGTCGCTCAGGGCTTTCACACCGGGGAAGGTTTTGCTAATACCACGGAAAGAGAGATATGGAGTTGACTGTTGCATAACGTCTCCGTGACGCATTTATGGTACGACTGGCCCCTCACCCGGCGTTAAAAGCCTGCGGTGAAGGGCGCAACCAACGACGTGAATTACTTCACGCCTAGCCCTTTCTTCGCTAACTCTTCTTTAAAGTTGTCGCGGGTGATCAGCACCACGTCAGTCACCGCGGTGAATTTCGGCGGCTCGACGCCTTTTTCTACCCAGTTGTAGAGCATTTCGCTGGTCTTATAGCCGTGGACATCCGGGCTTGGCAGCAACGAGCCGTAGAAGCCGGTACCCTGAGCCTTGGAGAGCTCGCTCACGGCGTCAACGCCGTTGATGCCGATGCCGATCACATCGGCAGCTTTGAAGCCCTGCCCTTCAGTGGCACGCACGCCGCCCAGCACGGTGTTATCGTTCATGCCGACCACCAGCCAGTGTTTCACTTCAGGATGCTGAACCAGCAGGGAGTTGCCGGCATCGAACGCGCCGGGAATATCGTTTGATTTGGTCGGGACTTTATAGATCTGTTTCTCCGGGAAGCCGGCGGCTTTCAGGGCATCCATTGAGCCGGAGGTGCGGCGACGGGCGGTATCCAGCTCGTCAGCGGTGATCGCCATTACACCGGTCTCTTTCACATCCCAGCCCCGTTTTTGCATCTCTTTATACAGCTCCTGCCCCTGGCGAGCGCCAATCTCGCTGGCGGCCATCATCACCAGCGGTACGGTCTCCATTGGCTTGCCTTTGGCGTTGACGAACTGATCGTCCACGGCAATGACCTTCATGTCATAGCCGCGCGCTTTGGCGACAATCGCTGAGCCCAGCTTGGGATCCGGGGTACAGATAACGAACCCTTTAGCACCGCTAGCGGCCAGGCTATCGATGGCGTTCAGCGTTTTCTCACCGTCCGGTACGGCGATTTTAATTACCTCGAAACCTAAATCTTTGCCTGCCTTATCAGCGAATTTCCACTCGGTCTGGAACCACGGCTCTTCGGGCTGCTTAACCAAAAAACCGAGCTTCATCGTCTCGGCGATAGCGGATTGTGACATAACGGCAGCTAAACCAATGGCCGCCAGCGCTTTAGTGAATTTGTGCATGGTTTACTCCAGCTTTAACGCTTTTTTATGTAGGGAATGAGAGTTTATGAGCTGTCTAATCAGCCTTAAAACAAGGCATTAGCACACGTCTATCAGGAGATGCTATTGCTGAAGAGTAGTTTTAGCGGGAAATTGATTCTCCATAGGAGAGCGCCATCACACCGCAGAATTACAGTAAAAGCGTGCATAAATTCAGCGAATATCTTCATAAGAATTGGCGTATTTGTCAGACAAATAAAGAGGGGTGTAGCAGAAATATCCATCAGGCCAGCCAGCTTATCCTTGTGGCCTGACGGGTCAGCTCAATTGAAGCGTCAGAAGGGGTAGTAGATGTGATCTGCGTGGTCACGCACGGGGGCCACATCACCCAAAAGGCGCGTCGAGACGGCAAAGGCAAAATCAAATACTCGCCCTAACCCTTTGCCGCTGATCAGATTGCCATCCTCTACGACGGCGGCATCGACATAGTGACCGTCGGTCACGGTTTCATACAGGTCGCCCGAGCAGACGTAGCGCCGCCCTTTCAGCAGGCCGTTGCCTCCCAGCACCCGCGCGGCTGCCGAGCAGATTGGACAGATAAGCTTCTCTGCCTCGTCATGACGGGTGACAAAAGCAATAACCTCGGCGCTAGCCGCAAGGTTGACGCTTCCTTCCGGCCCGCCGGGCAGAACCACGGCGTCGTAAAGCGTATCCATGCGTTCACTCAGAATAGCGTCAGCCACCATAGGAATAGCGTGATAGCTCACTACCGCGCGGGACGTGGTACAGGCCAGGGTTTCAACCTCAATATGCAACCGGCGCAGTATATCGATGGTCACTATCGCTTCCGCCTCTTCAAAACCGGGGGCCAGCAGCACCGCAACTCTTTTCATCTCCAACTCCTTCATATTTAACGAAAGCCTTCATGACATACATTTACCAACGAATGTAAGCCACTATTTTTATTAAGATTATTCTTTTATATGGCTAAAAAGTGTCTGCTGGATCACATTTGTAAGATGAATAAGCCCTTACGATCGTGGTGTCGACGCAGTATGGCTGATATTCATCGCAGCCTCATCCAGGACAGAAGGAGGTCATTATGGCGACGAGTGGCATGGCACAAAAACTCAACTCACAGGTTAACCTTGAGTTCCAGGCATCTAATCTCTGCCTTTCATTGAGTGACTGGTGTGCAAAGCATGATCTACCAGGTTCGGCAACGTTTTTACGCGCGCAGGCACAGGAGAAGGTAAACCTGATGATGCGTATATTCGACTTTATGAAGCGCGCCGGTGCCTATCCCAGTGTGAAAGCCCGGGAAAATCCGCACGACAGCTTTAATTCGTTAGAAGAGCTGTTCCAGAAAGCGTTTGAAGAGTACAACGTGCGGTGTGAAATGCTGGCCCAGCTGAGTGAAGAAGCTAAAGCGGTAAAGGATGAAAAAACGCTTAACTTCTTGCGCGAGGTGGAAAAAGCAGAGCAGCAGGATGGTCTCCTGCTGCAGCTGTTAATTAGCGAAATTCATCGCTCTCTGCGAGACGGGAAAAATATCGCCCAGACCGATCGGGCGCTGCTTAACGTGGTGAACTGCCGCAGGCACTAACCCTCTACGCTAACTTTTCTGGCGGGAGCCTCTCCCGCCAGCCCCTGCAGCCGGTTTAAGCCCTAACGCAGGTTTCCCACCGTTTACCCTCGCCAGCAATAAAAAACATCCGTTTGAAAATAACAAAACAAAGGTTTATTTTATTTGCTTATAGCCACACTTTAGTGCGTCTCTTCCTGCGGTGTAAATTTAAGCTCAATTAAGGCAATGGCTTTCTGAATAGCACGCCGGGTCACCGGATCGGCCGCCGCCGGATGCGTAGTAAAGTCGATGGTTTTGAGCTGATTAGCCATCTTCTCACGCACCTCAACCGGAGCGATAACGTCAATGACGTCGAGGATCTGTTTGATCACCAGCTGGCACGCCACAACGTCGGACACCAGCTCCTGATCGGCGCTAAGATTTTGAGACATAGTTACTCCTGAGTTACAGAAACAAAAAAACCTGCCGCAGCAGGTTTTTTATCACAGCAACTTTATTAGAACATAGCGCCCGGCGGTACGTCTTTAAAAGTCTTGCAGTAGGTTTCAAAAATGCTTTTCAGGATTTTGCGCAGTTTCATGTTTTGCTCCGGCTATTTTGTTATGCAGGTGTTACTTATCTATGGGCGTATAATATGACTTGCATCACAAAAATCAACCACTTTGTGATGGATATCACATCAATTTCGCTGCAATCTTTCTCGTTTTGTTAAAAAATTATTGAATAATCCGTAGGTTACGGTAGTTTCATTTTTTTTAATTATTAAAATTTTTTTTGAAATGGCAGACCAAAAATGAGTGAAAACACCCTCCCGGAGAAGACGCGGGGCGTCTCGCCCGCCGCGCTGCTGGTCGCCGGGGCCTTTTTTATGGAGTTTCTCGACGGGACAGTGATAGCAACGGCCCTGCCGGATATGGCGCGGAGTTTTGGCGTCGACGCGGTAGCGCTAAACATCGGCATCAGCGCCTACCTGATTACTCTCGCGGTACTGATCCCGGCCAGCGGCTGGATAGCCGACCGCTTCGGTGCGCGTAAGGTCTTCACCGCCGCGCTGGCGATCTTTACTCTTGCATCGGTATTCTGCGGCCTCTCCACCAGCGTTGAGATGTTTGTGGCGATGCGCGTGCTGCAGGGAATGGGCGGCGCGCTGATGGTTCCCGTCGGCAGGCTCGCCGTGCTGCGTACCACCCCTAAGCATCTGCTGATCACCGCCATCGCCACCCTCACCTGGCCTGCGCTGGTCGCGCCTATTATCGGTCCACCGCTGGGCGGGTTTATTACCCACTATGCTGACTGGCGCTGGATCTTCTTTATCAATGTGCCGATTGGCCTGCTGGCTATTGTTCTGGCGCTGCGCATCATTCCCGATATTCGCGACGACGAGCGCCGCCCGTTCGATCTGGCTGGCTTTCTCTCGACCTCGGTGGCGATGGTGAGCCTGGTGTGTGCCATGGAGATGCTGGGAGGTGAACAGCAGCAGGGAGCGTGGACGCTCGGCCTGCTGGCGCTAGGCACGGTCACCCTGGTCTACGCGCTGCGCCATTTTCAGCGCGTCCGTTGGCCGATGATCCGCCTCGATGCTATGCAGGTGCATACCTTTCGCGTCACCATGTACGGTGGCTCGCTGTTTCGCGCCTCGATTAGCGCAGTACCCTTTCTGCTGCCGCTGATGTTCCAGGTAGGTTTTGGACTGGATCCGTTTCATGCCGGGCTGCTGGTGCTGGCGGTCTTTGTAGGTAACCTGACGATTAAGCCAGCCACTACGCCGCTGATCCGCTGGCTCGGCTTTAAAAAGCTGCTGCTGATTAACGGCGCGCTGAACGTATTGGCCCTGCTGGCCTGTGCCTTTATTACGCCGACTACGCCGGTGTGGGTGATTTTTGTCGTGCTCTACCTGGGCGGGGTCTTTCGCTCGATACAGTTTACCGGCGTCAGTACGCTGGCCTTCGCCGATGTCCCCTCTGCGCAGATGAGCTATGCCAATACCCTGTTCAGCACGGCGACGCAGCTGGCGGTTGGGCTGGGCATCACGCTCGGCGCGATCGGCATTCGTCTGGGGGAGAAAACCAGTGACTGGCTAGCGCTTGGCGATGTGCCGGGCATAAGCTTCCGGCTGGCGTTTGTGTTTATCGCCCTGATCTGTCTGGTGGGTATGGTCGATACGTTTAGGCTGGCTAAGGATGCGGGCAACGCGGTGTCATCTAAGAAAGGTTAACGATGTGCCGGGCCAGCGTAGTGCTGCCCGGCACAAGGGGTGTTACGCAAGCATTTCGCGAACGAATGCTTCGATCTCTTTATCCTGGCAGTGTTCAAAGAAGCACTCCTGGAAACGCTGGCCGGAGACGGCGGTTTTCACCAGCTCAGGATCGATGGCGCGCAGGGTATCGAGATAGTTATCTTTTACCACTGCCGCTTTCACCTGGTTGAGGATCCCGGCGTTACGCACCTGCGGCTCTTTACGCTCTGGCGGGTAGCCTTCACCTTTACGACCGGTAAAGGCTTTCTCGAAGATAAAGCGTACGTTCAGCTCTGCACCCCAGCCGAAGCCTTTGGCAAACGGCAGCGCCAGCGCATTACCGTTGTTGATCTGGGCAAACAGGAAGGCGTCGGCCGGATCGATACAGTAGCCGCAGTTCACGCCTGGGTGGATGTTCAGCGACATCAACGCGCCCTGGCCAGTACCACAGCCAGCAATCACAAAATCAACCGCCTTTGAGTTCAGCAGGATGCTGGCCATAATGCCCAGGTGGATATAGGTCAGATGATGGTCATTTTCATCGCTCATCCCAACGTTGAAAACCGGGAAGCCTTTATCATCAGCGACGGTTTTCAGCTCTTTAAGAATGATGGCGTTTTTGGCAGCCTGGCTGTTTTCCATCATCAGTGCAATTTTCATTATCTTTTCTCCTGAATGCGTTGCGGGGGATCCCGTCATAAAGGGCTAATCAGCTTAAACCTTACTACCTGGCAAACATACTTTCAAATTTAATGAAAAATGGTTTTAAAAATTAGAGATGCGGTCACAGTTTTGCTTAAGCCAGCCCCTCTCCCGCTACCGTTGCAATTAGAGCGGTGAGATTCTTTAGCTATTCCTGGCATTGGCTAAATATGCTGGCTGTAGGATGAGATCATCGAAACTGAATCAGAGCGTTTGCATGAAAAGAGTTCTCCTCACCGCTTCACTGATGCTGCTTGCTGGATGCACCATCACGAAAGAACCTGAAGTCACCGACGTTAACCCGGCAACGGGCCTCGTGCGGCTGCACTTCAACGAGACGATGCTGCAGAAGGCACGCTATGACGACTACACCACCCAGGGAACGGCTAATCGTCAGTGCCAGCAGATGGGCTACGCCACGGCGATAGCCTTTGGTCAGCCAGTGAAAACCTGTAGCGTCATCAGCGGCTCGCTGTGCCTGAATGAAACCGTCACGCTTCAGTACCAGTGTCAGGGCCATGCGGTGAACTACTCCCCCGCAGGCGTCTACTACTGATAGAGACCGTCTTAACCCCAGGCGGTGATTCGTATTGTTATCTTTACAGCGATTGTAACGGTGGTTTGACGTAAACCCGGTTTTGCCTTACTCTGCGCCGCACAATTTTGGTGCGCAGTTCAGGTGTAAGAGAAGCGTGAAGAACAGGACTTTTGGCAGTATGTTTATCGTTGCCGGGACCACCATTGGTGCCGGTATGCTGGCGATGCCGCTGGCCGCCGCAGGCGTTGGTTTTGGCGTAACGCTGGCGTTACTATTTTGCCTGTGGGGGCTGATGTGTTACACCGCCCTGCTGCTGCTGGAGGTGTATCAGCACGTTCCGGCGGATACCGGCCTAGGTACGCTGGCACGCCGCTATCTCGGGCGCTACGGACAGTGGGCCACCGGTTTTAGCATGCTGTTCCTTATGTATGCCCTGACGGCGGCCTACATGAGCGGCGCAGGCGAGTTGCTGGCCTCAAGCCTGAGCGAGTGGCTTAGCCTCTCCGTTTCACCCGCGACCGGCGTACTGCTGTTTACTCTTGTCGCTGGCGGCGTAGTCTGCATTGGCACTTCGCTGGTGGATCTCTTCAACCGTTTTCTGTTCAGCGCTAAGCTACTGTTCCTGATTGTGATGCTGGCGCTGCTGATGCCTCATGTGCATAAGTTGAATCTCCTGACGCTACCGCTGGAGAAGGGGCTGGCGCTCTCTGCCATTCCCGTGATCTTTACCTCCTTTGGTTTTCACGGCAGCGTGCCGAGCATCGTTAGCTATATGAACGGCAACGTACAGAAGCTGCGCTGGGTCTTTATTACCGGCAGCGCCATTCCGCTGGTGGCCTATATCTTCTGGCAGCTGGCAACGCTGGGCAGCATCGACTCCACGACCTTTTTTGGCCTGATGGCTAACAGCGCCGGACTTAACGGCCTGCTGCAGGCCCTGCGCGACGTAGTAGCCTCGCCGCACGTAGAGCTGGCGGTACATCTGTTTGCCGATCTGGCGCTGGCGACGTCGTTTTTGGGCGTGACCCTGGGGCTGTTTGATTACCTGGCCGATCTCTTTAACCGTCGCAACACCGCGATGGGCAGGCTACAGACCGGGGCGATTACCTTCCTGCCGCCGCTGGCTTTTGCTCTCTTCTATCCGCGCGGCTTTGTGATGGCGTTGGGCTATGCGGGCGTGGCGCTGGCTGTGCTGGCGCTGCTGATCCCTTCTCTGCTGGCGTGGCAGAGCCGTAAGCATTCCCCGCAGTCGAACTACCGCGTACGGGGCGGTAAGCCCGTTCTGCTGCTGGTGCTCTTCTGCGGCGTGGCGGTAATTGCAATTCAGTGCGGTATAGCAACGGGACTGCTGCCAGAGGTTGGTTAATAAAAAAGGCGCATCCTAGGGAGCGCCCTTTTTTGTAGGCCGGGCAAACGCAGTGCCGCCCGGCATTGCAGCGTTTATCAGTGCAGGCAGCACTGCTTGTACTTTTTGCCGCTGCCACACGGGCAAGGATCGTTGCGCCCGACCTTATCCCCGTTCACAATCGGCTGTTTTACCGGCCGTTCCTGCTGATTGTCAGCCCAGTAGTCAAACAGCGCCAGCGCAGCGGGTTTCAATGCCTCAACGCTCGCCTCGAATGCCTCCGGGGTCATCTCCTCTACGCGGGTAAAATTCTCCTCTTTACCGTGCAGCGCAATGGCCTCTAGCGCAGGCTGTAACGACTCGGGCAGCGTGGACCAGTCACTCAGCGCGACACCGCGCATGTAGCCGAAGCACCACTCCTCCACGATGCTGAGATCCTGGCCTTCAATGGTGCGCGTCCCAAACAGCGGCTCAAACTGGTCCGGGTAATCGGCAAGGCGCTCGGCGATATCGTTCATATGCTGGAATGAGAGCGTCATAAAGCGCTCCATCTCCTTTTCGGATGACCAGCGTGGAACATGATTCGCACCGCCCCAGATAGCCACCAGCCACTCGCTCGGCTCGATCTCCGTTGGCGCGCTCAGCACCGCGGTCAGCAGGCCGTCCAGCTCCGCAACGTCGACAATGGATGCCTCATTGCTGTACTTCGCCAGCACGTCGTCCAGCCACTCCAGCTCTTTCTCATCCAGCGGTCCGGTTTTCATAAAATTACTACCTCAGTTTGGGGCGGCAAATAGATCTCAGCATCACCGGTAATGACCTTTGCATTACCTACCTTGCAGTAGGTGCTGAAATAGATTCGCCTTTTTTCAATATCTATACGGGTGATCTCTATCGTCGCGACGACCGTATCGCCAATATAGACGGGCTTTCTGAACTTTAGATTCTGTGAGACATAAACACAGCCCTCGCCGGGCAGTTTGGTGCCAAACAGAGCAGAAAAGAAGCTTGCGCTGAACAGGCCATGGGCAATACGTTTCTTAAACCTCGACGCGCTAGCATACTCCTCATCCATATGAACAGGATTTCTGTCACCGGATAACCCGGCAAATCCTTTCACGTCAGCATCAGTGATCGTCTGCGAGTAGGAGGCGGACATGCCAACTTTCAGTTCTTCAATGGTGTACATCAGTATGACTCCTTCGCCCACGCCTCAACAACGTCCTGAGGGTACCCTCGCGTAAAATGCCTTCTCCAGGGGTAGGCAGGCTGCCGGGAGCCATCCTTCAATTTTAATTTGCTTGTCGGCCCAATGCATTTTGCCGGGCTTCCGGCATAGATCGTATCCGCTTCGGTCTTGCCGGATAGCGACGAATGCGCGCCAACCAGACACCCTTGCGCAACGGTAGTACCAGGCAGGATCACCGACATAGTAGCAATAACGGTGAAATCTTCCAGCGTGACGCCCATCAGCACATTGCTGGGAGGATGAGGATCGTTGGTCAGCACCACGTAGGGAAAAATCCACACATAGTTGCCTATTTTACTCTGCTGCCCGATATGAACATTGCTGTGCGTTTTAACGTAGTCGCCAATTTCGCAATGACCTTGCACATCTGATAGGGTACCCAACTGAAAGCCCTTACCCGCCACCGTTTTTTCGCGCACCGTGACCCGGTGGCCGGTGACGAGTCCATCGCCAAACATGGAACCCGCGTAAAAAATGCTGTGGGAACGGATGTGGGCGTTTTTACCTATTTGCAACGGCTGGCCTTCCGTCAAATGACTGGCAACGCCTAATTCGCAATATGACTCAATAACTGAGTTATCACCGATAACCACGTTATCGTGGATGGTGACGAAGTCGCCAATGGTAACACCTTCGCCTATTTGTGCCTTTTCCGATACTATTGAATACATTCCAGTTTTCATTCACGCCTCTCAGTTCACAAACAGGCTTGCGCACCCGAAAATTTTGTGCTTGCAGCATACCGCAGAAAGAAAATCCTGCCAATTGGCGAATTTAAGGCACAAAAAAACCACCCGTAGGTGGTTTGACGACACTGCTTATTGCTTTGATTATTCTGCAAATTTCCCATGGTACCCGGAGCGGGACTTGAACCCGCACAGCCTTACAGCCGAGGGATTTTAAATCCCTTGTGTCTACCGATTTCACCATCCGGGCTCGGGAGGAAATTGGAGGCGCGTTCCGGAGTCGAACCGGACTAGACGGATTTGCAATCCGCTACATAACCGCTTTGCTAACGCGCCTTAAATCTTAGTCTTGCGACCTGCACCCGCACTCTTCAACATCATACAGTGCCGATACCTTAATTTGGAGCGGGAAACGAGACTCGAACTCGCGACCCCGACCTTGGCAAGGTCGTGCTCTACCAACTGAGCTATTCCCGCTTATCAGGTGATGATGCTAATCACTTGATTTTACTCTCATCTGGCAAGCTGCGCCGCCGTCTGATGCGATGCATTCTACTTACCTGACGCACTGAGTCAACGATATTTTTTAAAACCCGGATCGTTTGCTGAAAATTAAGCCGAAACGATCACTGTTCCAGCAGATCGCCCCGGGCAGCGTTTAAATACTGGAACATGGACCACAGGGTCAGCACCGCGGCCACCCACAGCAGGCCGATTCCCGCCCACTCTACCCAGGCGTTTGGCCGCCACAGCATCCACACCAGCGAGGCCATCTGCGCAGTGGTTTTGACTTTACCAATCCACGACACCGCCACGCTGCTGCGCTTGCCCAGCTCTGCCATCCACTCGCGCAGGGCAGAGATGATGATCTCGCGACCAATCATGGTGGCGGCGGGCAGGGTCACCCACCAGGTGTGGTAGTGCTCGGCCACCAGCACCATAGCAATGGCGACCATGACCTTATCCGCCACCGGATCGAGGAACGCCCCGAAACGGGTGCTCTGGTTCCAGCGCCGGGCCAGATAGCCATCAAACCAGTCCGTCACCGCCGCGACGAGAAAGATCAGCGCACATGCGAAGGGTGCCCAGACCACTGGTAGATAAAACGCCACCACGAAGAACGGGATCAGGATGACACGAAAAAGCGTGAGCAACGTCGGGATATTGTATCGCATAGTGGCAGGTAACTATCTGTTGTCAGTAAAAATTAGCCCTATGTTGCTACAGAGCCCTCAATGTTTCAACGAGTAGAAGATCTTTTCTGCCAGCCCCTGCGAAATACCCGGCACTTTTGCGATGTCCTCAACGCTGGCGTTGAGCAACCCCTGCAATCCACCCATGTATTTCAGCAGCATCTGGCGGCGCTTCGGCCCGACCCCTTCAATGGTCTCCAGGGTACTGGTATTTTTCACCTTCGCGCGTTTTTTACGGTGCCCGGTGATGGCGTGATTGTGCGACTCATCGCGAATATGTTGGATCACGTGCAGCGCCGGTGAGTCTGGCGGCAGGTTAAAGCCCTCCCCCTCTGGTTCGAAGAAGAGCGTCTCCAGCCCCGCCTTACGGTCGGTGCCTTTTGCTACGCCCAGCAGCAGCGGATGGTGCTTATCCCAGGAAACGTCCAGCTCGGCAAAGACCGTCTTCGCCTGCCCCAGCTGTCCCTTGCCGCCGTCGATTAAGATCACGTCGGGCACTTTACTATCTTCAATATCCTTGCCGTAGCGACGACGCAGCACCTGATTCATGGCCGCATAGTCATCGCCTGGGGTAATACCGGTAATGTTGTACCGGCGGTACTCCGCGCGCAGCGGCCCGTTGGCATCAAACACCACGCAGGAGGCCACGGTCTGCTCACCCATGGTGTGGCTAATATCAAAACACTCCATGCGCCGCACCGCCGGCAGCTTCAACAGCGTAGCGAGCGCCACCAGGCGTTGGCTAACCGTTGACTGCTGGGAGAGCTTGGTGCTGAGCGCCGTAGCGGCATTGGTGCGGGCCAGCTTCAGGTAGCGCGCCCTGTCACCGCGCGGTTTAGTCTGCACGTTGACGCGGCGGCCTGCCAGCTCAGAGAGCGAGTCGGCCAGCAGCGTTTTATCACTCAGATCGAAGTCGAGCAGGATTTCGCCCGGCAGGGTGCGCATCTGGCTGCCCTGCAGGTAGAACTGCCCCACAAAGGTCTCTACCACTTCGCCAAGCTCGGTGCCGCCCGGCACTTTCGGGAAGTAGCTGCGGCTGCCCAGGACCTTGCCCTGGCGAATAAAGAGCACGTGCACGCAGGCCATACCGGCATCGAACGATACGCCAATGACGTCGAGATCGTCGCCGTTGTTAGAGACGAACTGCTTCTCCGTCACGCGGCGTACGGCCTGGATCTGATCGCGAATGCGCGCCGCCTCTTCAAAGTCAAGATCGCGGCTGGCCTTCTCCATGCGCTCAATCAGCAGGTTTAGGACCTGATCGTCCTTGCCCGCCAGGAAGAGGCGCACATAGTTAACCTGCTGGGCATACTCCTCCTCACTGACCAGCCCCTCGACGCACGGCCCAAGGCAGCGGCCGATCTGATACTGCAGGCATGGCCGGGAGCGGTTGCGGTAGACGCTGTTTTCACACTGGCGGATGGGGAAGATCTTTTGCAGCAGCGCTAAGGTCTCGCGCACTGCGTAACCGTTCGGGAACGGTCCGAAGTACTCCCCTTTCGCGTGCTTAGCCCCCCGGTGCGTCGCCAGACGCGGGTGGGTATCACCGCTGAGGAAAATGAACGGGTAGGATTTATCATCGCGCAGCAGCACGTTGTACCGTGGCTGATACAGCTTGATATAGTTGTGCTCAAGCAGCAGCGCCTCCGTTTCCGTATGGGTTACCGTCACGTCGATCTGCTGGATCTGGGCGACCAGCGCTTCGGTTTTTCGTGAGGCAAGATTGCTACGGAAGTAGCTGGACAGGCGCTTCTTGAGATCTTTGGCTTTACCGACGTAGATAACAGTGCCACCGGCGTCATACATGCGGTAGACACCGGGTTTACTGGTAACCGTACTCAGAAAGGCTTTTGAATCAAAAACATCACTCACTGACTTGTTAACGTCTCCGCATTACACAGACCATGACGAATGGCCAGATGGGTCAGCTCCACGTCGCCGTGAATGTTCAATTTACTGAACATACGATAGCGGTAGCTGTTTACCGTCTTCGGACTGAGATTCAACTGTTCAGAAATCTCATTCACCTTTTGGCCTTTGGTTATCATCAGCATAATCTGCAATTCGCGTTCAGACAAACTAGCAAAGGGAGATTCGGTTTTCTCAGGCTCAATCTGGCTGAGCGCCATCTGTTGGGCAATATCGGATGCAATATAGCGCTGTCCCGAGTAAACGGCGCGAATGGCGCTAACCATCTCTTTAGGGGCAGCCCCTTTGCTAAGATAACCTGACGCGCCCGCCTGCATCACTTTGGCAGGCAGCGGACTCTCAGTGTGAACGGTGAGCATAATGACTTTGGTATCGGGCACGGATCGCGCAATTTTACGCGTTGCCTCAAGGCCGCCGATACCAGGCATGTTCATATCCATCAGCACCACATCCACAGGATGGGCACGGCACCATTTTACGGCATCTTCGCCGCAGTTGACCTCGCCGGAAACTTTTATGCCTTTAATATCTTCCAGAATGCGTCGTATCCCTGCGCGCACCAGCTCGTGGTCATCAACAAGAAGAACGTTGATCAAAGCAAATCTCCAAAAAGGGATAACGCGACTGACAGTACAGTTGCTCTATATTAGCGTTAATTTGGCGAAAACTAAAAGATTAAATGCAATGGGTACGATTTCGTTCGCAATTTTGGAAATAAAGCTGTACAAAACGTGGAAAGAGCCCGTCTCGCTTAGGTTTTAAACAGGGGTTTTAAATACCACTTTTCAGCGAGTTAAGTGCTGTACGATTATTTAAGCGCTGTAAAACACCTTTTTTCTTTGTAACATTAATTAACGCCTTTTATACCTCTTTTTAAACATATTTCCCACGTTATAAATTAGAGCAAATTGTAATAACAGACTATTTACGCGCTGACTTGTATGGCGATCAAAAAACAACCACTGCTATTTTCATAAAAGCTTGTGTTATACTCCGCCGCCTTTACATTCACGGGCGCGTACAGGCGCTATCACATATCGAGGAAAATAGATGAGCACTCCTGACTTCTCTACTGCGGAGAATAATCAACAGCTGGCGCAGGAAGTCGCCTGCATGAAAGCACTGGTCACCCTGATGCTGCAGGCGCTGGGTCAGGCGGACGCCGGTCGTATCATCCTGAAAATGGAAAAACAGATCGCGCAGATGGAAAACGACGCGCAGGCTGACGTCTTTGCCAATACGGTTAAGCAGATTAAACAAGCTTATCGTCAGTGAGAGTGACCGGCTGGCAGGCTGTCAGCCGGTAATACGTTCGGCACGCGAAACGCAGGTGGGATTCAAATGAATCCGGTAGCCGCCGCATAGCAGGCAATCTGCGTTTTATTCGGTGCGTTAAACTTCTTCTGCATGTTTTTCTGGTGAAAATTCACCGTGTTCTCTGAAATCGACAGGATCATAGCGATCTCCGCCGAGGTCTTCCCTTCTGCCGTCCACTTGAGAATTTCACACTCGCGCTTGCTGAATTTCATCTCTGGCGACATCACCATCTCCTCTTCCAGGCGTGAGAGCGTCACCAGGCTTAGCTGCACCAGCAGCTGCAGAGAGAGCTCAATCTCATCTGCGCTGAGACTTTTACCCCGGACGGAGGTTTTGGATACCGACAGGAAGCCCATAGCCCGGTTAGGTAGCATCAGACACTGGGTGTAACCTTTACGCAGCCCATGATCGCGCGCCGCGTCCCACATGGTCTGTGCCTCCTGAAACAGGCGGTCGTTCCAGGGGAGATGGCCCTGAATAAAGTTATCCGGCTTCAGCACAGGATCGACGGAAAAATAGTTCTCCGCACAGTAGTGTGCTCTCCAGACATCGGGGTAGGAGGTCTCAAGGAAGGTTTTTGGCCGTGTGAACGGCACCGGATGACGCACGCATAACGAGTAGTAGTCAAATTCCAGCTGCTGCGTCTGACGCTCTAACTCTTTATAGACCTCATCCGCTGCTGTCATCTCACTAAACCGCCGCAGCATTTCCCTTCGCCATGTAAAAAAATCAATATCCTGCATACTGAGCGCGAAAACCCCGTTCGTTATATATTTATTATGAATGTATAAAACTATCACATAAATCTTATTTCTAGATCCAAATTATCCGACTCGTGGGAAATTAACTGAATTTATATACCAGCCGAAGCGGGATTAACGGGAGAAATGGCGGGGTGTTAGCCGATTGTTAAGGCCGATGACCATAACGCACCCACCGCTGTAACAAGCCGATGGGCGCGTAACGGGGCACTACTGCATGAGGAATTTTTCCAGGAACTGGCGAGTGCGCGGCTGCTGCGGGTCGGCAAACAGCGTTTTGGCTGGCCCCTGCTCCACTATCCGGCCCTGATCCATAAAGATCGCGCGATCGGCCACGTCCCGCGCGAAGCTCATCTCATGGGTGACAATCACCATAGTCCGTTTCTCCTGTGCCAGCTGACGAATCGTGCTTAGCACCTCTCCTACCAGCTCAGGATCCAGCGCTGAGGTGGGCTCATCAAAGAGGATCACGTCCGGGCGCATCGCCAGCGCGCGGGCAATGGCGACACGCTGCTGCTGCCCGCCCGAGAGGCGTTTCGGGTAGCTGGTCTCCTTGCCGCTCAATCCCACTTTCGCCAGCAGCTCCCGGGCGCGGGCCTCGGCTTCGGCTTTCGCTTCGCCCTTAACAATCACCGGTCCCTCAATGATATTTTCCAGTACCGTGCGGTGGGGAAAGAGGTTAAAGCTCTGAAACACAAAGCCAACGTGCTGACGCAGCTGGCGGATCTCTCCTTTCTGCTGGCTTAACGCCCGCGCCGTATCAATGGTAATGGTACCCACGCGGATACTGCCACTCTCCGGGTGCTCCAGCAGGTTGATGCAGCGCAGCAGCGTCGTTTTTCCAGAGCCGCTGGGGCCGACGATCGCGACCACCTCCCCTTCGTTGACCTCTAAATCAATGCCGTGCAGCACCGTCTGGCCGTGAAACTTCTTCACCAGGTTTTTCACTTCAATCGCACTCATTTCGGATCGCGCTCCTGACGGTTAAGCTGGTTTTCAAAATAGTTCTGCAACGCAGAAAGTACCGTGGCCATCACCCAGTAGATCAGGGAGGCGGCGAGATACATGGTAAAGACCTCCAGCGTCCGGGAGGTGATCAGCTGCGCCTGGCGGAACAGCTCCGGCACCTGAATCGTCGCCGCCAGCGAGGTATCTTTTACCAGGCTGATAAAACTGTTGCTGAGCGGCGGCAGCGCTACCCTGGCCGCCTGAGGTAAAATGGCGCGGCGCAAGGTTTGCCACGGGGTCATACCGATACTGGCCGCGGCCTCCCACTGCCCCTTATCGATTGAGGAGATGGCAGCGCGCAGCGTTTCAGAGGTGTAGGCCGCCGTATTGAGCGACAGGCCGATCATCGCCGCCGGAAGCGGATCCAGTTCGATGCCGAACTGCGGCAGACCGTAGTAAATCATAAATAGCTGGGCAATCAGCGGCGTACCGCGAAATACGGAGATATAAAAGCGTGCCAGCCACCGTACCGGCGCAATGGCTGACATCCGCATCAGCGCCAGCACAAAGCCGAGCAGCAGGCCAAAGAACATCCCGCCAATACTGAGCTGTAACGTAAATACCGCCCCGCGCAGCAGGTACGGCAATGACTCTATCACCAGTTGAATACTCTCTTGCATTATAGTTTTTCTGCCTGAATGTTAAACATGGGGATGGTAGGCAAAGAGCGCAGGCGCGCCGCCGGTATGAATAAACAGGATCGGCCCCTGATCCTTGAAACGGTGCTGGTTAATGCCATCGATCAGCCCGGCCATCGCTTTTCCGGTATAGACCGGATCCAGCAGAATACCCTCCAGGCGGGCCAGCAGCGCAATCGCCTCCAGGCCCTCTTCATTTGGCGTGCCGTAGCCGGGCGCAAAGTACTCATCCCACAGCACGATGTCCGCCTTCGCCTCAACCTCAAGCTCGCGGGCGATGGCCTGCTGAAGCGCAACCACTTTCGGCTTCTGCTCGTCACGCTTGCGGGAGACGGTCACGCCAATCAGCTCCGCCTCGGGCATCAGCTGTTCAAGGCCAACCGCCAGCCCGGCGTGCGTCCCGGCACTGCCGGATGCCACCACGATGGAAGAGAGCTCTACCGCCCCTTCACACTGCTGGGCAATCTCCAGGGCGCTCTCTACATAGCCCAGTGCGCCCAGCGCGTTCGAGCCGCCGACCGGAATAACATAGGGACGAAAACCCTGAGCTTCAATACGCGTCGCCAGCTCGGCCAGCTGCGCTACCGGATCGGTGAGGGCATCGCACATCTCAATCTGCGCGTTGAAAAGATCCAGCAGCAGCCGGTTGCCGTTAGTGAGATAGTTTTCTGCCCGCGTGCCGATGGGATTTTCCAGCAGCGCCACGCAGTGCAGGCCAAGCTTAGCCGCCACGGCGGCGGTTTGGCGTACGTGATTTGACTGGATCGCCCCGGCGGTGATCAGCGTGTCTGCGCCCTCCCGCAGCGCATCGGCGGCGAGGAACTCCAGCTTGCGCAGCTTGTTACCGCCCAGCGCCATCGGCGTGACGTCGTCGCGTTTGATATAGATTTCACGACCCAGATAGTCAGAGAAGCGCGGCAGGTACTCCAGCGGCGTCGGTGCGCCAATAAATTCGAGACGCGGAAAACGGGTCAGGTTTTGCAAGGACATAGGGCCTCCGGTGGCCGATTTAAGACGTGCATGGTGGTAATTATGTACCTTTAGCGGCAGAAATAAAAAAGGCGCTTCAATAAGCGCCTTTTTACCGCCGGTGAACGTTACTTAGTTACATCAGCACCGAACCATTTTTCTGACAGCGCCTTCAGGCTACCGTCTTTCTGCATAGCGGCAATCGCATCGTCAACCGCCTTCAGCAGGTCCTGATTGTCTTTACGCAGCGCCACGCCTGCTTCCTGACGGGAGAACGGCTCGCCCGCTACCGCCAGCGTATCTTTGGTCTTTTTCACCAGATCCAGCGCCGCCAGACGATCCACCAGAATGGCATCGATACGGCCTACGCGCAGATCCTGGTATTTGGTCGGGTCATCATCATAGGTACGAATATCCACGCCCTGGACGTTCTTGCGCAGCCACTCTTCATAGTTGGTTCCCAGACCGACACCGACCTTTTTATCTTTCAGATCGGCTGCGGTTTTGATCCCGCTTTCATTGCCTTTCTTCACCAGCGCCTGAATACCGGAGACGGTGTACGGGGTAGAGAAGTCATATTTTTTCTTACGCTCGTCGGAGATCGTGACCTGGTTGATCACCACGTCGATGCGCTTGGAGTCCAGCGAGGCCAGCATACCGTCCCACTTGGTGGGCTTCAGCGAGGCTTTTACGCCGAGGTGTTTTGCCAGCTCTTCCGCAAACTCGACTTCAAAGCCGGTGAGCTTGCCGTCATCGCCCTGATAGCTGAACGGCGGGTAGGTGCCTTCCAGCCCGACCAGCAGCGTGCCGCGATCTTTAACTTTCTTCAACAGGCCTTCGTCAGCGAAGGATTTCGCGCTCACGCCGGCCATCAGCGCAACAGCCATTACACCCATCAGCGCCTGACGACCCAAAAGTGCTAATTTCATAGTTACCCCGAAGATAAAAATTGGTTGATAGGCAGTGTAAGGTGCTGACCCACAAGGTACAAACACCTGTACGCTACATATTATTCACTTTTAATATATATCAGAAGTTGCGCCGGAAGCGATTTTCTGACTGGCCATAAAGTGCGCCTGGGCTTTGAATTGCGCATATTTGCGCAGGGCGATCCGGTAATTATTGGTACTGGTCGTGGGTAGCCACGGCTCCAGAACTTCATCCAGAAAACCGTCTTCAAGCTGGTCGGGGGTTATACGGTGGGCGGTAAGATGGTTGCCAAGGCGGCGCAGGCGTACGACATACTCACGTACCGTGCCGTGGCTCATTTCGGTTTGCTCAAACAGATACTGTTTAAAGCCAATGATATCAAAAAAGTCGCTCTGCTCTTTGCAATGCAGATCGCCGCAGAAGCGGCAAAGGGCAACCCACTCTTTCTGCTCTAGCTCCCAGCCCGCTTCGTCCAGCAGCGTGTCGAGGCGCGAGATAGCAATTTTGTTGACGATTTCGCCCCGACGCACCAGCGTGATACGGTCGAGCAGTTTATGGCAATGGGCGCAATGCGTCTGGCTGTGTTTAAAGTCTTTAAGGTAGCGGCTTAATGGCCGTCTTTTTACTTGTAGCACCGTCATGATAACTCCTGGTTGTCAATACGTTGTGCGACATCGTTCAGGCAGCAATCGTTGCTGCCTATAACTTACCCAGTTTGGTACGTAAGCGTTTAATGGCCTGGCTATGGAGCTGGCTGACCCGTGACTCTCCCACGTCCAGCACCGCGCCGATCTCTTTGAGATTCAGCTCTTCCTGGTAGTAGAGCGTCAATACCAGCTGCTCACGTTCCGGCAAGGCTTCGATCGCCTCCATCACGCGATGGCGAAGATTGCTCTCCAGCAGCTGATGTAACGGGTTCTCCTGCTGGTGATCGTCAGTCACCAGCTCAATGCTATCGCCGTGCTCTTCACGCCACTCGTCATAGGAGAAGAGCTGGCTATTATTGGTGTCGAGCAACATCTGACGATACTCTTCGACAGAAATATTGAGCCGCTGCGCAACTTCGGTTTCCGTTGCGTTACGGCCTAACTCCTGCTCCAGCTGCCCCATCGCCTGCGCCACTTCGCGGGCGTTACGCCGGACGCTACGTGGCACCCAATCGCGGCTGCGCAACTCGTCCAGCATTGCGCCACGAATACGCTGCACTGCGTAAGTGGTAAATGCCGTTCCTTGCAGAGCGTCGTATCGGTCAACTGCATTTAATAACCCGATACCGCCCGCCTGTAGCAGATCGTCCAGTTCCACACTCGCCGGCAAGCGCACCTGCAGGCGCAATGCTTCGTGACGCACTAGCGGTACATAACGTTGCCACAGCGAGTGTTTATCCATTACACCATCAGCGGTATAGAGTGTATTCACGATAAACAGCCCTGCGTTAAATGAGTTATCGGCATGATTATCCGATTCTGGAGGGGTTTTAATCGAATGAATAGGGATATAAAAAGCGGTTTATTTTACTAGTCTGACCTGACGCAATCGAAGTTAGAAAGCACTATAACGTGCGTTTATCCCACCATTCCATATACCTCCTCTCCTGTATGCTGTTGCTATTGTGTCAATACTATCAACCAGAAGCGTGAAAGAGTATGGATATTAAAATGATTCGCTTACAGACTCACGGCGACGATCGCGGTTCGCTAGTTGCTCTGGAACAAGAAAATAATATTCCATTTGAAATTAAACGTGTCTACTACATGTTTAAAACCGGACAAAACGTTCGCCGGGGATGCCACGCTCACCGCCGTCTCCGTCAGGTGGCGATTGCTGTCCGCGGCTCCTGTCGCTTTTTACTGGATAATGGTCGTGAGCAGATTGAATTGCTGCTGGATAACCCTGCCCAGGGTTTGCTAATCGATTCGTTTATCTGGCGTGAAATGTATGAGTTTTCGGAAGATTGCGTGTTGATGGTATTAGCTGACCAACTCTATGACGAAACGGATTACGTACGTAACTATAACGATTTTCTTGAGATCGCTAAAAAAGCGCCCCTGATCCCCCATAAGTTAATTCAGGCTTAATATTACTTATGAAAGTCGACTTTCTAAATTTAAAAAAAGTAAATGCGCGGTACGAAGAGGCGTTACGCGACGCCTGCTTATCGGTCATCAACTCCGGTTACTACATCGGCGGCGAACAGCTGGGCGCCTTTGAAAGCGAATTTGCACGCTACTGTGGGGCAGCGTTTTGTATCGGTGTTGGTAATGGCCTTGAGGCGCTGAGCCTGGTATTACGCGCATGGAAAATGGCAGGCAAACTCGCTGATGGCGATGAGGTGATTGTTCCGGCCAATACCTTTATTGCTACGGTATTGGCGATTACCGGCAATAACCTCACGCCGGTGCTTGTCGAGCCGGATCCTAACATCTATAACCTGACGCGCGCTGGTATAGAGAAGCACATAACGGCTCGAACCCGCGTAGTGATCCCTGTCCATCTCTATGGTCAGCTCGCGCCGATGGATGAGATCCTGTCGCTGGCGAAAGAGCATAACCTGCTGGTGCTTGAAGATGCGGCTCAGGCCCACGGCGCACAGCAGCAGGCTATTAAAGCGGGTAGCTGGGGCCATGCGGCTGCTTTTAGCTTTTATCCCGGTAAGAATCTTGGCGCGCTGGGTGATGCCGGGGCGATCGTAACCCACGATCCTGAACTTGCACAGGTGCTCAGGGCGCTGCGTAACTATGGCTCGCAGGAGAAGTACCAGCACATCTATGCCGGAGTGAATAGCCGCCTGGATGAGATGCAGGCCGCCATGCTGCGGGTTAAGCTACCCTATCTGGATGAAGAGACCCAAGCCAGGCAGCGCGCAGCGGCACGCTATCTGGCCGGGATCATGAATCCGCAGATCGTCCTGCCTACGGTGACGCATCCTCTGGCCCACGTCTGGCACCTGTTTGTTATTCAGTGTGAAAAACGTGAGGCGCTGCAGGCGTGGCTGGCGGAGAAAGGGATTCAGACGCTGATTCATTACCCCGTGCCGCCGCATAAGCAACCCGCCTATGCCCAGTTGAACACTCTGTCGCTGCCCGTGACTGAAAAACTACATCGGCAGGTGCTCTCCCTTCCCCTTTCCTCTGTGCTAACGGACGCCGAACTGGACTACGTTATTGACGCTATCAACGCATTCCGCTGAGCGATAACAGGTCAATTATCGCCCGGTGACGCTACGCTTACCGGGCCTGCAAACCGCACCAGGCCCGGCTTCTGCGCTTAACCCGGTAGCCAGGCTCTGGCCCACTCTTCGGCGGCATTGGTATCCAGCATATAGTCAGAGCGGATGGCCTGATACAGCGCCCTGCCCATCTGCGCGCTCGCCTGCGGATCGGCCAGGTGCATGCGAATTGCATCCTGCCAATCTTTAAAGCGGTTCCTCACTCTGGTCGCCGGCAGCGAACCGCGGTAGCAGGGTACGTCGCTGCAGATCACCGGAATGGCGCATGCGCCATACTCCAGCAGACGCAGGTTGCTCTTACAGGCGTTGAAATGGTTGTCCTCTACGGGGGCCAGGGCCAAATCCAGGTTAAGCGAGGCAAGCTTTTTCGGGTACAGCTCGATATCCACGCCAAAGTGGAACTCTTTGACATAGGGGCGCAGCTTCGGTGGGCACATGCCAAAGAAGATCCAGTCGACCTCATCCGCAAATGCCTTGATGACGTCAAAGATCATCTCCAGATCCCCGGTATGGCTGGATCCACCTGCCCAGCCGACGCGCGGCTTATCACCTTGCCCGCGCAGGCTGGTCTGATTGTCCCACCAGTCATAAGAGAGACGGTTTTTGCGTACCACAATATCAGGATGGATATTCGCGAAGGCCTCTGCCAGTGGCTCCGTCGAAACCACAAAGCGGTCCATATAGCCCACGCTTTTACGTAGCATCTTCATAACATCATTACCAAACTCTACCCGATGATGGTTTTTAATAGGGATATTGGGTAGATAGTCGTCCAGTTCGAAGACTTTAAATACGTCTGAGCGTTTACCAATGATTCTCGCCCACTCATGGAATTCCGAGGTGAGCTGACGTTGCATGATAATGCTGTCGGGTTTGTAGCGCTCCATATACGGTACGCTGAGAAACGTCTCGGAGAGCTTACCATCAACGATGCCCGCGTCGCGCATGGCCTCAAAGGGCTTAATAATCCGGTAGTAACCGCAGCCTGCGAAGTCACCCATATGGGGTAGCACAACCGGCAGCGGCTTCCAGTCCAGCGGACGCCAGCTCAGTAAACTATCAGGACAGACGTTAAACTGCTCCCCTGTCAGGGAGAGATTAACGTTATAGGCGGGATCGTTAGCGATAAGCGGCATCCAGCGGCGGTATAGCTCGTCATCATCCTGTTCAGCCTGCAGGTCGAGCTTCTCGCGTGCTTTTTCATTCTGCGGTTTACTGGCCGCCACGCTGCGCAGTACGCGCGCATACGGCGTCCATACCGTCAAATAACCCAGTTGTCGGACACGTAGACAAAAATCAACATCGCTATAATGGTGCAGCGTCTCATCCATACCATTGACGTTGATAAATACCTCCCGGCGCACCAGCATAAAATCACTGGAGACCGCAGAGTAGTTTTGATCGGCATGAAGACGTTGCATGTGCCCTTTGTTGACATCATTCATGCCGTAGAAAGCCTCACCCGCGACGCCGTTAACACCCAGCACATAGCCCGCGTGGCGTATAGTACCGTCGGCATACACCTGTTTCCCTCCGACTATTCCCACCTCCGGCCGCTCACCGTGGTTAAGCAGGTTATGTAGCCACTCGTTTTCAACAATGGCTAAGCCGGAGTGCAGCAGGCAGAGATACTCTCCCTGGGCAACGGCTGCCCCAAGGTTAGCCCGGGTCGCGTAGCGCCATTCACCACTCGCCTTGACCACGCGGATCCGCGCCGGATCTACCGCCACCACAGAGTCAAGCCAGCGTTGAGTCTCATCGCTTTGCCGATCGTTAACGACCATAATCAGCTCGTAGTTCATCCACGCCGTTTTTTCGATAATCGTTAAGACGCAGGACATGAGTGCGGCAGTATCGTCATCACCAATGACCACCAGCGACACCCGCGGCGTTCCGGCATGATGATAGCGCAGCCGTAGGTTTCCATAGGCCGCTGGCTCTACTTCGGCATTGGCGTAGCCGCGATTATTCAGATGTCGTTGAACTACGGCTATCTCATCAGCGTGATTCTCTTCCGTCGCGGGCAGATGCAGGAGCGGTTCACCCAGATGACCCAGCGCGTTAAAGCCTTGAGTTTCAATAATTTTCAGGGTCAGATCCAGCTCGTAAGCGCCTGCCCGCTGCGGATCAAACCCACCGGCGGCCTGCAGCACTTCACGTCGCCACAGCCAGCGATGCGCCATATTGGCCGGGGAGCTGAGTAAGAGATCGAGATTGAAGTCGGGACGGAATTTCGCGCCTACCTTTCTGCCATCCAGGGTGAAACTCTCATCGCAATAGACGGCAAGCAGCTCCCCCGCTTGGGTCAGCGTGGTCGTTAACGCGGTCAAACCAGAGGGATGAAACTCCGTGCCGGCATCAACAAAAATTAACCAGTCGCTTTGCGTCTCGGTGATGACAGTATTGAACGCGGCCATTTTACTATCGCGATCGGCGACAAGATAGCTGACGCCTGCCGGGGCGGTATCACCAATGACAAGCGTCTCTAATGTCAGGCCAGTGCGAGTCTGCTGGGGTAATGACGCCAGGGTAGCCGCTAACGCTGCGTCTGACGCCTCGGTGGCGTTAACCACCACCAGCAGCGTCGTACTCAAGCCATGCTGTGTCAGGTAGCCGTCAATCAGCTTTTCCTGCACCGGCAGCAGCGTCCGCGCCGCCAGCCAGTGGTCAAAATAGCGCTGCTTAAGATCGTTCTCCATGGCATCATGAATGTCTTGATAAGCAAAATCCTTCGGCGAATGCAGTAGCGCTACGCGGACGTGGCTGCCCTTAATATTTCGTTCCTCGGCTATCGTAGCAACAAATTGTTGGTAACGATCCTGGCTGCGTTTTGAACGATCTTTCTCTGCTCTGGCCAGCTCACTTTTCTGACTGCGAGAGACGCGAAAACTGCTCAGCGGTTTTGTTAAATAGGCAAGATGGCCTTTACGCAACACCTTGGTGAATAGGGTCAGATCTTCGAGATAGATCATCTGCTCATCATCAAGACTAAACACGGCCTCTGACGAATCCATTAATTCAAGAATATCGTCCCGGTACATCAGAACGGTGCATGGCTCCCCGATAAAGTTCATCGTATATTGCTGTTGAAAGCCAAAAAAGTCATCGCCATGGATGATGCTATCTTCAATCACCGGGCATGCCGTGGCGAGAATATCGGGCTGCGGCTTGTTTTCGGCATTAATACGAATACGCCGCGAGGTTGCAATACGGATCTCATCGCTTGCTTCGATCGCGCTAACCAGTTCCGACACACAGTCAGGAGCAAGCAGATCGTCATCGGAAAATAGCTTGATGTATTTACCCTTGCTCTCGCGGAAACACTTCTCGTGGTTGCCGACGTCGCCTAAAGCAGGCTGATTGCGGGAGTAGATGATCGGATGGCGGCTTTTCCCCTGGTAGCCTTTAACTATTTCGCCAGGTTCGCCGTGGGGTGAGTCATCACTGACGATAATTTCACAGTGGGGATAATCCTGTGCCATGGCACTGGCGAGCGCCTGCTCAAACCAGGTCGTTTTATACGTTGGAATAATAATACTGACGAGCGCTGGACGAGCCATCGACATTTTCAACCTACCCTGTTCTCTTGCTGTTATGGGAAAGCAGCCCACATTTATTAAATAAAAACCACTTTAACCAAAACACCCCGATTCGATTGGCGCATTAGTTTTAGAAAACCCCTCTATTCCCGGCGTTAGCCAGAGGGTAAGGCACGGGCAAAAAAAAACCCGGCAGCGCCGGGTTTTTTATCTCTGCGTTGAAAATTAACGCAGCAGGGACAGCATGGTCTGCGGAACCTGGTTGGCCTGGGCCAGTACGGAAGAGCCAGCCTGCTGCAGGATCTGCGCGCGGGACATGTTGGACACTTCGGTCGCGTAGTCGGAGTCCTGAATACGGCTGCGGGCAGACGTCAGGTTGCTCACGGTGTTGTTCAGGTTGGTGATGGTGGACTCGAAACGGTTCTGGGAAGCACCCAGCAGGCTGCGCTGAGAGTCAACAGACTTGATTGCCGCATCGATGTCTGCCAGCGGGGTGGTGCCAGCCGCTGCGCCAGTTGCGCCGCCGGTCACTTTGCCTTTCAGTACGTCGAAACCAACGGCTTCGGTGGTACGGGCGTTGCCGTTCACGGTGTCGGTACCGGACGCCATCGCTTTGCTGTTCAGGGTGGTGCCGGACACGCCTGCAGCCGCCAGGTTGAAGCTGTCGCTGGAGCTGATTTTGATACCGATGGTTTCAGCGTCTTTAGAGCCAACCTGGAAGTTGTAGGTGCTGGAGCTTGCACCGGTGTTCAGCACTTTGATGCCGTTGAAATCGGTCTGCTTGGTTACACGATCCACTTCTTTCATACGTTCGTTAACTTCCGCCTGGATGGAGTCAACGTCGGATGCGGAGTTGGAGCTGTTCTGCGCCTGAACGGTCAGGTCACGGATACGCTGCAGGTTGTTGTTGATTTCGCCCAGCGCGCCTTCAGCGGTCTGTGCCAGGGAGATACCGTCGTTGGCGTTACGTGCCGCTACGGTCAGGCCGTTGATGTTGGAGGTGAAGCGGTTAGCAATCGCCTGGCCAGCAGCATCGTCTTTTGCGCTGTTGATACGCAGACCGGAGGACAGACGCTCGATAGAGGTGCCCAGGGAAGACTGAGACTTGGTCAGGTTGTTCTGAGTCGTCAGCGACAGGGTGTTAGTGTTGATCACTGCCATGGTAAATATCCTTCTTTAAATAGTGGTAATGCTATTTCGGCATGTGCCCAACGGCCTCATCGCCTTCAATAATGTTATCGACACGAGGTTGCGAAGCTTTAGTGTTTCTGAAGATTTTTTTTGCTGGCGAGAAAATAAAAAAAGCGCCGACAGGCGGCGCTTTGAATTGATCTGAGTGCGAATTAACGCAGCAGGGACAGCATTGTCTGCGGAACCTGGTTGGCCTGAGCCAGTACAGAAGAGCCAGCCTGCTGCAGGATCTGCGCGCGGGACATGTTGGACACTTCGGTCGCGTAGTCGGAGTCCTGAATACGGCTGCGGGCAGACGTCAGGTTGCTCACGGTGTTGTTCAGGTTGGTGATGGTGGACTCGAAACGGTTCTGGGAAGCACCCAGCAGGCTGCGCTGAGAGTCAACCGCTTTGATTGCCGCGTCAACGTCTGCCAGCGGGGTGGAGCCAGAAGCTGCACCGGACGCGCCGCCAGTCACTTTGCCTTTCAGTACGTCGAAACCAACGGCTTCGGTGGTACGAACGTTGCTGTTAACGGTGTCGCCAGACGCCATCGTTTTGGTGTTCAGGGTGGTGCCGGAAGAGCCTGCAGCCGCCAGGTTGAAGCTGTCGCTGGAGCTGATTTTGATACCGATGGTTTCAGCGTCTTTAGAGCCAACCTGGAAGTTGTAGGTGCTGGTGCCGGAAGCGGTGTTCAGCACTTTGATGCCGTTGAAATCGGTCTGCTTGGTTACGCGGTCGATCTCTTTCATACGCTCGTTAACTTCCGCCTGGATGGAGTCAACGTCGGATGCGGAGTTGGAGCTGTTCTGCGCCTGAACGGTCAGGTCACGGATACGCTGCAGGTTGTTGTTGATTTCGCCCAGCGCGCCTTCAGCGGTCTGTGCCAGGGAGATACCGTCGTTGGCGTTACGTGCCGCTACGGTCAGACCGTTGATGTTGGAGGTGAAGCGGTTAGCAATCGCCTGGCCAGCAGCATCGTCTTTTGCGCTGTTGATACGCAGACCGGAGGACAGACGCTCGATAGAGGTGCCCAGGGAAGACTGAGACTTGGTCAGGTTGTTCTGAGTCGTCAGCGACAGGGTGTTAGTATTAATAACAGCCATGATAGTATTCCTTTGAAAAAGTTATCAGATTCAGGCATCTGCCTACGGCTTTCTCACCGTCAATGTGATTATCGACCGCCGTCGAATAACCTTTAGAAAAAATGATCGCTTTTTTAAAGGCGCAAACTGCCTGGTTTTTCTCCGCTTTATTCCGCCATTGTTTTTTGTAAAAGACACTAATCTTTTCGCTGTCGCTGCCGATAGAGCATCCAGTGATTGTCTCAAATGAAAGGATGTTATTATGGCAACAGTAAGTTCGCTCGGTGCCGGCACCAGCATGAGTTCGTCGTTAAGCACATTATATGATGGGCTGGAGGCTTCAGAACAAACCAGGCTGACGCCGATTACTCAGCAACAGACCTCTTATAAGGCAAAACTGACTGCCTGGGGCGTGGTGCAGACTGCGCTGACTAAGCTGCAGACGGCTGCTGACGCGCTGAAAAACACCTCTGCTATTGCCTCGGCTAAGGTTTCCAGCACCAATACCGCGTTCAGCGCCAAGCTTGCCAACAGCGCTACCGCCGGAACCTACTCCGTTGAGGTCAGCCAGCTGGCCGCTTCGCAGTCGCTGTTAAGCCCGAAGGCGAGCAGCAAGGATACCGATCTGGGCGACAGCAGCATGAGTTCGCGGACAATCACGATCACTCAACCGGGTCAAAAAGATCCGATGACGGTGACGCTGGCCAGCGATAAAACCAGCCTTGCGGATGTGCGTGATGCGATCAACGCCAAACAGGGCAGCGTCACCGCCAGCATTATTAAAGCGGATGATAACAGCTACTACCTGTCGCTGACCTCTCGCGACAGTGGTACCACGAATGCAATGACCATCAGCACTGACGACAGCGAGCTGGCGAAGTACATTAGCTATGACGCCACCGACAGTTCTAAGAGTGCGATGACCCAGCAGGTGGAGGCAAAAGATGCGATTGTTAAAATCAATAACATCTCCATCACCCGCAGCAGCAACACCATTACCGATGCGCCAGAGGGTGTAACCCTGTCGCTGACCAAAACCAACGTCGGCAGTCCAGAGACGCTGTCCGTTGTTAAGGACAACGAGCCGATGACGACGGCGATTCAGGCCTACGTTGATGCCTATAACTCGCTGCAGACCACCATCAATAACCAGACGAAATATACGGCGGTGGATCAGGGCAGCAACAGCCAGAGCACCTCGAACGGCGATCTGCTTGGCGACGGCACGCTGCGTAATATTCAGACGCGCCTGCGTTCGCAGCTCTCTACCAACCAGGGTAACGGGGCAATTTCTACTCTGTCGCAGATGGGTATTACCCAGGATCTGAACGGCAAGCTGACGGTCGACAGCACCAAGCTGACCAAAGCGCTGAACGAATCCCCAACCGACGTGCTGAATTTCCTCTCTGGCGATGGCAAAACCACCGGCTTTGCGACGCAGTCCAGCAGCCTGCTGAAGGATATCCTCGGTAACGACGGATCGCTGAAGAACGCCACCGATGGGATCAATAAAAGTCTTAAGCAGCTGTCAGAGAAGTACGATCAGGTGAATACCCAGATCACCGCGACAATGGCGCGTTACAAGGCGCAGTTTACCAGCCTGAGTACGCTTATTTCGTCGCTGGACTCCACAGGTAGCTACCTGACCCAGCAGTTTAATGCTATGAATAGTTAATGGATCAGAGTTGAGGTTTGACATGTATACAAAATCGGGAATTCAGGCTTATGCCCAGGTGGGTGTGGAAAGCGCCGTTCTGAGCGCTAGCCCACATCAACTGGTGGTGCTGCTCTTTGATGGTGCGTTAAGCGCCATGAAAAAAGCGGCCATCCTGATCGATCAGGGAGACATCCCCGGTAAAGGACAGGCGTTGTCAAAAGCCATCAACATTATCACCAACGGCTTACGCGCCGGGTTAAACCACGACGTCGGTGGTGACCTTGCGTCAAACCTCGACAGTCTTTATGACTATATGACACGGCGTCTTCTCCAGGCCAATCTGCACAATGATCTTGCTGCCATTGATGAGGTCACGAACCTGCTGACCAATATTGCAGATGCCTGGAAGGAGATAGGCCCTAATAATCAAAATGCGCGGGACACCTACTAATGGATGCCGATTTCGGGTTGCTCCAACACTATCAGCAGCTGCTGCTGACCAGCAACATGATGCTTAACCTCGCTAAAGAGGGACGCTGGGATGAGCTTATCCAGCATGAGCTGAGCTATATCACCGCAGTAGAGAAGCTGACCCAGCTTCAGGATACCGCAGATACCGCCCCTACCGTCCAGGGGCGGCTCCGCCCGCTGTTAAAACAGATCCTCGATAACGAAGTTGAGCTTAAAACGCTGCTGCACCAGCGCATGGAAGAACTACGCACCTTAGTTGGGCAAACGTCCCGCCAACAGAACCTGAACTCAACCTATGGACGTCTCTCTGGTAATATCCTTTTCCCAAGCGAGTTATGAACGTTACTGCCTCCAGGCGGGTGATATTTTTTAACGCCCTCACCCGCTTCGTTTACTGATTTTCATCCATACTTCAAGTTCCTAACTCTGGAGCATGGTCGATGAAAAACCCCACCCTATTGCAATGCTTTCACTGGTACTATCCGGATGGCGGTAAACTCTGGCCGGAAGTGGCTGAGCGTGCAGCTGGTTTTAATGATATTGGCATTAACATGGTCTGGCTGCCCCCCGCTTATAAAGCGGCGACGGGAGGATACTCGGTCGGGTATGACACCTACGATCTCTTCGACCTGGGCGAGTTTGATCAAAAAGGTACCGTTGCGACCAAATACGGCGATAAAGCCCAGCTGCTGGCGGCTATCGGCGCGCTGAAAGAGAACGGCATCGCCGTCCTGCTCGACGTGGTGGTCAACCATAAGATGGGGGCCGATGAAAAAGAGGCAATCTGTGTTAATCGGGTAAACGAACACGACCGCAACCAGATCGATGACGAAGAGATCGCGTGCGAGGCCTGGACGCGCTACACCTTCCCCGCCCGTGAGGGAAAATATTCGAAGTTTATCTGGGACCACAAGTGCTTTAGCGGCGTCGACCATATCGAAAATCCCGATGAAGATGGCATATTCAAAATTGTTAACGATTACACCGGCGACGGCTGGACCGATCAGGTTGACGAGGAGCTGGGTAACTTTGACTATTTGATGGGCTCCAATATCGATTACCGCAACCGGGCGGTCACGGAGGAGATCAAATACTGGGCGCGCTGGGTGATGGAGCAGACCCAGTGCGACGGCTTCCGCCTCGATGCCGTGAAGCATATCCCGGCCTGGTTCTATAAAGAGTGGATCAACCACGTGCAGGAGGTGGCTCCGAAGCCGCTGTTCATCGTCGCCGAATACTGGTCCCATGAAGTCGGTCGATTGCAGCAGTATATCGATCAGGTGGATGGCAATACGATGCTGTTCGACGCTCCACTGCAAATGAACTTCCATCAGGCATCGTTGCAGGGCCGCAACTACGACATGAGCCAGATTTTCAGCGGTACGCTGGTAGAGGCCGACCCCTTCCATGCCGTCACCCTTGTCACCAACCACGACACCCAGCCGCTACAGGCGCTGGAAGCCCCCGTTGAAGCCTGGTTTAAACCGCTGGCCTACGCCCTGATCCTGCTGCGGGAAAACGGTGTGCCGTCGGTGTTCTATCCGGATCTGTATGGTGCAAGCTATGACGATACTGGCGGCGACGGCGAAACCTACCATATCGATATGCCGATCGTTGAACATCTCGACCAGCTGATCCTGGCCCGTCAGCGCTTTGCCCACGGTGTACAGACTCTGTGGTTTGATCACCCGAACTGCATCGCCTTTAGCCGGAGCGGAACCGAAGAGGATCCCGGCTGCGTCGTGGTGCTCTCCAACGGCGACGACGGGGAAAAGACGCTGGAGCTAGGGGAAAATTACGGCAATAAGATGTGGCGCGACTACCTTGGCAACCGCGAGGAGACCGTGAGTACTGACGAAAACGGTACGGGTACCTTTACCTGCAACGGCGGCAGCGTCAGCGTGTGGGTTCTGGAGGAAGTGCTGTAACCGAGTACGCTGAGTGAGAGGCCTCACTCAGCGTTATTGCTTTACGGCAGCGGCGTAGGCAGCGGGCTTTTCGCCAATACCTCAGCACACTCGGCGGTTGGGCGATCAACCCGTTTTAACGTCATGCCCGCATACTCCAGCAGGGCGCCATCTCGCTCTACCGAGTACACTTCGACCTTCTGCGTCACGTTATAGAAATCGTCCCCGCGCAGCGTCAGCTTGCCTGGAAGCGCTATCACGCGCTGCCACTGGCGACAGTCCAGCGTATCCCCTGCGGGGGTCACCACCAGGCTGGCTATCGCTTCCGGACTTACCAGCTTGCCCTGCGGCCCGGCGGATTGCCAGTACCCGACCAGATCCGCGGGTGCCGGATGTTTGACTACCTCGTTATAGTTATCAATCTGTGCACAGCCGGTTAACGCCAGCAATGCGCTAAAAATCGCTACTTTTTTCATCTAATACCCTGCGCGCGAAGAAAAAAATTATTCTGGCACTAAAGCGCCACGCCTGCCAGCAATTACCTTAAACACTTTACTTGATCTGCACCGTATAAATGCCATTTAGCGCTGGGCAAATGCGACGGTCGGTGTAGGATCGCGGTTCCGCTTTACTACATAAACCTTCTGAGTTCAGAGGCTATTACCATGTCCTGGCAACACTTCAAACAGCGCTGGCTGATTACTTTTTGGGCACCCCTGCCCGCCGTTATCGCCGCCGGCATTCTCTCAACCTACTATTTTGGTATCACCGGCACCTTCTGGGCCGTTACCGGGGAATTTACCCGCTGGGGCGGTCAGCTTTTGCAGCTGATGGGCGTCCATGCGGAAACCTGGGGTTACTACAAGCTAATCCATCTGGAAGGCACGCCGCTGACCCGCATCGACGGTATGATGATCATCGGCATGTTTGGCGGCTGTTTCGCTGCCGCGCTGTGGGCCAATAACGTTAAGCTGCGCATGCCCCGCAGCCGTATCCGTATTTTTCAAGCCATTGTCGGCGGCATCATTGCCGGATTCGGCGCACGTCTGGCGATGGGTTGTAACTTGGCCGCGTTTTTCACCGGCATTCCGCAGTTTTCGCTCCACGCCTGGTTCTTTGCGCTGGCCACGGCGGTAGGCAGCTGGTTTGGCGCGCGCGTTACCCTGCTGCCGCTTTTCCGCATTCCGGTAAAAATGCAGAAGGTCTCTGCCGCCTCGCCGCTGACGCAGCAGCCTGACCGGGCGCGCCGTCGCTTTCGCCTCGGCATGCTGGTGTTTGTAGGCATGCTGGGGTGGGCGCTACTCACGGCGATGAACCAGCCCAAACTCGGCCTTGCCATGCTGTTCGGCGTCGGCTTTGGTCTGCTGATTGAGCGGGCACAGATCTGCTTCACCTCTGCCTTCCGTGATATGTGGATCACGGGCCGCACCCATATGGCAAAGGCTATCATCCTCGGGATGGCGGTGAGCGCCATCGGGATTTTCAGCTACGTTCAGCTGGGTGTCGAAGCCAAAATTATGTGGGCAGGCCCCAACGCCGTGATTGGCGGGCTGCTGTTCGGCTTTGGCATTGTGCTGGCGGGTGGGTGCGAAACGGGCTGGATGTACCGTGCCGTAGAGGGCCAGGTGCACTACTGGTGGGTGGGACTCGGGAATGTGATCGGCTCGACGCTGCTGGCTTACTTCTGGGACGATCTGGCCCCGTCGCTGGCCACCCGCTGGGATAAGGTCAATCTGCTGACCACCTTCGGGCCGCTCGGGGGTCTGCTGGTCACCTACGGCCTGCTGTTAGCCGCCCTGCTACTCGTCGTGGCCTGGGAGAAACATTTCTTTAAGCGCGCCGCCACGCTGGCGGTTAAGGAAGCGGTATGAATACGAGCAAAACGCCAGTCCCGGATTACCGTCTGGATATGGTAGGCGAGCCCTGCCCCTACCCTGCCGTCGCTACGCTGGAGGCGATGCCGCAGTTAAACAAGGGTGAGATTCTGGAGGTGGTGAGCGACTGTCCGCAATCCATTAATAACATTCCGCTGGATGCGCGCAATCACGGCTATACCGTGCTGGATATCCAGCAGGATGGGCCAACGATTCGTTACTTGATCCAGAAGTAGAGGTACACGCCGGGCAGCGATGGCCCGGCGTATTGCTTGATTACTGCGGAATACGCAGCACCTGGCCCGGATAGATTTTTTCCGGGCTTTTCAGCATCGGTTTGTTGGCTTCAAAGATTTTATTGTACTGGTTAGCGTCACCGTACACCTGTTTAGAGATAGCGCTCAGTGTGTCACCGGATTTCACCGTGTAGAACTGGCTCTCTTTTACAGTAGTATCTGCGGCGGGCGCAGCCTTCACGTTATCAGCGACGCTGGCGATACCAGAGATGTTACCGACCGCCACCAGAATCTTCTCTTTCGCTTCCTGGCTCAGGCCTTCGCCCGTGACGGTAGCCTGACCGTCGGCGACCTGTACGTTCACCTTATCCGCATCAGGAATACCGGTTTTGCTCAGATGCTCTTGCACCTTCTTCGCCTGCTCTTCCTTATCGTCATGCCCGGAAACGGCATCCCACAGTTTCTCACCTGCTTCTTTTACAAAATTGAAAAGACCCATCTTCAGCTCCTTACCGTTAAGTTAAGACTCTGAAAGTGTAGCAGAGGCCAGGGGAAGCGGCTGACGTAAGGGTGATTTAAGGAAGTTCTGACTGGACGCTATCCAGATGACACTGTAAAAACGTCTCGCTAAAAAATAGAGAAAGGGGAAGCAATTATTATCAAATAATAATTATGCTGAATACTTAAAATACATTACATCATTAATACTTTATAATTTATAATTTACTCACACGCGACAGGAAGTCTAAAATAAAGAATTTAGAGAAGTAACATGATCCAAATCATTTTACACAGATTTTATTTAATTAATTGACTGCATCCGTAGTGACTCTCTACAAAGGGGCTGTTAAACTTTTCACAATTATAAGGTAATTGACCCCAACCATGATGAAGTTATTCGCCAGATATACAACAGTTGGCATTATTAACACCTTTATACACTGGGTGATATTTTCTATTTTTGTTTATCTCATGGGAACGGCACAATCTGTTGCCAACTTCATGGGTTTTGCTATTGCCGTCAGCTTTAGCTTCTTCGCCAATGCTCGGTTTACATTCAGCGCGTCAACCACTACCTTGCGCTACCTCTTATATGTGGTGTTTATGGGAATACTGAGTGCTGCGGTGGGCTGGGCTGCGGACTGGTACCGGTTGTCGCCCATGCTGACGCTAGTCACATTTTCTGCAGTCAGTTTGATTTGTGGTTTCATCTATTCAAAGTATATTGTTTTTAGAGACATAAAATGAAAATCTCACTTGTGGTTCCGGTCTTCAATGAAGAGGATACCGTTCCTATTTTTTACAACACCGTGCGGCAGGATAAAGGCCTTCAGCAACACGAGGTTGAAATAGTATTTATTAATGATGGCAGTAAAGATGCGACCGAAAGCATTATTAATGCCCTCTCGTTAAGCGATCCACGGGTTGTAGCGCTCTCCTTTACTCGAAATTTTGGTAAAGAGCCTGCACTTTTTGCCGGCCTGGATTACGCTTCAGGCGATGCTATTATTCCCATTGACGTGGACCTGCAGGACCCGATTGATATCATTCCGTTATTAATAGAAAAATGGCGGGCCGGTGCGGATATCGTGCTGGCGAAACGCGTCGATCGCTCTACTGACTGCCGTCTGAAAAGAAAATCAGCGGAGTGGTTCTATAAACTGCATAACAAAATCAGCAACCCAAAGATTGAAGAAAACGTAGGCGACTTCAGGTTGATGTCACGTGAAGTTGTAGAAAATATCAAGCTTATGCACGAACGCAACCTGTTTATGAAAGGGGTATTAAGCTGGGTTGGCGGAAAAACAGCCGTTGTTGAATATGCTCGAGCTGAGCGGGTGGCAGGCAGCTCCAAATTTAACGGTTGGAAGCTCTGGAACCTGGCGTTGGAAGGCATCACCAGCTTCTCAACCTTTCCACTGCGGGTATGGACGTATATTGGTTTATTGGTTGCGGGAGTCGCGTTTCTATACGGGGCATGGATGATCTTTAATACACTTGTGTTTGGTAATTCGGTTAACGGCTACCCTTCATTACTCGTCTCTATGCTCTTTTTAGGGGGGATCCAACTTATTGGGATCGGCATTTTAGGTGAGTATACCGGAAGAATTTATGTTGAGACAAAGAGGCGGCCAAAATATTTGCTGAAACGGAGAGTAGGCAAATGATTTTGAAAAAATATAAAAAGGAATTTTTCATAACGTTTATTCTCTCATTAATTTACTGCTCTGGATTAATCATAGCAGGAATGAATTATCTTGATGATTATGGCAGATACTTAGGCGGTTATACTGGATGGTCCATCAATGGCAGACCTTTCGCAGATCTGCTCATGACGGCCTTCAACTTTGGATCTCCTTTACTTGATTTGTCACCTTTGCCGTTGATAATGTCCCTTATGATCCTCAGCGTGAGTGGTTTGATCATAACCAGTAAATTTTTAACTCATGAAAACGTCTACATAAGGTCAGTAGTTGCATTTTTACTTATAGCTAACCCATTTTTTCTTGAGAACCTGTCCTTCAAATATGACATATTGCCTATGTCATTAAGCATACTGGCTCTCTCATTGGCATTCTATAAAACCAGTATCTATAAAGTGGATTTTCTCCTTCCCATATTTCTGATCTTTGTCTCGCTTGGATTATATCAGGCATCACTAGGGATATTTATTATACTTTCTATTTTGGAGTTTACAGAGTTCACTATAAAAATTGATAAGTCATTCAAATCTTGTTTAACTGTTGCACTAACGAGATGCATACAGTTTCTTTTGGCCTATTTTTTATATAAAATTATTATTGCCCAGTTTTGTGTTGCTGGTGAATACTCGTTGAACTTAGCTAAAACGATCCCGTTTAACGCTGATGGAATGACTACGGTATTAAACAATTTTTATAAATTTAATTTTTTCATTGGGAACTATATTAATTCCATGCCGAAAGCACTTGTCGTATGGTACATACTGGTGCTAGCTGGCTCGATTTGCCTTTTAATAAAAAAGGTTTGGAAACACTCTAAAAATCTTTTTGTTGTTGTCGCTTTGTTTACTTCCCCACTACTTTTTTATTTTTTTTCTTTTGCTCACTTTTTGATTTTAGAAAATACAGTAACGACCTCACGCGTTATGGTATCATTTGGAGCAACATTGATCGCGCTAGCGTCCTATATTATCTACGCATTCAAAAATGAAAAGATAAAATTACTAATATTTATACCATTTATTCTTTATTCGTACGTATTATCAATGAGTTATGTTAACGCTTCTATAAGTCAGATAAGAAAAGACGAACGCATCATCTCATCTATACAACGTGATATAGTTCACCTTTCACCACGAATTAAATATGTCAATTTTAATGGTGAGGTAAGTTCGGCACCTCAAAAAGCATTAGCTATAACGAAATTCCCAGTACTAAAAGATTTAACGAAATCTTACCTTGGGACAGACTGGAGCGCGTACATGCTCACTTATAACGGCATCGACGTGATCAGAAAATATTTTTCTACTAAAGAAAAGAAAACAATATGCTCTCAACCTGCACTTGTTGAAACCTCAGATTACACCATTAATTCTGATGGTGAGAATATGATCGTTTCCTTCGGGGTACCCTGCCAGTAAAAAAATTAGCCCTGCATGCAGGGCTAATTCATTGAATTTTTTTTGCGTTGGTATCGTTTACCTACACCTGCATCGCCATCACATCCTGATAAGCAGACACCAGCTTGTTACGCACTTGAATCCCCATCTGTAACGACACGGATGATTTCTGCAGATCGGTCATCACGTCGTTCAGGGCAACGCCCGGCTCACCCAGCGTAAATTTCTCAGCCTGGGTACGCGCAGCGTTCTGCGTATCGCTGATGCGATCCAGCGCGGCGTGCAGCTGGCCCGCGAAGCTAACGGTGGACTCAGCGCCAACGCTCTGGTTTTTTGCCACGCCGGCCGTGGCCTGCAGCTGGCTGATGACGCCTTCAATCCCCTGGATAGACATGATTTAACCCCTACATGATTTGACTGGCGACGAGGTTACCAGCTTGTCAATAAGATGAAGGCGGTAAATAGCGACAAAAAACCAGGTTATTTGACCCATAGAAAATCGCGAATCATCAAATAATGGCAGGGCCATCAACATGGAACTTTTGTCGTGTTTGCCGACCCGGGAGTCCGTTTTGCTTCATTACACGAATAATGCCGTCCACCCTGAGTTACGAGGTGTGCAATGAGTGCGACAGCAACCGCATCACAGAATAAATCTCTCGAATGGATGAACCGCCTGCGCGCGAACCCCAGAATTCCACTGCTTGTCGCCGGTGCAGCTGCCATCGCCATCATCGTTGCTATGGTGCTGTGGGCGAAACAGCCGGACTACCGCGTCCTTTATAGCAACGTCTCCGATCAGGACGGCGGCGCGATAGTGACCCAGCTGACGCAGATGAACATTCCCTACCGCTTCACCGAAACCGGTGGCGCGATTGAAGTGCCTGCGGACAAGGTGCACGAGCTGCGCCTGCGCCTGGCCCAGTTGGGGCTGCCGAAAGGCGGCGCGGTGGGCTTTGAGCTGCTGGACCAGGAGAAGTTTGGTATCAGCCAGTTCAGCGAGCAGGTCAACTACCAGCGTGCGCTGGAGGGCGAACTGGCCCGTACCATCGAAACCCTCGGGCCGGTGAAATCAGCCCGTGTCCACCTGGCGATGCCTAAACCGTCGCTGTTCGTGCGCGAACAGAAATCTCCCTCGGCCTCCGTTACCGTGAACCTTGCACCGGGTCGCGCCATGGACGAAGGCCAGATCAGCGCCGTGGTCCATCTGGTCTCCAGCGCCGTCGCTGGCCTGCCGCCGGGGAACGTTACCCTCGTTGACCAGAGCGGTCGCCTGCTGACCCAGTCCAACACCAGCGGTCGCGATCTTAACGACGCCCAGCTGAAGTATGCCGCTGACGTTGAAGGCCGTGTGCAGCGCCGCATCGAGGCGATCCTCTCCCCTATCGTCGGCAATGGCAACGTCCATGCCCAGGTTAACGCCCAGATCGACTTTGATAATAAAGAGCAGACCGAAGAGCAGTATCATCCGAACGGCAACCCGTCCGAAGCGGTGATGCGCTCCCGTCAGCTGAACGAAAGTGAGCAGGTGGGCGGCCCCTATCCGGGCGGCGTGCCGGGTGCACTCTCTAACCAGCCTGCGCCAGCGAATAACGCGCCGATTACCGCGAATGCGCCGCAGAACGGTCAGCAGAACCAGAATGCGCAGCAGACCTCGACCAGCACGACGGCAAACAGCGCCGGTCCGCGTAATACGCAGCGCAACGAAACCACCAACTACGAAGTCGACCGCACCATTCGCCACACCAAAATGAACGTCGGCGACGTGCAACGCCTCTCCGTTGCCGTGGTAGTGAACTATCGCACCCTCACCGATGGTAAACCGCTGCCGTTGACCGCCGACCAGCTGAAGCAGATTGAAGACCTGACCCGCGAAGCGATGGGCTTCTCCCAGCAGCGCGGCGATACCCTCAACGTGGTGAACTCCCAGTTCAACGCCACAGATGAGAGCGCAGGCGAGCTGCCGTTCTGGCAACAGCAGGCCTTTATCGATCAGCTGATGACCGCCGGTCGCTGGCTGCTGGTGCTGATTGTTGCCTGGATCCTGTGGCGCAAAGCCGTTCGTCCGCAGCTGGTACGCCGCGAAGAGGAGCGCAAAGCGCTGCTTGAGAATGCGCAGACTCGTCAGATGCCGGAAGAGGAAGCCGTAGAGGTTCGCCTTAGCAAAGACGAGCAGACCCAGCAGCGTCGGGCTAACCAGCGCCTGAGCGCCGAGGTGATGAGCCAGCGTATTCGCGAAATGTCAGATAACGATCCGCGCGTTGTTGCGCTGGTCATCCGCCAGTGGATGAGTGGTGAAGAGCATGAGTAACCTTACCGGAACCGAAAAGAGCGTCATCCTGCTGATGACCATTGGCGAAGACCGCGCGGCGGAGGTGTTCAAGCATCTCTCCCAGCGTGAGGTTCAGCACCTGAGTACCGCCATGGCCAGCGTGCGCCAGATCTCCAACAAGCAGCTGACCGACGTTCTGCAAGAGTTCGAACAGGAAGCCGAACAGTTCGCCGCGCTCAATATCAACGCCAACGACTACCTGCGTTCGGTGCTGGTGAAAGCGCTGGGCGAAGAGCGCGCCGCCAGCCTGCTGGAAGATATTCTTGAGACGCGCGATACCTCCAGCGGTATCGAGACCCTCAACTTTATGGAGCCGCAGACCGCAGCCGATCTTATCCGCGACGAGCATCCGCAGATTATCGCCACCATCCTTGTGCACCTTAAGCGCGGCCAGGCGGCGGATATTCTCGCCCTCTTCGATGAGCGTCTGCGTCATGACGTTATGCTGCGTATCGCCACCTTCGGCGGCGTTCAGCCAGCGGCGCTGGCGGAGCTGACCGAGGTGCTGAACAGCCTGCTCGACGGCCAGAACCTCAAGCGCAGCAAAATGGGCGGCGTAAGAACGGCGGCAGAGATCATCAACCTGATGAAGACCCAGCAGGAAGAGGCGGTTATTACCGCAGTGCGCGAGTTCGACGGCGAGCTGGCACAGAAAATTATCGACGAGATGTTCCTGTTCGAAAACCTCTCCGAGGTGGACGATCGCAGCATCCAGCGCCTGCTGCAGGAAGTGGATTCCGAATCCCTGCTTATCGCGCTCAAAGGCTCCGAACAGCCGCTGCGCGAGAAGTTCCTGCGCAACATGTCCCAGCGTGCGGCAGACATTCTGCGCGACGACCTTGCCAACCGTGGTCCGGTGCGTCTCTCCCAGGTGGAGAACGAGCAGAAAGCGATCCTGCTTATCGTTCGTCGTCTGGCAGAGACCGGCGAGATGGTAATTGGCAGCGGCGAGGATACCTATGTCTAACGAGCTGCCGTGGAAAATCTGGACGCCGGAAGATCTGGCGATGCCGGTAAGCGAATTCGTTCCGGCGGTGGCGTACGACAGCGACAGCGACGACGCCCCGCAGGAGAGCGAAGAGGTCGTTTTAACCGACGAGCAGAAGCAACAGCAGCAGCTGGCGCAGCTGCAGATCCAGGCCCACGAGCAGGGATACAGCGCCGGTCTCGCCGAAGGTCGGCAGAACGGGCATAGCAAAGGCTACCAGGAGGGTCTGGCCCAGGGCCTTGAGCAGGGTCTGGCCCAGGCCCAGCAGCAGCAGGCGCCGATCCATGCCCGCATGCAGCAGCTGGTGAGCGAGTTCCAGTACACGCTTGATGCGCTGGACAGCGTGATCGCCTCCCGCCTGATGCAGATGGCGCTGGAGGCGGCGCGCCAGGTGATCGGCCAGACGCCGAGCGTGGATAACACCGCGCTGATCAAACAGATCCAGCAGCTGCTTCAGCAGGAGCCGCTGTTTAACGGCAAGCCGCAGCTGCGCGTCCACCCGGACGATCTGCAGCGCGTGGAAGAGATGCTGGGCGCGACGCTGAGCCTGCACGGCTGGCGTCTGCGCGGCGATCCGACCCTCCATCCAGGCGGCTGTAAAGTCTCTGCCGACGAGGGCGATCTGGATGCCAGCGTCGCCACCCGCTGGCAGGAACTGTGCCGCCTGGCGGCGCCGGGAGCGATCTGATGACTGCGCGCCTGACCCGCTGGCTGACCACGCTGGACAACTTTGAGAGCAAAATGGCGCAGCTGCCAGCGGTACGCCGCTACGGGCGGCTGACCCGCGCCACCGGTCTGGTGCTGGAGGCGACCGGCCTGCAGCTGCCGCTGGGGGCCACCTGCGTTATTGAACGTCAGGAGAACGGCGACATTCGGGAAGTAGAGAGTGAAGTCGTGGGCTTTAACGGCCAGCGCCTCTTTCTGATGCCGCTGGAAGAGGTGGAAGGTATTCTGCCCGGCGCGCGCGTCTACGCCCGCAGCGCCAGCAGCGACGGCTTGCACAGCGGCAAACAGCTACCGTTAGGCCCGGCGCTGCTGGGCCGGGTGCTGGACGGCGCGGGTAAACCGCTGGACGGTCTCCCCTCGCCCGACACCACCGAAACCGGGGCGCTGATCACCCAGCCGTTCAACCCCCTGCAGCGTACCCCCATCGAGCACGTGCTGGATACCGGTGTGCGGCCGATTAACGCCCTGTTAACCGTGGGTCGCGGCCAACGTATGGGCCTGTTCGCCGGTTCCGGCGTCGGTAAGAGCGTGCTGCTGGGCATGATGGCGCGCTACACCCAGGCCGACGTGATCGTGGTCGGACTGATTGGCGAACGTGGCCGTGAAGTAAAAGATTTTATCGAGAACATTCTTGGCGCTGAGGGTCGCGCCCGGTCGGTGGTGATCGCCGCCCCAGCGGACGTCTCGCCGCTGCTGCGTATGCAGGGTGCGGCCTACGCCACGCGCATCGCAGAAGACTTCCGCGATCGCGGCCAGCACGTGCTGCTGATTATGGACTCCCTGACCCGCTACGCGATGGCGCAGCGTGAGATCGCTCTGGCCATCGGCGAGCCTCCGGCGACGAAAGGCTACCCGCCTTCCGTGTTTGCCAAACTGCCCGCGCTGGTAGAACGCGCCGGTAACGGCATCCACGGCGGCGGCTCTGTTACCGCCTTCTATACCGTATTGACCGAAGGGGATGACCAGCAGGATCCCATCGCTGACTCTGCCCGCGCCATTCTTGACGGCCACATCGTGCTATCGCGGCGGCTGGCCGAAGCGGGTCACTATCCGGCTATCGATATTGAAGCCTCTATCAGCCGAGCCATGACAGCGTTAATCAGCGAACAGCACTACGCCAGGGTCAGACATTTTAAACAGCTGCTCTCCAGCTTCCAGCGCAACCGCGATCTGGTGAGCGTGGGAGCCTATGCCCGGGGCAGCGATCCGATGCTGGATAAAGCCATTGCCCTGTGGCCGCAGCTGGAAGCCTATCTCCAGCAAGGCATTTTTGAACGCGCCGGATGGGAAGAGTCCATCCAGGGCTTAGAGCTTATTTTCCCGACGGTGTAACAGAAGAGTGGGAGGGCGACGATCGTGACGCAGACTAGCGCATTAACGACGCTAAAGGATCTGGCTGAAAAAGCGGTGGATGACGCAGCAATACGCCTCGGTGAGATGCGCCGGGGATGTCAGCAGGCGGAAGAGCAGCTCAAGATGCTGATGGATTATCAGAACGAGTACCGCAATAACCTCAACACGGATATGACCCAGGGCATTGGCAGCCAGCGCTGGCAGAACTACCAGCAGTTTATCTCCACGCTGGAGAAAGCTATCGAGCAGCACCGCCAGCAGCTGATGCAGTGGACCACGAAAGTCGAACAGGCGTTGAACGCCTGGCGAGAGAAGAAACAACGCTTGCAGGCGTGGCAAACCTTACAGGATCGGCAAACCAGCGCCGCCCTGCTGGCAGAGAACCGCCTTGATCAGAAAAAAATGGATGAGTTCGCCCAGCGCGCTTCAATGAGGAAACCAGAGTGATCACTTTGCCAAAACTGCTTGTTACCGATGCCGATACCGCCAGCGGCCTGCAAACAGGTAAAACGGCGACGGGCGCAGAAGACTTTCTTGCCCTGCTGTCGGGCGCGCTTTCCGGCACCCAGGCATCCGGTGAGGATGCCCCCCTGACCCTTACCGATCTGCGCACGGCAGGCGCGACGCTACAGCAGAGCCTGCTAAAAGGCGGCGCAGATGAGACCGATACCCGATCTCCGGCGGTACAGCTGGCCGCCCTGCTCGCCCGTACGCCAGCAGGCGCTGCGGCTGCCGCTGCAACGGCACCTGCCGCGAAAGCTGATGCCCCCGAAGAGATAGCCAAGGCCACGACGCCGCTGCAGAGCGAAGCGCAGATTATTTTAGCCACCCTGACCGGCGGCCTGAAAGGGATAACATCGACAGCGGCTGCTTCTCAGGCGCAGCCAGCCGCGACGACCGCTGCCGCTGATGACGACACCAGCAGCGATTTGAGCGACGAGGAGCTGGCCGGGCTGAGCGCCCTGCTGGCAATGCTGCCGCATCAGCAAACGGCGACGGCCGCCGTGCCAAAAGGCGACAACGCGGCTTCTGCCACGTCCACGCCGGTGACCGCCGCCGCTGGCCGTGGCCAGGATCGCGCCTCGCTCACCCGTGAGCCAGCGTTAGCTCCGGCCGCGCAGGACGCCACCGACGGCGAGCGTTTTGCCGCGGCCGTTGACGGCAACGCGCAAACCAGCCAGCTGACCGCCGCCGCGCCGCTGAAAAACGCCCCGGAAACCGCCGTGCAGGCAGTCAACACCAGCGTTAGCGTCGCCCCTGCGGTGACCACTGCCGCCCCGGCGCAGGCCAGCGCCCCGGTTGCCGCGCCGGTGATCAGCGCCCCGTTGGGCAGCAGCGAATGGCAGCAGACCATCAGCCAGAATATTACTCTGTTTACCAGGCAGGGCCAGCAGAGCGCCGAGCTGCGCCTGCATCCGGAAGATTTAGGTCAGGTGCAGATTAGCCTGAAGATTGACGACAACCAGGCCCAGCTGCAGATGGTGTCCCAGCACAGCCACGTGCGCGCCGCGCTGGAAGCTGCGCTTCCGGTGCTGCGTACCCAGCTGGCGGAAAACGGCATTCAGCTTGGTCAGAGCAGCATCAGCAGCGAAAGCTCTGCTGGCCAGCAGCAGTCGTCTTCCCAGCAGCAGCAGGCCTCCCGCTCCGGCCACGGCGGCACGTTTGCCGCTGACGAAGAGGATGCATTGACCGTTCCGGCGAGCCTGCAATCGCGTGCTCGCGGCGACGGCGCGGTAGACATCTTTGCCTAAACGCAAAAGGTAGCATGATTATCCCCGTCTTTTCCGCCCTTTGACGGACGCAGGACACGGGATAATCAGTCTATAAGCAGTACCGAAACAGGAAGCACGTAAGAGATGACTGACGCCGCAATTAGCAAGAAGAAGAAACGCTCAATCTGGATCCCGCTGTTGGTGTTGATCACGCTCGCCGCGTGCGCCACCGCTGGCTATAGCTACTGGCGCATGCACCAGCAGCCAGGTGAAGAGGTGAAAGCCGAAGCGCCGCCACCGCCTGCACCGGTCTTTTTCGCGCTGGATACCTTTACCGTTAACCTGGGCGAAGCCGATCGCGTCTTCTACATTGGCATCACCCTGCGCCTGAAAGACGAAGGCACGCGCGCACGCCTGAGCGAGTATCTGCCTGAGGTGCGTAGCCGCCTGCTGCTGCTCTTCTCCCGTCAGGACGCCACGCAGCTGGCAACCGACGAAGGCAAGCGCCAGCTGGTCGCCGCCATTAAAGAGACGCTCTCTCCGCCGTTAGTCCCTGGCCAGCCAAAGCAGGAAGTGACTGACGTTCTCTATACAGCTTTCATTTTGCGGTAAAGACATGGGCGATAGCATTCTTTCACAGGCCGAAATTGATGCGCTGCTGAACGGCGACAGCGAACAGAGCGATGCTCCGCAGCCCGGCAAAGGCGGCGAGAGTGATATTCGTCCTTACGATCCTAATACCCAGCGCCGCGTGGTGCGTGAACGCCTGCAGGCGCTGGAGATCATTAATGAACGTTTCGCGCGCCAGTTCCGTATGGGGCTGTTTAACCTGCTGCGCCGCAGCCCGGATATTACCGTGGGGGCGATCCGCATTCAGCCCTACCATGAGTTTGCGCGTAACCTGCCGGTGCCGACCAACCTTAACCTGATCCATCTGAAGCCGCTGCGCGGCACCGGGCTGTTTGTCTTCTCGCCAAGCCTGGTGTTCATTGCCGTGGATAACCTGTTCGGCGGCGATGGCCGTTTCCCGACCAAGGTTGAGGGACGTGAGTTTACCCATACCGAGCAGCGGGTGATCAACCGCATGCTGAAGCTGGCGCTGGAAGGCTACAGCGACGCATGGAAGGCGATCCATCCCCTGGACGTTGAGTATGTTCGTTCGGAGATGCAGGTGAAGTTTACCAACATCACTACCTCGCCGAACGATATCGTCGTCAATACCCCGTTCCACGTGGAGATCGGTAACCTGACCGGCGAGTTTAATATCTGTCTGCCCTTCAGCATGATTGAGCCGCTGCGCGAGACGCTGGTTAACCCGCCGCTGGAGAACTCCCGCAACGAGGATCAGAACTGGCGTGATAACCTGGTTCGTCAGGTGCAGCACTCCGAGCTGGAGCTGATTGCCAATTTCGGCGATGTCCCACTGCGCCTGTCGCAGATCCTGAAGCTGCAACCCGGCGATGTACTGCCGATCGAGAAACCCGATCGCATCATCGCCCACGTAGACGGTGTCCCGGTACTTACCAGCCAGTACGGCACCATCAACGGCCAGTATGCCCTGCGCGTTGAACATTTGATCAACCCGATTTTGAATTCGCTGAATGAGGAACAGCCCAAATGAGTGATATGAACAATCCGTCCGATGAGAACAGTATGGCAATGGACGATCTGTGGGCTGACGCGTTGAACGAACAAAAAACCACTCCCAGCAGCAAAAGCACCACCGACTCGGTGTTTCAGCAGTTTGGCGGCGGTGACGTGAGCGGCACCCTGCAGGATATCGATCTGATTATGGATATCCCGGTCAAGCTGACCGTGGAGCTTGGCCGTACCCGCATGACCATTAAAGAGCTGCTGCGCCTGACCCAGGGGTCGGTGGTGGCGCTGGACGGCCTCGCCGGTGAGCCGCTGGATATCCTGATTAATGGCTATCTGATTGCTCAGGGTGAAGTTGTAGTTGTCGCCGATAAGTACGGCGTGCGTATTACCGATATCATCACGCCGTCCGAGCGTATGCGTCGTCTGAGCCGCTAAGCATGAAAACCCAGGCTACCGTTGCGCAGCCCTCTGCCGTTCACGGTTCACCGCTGGTGCAGGTGAGCGGCGCGCTGCTGGGTATTATTGCCCTGATCCTCGCGGCAGCCTGGCTGGCGAAGCGGATGGGTTTTGGTGGTAAAACCGCCAGCGCTCGTGGCCTGAAGGTCAGCGCCAGTACAACCGTTGGCCCGCGCGAGCGGGTGATTATCGTTGACGTCGACGATGCCCGACTGGTGCTGGGCGTGACACCGTCACAAATCAGCCTGTTGCACACGCTTCCCCCGGCACCGCCTGCGAGCGAAGCCCCGAAAGAGAACACCCCGGATTTTCAGGCCGTGTTAAAGAATTTGATCAAGCGTTCCGGGAGATCCTGATGCGCCGTTTGTTACCCCTTGCGCTGGCTGGCCTGGTACTGGTTGCGCCCAGCGCCTTTGCTCAACTTCCCGGATTAGTCAGCCAACCGCTGGCCAACGGCGGCCAGAGCTGGTCCCTGCCGGTGCAGACCCTGGTGTTTATCACCTCGCTGACTTTCCTGCCCGCTATTCTGCTGATGATGACCAGCTTTACCCGCATCATCATCGTTTTTGGCCTGCTGCGTAACGCCCTGGGCACGCCTTCCGCGCCGCCTAACCAGGTGCTGCTCGGCCTCGCGCTATTCCTGACCTTTTTTATTATGTCGCCGGTGATCGATAAGATTTATACCGAGGCCTATCAGCCGTTCAGTGAAAGCAAGATCTCTATCGATGTGGCGCTGGAGAAAGGCGCACAGCCGCTGAGAGAGTTTATGATGCGCCAGACGCGGGAAGCCGATTTAGCGCTGTTTGCCCGCCTGGCCAACAGCGGCCCGCTGCCTGGTCCGGAAGCGGTGCCGATGCGCATTCTGCTCCCGGCCTATGTGACCAGCGAGCTCAAGACCGCGTTTCAGATTGGCTTTACCATTTTTATTCCGTTCCTCATCATCGACCTTGTTATCGCCAGCGTGCTGATGGCGCTGGGGATGATGATGGTTCCGCCCGCCACCATCGCCCTGCCGTTTAAGCTGATGCTGTTCGTGCTGGTAGACGGTTGGCAGCTGCTGGTCGGCTCGCTGGCGCAGAGCTTTTATAGTTAAGGGGTGCGGAAATGACGCCAGAATCGGTCATGATGATGGGCACGGACGCGATGAAAATCGCGTTGATGGTCGCCGCCCCCCTGCTGCTGGTGGCGCTGGTCACCGGCCTGGTGATCAGTATCCTCCAGGCCGCCACGCAGATTAACGAGATGACGCTGTCGTTTATCCCGAAAATTATCGCCGTTTTCGTTGCTATTATCGTTGCCGGCCCGTGGATGCTTAACCTGCTGCTGGACTATATGCGCACCCTGTTCAGCAACATTCCCTATATTATTGGATAAGTAACCCTTATGGTGTCGGTAACCAGCGATCAGTGGCTCCACTGGCTGAGCCTCTACTTTTGGCCGCTGCTGCGCGTGCTGGCGCTGATCTCGACCGCGCCGATCCTCAGCGAGCGTAGCGTGCCGAAACGCGTCAAGCTGGGGCTGGGATTTGTCATTACCATCATCATTGCGCCTTCCCTGCCCGCTACCAACGTGCCAATCTTTTCCGGGGACTCGCTGTGGCTGGCATTGCAGCAGATCCTGATAGGCATCGCGCTGGGCTTTACCATGCAGTTCGCGTTTGCCGCCATACGCACCGCCGGCGAGCTGATTGGCTTACAGATGGGCCTCTCCTTTGCCACCTTCTTCGATCCCGGCAGCAATCTGAATATGCCCGTGCTGGCGCGCTTCATGGATATGCTGGCCCTGCTGCTATTTCTGACCTTTAACGGTCACCTGTGGCTGATCTCGATGCTGGTAGATACGTTCCATACCCTGCCCATCGGTGGCGAGCCGGTAAACAGCAATGCGTTTCTGGCCTTAACCCGTGCGGGCGGACTGATATTCATTAACGGTTTGATGCTGGCGTTGCCGGTCATCACCCTGCTGCTAACGCTGAACCTCTCCCTGGGGCTCTTGAACCGTATGGCTCCTCAGCTCTCGATCTTCTCGATAGGTTTTCCCGTCACTCTGGGCGTCGGTATTGTGCTGATGGCGGCCCTGATGCCGCTCATTGCCCCCTTCTGCGAGCATCTGTTCAGCGAAATTTTTAATCTGCTGGCGGATATCATCAGCGAATTACCGCAGGCCTCCAATCCCTAGATTTTGAACGGTCTTTATTGAGGATATTCCTAAAAAGGAATTTCGCTAATACCCGCCAGGATATACGGGACGCGGTTTATTTGTTTTTATGATTATCACAGTTCCGAAAGTTTACTTTACTTTAAGATGTTTCCTGGCAAATTATACCTAACTTTACGGGATAGTGTGTTCGCCTGAAAGTCCTGTCCTGCTCATAGGTTTTCAGAATATTTTCATCCTTTTACTGTTATGAGTAGCTCAGGCAGGTGGTGAATTATCGTTACGCATTGAGTGAGGGTATGCCATGTCAACGATTATTATGGATTTATGCAGCTATACCCGGTTGGGATTAACCGGTTATCTGGCAAGTCGCGGAGTGAAAAAACGAGATATCAAAGACGTATCCAGCGTCAGCGAGCTCGGCTCAGCCTGTGAGGCCTGGCGGCCCGCAGTGGTGTTTATTAATGAAGACTGCTTCATCCACGATCTGGAACAGAGTCAGCATATAAAGCAAATCATTAATCAGCATCCCAAGACGTTGTTTATTGTGTTTATGGCGATAGCAAATATCCATTTTGATGAATACCTGCTGGTGCGCAAAAACTTATTAATTAGTTCTAAATCGATTAAACCCGAGTCGCTGGATGAGTTTCTCGCCGATTACCTAAATAAAGAAGCGAAGGGTCAAAAAGGGATTAATCTTCCTACACTATCGTTAAGCCGCACTGAATCCAGTATGCTGCGGATGTGGATGTCCGGTCAGGGAACGATCCAAATCTCCGATCAGATGAATATTAAAGCCAAAACGGTATCATCACATAAGGGTAATATTAAAAGAAAAATAAAAACGCATAATAAGCAGGTTATCTACCACGTGGTACGCCTGACGGATTATGTCACCAGCGGCATCTTCGTCAATATGCGTTGAGAGGGCAAGCAGGCACTTACCCTCCAGGGCATGAGGGCAGTGATAGCGTTACGCCTGCATCTCTACGAATACCCCGTCCGGATGCCCTTTTTCATTAAAGAACCAGATGCCGAGCGGGTAATCTTCAAGCGAAACCAGATACATTGTGCCTTCATTAAACTCTTCAATGGCGAGTACGACACCCGGACGTCGCGGTCCCCCGTCCGTTTTAACTGTAACCCGATCGTTTACCTTCATTATTTTCCTCCTGTCACATTTTTGCCAGTGTAGAACAAAACGCGCGGTCTGACAGCCTTACCGTAGTGATTGCTGCTTTTCTCTACCGTCTATACTTAAGGAAACGGTCCGTGGAGTCACGACGATGAAAACCAGCCATGAAAAAACATTAAACGATGCTGAAGTTGATGCGCTGCTCGCCGCTATCGAGCCCAGCAGTCCGGCGCAACCACGCCCCGTGGATCGGGTGCAAAATAGCGAAGAGTCTACGGAAGCCAATGCCTGGGAGATGGACATTCACGACGGCAGCGCGGCAGAACTGGACCGCTAAAAGAAAAAATCCCGGTCTGGGGAGACCGGGATAAAGCTTGCGTTTGCAAGAAGCACTTGAAAATTCGTTACACCAGGAAATCTGATGCGGTTATGAATGTATATGCAAATTATTTGCGGTACAAGATAATATTCATCAACCTAATTATTATTTCGTATAACTGTTTTGCGACTAAAGTATGAGAAGCCAGAAGGCATCGCCTTTAGCGGGTTATTTAAATCAGGTATCTATACTGCATGTTTATTAATTTAAGACTTTTCTTACTATCCCGTTGCGCTAGCAAAGGAGCAGACCATGCCCAACCTTAACGATACGCTGCTGGTATTTACCGATATCGACGGTACGTTACTTGATAGTCATACTCATGAGTGGCAGGCAGCCGAGCCCTGGTTGACGCGTCTGCGCCAACATGAAATACCCGTTATCCTGTGTAGCAGCATGACGGCGGCGGAAATTTTGGCGATCCAAAAGATGGTCGGGTTACAAGGGCAACCGTTTATTGCTGAGAACGGCGCAGTGATCCAGCTCGATGCGCACTGGGAGGCGCATAATAACGCTCCCCGCCTGCTTAACGGCGCGACCCACGATCAGATTATGGCCGTGCTGACACCGCTGCGGGAAAATGAGGGATATAAATTCACACCCTTTAGCGATCTTGAGGTCGCTGCCCTGGTTGAGCTAACCGGTTATACGCCCGCTCAGGCCAGCCTGGCCCGGCTGCATGAAGCCTCCGAGACGCTGATCTGGCGCGATAGCGACGAGCGGATGGCGAAATTTGACGCTGACCTGACCCGCTTTGGCCTGCGCCTTGTCCAGGGCGCACGCTACTGGCACGTTATCGACCAACGCGATGGTAAGGATCAGGCCGTAAACTGGCTGACGCGCCAGTACTGCCAGCATGAGGGCAAGCAGTACACGACCCTTGGCCTTGGCGATGGCCCTAATGATGCCCCTATGTTGGACAATGTCGATTTTGCCATTGTGGTAAAAGGGTTTAATCGCGACGGCGTTATGCTACGCGACGATGATCCCTCCCGGGTCTATCGCACCCTCCAGACCGGCCCCGCAGGCTGGCATGAAGGGCTGGATCACGTGTTCGGTGCCTCTTGAATGGGGTCAACAGCGCAGACGCGGTTACGCCCGCCCCACTTGGCCAGATAGAGCCGTTTATCTGCCACCATCTGCAAATATTCGAAGACATAGCTCCCGCTTGGCTCAGCGCTGCTGACGCCCAGCGAGGCGCTAATGCGCACCGTTTGGCTATTCTGGACCAGGATCTCTTTACGACTGATACGCTCGCGTATCCGCTCCGCAATGCGCTGCGCCTGGAGCAGGGTACTTCCCGGCAGAATGATGCAGAACTCCTCCCCACCGACGCGCCCGGCAAAGTCCTCTCCCTGTATACAGCCTCCAATCAGTCGTGCGGCCTGGGTCAGGACTAAATCTCCTGCCTGGTGACCATAGCGGTCGTTAACGTGTTTGAAGTGATCGAGATCGAGCTGGATCACCGAAAATGGCCTGTGCTGCTGCTGACACAGCTCCGCCAGCGCCTTTGCCCGTTCAAACAACGCGCCGCGGTTGAGCAGCCGCGTTAGCGGATCGTGCCACGCCTGCCACTGCAGTGAGTGCTGCATTGCATACATATTATTTACCATACGTCGAATGACGATCCAGGAGCTGAGCAGCATCATGGTAAACAGCACCCACAGCAGCGCCAGCACAATGCTGATGGCCCCAAAATCACCCTGTAAGACTTCGCGTAGGGTATGGATGCGCAGTAGCAGCCCATCAAAGCGGTCGAGTTTCTGCCAGACGACAAAGGTTGGCCCAAGCCGCAGGCTGCCGCTATTGCTTTGGGCAATTGCCTGCATCAACGCCTGGCGCTGCGCCTGGGTAAACGCCCGCGGCTGCACGCCCGCGGGCAGCGAGGTGACGACGCTTTCTAGTTGGTGATTGTAAAGCTGGTACTCACCCTGCTCTTCATCCCTGAGCGCCTTCTCCAGCAGCGTCTTTACCGACGAGAAGGAGTAGTCAATTGCCAGCACACCGTACCAGTGCTCGGCATAGTCCAGCGGCACGCTCACCGTCACTATCGATGCCTGCGGATCCGTGTGGTGCGCAGAGGTAAACCAGCGTACGCCGCGAAAACGGTTAGCATGGTTAGACTGTCCGGTAAACCAGGGCTCTGCCAGCAGGCTCTCATAACGCGTAACGCTCTCAGCCGAGACGGCTGTTGGCTGCGAAGAGAGGAAAAAGCCCGCGCGTGATACATACCATGCGTGCTTAGGCATCGCCGGCAGCGCTGTGGCAAGACGCATGATGTAACCCACTTCCAGCGCGGCGGTCATCTCATTATGCATCAGTGGATCGTCGCGGCTAAGTAGAGGATGGCGATTAACAAAATCATCAGAAACGCCGGTAATCGGCAACGTACGCCGCTGATCGACGCTGATACGCCAGAAAGGCTGCTGGCGCTGCTGAGCAAACTCACCCTGCACGTTCTCCAGCACTTCGAAGGCCAGCGGCGTCTCCACCGCTGCCCTCATTGCGTTACGGAAGAAGAGCAGCGCGTTAACCCCGATCTCCATCTGTCGGTCAAGCGCGCTAGAGACCTTGTCGAGGGTATTGCGCTGGCTGGCGACGTAGGCATCCTCCAGCACCATCACCTCGCGCCAGGTCAGCAACGTTGAGCTGACCAGCACAATCACAAAGCAGAGATTAACGACGCGAGCAGGCACGAAATACGTGCGAATGCTATTTAGCCGTGACGAGCCAGTGGCAGCGGTAGAGGGTGGCACGACGTCTCCATGGTTTTTGCTGAAGTTATCCAGTCACTACAATCCCTATTATCGGCACGCCGCTGCCAGACTTCATATCGGTCCAGGGCAGATCGCTAGTGGGCGGCTCCGCGCAGACGTGAGATGCCTTTTACCAGTCCGACGACAATCAGGCCAATAATAAACCCGAGCACCAGGTTTGCCAGCGTTGGTAACGTCGCGGCCAGTACCGCGCCCTGCTCTGCGGCAAAATGCTCGATGGCATGATGCAGAGGTGCAATGCCGTGAACCACGATGCCGCCCCCCACCAGAAACATTGCCAGCGTGCCGACGATCGACAGCACTTTCATCAGCCAGGGCGCAACCACCAGCAATCCTTTACCCACGGTTTTTGCCAGCACGCCTGGGCGCTCAACCAGCCAGTAGCCCATGTCGTCCAGCTTAACGATGATCCCCACCAGACCATAAACACCAAGCGTAACCAGTACGGCGATACCTGACAGCACCAGCACCTGATTAAGCAGAGGCGCATCGGCCACGATCCCCAGCGTAATAGCGACAATCTCCGCCGACAGGATAAAGTCGGTACGAATCGCCCCTTTCACTTTATCTCGCTCGTACTGCTTGGGATCCTGGTTTGCAATGGCGTTTAGCCGCTGCTGCGCCTGCTGAGGGTCCTCTTTATGCTTGCGGGCGTGCAGGCTATGCAGCACCTTCTCTACCCCCTCAAAGCAGAGAAACGCCCCGCCGACCATCAGCAGCGGCGTGATAGCCCAGGGAATAAAGGCGCTGATCAGTAGCGCCAGCGGCACCAGGATCACCTTGTTTAACAGGGAGCCTTTGGCCACGCTCCAGACCACCGGCAGTTCGCGGTTGGCCCGCACGCCAGAAACCTGCTGGGCGTTGAGGGAGAGATCGTCACCCAATACCCCTGCGGTCTTTTTAGCCGCCAGCTTGCCCATCAGTGAAATGTCGTCGAGCAACGTGGCAATATCGTCCAGTAAGGTTAATAAACTACTTCCTGCCAAAATAAACATCCTTCTCTAACTACTGATAATAGGAAGATTATGGAGCATAAAAGCCCATTGCGTAAATTAATCCTTAACGTCAACAAATCTTTAACATTACAAGCACAATTAATTGCTCGCCAGTCTGATTGTTTTGGCGTTTACTCTATGCGTCATTTCAATTTTGTCGTGAGGGAGTATGCGTTTCAGGCAGCTTTTACCGCTTATTGGTGCGCTTTTTGCGCTCTACATTATTTGGGGTTCCACCTACTTTGTGATTCGTATCGGCGTCGAGAGCTGGCCGCCGTTGATGATGGCCGGGGTACGCTTTTTCTCTGCCGGTCTCCTGCTGATCGCCTTTTTGCTCATTACTGGCCACCGTTTACCTTCCCTGCGCCCGCTGCTTAACGCAGCGCTGATTGGGGTTCTGCTGCTGGCGGTAGGCAACGGCATGGTGACGCTGGCCGAACATCAAAATGTCCCGTCCGGGATTGCTGCCGTAGTCGTGGCGACCGTTCCGCTCTTTACCCTCTGCTTTAGCCACTTTTTCGGCATCGCTACGCGCAAGCTAGAGTGGTTCGGCATTGCTATCGGCCTGTCGGGCATTGTTCTGCTTAACAGCGGCGGTAACCTGAGCGGCAATCCGTGGGGGGCAGGCATGATCCTCATCGGATCCCTGAGCTGGGCTTTTGGCTCTGTTCTGGGTTCTCGCATCGCGCTGCCCACTGGCATGATGGCCGGCGCGATTGAGATGCTCGCCGCAGGCGTTGTACTGCTGGCCGCCTCTGGACTGACCGGTGAACGGCTCACGGCGATGCCAACGGCGTCTGGACTGCTGGCCGTGAGCTATCTAGCAATTTTTGGTTCGATTATTGCCATCAACGCCTATATGTTCCTGATCCGCACGACTTCCCCTGCGGTAGCGACCAGCTATGCCTACGTTAATCCGGTCGTCGCCGTGCTGCTGGGGACAGGGTTTGCCGGTGAAAGCCTCTCGCCCGTCGAGTGGCTGGCGTTGGGAATTATCATTCTGGCGGTGGTGCTGGTGACGCTGGGTAAGTACCTGCTGCCTGTCCGTCCGACGGTTACGCCGTGTGGGGTGGAGAAGTAACCAGGCCGCAGGCCTGAATGCCCCGGGTGTCGATCTGCGCGGCCGCCCCGCCGCCGCAGATCCACTCTTCAAGCCGCTCGCTAAGGGCTACATCGCTCAGCTTCGCCCGCCCTCGGATCGCACACTCCCAGACAATCAGAACCCGCCACCCCTCGGCCAGCAGCTGGGCACAGTCGCGCCGGTCGCGTTCGACATTTTTACCAATCTTCTCCAGCCAGAATTCAGTGCGCGTGGCCGGGACCTTAAACAGATAGCAGTCATGATGGTGCCAGAAGCAACCGTGGGTAAAAATAACGCAGCGGTAGTCATCGACAACAAAATCCGGCCTGCCGGGCAACGCCGCATCCTGAACACGAAACGCCAGCCCGCATTCGGTAAGCAGTGCGGCAAGCCGTTTCTCAATGGCCGTATCCCGAGTACCGATAGCACGCATATTTTTGCTCCGCGTGGCTTTATCATGAACGTCTGCCATGCTCTTCCCTCGTTTCTTGCCCGTTATAGCGTAATAATTTTAGCAATAAGTCCAACATTGGACTGATTTTTTTAACGTGCTATGAGATTATTCTCGCCGTTATTAATCCAATATTTATCACTAGATGTACCCTCACTCTTCTCGACAGTGCTTGGCTCAGCTATTTATGGCTGAGCTTTTTTTTGCTTTTTTGTTAGCTATTTACCAAATAAATAAAAGCACACCGAACATACAATAAAAACATAATAAAACATCACCAATATAAATAGAAAAAAGGCAATTCATTCACAATGCAAATAACTGGCAGCAATGAAACTTTTAGCAATAAATAATACTATTTACTTACATGTTTCCTTTAAAAATAAATGAACTTAATCGCTAGTATCTTACTTGTAGTCGGGTGGTTTTATTATCATTCACATTAACTATGATTCAAGGAAATGAATAATGAAAAGAAAAGTATTGGCAATTATTGTCCCGGCATTATTAGCCGCGGGCACAGCACATGCAGCAGAAGTCTATAACCAAAACGGTAACAAACTTGACCTGTACGGTAAAGTCGATGGCCTGCACTACTTCTCTGATAACAGCAGCGCTGATGGCGATCAGACCTATATCCGTATGGGATTCAAAGGCGAAACCCAAATCTCTGACCAACTGGTAGGTTACGGCCAGTGGGAATACAACGTTCAGGCGAACAACACCGAAACCAGCGGTAATCAGAGCTGGACGCGTCTGGCCTTCGCAGGCCTGAAGGCCGGCGACTACGGTTCATTTGACTATGGACGTAACTACGGCGTGCTGTATGACGTTGAAGCCTGGACCGATATGCTGCCAGAGTTTGGTGGCGACAGCTATACCCAGGCTGATAACTTTATGACCGGCCGTGCCAACGGTGTGGCAACCTACCGCAACGACAATATGTTTGGCCTGGTCGACGGTCTGGCGTTTGCCGTGCAGTATCAGGGCAATAACGAAGACGCCGGTAACGGTAATGAAGGTACCAGCAGCCCGCGCGACGTTCGCCATGAGAACGGTGACGGCTGGGGTCTCTCTACCACCTATGACATCGGTAGCGGCTTTAGCGTGGGCGCAGCGTACGCTTCATCTGACCGTACCGCAGATCAGACCAACCGTGGCAGTGAAGCGGACAGCACCTACGCTGGCGGTGATAAAGCGGACGCCTGGACCACCGGTCTGAAGTATGATGCGAATAACGTCTACCTGGCGGCGATGTATTCCGAAACCCGTAATATGACCCCGTACGGTAGCACTGATGGTAATGACATTGGTGGTATCGCCAATAAAACGCAGAACTTTGAAGTTACCGCACAGTACCAGTTCGACTTTGGCCTGCGTCCGGCGGTCTCTTTCCTGATGTCCAAAGGTAAAGATCTGAGCTATAACGGCACAAATACCGATGAAGATCTGGTTAAATATGCTGACGTAGGCGCGACCTACTTCTTCAATAAAAACATGTCTACCTATGTAGATTATAAAATCAACCTGCTGGATGACGACGAGCAGTTCTACAAAGACGCCGGCATCGCCACCGACGATGTTGTCGCGCTGGGTCTGGTTTATCAGTTCTAAAACCGTTTTAAAAAACAAAGCCCGCTCGCTGCGGGCTTTTTATTATCTGGCGGTGGCTAACTGCATATCGTCCACTTTATCACGCTGCATCATGCCAAAGGCAATAATAAACAGCCCCAGCATAAAGGGAATTTCATACAGCTCCTCCAGCAAATCCTGATCGCGCGCATCATGCAACACCAGCGATCCCAGCAGACGATGGTGCTCTACCGCATCGGAAAACAAAAAAGTTATTACCACCAGCAAAACGGTCCACAGCGGGAAGGTTTCATGACGAAAACGCAGCGCTATCTCCTTACGCAGCGTAGCGGAAAGGATCACCGGTAGCGCCAGCGCCGCGATCAGAATCACGGAAATAATACGAAATATCAGCCTTGGCTCATCTGGAAAGTAGACCCGGCCCCAGCTGGTACTGCGCCCTAACAGCACCACCCACCAGGCAACGGACCAGAGCCAGAAGGCTTTCTGACCTGGCGTCAGCGTCCAGGATTTGATCCAGAAGAGAGTAAACAATGCGCCGAAAAGCAGCCATAAGGCCTGTCCGTTCTCAATCCAGTTGACCAGTCTCGCTTCGCTAACGGGTAACGGGATCTCAGGAAAGAAAGGAAAGAGAATGGATAAAATAAAAAGCAGTGCCGTAACAAATGGCAGCTGTGCGTCCAGTTTCATGATTGTTATTACCTGGATGAATATTAGCGCTCTAGCTTATCTGGGTATGCTGCTGGCTGCTTGGCGATGTGTGCCAAATAGTTAATCTAAATTAGGATAATGATGATTCACGGTATGAATGGAAGGGAACTACCTTTGAGAGACATCTAAGCAGTGAGTTGTGATGAACGTCGTTGAAAGCGGTACGGGTAAGTGCTTGAATAGTGGCGGAGAGAGGGGGATTTGAACCCCCGGTAGAGTTGCCCCTACTCCGGTTTTCGAGACCGGTCCGTTCAGCCGCTCCGGCATCTCTCCGTTTTGATGACTGATATCATGCCAGGATATTGTGCATTTTAACAGTCCTCATCCAGTCAATTGAGTTCAAGTGACGAGTTTGCGAGCAAAGCGATGATAAAATGGCCCTGGAAAGCAAATGAAGCATCACGGATGATCCATTATCCCTGGCAAGAGGCGCTTGCCATTCCGGTTCTGGCAAATCTGACGCAGGAAGAGCAGCAGCGTCTTGTCCAGCTTGCCGAACGTTTTTTACAGCAGAAGCGCCTGGCCCCACTACAGGGGTTCGATCTTGACGCCCTCAAGAGCTGCCGTATCGCCCTGCTCTTTTGCCTGCCGGTGCTCGAGCTGGGCCTTGAGTGGCTCGATGGGTTTCATGAGGTGTTAATCTATCCCGCCCCCTTTGTTGTCGATGACGAATGGGAAGATGATATTGGCCTGGTGCATAACCAGCGAGTGGTGCACTCCGGGCAGAGCTGGCAGCAGGGGCCGATCGTCCTTAACTGGCTGGACATTCAGGACTCGTTTGATGCCTCAGGTTATAACCTGATTATTCATGAAGTGGCGCATAAGCTTGATACCCGCAACGGCGACCGGGCCAGCGGCGTACCGATGATCACCCTGCGTGAGGTGGCAGGCTGGGAGCACGATCTCCACGCCGCCATGAACAATATCCAGGATGAGATCGATCTGGTAGGCGAAAGTACGGCTAGCATTGACGCCTATGCCGCCACCGATCCCGCCGAGTGCTTCGCCGTCCTCTCCGAATACTTCTTTAGCGCGCCGGAACTGTTTGCCCCACGCTTCCCTTCGCTGTGGCAGCGATTCTGCCAGTTCTATCGTCAGGATCCGTTAGCACGTCTACGCGCCAATACGCCAGCCTTGATGTCAGGTCGGTATCGCGTTCAGTAAAAAACCAGCTTGTGCTTTAATTAACCATTTGAATCAGCATCTTAAATTTAGTGTTGACACAAAAATACGGGGCCAGTAATATGCGCCCCGTTCACACGATTCCTCTGTAGTTCAGTCGGTAGAACGGCGGACTGTTAATCCGTATGTCACTGGTTCGAGTCCAGTCAGAGGAGCCAAATTAGAGAAGCCCGCTTTTCAGCGGGCTTCTTGCTTTTCTACCGTTACTCAACAATACAATTTGTCTAGTGAAGCAGCGGTCATAATGTCCCGATTTTCCTTTCAGGAGCGCCGGTTTTTTAGATCATTAGATCTGATAATCCAGCACCATCTCATCCGGCTCCATCACCTGACGTTTAATATCTTCTACCGAGAGCCCTGCATTACACAATTCAATAAAGCGCCAGACATAGTTGCGCTGCAGCTGTCCCCGCTTAAGTCCCAGCCAGACGGTATTAGCATCAAACAGGTGGCGCGTATCCAGACGAACAAGGTTTCCGACTTCCTGTTCGCTGCCGGACTGTTCAGCAACGATGCCGACGCCCAACCCCAGCTCAACATAGGTTCTGATCACATCTGAATCCTGCGCACTGAGCACGACGTCTGGGATCAACCCTTTACGTCCAAAGGCTTCATCGATACGTGACCGGCCGGTAATACCCTGTCGATAGGTGATCAGCGGCCAGCGGCTTATCTCCTCCAGCGTAAGCGGAGAAGCACTGGCAAGCGGATGATCGTTGGGGACCAGCAGGCTGTGATGCCAGCGGAACCAAGGGAATGCCACCAGAGCCGGATCGTTACTCAGACGTTCACTGGCGATACCAATATCCGCTCCGCCATTGTTGAGCAGTGATTCGATCTCCTGCGGCGTCCCCTGAATAAGTTCGAGCCGCACCTCGGGAAAGAGCGCGCGGAAGGATTTGATCACTGGCGGCAGGCTATAGCGTGCCTGGGTGTGGGTGGTGGCGATAGTTAAGACGCCGGAGGTGTCATTGGTAAATAGATCGGCGAGCCGGCGAACGTTGCTCGCCTCATTAAGGATCCTTTCGGCAATCACCAGCAGCGCTTTGCCTGGCTCGGTCATACCCAGTAGGCGTTTTCCACGGCGGATGAAGATCTCAATTCCCAGCTCCTCTTCCAGCTCGCGAATATGGCGGCTGACGCCGGATTGCGATGTATATAGCATGTTGGCGACCTCTGTCAGGTTGTAATCCCGACGTGCCGCTTCGCGAATTATTTTTAGTTGCTGGAAATTCATCCTGCCCTCCAGAGCCATCAGATTTGTCACTATTGTTAAAGTCTGAGGCCTGGCAGGACAAATAATAAAAACCAGCAACTTATGCTATTTAGGAATAACTCTAGCCAACGAGCAGAAGCTCTCGATTCTCAAGCGTAGGCCGGCTGACCAGCGACATCAGAATATCTTTCACCGCCTGCGCCTGCGGCGACAGCGAGCCGTGAGCGGAGGTATTCAAAGAGAGTGGGAGGCTCATGGAGGGCGCAGTAATGCGTGCCATCCAGCCGTTCGCTGCACTGCACAAGGAGCGTGCGGCAGACTCAGGCAGCACCGTAACGCCCATTCCGCTGGCAATCGCGGCGGTTAAGGTGGTGATGGATTCAATCTCGCCAATAATTTTTGCCGTCAGGCGACGCAAGGAGAACGCTTCGTCAACCCGCAGGCGCACCGCGCTGTAGTCACGAGGTAGGAACAGGTTCATCTCCGCCACGGCGGTGAGATCGACGCTCTGTCCTGGGCAATCCCGGGTCCCTACCAGGTAGAGATCTTCTTTTAGCAGCGGCTGACTGGCAATACCCGCAGACGGCGCGCGCTCATACAGCACGGCCATATCGAGCTGGCCTCCAAGCAGCTTATCATTAAGATCGCTGCCGCTGTTTTCGTGCAGGTAGACCATCACGTCCGGCAGCTCATTGCGTACCGCCTGCAGCAGTGGCATGGTGATGGACGAGGCCGCAGTACCCGGTGCGAGGCCAATCGCCACCTGTCCACGCAGCGTTTGACCGACGTTATTGACCGCCAACTGAGCCTGCTCGCACTGGCGCAGAATAGTGCGGGCGTGAGTGTAGAGGATCTTCCCGGCTTCGGTCGGGGTGACACCGCGCTTGGTGCGGATTAACAGCTGTTGATCCATCTCACCTTCGAGTGTGGCGACCTGCTGGCTCAGCGCGGGTTGGGCGATATGCAAGACTTCAGCGGCCTGGGTCAGGCTACCGATATCGACGATTTTTACGAAATACTTTAGCCGTCTTAAGTTCATTTTGCCTCCGGAACTCAACGCGTGGGTGAGTGCTTATCAGTGTCTTGTCGGAGGAGTTGCAAGATGCTTGCCAGTTTTAAAAAGTAGTTTTAATTCTGTCTAACAGGCTGGATTATAAGCATTTCTGATTACCCCTCTCCTGATCTGCCCTTGCAGCGCTATTTGCCCCTGCCCCATAAGGGGTAGAAATGCACCAGTGTGGTGCACCATCATCACTTTTGCTGATGAATACGCCAAATTGCTGCAAATCTCAGCAAACGAGCATCAGAAGCATATCCATGCTTTGACAAGCGGATCTGCCGCCGTTACTATTCGCATCGTTCACACGATTCCTCTGTAGTTCAGTCGGTAGAACGGCGGACTGTTAATCCGTATGTCACTGGTTCGAGTCCAGTCAGAGGAGCCAAATTCAAAAAAGCCCGCTTTTTAGCGGGCTTTTTGCTTTTACATGGTAACTACCCTTTAGTCCTACGTTATCTTTCTCATCTTTCGTCATCGTAAATGACGGATAGCATATCTTTTGAGATAGGCAGCGTCATACAATGATGGTGCGCTACAACGCATCGTAAAGGAAATATGGCTTTAGCTGAGGGTTAGTATGAAGCAAAAGACAATTTATTAATTAAAATTATAAATACATAATTAAGTCATTTACATTATAAATAAACCTTTTAGAATATTAAAAAAAATAGCATAAATTAAAATTTTGTAAAGTTTATTACGTTCACTATTTATTTCAGACAACTTACTCGAATGATAACTCTTTATGGCATTAGCTTAATATTAATACTTGCCGGGTAATTTTCAAATAACCTTATAAATTGCAGCATCATTTTTTTCACTGACCGTCGCATATAATTATTGAGGTCGATCACAAAATTTAATTCTTTTAAAGATTATCCTACCTTAAAGCTAGATATCATGGTAACACTGTGTAGTATTTTTTGCGGTATAATTTATAAGAACGAAAGCAATGTTTGATCTTTGGCATCTCAATGCATATTCAATCTATACATTTTTATTACATGCTTTATATATCATATTTTTTATCGCGTATATGGCTAGGTAGGATTTTATATACTATCTTCTCTAAAGAGGTTTCACCTTTAGGTTTAATTTGGTATTAAAGTTGTTTCCTCGAATACATACGATAGTGATTTTCTAAAATTTTAATTAAAGGGGAGAAGTATGTCGAAAGCTATAAATCAACTTAATGATATTCTTTCACTACGTGCCCAAGCACGTAAGCTTCCCCTTAGCTTTCTAGAAAAATTCTTGGATAAATTTACGGTTGTAATATTTGAACGGCGTGATGAAGAAGCGAACCACAAGTTAATTAAAAAATACCAATTAGAAAAGATGGAAAAAATCAGGATTATGATGCTTAATGATTGTATCGATCCTGCTGAAATGGTTTTATTTTCAACTCAGTCAATGAAACAGAAAAAAACAAGATCAGATCGATCTCCGAAATATTGGTATAAGGATTTAAATGGTGGAGTCAAGACCTGGACAGGACAAGGGCGCAAACCCAAACCAATAGCAGATTTGATTGCTAAAGGGTATAAGCTTGAAGATTTTAAAATAAAATAAAAATATAACCCAATTATATAAATATATTTTTTTTAAAAATTAGTTAACATTGCTTCTATTAACAGTTAACTTTTGATTCAACCTTATATCTATTACATCAAAGACGCCCCCTTTTTACCAGTATTTAACATTAGCATTAAAACAGGCTTTTTTTTAATTCCAAATAGAAAAACACCCCATTACAAAGCATCATTTATAGAACAAGGTATGTTTGCGATATTTTAACAAGCTGCAAAGCCCCCTAATACTATTCTTTGCTTTTCCGTTAACTCAACATACCTTCCATAAAAAGATAGTGCAGGTCTTTATTCGGATTTTTATGATTTAATAAAAATGAACCATAAATGAGGTTAAACGCAGACAGCGATATCGACGTTGCCATGCATAGATTACGGAACCTTACTTGCGCGCAACTATCGGTACTGAATAACAAGACGCTTCATGGATCTGGTGGCGGGTAGCTTCATACTCCACCAAGATAGGCCTTCCGCACGTCAGGATCCGCAAGCAGCTGCGCCCCGCTGCCGCTGAGGCGAATTTCGCCGTTGATCATCACATAGGCGCGGTCAGAGAGCCTTAGGGCGTGGTTGGCGTTCTGTTCCACCAGGAACAGCGTCATTCCCTTCTGGGTGAGTTCCCTCAGCACCTGGAAAATCTGCTTCACCACCAGCGGAGCCAGGCCAAGGCTGGGCTCATCCAGCAGCAGCAGTCGGGGCCGGCTCATTAGTGCCCGAGCGATAGCCAGCATCTGCTGCTCGCCGCCGGAAAGGGTCATCGCCCGCTGGCTACGCCGCTCCTCCAGCAACGGAAAGATGTCGTACATCCGCGCCCTGTCCTCTTTCTGGTAGCGATCGCCAATCGGGATGGTACCCATCAATAAATTCTCCTCCACCGTCATATCGGGAAAGATACGCCGCCCTTCCGGGGCCTGGGCGATGCCGTTGCTGGCGATAAAGTGGGTGGATTTATGGCTAATATTCTCCCCGCGATAGCGTATCTCCCCGCTGGCGATGCGCGGCTGACCAAAGACCGACATCAGCAGCGTTGACTTGCCCGCGCCGTTGGCACCAATCAGCGAAACGGTTTCGCCTTCGTTTACCGTCAAAGAGACGCTCTTCAAAGCCTGAATTGGGCCGTAGAAAACATCGACCTGGTGAAACTCAAGCAGTGGCTGGCTCATCGATCTATCGCCTCCTCGTCAGTCCCCAGATAGGCAGCAATGACGCTGGCATTGGTCTGGATCGCCTCTGGCGTCCCGCGCGCGATAACATTGCCGTGGTCGAGGACGATCACCCAGTCGGCAATCGACATTACCATGCCCATGTCGTGCTCGATCAGCAGCACAGTGACCCCATGCTGTTGGCGCAGGGTCCGCACAATTTGGCTCAGGGCATGGGTCTCGACGGGGTTCAGCCCCGCCGCAGGCTCATCCAGGCAGATCATCTCCGGCCCGGTGCACATGGCGCGGGCGATCTCCAGTCGGCGCTGCTGGCCATAGGAGAGCGTCCCGGCCAGCCGGTTGGCGCACTCTACCATCTCAACCACCTCCAGCCAGTAGAAGGCCCGATCCAGAGCCTGATTCTCGGCCCGGCGGTAGCCAGGCGTATTGAGGATCCCGGCAATCAGGTTGCGGTTAGCCTGCATGTGCTGGGCCACCAGCAAGTTCTCCACCACCGACATCTCGCGAAAAAGGCGGATATTCTGGAAGGTGCGTGCCAGCCCGGCACGGTTCACCAGATGAGTGCCGCCAAACATCTTGTAGCCAATCCGGGACAGTAACCGGCGCGGATGAAGAAAATCACCTGCCCGCAGCGTCTGGCCCAGCACCTGCACGATATCGGTGGTGCGCGACCGCGTCTCCAGCAGGATCGATCCACCGGAAGCCTGATAAAAGCCGGTCAGACAGTTGAATACCGTGGTTTTCCCCGCGCCGTTGGGGCCAATGAGGGCCGTGATCGAGCCGCGTTCAACCTCCAGACTGACGTTGTTGAGCGCTTTGATCCCACCGAAGTGCATCATTAGGTTATCCACGCGTAAGATGGCGTCGCTCATGGCGCAACGCCTTTACGCACGGCGAATCCGGCCCGGCTGGTACGCACCAGACCACGCGGCCGCCAGATCATCATCAGCACCATCAGTACGCCGAACAGCAGCACCCGGTACTCGGCGAAATCCCGCAGCAGTTCCGGGGCGACGGTAAGAATAAACGCCGCCAGCACTACGCCGAGCGTGGAGCCCATCCCGCCCAACACCACAATAGCGAGGATCAGCGCCGACTCAAAAAAGGTAAACGAGGTAGGGTTAACAAAGCCCTGGTAGGTGGCAAAGAAGACACCAGCGATCCCGGCTGTGGAAGCGCCGAGCATAAACGCCGACAGCTTGACCAGAACGTGGTTTAGACCCAACGAGCGGCAGGCGACCTCATCTTCACGCAGCGCCTCCCAGGCGCGGCCGATAGGCATGGTGGTTAGGCGATGTTTAATAAACAGCACTACTACGACAACCAGAATCAGCACCGCGTAGATAAAGATAAACTTGAGGTTGGGGTTATAGGTAATGCCAAAAAATTCATGAAAGGGAACGCCGCCGTCTCGCGCTCGACGGCTAAACTCCAGGCCTAAAAAGGTTGGCGCGGGTGCGGAGATGCCGTTTGGCCCGCCGGTAAAGCTCACCCAGTTGTTGAGCACCAGACGAATGATCTCCCCGAAGCCGAGGGTGACAATCGCCAGATAGTCGCCGTGCATCCGCAGCACCGGAAAACCCAGCAACGCCCCGGCCAGCGCCGCGATAATCGCCCCCAGGGGCAGCATCACCCAAAACCCCAGGCCAAGATACTGATACCCCAGCGCCAGACCATAGGCACCGATGGCATAAAACGCGACGTAGCCGAGGTCCAGCAGCCCGGCCAGGCCCACCACGATGTTGAGTCCCAGCCCGAGCAGAACATAGATCAGCCCGAGGATCGCGACGGTCAGAAGGTATTTACTGGCAACAAAGGGAAACAGCATTGCCAGCACCAGCAGCAGCGGACCGATCCAACGTAGGTGAGAGATGTGATCCGGAGAGCGCACAAAGACCCCATCGTTGGCGCTCTCAAAGCGGCGGGTAAATTGTCGCCCGCGCGTCGTTTGCAGCGCCAGGCTCAGCAGAAAGCGTCCGGCCATGACGATCGCTACCAGCATTGCGACGCGTCCCGGGGCAAGATTAAAGCTGTAGCCTTTAAGCACCACACCAACAATCGGCCCGAACACTACCAGCGCGCACAGTCCGGCCAGGAGGGTATCCCGCAGACACTGCATCATATCCAGCCGGGGTTTTATCGCCGCATCCGTCATGCTCGCGCTCCTCATACCTTCGCCACCACCGGGCGGCCCAGCAGCCCCTGCGGGCGGAAAATCAAAATGGCAACCAGCAGCGCAAAGGAGAAGACGTCCTTATAGTCAGAGTTGACCAGCCCGGCGAACTGCGCTTCGGCCACTCCCAGCAGCAGGCCACCCAGCATCGCGCCGGGCAGCGAGCCGATCCCGCCCAGCACGGCGGCGGTAAAAGCTTTGATGCCAATGATAAAGCCGATATAGAAATCAAAGGTGCCGTAGTTCATGGTGACCAGCACCCCGGCCAGCCCCGCCATCGCTGCCCCCATCACAAACACCAGCGAGATAACCCGATCGGTATTGATGCCGAGGATAGAGGCCATCCGCCGATCCTGCTGCGTGGCCCGGCAGATGCGCCCCAGCCGGGTAAACTGAATTATCCAGGTAAGCAGCAGCATCCCCGCCAGCGCCGCCAGTAGAATGAATATTTTTGTCCAGGTGATCTGCACGATGCCGTCCCCGACGTCCAGGCGCAGCACGCCGGTCAGCAGGGTTGGGATCCCCTGCTGATTAGGTCCCTGGGCGATCTGGACATAGTTTTGCAGGATCAGCGACATGCCAATCGCCGAGATCAGCGGCGCAAGGCGCGTGGAGTTACGCAGCGGCCGGTAGGCGATACGCTCAATGGTCCAGCCGTAGACGCCGGTAACCACCACGGTAAAGATGAGGGTGCCGAAGATCAGCAGTGGGAACGAGTGCAGACCAAACCACGACAGCAGCCCGAGGCCGATGGCGCAGAGGTAGGCCGAGATCATATAGACCTCACCGTGGGCAAAGTTGATCATCCCGATGATGCCGTAGACCATGGTGTAACCGATGGCGATTAGACCATACACCGCGCCCAGCGTCAGGCCGTTGATAAGCTGCTGCAAGAAGAATGCATCCATAGTGAACGCCCTCGCCCCGGTAGATGGGATTACAGCTGGTGATATTTGCCTTTGTCGTCCCACTGATAGACAACGTAGTCAGAGACTTTAAGATCGCCCTTTCCGTCCCAGGCTTTCGGCCCCATCACCGTATCGACGCTGTTGGATTTCAGCCAGGCGCTGGCCTTCTCGTTGTCTTTGCCAACAGCGTTATAGGCGGCGGCGATAGCCTGAATGGAGGCGTAGGCATAGAGGGTGTAGCCTTCCGGCTCAAAGCCTGCGCCGCGGAACTTCTCAATGACCGCTTTTCCCGCCGGGATAGTGCGCGGATCCTGACCAAAGGTCATCAGCACGCCGTTGGTGAACTGCGCTCCGCCTGCCGCTGTGACCAGCTCTTCAGTGACCACGCAGTCACCGGAGAAAAATTTCGCCTCTACGCCCTGCTCGCGCATCTGGCGTATCAGTGGCCCGGCCTCGGGATGGCAGCCGCCAAAGTAGACCACGTCAGGCTTTAGCGCGCCCACTTTGGTGACCAGCGCGTTGAAATCTTTTTCGCCCCGGGAGAGGCCTTCATACAGCACCTCTTTGGTGCCGCGTTTCGCCAGCGCGGCGCGCATCGCGTCCGCCAGCCCCTGACCGTAGGTATCTTTGTCGTGGATTACGGCGATCTTTTTCGCCTTCAGCACGTCGAGAATGTAGTTTGCCGCCACCACACCCTGCTGATCGTCGCGGCCGCACATGCGAAACATGTTCTGCATGCCCCGCTCGGTAATCTGTGGGTTGGTGGAGCCAGGGGTAATGGTCATAACGCCCGCTTCGTCATAGACCTCGGACGAGGGCATCGTGGAGGAGGAGCAGAAGTGGCCGACCACGGCGGAGACCTTCTCTTCGTCTACCAGCCGGTTGGCCACCGCCACCGCCTGCTTGGGTTCGCAGGCGTCATCTCCCTGCACCAGCACGATCTTCTCGCCCTTGATGCCGCCTGCGGCGTTGATATCCGCCGCCGCCTGGGTTGCGCCCTTCCAGTATTGCGCCCCATAGGTGGCGTTAGGGCCGGTAAATGGCCCGGCAACGCCGATGGTGATATCCGCCTGCGCATAAAACGCAGCACCCAAGCCGCTCAGCAGAGCAAGCGGTAACGTAAGCGTTTTGATAGACATGTGTTAATCCTCAGCACGGTTCAGAACCCGCCGCCAGCAGCGGCGTGGAAGAGGTCGCCATCACATGGCTGGCTGGGCTACGCGGTGTCCGGACCGTCCAGAATCTTAAACATAGCTGTGGGAAAGTGAGGCTGCGCACCCCGCTTGTACAAATTTGCAGCGGAGATCACTGAGTTGAGCGATTTTACCGCTACGCAAAAGAAGCGCGCCCCGGCAGGGTTAGCCATGCCGGGGCGCGTTTAGCGAGGGTCAGTCAGTGAATCAGGCGGTTTTAGCCCGGCTGGCGATAATGCTCTCCGCCACGTTTCGCGGCGCTTCCGCGTAGTGGTGGAACTCCATGCTGTAGGTGGCGCGTCCCTGGGACATTGAGCGCAGCGTCGTTGAGTAACCGAACATCTCCGCCAGCGGTACGTCGGCGCGGATAATCTGGCTCCCGAACCGCTCATCCATTCCCTGTACCATACCGCGACGGGACGAGAGATCCCCCATCACGTTGCCGGCATACTCCTCCGGGGTCTCTACCTCAACGTGCATAATCGGCTCCAGGATCGCCGGATCGGCACGTTTCGCCCCCTCTTTGAAGCCGAATATCGCTGCCATTCTAAAGGCCAGCTCTGAGGAGTCGACGTCATGGTAAGAGCCAAAGGTCAGCGTCGCCTTGATATCGACTACCGGATAGCCCGCCAGCACGCCGCTGTTGATCGCCTCCCGCAGGCCCTTCTCCACCGAAGGGATAAACTCCCGCGGTACAACCCCGCCCTTGGTGGCATCCTCGAAGATAAAGCCTTTGCCTCCTTCCAGCGGCTCCAGCGTCAGCACGACATGGCCGTACTGCCCTTTACCGCCGGACTGGCGGACAAATTTGCCTTCGATATCCTTAACCGTTTTGCGGATCGTCTCCCGGTAGGTTACCTGCGGACGACCAATGTTCGCCTCCACGCCAAACTCGCGCCGCATGCGGTCGACAATGATCTCCAGATGCAGCTCGCCCATACCGGAGATAATAGTCTGACCCGACTCCTCGTCGGTATGCAGATGGAACGAGGGATCTTCCGCTGCCAGCCGCTGCAGGGCGATGCCCATCTTCTCCTGATCCGCCTTGGTTTTCGGCTCAATTGCCAGGGAGATCACCGGATCGGGAAACTCCATACGTTCAAGGGTGATCACCGCATCCGGGGCGCACAGGGTATCGCCGGTGGTGACATCCTTCAGTCCGACGCAGGCGGCGATATCCCCGGCCCGCAGCTCGTCCACCTCGTGGCGATCGTTGGCGTGCATCAGCACAATGCGCCCGATGCGCTCCTTCTTGCCCTTAACCGGGTTCCACACCGCATCGCCTTTTTTCAGCACGCCGGAGTAGACGCGGATAAAGGTGAGCTGGCCCACGTAGGGGTCGGTCATCAGCTTGAAGGCCAGGGCGGAGAACGGCTCGCGATCGTCCGGATGGCGCTCGGCGGTTGCGCCCTTCTCATCGACGCCTTTAATAGCCGGAATATCAAGCGGGGATGGCATTAGCTCCACCACGGCGTCAAGCACGCGCTGTACCCCTTTGTTTTTAAAGGCGCTGCCGCAGAGCACGGGCTGGATCTCACCGGCCACGGTACGGGCACGCAGACCGCTGATAATCTCCGCCTCCTCCAGATCGCCATTTTCCAGATACTTATCCATTAACTCGTCATTGGCTTCCGCCGCTGCGGAGACCATCTTTTCTCGCCACGCTTTCGCCGTGGCCAGCAGCTCGTCCGGCACCGGCGCATAGCTGAACGCCATCCCCTGGGTGGCGTCGTCCCAAATGATTTCCCGCATCTTGATGAGATCCACCACGCCGGTGAAGTGCTCTTCCGCCCCGATGGGGATCACAATCGGTACCGGATTTGCCTTCAGGCGGTCGATCATCATCTGCACCACGCGGAAGAAATCCGCGCCGGGCCGGTCCATCTTGTTGACGAACGCCAGCCGGGGGACATGATACTTATTGGCCTGCCGCCAGACGGTCTCCGACTGGGGCTGCACGCCGCCCACGGAGTCGTAGACCATCACCGCGCCGTCCAGCACGCGCATGGAGCGCTCAACCTCAATGGTGAAGTCGACGTGACCGGGGGTGTCGATGATATTGATCCGGTGCGGCTCAAAGCCCCGATCCATACCGGGCCAGAAGCAGCTTACGGCCGCAGAGGTAATGGTAATTCCGCGCTCCTGCTCCTGCGCCATCCAGTCTGTCGTCGCTGCGCCATCGTGAACTTCACCCAGCTTATGGCTCATGCCGGTGTAAAACAGGATCCGTTCAGTGGTGGTGGTTTTGCCGGCATCAATGTGGGCAGAAATACCAATGTTGCGATAGCGTTCGAGGGGGATGGGTCGGGGCATGATGCGTCCTTAGTCAGTTTGACTGTTAGCGGCCAGTGCGGCCATTCGGGTTTAACGTCCTCATCATAGTCCAACTGTACGAGTATATTCGAACTATTTTAGCTATAGTTATGGATGATAATCTCGCCGCTGCTGCCGCATGGCACTCGCCGTTGGGTTTAGGTATAGTATGCGTTAGCCAGCTCGCTGGTCACTATTTGTGCTTATTGACTCAGGAACACTATGATTGCCAGCCATCCCGATCGGGCAAAAATCCGCCTCGAAAATGTACTGTTCGCGCTGGGAAATCCGCTGCGCCTGGAGATCGTCAGAACGCTGGCAGATGAAGGAGAGCAGGCCTGTGGGTCGCTGCGCAAGGACGTGGCCAAATCGACCATGACCCACCACTGGCGCGTGCTGCGCGATAGCGGCGTGATCTGGCAGCGTCCGCAGGGCCGGGAAAATCTGATCTCGCTGCGCCGTGACGATCTTGACGCCCGTTTTCCAGGGCTAATGGATATCCTGCTCAATGCCATTCATGCCGAGCAGTAGTTAAACGGTTTGCGAGGTAAGTCAGGAACGCGGAAGGGGTAAAACGCCGGGTGGCAGCGTTGCCAGACCCGGCTTAAAAACGTTACTCGTCTTTCGCTTCAACCGCGGCGTGTTTCAGTTCGCCCATCGTTTTCAGCTTCTTAGAGATTTCACGACGCTCTTTCGAGATCTCAGCGTTTTTGATGATGTAGTCATCTACGCGGTCCTCGTAGTCGGTCTTCATGCTGGCGATGATGCCCTGGATCGCTTCAACGCTCATTCCCGGCTTGATGTAGTCGCTCAGGTTATCCAGCAGCAGAACGCGTTTCTGGTTATCGCGGATTTTTTTCTCAACGTCCTGAATTTCACGCTGAAGTTTGTTCTTACGGCGGAACAGACGTACGAACTCCAGAACGTCCTGGAATGAAGGCTTAGTAGTTTCCATTTTTACACCCCTGCTAATATCAGATTCGGATTCGTTAAAGCAACCGCTGTAGGGTAAACATACTTTTAGGCGTTGCTGATGACAATGATTTTATCCCTCTAAATATCATAACGCTAAATCAGGCTGAATCGAAACAACCTGCTGCTGATTCACTTACGGATGCAGCTTATTTGCGCAGCGCCCGGCAGATAAGATGCGAAAGCAGCTCCAGCTGCCGCGCCAGCTCCATGCTTAACCACACGTAGCTGTGCATCGGAGTTTCCGCTAATGGCTCATCTTTATGCTGTTGGATCAGCTCTCGCAGCTCCACCACTATCTCGTTAAGCCGCTCGCTGTTGGCAAGGATCGGCTGCGGATTACCTTCGTAGAGCGCATGGGCGATGGTCAGCAGCGTTTGCTGCGTCATGGTCTGGGTCTCGCGGATCGTCCGGGCGTTAAGCATCACGAAGTGGCTGGCCCGCGACGCCCAGTGGGCGTTGATCTGCAGCTCAAGCATACACACCATGTTACGGCTTACGGTCTGAATAGCTTCGAAAATGGCTTTCTGAATGTGCGTCTCTTTGCTGGCAGGCACAATCAGGCCGCGCATCTTTACGACATCATTGAGAATGTTTTGCAGATGCTTCTCCAGCCGCGGGCGCTCCACCAGGTTCGGTGAGAAGCCCGCCTGGTAGACACGGTTGAAGTTGGTGACGTAGTTCGCCATCTGGATACGCCAGTGCAGAAACGCCCGCTGCGGCCAGATACCGGTAAACAGCATTGCCAGCAGCGAGCCTAAAATAACGTCTCCGCCTCGCCACAGCGCAATTTGCATATCCCCCGCCGGTGCACCTACCACGACCGCGAGCGTGATGCCAATCAGCAGCGCCTGGTAGGGTTTCTTGCCCAGCGCCAGCCAGCCACAGAGAAACATCGCGGCGGCGCACCAGAGCAGCATCAGCGGGAGGGAGATCACTTCCAGCTTCAGGGCTATCAGCCCCAGCGCCGAACCGAAGATAGTGCCACCGATACGTTCGAAGGCACGCGGCACGACGTTACCCCAAAAGGAGATAGGCCCCATAATCACCACCAGGGTAATCAACGGCCAGGTGCCCTCAGGAATGTTTAGCAGGCGCACCAGCAGAAAGGTGAGAATAAACGCCAGCGCTATTCTGGCCCCATGCACAAGGCGATAGTGGCGGTATAAGCGTATTTCAAAAGGGCTGAGTGATTTGTCGGTGCGCACCACGCTCTCCGGCTAAGACATCCAAAGGCGCAATTGTAACGAATTTTCGCGCCGGGGCCCTGGCGTTGTGACCGAAAGCCCCGTAAAAACTGCTTTTAATGATTAAAATCAGTAAACAGGCTGACAGGATCAACGGTAAGCGGGCGCTTAGAGTGATTTGGGCTCAACGGGAATGTGCATCTCAACATCCCAGTAGCCGCTATTGCTGTCTGCATTCAGGTAGCGCTCAAAGCAGGGCCGGGCTGCTATCTGGTAGTAGGCATCCGGGAGCAGGCTGTCAAAAAAGAGATCCCAGGTTTTTTCAAACTCTTCGTTATAGACCCGCGCTCGAGCCACAGCATACTGACCGCCTGGCAGCTCGCTCAGGATCACTCCCCCGCTGTTTTCCGGAACGGTGAACCCTTCGGGCACTGAAATGACCGTGTCGGCACGCAGTTTCTCCGGCGGGACTTCGTCGGGGTTATCGTAGTAGACGGCGATCCACTCCTGCGGCTGGAGATGATTACTTTGCACCCACAGGGTAAGCTGTGCAAAACCCTGCTTAACGGTCTTTTCCCACGGCCCCACCAGATGAAACCCGGCAATGGTGCGCTTATCGAGCTGTTTGATACTGTAGTCCATGCTGCCTCCGCGATGATTGCTGTATGGATATACACTCTCTCTTTTTAAGGGCTTACTGTCACCCCTGAACTGTTCAGTATGCGAGCAGACTCGCAGAGTTGCCAGCCTGCCCGCTGTCTCTTACAGCACGTGGTGCAAATAGTCGCTCATGCGCGAGAAAACGCCGCCTTTTTCGATCGCTTCCAGAGTGACCAGCGGTGAGCGGGCAACCAGCTTGCCGTTATCATACAGCTCCACCTCGCCTACCTGCTGGTTCGCGGGCATCGGCGCTTCCAGCTCTTTACCGTTCAGCACGTACTTGGCTTTGATGTGGTCCAAATCGGCCTTGGGCAGTGCCAGCCAGAAGTCGCGGTCCGTACCCAGCGCCACCTTCTCTTTATCGCCGTACCAGACGCGCTCGCTTCCTACCTGTTTCCCTTTATGCAGGATCTGTACGGTATCAAAGTTATCATCGCCCCAGTGCAGCAGCTTACGCGCCTGCTCCTCACGACCTTTCGGGCTCTCACCGCCCATCACGACCGCGATCAGCCGCCGCTGACCGTTAACGCTGGAAGCAATAAGGTTAAAGCCTGCCCCGGAGGTGTGGCCGGTTTTTAGACCGTCGACGTTGAGCGACTTGTCCCACAGCAGGCCATTACGGTTCTGCTGGGTGATACCGTTCCAGGTGAGGCTCTTCTCGCTATACATGTGGTAGAACTCGGGCTCACCGTGAATGATGGCTCGGGAGAGTACGGCCAGATCGTAGGCCGAGCTGTGCTGGCCCGGCGCATCCAGACCGTGGACGGTCTCAAAGTGGGTATCGCGCAGGTTGAGTTTCTGCGCGTAGCTGTTCATCATCTTCACAAACTGCGGTTGGCCGCCAGCAACATAGTCCGCCAGCGCCACGCAGGCATCGTTGCCGGAGTCAACGATCAGGCCACGGCTCAGATCGCGCACCGTGATGCGATCCCCCGGCTTGATAAACATCAGCGAGGAGCCATCAAATACCGGATTTCCCTTTGCCCAGGCGTCTTTACCAACGGTAACAATATCGTCCGGCGTGATGCGCTTGCTATCGATAGCGCGGTCAACCACGTAGCCGGTCATCAGCTTGGTGAGGCTAGCCGGGTTACGCTGCTGGTGTTCATTGCCTGCGGTCAATATCTGCCCCGTGGTGTAGTCCATTAATACCCAGGCACCGGCCTGGATCTGCGGAGGCTGTACAGCAAAAGAGGGGCTGGCAGCCAGGGCAGAATTCACGCAAACAGCAAGGAGGGAGGCGGCAACAAACAAACGGCGTTTCAAGAGGATATCCTTAAGGTGTGACAAAAGAGCTGACCTTTGTACGGAAAATGTTGTGTCGAATCCTGGAACAATTGCAAACAAATGTGACAGCGAAGGGCAAGCAAGCGCCGCATTTTGCTATCCATCATGTTTCAGGCATGTTAAGTTTTTTGTCCGTTGAGGTAATTCTAACCATTTAACTGGCAGAGCTATGCAACCGAAAAGAGATGTTTCAATCGATCTGTTACGGATTTTTTGTTGTTTTCTCGTTGTTGGTATCCATGTTTCGCCGCTCTACGATAGCTTTATAAACTTTGATGTCCCCGATACGCAAAAAACCGTTGCCCTCCTGATACAAGGATTGGTTCGTGCAGGACTCCCTGTATTCTTCCTGTTAAGCGGTTACTACTTATTGAATGCTCATGTCGTCTCCCTAAAAAGCTTTTATAAACGTCGGCTGGCTTCAATATTAATTCCCTTTATCATCTATTCGTTAATTCATTATGAAATACTCTCCTTTTTCAACGGCTCTGACGGTATCGAGGAAGTGATAGGGGGTTACCTTAAGGGTTTACTGAACGCGACGGGTATCTCTATCCATTTTTGGTTTGTCTACGCCCTGTTGGGTATCTATCTTGTCGCTCCGTTTATCAATAGAGCACTGGCAGCACTGCCACAAAGGTATACGCTGGCCGCTATTGTTATCCTGGTGGCAATTATGGTGTACAACGTCTATTTCAAAGCGCTGATTCCAGGATTTTCCATCCCCTATCTCGGCGACTGGTTAAGCTATTTTATTATCGGCGGCCTGCTGAACAGGCTTCCTGCAGTTAAACTCTCTACCGCACTGCTTCTGGTCGGCATAGGTTATATCTCAACCTGTGTGCTGACCTATTATCAGTTCCAGCTGAAAAATGGGATTAACTTTTATCCCTTCGATGCGGGTCTCAATATGCTGGTATTTACCTGTGGTCTCACCCTGCTGTTCAGAGGACTGCATATTGAAGTCAGCGAAAGGTCGGCAAAAATTATTGCCTGGGTCTCCACACAAACGTACGGCATCTACCTGATCCATGCCATTGTTCTCTATGTTACCAGCAGGCACTACGACAATAGCTGGTATGCTAGCGCCGTCGCACAATACACGTTAGGCATGACGGTTTTCGTCTTTGTGGTTTCACTTCTGTTAACATACGCCATTGATTCAGTTTTAACGAACCGACTGGTGAGAGCGTTTAAATGACATCTGACAGACCCACCTTCCTCTTCCATGACTACGAGACCTTCGGCACCAGCCCGTCGCTGGATCGGCCCGCGCAGTTTGCTGCCCTCCGTACTGACGAAGATTTCACGCCGATTGGCGAGCCGGAGGTGTTCTACTGCCAGCCTGCGGATGACTACCTGCCGCAGCCAGAAGCCGTAATGATCACCGGCATTACGCCGCAGATCGCCCGGGAAAAAGGTGACAACGAAGCCGCCTTTGCAAAGCGGATCCATGACATCTTTACCGTGCCGGGCACCTGCGTGGTGGGTTATAACAACGTTCGCTTCGATGATGAAGTCACCCGCAACGTTTTCTACCGCAACTTTTATGATCCTTACGCCTGGAGTTGGCAGCACGGTAACTCCCGCTGGGATCTGCTGGACGTGATGCGTGCCTGCTACGCACTACGCCCGGAAGGCATCAACTGGCCGGAGAACGATGACGGCCTGCCCAGCTTCCGCCTTGAGCATCTGACGCAGGCCAACGGCATTGAGCACAGCAATGCTCACGATGCGATGGCGGACGTCTACGCCACCATTGCCATGGCGCAACTGGTTAAAGCCCGCCAACCCAAGCTGTTTAACTACCTCTACGCCTACCGCAGCAAGCAGAAGCTGACCACGCTGATCGACGTGCCGCAGATGAAACCGCTGGTGCACGTTTCCGGTATGTTCGGCGCCCATCGCGGCAATACCAGTTGGGTTGCGCCGCTGGCCTGGCATCCGGAGAACCGAAACTCGGTGATCATGGTCGACCTGGCCGGAGATATGTCTCCTCTGCTGGAACTGGACGCCGACGCGCTGCGCGAACGCCTCTATACGCCTAAAGCGGATCTGGGTGATGAATCCCCCGTACCCGTGAAGCTGGTGCACCTCAATAAGTGTCCGGTGCTGGCGCAGGCGAATACCCTGCGTCCGGAAGACGCCGATCGGCTGGGTATCAACCGTCAGGCGTGCCTGGCGAACCTGCAAATTCTGCGCGACAACCCAGCCGTGCGGGAGAAGGTGCTGGCTATTTTTGCCGAAGCCGAGCCGTTTGTGCCGTCGGATAACGTTGACGCCCAGCTCTATAACGGCTTCTTTAGCGACGCCGATCGCGCGGCGATGAAAATCGTGCTGGCGACCGATCCGCAGAACCTGCCAGCGCTGGATATTACCTTCGCCGATAAGCGCATTGAGAAGCTGCTGTTTAACTATCGGGCACGCAATTTCCCCGGCACGCTGGATGAAAACGAGCAGCAGCGCTGGCTCCAGCATCGGCGTAACGTTTTTACGCCAGAATTTTTGCAGGCCTGGGCGGAAGAGCTGGAGGCGCTCTACCAGCAACACGCGGAGGATAGCGAGAAGCTTAACCTTATTAAAACGCTCTATCAGTATGCACAAGACATTATTTAACTCTCGAATGGATTTGACACACCTAAAATGACCGTTATTTTGCTCTGCCTGCTCGTCATATTGACGCTGCTTTCTCGTTTTGGGATAGTTTTCAAAGCGATTACCACCACTCTTATCATTCTGGCTTATGCTTTCTGGTATATCTCAGACATGTTCACCGGCAATGGTGTGACGGATGCGGTATTTTACCACCTGCTCAATTCTGCTCAGGGAACATCGCTTGACGATGTCGTCGATAAAGTTGCGGTAGCCGCCGTATTTATCGTTATCATGCTCGCGACTGTCGCGGCTGCGCTCTATATAAAATTTAAAAAGCGTCACTTCACAGGCAGCCGATGGACCAACGTGGCCTGGGCAGGGGTACTTATCGCCACCGCCTGCATGCCCTTTTCACGCAATATCTACCTGGCAATAAAAGAGACATTTCTGACCCCTGGCAACGGCTATGCTGTCAGCAGCCAGTACCACAAGCTGAACGGGGAGCTGCCGAAAAAATATAATTTTGTCTTTATCTATGCCGAGAGCCTTGAGCATACGTTTCGGGCGCTGGATGGCAAAAATTATCTGCCGGGTTTGGATGCGATTGCTAATCACTATCTTGATTTTACTAATATCCAGCAGCCGTTAAATATGGGCTTTGGCTGGACAATGGGCGGTATTGTTAATACCCAGTGTGGTATTCCGTTGGTGATGTCGCAGGGAAACGCGGGTTCAAACGTGTCGCATTTCCTCAGCGGCGCGAACTGCATTGCTACCTGGTTAACTCAGCAGGGATACCAGACCGAATTCATTCGCGGTAGCCAGAAAGAGTTCGCCGGTGGGGATAAGTTTCTCTCGCAGCATGGCTGGCAGGCTCAGCACGATAAAGCATGGTTCGAAGCCCACTCTCTCGCAACCCCTGAACAGATCAGCGGCTGGGGCGTGCATGATGATGCGATGTTGGATCACGCCTGGAACGAGTATCAACGTCTCTCCCAAGCCGGAAAGCCGTTCCTGCTGTCGTTTTTAACCGTGGACACTCACCCACCGGCCGGGACCTATATTCCTGAGTGCGACAACCACATTGAGAAGAGCAGCGAATACCCCATGCTTACGGCCGTTGCCTGCTCTGACTACATGCTAAGCCGCTTTATCAATAAGATTACGCAAAGCGAAGGGTTCGACAATACGATTGTGGTGCTGGTTTCCGATCACCTGATGATGGCAAATGGCGCAACGTCACTATTAGCGAAAGATGAAGCCGCTCGACGGAATAACTTTATTGTTATTAAAAAAGATCTGCATGGCACAAAAAACAGCACGCAGGGTACCCTACTTGACGTCTGGCCAACCGTTCTTGATCTGGCTGGGTTGCCAGACAAGACGCTCGGTTTTGGTAAAAGCCTGCTAGATAACACGCCAGGACAATTCATTAACGATTATGTGAAAGGCCATGCTCGTGACTATCTGGCCTATGCGTCTGAGCTATGGAACTACCCCTCGGTGCGTGATCCGATGGTTCAGAAAGAGAACAGCATCCAGATTGGCTCACAACGCTATAAACTGCCGCTCTACTCCTTCGTAAATGAAAACGGGCGCTTTAAATCACTGTGGTTTGACTCCTTTGCTAAGACGATGGCGCGGCAGATCAAGCCTGAGGATACGTTCTTCTATGCCAACCTGTGCCAGAATATGAGCATCAATCGACCAGGCATTTGCGCATATGTTGTCTCTCCCTCCGAGGTGAAACAGTTGCATATCACGACGGCAGGGATCGTCGACCAGAAGCGGGTGAAGCAGAAGTCGAGCCTCTATCAAAGCGGACTGCTGGGTATTTCCGTTGGTGAAGACGTCTATGACTATAGCGGTGCTACGCTCCCTGAGGTTTTTCTACCTCTTCCGCCGGGAATCAATTTTTTTGCGGCTAAACCTCATCCCACCATTATGTATAGCTACGCTTCCTGTGCCTTACCTCGGTTGCCGGAAGAAGAGATGAATGCCTTCCTACAGCAGAAAAATGAGGCCATGATATTCAGCTCCAACGACTCGATTGCATGTGGGGATCGTAGCACCCTCAATCAACTTGCACGGCTGCTGAATATTGAGGCGTTGCACAAGCTCCAGCCTCGCCAGCAGATTGTGGGGCTCTATACGCCCGAAAAGACGGACTACGTGATTGGAGCACCTAATCAGCATCTGGATGCCTTCGTTGATATGACCAAGCCGCAGCTGATTACGCTTTGCCGTGCCTTCTTTGACTGTCCTTAAATTCGCAGCCTGCGGGCATAAAAAAAGCCAGCTTCTCAGCTGGCTTTTTTTTACTTACGGCTTAGCGCATTACGCAACGTCTTCGTACTGCGGGACCGGGTTGCGGAAGCTTTTGGTAACGCAGGCCAGATAAACCAGACCGATACCGCCCCAGATCAGACCCAGAATCATTGAGCTCTCTTCCAGGTTCAGCCACAGCGCACCTACGGTCAACGCACCGCACAGCGGCAGGATCAGGAACTGGAAGTGATCTTTCAGCGTCTTGTTACGCTTCTCACGGATCCAGAACTGTGAAATCACCGACAGGTTAACGAAGGTAAAGGCTACCAGCGCACCGAAGTTGATCAGCGCCGTCGCAGTCACCAGGTCAAAGTTAATCGCCAGCAGGGCAATCGCGCCCACCAGCAGCACGTTCCAGGCCGGGGTGCGCCATTTCGGGTGCACGTAGCCAAAGAAGCGGCTCGGGAATACGCCGTCACGGCCCATCACGTACATCAGGCGAGAAACGCCTGCGTGCGCTGCCATGCCAGAAGCCAGTACGGTAATGGTCGAGAAGACCAGCACGCCGAACTGGAAGGTTTTACCCGCCACATAGAGCATGATTTCCGGCTGAGACGCGTCAGGATCTTTGAAGCGGCTGATATCCGGGAAATAGAGCTGCAGGAAGTAGGAGGCCACGATAAACACCAGGCCGCCAATCAACGCCGTCAGGAAGATCGCTTTCGGGATCACGCGCTCGGCGTCTTTGGTCTCTTCCGACAGAGAAGAGATGCCGTCGAAGCCCAGAAACGAGAAGCACAGAATGGTCGCACCGGTGATCATCGGCACCACGTGCGCGCCTTCTGACCAGAACGGACGGGAGCTGGTCAGCGTACCCGCACCTTCACCGTGCGCCACGCCGTAAACAATCAGACCGACGATGGCTGCCACAATACCCATCTGCAGAATAACAATCAGGGTGTTGAAGTTAGCCACGGATTTAATGCTGCGCAGGTTCGAGATGGTCATAAAGGCCACCAGCGCCACCACAAAGATCCACGACGGCACACTGGGCACCAGCGCTTCGAAGTAGATTTTAGCCAGCAGGATGTTGATCATCGGCATGAACAGGTAGTCCAGCAGCGACGACCAGCCCACCATAAAGCCCACGGCCGGGCTAATGGATTTTTGGGCATAGGTGTAGGCTGAGCCAGCGGACGGGAAACGACGCACCAGTTTACCGTAGCTCAGGGCAGTAAAGAGAATAGCCACCAGCGCAAACGCATACGCGGTCGCGACATGACCATCGGTCAGACCAGAGACAATGCCGAACGTATCGAACAGCGTCATCGGCTGCATATAGGCAAGACCCATCATAACAACCGGAATCAACGTAAGCGATTTACGCAGTTCCACGCGAGAGGTTTTTGGAGTAACGTTATGCGACATGGTCAGCCCCCATTACGGCGAATGCCGTCGCAATAGCAAAAAATTGCCCCATTTTGTTTCTTTCCTCAGCGACAACGACTGTCGGTTTTTAAATGTGTATCTATCCGGTACGAAGCCCGGCCTCTTGGATTTAAATGACGTATTGATGCAAAAAAATAACCGACGCGTTTAACGTCGGTTAGTGTCATTTTTTGCAGGCGACATATTTTGCCCCAAACTGAGGCGCGATGACAAGATGGCATACACCCATCAGGCCATCTTTTTTAACTCACGCCTGATTCACGGCCACTCACCGGGTTGTAAACGCCAGCGATCGCACTATTTGCTAAAATTTCCGTGCACCACCAGCCGCTTGCCAGCCCTGCGGTCTGCTCATTCCAGCCCATCCAGACCGGTTCGGTTGAGATGTGCGCCACCACCTGCTTCTCTACCAGCGCGCCGCTATTTAAGAAAAGCTGCGCCATATAGCGTGGCAGATAACCACAGCCAAGACCGCCAATCAGCAGATCCAGTTTAGCATTAAAATCAAAAACGGTGATCGCCTCCTGATCCTCCAGCAGCAGCTGGGAGCGTGAGCAGCCCGGCTGCGCCTCGCCAACGACAATAGCGCGATGGCGTTTGATTACCCTCCGGGGGAGCGGCTCTGCAGCCCCAGCCAACGGATGATGGGGCGCAACGGCAAAGACCTGTTCAAGGTTGCCAAGCCTGGCAAAGCCAAATCCGCTCAAAGAGGGTGGGTCGTGTAGGGCACCGACGATAATATCGGCCCGCCCCTGAATTAACGCCTCCCACGATCCCGACAGTACGCCATTAATAAACGCCAGCCGGGTTACGCTGTGCTGCAGATAGAAGGCATCAATAAGCGGTAAAAGCAGGGAGAAGGGAAAGGTGTCATCCACACCAATAGTAAGATGGCTCTCCCAGCCTTCGTTGAGCTTGATGGCCTGCTTCTCCAGCTCGCGCACCGTGTGCAGCACCTCCCTCCCCTTATCCAGCAGCATCTGGCCGGTGCGGGTAAATCTGGCCCGATGGCCGCTGCGGTCGAGAAGCTGAATATTAAGATCGCTCTCCAGCTTATGCACGGTGTAGCTCAGCGCAGAGGGCGTTTTGTAGAGCTTCGCCGAGGCCGCAGCAAAGCTGCCCTCTTTTTCGAGGGCATCAAGGATAACGAGAACATCCAGCAATGGTTTCATGTTCGCCCCATAGGGTGTGCGACCAGTCCCCAGGCTGCTGCCCTACTCCATCGGCATGATCAGCGGATCGGGATACTGATATTCGAACCCTAATTCATTGGTGATGCGGCTCCCGTCAACAAGCTTGCCCTTGCTGTCAGCGTCGCTCTCGGTAAACTGCGGCGGCGCCAGGCCCAGCTGGCGAGCCATCACCGGGTAAAATTCAGATCGCGCAGGGTGCTTAGGCGCGCAGAGGTTGTAGATATGCCCCCCCTTCGGCGACTGCAATAACAGCGTAATCGCGGCGATAACGTCTTCCAGGTGCACCAGATTAACGCCCTGGCTGCCGTTGGGAGCTGTTTTACCGGCGAAGAAGCGCCCCGGATGGCGACCCGGCCCGACCAGCCCGGCAAGCCGAAGGATATCCACCGACGTACCCGGCAGGTTGTGCAACCACTCCTCCAGCTCTTTCAAGGTGCGCCCGCTGTGAGTCACCGGCTGAAGCGGCATGCTCTCTTTGACGTTGCCCTCTGCATTACCGTATACCGACGTCGAGCTGGTAAAGATTATGCGCGGAATACGTCTCGCCAGCGCGCTGTCGACAATCTCCTGCACCGCCTGCAGATAGAACGTGTCCCCGCTGCCGCTCCGTCGGGCGGGCAGCGTGACTACCAGCGCATCCACGTTCATCAGCGCTTCCAGGTCGTCAGCGTCACATACCAGCTCCGGCTCCAGCTTCAGCGGATAGCTTTCAATACCGCACATGCGCGCCGCCTCGACGCCATCCTGGGTCGTTTTGCTGCCGGTAACCTGCCAGCCCTTTGACTGCAGCGAGAGCGCCAGCGGCATCCCCAGCCAGCCTAAACCGACAATCGCGACTTTTTTCATCCTTAATTCTCCCGGCTTTCATACGTTAGGATTAAGGCTACGCCAGGCAAGGGCAACTGACAATTCAGAAGGCAAGATGAAATGATGTAATGATGTAAAAAAAGCCCTTGCTTTCAGCGGGCAAAGTGGTTTAGGTTAATTAACAAGACATGAATAAGCATTCATTGGAAATTTTATGACACGCGTTCAATTTAAACACCACCATCATCACCATCATCCTGACTAGTCTTTCAGGCGATGTGTGCTGGAAGACGTTTGGATCTTCCAGTGGTGCATGAACGCATGAAAAAGCCCCCGGAAGATCCTCTTCCGGGGGCTTTTTTTTGAACCTAATTCAGGCAGGATAAGAGGATACGTAGAATGTTAGATAACTCCCGTTTACGCATAGCTATGCAGAAATCTGGCCGTTTAAGCGATGATTCACGCGAACTACTGGCCCGCTGCGGCATCAAAATTAATCTGCACACGCAGCGTCTAATCGCGCTGGCAGAGAACATGCCCATCGATATTCTGCGCGTACGTGACGACGACATTCCGGGGCTGGTTATGGACGGCGTGGTGGATCTCGGCATTATCGGCGAGAACGTGCTGGAAGAGGAGTTGCTGACCCGTCGCGCACAGGGCGAAGACCCGCGCTACTTTACTCTGCGCCGTCTCGATTTTGGCGGCTGCCGCCTGTCGCTGGCTACCGCCGTTGACGAGCCATGGGACGGCCCGGCAGCATTGAACGGTAAACGTATCGCTACCTCCTATCCGCACCTGCTGAAGCGCTACCTCGATCAGAAAGGCGTCGCATTTAAATCCTGTCTGCTGAACGGCTCGGTCGAAGTGGCCCCGCGCGCAGGCCTGGCCGATGCTATCTGTGATCTGGTCTCGACCGGGGCGACGCTCGAAGCCAACGGCCTGCATGAGGTAGAGGTGATCTATCGCTCGAAAGCCTGCCTGATCCAGCGCGACGGCGAGATGCCCGCGGCCAAGCAGCAGCTGATCGACAAGCTGCTGACCCGTATCCAGGGCGTTATCCAGGCCCGCGAATCAAAATACATCATGATGCATGCTCCGACCGAGCGTCTTGACGAGGTGATTGCCCTGCTGCCAGGCGCTGAACGTCCGACTATCCTGCCGCTGGCAGGCGATCAGCAGCGCGTGGCAATGCACATGGTCAGCAGCGAAACGCTGTTCTGGGAAACCATGGAGAAGCTGAAGGCGCTGGGGGCCAGCTCTATTCTGGTGCTGCCGATTGAGAAGATGATGGAGTAATGGCCATGAGCTTCAATACCGTTATCGACTGGAACACCTGTAGCGACGAGCAGCAGCGCGATCTGCTGATGCGTCCGGCAATCTCCGCCTCGGAAAGCATCACCCGCACGGTGGTAGAGATCCTCGACAATGTAAAAGCACGCGGCGACGATGCCCTGCGTGAATACAGCGCTAAATTTGATAAAACCGAGGTCGGCGCGCTGAAGGTCACTGCGCAGGAGATCGCCGACGCCAGCGCCCGCCTGGGAGATGATATCAAGCAGGCGATGGCCGTGGCGGTGAAGAACATCGACACCTTCCACCAGGCGCAAAAGCTCCAGCCTGTGGATGTGGAAACCCTGCCCGGCGTGCGCTGCCAGCAGGTGACCCGCCCGATAGCCTCCGTAGGCCTCTATATTCCCGGCGGCTCCGCGCCGCTGTTCTCTACGGTATTGATGCTGGCCACGCCGGCGCGCATCGCGGGCTGCCAGCGGGTAGTGCTCTGCTCGCCGCCGCCGATTGCCGATGAGATCCTCTATGCCGCCAGTCTCTGCGGCGTGCAGGAGGTCTTCAAGGTGGGCGGGGCGCAGGCCATCGCCGCCCTGGCCTTTGGCACCGAATCGATCCCCTCAGTGGATAAAATTTTTGGCCCTGGCAACGCTTTCGTAACCGAAGCCAAGCGCCAGGTCAGCCAGCGGTTGGACGGGGCGGCGATTGATATGCCCGCCGGTCCGTCTGAGGTACTGGTGATTGCCGACAGTGGTGCAACGCCGGATTTCGTTGCCTCGGATCTGCTCTCCCAGGCCGAACACGGCCCGGATTCGCAGGTGATCCTGCTGACGCCGGACGCGCAGATGGCTGAAGCAGTAGCCGACGCCGTTGAGCGCCAGCTGGCCGAGCTTCCGCGCGCCGACACCGCCCGCCAGGCGCTGGCCGCCAGCCGGCTGATCGTCGCGAAGGATCTGGCCCAGTGCGTAGCTATTTCCAACGCCTACGGCCCGGAACACCTGATTATTCAGACGCGCGACGCCCGCTCGCTGGTAGACAGCATCACCAGCGCGGGATCGGTGTTTCTCGGCGACTGGTCGCCGGAGTCGGCGGGCGACTATGCATCGGGGACCAACCACGTGCTGCCGACCTACGGCTATACCGCTACCTGCTCCAGCCTCGGGCTGGCGGATTTTCAGAAGCGCATGACGGTGCAGGAGCTGTCCCGGGAGGGCTTCTCGGCGCTGGCGGCGACCATTGAGACCCTGGCGGCGGCCGAGCGTCTGCACGCCCACAAGAATGCCGTTACCCTGCGCGTTAACGCCCTCAAGGAGCAAGCATGAGCATCGAAGACTTAGCGCGCGAGAACGTGCGAAACCTGACGCCCTACCAGTCCGCTCGTCGCCTGGGCGGCAAAGGCGATGTCTGGCTGAACGCCAACGAGTTCCCTACTCCGGTGGCCTTTGAGCTAACCCAGTCATCGCTCAACCGCTACCCGGAGTGCCAGCCGAAAGCGGTGATTGAGGGTTACGCCCGCTATGCCGGTCTGCAGCCGGAGCAGGTGCTGGTCAGCCGCGGCGCGGACGAAGGTATCGAGCTGCTGATCCGCGCCTTCTGCGAGCCAGGCAAGGACGCGGTGCTCTACTGCCCGCCGACCTACGGCATGTACAGCGTGAGCGCCGAAACCTTCGGCGTTGAGGCGCGCACCGTTCCGGCGCTGGAGAGCTGGCAGCTCAATCTGGAGGGCATCGCTGAGTCCCTCGACGGGGTGAAGCTTATCTATGTGTGCAGCCCCAACAACCCGACCGGGCAGATTATCGACCCGCAGGATATGCGTGCTCTGTTAGAGATGACCCGTGGAAAAGCGCTGGTGATTGCCGACGAGGCCTACATTGAGTTCTGTCCGCAGGCGACGCTCAGCGGCTGGCTGGCGGACTATCCGCACCTGGTGATCTTACGCACGCTGTCGAAAGCCTTTGCGCTGGCCGGTCTGCGCTGCGGCTTTACCCTCGCAAGCCAGGAGATTATCGCCCTGCTGCTGAAGGTGATTGCCCCCTACCCGCTCTCGACCCCGGTCGCCGAGATCGCCGCCCAGGCGCTCTCCCCAGCGGGCATTGAGGCTATGCAAGGGCGAGTGGCGCAGATCCTCAATGAACGCCGCTACCTGGTCGAGCAGCTGCGCACGATTCCCTGCGTGGAAACGGTATTCGATTCAGAAACCAACTATATTCTGGCGCGCATCACCGCCTCCAGCGCGGTATTTAAATCCCTGTGGGATCAGGGCATTATTCTACGCGATCAAAACAAACAACCCTCTTTAAGCGGCTGCCTGCGGATCACCATCGGTACCCGGGAAGAGAGCCAGCGCGTCATCGACGCCCTACGTGCGGAGCAAGTATGAGCCAGAAGTATCTTTTTATTGACCGTGACGGCACCCTGATTAGCGAGCCGCCGAGCGACTTTCAGGTCGATAGCTTTGAAAAGCTGGCCTTTGAGCCAGATGCCATCCCGGTGCTGCTTAAGCTGCAGGCGGCAGGTTTTAAACTGGTGATGATTACCAATCAGGATGGACTGGGCACGGCCAGCTTCCCGCAGGAGCACTTTACCGGCCCGCACAACCTGATGATGCAGATCTTCACCTCCCAGGGCGTGGTCTTTGACGAGGTGCTGATCTGTCCGCACCTGCCCGCCGACGAGTGCGACTGCCGTAAGCCGAAGGTGAAGCTGGTTGAAGGCTATCTCGCCAACGAGGCGCTGGATAAGGCCAACAGCTACGTGATTGGCGATCGAATGACGGACGTGACCCTGGCCGAAAACATGGGTATCACCGGCCTGCGCTACGATCGGGAGACCCTGAACTGGCGCGCCATTGGCGACCAGCTGACCAAACGCGACCGCTACGCCCACGTCGAGCGTAAGACCAAAGAGACGCAGATTGACGTGAAGGTATGGCTGGATCGCGAAGGCGGCAGCAAAATTAACACTGGCGTGGGCTTCTTTGATCACATGCTGGATCAGATTGCCACCCACGGCGGTTTCCGCATGGAGATTCAGGTCAAGGGCGATCTCTACATTGACGATCACCACACCGTGGAAGATACCGGTCTGGCGCTCGGCGAGGCGCTGAAGCTGGCTCTCGGCGACAAGCGCGGCATCAACCGCTTTGGCTTTGTCCTGCCGATGGACGAGTGCCTGGCCCGCTGCGCGCTGGATATCTCCGGGCGTCCACACCTTGAGTACAAGGCCGAATTTACCTACCAGCGTGTGGGTGACCTGACCACCGAGATGGTTGAGCACTTCTTCCGCTCGCTCTCCTACACCATGGCCGTCACCCTGCACCTGAAAACCAAGGGCAAGAACGATCACCATCGCGTGGAGAGCCTGTTTAAGGCCTTTGGCCGTACGCTGCGTCAGGCGATCCGTGTGGAAGGCGATACCCTTCCCTCCTCGAAAGGAGTGCTGTAATGAACGTGGTGATCCTCGATACCGGCTGTGCCAACCTGCACTCGGTAACATCCGCAATTGCCCGCCACGGCTATGAGCCGGTGGTGAGTCGCGATCCGGACGTGGTGCTGCGCGCCGATAAGCTCTTTTTGCCTGGCGTAGGGACGGCGCAGGCTGCGATGGATCAGATCCACCAGCGCGAGCTGGCCAACCTGATCCGCGCCTGTACCCAGCCGGTGCTCGGGATCTGTCTCGGCATGCAGCTGTTGGGCAGTCGCAGCGAAGAGACACACGGCGTACAGCTGCTAGGAATTATCGATGAGCCAGTGGTTAAGATGGAGGACCTCGGGTTACCGCTGCCCCACATGGGCTGGAACCGCGTCTACCCGAAAGCGGGCGATCGCCTGTTTCGCGGCATTGAGGATGGGGCTTACTTCTACTTTGTGCACAGCTACGCGATGCCGGTGAATGCCCAGACCATCGCCCAGTGCCACTACGGCGCGCCCTTCACCGCCGCCGTGCAGAAAGATAACTTCTACGGCGTCCAGTTCCACCCGGAGCGCTCCGGCGCGGCGGGCGCGCAGCTGCTGAAAAACTTCCTGGAGATGTAATGATTATTCCAGCGTTAGACTTAATTGATGGCACGGTAGTCCGCCTGCATCAGGGAGACTACGCGCAGCAGCGCGACTACGGTAACGATCCGCTGACTCGCCTGCAGGGCTATGCCGCCGAAGGTGCAGAGGTGCTGCATCTGGTCGATCTGACCGGGGCGAAAGATCCGGCTAAGCGGCAGATCCCGCTGATTAAAACCCTGGTGGCTGGCGTAAACGTGCCGGTGCAGGTCGGCGGCGGGATCCGCACGGAAGAGGACGTTGCCGCCCTGCTGGAAGCAGGCGTTGCCCGCGTGGTAGTCGGATCGACGGCGGTAAAATCCCCTGAGGTCGTTAAAGGCTGGTTTACGCGCTTCGGCGCAGAGGCACTGGTGCTGGCGCTTGACGTACGCATCGACGCCGGGGGCGTAAAGCAGGTGGCGGTCAGCGGCTGGCAGGAGAACTCCGGCGTGTCGCTAGAGGAGCTGATTGAAACTTATCAGCCCGTGGGCCTGAAGCACGTTCTGTGCACGGATATCTCCCGCGATGGCACCCTCGCAGGCTCCAACGTCTCGCTGTATGAAGAGGTGTGCGCCCGCTATCCGCAGATCGCTTTTCAATCCTCGGGTGGCATCGGCGGGTTACAGGACATCGCCGCCCTACGTGGTACCGGGGTGCGCGGGGTGATCGTTGGCCGGGCGCTGCTGGAAGGCAAATTTAACGTAACGGAGGCGATCCAATGCTGGCAAAACGGATAATTCCCTGTCTGGACGTGCGCAACGGCCAGGTAGTAAAAGGCGTGCAGTTCCGCAACCATGAGATCATTGGCGATATCGTGCCGCTGGCAAAGCGCTATGCAGAGGAAGGCGCGGACGAGTTGGTGTTTTACGATATCACCGCCTCCAGCGATGGACGCGTCGTAGATAAGAGCTGGGTCTCCAGCGTAGCAGAAGCGATCGATATCCCCTTCTGTGTAGCGGGTGGGATTAAATCCGTTGACGACGCGGCACAGATCCTCTCCTTTGGCGCGGACAAGATCTCTATCAACTCACCGGCCCTGGCCGACCCGGAGCTGATCACCCGCCTCGCCGACCGCTTTGGCGTGCAGTGTATCGTCATCGGCATTGATACGTGGTTTGATGAAGCCACCGGCAAGTATCACGTTAATCAGTATACCGGTGACGAGAGCCGGACCCGCGTTACCACATGGGAGACGCTGGACTGGGTGCAGGAAGTCCAGAAGCGTGGCGCGGGTGAAATCGTGCTCAACATGATGAACCAGGACGGGGTGCGTAACGGATACGATCTGGTGCAGCTGAAGAAGGTGCGCGAGGTCTGCCATGTTCCGCTGATCGCCTCCGGTGGCGCGGGAACCATGGAGCACTTCCTGGAAGCCTTCCGGGATGTTGACGTCGACGGGGCGCTGGCCGCATCCGTGTTCCACAAGCAGATTATTAATATTGGTGAACTGAAAGCGTACCTGGCATTGCAGGGCGTGGAGATAAGGATATGTTAACAGAGCAACAACGCAGCCTGCTGGACTGGACCAAAACCGATGGGCTGCTGCCTGCCGTGATCCAACACGCGGTGTCCGGCGAGGTGTTAATGCTGGGCTATATGAACCAGCAGGCGCTGGCGAAGACCGAAGAGAGCGGGCTGGTTACCTTCTACTCGCGCACCAAACAGCGCCTGTGGACCAAGGGTGAAACCTCCGGCAACGTGCTTAACGTAGTTAGTATTACGTCGGACTGTGACAACGACACGCTGCTGGTGCTGGTCAATCCCGTCGGGCCGACCTGCCATACCGGCACCACCAGCTGCTTTGGTGAAGAGAAGAGCCATCAGTGGCTGTTCCTCTACCAGCTGGAGCAGCTGCTGGCGGCGCGCAAAAGCGCCGATCCTGCCAGCTCCTACACGGCGAAGCTCTACGCCAGCGGCACCAAGCGCATTGCCCAGAAGGTCGGAGAGGAAGGCGTAGAGACTGCTCTCGCCGCAACCGTTAACGACCGTGAAGAGCTGACTAACGAAGCCTCCGATCTGATCTACCACCTGCTGGTACTGCTACAGGATCAGGATCTGGACATGACGGCCATCATTGAGAATTTGAGAGCGCGGCACAAGTAGTACCGCAGAGATAAAAAAACCGGGCAAGCCCGGTTTTTTTATTACGCTTTCGGCTGGTAGTTTCGCAGCGAATTGCGGGTAAGCACGTAGCCCGAACCCAAAATAAGACCCAGCAGCACGGCCAGAATCAACGTCAGAGCGCGTTTCGGACTGTCTCGCCACACCGGCAGCGTTGGCTTCATAACGTAGCGGTAGCTGTGCATATTCGTCGGATCGGGTTTCAGACGCGCAATGTCCAGCAAGGTTTTACGCATCTGGTAGTAACTGTCAGGAAACACCAGCGGTCGCGATGATTCATTTTTGATCATCGACTCCAGCGCTTCGTCCCCAAGCAGGAAGAGCGTATCCTGGGTCACCTCTTGTGTTTGCTGAACCTGAGGCGTTTTGATATTAGCTTCCCGTGCGACGATAAGCGCCTGGGAGATCTGCTTCAGGCGCAGATCTTTCTGCTCCTGAGCCACTTTTTCTTGCGTAGCCAGAGAGGAGACCAGATCGGTAGTGCGTGACTTAATATTAACGCCAAGGTCAAGATTAAGCTCCTGAGCAATTTGTTCATCCACCTGCTGAATGTACTGAGCCAGCGTACGCTGCGCGTTTTCAGCTGAGTCACCCTGGTAGGTCAACTTCAGTGGTAGTGCCTGCCCTTTAACCGCAAGGTCAATGGTGAGTTTTTCCGGATCTTCCTGATTCTCAAGGGTTTCAGATAGGGCAGAAAAAGCCGCATTGAAACGGCCAATAAAGCGCTGCTGAAGCTCTGTCGTATCGCTTGTAGAAGAACCGTTAAGAACGTTTATCGCTGTGGTGTAGCCGGTGATCTGTCCCGCATCCGGCATCGTAATCACGGCTGTAGATGTCCATTTTTGCGGGGCGACAAAGATAAAAATCACAGCGGCTAAAACAAGCGCCACGGTAAACATCGCTATCGTCTTCCTACCACGCCAGAGCTGCAGTAAAAGATCAATCAGATCAAGCTGTTCTGGATTATTGCTTCCCTTAAGCACTGCATTATTGTCGTTGTGCGTCATAGCAACCTTTATGATAAAAGCGCAAATAGTTTGTATATCACGCGTAGTGTACCCAATGCGTGCTTTTTTTCTATAGGATTCAGTTTAATTCAATTTGGGTCGTTGATAACACAAGTGTATGTAATTTTTTTAAGGTCAAAAAACGAGCTTACCATAATGCAAACCGGGTGATTTTTGTACAAAAAAACAGCCTGATGGGCATCAGGCTGGATTGTTTCAGGCGATAACTCGTTGCAAATATTAATCGTTACCAAACAGGTCGCGGGTGTAGACTTTTTCTGCCACCTCCTGCAACTCCGCAGCCATACGATTGGAGATAATAACATCGGCTTCTTGTTTGAATGCATTGATATCACGCACGACGCGCGAATTATAAAACTGTTCTTCTTTCATGACAGGTTCATAAATGATCACTTCAACGCCTTTGGCTTTGATACGTTTCATTATTCCCTGTATGGAAGAGGCACGGAAATTGTCGGAGCCGCTTTTCATTATCAGACGATAAACCCCCACCACTTTCGGCTGGCGCGCTAATATTGCATCGGCAATAAAATCTTTACGGGTGCGGTTGGCCTCGACAATAGCCGAAACAATGTTGTTTGGTACGGATTTATAGTTAGCAACCAGCTGCTTGGTGTCCTTCGGCAAACAGTAACCGCCATAGCCAAAGGAAGGATTGTTATAATGGTTACCAATACGCGGGTCGAGGCAAACCCCTTCAATAATCTGTCGGGTATTTAAATTCAGACTTTCAGCGTAGCTATCCAGCTCATTAAAGTAAGCCACGCGCATCGCCAGATAGGTATTAGCAAACAGCTTAATGGCTTCGGCTTCGGTAGAGTCGGTAAACAGGACGGGGATGTCGGTTTTAATCGCGCCTTCTACCAGCAGAGCGGCAAAACGCTCAGCACGCGCCGAGCGCTCGCCGATGACGATCCGGGAAGGATGCAGGTTATCGTAGAGCGCCCGCCCTTCACGGAGGAACTCGGGAGAGAAGATAACGTTATCGATTCCCAGTGTCTCTTTGATTTTTTGCGTAAAGCCGACGGGAACCGTTGATTTGATGACCATCACCGCATTCGGATTAATTTCATTTACATCCTTGATGACGGCTTCAACGCTGGTCGTGCAGAAGTAGTTAGTTTTTGGATCGTAATCCGTAGGCGTGGCAATAATGACATAATCTGCATCGCGATAGGCATCGTACTTATCGGTAGTAGCGCGAAAATTGAGAGGTTTGGTTTTAAGATATTCCTCAATTTCTTTATCAGCAATCGGCGACTTCTCTTGGTTCAGCAGGTCCACTTTTTCTTGCACGATATCCAGCGCAACAACTTCATGATTCTGGGCAATTAATATGCCGTTGGAGAGGCCTACATAACCTGTACCGGAGATGGTAATTTTCATACGTTTGACTTTTTCTCGTTAAAGAACGTAGTGCCTGAAAACGACACAGCCAGTGAGTGGAACGGCTTTAACGATAACGACACTCAGATTACAGTGTCAATACACTCTCTTCATATTCAGATAAGCTTCATAATCAGTAGTAGATACATACCTTTTTTAACAAATTACAATCAGACAAAATAAAAAAAGCCCGGCAAAACCGGGCTTAATAAATAATTAATAAATCAGATTATTCCATCCATTCGGTATGGAATACACCCTCTTTATCAGTACGTTTGTAGGTGTGTGCACCAAAGTAGTCGCGCTGGGCCTGGATCAGGTTAGCTGGCAGCACGGCAGAGCGGTAGCTATCGTAGTAGGCAACGGCTGCGCCAAAGGTCGGCACCGGGATACCATTCTGTACAGCATAAGCCACGACGTCACGCAGCGCCTGCTGGTAGTCATCGGCAATTTGCTTGAAGTAAGGTGCCAGCAGCAGGTTGGCAATCGCCGGGGTCTCAGCGTAGGCGTCGGTAATTTTCTGCAGGAACTGGGCACGGATGATGCAGCCCGCGCGGAAAATCTTCGCGATTTCACCGTAGTTCAGATCCCAGTTGTACTCTTCCGACGCGGCGCGCAGCTGAGAGAAGCCCTGAGCATAGGAGACGATTTTGCCCAGGTAGAGTGCACGACGCACCTTCTCGACGAACTCGGCTTTGTCACCGGCTGGCTGAGCCTGCGGTCCGCTCAGGACTTTAGAGGCGGCAACGCGCTGCTCTTTCAGCGATGAGATGTAACGGGCAAACACCGATTCGGTGATCAGCGACAGCGGCTCGCCCAGATCCAGCGAGCTCTGGCTGGTCCACTTACCGGTGCCTTTGTTTGCCGCTTCATCAAGGATCACATCGACCAGGTATTTACCCTCTTCATCTTTCTTCGTGAAGATATCTTTGGTGATGTCGATCAGGTAGCTGCTCAGTTCGCCTTCGTTCCACTCGGTGAAGGTCTGGGCCAGCTCTTCGTTAGAGAGGTTCAGGCCGCCTTTCAGCAGCGCGTAGGCTTCAGCGATGAGCTGCATATCGCCGTACTCGATACCGTTATGCACCATCTTCACATAGTGACCGGCACCGTCAGCACCGATATAGGTCACACACGGCTCGCCGTCTTCCGCTACCGCAGCAATCTTGGTGAGGATTGGCGCAACCAGCTCATAGGCCTCTTTCTGGCCGCCAGGCATGATGGAAGGCCCTTTCAGCGCCCCTTCTTCACCGCCGGAAACGCCGGTACCGATAAAGTTAAAGCCTTCAGCAGAGAGTTCGCGATTACGACGAATGGTGTCATGGAAGAAGGTATTGCCGCCATCAATGATGATGTCGCCTTTATCCAGGTAGGGTTTGAGCGAGTTGATAGCAGCATCCGTACCCGCGCCCGCCTGCACCATGAGCAGAATACGGCGTGGTGTCTCAAGGGACTCAACAAACTCTTGCACGGTGTAGTAAGGCACCAGCTTCTTGCCTGGATTTTCAGCAACAACCTCTTCGGTCTTTTCGCGTGAGCGGTTGAAAACGGAAACGGTATAGCCACGGCTTTCGATGTTGAGCGCCAGGTTGCGCCCCATGACGGCCATACCAACAACGCCGATCTGCTGTTTGGACATTACATACTCCTGTCAGTGTGTTCACTGCGAATCATAACGCAGGTAAATGTTGTTATGATGTTAACCTATCTTAGACTCATTTGAATAGCATCATCCAGCATTTACTTGGTAAGAAATAGCGTCGAAACTGATGATATTAAATACAATCATCAACCTTTACTTAACTTTAGTTTCTTTATCAATCTCAGAACAAAAAGGTTATCAATAATAAAGGAAAATATTAACGCCAGCGTAAAGGCCACTATCGCCGTAAGCACGGAGTTAGCCACATCGCTGCTGGTCGCGGTTTTAGTGAAGCCGCTGACAAAATACATCATAAACACGTGGGTTAAATAGATACCATAGGTATGCTTTGATGCTTTTGTTATCCACCGCGTTAAAGCAGACTCGCGTAGCGTTTGGAAAAGGATAAAAAATCCGCCTGCGCAGAGCACCATGTTGATATCGATGCCGTACGGCGTCTGGTTATTTCCTGCCACATTGAAGTTGTACCAGGTCAATAGCAGCGTAAGCGCATAGCCTGAAACGCAGAGCGCATAGGCATATTTTCTGTATTTGGTCAGATCGAGGCCGTAGAGAAGCCCGCCGATAAGGAAATAGATAAACCAGCCGTCAGAGATAGACGGTATGTTGATAATATATGCGCTCGGGAAGTAGCGGTTGATATAGAGCTGGAACCAGCTAATGCCGAGTAAGAACGCGATGGCCTTAAGCCTTGCGCCGGGCTCAATGCGCTGGACGACATAGCCTACAAACGGCGCAACGACATAGGCACCGACGATCCAATATACAAACCAGAAGTGAAGCGAGACAAACAATGAACCATTATAGGCCGGCCCAATAATGACCGCATGCAGGAAGTCAGTCACGGTGGTGAGGGAAAAGAAACCTGACAAAGCGTGATCGGCTCGGCCAAAGTTAAAGTGCAACATGAAGTAATGAATGTATGCGTAAATTAGAAACGGGATAACAATAGCAACAAACCTGTTGTAATAATATTTTTTCAGGCTAACTATTTTTTCGTTGAGCGCAAAATAACCGCTAATGATAAAAAAGGAGATAAACCCTGCGCGCGAAACTGACTGGAGTATCAGTGCGGCTAAGTTTGTATTCGCACCAGGTGCATACTCCGGGGTGGAGTGTATCAAAACCACCATGAATATAGCAAAAACTCTGAGGACCTCAATCCCCTGCATTCTTTTTGCGATCATATCAAATTTTTCTACCTAAGCTGATAACAAACAGGGCAACATATGCTGTTGCCCTGTTTCTATTATATAAATTAATTAATAAATATTACGCAGAAAGCTTTTTTAGCTGAGAGAGCGTATGTTCAACCAGCTTAGCTGCAGCAGACGCATCGCTGCTTTCCGCATAGCAGCGCAGCTCAGGCGCATTGCCTGACGGGCGCAGATGGATCACGGCATCATCGCTGAGGGTGATCCGCAGGCCATCGGTGCTGTCCACGGTTTTGATATCCTGGCTAAAGCCAAGCGACTGTACAAATGCGAGCGGATCCTGCTGGGCATCAGCAATGATCTGTTTGCTCAGCGCGGTGGCAAAGTTCTGAATACGATCTGAGTGGGTGAACCGCTGCGGCAGATCGGCCAGCAGATGCGATACCTCGACATTTGCCGTTACGGCGCTGGCAAATACCATCAGGAACGGCAGAACTGCGTCGCGCGTTGGCAGCGCGGTAATTGTCGTGTCAGCAAAGGAGACATCGCTGCCCAGCAAAAATCCACCGTTAGCTTCAAAGCCAGCAATACGGGTGTACTCGGCGCTCAGCCCGGCAAAGGCGGCAATTACATACGGCGAACCAATTTTTGTCAGTTCGATATGTTTAAACAGGCCGGATTTCGCAATGGCCGTATTACAGCTTACCGGGATAGCCAGCGCTTCAATGCGCAGCGCCTTAGCACACAGCAGGCCCAGGATATCTCCGCGCAGCCATTCGCCCTGCTCATCGGCCACGAGAGGACGGTCACCATCGCCATCGGTCGAGAAGATCGCGTCAAGGTTCAGTTCGTTCGCCCATTTACGTGCTTTCACCTTATCTTCTTCAGCAACCGCTTCGGTATCGATAGGCACAAACTCGTCGCTACGACCAATGCTGATAACTTCCGCCCCAAGCTGGGTAAACATTTTGGCATAGAGATCGCGTCCAGCGCTGGAGTGCTCGTAAACGCCTATGCGCTTGCCTGCCAGCGTATCAGCGGCAAACAGAGATGTGTAACGCGCAATATAGTTGTTAGCGGCCAGCGGGGAGGTCGTTAACGCCGGTAAAGGTAGCTCAAGGTCAAAAGCTGACTCGCACTGTAAGATACTGAGCTCATCGGCCTTGGTGATCTCACCATCCGGACGGTAGAATTTTAGCCCGTTGCGATCGAATGGGATGTGGCTGCCGGTCACCATAATCGCCGGGATGTTGTCCTGCAAAGACTGGTTAGCCAGCGCCGGGGTTGGGATCACGCCGTAGTAGACCGCTGTGAGACCTTTAGCGATGATGGCCTGAGCACAGGCCTGAGCCATCGCATAGCTGCTAGGGCGGTTATCAATGGCTAAGGCAACGGTATCAAAGGTAAAGTCCTGCGCCATGACATCAATAAATGCGTGCGCAAATGCAGCACAGACTTCCGGTTTAAAATCGACGACCAGTCCACGGGCACCGCTCGTTCCAAACGCAATATTGCTGTTTTCAATTACCTGTTTGGAATTTAACATTATTCACTGTCCTTAATACGGCCATACTTATCATCGAAGCGCACAATATCATCACTGCCAAGATAGGTACCTGACTGGATTTCAATCACTTCCAACGGCACCTTGCCTGGGTTTTCTAGCGTATGTACCACGCCTACTGGGATAAACGTTGATTCATTTTCAGAGACCAGGAACACGTCATCACCGCGCGTCACCTTCGCTGTACCAGCGACGACCACCCAATGCTCTGCGCGATGGTAGTGCATTTGGGTTGAGAGGCGCTCGCCTGGCTTAACGGTGATCCGTTTCACCTGATAGCGGCCACCCTGATCGACAGAATCATAGCGTCCCCACGGGCGATACTCTTCACGATGGGAGATATGCTCGCTGCGGTTTTCACGCTTAAGAACGTCAACCACCTTTTTAATATCCTGAACCTGATCCTGCCTGGCAATCAGCAGGGCATCTTTGGTCTGGACAATAACCATATCGTCCGCGCCAATCGTGGTGACCAACGAGTTTTCTGCATAGACATAATTGTTGTTGCTGTTGTGATAGATTACATCGCCATGGGTAACGTTGCCGTTGCCGTCTTTTGTGGAGATGTCCCACAGCGAGCTCCAGGAGCCCACATCGCACCACTGGGCATCCATTGGCACAACGACGCTGTGGCTGGTCTTTTCCATTACGGCATAGTCAACGGAGTCATCCGGGCAGGCGGCAAATACGGCCTCCTCAAGGCGGATAAAGTCGAGATCGATTGAAGCGCCATCCATCGCCTGCTTACAGGCGTTAAGAATGTCCGGACGGAATTTTTCCAGCTCGGCCAGATAGACGCTGGCTTTAAACATGAACATTCCGCTGTTCCACAGATAGTGGCCGTCACGTAGATAGGCCTCTGCCGTGGCCAGGTCAGGTTTTTCAACGAATGCATCAACGCGGTAGACTGCGTCCGCCACGGCTTCGCCCTGCCGAATGTAGCCATAACCCGTCTCCGCACGCGATGGCACAATGCCAAAGGTGACCATTTTGCCTTCCGCCGCCTGCGTCTGCGCTTGTGTCACGCTGCTGCAAAACGCGTCTACGTTCTGAATAACATGGTCGGCTGCCAGCACCAGCATAATAGGATCTTCGCCATCTTTGAGCGCATGGAGCGCTGCCAGGGCGATCGCCGGAGCCGTATTACGGCCGACGGGTTCCAGAATGATGTCAAAATCAGTAATGCCTGCCTGACGCAGCTGTTCAGCAACAATAAAACGATGCTCGTTATTACTGATAATCAGCGGGATGCTGCACTCAAGGCTATCGAGGCGCAGAAGCGTGGCCTGCAGCAGCGAGGCATCATCAACTAATGACAAAAATTGTTTGGGGTACAGAGAGCGTGAAAGCGGCCACAGGCGCGTTCCAGAACCACCAGCCATAACAACAGGTAATATTTTCATATTAAGCTCCCTCTACCACCTTGATGAGATAATTAACCATTTTGGACCTAGTATAATGCTGTGTAAAAAACTCTTGCACTTGACTTCTATTAATTGGGTGCTCACGCAGATAATTAAAACTGGTCGCTAATGCCTCGGCATTTTTCACTGGCACGACCAGCCCTGTCACGCCATGTTTGTTAACCCACGCGACGCCAGAGCCTTGAATGTCGGTACAGATAACCGGCGTACCGCAGGCCATCGCTTCGAGCTGCACCACGCCATACGCTTCAGAGCGTTCAACGGACGGCAGGCAGAAGACATCTGCGGCGCTGAAGTAAGCCGGCAGCTCCTGGGCAGAGATACGACCCAGAAGCTTTACCCGGTCGCCGAGATTATGCGTTTTAATTTTCTCTGTTAACTCCGGCGTTAACTCGCCCTGCCCACCCAGCAAAATAATCGAGTTTTCATCAAGATGCTTAGCCGCATCGATAAGATACTCAAAGCCTTTATAGTAGACATGACGGCCAAGAGAGAAAATGACGAACTTACCGGCATAGCGCTGCTTAATTTCTGCCACGGCCTCAGGTGCCGCGACCATCCTCTCTTCGTCGATACCGATCGGGATTACTTCAACTTTATTAAGATAGTTTTTCAGATCCTGTGACGCGTCGGCATAGACCTGGCTGGTGGCGACGATTTTGTAGCAGCGAGCCAGCAGCGCGTTCTGCAACGGGATAAAAGGAATTTTTAAATACTTCTGCTTTACGATGTCACTGTGCCAGTGAACAATGATTTTGCACTCTTTACGTGGTTTGAATAAGAAAAAGGCAAGCAGCGCAAGCGGATTCGGTAAGTGAACGTGAATAACATCATAATTATTGCGGATTTTCCGCCAGACTTTGATGAATTCGAAAGAGAGATAGGTACTTGCCAGATGAGCAAGGCTAGCGCAGCGATAAACCTTAACGTTATCGATCACTTCTTCAGAAGAGTTATTTTTCTCAGATACGCATAGCACATCAACGTCATAACCTTCTTGTTTTAATACCGTTGATATGTCGTACACTACCGTCTCGATTCCACCCCAGAACGGAGGATATAGTTTACTTACTTCGAGAATACGCACTTAAACCTCTTTATAAAAAAATAAAATTCGCTTCTTACTAAGCAATTTATTAGTGAAATATCTTTTTAAAATACTCTGCACAGGCATGGTCAGAGTAATATTGCTGGAAAAACACCCGTGTTGAAGACGCTGTTGTGCGCGTACTGCGTAAATTATTAATAGCTGCTTTATATTCATCGAGGTTGCTGCAACTGATGATATCGGGGCTCGTCAGTGACTGCTCATAGCCAATCAAGGTAAAGGGGGAGGCAATGACTTTTTTATTGTACTTAAGCGCCTCGGCAACCTTCACTTTCATCCCTCCACCCACGGAAATGGGCGATAAAATCACATCGACACTTTGATAGAACTCTGCCAACGACTCCACGAAGCCGTAAGTTTTCAGGTTAGGCTTATCAAGCTTAGCCGCATAACTTTCAAATCCGTTGCCAGCGATAACAAACTGTATCTGGTTATCATCAATAAACGCGGGTGCAATGTGCTGAGAGATATACTGTGCAGCCTCAGTGTTGGCATAGAACGCTGTTCCGATAAAGCCCACGGTAAAAGGCCTCGCCTGCGTGGCTTCGGTGCCGTAGAGCACCTCATCTGCAATGGGTTCATCTACAATGCAAACGGGAACGCAGAAGTCTGCTTTTCTCTGATAGAGCTGAAAAAGCCGGTCCGAATCTGCCTGGTGCAGCGCGATCAGCACGTCGCTGTATTTGACTGCCTTTTTTTCAGCAACGGTCGTCGAGAACAGCGAAGGTAAAAAATGAATTTTGCCGCTCTTAAGGCGATCCATTTCAAAATCAACTTCAGCATTGTGGAAAAAGGTAACCACCTTGATAGTCGGATGGGCACTTTTGCACCACTCTGCCACGCTACCCAGCAGGCTTGAGTCAAGGTATACCGTCGTCGGCTGATATTCCTGAATAATCGCTTTAACGCGACTGAAGATATCTGCATTTAGCCTGCCCGCATAGCCACGTAAATTGTTCATCGCGGTCTGTACTTTTGAGTTTTTAGCCAGTAACTCCCAAGCGTAGGCACCCTCTTCTTTCCTGACGATCGCTATCTCTTTCACCTGCAGGTGTTCGTTAGCTTGCAATGCCTTTAAATTTGCTCTGGATACAATGCTTCCGCCATAATTAGACTTTTCCAGAGACATTGATATATACAGCACTTTTTCCATTATCATCACATACCGTTTATGAATTTGTTTTTAAGTAATTTACAACAATAAAAGGCAACAAAAACGTATATAGCACTTCCATGTTAACAGCAAAAAGAATGGACATCAGAGAGTACCAAAGCGTTACCCGCAGCAATATCTTTTGATAGTAGGTCACCTTACTCTGCTGAACATCACGAAAAGCATTTCTAAAGATAATAAAGTAGAAAATAACGGCCATAAAACCGCTATGGATGACCGAGAAGAGAATACCCGATTTTGCCGTCAAGTATTCACCAGTAGTAACCATATCATTAATTTCAAGCAGGTTAAGCGGGAAAGGCACCAGACTATTGGCCAGGCTTGTTGCAGCTTCTAACGGGTGAACAAACCAGACGGTATAGGTGCCGTATCCCTCGCCCAGCGGATAATAGAACAGGCTACAGACGGCCCATAGCGAGGTAATCATGCGCGTGCTGACGCTGGTGAAATTTTCAATATCAACGGTTAACGCTGGCAAGACGGTGTGCAGAAAAATATAAACCACTATCCCTGCAACCGGAATAAGCACAATCAGAGACTTCAGTTTCTGTATCAACGTCATATTGAAATAGAAGACCAGCAGCGCGCCAAACATGATCAGCACCAGTGACGACTTAGAGCCAATCAGCACGTTACCCGCGAGCAGCGCCCCCCAAAGAATAAGTCTGACCAGGCTAACGTTGCTGAGGGTTATCGCCAGCAGCAAAAAGATATTAAACGTAAAGGCTGCGATTGACGGTTCGGGCGAGAGCAATCGCAGGCGCGATCCCACACCATAGCCTTCCATGCTCAGATGAAGTGGAGCGAGTACGTCAGGCGCAACAAATTCAATAGCAATAATCAGCGTCAGAAAGAGCGCGATAAAAATAACCGCTTTTTTGAAGAAATTGCCTGGTACAGAACGCAGTGCATAGCCCGCACAGTAAATAGCCAGGAAATAGAATAGATAGTAAGACGAGGCAAAAAAGTGCTTACTGAACACGGACGCGCCGTAAGGATTTAAAATAGTCCCTTCTGCGATATAGTACCAGATACATTGAATCAGCGAGACACTAAACGTCAGCAAGAAATAGATCATAAAAAGTCGGCTGTACTTATCTAAATACAGACAAAACTTATTATGAATCAGGAAAAGCATAAAGATTGCCGCTGACACTGCCCACATTGGACTGGCACCCAGCGTACCTAAAGCCGCCTGCACTGGCAGATCGTTCAGGGTCATCGCCAGAAGAATAATCAGCAAACACATGGCTGTAAATCTGTAGTGTTTTCTACCCGGCGCGCTTATTTCAGTGTTATTGGCATTCATGAATTAACGTCACTTATACTAATTTATGGCGCTTGCAAAATGTATAGAGCCTGTTGCGCAGCGAGTTATAAACTCTGTTGAGTTTGCCCTGATAGATATCGTTGACAGCGAGACCGTTCTTCAGTGCCTTATGGGTCAGCAGCTTCTCATTGATGATAGCTTTAAGCTTAAACAGTAAAATTGCCGGGGAGGTTTTACCCGCATTGTACCAGCCATTGCCATTGATTGGGAAAAGCCAGTGGCTAAGATGCTGGTTGAGATTGGCAGAGAAGAGAGGCACATCGACCTTTCGCTGCGCCAGACCACGCTCGATCTGAGCGAGTGCTTCGTCACCTACTGCCGTCACGCTATTCAGAGGCAGGAGCTTGTCGATGTTTTCCTTACGACTCAGGAAAACATATGAGGAGATCCATGCGGTTAACGGTAACTGATTAATCGCAAACGCTGTACCGGTACTGTTTAACTCACCGTAAATGCCGTTGCGGGTACAGTGTGCAACCGCTTTGCGGTAGAGCACCCTGTCGTAGAAGGTAAAGAAGCGGTGGTGGCAGAAGGTATCATTCATAAAAAGAACGATATCATCGTTGTCCATGGTACCGTTGCCAGCAAGGAGAGCATAGCCTTCATCCCATGCTGAGAATTCACCGGCTACGTTGCTTCCCCTGAGCCACTGAACGTTAGCCGCAGGCTCATTTTCAGGGATCAGCTTACCGCTGTTATCTACAAATAAAAGATGAAAATGTGCGTTAGCAAAGATGGAGAAGATCTCTTTTCTTACTTTTTCATAATAATGGGGATAATAAAGAGCAACAATAATATTAACTTTCATAGTTATCTTTTATCTGTAAACAAGTTCAGCGGCAGCGTTGCCGGTTTTAACGTTTAAGCTAAATCAGCCCGCAGCTGTCGCTTCAGCAGACGCTGACTAATCAGCGTCAGGATTGCCCAGTCGACGATGACCCTGATACTCCAGGCAAAGGCCACGCCAGTCAACCCGTAATGCTGTACTAAAAAGTAGAGCATAAGGAAGTACGGCACGATCTCAATGCAGTGGAGCAAGGCAGTAATTTTTGCTTTTCCAGCCGACTGGATAGCAGTAAAGGGAACCTGCGCCAGCGCGTTAAACAGGAAACCTAACAGCAAGATAATCAATATATTCTTTGAGTGTGCCGAGTAGTTCGCCCCTAACCAGAGGTTTAATATGTTTTCCGCAAACACGATACCGACGATCACGACCGGAGCACAGACGGCAAACATCAGCAGCCAGGAGACGGCAATATTCCTTTTGAGCTCATCTTTATGTACCACGCAGCTCAATTTCGGGAATATGGCCCTGCCTACTGCTGCAGGTAGGATCCCCAAACGCGCAATGGCTTCCGAGGGGCCAGAGTAATACGCCACGTTCTTAGCGCCCAGCATATTTGAGATAATAAACCGGTCAAAGTAGACCATCGCCGGGCTGATAATGTTACTAACCGTGATCCAGCCGCCGAAGAAGATCAGCCGCTTAAAGGTGATCAGATCGAGGCGCATCCCTGACTGCACAATCTCTTTGCGCACCAGCATAAAGGCGATCAGCAGCGAAATGACACGGGACAGCAGCAGCCCCGCTATCGCGGAGAAGAGTGTTCCATCATAAATAACAAACAGAGCAGGCATTCCCGCAATGAATGTGCTGCTAAACGACTTTTGAATATTAACGACTTTAAACTTCTCGTCGCCTTCAAGGATGGCTATCCAGAGTTGATTAAGTAAGAACAGCGGGATAGTTAACGCCAGCAGCTTAAAGGAGTTATTTATATCAACAAAATCTGCCGCCGAGATGTTGAGAAAATGAACAATAGAGGCGGAGAAAATCAGCACGGCGCAACCGCCTAGCGTACTTAATGCCAATAGAAACAGGGTCGCGCTGGCAATAATTTTTTTCCGCTCGGCAATATTATTTCGGTGAATAGCAATTTCCCGGGTGATTGCCCGGGTTAATCCCATGTCGAAAATGCCTGCATAGCCCACCACCGCAATTGCGATGGTGTAGATGCCAAAAAGTTCAGGTCCCAGCTGTCGAGCCAGATAGCCCAGAGCTGGTATCGCCACAAGCGACGGGATAACGTACCCTACCAGGTTCCAGATGCTATTTTTAATTATGCTCATTCAAATAGCTCATTCACCGGAATAGTATTCAGCAGTGGAGCGGCTTCGTCCTTCGGCGAGAGCTTCAGATCGTCAGTAAACGGCCACTGGATGTTGAGCTGCGGATCGTCGAATCGTACGGCACGTTCCGACTGCGGCTGATAGTAATCGGTGGTCTTGTACACAAATTCTGCCGTCTCGCTCAGCACCAGAAAACCGTGGGCAAACCCTTCCGGGATCCAAAGCTGACGTTTGTTTTCAGCGGAGAGGTTGACCCCGACCCACTGACCAAAGGTCGCAGATGATTTACGCATATCTACCGCAATATCAAACACCTCGCCTGCTACACAGCGAACCAGTTTGCCCTGCGCGTGGGGCGCCAGTTGGTAGTGCAGACCGCGCAGTACCCCTTTGCTGGATTTAGAGTGGTTATCCTGGACAAACTCAACCTTGCGACCAACAGCGTCTTCGAAAACACGCTGGTTAAAACTTTCGAAAAAGAATCCACGATCGTCGCCAAATACCTTCGGTTCAAAAATCAGCACGTCAGGAATAGCGGTTTTAATTACGTTCATTGCTCAATAACCTTTAATCATCTTCAGCAGATACTGACCGTAAGCATTTTTAGCGAGCGGTGCCGCTAATTTTTTAACCTGCTCGGCATCGATAAAACCTTTACGGAAAGCAATCTCTTCCGGACAGGAGACCTTCAGTCCCTGACGCTCTTCAATGGTCTGGATAAAGTTGCTGGCCTCGATCAGGCTCTGATGCGTGCCGGTATCCAGCCAGGCGTAGCCGCGGCCCATCATCGCCACGGAGAGATCGCCCTGCTCCAGGTAGAGACGGTTGATATCGGTAATTTCCAGTTCGCCACGCGGGGATGGCTTCAGGCTTTTCGCCATCTCCACGACCCGGTTGTCATAGAAATAGAGGCCGGTTACCGCATAGTTGCTTTTCGGCTCCAGCGGCTTCTCTTCGAGAGAGATAGCGGTACCGTTGCGGTCAAACTCCACAACGCCGTAGCGCTCCGGATCGTTAACGTGGTAGGCAAAGACGGTCGCCCCGCTCTCTTTGCTTACGGCAGCTTCGAGCTGTTTCGGCAGATCGTGGCCGTAGAAGATGTTATCGCCCAGCACCAGCGCGCAGTTATCATCACCGATAAACTCCTCGCCAATGATAAAGGCCTGGGCCAGACCGTCCGGGCTTGGCTGCACTTTATAGTGCAGATTCAGTCCCCACTGGCTACCGTCGCCCAGCAACTGCTCGAAACGCGGCGTATCCTGCGGGGTACTGATAATGAGAATATCACGGATCCCCGCCAGCATGAGCGCGGAGAGCGGGTAGTAGATCATCGGCTTATCATAGATAGGCAGCAGCTGCTTGCTGACGGCCATGGTGACAGGATAGAGACGCGTGCCGGAACCGCCGGCGAGAATAATACCTTTACGTGTTGTCATTTTTTTCTCTGCATACAGAAAATGCCCGTTCCCGGGCATTAGATATGTCAATCAGAATGAGGTCGTGGTAAACAGCTCAGCCAGCATGCGTTTGACGCCAACCTGCCAGTCAGGCAGCACCAGCTCAAACTGACGCTGGAATTTCTCGGTGTTCAAACGGGAGTTGGTCGGCCTGCGAGCAGGGGTCGGATAGGCAGAAGTAGGAACGGCGTTAAGTTTCTCGATCGCCAACGCCATGCCCGCCGCTTTCGCTTCGGCGAAGACCAGCGCAGCGTAGTCATGCCACGTCGTCGTCCCGGATGCTACCAGATGGTACAAACCTGCCACCTCTGGCTTGTGCAGCGCGGTACGAATAGCGTGCGCCGTGCAGTCGGCCAGCAGCTCCGCGCCGGTAGGGGCGCCAAACTGATCGTTAATCACCGACAGCTCAGGACGATCCTTGGCCAGGCGCAGCATGGTCTTGGCAAAGTTGTTGCCTTTACCCGCATAGACCCAGCTGGTACGGAAGATCAGGTGTTTCGTGCAGTTCTCCTGCACCGCTTTCTCGCCCGCCAGCTTGGTTTCACCGTAGACGTTTAATGGCGCAACGGCATCAGTTTCCAGCCACGGCCTCTCACCGGTACCCGGAAAAACGTAGTCGGTAGAGTAGTGGATCAGCCATGCGCCAAGCTTTTCGGCTTCGACAGCAATGGCCTTAACGCTGGTCGCGTTTAAGAGCTCGGCAAATTCGCGCTCGGACTCGGCTTTATCAACGGCGGTGTGGGCCGCCGCGTTGACGATCACATCCGGACGCACGCGGCGAACGGTTTCCGCCACGCCTTCTGGATTGCTGAAGTCACCGCAAAAGGTGGTTGATTTAACGTCAACCGCTGTCACCGTGCCAAGCGGCGCAAGTGCGCGCTGCAGTTCCCAGCCTACCTGACCGGTTTTACCAAACAGCAGAATATTCATCATTAACGTTCCCCGTAATTCTGCTCGATCCAGGTTTTATAGCTGCCGCTTTTGACGTTATCCACCCACTGCTGGTTATCCAGATACCAGCGGACGGTTTTACGGATACCGCTTTCAAACGTCTCTTCTGGCTTCCAGCCCAGCTCGCGGCTGATTTTATCCGCATCGATAGCGTAGCGACGGTCATGGCCCGGGCGGTCTGCCACATAGGTGATCTGGTCGCGATAAGAGCCCTCTTTCGGCACGATCTCATCCAGCAGGTCACAGATGGTATGCACTACGTCCAGGTTCTGCTTTTCGTTATGGCCGCCAATGTTGTAGGTCTCGCCAGGTGCACCCTGCGTTACTACGGTATAGAGCGCACGGGCATGATCCTCAACGTAGAGCCAGTCGCGGATCTGATCGCCCTTGCCATAAATCGGCAGCGGTTTGCCCTCAAGGGCGTTAAGGATCACCAGCGGGATCAGCTTCTCGGGGAAGTGATACGGACCGTAGTTATTGGAACAGTTGGTGACCAGCGTCGGCAGGCCATAGGTACGACGCCATGCACGCACCAGATGATCGCTGGATGCTTTCGATGAGGAGTACGGGCTGCTAGGGGCATACGCGGTCTGCTCGGTAAACAGCGGCAGCGCCGTGCCCTGCGGATGCTCGTCCGGGTGCGGCAGATCGCCATACACTTCATCGGTAGAGATATGGTGGAAGCGAAACGCGTTTTTCGCCTCATCGCTTAAGGTCAGCCAGTAGGCGCGCGCGGCCTCCAGCAGAACGTAAGTTCCGACAATGTTGGTTTCGATAAAGTCAGCCGGGCCGGTAATAGAGCGGTCAACGTGGCTCTCTGCCGCCAGGTGCATGACTGCATCAGGCTGGTGCTCGGCAAAGACGCGAGCCAGCTCAGCGGCGTCACAAATATCCACGCGCTCAAAGTCATAGCGATCGCTATCCGCGACGTCAACAAGCGATTCCAGATTACCGGCGTAAGTCAATTTATCAACATTCACAACGGAATCTTGGGTATTTTTAATAATATGTCGGACGACCGCAGAGCCGATGAAACCCGCTCCGCCAGTAACAAGGATTTTCACGCTATCAATTCCGTCAATTCAATAAGAAGAGGTATGTTGCAGGTCGAGGCATGATCGCTCCGCGAGCAGACACGCTACCGCCCCAGGCTCAACAGCTACCCGTGGACTGATTTAGACCAGATTGTGCAAAAACTCGCGCCCAAACTGAGACAGTTGGGCGAAAAATCAGGTGCTAATTGTCATCCTAAACGCGTACAGAAACAAGGAAAATTCTTAGCGTTTTGCTGTATGTTTAATCATCACAACCCCTTGATCTACAAGAATTTGGGGGTTGTAAAACAAAAACGGCAAGGGATTGTTCACCGCGATTTGTTACCGCATAATGAACGATCTCTTGCCGTCGAATTAAATAAATATTACTTAATTGTGGCTTAGGCCTAGCTTTGGCTCAGCAGCTTCTGAATGCGATTGCGGAACTTTTGCCCTTCTTTCAGGTTACGCAGGCCGTACTTCACGAACGCCTGCATGTAGCCCATTTTCTTGCCACAGTCATAGCTATCGCCAGTCATCAGCATGGCATCAACGGACTGTTTTTCCGCCAGTCGAGCAATGGCGTCGGTAAGCTGAATACGGCCCCATGCGCCCGGCTCGGTTTTCTCCAGCTCAGCCCAGATATCCGCCGACAGGACATAGCGTCCTACCGCCATCAGGTCGGAATCCAGCGTCTGCGGCTGATCCGGTTTCTCGATAAAGTTGGTGATACGGCTCACTTTACCTTCGCTATCCAGCGGTTCTTTGGTCTGAATAACGGAGTACTCAGAGAGATCGCCCTTCATGCGTTTTGCCAGCACCTGGCTACGGCCAGTCTCGTTGAAACGAGCAACCATCGCGGCAAGGTTGTAGCGCAGCGGATCGGCGCTGGCGTTGTCCAGAATAATGTCCGGCAGCACCACCACGAACGGGTTGTCACCGACGATAGGACGCGCGCAGAGAATGGAGTGGCCCAGCCCCAGCGGCTGCGCCTGGCGCACGTTCATGATAGTCACGCCCGGCGGGCAGATAGACTGTACTTCCGCCAGCAGCTGACGCTTAACGCGCTGCTCCAGCAGAGCCTCAAGCTCGTAGGAAGTGTCGAAGTGGTTCTCCACCGCGTTTTTAGAGGAGTGGGTAACCAGAACGATCTCTTTGATCCCTGCAGCAACCACTTCGTCGACGATATACTGGATCATCGGCTTATCGACGATCGGCAGCATCTCTTTTGGGATCGCCTTGGTGGCAGGCAGCATATGCATCCCCAGACCCGCTACCGGAATAACCGCTTTCAAATTAATCATTATCACTTCCACCTATAAAATGGTTGCTGAATTATAGCCCTTTGATCTCGTTTAGCCAGTAGGATTTCGCTGGGTTGAGACTATCAATTAAAACATCTGCAATAGATGTAATACGAAGCCGCGGGTTGCGGCTCCAGGAATCTTCGCAAAATGGCGACAGAACAATTATGAGCGCTTTGCTGGCAGGGAAAAGTTTAATTTTTCAGCATTAATTGTCTGCTGATCAAGCCGGTCAATATCCACCGAGCTTTGCCCATTTTCATTCACAGCATGAATATTCGCCAGCGACAGCAGGGTGTCCCGCTTCGCCATAAAGCGGCCGCGCACGTCCTTGCGCAGGTCAAAGTGGAGCTTCAGCGCCGGGCCTGTCGCGGCCTCCTGCATTATCTGAATATTGCGCATAAACAGATGCTGGGGCTTATTATGCATCTCCAGCGACGCGCGCTGAATATTGAGATTGGTGATCGAGACAAACGAGTCGGCATTCCCCGATGAGATCTGGATCCCGCGTAATTTCCGCGTCTGCTCACCGTTGTCTAAATGGACCGCGTTTAGTCTGAAATTTTGCGGTATCGAAAGATAATTACCTTTGATCACCCCATAACCTATTAGCATTCCGGCGCTGTTGCGCATTTTAACATCGTCGATGACGAAATTATCGCAGCCGTAAATCGCTACCGTGGCGTTATCAATGCCCGCTTTTTTACTGTAGTCAGGAGTAATATCCGTGGCCGTGATATGACGAATGACAAAGTGTTTGCCGTTTTCGACATGCACCAGCTGGCGGCAGTGGCTGCCGGTGATGTTGGCCACGGTAAAGTGTTTTACCGCCTGGTCTTCCGGATAGGTGTTGTCATAGGTGCTGCCCGCCAGCCCGATGCCGATCCCCCAGTTGATTTTGCCGTTGGTACAGTCGATATGGTCAATCACGTGGTCGGAGATCAGCAGGTTACGATCGTTAATCGCCACGTTCCACTCGATGGCGTCCCCCTGCAGGTAGCTGAAACGGCCGTTGGTAATGCGCGCCCCGTCAATCTGATTGTGGAAACCCTGGCGCAGAATGGCGTAGTTGGCTTTGGTCACGGTGATATTATCGATGACCAGGTTACGCATAACCCGCTTCTCTTTGCCGCCGATATAGATCTGCGTCACCGGGCCGTAGCCGCTCATCGTCACGCCTTCGATAGTGCAGTCCGAGCCGCGCACGTCGAGGGTAATGTTATACAGGCTTCCGCCCTCTTCCCCGCGAACCCGACAGCCATCCTGCAATACAAAGCGCCCCCGGCCATTGCCCTTGAGCGCCCCGCGAATTAGCAGCGTTTTACCCGCTGGAATAAAGATAGCGGTATTGATGTTCTCGCAGACGACGCCCGCCGGCACCAGCACCGTGCTGGCCTCGGCAAAGGCCTGCTTAAAGGCGGCGATAACGTCATTTTTCAGATAGCGGCGGATATCAACGCTGCCGGACTCCTGGGCCTGAAGCAGCGGCGAGTGCAGAAGGGGTAGCGCCGCCAGGGCAGAGCCTGCCCCAATAAAGCGACGACGGGAGAGTAAGATATCTGGCATATAACCTCTGGCTTAGAGCGCTTGCAACAGCGTGGCAAGCCGCTGGTTAATGATTCGCTGATTAAACTCGGTTTCGACTTTCTCGCGCGCGCGAGAAACAACCGGCACCAGCGTCTCCTGCTGGATAGCGCTGAGCGCCGCCAGCCGATCCGCGAGGGCCTGGGGATCGTTCTCTGGCACCAGCCAGCCGGACCGATCGGCGTCGATAAGCTCGGGGATACCGCTGTGAACGGTAGAGACGACCGGCAGACCCACCGCCATCGCCTCCATCAGCGCCACCGGGATCCCCTCCATATCGCCGTCCGCGCCGGTGATCGAGGGCAGCAGGAAGAGATCCGCCTCATCCAGCATCGCCTTTACCTCGTGGCTCGGCTTGAAGCCCGGCATCTCGATCATCTCCTGCAGGCCATACTCGGCGATTTTGTCGCGCAGACGCTGCTCCCACGGCCCGATGCCGAGAATGCGATAGTGAAAGGCAACGCCCCGCGCCTTGAGCAGGCGGCAGGCCTCAATGGCTACGTGCAGTCCCTTCTTCTCGGTGAGGCGGGCAACAGAGATGATATTCAGCCGGTTTGCCGGAGCCTGTACGGGACGCGGGGAGAAACGTGACAGATCAACACCCATGCGCGAGACGGCAATTTTATGCGCCGGGCAGCCCATATTCATGAGTCGTCCAGCCCACAGTTCGCTGATAGGCAGCATCAGGTCGCCCCGGCGAAAGAGTTGCTGATACTCCGGGGTATAGTGGCTGAGCACCGCCCGGCTGGAGATGTCGATGCCGTGGAATACGGTGGCGATTTTTCCGTTGAGGACGCCCAGCTCGCGCAGCTTGGCTGCCGTGACGCCCGCCGGGCCAAAGTGGGCGATAAAGACATCAGCATGGAACGTGCGCGGCGCAAGGCCGCACATCGCCGCGAGGATCAGGTTGCGCGCCTCGGCTCCGTAGCGCCCTACGTTCAGCGCCCGCCAGGTTGCGCCCCGCCCTGCCCCCCGCAGCAGCGCCGCGCCACGGTAGCGCAGCTTCGCCAGCTTGCCCTGCGGCTCGTCCAGCAGCCAGTGGGTCTTCTCTGCCAGCCGATAGTGTTGGAATGCCGCATGAGTATTGCTCAGATCCCCTTTATGCATCGCCACGATCTCAACCTCGTAGCCCATCTCAATAAAGGCGACGATCTGATCCAGCACGAAGGTCTCCGACGAGAGGGGGAACTTCAGCAAAAAGAAACTGACCTTCATTTACCCTCCCGAACGCGCTTCAGCACCGACTCCACCATCTCCATGCCATGCTGCCGCTCGTGGGCCACGGCATCAGAGAGGCGCTGCTCGAGCGCCGGGAGCTGGCCAAGGGTGTCGGCCACCATGGCCTCCAGCGAGCCGTCCAGCAGATGGCGAATATCGATCGCCATCTCTGGCATCCCCAGCTGCTGCATAATGCCCGCCGACTTGTGTTCGTAGTTGATAGCGATCGCCGGGGTGCCAAAGTTCATCGAGATAATGGCCGAGTGCAGGCGGGTCCCCACCGTCAGATCGCAGGCGGCAAAAATTTTGCCCATCTCCAGATCGTTCAGCTCGTCCATCACCACGTGATAGCGCGAGGGATCGCTGACGTGCTCGCGGAGGTTGAGCGCCACCATGCGATCGTCTTTGTTGTAGCTGTCGATGCCGGTACAGGTTGAGAGGGCCAGCACCTGGTAGCCTGCATCAATAATGCGGTTGACCACGCCAGCAAAAGCCTGCTCGTAGGCTTTCTGCGTGGTGCCGAGCCGCTTGTCGAAGGGGGCCAGCTCGCGCAGGGTAATGGCGACCGTCTTCTCTTTTGCCGCTACGTCGAGCCAGTGGGCAACCGCATAGTTCGGCACAAACGTCTCGTCGTGATCCACCAGCCAGGCGGTATCCACCCCCTGCTCGACTTTGGCGGTGGTGATCTGGCTATGCTCCATTAGCTCCAGGCTCACGCGCTCGCGGAGGATCAGCGCGTCACAGTGGCCGAATACGTAGTTCGCCAGCTGGTTAAACTGGGCATCCTGGAACGGCCCTACGCTGTGGCCGATCATATAGAGCGGCTTCTTCGCCATAAAGGTGCAGAGAGCATGCTCGAACTGCGGCACACCGTAGAGATCGACAAAGAACGAGCCGCCGACCTGGATAATGGCATCGTAGCCCGCCAGCAGGCGAACAAAATCAGTGAAGCCCTGGGCGATGGCGATGTTACGCAGCTTGCCGCTGTCGGTGACCCGGGAGAGCAGCACCTGATGCTGATAGCGGCGGCGCAGCACCTTCTTGACCCGCCCCATCAGTCCGGCTGCAGTGTTGTGCTGTTTCATCTGGCTGTAGAGCGGATCGCCCATCACCGGGCGGTTCAGCAGCCAGGAGGAGCTCACCGGGTAGCGGCTCATCACGTCCACCTCGGCGTTCGGCTCAAGCACGGCAATCGCGTCCAGCAGGCCGCGCAGGATGGCGCTGTCGCCACGGTTCCCGCAGGTATGGTTGCCCAGAATCAATAGTTTCATTGTGACCTCATTAAAGAAATAGGATTAACCTGCCCGCAGGAGCGTTCTTAATTTTTCATTGCGGCAAAGCTGGCGTTTGATCTCCACCACCAGCACGTTACGCGACAGCGCGAGGGTGACCGCGAACGTCAGCGCGCCTGCGGCGATCTGGACGATCAGCAGGGTCACCAGCGGCAGATGGCCGCTCAGTGCCAGACCCAGCCCGTAGCTCACCGCCAGCATCGGCAGTGACAGGTAGAACGGTAGCCAGAGGCTAAGCACGTACTGGCGATAGCTGGGGCCGAGTACCGGCCTGATCATCACGAAGTAGCTCAGCACGGTATTGATAATCTGCACGAGCAGGAAGCCCAGCGTGACCCCCAGCGCCCCCGCCCACTGACCGCCGAGAATAATGGCGGGCACAAAGAGCGCGGTTTTGAAGAGGTTAAACTTAAAGCTGATATCGACCCGCGCCTTGGCCATCAGCAGGGAGCCAATGGGGTTCCCCACGGCGCGCAGCAGGCCAACAATGCACAGCAGCTGGAGAATGGGGATAATCCCGCGCCACTTCTCGCCAAACACCAGCGGCACCATGTTATTGGCGACCACCATCAGGCCCAGCAGCACCGGAAAGTTGATGATGCCCACCGCCGACAGCAGCTTGTAGAAATTGAGCCGCAGCTTGGCCGTATCGTCCTGGATTTTGGCGAACGCCGGGAACAGTACGCGGGTGATAATGGGGTTAAGCTTCATCGGCGGCACCACCGCCACGTTGTAGGCGAGGTTATAGCCCCCGGCGACGCTGGCCCCGAGAATGCGCGCCAGTACCAGCGTAGAGAGGTTGGTATTGATGTAGTTGATGACGCTATCCGCCGTCAGCCAGGCCCCAAAACGCAGGTTGGCGCTGACCGAGGCGAGGGAGAAGTGCAGGCCCGGACGGTAGATTTTGCGCCCGAAGAAGCCAAATAGCAGGGTGCGCACCAGGGTGTTAACGAGGTAACCGACGATGGCGGTCATTGCCAGCGGCCAGAACCACGCGCCAATCACCGTCACGCTGAATCCCGCGACCACGGAGAGCGTTTCAATTGCGCCAATTTTGCCAAACTCTAACTCTTTTTGCATCAGCGCGCGAAACTGCTGGCCGTGGGGGATCACCACAAAGGCCAGCGACAGGGTTTTGATCAGCGGGGCGATATCCGGGTTGTGCAGCACCCGGGCCAGGGTATCGCTCAGGAGGAACATCGCCACGCAGACCAGCAGCCCCAGGCCGACGTTCAGCCAGTAGAGGGTGGTCAGCTCTAGCTGGCTGATCTCTTTGCGTTGGATAATCGAGTTGGCGATGCCGAAATCGGACAGCGTATCGGCAAGGGCGATAATCGTCAGCGCCACGGTCAGCAGGCCAAACTGGTGGCTGTCGATAATTCGCGCCAGCCAGGTCATCTGCACCAGGCCGAGGCCAATGATCGTGACGGTGGCCATCGCCGACCATTTGGCCCCGCTTAGGGTTTTCTCTCTCAGGCTCACAGGGTACTCACTCAGTAGGCCGCTTTGTTAACAAAGCCTTTGAAAATGGTCAGGAAAACGATCTTGATATCGAACCAGAGGCTCCATTCGCGAATGTACTCCAGGTCGAACTCGATCCGTTTCTCCATCTTCTCCAGGGTGTCGGTTTCTCCGCGCCAGCCGTTGATCTGTGCCCAGCCGGTAATGCCTGGCTTGACCTTATGGCGCAGCATGTAGCCCTGGATCAGCGTCCGGTACTGCTCGTTATGCGCCACGGCGTGCGGACGCGGGCCCACAATCGACATGCCACCGGTGAGGACGTTAATAAACTGCGGCAGCTCGTCGAGCGAGGTACGACGCAGGAAGTTGCCAACGCGGGTCACGCGGGGGTCGTTCTGCGTTGCCTGGGTGACTACGCTGTCGTTCTCCATCACCTTCATAGAGCGGAACTTCCACACCATGATTGGCTTGCCGTCCATGCCGTAGCGGGTCTGACGGAAGATCACCGGGCCCGGCGAGGTGAACTTCACGGCAGCAGCAATGCTCAGCAGCACCGGGGAGATCATCAGCAGGATCAGCGAGGAGAGTACGATGTCCTCAAGGCGCTTCAGGACGCGGTTCATGCCGGAGAGCGGCGTGTCGTACAGCGGCACCACCGGAATCCCGTTCATCTCCTCAATACGCGAATGCAGGATATTGAAGGTGAAGACGTCGGGAATAAGGATCACCGAGCAGGTCGTATCCGCCAGATCGCTCACCAGCTTTTTAATGCTGGCGGCGTCGTTCATCGACATGGCGATATAGACGTTGTGGATTTTCGCCGCCTTAGCATCCTCAATGAGCTGCGCAATAGTGCCCGTCCACTCCGCCGACACGCCCTCGGGGCCCACGTCGTGATAGACACCCACTACCTCAAAGCCCAGCCACGGCTCGTTGCGGAAGCTCTCCAGCAGCATCTGTCCCACCGGCAGATCGCCGGCAATGGCCACCCGGCGGGTGTTATATCCACGGTTACGCAGCCAGCCCGCGCCGAAGCGGATCAGCGAGCGGCAGACCACCAGGCCAATGCTGCTCAGCACGTACCAGGCGAAAAACAGCGAGAAGTCGTCATTAAAATCAGCGTTAAAGGCCATCAGCCCGGCGCTAAAGATCAGGCTCAGCGTCCAGTTTTGCAGCAGCAGCACCAGCTCGGTGGAGATCTTCACCCCGCGCCACGAGCGGTAGAAATCGGTCATACCGCCAATCATCTGGAAAACCACCAGCGCCATGAGCGCCATCAGCAGATGCAGATAGAAAAAGGGTAAGGCGTTTGCCTTACAAACCACCCAAAGCCCGCCAAACAGGATAGTGATGTCCGAAAATCGCTGCACCATAGAGATTAACGATGCATTCGTTTTGGCTCGCTCGCGCTTTTTTAAGTTTGTCATCGTTGTTCCTGTTCATTAATGCCCTCTCCGAAGAGAGGGCTCGCAACGGCTACCTGTCGAGCAGCGCCAGAATTTCCTGCGTCTTCGCCTCCATCAGCGAGACGTCGCCCTGGGACTCGACGTTCAGGCGTACCACCGGCTCGGTATTAGAGGATCGCAGGTTAAAGCGCCACGTTGGGAAGGCGACGCTGAGACCGTCGGTACGATCAATCTCCTGCGCCCCGCTGGCAAAATGCTGCTCCACGCGGGCAATGGCCTGCGCCGGTTCGCTGAGGGTACGGTTGATCTCGCCGCTGGCAGGAAACGCCGCCATGCGATCGCGCACCAGCGCCGACAGCGGCTGACCGGAGAGGCACAGCAGCTCGGTGACCAGCAGCCAGGGGATCATCCCGCTGTCGCAGTAGGCAAAGTCGCGGAAGTAGTGGTGGGCGCTCATCTCGCCGCCGTAGATCGCATCCTCGGCGCGCATCCGCTCTTTGATAAAGGCGTGGCCGGTTTTCGACATCACCGGCGTGCCGCCGGCCTGGGTCACCACGTCTACGGTGTTCCAGGAGAGGCGCGGGTCGTGGATGATTTTCGCGCCGGGATGCTTCTCCAGAAACGCCTGGGCCAGCAGGCCAACGATGTAGTAGCCCTCGATAAACTGACCGTCGCCGTCGAACAGGAAGCAGCGGTCAAAGTCGCCGTCAAAGGCGATGCCCATATCGGCCCGGTGCGCAATCACCGCGTCGCGGGTACTGTCCCGGCACTCGGGCAGCAGCGGGTTAGGAATACCGTTAGGGAAGTTGCCGTCCGGGGTGTTGTGCACTTTGATAAAGGTCACCGGCACCTTCAGCGCCTGGAAACGCGCCTCGATGGCGTCAATTACCGGACCCGCCGCGCCGTTGCCAGAATTGATAACCAGCGACAACGGCTTGAGATTCGCCACATCGATATAGCCCAGTAGATGGTCGATATAGGCATCGCGCAGATCGATCTGCTTATAGCTGCCGCGCTTCGCCGGATTAACCGGCGGGAAGTCGTTGGCCTCTGCCAGACGCTGCACGTCGCGCAGGCCGGTATCGCCGCTGATCGGGCGCGCGCCCTTGCGCACCAGCTTCATGCCGTTGTAGTCCATCGGGTTGTGGCTGGCGGTGACTTCGATACCGCCATCAATCCCGAGGTGGAAGGTGGCAAAGTAGATCTCTTCCGTGCCGCACATACCGAGGTCAAGCACGTCTACCCCGGCATCCTGCAACCCCTTCGCCAGCGCCAGCTTCAGCGCCTCGCTGGTCAGCCGCACGTCGCCCCCCAGCACGATGGTTTGCGGCTTCAGATATTCACCGTAGGCGCGGCCAATGCGCCAGGCGATCTCTTCATTGAGCTCCGTGCCCAGCCTGCCGCGAATATCATAGGCTTTAAAACAGGTTAATTTTTCCATAATGGCCTCCATAGGCCCGGTAAGCGCACGCTGCCGGGCAGAGTTAATGCGTACTAAACTCGCCCGTAGCGGTCTTCGAAGCGCACCACGTCGTCCTCTTCGAGGTAGCCGCCGGAGCGCACCTCAATCAGATCCAGCGGGATCTTGCCGGGGTTCTCCAGGCAGTGGGTCGCGCCAAGGGGGATGTAAACCGACTCGTTTTCACCAATCAGGCGCATTTCGTCGTTGATGGTCACCTTCGCCGTGCCCGCTACCACGATCCAGTGCTCGGCCCGGTGGTGGTGCATCTGCAGGGAGAGTCCCTCCCCCGGCTTAACGGTGATACGTTTTACCTGGTAACGCTCGCCGGAGTCGATGGAGTCATATTTGCCCCACGGACGGTATACCTCGCGGTGGACGTGGTGCTCATGGCGACCGTCGGCTTTGATCTGCTCGACAACTTTTTTGACGTCCTGCACCGCGTTGCGGTCGGCAATCAGCACCGCATCTTTGGTCTGGACAACCACCAGATCCTTGACCCCGACGGTGGTGACCAGGCCTGACTCGGCGTAGACATAGCTATTTTCGGTTTTGTGGCTGATGACGTCGCCGTGGTGAACGTTTCCCTCCGGCGTATGGGGGCTGATCTCCCACAGCGAGGACCAGGAGCCAACGTCGCTCCAGCCCGCATCCATCGGGACCACCACTGCGTCGGCGGTCTTCTCCATCACCGCATAGTCCACCGACTCTTCCGGGCAGGCGAGGAACGCCTCTTCATCAACGCGGATAAAGTCGAGATCCGGATCAACGGTGCGCATGGCGTTCTCACAGGCTTCGAGAATGTCCGGGCGGAAGCGCTTTAACTCGTCGAGATAGCGCCCGGCGCGGAACAGGAACATGCCGCTGTTCCAGTAGTATTCGCCGCTGGCAACGTAGGCCTGCGCCGTTTCCAGATTGGGTTTTTCAACAAACTGCGCCACTTCGAAGGCTACGGTATCGATCCCGCCCTGACTGACCTCGCCGCGGCGAATGTAGCCGTAGCCGGTCTCGGGCAGATCCGGCACGATGCCGAAGGTCACCAGCTTGCCGCTTTCGGCATAGGGCATTGCCGCGCGCACCGCCTCGCGGAAGGACTCTTCCTGCTGGATCACGTGATCGGCAGCGAGCACCAGCAGAAGCGGATCCGCATCAGGGCTGTTGCGCTTAGCGGCCAGCGCCGCGAGGGCGATAGCAGGCGCGGTGTTACGTCCCGCCGGTTCAAGAATGATGTTTTCGGTCAGCTTATTGAGCTGACGCAGCTGCTCGGCAACGATAAAGCGGTGCTCTTCATTGCAGATCACTACCGGGCTTTCGCACTCGACGCCGTTCAGACGGTTAATCGTCGCCTGTAACATCGTCAGCTCGCCCTTCAGGCAGAGAAACTGTTTGGGGTAAAGCACGCGGGAGAGCGGCCACAGGCGGCTACCCGTGCCACCAGCCATGACTACCGGAAAAAGGGTGGTTTGCTTCATGATTATCCCTGGATATCGGCAATAAATTGGCTCAACACGCTCTCTTTTTCGAGCGTGCGTTCGGCATATTCACGTGCCACCGTGTTGTTTTTAGGCAGGGCTAACGCCTGCGCGATCCCACTCACCAGTGCATCCACCGACTCCGGCTCGACGCACACGGCAATGCCGGGAAAGTCGGTGCAAAGCTGGCCCAGCTCGGTATCGGCTTCCGCGGTGATCACCGCGTTACCACCTACCGCCAGAATGTTAGTGAGCTTGGAGGGCAGTACCGCATCCGCCGCGCCGCGCTTCTGGATCACCAGATGGCAGTCGCCCATTTTCAACAGCGCTGGCAGCGCCTCGTAGGGCTGCAGCGGGAAGAATTTGACGTTGTCCAGCCCGCGCTCGGCGGCCAGTTTTTCCAGCCGGGCCTTGCCGCCGCCCTGGCCGACAATCACAAACAGCCACGGCTCGGCGCGCAGACGCGCTGCGGCCTCAATGACGCTCTCCAGACCCTGCTTCTCGCCGATGTTGCCGGAGTAGAGAATGATGCGTTTGTCGTCCGGTAGGCCGAGTGAGGCACGCAGCTGAGCAACCTCGCTCTCGCTGACGTCGCGAAAGCGTGCTACTTCTGACCAGTTCGGGAAGAAGATAACCCGCTCTTCGGCCACGCCCTTCTCCCGGGCTTTGTTCATCATCGAACGGGAGATAGTGGAGACGTTATCCACCCCGAGCAGGCCGCTGCGCTCAAAGGCGCTGGCCAACGTCGCGACCTTACCGCCCTTGCCGTTGCCCGCCATTCCGAGGCCGAGCATGGCGTCTACCTCATAGTCCTGAATATGCAGCAGCGTGCGTGCCCCGGAGAGCTTCGCTAGCAGGCGCATCCCCGGCGTGCAGAACAGGGTCGGCACGACGCCGATGATGCGATCCGGCTTCCAGCGGCGCTGAGCCAGCAGCGGGAAAAAGCTGCTGAGAGCAAAACTGCCGAGGTGAACCAGCCGCTTCAGGGTCGAAGGCTGCTTTGGCACATACAGCGGACAGCGCCAGACGGTCGCCGCCCCCTCTTCCCGACGATAGCGCCAGGCCGAGTAGCGTTCGCCCACCTTCCACTCTGGGTAGTAGGGCGGTGCGGTGATGACCCGCACGTCATGGCCCTGGCGGGCCATCCACTCCACCATCTCACCGGTGTACTTGCCGATGCCGGTAAGCTCCGGCGAGTAGTTAATGCCGTACACAAGGATCTTCATATGCCAACCGCCTGACCCTTATCCATAAAGTACGCCCGGCTATTATCGTGCACGTTCTCGTCGGCGATCAGCGCCTCTGGCGTCAGCCAGCGGTACGCTTCATGCTGCGCATCCGGCAGGGCCAGATCCGCCTGATTTACCCTCAGGCGGAAGCCGAGCACGATGTAGTGGGTGCTGAAGTCGCTCCCGGAGAAGTTGTCGTCATAGAAGTGCTGCCAGACGCCGTAAAACTCCCCCGCCGTCAGCGGCAGACGTACGCCAAGCTCGGCCAGGGTCAGGCGCTCAAACGCCTGGGCCAGCGGCTCATCTTTCTGCACGCGCCCGCCGGGCACAAACCAGAAGCCCTGCGCAGGACGGTTAGTGCGCTTGCCGAGCAAAAACTCGCCGCACGCGTTCTCCACGATCAGATCGATGGAGATTAACGGCGTGGAACGCACCACGGTGGCAAAATCTTCCTGACTTAAAAACATGCCTACCCCCGGAACCGGTGCTGATTTTCAAGGAACCACTGGTAGGTGCTTGCCAGCCCCTGCTCCAGCGAGATCTCATGACGCCAGCCCAGGGCGTGCAGGCGCGACACGTCCAGCAGCTTGCGCGGCGTGCCGTCGGGTTTGGTGGCGTCAAACACCACCCGCCCCTTGAAGCCCGTGACCTGAGCAAGGGTCTGCGCCAGCTCGCGGATGGTGCAGTCAACCCCGGTCCCGACGTTGATGTGTGACAGCATCGGCTCGGTGTTCTCCAGCCACACCTCGCGATCCAGCTCCATCACGTGGATGCTGGCCGCAGCCATATCATCGACGTGCAGGAACTCGCGCATCGGCGTGCCGCTGCCCCACACCACCACGTCAGTGGCGTTCTGCTCGGCCGCCTCATGAAAGCGTCGCAGCAGCGCCGGGATGACGTGGGAGTTGCTCGGGTGGAAGTTGTCGTGCGGACCATACAGGTTGGTCGGCATCACCGAGCGGTAGTCTCGGCCATGCTGACGGTTGTAGGATTCACACAGCTTGATCCCGGCAATTTTAGCAATGGCATACGGCTCGTTAGTGGCTTCCAGCGTCCCCTGAAGCAGCTCGCTCTCGGCGATCGGCTGGGTGGCCATCTTCGGATAGATACAGGAGGAGCCGAGGAACAGCAGCTTGTTCACGCCGTGCGTGTGCGCAGCGTGAATGATGTTGCTCTCGATCATCATGTTTTCGTAGATGAAGTCAGCCGGATACGTATTGTTCGCCACAATACCGCCTACCTTCGCCGCCGCCAGGTAGACCTGATCGATCCGCTGGTCGGCGAAAAAGGCGTCCACGGCGGCCGCATCCAGCAGGTTCAGCTCATCACGGGTGCGCAGGATCAGCTCGACGTTACCGCGCTGCTCCAGCTGGCGCACGATAGCTGACCCCACCATGCCGCGATGGCCAGCTACAAAGATACGTTGTTTACTCATGCTCAGGACTCCAGCGCGATGGCAACCTCGTAGCCGTGGGACTTCAGCAGCGAGTGCTTCTTAGCGGCTTCCAGATCCTTGGCGACCATCTCAGAGACCATCTCCTGCAGGGTGGTTTCCGGCTTCCAGCCCAGCTTCTCGTGCGCCTTGGTCGGATCGCCGAGCAGGGTTTCAACTTCTGCCGGACGGAAGTAGCGCGGATCGACGGCAACAATCACATCGCCCGCCTTCACGCCCGGTGCGTCATGGCCGGTGACCGAAACAACAATGCCCTTCTCGTCTACGCCGGTGCCTTCAAAGCGCAGCTTGATGCCCAGCTGCGCGGCAGCCATCTCAACGAACTGGCGAACCGAGTACTGCACGCCGGTAGCGATAACGAAATCTTCCGGGTGATCCTGCTGCAGCATCATCCACTGCATTTTCACGTAGTCCTTGGCATGGCCCCAGTCACGCAGGGAGTCCATGTTGCCGAGATAGAGGCAGGATTCGAGGCCCTGGGCAATGTTGGCAATGCCACGGGTGATTTTACGGGTCACGAAGGTCTCGCCGCGGCGCGGGGATTCGTGGTTGAACAGAATGCCGTTGCAGGCGTACATGCCGTAGGATTCACGGTAGTTAACGGTGATCCAGTAGGCGTACAGCTTGGCAACCGCATATGGTGAGCGCGGGTAGAACGGCGTGGTCTCTTTCTGCGGGGTTTCCTGCACCAGACCATACAGCTCAGAGGTGGACGCCTGGTAGAAGCGGGTTTTCTTCTCAAGGCCGAGGAAGCGGATCGCCTCCAGCAGGCGCAGGGTGCCCATGCCGTCAACGTCGGCGGTATATTCCGGCGACTCAAAGGAGACCGCTACGTGGCTCATTGCCCCCAGGTTGTAGACCTCGTCCGGCTGCACTTCCTGCAGGATACGGGTCAGGTTGGAGCTGTCGGTCAGATCGCCATAGTGCAGATGGAATTTCGGGTTGGTGGCGTGCGGATCCTGGTAGATGTGGTCCACGCGTTCAGTGTTAAACGAGGAGGCGCGACGCTTGATGCCGTGAACCTCATAGCCTTTCTCCAGCAGCAGCTCTGCCAGATAAGAGCCATCCTGCCCGGTAACGCCGGTGATGAGAGCGACTTTAGACATAATTTTATTCTCCAGACTTATCAGAAATTATTCAGTTTCTACGCGTTCGCGTATCACCACTGCGGGATTGCCACGGCAGATGGCGTTGGCCGGTAGCGATTTAAAAACGCTGCTCCGCGCCCCTACCACCGTGCCGCTGCCAATCGTGACCCCTGGGGCAACGAAGACATCCGTTGCCAGCCAGCACTTCTCGCCAATCACAATAGGCGTCGCGTTAATATCAAAATGCGCGCTTAAATAGTCGTGACTGCCGGTACACAAATAACACTTTTGTGACACTACCGAATTCGCGCCGAGGGTAATCTCGCCCAGCGTATATAAAACGGCCTCGTCCCCTACCCAGCTATGGTCTCCGAGGGTTAATTTCCACGGATAGGTAATTTTTACCGATGGTCGGATCACTACGTTTTTTCCGATTTTTGCGCCAAACAGACGCAATAAAAAAGCACGCCAGCGATACATGACCTGCGGCGACCAGGCAAATAAGGTTGCCTGCACCGCCCACCACAGCTGAACTTTAATCGCACTCGCCCCTCGGAACCCTTTCGGTACCGAGAATCCTTTTAGATCCTGCATGGTTATCCCTTATATTTAGGCTTTGTGATATAAGGCTTTTGTCTTTCCGGTGGTACGCACGCGTAAGAAATAAGAGAGCTGCGCCCAGAAGCCGGGCACGCGCAATATTTTACGCTGGACTTTTCGCGCATCGTCGCAGAGCTCAAGATTATTCGAGGTCGAGACGCCGCCCATGGAAAACTCTGATACCAGGCCTTTAATGCGTTTAAAGGGGTAGCCCGCTTTAAACATTCTGGCGGCCAACGCATAATCCGATGACACTTTATATTGCAGATCGTAGGGATAGGTTTTTAACCCGCTCACCGGGAAAAAGATCGCCTGATGGCTCGCCGGCAGGCTGTGATAAATATACCAGCCGTGCTTGGCGCTGCGGCGTATCTTGGTGCCGTCGCCGAAATCCAGCAGCGCGTCGCCAATGTACATCGCCTTCTCGCGCTCGTCCGCCAGCTGGCGAACCACGTCGGCAACGTCCTCATGGAAAATATCGCCCGAGTTAAGGAACAGGGCAAAGCGCCCTTCAGCCAGCGCAACGCCCTTGTTCATGGCGTCATAGATGCCGTTATCTTTCTCGCTGACAAAGCGTAAGTTATATTCCCCGTTGAGGTTTTCTAAAAACTCTCGGGTGCCGTCGTTAGAGCCGCCGTCCACCACAATCCACTCAAAGGTGATGTCCTTTGCCCGTGCCAGGTGGGCCAGTGAGGCATGTGTTTTCACCACGCCCGCATAGTTACGGAAGGCAACGGTAATGACACTGAGCAGCATGTTTTCACCTCATCAGGATTGAGTAATATTAAGCGCCTTGCGCAAAATAAACGGGCAAACGATCAAAAATGCGTATTCCGGGCTAAAAATCGAACCGGTAAAAAAGAGTGACACCGGCATAAATAGATAAAGCTGAACACGATAATTCTGATTATTACCAAAAGCGTTGACCATCATTTTTAAGACTTTACTCATGTACCAAATGGTCAGTACTACAGCGCACCAGGAAAAATAAATAATCAACAGATACAGGCCATTGTCTATTGTTTTTCCGACGTCCGCACCGTTAAAGATTCCGAATGATGCAACATATTCATAAAGCGATCCAAAACGTACCGCGCCATCGATATTGGTTAATGCGCTGCCGACCATCGCCAGCGGACCGATGATTCGATAATAGGAAGAGGAGCCTTCCGTACCGAGATCGCCGAGTCGTTCGGAAATATACGGAAATGCAAACACGATACCGACCATAAAAACGGCTAACGATATTATTGCCAACGGCAGTTTTTTCTTAATCGCCTCTTTATTCAGATACTGAAACGCCCACTCCAGCAAATAAAAGAGAATAAAGGTCATTACCCCAGAGAAAGATCCTGAGAGAACTATCCCTGCCAGAATCATACCATCAGTTTTAGGGGTCTTGATACCAAACTGTTTGATGCTGAGCCAAATTGAGATTAATGCCAGAGCGAAGAAGGCCGGTTCAAAATAGAGCGCCGTGGTTCGCTTTCCGCCGAACTTGATAAAATTCAAAACGTAGCTGTTGGAGTAGATCAAATATTTCGAAATGGTTTCCATCAGGCTGCTGCCGCCGGAGAGAATAATCTGCGCCATCTCCATCGCCGCCAGGGTCACGATCAGCCCCACTACCATGTAGAAGAAGCGCAGGATCTTGCGGTAGTTGTGGGGCGAGACGACCTTAAAGCGAATGCTCCACACCATCCCGATAATAATGACGATGTTGATAAACAGCAGCGTAGAGGTCGCATACTTGCTGGCGTTAAACGACCGTCCGAACAGGTAGTTAAAGACGGTCAGACCGGCACCTATCCCCAGCGCGATCAGCAGCTTCTTAACGCTGATCTTATCGACGAAGAGCAGCAGCAGCACCGGTAAAAAGGTGACGATAGTAATGGGGAAGCTCTCCCCCAGCTGAGCGATTTTAACGTTGACCAGCAGATAGGTCAGCGGCAGCAGCAGATAGCTACAGACTCTGATAGAACGCGACATACTCCTCCAGCATCTGCTCTCCGCTATAGGCCTGACGACTGCGCGCCCGGAACGCCGCCAGCGAGGTGCCAAATACCGCCTCGGCAATCTCCGCTTTTGGCCGCTGGACCAGAGCCAGCACCTCACTCTCGCTAAAGGTGGTGCCACCAGATTTGCGCAGCACCTCGTGCGCCGCGTCGCTGTGGGTTGCAATCACCGGCACGCCAATCGACAGCGCCTCGCACAGGATCAGCGGATAGTTATCGACCCGAGAGCTAAACACCAGGGCATCCATCTGGTTAAGCTCACTCATCAGCTGGCGCTTGTCGGTTAAAAAACCGTGGTTAATAACGTTATCGCCAGCAAAGGGGGAGAACTTGCCGAAGGTGTGCAGCTCGATGCCGCTGCCAAGGGCCATCATTTTTTGTACCAGCGCCTGATTAGTTTTACCGTCATAGCGCAGGTCGTGGGCGACAACGGCAATTTTAGGTGCGCCCTGGCTGGGCTCTATCAACGGCAGCTCGGCGAGGATCGCCTCGGTGGCGACATCGATACCGTTGTTAACAATCTTGCAGCGATCCGCGCCGTAGATGCTGTTGAACGCGTCGGCCACGTGCTGGCTGGGAGAGATAAAGTGACACCCGAGGGCGATCATCTCGTTAAACAGGCGGCGTTTGCCTGCCACCAGGCTATGGGCACGATCGATTTTCACCGGCGGGTAGTTATCCAGCGTTGGACAGGTCTGACAGTGGTTTTTCCACCCTTCGCAGCCGTCGGTAAATGCACAGCGGCCGGTCACGCTCCAGTGATCGTGCAGCGTCCAGACCAGGGTCACGTCATGACGGCTGGCGGTTATCCGCTGACAAAATGCCACCACCGCCTCCAGCTTCAGCCAGTAGCTGTGCATCACGTGAAAGTGCAGCACTACTGGCCCCTGAGTGCGGATCACCTCACGATAGAGAGTGTTGAGATCGCCAAACAGATCGCGGTTAAAGAGGCGGAACAGCGCCAGGTTGGCGATCGAGGTCAGGCGCGGCGTGTGCTGGATCACCTCTGGATAGCTGTCATGGCTGACGCTCTTCCTGCCGCCTTTGCCGTAGCCGTAGACAAAGCGCGAACGCATCCCCTGCTGTAAAGCGCGCTGATGCAGGTCCAGGGCCACGCCTGCTGCGCCCCCTTCGGCGAGGCGCACGTTAAACTGTAAGATATTCATTGTCTCACCTTCACCCGGGCTTTCTCTCCTGTCACCAGCGCGTTGTCCGGGATGCTGTCCAGCACCACGCTACCTGCCCCGATGGTGACGCCGTTGCCAATGGTGATATCACCAATGATGACCACGTTTGCCCCCAGCTCCACGCCGTTACCAATCACCGGGCAGGCCAGACTGTCACCGCCTCGGTTGCCGATGGTGACACCGTGACGAATGGTGAAGTCATCCCCGGCCACGACGTTTTTATTGATCACCACGGCATAGCCGTGATGAATGGTAAAGCGCCGTCCAATGGTGGCTGCGGCCTGGATCTCATAGCCAAACAGGCACTCGGTGATAAAGCGGTAGAGCAGCAGCACCGGCGCGGCCCAGATGTTATTAATGACGTTTTTTTTGCGCCACACCGAGCAAAAATGCGCGATTCGGTAGGCCATGACCATGCAGCAGGGGCGCAGGCTCCAGTGGTTCGCGCGAAAATCCTCCAGGCGCATTATTTACTCCGTAACCCATAAGCCATGCGCTTGCCGTTGCGCAGGGAGAACAGGGTCAGCAGCGTGCGCAGGGTCATCCGCTTGTTGCGGATCTGGTAGAGCGTAAAGAGCTGGTACTTCTTGCTGGCACGATCGAACTTATCTTTATGCTTGCGATAGAAGTGGAAGTAGCCGGAGAACTTCTTCGGCGAGGTGGTGATCTGCATCTCCCCGTGGTTGATATGCAGGATCTGCGTGGCCTCGTCGACCTTCCACGGCTCACCATACTCGACCACCATGCGCAGGAAGATGTCGTAGTCCTGAGCCGCCTTCAGATCGACGTCAAACAGGCAGGCCTTGAAGCGCGAGGCCAGGGTAAAGACCTGGTTGCCAATAATGTTGCGCTTGTAGAACAGCGTGCGCGAATAGGGCGACTTTGGGTAGAGCGGCAGGCTGGCCGGCTGGGCGTAGACCTCCCCTTCGCAAACGTAGTCGTTGGCGTAGAGGAAAGCATGGGTAACCAGCTGGTGCTTGTGCGCAAGGAAAACCGACAGGCGGTCCGGCGTCCACTCGTCGTCATCGTCGATGCCGGTGATGTAGTGGCCGCGCGCCTGTAAAATCGCCTGGTTACGTACCGCGCAGGCGCCGGAGTTGAACGCGTTACGGACGTAGGTCACGCGCGGATCGTTCAGGTCAGCGACATACTGCTGAAGCTGTTCAAAATTCGATGAGCAGTCGTCGACGACGATCATCTCCCAGTGCGGATAGTCCTGGCGTAAAACCGATTTGATAGCGCGGATCGCCAGCTGCTGACGATTCCATGTCGGCATATAAATCGAGATCGTTGGGTAATTAGCTGTTGTCATTTCTTGTCCCCGAGGTTGCCTAAGATGCTTATTTGGCGTCCGATTTGTATTCGTACTCGTAGTAGCCGTAATCCTGATATCCCGTCGCCCGACGGAAGATAGAGTTAAGGATTACGCCTTTCACCTGAATGCCGTTCTGCGCAAAGCGGCTCAGGCTGGTCTCCACCTCTTTCAGGGTGTTAACGGCATAGCGCGCCACCATCAGGGTGGTACCCGCATGCCGTCCGACCACAGCCGCATCGGTCACGGCGAGAATTGGCGGAGTATCGATCAGCACCAGGTCATAGTGGCTGCTGGCCCATGCGATCAGCTGAGCAAAGCGTTCGCTCATCAGCAGCTCGGAAGGGTTAGGCGGCACCTGACCGCGCGGCACCAGATCGAAGTGGGTAATGGCGGTCGGCTTAACGCAGGTAGAGAAATCCCCCTTCCCGGCCAGAATGTCCGACAGACCGTTGACGTTATCGGTGCCGAGCAGCTCATGGGTGTAGCCCTTGCGCATGTCACAGTCGATCATCAGCACGCGCTTGTTGGTCTGGCTGATCACCGCCGCCAGGTTGGCACAGACAAAGGTTTTACCGATTGACGGGCTGACCCCGGTCATCATCAGCACGTTATTGCTGGCCTGCATCATGGCGAAGTGCAGGCTGGTACGCAGGCTGCGGATCGCTTCGATGGCAAGGTCGGTGGGGTTGCCCACGGCCAGCAGCTGGCTCTGTTTGAAGCGCTTGGTACCTTTGTGGGTGTTGACGCTGTCACGCGCTTTTTGCCACTCGGAGAGCGGAATGCTGGCGTAGACGCTGATGCCGTTCTCCTCCAGCACCTGCGGGCTTTCGATACCGCGATTGAACAGCGAGCGCAGCAGCACGCCAACAATGGAGAGCATCAGGCCGAGGATAATGCTGCCAAGAATAATCAGCGCCTTTTTCGGCTTCAGCACGCCAGGCTGATCGATAGCGGGATCGACAATGCGAACATCCCCGACCGTGCTCGCCTCGGTGATCTTCAGCTCCTGCTGCTTATTCAGCAGCTGCATATAGACCTGCTGACCGGACTCAACGTCACGGGTCAGGCGCACAATTTCCTGCTGGGTTTTTGGCATCGCGGAGACGCGACCGCTGAGGCGATCCTTCTCATCCTCTAACGCGCGGCGTTTCTCCAGCAGCGTGCGGTAGGCCGGGTGCGCTTTGGTATAGAGCTTGGAGATCTCGGCCTCTTTGAACGTCAGCTCGTTGAGCTGGGCATCGATGTTGACCATGGAGTCCAGCACCGCCTTGGCCTCCAGCGGCAGATCTACCGAATCCTTGTCCTGACGGAAGGCATTGAGCTTGTTCTCCGCCGCATCGAGATTCGCCCGCACTTCCGGGAGCTGTTTCGCAAGGAAGGCCAGGCTTTTAGCCGCCTCTTCCGACTTACGCTCAACGTTCTGCGCCAGATAGTTACGGGTGATGCTGTTGAGAATGGCGCGGATCTGGTTGCGATCCTCACCGGTGTAGCTCAGGCTGAGCACTCCGGTATCTTTACCGTTCTCCGTCACCGACAGGTTGTTTTGCAGATTATTGATGACGCCCAGCGTGGAGAATTTAGATACCGTAAATTCGCTGCCTTCCGCTGCCTGGATAGCGCTGACCTCAAAGGTGACGCCCTCCTTTTGCAGCAGCTTGCCTACCTCACCGCGGGCGCTAAACCCGGCGTCGCTGGTTAGCTGATACTGCTTCGGCCCCAGTACGCTGAGGGTAAAGACCTCTCCGCCTGCGCCCTTGGGCAGCGTAAAGGTAGTGACCTTAACGGTTTCGTTCTGGCGGCCCTGAAGGCGATCCCAGCCTGCGCCAAAAATGGGGAAGGTGTTTTTAGTCACGCCGATATCGAGATCGAGATCGTCAACCGTCTTGCCCAGCACCATCCGCGACTTAATCAGCTGGATCTCGGCATCCGAGGCGGGAGGCTTGTTGGAGAGCGCGCTGTTGAGGTTCTGCACCAGTGAGCCGCCGGTATCCTGCTCAATCTGTACCAGCGCATCGGCGCTATAGATCGGCGTGGCGAACAGGGTATAGATCGTCGCCGTCAGCGCGAACAGGGCCGTAATGCCCAGCACCCACCAGCGCGCCTCGATAACCGTTCCCACAAGGCGGCCAATATCGATCTCATCACTGCCCGTCTGTGGGGCAGCAGCATGGTGTAATTTTTCTGTCATGGTTATCCCTGCTGAACGTGCAACGCCTGCGCCCACTGGCGGGCCGAGCGATCGAGTAAGGTGTAGACGGCCTCAAAGGCCTCCCGGCTTTTGCGGTAGGGATCGGGGATCTCACGCTCGCCGTCCCAGTGACCGAACAGCATCACCTTGCCGCGCATCTCCGGTGCGATTTCGCACAGCGCGGCGATATGGCGCTTCTCCATCACCAGGATCAGGTCATACTCCCGGCACATCTGCCCGGTGAGCTGGCGCGCGCTGTGTCCGGCCAGCGACAGCTGGTTATCCTGCGCCACGCTGGTCGCAGTGGCGTCCGCACCTTTTCCTACCAGCGCCCCGAGCCCGGCAGACTCCACCGTCAGAGCAGGCTGATAGTGTTTCAGCAGCCGCTCACCCGTTGGAGAGCGGCAGATATTGCCCACGCATACCACTAAAATTTTGTTAAACATGAGCGTTACCAGTTGTGAACGTCGCTGGCGGTGTCGGTCATGTAGCGAACGCCACTGATCGTCGGCAGCAACTGGTTGATAAGACGGTTCCAACGGGTAACCGGCGCGGTGGTGACGTAAACCACGTCGTAAGGCTGAAGCCGGAACTCCGTCGCCATCACCAGCGAGGTGGCATCGGACATATCGAGCTGGTAGATATTGGCCATCTTGCCGCTGCGACCGCCCTCGCCTTTCAGCGGACGGATCACAAAGATACCGCTGGCATCGGAGGCAGTGAGATCCAGACCTTCGGCCTGGCCCAGCGCTTCGGTCAGGGTCATACCGCTGAAGTCCATCTTGAGGGTGCTCTGTTTTTTCACTTCGCCCATCACGAACACTTTCAGATCGTCATTGCGCGGTACAAACAGAATGTCCCCTGGATAGAGCAGGCGGTTCTGGCTAAGGTCGCCGTTCTGCATCAGCGCCTGCAGAGAGATGCGCTGCTCGCGGCCATCATGGGTAAGCACCACGTTGCGCCAGTCGGCGGTATCGGTCAGGCCACCGGCGGCGTTAATCGCATCCAGCACGGTGAGCGGCACGTTAGTAATGGCCTGCTGGCCCGATTTATTAACCTGGCCGGAGATATAGGCTTTCTGCGAGCGGAAAGCGGCGATATTAACGTCCACCTGCGGGTCGGCGATGTACTGCGCTAAACGGCCGGTAATATCACTGCGAATTTCAGCAAGGGTTTTGCCCACTACATGGACTTTGCCAATATAGGGGTAGAACATGGTGCCGTCGGGCTGCACCCAGTTACCGGCGTCGCTGGAGCTGCGGTACTGCCCGGCAGGGGTGGTGAGCTCCGGGTGATCCCAGACGGTGACGCTGAGGACGTCACCCGGTCCTACGCGATACTGGTAGCTGGAGATCTCCTGGTCCAGCGACATATTGGGCTGTGCAACGGTGGGACGGGGTCGAAGCTGTTCTACCAGTCGGGGAGTCAAAGGATAAACATTTACCATGCGGTCAAGATCGAAGTCAGCATCTTGCTGTTTAATCACATCCTTACCCATTGTGGTCATATTGCTTCCGGGGAACACCGTGCAACCACTCATCAAGGCCACAGATACCAATAATGGCATCAATTTCATTTTGGATTTCATCATTGATTATTTATCACTTTGGCAGAGTAATTATCCTGTGCAATTTAATTAGCGCTGCTTTCGCCGCACATTTAACAGAATGCATTTAATTACTGTTAAATATAACTGGCATCAGTCCTAAAAAGCGCCTGGTCAAATGCAGCCGATTGATAGCATGAGCGAAGGTGATTAATACCCCTTATGATCCAGAGACATAACGTTTAACCACGGGCAGACAACGCCGGGCAGGACAACGGCAAAATAGTTTAGTAAAGTAGCGCGTTAACGCTGGAAGAATTGTTGCAGCTAAAGGAATTACAGGCAAGGCTCCGCTTTGTCTGATGCCAGTTTTTAAGAATAAGATTAAGTCGCTATTTTTGCGCTTTTAGGAATTACTTCATATTGACAAAAAAAATAGACACATTTACATCTGCGATATATCCTAAATTCCATTCCCGCTGAGTCGGGTAGTTATTTTTTCTGGAGGATGAAAAACGTATTATGGAATGGATTGCCGATCCATCAATCTGGGCCGGGCTGCTAACGCTGGTCGTGCTTGAGCTAGTCTTAGGCATTGATAACCTGGTGTTTATCGCCATCCTGGCCGAGAAGCTGCCCCCTGCGCAGCGCGACCGGGCGCGAGTCACCGGTCTTGTACTGGCGATGCTGATGCGCCTGCTGCTGCTGGCCTCTATCTCCTGGCTGGTAACGCTCACCACGCCCCTTTTCTCACTGCGCGGCTTCAGCTTTAGCGCCCGAGATCTGATCATGCTGTTTGGTGGCCTGTTCCTGCTCTTTAAGGCCACGGTCGAACTCAACGAGCGGTTAGAGGGTAAAGACAGCGACAACCCGACCCAACAGCGCGGGGCAAAATTCTGGCCGGTGGTCGCGCAGATCGTGGTGCTGGATGCGGTCTTCTCGCTGGATTCGGTGATCACCGCCGTGGGGATGGTCGATCATCTGGCCGTGATGATGGCGGCAGTGGTCATTGCCATTGCGCTGATGCTGCTGGCCAGCAAGGCCCTGACGCGCTTTGTGAACAGCCACCCCACTATCGTGATCCTCTGCCTCAGCTTCCTGCTGATGATCGGCTTTAGCCTGATTGCCGACGGCTTCGGGTTCCACATTCCGAAAGGCTATCTGTATGCGGCCATTGGCTTCTCGGTGATGATTGAGGCCCTTAACCAGCTGGCGATCTTCAACCGCCGCCGTTTTCTCTCCGCTAACCAGACGCTGCGCCAGCGCACCACCGATGCGGTAATGCGCCTGCTGAGCAATAAGAAAGAGGATGCCGAGCTGGACGTGGAGACCTCGTCTCTGCTGGTGGATCACGACGATAGCCAGATCTTCAACACCCAGGAGCGCCTGATGATCGAGCGGGTGTTGAACCTTAACCAGCGCAGCGTCAGCAGCATCATGACCTCGCGCCATGACATTGAGTATATCGATCTCAGCGCCCCGGAAGAGGAGATCCGTGCCCTGCTGGACAAAAATCAGCATACCCGCATGGTGGTCACCGGCGGCGACGAGCATGAGGATCTGCTGGGCGTGGTGCACATTCTCGATCTGCTTCACCAGTCGCTGCGTGGCGATCCGCTCAACATCAACGTGCTGATCCGCCAGCCGCTGGTCTTTCCCGAGGGACTGCCGCTGTTGCAGGCTCTGGAGCAGTTTCGCAACGCGCGTACGCACTTTGCTTTTGTGGTCGATGAGTTCGGCTCCATCGAGGGGATCGTGACCCTTAGCGACGTGATGGAGACCATCGCTGGCAACCTGCCGAACGAGGTAGAAGAGATTGACGCCCGCCATGATATCCAGAAAAACGCCGACGGCAGCTGGACGGCAAACGGTCATATGCCGCTGGAAGATCTGGTGCACTATGTGCCGCTGCCGCTGGACGAGAAGCGGGAGTATCACACTATCGCTGGCCTGCTGATGGAGTACCTACAGCGTATTCCTAAAGTCGGGGAAGAGGTGCAGGTAGGTGATTATCTGCTGAAAACGCTTCAGGTAGAGAGCCATCGCGTACAGAAGGTACAGATTGTGCCGCTGGAAACAGCAGGCGCGGAGTTAGAAGTATAACGCCGCGCACGAGAGGCTTGTGGTTTGTAGGCCCGGCAGGCACGCCGGGCCTTGCGGTTTAAAACCTTAAAGCTTGTCGATCAGCTTTTTAATATCTTTGCTGCGCTGGCTATCTTTGTTGCGATCCGCCCAGTCGCTAAGACGGCGTTTCGCTTCATCCTGCAGATGCTTACGCAGAACCTGATCTACTTGCAAGCTGTAACTGAGCGCCTGCCATTTGCCATAGACGCGCAGCGGGATCGGCGTATTGCGCAGGAACTCGATCAGCTTGCCATCGCCCTTCCACCCCTCGGTAACCTGCACGCTGAAGCGCGTATCGCAGAGCTGTTTCACCAGGTCGAGCGAGCCCTCACCAGAGAGATTCAGCATCGCTGATTTTCCCTGCATATCGTTGAGGGCCATCTGACCGCGATCGAGAGTCAAATCCGTGCTGAAGCTATCGAGTTTTGTCGCGCTATCGTAGTTCTGCTCAGCCTGCACATCGCTGCTGCGGGCCACCGCCTGCTGGATAAGCTGCTGGAAGTTCAGCCCCTCCATGCGCGTGTTGGCCATCTCAACGTGGGCGCTCCCCTGCCAGCTGCGGCGAAACGCCTCGGCATCTATCCTGTCGCCTTTAAAATCCCCCGCCAGCGACAGCTTACCGGTCAGTGACAGCGGATAGTTAAAGGCTTTCAGCACCGTGCCGATCTCAACGTTATCAAGCTGTGGCTGGAAGGCGCTTTTTGGCATTTTGCCCCGAACGTCAAGGCTTCCCGGCAGCGAGAGCATGCCCTCGCCTAATTTTCCGGTCAGGGTCGAGAGCGTCAGCAGGCCGGTGTTATTGGTGATATGGCTGCTCACGTTAGTAAAATCCATACCGCGCCAGCGCACTTTTTTCGCCGCCAGCGACAGATTTGCCGTAAAGCCGCGCAGGCTGCTGTAATCATCCCCGTCCATGTCCCGGGCAATAACCGGACGCGGCGGCGCGCTCGTGCCCTGCCCCTGCTGCGCTGCGGTGGCGTTAGTGGCCGGGTTGGTCACCGCCCCCAGCAAATTCTCCAGGTTTAGCGTGTCAAACGCCAGATCCAGCACCCAGTCGGGTTTGTCCCCTAGCGTCACGCTGCCGCTGCCGGTCACCGCGCTGTCGTTGGCGGTCATATTCAGCTGGCTAAAGGTGAGCTGCTTTTTCGCTTCGCGCCACTGGGCCTGGAAGCTGCCCTGCCCGGTAATGCCCTGAGCAGGGACGTCGCCGCCCTGGAGCTGCCAGTTAAGCTGCTCAACGACGGCGGTTAAATTATAGGGGTAGTCGGCGGCGTTCACGCTCGCCTTCAGCGCCAGGGTCAGGTCGCGCTGGTTGCGGTTGATCCGCCCTGAGAAGTCGACGTTGGCGTGATAGTTTTCGTCCTGATCCATCTTCAGATGGATATTACGCACCGTCACCTGCTCGTCATCCTTGTGCTGGAAAACCAGCACGCTGTCGGCAATTTGCAGATGGGAGACAGCCCATGACCAGCCGCGATCGCTCTCTACCTGCGGCAGGGCGTTCTCCTGCGGCGCAACCGGCGCGTCTTTTGGCTCTGACGCCTCGGTTTGCGGCGTAAGCTGAACAACCGCGCCCTTCAGCATCACCTGCTTAACGTGCAGCTGGTGGGAGAGCAGCGGCAGCAGCTCTACGTCCAGCCGCATATTATCCGCCGTAACCAGCGGCTGCGGTGCGCCAGGCGCCGTCAGCGACATGCGTCCAGAGAGAATGCTCAGCCGGGGCCAGACGTGCCAGCGCAGCGGCTCGTCAAGCTTCAGCTGATAACCGCTGCGCGACTCAACGTGTCGCACCATGTAATCCCGAAAGTCGTTCGGGTTCACCAGCAGCACCAACGCAGAGAGGCCGGCGACCAGCACGACCAGTAAAATCATCAGCGTGGTTAACACTCTTCTCATGGCATCCTCAACGAGCAGCTATTACATCGCGCAACAGGCGCTCAGTCTTTATCAATTCGGCTAGCCACCGCGCCCTGCTGGTCGCGATACTTCGCGTCCTGGCGACGGTTATAGGGCCGCGCGGCCGGGCCGGAAAGTGGCTCAAAGCTCAGCGCGCCGATAAGCATACCCGGACGCAGCGCCAGCGGCAGTTTACCGGAGTTGTAGAACTCCAGCACGATGCAGCCGGACCAGCCCGGATCGATACGGTGGGCGGTAACGTGTACCATCAGGCCCAGCCGCGCCAGCGAGGAGCGGCCGTCAAGCCAGCCCACCAGGTCCGCTGGCAGGGTCACGGACTCAAAGGTCACCGCCAGCGCCAGTTCGCCCGGGTGCAGGAAGAAAGCGTCGCCTTCTGCCAGCACAATCTCATCGCTCATCACCCGATCCAGCGCGGCGCTCACCTCATCCTTGGGACCACTCAGATCGATAAAGGCAGCGGTGTGGCCCCGGAAGGTGCGAAACTTATTGCCCAGACGTACGTCCACCGTCGCACCGTTAATGCGCTCCACCGGCGGGCGCGGGGTAATCGACAGGCGGCCATCGTCCAGCCAGGCTTCAATATCGCGGTCACACAAACGCATAGCACTTTCTCCTTAGGTGCTGCCCGTCCGGCTAAGTTCGGTCAGGGCAGGCAAGTTATCTCTGAACGGTACACAATTCGCGCCGTTTATTCAAAACCAGACGGTTTAAAAAGCCCGGTTATTCAAAAAACTGGCTGATTTTGGCCTTCAGGATATCGATAGCAATGCGGTTTTTACCCCCGCGCGGCACGATAATATCGGCGTACTGTTTGGATGGCTCAATAAACTGCAGGAACATCGGACGCACTGTCTTCTGATATTGTGCCATCACCGAGTCCATGGAGCGGCCACGTTCGTTGACATCACGCTTGATACGGCGCATCAGACAGATATCCAGCGGGGTGTCGACAAAGATCGAAAAGTTCATCGACTCGCGCAGGCGCGCGTCGGTCAACAGCAGGATCCCCTCAAGAATGATCACTTTCTTGGGTTCAATGAGAATGGTCTCGTTGGTACGGGTGTGCTCAACGTAGCTGTACACCGGGAGCTCAATGGGATTGCCGCCTTTCAGGGTCTGCAAATGTTCGAACAGCAAACTGTGATCCATGGCGCTGGGATGGTCGTAGTTCGTTTTAACACGCTCTTCCATCAACAGGTGACTTTGATCCTTGTAGTAGCTATCTTCTGGGATAACGCCAATATGTTCATCACCAACCTGTTCGCGCAACTCGCGGTAAAGCGTACTGGCAATGAGACTTTTACCTGAAGCGGATGCGCCGGCGATGCCGATAATGACGCACTGATGGGACTTATCAGTCATAAATTTTTGCGACCTGATTAACCTGGAAGTAAAGAAGGGAGACGCTATAGCGTCAAACGCGGCAATTATAGGGATTTCGCTCTCGTGATACCAGTCGAATGCGCAAACGTCTGTCACAACGGCGCTAATCTGGCATATTACCCTTTTCGCAAATTAAAATGTTTAATTTTACAGCGTTCAGTTGCCTTTTTTGGCAGACTAAGTGATTAATAACACTATGATGTCAAATTATGAGCGGTCACCATAGGAATTGTAAATTGTTTGTACTAGCATAATCCAAATTTCAATTTTACCCGTCCGGGCGTTATGAACCTGGCGGCACAGGGACTGCGGATAAAGCGGTAATGAATAAACAATACCAGCGCGTTTTGGTTACTACCCCAAACCCCCTACTGAGGCTGCTCAGTTTAGGACTGGTGACCTTTATCTTTACCCTGTTTTCCCTTGAGCTGACCCGTTTCGGTACCGTTCTTGCACCGCTGTGGTTTACGACATCTATTATGATGGTGGCCTTCTACCGCCACGCCGGGCGCATGTGGCCGGGCATCGCCATCGCCTGTACGCTGGGCTGTCTGGCCGCGTCGTTTCTGCTCTTCCCTACGAGAGAAATCAACCTCTGGTATCCGGCAATCAATATCATTGAGGCGCTGACGGGCGCGGTGCTGCTGCGTAAGATGCTGCCGTGGTATAACCCGCTGCAAAACCTGAGCGACTGGATCCGCCTGACCATCGGCAGCGCTGTGATCCCTCCCCTGCTCGGCGGAGTGCTGATTTGCCTCGTATCCGGCAGCGAAAACCTGCTGCGCACCTTTATGATATGGGTGCTTTCAGAATCGATCGGCGCGCTGGCCCTGGTCCCGCTCGGGCTGATGTTCAAGCTGCACTACCTGCTGCGCCACCGCAAGCCGCAGCTGCTGCTGGAAACCCTGGTGACGCTGGCCGTGACGCTCTTTCTCAGCTGGCTCTCGATGACCTATCTGCCGTGGCCCTTTACCGCCGTTATCGTTCTGCTGATGTGGACAGCCGTTCGCCTGCCGCGCCTGGAGGCCTTCCTTATCTTCCTCGTCACCATCATGGTGGTGTCGCTGATGATGACCCATAACCCCATCGAGCTTACCAATTTCAACAGCAGCGCCATGCTAAACGCGCCCTGGCTGCCGTTCATGATGATCCTGCTGCCAGCCAACGTCATGACCATGGTGATGTACTCTTTCCGTGCCGAGCGCAAGCACATTACTGAAAGCGAGGCCCGCTTCCGTAATGCGATGGAGTACTCCGCCATCGGCATGGCGCTGGTGGGCACGGACGGTCAGTGGCTACAGGTCAATAAAGCGCTGTGTAGTTTTCTTGGCTACTCGCAGGATGAGCTACGCCTGCTGACCTTCCAGCAGCTCACCTGGCCGGAAGATCTCAACAGCGACCTGGAGCAGCTTGAGTCGCTGGTGCGCGGCGACATTGACAGCTACTCCATGGAGAAGCGCTACTACACCCGCACAGGGGATATTGTCTGGGCGCTGCTGGCGGTGTCGCTGGTGCGCCACCCAGACGGCACGCCGCTCTACTTCATCTCCCAGGTCGAAGATATCAACGATCTGAAGCAAACCGAGTGGGTCAACAAGCGGCTGATGGAGCGCATTACGCTGGCTAACGAGGCAGGCGGAATTGGCATCTGGGAGTGGGAGCTGGAGCCGGACATCATCAGCTGGGATAAGCGCATGTTTGAGCTCTACGAGCTGCCGCCGCACGTGAAGCCCACCTGGAAACTCTGGTATGAGTGCGTGGTTCCCGAGGACAGAGCCGAGACCGAGCGCATTGTTCGCGACTCGCTGGTGGCAAGAGTGGCCTTTAAGCTGGAGTTTCGCATCCACGTTAAAGATGGCATTCGCCATATCCGTACCCTGGCAAACCGGGTGCTGAATAAAAACGGCGAAGTTGAACGGCTGCTCGGTATCAATATGGATATGACCGAGGTGAAGCAGCTAAACGAGGCCCTGTTCCAGGAGAAAGAGCGCCTGCACATTACGCTCGACTCCATCGGCGAAGCGGTGCTCTGTACCGACGTGGACATGAACGTCACCTTTATGAACCCGGTGGCAGAAAAAATGAGCGGCTGGCAGCAGCAGCACGCCATCGGCCAGGCCTTGCTGAACGTACTGCGCATTACCTTTGGCGACAACGGCCCCGCGCTGGAAAACATTCATAGCGGTGATATGTCACGTTCGGCTATCGAGCAGGACGTGGTGCTGCACTGCCGCAACGGCGGGACCTACGATATTCACTACAGCGTGACGCCACTCAGCACCCTTGACGGGCACAACATCGGCTTCGTGCTGGTAATCCAGGATGTCACCGAGTCCCGGAAGATGCTGCGCCAGCTGAGCTATAGCGCCTCCCATGATGCGCTGACCCATCTGGCGAACCGCGTCAGCTTCGAGAACCATCTTAAACGCCTGCTGCACACGGTGCAGGAGACGCATCAGCGCCATGCGCTGGTCTATATCGATCTTGACCGCTTTAAGGCGGTGAACGACACCGCTGGCCATGCGGCTGGGGATGCCCTGTTGCGGGAGCTCTCCTCCCTGATGCTTAGCATGCTGCGCTCTACCGATATCCTGGCCCGTCTCGGCGGGGATGAGTTTGGCCTGCTGCTGCCGGACTGCAATATTGAGAGCGCCCGCTATATCTCCGGGCGCATTATCCATGCGATCAACGACTACCGCTTTATGTGGGAGGGCCGCCTGCACCGCATCGGCGCGAGCGCCGGGATCACCCTGATTGATGAGGGCAACTGCCAGGCCTCGGAGGTGATGTCCCAGGCGGATATCGCCTGCTACGCCTCGAAAAACAACGGTCGCGGCGTGGTCACGGTATACGAGCCGCAGCAGGATCATATGCATCACAACCGCAGCCTGATCTCCCTTGAGGAGCAGTCGCGGATGATCCGTGACAACCATCTCCTGCTGGTGGCGCGCGGTGTTGCCTCACCGCGGGTGCCGGAGTCCTGCAACTTCTGGCTGCTCTCACTGCGCCTGTGGACCAGTGAAGGGGAAGCCATGGAGGAGCGCGCCTTCCGTTCCGGCCTCGCCGAGCCGGAGCTCATTCGCGCCCTCGATCGCCGGGTGATCCACGAGTTCTTCACCAACAGCGCCGCCGGGGTAGTACGTAAAGGGGTCAGCGTTGCCCTGCCGCTCTCCAGCGCCGGGCTGGCCAGCCGGACAGTCATAAATGAAATCATTGAGAAGCTCGCGCAGAGCGGAATGCCTGGCCGCCTGCTGCACTTTGTGATTGATGCCGATGCCCTGATGCGCGAAGAGAGCAGCATCGGGGACGGTCTCGCCAAACTCCGTCAGGCGGGCTGCCGACTCATTATCAGCCATATTGGGCGCGACCTGGAGATCTTCAACCATCTCATGCCGCAGATGGCAGACTACGTGCTGCTGGAGCCGGAGCTGGTTAATAACGTGCACGGTAACCTGATGGACGAGATGATGGTGACCATCGTGCAGGGCCATGCTCACCGTCTGGGGATGAAGAGCATTGCCGGGCCGACTAATCAGCCAATGATGATGGATACCCTCTCCGGCATTGGCATTGACTACATCTTCGGGGACACCATCTCCCAGGCCCAGCCGCTGGATCTCATGCTCAACACCAGCTATTTTGCCATCAACTGATCCTCATCAGCTGACGGCTGCCAGTCCGGGGTATACCAGATATGCAGCAGCGCATAGGAGCGCCAGGGCTGCCAGCGTTGGGCATAGCGGCGGATTTGTGCCGGCGTCATACCCGCGAAGCGCTGCTTGATAGCGTAGTCGTCGGCCAAAAAAACATCTTTCGCCTGCCAGCCGCGCATCGCCAGATAGTTTGCTGTCCAGCGCCCTATGCCAGGAAACCCCTGCAACAGCTTCACCCCCTGCTCGATGTCCACCGGAGCCTGCAATGGAAACTCGCCGTCGAGGGTGGCGCGGGCCAAATTAATCAGCGCCTCGGCGCGCTTAAGCGGCATCCCGAGCGCCTTTAGCGCCGTGGGATCGGCCTGGACCAGCGCCTCTGCCGTCGGGAAGCAGATGAAACCCGGCACCTCTGCCAGCGGCGCCCCCAGGCTCTCCACGACCTTGCCGGTCAGCTTAGCCGCCATCGCCACGCTGACCAGCTGGCCAAGGATCGCGCGCACGCCCTGTTCAAAGGTATCCATCGATCCCGGCAGCCGCAGGCCCGGCCTCTGCTCTCCCAGCGAGCCAAGGGCGTGAATAATCTCCTGCGGATCGCAGGCGAGATCGAACAGACGCCCCAGCCGGGCCAGACACGCCTCGGCGACTGGCACCAGCCCATCGCTAAGAGTAACCCGCAGCGTATGGTTAGCCTCGTCCGGCTCGGCGGTGACGATCCCCCGGTGCTCACCTATCGCAAAACTGCGCACGTAGCGGCCTTCGCTGACCACTTCCACGCCAGTCACCGCACGCGCCTGTAGAAAACCCAACATCCACGCCCAGTCGTAGGGCGGCTTCCAGCTCAGTGTATACATGATTACTCCTCTCACTCTTATTTCAGCTTAAGCGCCCCGCCACTTTTTTGCTTTGCTTTCATAACCCTTTCGGCTAAAGTCGCCCCCCTTCTTCACCGGCATGGGGAACTTTCATGTTTATTGGTTTTGACTACGGCACGGCAAACTGCTCCGTTGCGGTAATGCGCGACGGCATCCCGCAGCTCTTAAAAATGGAAAACGGCAGCACGCTACTGCCGTCGATGCTCTGCGCTCCGACGCGGGAAGCGGTCAGCGAGTGGCTCTACCGCCACCATGACGTCCCCGCCACCGGGAGCGAAACCCAGGCGCTGCTGCGTCGGGCGGTAAGCTTCAACCGCGAAGAAGATATCGAGGTGCTACCGGGCAGCGTGCAGTTTGGGCTTCAATCGCTGCAGCAGTACGTTCAGGATCCGGAAGAGGTCTACTTCGTTAAATCGCCAAAATCCTTCCTCGGTGCCAGCGGCCTGAAGCCGCAGCAGATCGCGCTGTTTGAGGACCTGGTCTGCGCCATGATGCTGCATATTCGCCAGCAGGCCGAGAGCCAGCTGCCAGAGGCTATCGATCGCGCGGTGATTGGCCGTCCCATCAACTTCCAGGGGCTAGGCGGCGATGACGCCAACGCCCAGGCGCAGGGGATCCTGGAGCGTGCCGCCAGGCGCGCAGGCTTTAACGAGGTCGTATTCCAGTACGAGCCGGTCGCGGCCGGGCTGGATTTTGAAGCCACGTTGCAGTCAGAGAAGCGCGTGCTGGTGGTAGATATCGGCGGCGGGACCACCGACTGCTCGCTGCTGCTGATGGGCCCCCAGTGGCACCAGCGCCAGGATCGCGATACCAGCCTGCTGGGGCACAGCGGCTGCCGCGTCGGCGGTAACGATCTCGATATTGCGCTGGCCTTTAAGCATCTGATGCCGCTGCTGGGCATGGGTGGCCAGACCGAAAAGGGTATCGCCCTGCCGATCCTGCCGTGGTGGAACGCGGTAGCCATTAATGACGTCCCAGCCCAGAGTGACTTCTATAGCAGCGCTAATGGTCGCTTGCTCAACGACCTGGTGCGCGACGCCCGGGAAGGAGATAAGGTAGCGCGGCTGGTGAAGGTGTGGCGTCAACGCCTCAGCTACCGCCTGGTGCGTAGCGCGGAAGAGAGCAAGATTGCCCTCTCCGACAACCTGCAAACCGAGGCCCGTTTGCCGTTTATCAGCGACGAGCTGGCAACGGCGATTACTCAGGATGGGCTGGAGACCGCCCTCAACCAGCCGCTAACGCGGATCCTTGAGCAGGTGCAGCTGGCGCTGGCAAGCAGCAATGAGACGCCAGATATTATCTACCTGACCGGGGGCAGCGCCCGCTCACCGCTGATCAAAAAGGCGCTGGCCGACGCCCTGCCCGGCATTCCGATTGCCGGCGGCGACGATTTTGGCTCGGTCACGGCAGGCCTCGCCCGCTGGGCGCAGGTAGTGTTTTAAAAACGTCCAGCGCATTCCGCATCCGTAGGCCGGGTAAGGCGTAGCCGCCACCCGGCACTTTTATGTCCCCGTGGTGCAACGCCCGGCGCATTCAGACGATTCCCTACGGTCTTTCATATTTCCTCCATTTTTCTGCGGCGTTGCATTACTAAACTAGTATCATTCTGTGAAATGTTTCAGGAAGAGATACGGATAACAATGAAAGGTCGTGTTAATGCCCGCTGGGCGATGGTCATCGGCGTGGCGATTGTCGCTATTGCCGCACTTTGGTACTGGCATAGCCACAACAGCACCCAGACTGCGGCAGGCGCACATGCCCCGCAGGCGGGACGTGGCGCTGCGGGTGGCCGTCGCGGTATGCCGCTGGCACCAGTGCAGGCCGCTACTGCCGTAGAAGGCGAAGTGCCCCGCTATTTGACCGGCCTCGGCACCATCACCGCCGCCAATACCGTAACCGTGCGCAGCCGCGTTGACGGCCAGCTGATGGCCCTGCACTTCCAGGAGGGCCAGCAGGTCAAGGCCGGAGACCTTTTAGCAGAGATCGATCCGAGCCAGTTTAAAGTGGCGCTCGCCCAGGCCCAGGGCCAGCTGGCGAAAGACAGAGCCACGCTGGCCAACGCCCAGCGCGATCTGGCCCGCTATCAGCAGCTGGTCAAAACCAATCTGGTTTCCCGCCAGGAGCTGGATGCCCAGCAGGCGCTGGTGAGCGAATCTCAGGGCACTATCAAGGCAGATGAAGCCTCGGTTGCCAGCGCCCAGCTGCAGCTGGACTGGAGCCGCATCACCGCCCCGATTGATGGCCGCGTGGGCCTGAAGCAGGTCGATATCGGCAACCAGATCTCCAGCGGCGATACCACCGGTATCGTGGTCATTACCCAGACCCACCCTATCGATCTGGTGTTTACCCTGCCGGAGAGCGATATCGCCACGGTGGTGCAGGCGCAAAAGGCCGGGCAGACCCTCAACGTTGAAGCCTGGGACCGTACCAACAAGCAGAAGCTGAGCGACGGCACCCTGCTGAGCCTCGACAACCAGATCGACACCACCACCGGCACCATCAAGCTGAAAGCCCGCTTTACCAACCAGGACGACGCTCTCTTCCCTAATCAGTTCGTTAACGCCCGAATGCTGGTCTCTACCGAGCAAAATGCGGTGCTGATCCCGACCGCCGCACTGCAGATGGGCAACGACGGCCACTTTGTTTGGGTGTTGAACGAGCAGAATAAAGTGAGCAAGCACACCGTGACGCCTGGCATTCAGAACAGCCAGCAGGTGGCGATCAGCGCCGGGCTGTCGGCAGGCGACCGGGTGGTCACCGACGGCATTGACCGCTTAACCGAAGGTGCCCAGGTTGAGGTGGTGACGGCCCAGAGCGCCGATGCCGCCCCTGCCGCGCAGGCGAAAACCCATGGCACGCGCGCCGCACAGGGAGCCGGTTCCTGATGCAGGTGTTACCTCCTAGCGCCACCGGCGGCCCGTCCCGCCTGTTTATTCTCCGTCCGGTCGCCACCACCCTCTTTATGGTGGCGATCCTGCTGGCGGGGATCATCGGCTACCGTTTTCTGCCGGTCTCCGCCCTGCCTGAGGTGGACTATCCCACGATTCAGGTGGTGACCCTCTATCCCGGCGCCAGCCCGGACGTAATGACCTCCGCCGTCACCGCGCCCCTTGAGCGCCAGTTTGGCCAGATGTCCGGCCTAAAGCAGATGTCTTCCCAAAGCTCCGGCGGCGCGTCGGTAGTAACGCTTCAGTTTCAACTCACCCTGGGGCTGGACGTTGCCGAGCAGGAGGTGCAGGCCGCAATTAATGCCGCCACCAATTTACTGCCCTCCGATCTGCCTAACCCGCCGGTCTACAGCAAGGTCAACCCGGCGGATCCGCCGATCATGTCGCTGGCGGTGACCTCGACTGCGATGCCGATGACCCAGGTTGAGGATATGGTCGAGACCCGGGTGGCGCAGAAGATCTCTCAGGTAGCTGGCGTCGGCCTGGTGACGCTTTCCGGCGGCCAGCGTCCGGCGGTACGGGTGAAGCTTAACGCCCAGGCCATCGCCGCCCTCGGGCTAACCAGCGAAACCGTGCGCACCGCGATTAACAACAACAACGTGAACTCGGCGAAGGGTAGCCTCGACGGCCCGACGCGGGCGGTGACCCTCTCTGCGAACGACCAGATGCAGTCTGCCGAAGACTACCGCCGCCTGATTATCGCCTACCAGAACGGGGCACCGATCCGCCTCGGCGACGTGGCAACCATTGAGCAGGGTGCGGAGAACAGCTGGCTGGGAGCGTGGGCCAACACGCAGCAGGCGATCGTGATGAACGTTCAGCGCCAGCCGGGCGCCAACATTCTCTCCACTGCCGACAGCATCCGCACCCTGCTGCCTCAGCTTACCGAGAGCCTGCCGAAGTCGGTCACGGTGAAGGTCCTGTCGGATCGTACCACCAACATTCGCGCCTCGGTGCACGATACCCAGTTCGAGCTGATGCTGGCCATCGCCCTGGTGGTGATGATCATCTACCTGTTCCTGCGTAATATCCCGGCGACCATTATTCCCGCCGTGGCGGTACCGCTGTCGCTGGTGGGCACCTTTGCGGTGATGGTGTTCCTCGACTTCTCGATCAACAACCTGACGCTGATGGCCCTGACCATTGCCACCGGCTTCGTGGTCGATGACGCCATCGTGGTGATTGAGAACATCTCCCGCTATATCGAAAAAGGTGAGAAGCCGCTGGCGGCGGCGCTGAAGGGTGCGGGAGAGATTGGCTTTACCATTATCTCTCTCACCTTCTCGCTGATTGCGGTACTGATCCCGCTGCTGTTTATGGGCGATATTGTGGGCCGCCTGTTCCGCGAGTTTGCCGTCACCCTGGCGGTGGCGATCCTGATCTCCGCCGTGGTGTCGCTGACGCTGACCCCGATGATGTGCGCCCGGATGCTCAGCCATGAATCCCTGCGCAAGCAGAACCGCTTCTCCCGCGCTTCGGAGCGCTTCTTCGACCGGGTGATTGCCGCCTACGGCCGGGGGCTGACGAAGGTGCTTAACCATCCGTGGCTGACCCTCAGCGTGGCATTGGGTGCGCTGCTGCTGTCGGTGCTGCTGTGGGTGACCATCCCGAAAGGCTTCTTCCCTATCCAGGATAACGGCATTATCCAGGGCACCTTGCAGGCCCCGCAGTCGGCATCGTTTGCCAGCATGGCGGAGCGCCAGCGACAGGTGAGCGATATCGTCCTGAAGGATCCGGCGGTAGAGAGTCTGACGGCCTTTGTCGGCGTCGACGGCACCAACCCGTCGCTGAACAGCGCCCGGCTGCAAATCAACCTCAAGCCACTGGATGACCGGGACGATCGCGTCCAGACGGTAATCGCCCGGCTTCAGCAGGCGGTGGCGAAAGTCCCCGGCGTGGCGCTCTATCTTCAGCCGACCCAGGATCTGACCATCGACACCACCGTCAGCCGCACCCAGTACCAGTTTACCCTGCAGGCCACAACCCTTGAGGCGTTGAGCACCTGGGTACCGCAGCTGATGAGCGAGCTGCAAACGCTGCCGCAGCTGGCGGACGTCAGCAGCGACTGGCAGGACAAGGGGCTGGCCGCGTACGTTAACGTTGACCGGGACAGCGCCAGCCGGCTGGGTATTACCATGGCCGACGTGGATAACGCCCTCTACAACGCCTTCGGCCAGCGGCTGATCTCTACCATCTATACCCAGGCTAATCAGTATCGGGTCGTGCTGGAGCATAACACCGCCGCAACGCCGGGTCTGGCGGCGCTGGACTCCATCCGCCTGACCAGCAGCGACGGCGGCGTGGTGCCGCTCAGCGCCATTGCCAAAGTGGAAGAGCGCTATACCCCGCTGGCGATTAACCACCTTGACCAGTTCCCGTCTACTACCATCTCGTTTAACGTCCCGGACGGCTACGCGCTGGGGGATGCGGTGCAGGCCATCGTGGATAGCGAGAAGAACCTCAGCCTGCCGGGAGATATTACCACCCAGTTCCAGGGCAGCTCGCTGGCGTTCCAGGACGCGCTGGGCAGCACGGTGTGGCTGATCGTTGCCGCGGTGGTGGCGATGTATATCGTGCTCGGCGTGCTCTACGAGAGCTTTATTCACCCCATTACCATCCTCTCTACCCTGCCCACCGCCGGGGTGGGTGCGCTGCTGGCCCTGATGCTGGCGGGCAGCGAGCTGGATGTGATTGCCATTATCGGTATCATTCTGCTGATCGGTATCGTCAAGAAGAACGCCATCATGATGATCGACTTTGCCCTCGCCGCCGAGCGGGAACAGGGCATGTCGCCCAGGGAGGCGATCTTCCAGGCTTGCCTGCTGCGTTTCCGGCCGATTTTAATGACGACCCTTGCGGCGCTGCTGGGTGCCCTGCCGCTGATGCTGAGTACCGGGGTGGGCGCAGAGCTGCGCCGTCCGCTGGGGATTGGCATGGTCGGCGGCCTGCTGGTGAGCCAGGTGCTAACCCTGTTTACCACACCGGTGATCTACCTGCTGTTTGACCGTCTGGCCCTGCGGGTTCGCCACCGCTTCCCCCGCCGCGCAGAGCGTGAAGGGGAGGAGATGTAAGTGAAGTTTTTTGCCCTCTTCATTCACCGCCCGGTCGCCACGATCCTGATTTCGCTGGCGATTACCCTCTGCGGCATTCTCGGCTTCCGCCTGCTGCCGGTAGCCCCGCTGCCGCAGGTGGACTACCCGGTGATCATGGTTAGCGCCTCCCTGCCGGGGGCGTCGCCGGAAACCATGGCCTCCTCGGTGGCGACGCCGCTGGAGCGCGCCCTCGGGCGCATCGCCGGGGTCAACGAGATGACCTCTTCCAGCTCGCTGGGCAGCACGCGCATCATTCTGGAGTTCAAATTCGATCGCGACATCAACGGTGCTGCGCGAGACGTGCAGGCGGCGATCAACGCCGCGCAGAGCCTGCTACCGAGCGGAATGCCGAGCCGCCCCACCTATCGGAAAGCGAACCCGTCCGATGCGCCGATCATGATCCTGACGTTAACCTCCGACACCTACTCCCAGGGGCAGCTGTATGACTTTGCCTCGACGCAGCTGGCGCAGACCATCTCGCAAATCGACGGCGTAGGCGACGTTGACGTCGGCGGCAGCTCCCTGCCTGCCGTGCGAGTGTCGCTCAACCCGCAGGCGCTGTTCAACCAGGGCGTGTCGCTGGACGCCGTACGCAGCGCGATCACGAGCGCCAACGTGCGCAGGCCGCAGGGCGCTATTGAGGACGGCACCCACCGCTGGCAGCTACAAACCAACGACGAGATCAAAACCGCCGAGGCCTACCAGCCGCTGATCGTTCACTACAGCAATGGCGCGGCGGTACGCCTCAGCGACGTCGCCAGCGTCACCGATTCGGTGCAGGACGTGCGCAACGCCGGGATGACCAACGCCAAGCCCGCGATCCTGCTGTTGATCCGCAAGCTGCCGGAAGCCAATATTATCCAGACGGTGGATAGCATTCGCGCCCGCCTGCCAGAGCTGCAGGAGACGATCCCGGCGGCCATCGACTTACAGATCGCCCAGGACCGCTCCCCCACCATCCGCGCCTCGCTGGATGAGGTCGAGCACAGCCTGATCATCTCCGTGGCGCTGGTGATCCTGGTGGTCTTTCTCTTCCTGCGCTCGGGTCGGGCGACGCTGATCCCGGCGGTGGCGGTGCCGGTGTCGCTGATCGGCACCTTTGCCGCCATGTATCTGTGCGGCTTTAGCCTCAACAACCTCTCCCTGATGGCGCTGACCATCGCTACCGGCTTTGTGGTAGATGACGCCATCGTGGTGCTGGAGAATATTTCCCGCCATCTGGAGGCCGGAATGAAACCGCTCCAGGCGGCACTGCAGGGCACGCGGGAGGTGGGCTTTACCGTGCTCTCCATGAGCCTGTCGCTGGTAGCGGTTTTCCTGCCGCTGCTGCTGATGGACGGCCTGCCGGGCCGCCTGCTGCGGGAGTTCGCCGTCACCCTGTCGGTGGCGATCGGCATCTCGCTGGTGGTCTCCCTGACCTTGACGCCGATGATGTGCGGCTGGCTGCTGAAGAGCGGCAAACCGAAAGCGCAAGCTAAGGTGCGGGGCTTTGGCCGCCTGCTGCTCGCCCTTCAGCAGGGCTACGCTAAATCGCTGAAGTGGGTACTGAACCATACCCGGCTGGTGGGCGTGGTGCTGCTTGGCACCATTGCGCTCAACGTCTGGCTCTATATCGCCATTCCGAAAACCTTCTTCCCGGAGCAGGACACCGGCGTGCTGATGGGCGGCATTCAGGCGGACCAGAGCATCTCCTTCCAGGCGATGCGCGGCAAACTGGCGGACTTTATGAAGATTATTCGCGACGATCCGGCGGTAGATAACGTTACCGGCTTTACCGGCGGCTCACGGGTCAACAGCGGGATGATGTTTATCACCCTGAAATCTCGTGACCAGCGCAGCGATACCGCCCAGCAGGTTATCGACCGCCTGCGGGTGAAACTGGCGAAAGAGCCGGGGGCTAACCTGTTCCTGATGGCGGTACAGGATATCCGCGTCGGCGGCCGTCAGTCGAACGCCAGCTACCAGTACGCTCTGCTGTCGGACGATCTCGGCGACCTGCGCGAGTGGGAGCCGAAGATCCGCAAGGCGCTGGCGGCCCTGCCCCAGCTGGCGGACGTTAACTCCGATCAGCAGGATAACGGCGCAGAGATGAACCTGATCTACGACCGGGAGACGATGTCCCGACTGGGCATCAGCGTGCAGGATGCCAACGGCCTGCTCAACAACGCCTTCGGCCAGCGCCAGATCTCAACCATCTACGAGGCGCTCAACCAGTACAAGGTGGTGATGGAGGTCGATCCGCGCTACACCCAGGATATCAGCGCCCTGGACAAGATGTTTGTGATCAACAGCGAGGGCAAGCCGATCCCCCTCTCTTACTTTGCGAAGTGGCAGCCCGCTAACGCGCCGCTGTCGGTGAACCACCAGGGGCTTTCCGCCGCCTCGACCATCGCCTTTAACCTGCCGACCGGCGTCTCGCTCTCTGAGGCCAGCGCGGCCATTGACCGGACGATGACCCAGCTAGGGGTGCCCTCCAGCGTGCGCGGCAGCTTTGCCGGGACGGCGCAGGTCTTCCAGGAGACCATGCGCTCCCAGCTGATCCTGATCCTCGCGGCCATCGCCACGGTTTACATCGTGCTCGGCATTCTCTATGAGAGCTACGTCCATCCGCTGACTATTCTCTCTACCCTGCCGTCGGCGGGCGTGGGGGCGCTGCTGGCGCTGGAGCTGTTCGATGCCCCCTTTAGCCTCATCGCCCTGATCGGAATTATGCTATTGATAGGTATCGTCAAGAAGAACGCCATCATGATGGTCGACTTCGCCCTGGAGGCGCAGCGCACCGGCAACCTGACGCCGCAGGAGGCCATCTTCCAGGCCTGCCTGCTGCGTTTCAGGCCAATCATGATGACCACCCTGGCGGCGCTGTTTGGTGCCCTGCCGCTGGTGCTGACCTCCGGCGACGGTTCCGAGCTGCGCCAGCCGCTCGGGATCACCATCGTCGGCGGCCTGGTGATGAGCCAGCTGCTGACGCTCTACACCACGCCGGTGGTCTATCTCTTCTTTGACCGGCTGCGGCTACGTTTTGCCCGCAGACGCCAGCCGCTGTTGAGTGAGTAATTGAGTGAGTAAAGGGTAAAGAGGCAGGTGAAATGACCGATCTTCCGAACCAGGTCCGCTGGCAGCTATGGATAGTGGCCTTCGGCTTTTTCATGCAGGCGCTGGATACCACCATCGTCAATACCGCCCTGCCCTCGATGGCGCAGAGCCTCGGCGAAAGCCCGCTGCATATGCATATGGTCGTCGTAGCCTACGTACTGACGGTGGCGGTGATGCTTCCCGCCAGCGGCTGGCTGGCGGATAAGGTTGGCGTGCGCAATGTCTTCTTCACGGCGATTGTGCTGTTTACGCTGGGATCGCTGTTCTGCGCCCAGGCCAGCACCCTCGACGGGCTGGTGATGGCCCGCGTGTTGCAGGGCGTCGGCGGCGCAATGATGGTGCCGGTGGGCAGGCTAACGGTGCTGAAGATCGTTCCCCGGTCACAGTATATGGCGGCGATGACCTTCGTCACGCTGCCGGGACAGATTGGCCCCCTGCTCGGCCCGGCCTTGGGAGGGATTCTGGTGGAGTATGCCTCCTGGCACTGGATCTTCCTGATTAACCTGCCGGTGGGCATCGTCGGGGCGATTGCCACCCTCTGGCTGATGCCCAACTACACTCTGCAAACCCGCCGCTTCGATATGCCCGGCTTCCTGCTGCTGGCCTTCGGCATGGCGGCGCTGACCCTCGCCCTCGACGGCCAGAAGGGGTTAGGTATCTCTACCCTTACGCTTGTGGCGCTGGTGGTTGCGGGCGCGATCGCGCTGGGCGTCTATCTGTGGCATGCCAGACGCAACGAGGCGGCGCTTTTTCCCCTCGGTCTGTTTAGCACTCGCTCCTTCTCCCTCGGCCTGGCCGGCAGCTTTGCCGGACGCATCGGCAGCGGCATGCTGCCCTTTATTACTCCGGTATTTTTACAGATCGGGCTGGGCTTCTCGCCGTTCCACGCCGGGCTGATGATGATCCCGATGGTGCTGGGCAGCATGGGCATGAAACGGATCGTGGTACAGGTAGTTAACCGCGCAGGCTACCGCCGGGTGCTGGTGGCCAGCACGCTGGGGCTGGCGCTGGTGAGTTTGCTGTTTATGGCAACGGCGCTGGCGGGCCTCTACTACCTGCTGCCGGTGGTGCTGTTCGTGCAGGGGATGATCAACTCGATGCGCTTCTCGACCATGAACACCCTGACGCTGAAGGATCTGCCGGATGCGCAGGCCAGCAGCGGCAACAGCCTGCTGTCGATGATCATGCAGCTCTCGATGAGCGTCGGCGTCACCGTGGCCGGGCTGCTGCTGGGCCTGTTTGGTCAGCAGCATCTGGCGACCGACAGCACCCTGGTGCACCACGTTTTCTTTTCCACCTATCTGTGCATGGCGGTGATTATCGCCCTGCCCGCGCTGGTCTTTGCCCGCGTGCCGAACGATGCCAGCACCAATACCGTGATTGCCCGGCGCAAAAGGAGTGAACAATGAAATTCTGGCGTCCGGGGATCACCGGCAAGCTTTTTTTGGCGATCCTGGCTACCTGCATTGTGCTGCTGATCACCATGCACTGGGCGGTGCGGATCAGCTTTGAGCGCGGCTTTATTGACTACATCAAGCACGGCAACGAGCAGCGGCTACAGATGCTTGGCGACGCGCTGGGAGAGCAGTACGAGCTCCACGGCGACTGGCGTTTTCTGCGCAACAACGACCGCTTTGTCTTTCAGATCCTGCGCTCTTTTGAGCATGACGGCGACAGCGATCGGCCTGGCCCCGGCATGCCGCCCCACGGCTGGCGCACGCAGTTCTGGGTGACCGACCAGAGCGGCGATGTGCTGGTGGGCCCGCGCTCGCCGATCCCAAAAGAGGGAACCCGGCGGGCGATAATGGTCAACGGAGCGGAGGTGGGCTCGGTTATCGCCTCCCCGGTGGAGCGGCTGACCCGCAACACCGACATCAACTTCGACCGCCAGCAGCGGCGCACCAGCTGGCTGATTGTCGGCCTCGCCACGCTGCTGGCGGCGCTGGCGACCTTTCCGCTGGCGCGCGGTCTGCTGGCCCCGGTAAAACGACTGGTGGAGGGAACGCACCGGCTGGCAGCCGGGGACTTTACTACCCGCGTCACCACCACCAGCCCGGATGAGCTGGGCAAGCTGGCCCAGGACTTTAACCAGCTCGCCAGCACGCTGGAGAAGAACCAGCAGATGCGCCGCGACTTTATGGCCGATATCTCCCACGAGCTGCGTACCCCGCTGGCGGTGCTGCGCGGCGAGCTGGAGGCGATTCAGGACGGCGTGCGCCAATTTACCCCCGAGTCGGTGGCCTCCCTGCAGGCTGAGGTGGGCACGCTGACCAAGCTGGTTGACGATCTGCATCAGCTCTCGATGTCCGACGAGGGTGCGCTGGCCTATCAGAAAGCCCCCATGGACGTGATCACCCTGCTGGAGATCGCCGCCGGGGCGTTCCGGGAGCGCTTCGCCAGCCGGGGGTTAACCCTTAGCGTTTCGCTGCCGGAGAGCGCCATCGTGTTCGGCGATCGCGACCGCCTGATGCAGCTGTTTAACAATCTGCTGGAGAACAGCCTGCGCTATACCGATGCCGGGGGTCAGCTGTTGATTAGCGCGAGCGTCAAGCCTGATATCCTGGCGATGACTTTTGCCGACAGCGGCCCGGGCGTCAGCGACGAACAGCTCAGCCGTCTGTTTGAACGCTTCTACCGCACCGAAGGCTCGCGCAACCGGGCCAGCGGCGGCTCAGGGCTGGGATTGCCTATCTGTGTGAACATTGTTGAAGCCCACGGCGGAACCATCGCCGCAGCCCATTCGCCTTTTGGCGGGGTTAGCATTACAGTTGAGCTACCGCTGGAACGCGATTTACCGAGAGATGTATGACTGAGTTACCGATTGACGAAAACACGCCGCGCATTTTAATCGTGGAAGATGAGCCGAAGCTGGGACAGCTGCTGGTGGACTATCTGCGGGCGGCAGGCTATGCCCCGACGCTGATTAACCACGGCGATAAAGTGCTGCCCTACGTGCGCCAGACGCCGCCGGATTTAATGCTGCTGGATCTGATGCTTCCCGGCACCGACGGCCTGACCCTGTGCCGGGAGATCCGCCGCTTCTCCGATCTGCCGATTGTGATGGTTACCGCCCGAATCGAAGAAATTGACCGCCTGCTAGGGCTGGAGATCGGTGCCGATGACTACATCTGCAAGCCCTATAGTCCTCGGGAAGTGGTGGCGCGGGTAAAAACCATTTTGCGTCGCTGCAAGCCCCATCGCGAGCTGAAAGAGCTGGATGCGGTCAGCCCGCTGGTGATCGACGAAGGCCGCTTCCAGGCCAGCTGGCACAGCAAGGCGCTGGATCTGACGCCCGCCGAGTTTCGCCTGCTAAAGACGCTTTCCAGCGAGCCGGGAAAGGTCTTCTCCCGCGAGCAGCTGCTGAATCATCTCTATGATGATTACCGGGTCGTCACCGACCGCACCATCGACAGCCACATCAAAAACCTGCGCCGCAAGCTGGAAGCGCTGGATGAGGAGCAGTCCTTTATCCGGGCGGTGTACGGCGTCGGATACCGCTGGGAAGCGGACGCAGGTCGATTGGCCTGACATTTACGCCCGGCGGCGCGCCGCTGGCCGGGCCTACGGATGACGGCGCTTTACCTGTTCTCTGTGCAGCGCTATAATTCCCGCCCTTAAAACAGGGGATTACCCCCTGCCCGCCCACCGAACTGCGGCGGATCTGACCTGTCATCAGAACGAGAACATCATGTTTAAACCGGAACTCCTCTCCCCGGCGGGAACGCTGAAAAATATGCGTTACGCCTTCGCCTATGGCGCGGATGCCGTCTACGCGGGCCAGCCTCGCTACTCCCTGCGCGTGCGCAATAACGAATTCAACCACGAGAATCTCCAGCTGGGGATCAACGAAGCCCATGCGCTGGGTAAAAAGTTCTACGTAGTGGTGAATATTGCACCGCACAACGCCAAGCTGAAGACCTTTATCCGCGATTTAGCGCCGGTGGTGGCGATGGGGCCGGATGCGCTGATCATGTCCGATCCTGGTTTAATCATGCTGGTGCGCGAGCACTTCCCACAGATGGATATTCACCTCTCGGTGCAGGCTAACGCCGTCAACTGGGCGACGGTGAAGTTCTGGCAGCAGATGGGCCTGACCCGGGTGATCCTCTCCCGCGAGCTGTCGCTGGATGAGATCGCCGAGATCCGCCAGCAGGTGCCTGAGATGGAGCTTGAGATTTTCGTGCACGGTGCGCTGTGCATGGCCTACTCCGGCCGCTGCCTGCTCTCGGGCTATATCAACAAGCGCGATCCGAACCAGGGCACCTGCACCAACGCCTGCCGCTGGGAGTATAACGTCCAGGAGGGCAAAGAGGACGCCGTGGGTAATATCGTCCACGTCCACGAGCCGATCCCGGTGAAAAACGTCGAGCCGACGCTGGGTATTGGCGCGCCGACCGACAAGGTATTTATGATTGAAGAGGCCCAGCGCCCCGGCGAGTACATGACCGCGTTCGAAGATGAGCACGGCACCTACATCATGAACTCGAAAGATCTGCGCGCCATCGCCCACGTTGAGCGCCTGACGCAGATGGGCGTGCACTCGCTGAAGATCGAGGGCCGCACCAAATCGTTCTACTACTGCGCCCGTACCGCGCAGGTTTACCGCAAGGCCATTGACGACGCTGCCGCCGGTAAACCGTTCGACATCAGCCTGATGGAGACGTTAGAAGGGCTGGCACACCGGGGCTATACCGAAGGCTTCCTGCGCCGCCATACCCATGACGACTACCAGAACTACGAGCAGGGCTACTCGATCTCCGATCGCCAGCAGTTTGTTGGGGAGTTCACCGGCGAGCGCAACGGCGCGCTGGCGGCGGTGAAGGTGAAGAATAAGTTCTCCGTGGGCGACAGCATGGAGCTGATGACCCCGCTCGGTAACGTCAATTTCACCCTGGAGCATATGGAGAACGCCAAAGGCGAAGCAATGCCGGTTGCACCGGGCGACGGCTACACCGTGTGGCTGCCGGTGCCTTCGGATATGCAGCTGGAGTATGGTCTGCTGATGCGCAATTTCAACGGCCAGACGACGCGCAACCCGCACGCTGCTTAGCATCCAAGTAGTTCTAATGGGTTATTTTTTCAGGTGATATGAATCTTAGAATCGGATCACATACCGTTTCGCTTGATAAGGGTATTATCTCTGCGCTGAAAAACATAACCCATAAATGCTAGCTCTACCAGGAACCACCTCCTTGGCCTGTGTAATCTCCCTTACGCAGGCCTATTTTTTTTCTTAATACCTTGAAATAGAAGGATTTATTTCTGCTCGCACCCACGCATTGACAACTCATCGAAAAAAGCCCCGCATTTGCGAGGCTTCTTTTTGGTCACATCCAGTGAATCTGTTACTGTCCTGACGTTGTCGGATGCGGTGAGGTTTCGGATCGCGCGTGCGATCTCCTGCAGACAATTTAAATTATTCATGGGGAAATGATGCCGCCGGGCAAGGACAGCGGCAATTATGCGCGGTTTGTTTAGTGGTGACACAACAAAACCCTTTTTGGGAAAATCCTTGACTTATTGTTTAAAAAAATAAATTTTCATTTAATATGAGTTTCAACAATACGATTCTTATGCCAACTCGCAGGCTTACTTAAAGCTGTAATACGGAGAATATATGTTTAATGAACTAATAAAATGGCTGATTAGTGCTTTAACATCTGCAGTTTTTTTGGGTGCCGTCGCATACTTCATGCGTTCTATCCTAACTAAATTTATCGGCAAATCTGTTGAGCATCGATTTGATAAAAAAATCGAAAAATTTAAGGCGGAAATTAGAGACAGTGAAAAAGAACTTGAACAAATTAGAGAATTTATGGGGTCAACTCGTAGAGAACGAGACTCAACACTTCAAACCAAACGTTTTGAAGCAGCTGAAACATTAATGCGCTCTCGCCAATTTCTTGGTCAATTTTCGATGCTTGTTGAGTATCTAAAGCTGCTCAATCTAGAAGAAATAACAAAAAATAGAAATGATCCTAAAATTACTCAATTCATCAAAGCTCTAACTGACCCTTTTGGTATAGATGAAAAACTGAAAATTTATGGAACATTTGACCGAACCATGACAGAACTCTATCTCAACGAAAGAGTAAAAAAACTTTTTGATACATATCAATTCATAATACTCAATGCCGTTATGATCATGAAAGTACTCAGCATGCCGGGCTTACAGATTAACCCTGACCTTTTCAAAAAAGATAGCCTAAAAAACATGGTTATAGAATTAACCCCATTATCCAAAGATGGTTTTGAACAATTTGGAGATGGATACGCATATCACTGGACAAATTATTTCTACGACGAAATATTAAAAGAACTAAGAAATGAATTATTAGGAATCAGTAGCATGTCAAATGATACTGAGGCGGCTACAAAACTAGCATTGGATTCACGCACCGCAAAAGTTAAACTGCAAGAGTCTCTTGCAGCAAACGGTCTATCAGATCAATTAATCAATTCTAATGCAAAATGACAATCAAATCTAAATAACTGAAAGATTTCTTAAGCTGCATATGCTTTTTAGCGGGGGTAGTTTACGTATAAACTACCCGCACTTACTCAAAACTGATGGCTCATGATTTTTTACTGTTACCAATTTTTTTCACTAACAAACATCACGATAATATTCTCGATTAGTTTGTTATCCTCTTTACTAAACCCTAGTAACTGTTGTTCTGCATATTGAACATCTATAGCGTTATGATGTGGTCGATCTTTAAGGCCATACTGATGAATTCGCGCGATACGCTGCACTTTCCCGGTAAATTCCACCACAGCACTGTTTTCACGGCCAACGGCTTCCATGTAACGGCTCGTGCGCAGTTTCTGAAACATCGCCCTTTTGATTCGCCCGGTCTTTGCCCTGAGCGGCTGACGCTTACGCGCCTGATAGGGTGAACCGTCCGGGGCTTTTTGCTGTTTAATCCGTTGCTGTTGTGCCGTTCTGAGCTGTTTCGCAATTTTACCGGCAAGCCGTCGACGCCCTCCAGGCGACAGAGCAGCAATCAGCCTGGGGCGCTGGTCGTCAAAAGGTTTGAAGTCATTCATCCCAGTTACTCACCAGTTCACCATTGATATAAAGCGTTTTCGGCGGGGTGACAGGTTCAGGCGGTGCCGGAATACCTGAGCGCGCTAAATTCCGCCTGGCTGAATGTATCCGCCACGCTGTTTCGTCGCAAGTATTACCAGAACGGTGCGCACGCGGGTTACATCATTTACGTGCCCGACGCGGCGCAGAGCAGCACTGACGTCGAAGCGCTGCGCTCCGCGATGCGTGACTCGAAGGGGCTCGGGAATTTCAAAAAACTGTTTTTCTATGCGCCCAACGGAAAACCGGACGGCATTAAGATCGTGCCGTTGAGCGAAGTCGCCATGAAAGATGATTTTTTCAATATCAAAAAGGTGAGCGCCGCCGACCTGCTCGATGCGCACCGCGTACCGTTCCAGCTGATGGGGGGCAAGCCAGAGAATATCGGCTCAATGGGTGACATCGAGAAGGTGGCATGGGTGTTTGTGCGTAACGAGCTGACGCCGCTGCAGGAGCATTTTAAGGAAATAAACGACTGGTTAGGAATGGAAGTGATCCGCTTTAAGGATTACAGCATCGATACCGATTAACTCCGCCAAAATGCCGCCACCGGGCGGCATATCCTCAGTGCGAACCAGACGCCGCACATGCTGCGCAATCCCTCGCACACCACATCGCCCGACCTCACAGCACAGCGCCCTACTACGACGCGCACAGACGCGTAAAATAAATCCTGCCACCATGGCTGGCGCGCAGTGCTATCCCCGCCTCGCCTGCGCACTTGATCGGTCGCTTTTAATGCAGGTGCATGAGGAATACTGAACCGCACCAGCACCAGCTCATAAAATCTAAGATAAAAAACAAATGCAAATTGACGCAGCTTGGCAATGCTTCACTGCTATGACGGATGTCTGGAGAAAAACTCCAGACCTTCCAATATTCTAATCAATTAAGAAGAGCTTTTACCTTATTTACTAAATCATCACAATACGTTTCATTTTGTCGAGTCCAAAGACTTAAAAACGCGCCGCGAATGATGACTTCAGATACAAAACCTAAACCCATGCCAATTTGATTAAAAATAAGATGAGGATCTCTATTCGTTCTAGAAACGGATTCTACTACGGCCCTCACTTTTTCTTGTGATTCTGGCGGCAATTGGCAAGAAACCGTTAGTATTGCCAATACAGGCTCTATTTTATCTAATATATCGTCAAAAACACTACGTTCTGGCTGAGTGCCTGGCAATCTAAAAACACCTTTCGCATCATTATCTCTCTGAGAGGAATCACCATCAATAATGCAAAGAGATTTAAATTTAATTGATGGATTCGCAGTATGTGACTTGTGGATTGATACTGCATTACCATCACCAGCAACAGCATGAACTTCTAGCTGATCATAATCGCTTTTTAATCTTTCCCGCAGAATTGCGTCAACCCAACATTTAGCAAATTCATCTTCAACAAATATTGCCAACTTTTTGTCAACCCTACCAGATATAGCTCTCAATGACTCAACTGTTAATCTTCCTTTTCTGAGGCGCCCGTCGATACATGCCCATATCGCCTCCTGCGGTAATGGCATCAGAGCATAATCACTATGCGTGGTGAATACTGCCTGAATCGATTTACGTTTAGCGACATCAATCAAATACTCAACCATTCGTCTTGTTGCCACCGGATGCAGTCCATTTTCAATTTCTTCTATGAGAACCAGACTGTTATCAGATGCATTTTCTATCTCTGACACCATTCTTATAATTGATGACTCACCTGCTCCGAAATGGAATTCTGAATAACGACTACCATTATTATTGCCTACAAAGAATTTTTCATCATGGCCGATATCAGTAACATTAAATGCAGATACATCTTTTCCTAAGATATGCTCAATCTGCTTGGCAACGCCTGCACTCAAGGTTGTTAAACTACCTGTATGCTGGTATGAAGAACGAGTCAATTTTTTATATTTTGTTTTTTCACCTGCTGGGACTGTACGTTCAATACCAAAGAAATACACATCTCTTGATACAACTTCATCCCTCGCCCATTTGGCACTTCTAAAACTACTAGTTCTACGGACTGTTTGTCTCGGATTTACACCTTTGTCTATAATTTCGTACTCAACCTTCCATCCTGCCATGCTTTCATCACCAATTGCACTTTTTGGAAAAAAAACACTAGGCTTGATTTCTTTATAAGCACAACCGGCAACACCGAGGACAGAGGATTTACCGCTTCCATTAGGGCCGACTAAAGCTGTAACCGGGAATTCAAAAGAAATATCTTCCCCCAGAAAACCCACGAATCCTTCCAATTTTAGCTTTTAATAAATACTTCCCATAATTGTTCTGTTTAACCTTTTCTAACAACTCATTCACTACTGAAGCTCTGATTTCACTCAAACTTTCTGACATGTACAATCTCCATTTTGCAATGCAATCAATTGCCCAAATAAAACAGAATCCTCTGATAGTACTACTCAAATGAAGCAAAATCATACTCCCAGATTTCATGAATGTGATATCTGAACACTTTGTTCCCGAAACATACTGTTGCCCCGCGTGCAAACACCTCAATCTCCCATCGTTCTGAGTTGATCTCTTCCTGAGCCAAATCGAAACGAATTTTGGCAATACGATCCCTTTGAGATTTTGTCATCCTGGCTGATGGCGCTTGTTTGCTCATTTTGAGCGGCGCATTGCTTCTTTGCTGTCGATTTTTACGAGGTGCGCCAGCTTTTAACGCGCCGTTAAGCACCTTCACGACGTCTGGCTCATTCCAGCCGATAACCCTCGTGCTCAAGCAGATTTAAAACCGCTACGGCTTGCTCAGCTGGTGTGGAGATCATAACTGGATCGCCACCGTCGGTGAGCTTTCCACAGTTATTGACAGGATTCCGAGGCGCGGCAGAGCCGCTTTTTAAAGTCAAAGGCTCGATGGCCAAAATCTTTGGAACGATGCGCCATTCGGCTGCACGGTAACATGGACGCGGTACGCCCCGAGGTGAGGGGCATAAATACCGACAACCCTCTCGATATTCTCCTCGTACTCGTTGACCTCATCCGTTACCTTATGGGCGACCTTGACAGCCTGAGTGTCACGCGGCATATTTGCCCCAACCTGGGCGATGATATGCTGGTCAAACTCACCTTAAGGAGCAGCAGCAGCTCGCGATATAAGCCTATCATCGGCAGAACAATAAGTTTTAAATGCGAGATACACAACTTTGATGCCTATGCGGTTGCGTCACAGTTTTGCCACTCACTTTGTAATTAAAGGAGGCAGTATTATCACACTTCAATAGATTCTCGGGCATTCACGGATTGAGTAGATAATGATCTATGCACACTTTGCCTCCCAGTATCCACAAGAAGCGGTAAAGCTTAATGCCTTACGGAAGGCACTGACGCTCAGAATGTCCACGCTTTAATAATTTATAGTGATTTTTAGTAGGTTTGCTTGCCAGGTAAACCCGTATTGCCTCCGCTGTAAGCGATGTAAAAACGCCCTTACTTAAGCAAATTTTTTCTTGCACTACTCTGCAAACGACGTTCCCCCTACTCCGCATGCATACCAAGCCCACATCTACATCTGAATGATATGACTAATAAGATAACCTTAAAGGATTTGTGGTTTTTTGTTCAAACTCCTGAATCGCTTTTACTTATAGTAGATGACAGCAAATGATTGTATCTATTAGGTGTTTTAGTAACAGGAGAGTACCGATGAGTATGACTTTTTCAGCGCTTTGGAATGCGCATCCTGAAGTTCATGGGGATGATAATCCCTGTCGGCGGCGTGATGGACATAAAGCGTTTGATAATCAATGCGCCATTAGGCTTGGAACCGCCCTTGCCCGATGCGGTTACGATGTAACAAAACTTCATGTTCACTTTTGCTGGTTGCATCCTAAAAGCGCGGGGCATATTTTACGTGCAGAAGAACTGGCCGATGCGCTCAAACGTACCTCTATACCCGGTGTTTTCCCTGCTATAAAAGTACACGCAGATAATTTTGAAGATGTGCTAAAAAACCGAACCGGTATCATCTTTTTTAAGGATTACTGGCGACGAGATAATGAAAGCTTTGTAAATCGTAGCGGCGACCATATCGACTTATGGAATGGCTCTCGTTTAACCTCTTTCTTCAGTTATGCTCGCATACAGTGGGGCTTCAGCGTCGAAGGGTTTCTAAGTGATTTTTTCAACTCTAAAGAAGTCTGGTTTTGGAGAGTATTATGAGAAAACTAAAAATTTTCATTTGCACGATCGTCGGTGCCCTTTGCGGTGCTCTTTTGATGTACCTGCTATTGCCAGCGATATGTAACTACTTCGTTGGTCCCGTTTATGGCGAGGATCAGATGTCGGTTAATGCAGCTATCTTTTTTATCGGCACGCCGGTGATGTTTCTGATTGGCGCAGTCGTTGGGTGGTTCCTGGGGTGGAAGTACATCAAACGTCCAGCGGATCGGGCATGTTAAGCCAGGCCTATTTTTTTAGCGTCTTTCAGCCACTTCTTACACGTTCCCGTTCCAGCTAAGATACACTCTCTTCACTCTCTCTTTTTCAGGGTTTTAGGATGACTAGCGATCCGTCGAGTTTACTTATTCTGAATGGCAAAAGTGCAGGCGATGACACCCTGCGCGAGGCGGTCACTCTGCTGCGTAACGAAGGTATCGAGCTGCACGTTAGGGTCACGTGGGAAAAAGGTGACGCGGCCCGCTACGTCGCGGAGGCCGTAGAGCTTGGCGTTGCTACGGTGATCGCTGGCGGCGGCGATGGCACGATCAATGAAGTGGCGACGGCGCTGGTCAACACGACGGGTGAGAACGTCCCAGCAATGGGGATCATCCCACTCGGTACCGCCAACGATTTTGCCACCAGCACGGGCGTGCCGGAAACGCTGGATAAAGCCCTACAGCTGGCGATTGTCGGCAAGGCCGTGCCGATAGATGTTGCCCGGGTTAACAACCAGACCTGTTTTATCAACATGGCCACCGGCGGGTTTGGCACGCGCATCACGACTGAAACGCCAGAGCGGATGAAGGCCGCGCTGGGGGGCGTATCCTATGTCATTCACGGCCTGATGCGCATGGATACCCTGAAAGCCGACAGCGTTGAGATCCGTGGCGAAAACTTCTCCTGGCAGGGCGACGCGCTGGTGATCGGCATTGGTAACGGCCGCCAGGCGGGCGGCGGACAACAGCTCTGCCCGGGCGCGCTGATCAACGACGGTCTGCTGCAGATACGCATTTTTACCGGGGAGGAGCTTCTTCCCGCGCTCTTTACCACCCTCACCCAACCGGAGGATAGCCCGAATATCGTGGACGGCGAATCGGCCTGGTTTGAGGTGACCTCCCCTCATGAGATCACCTTTAACCTTGACGGCGAGCCGCTGAGCGGGCAGCACTTCCGGATGGAGATCCTGCCCGGCGCGCTTAAATGTCGCCTGCCGCCGGACTGCCCACTGCTGCGGTAACGATTTGCCGGGTGGCGCTACGCTTACCCGGCCTACGGGATCGGCATACCCATCGGCGTTAATACGCCGCCACTGCCCGCGCCATCTCACGGCTGTACTGCTGGCTGGCATTGACCAGCATCCGCGTATAGTCGGTTTTTGCCTGACCGCTCACCAGATCGTCTACCGTCAGCGTCTCAAGGATCTTGCCGTACTGCATTACGGCAATCTTCTGGCACAGGTGGGCAATGACGCCCAGATCGTGCGTCACCATCAGATAGGTCAGCTTCGACTCCTGATGCAGCTCCGCCAGCAGGTTGAGGATCTCCGCCTGCACCGACACGTCCAGCGCCGAGGTGGGCTCATCCAGCAGCAGCACCTGTGGCTCCAGGATCAGCGCCCGGGCAATCGCCACGCGCTGGCGCTGACCGCCGGAGAGCTGATGCGGGAAGCGATCGCGAAAGGCGCGATTGAGCCCGACGCGATCCAGCAGGCGGTTTACCCGTCGATCCCGGTCGCCGATACCGTGAATATGCAGCGGCTCCTCCAGAATATCACCGATGGTATGGCGCGGATGCAGCGAGCCGTAGGGATCCTGAAACACCATCTGCACCAGCCGGCAGCGCTGTGGATTAAGCCGGTGCTCCAGCGGCTGACGGTTGATCGCCAGCTCGCCATCCCAGTGGGTAAACAGCCCCGCCAGGCACTTCAGCACCGTGGTTTTACCCGAGCCGGACTCGCCCACCAGGCCGTAAATCTCTCCTGGCTGCACGTTAAAGCTCACGTCGTACAACACCTGGTTACGCTTCTCCCCTTCGCCAAAGGACAGGTTCAGGTTTTTCACATCGATCATAGTGCGCTCCTCACTCGTTAAGCCAGCTGGCCTGACGCTGCAGTACCGGCAGCACGGGACGACGATGGTGGATCTCCGGCAGGGCGCTGATTAGCCCCTGGGTATAGGGGTGCTGGGCGTTATGCAGATCGCAGGCGGCAATCGACTCCACCACCCGCCCGGCGTACATCACCAACACCCGGTCGCAGAAGCTGCGTACCAGGTTGATATCGTGGCTGATGAAGATCAGCCCCAGCCCGCGAGACTGGACCAGATCGTCCAGCAGCCCCAGCACCTGTAAACGCACCGAAACGTCCAGCGCAGAGGTTGGCTCGTCAGCGATCACCAGCTCGGGATCGGTGATCAGCATCATGGCGATCATAATGCGCTGCCCCTGCCCGCCAGAGATCTCATGCGGATAGAGGTTATAGACGCGCTCGGGCTGACGGATACGCACCACGTCCAGCATCTCCAGCACTTTGGCCTTCGCTTCGGCCTTGCGCCCTGGATGATGGGTCAGCCAGGCCTCGGCGATCTGATCCCCAACGCAGACTACCGGGTTGAGGGAGTATTTTGGGTCCTGCATGATCATGGAGATCCGCTTCCCGCGCACGGTGCGCATCTGCGCCTCGCTGGCGGCGCGCAGATCGATATCGCCGAAGTGCATCCGTTCGGCGGTAATGCGGGCCTTAGCCGGATGCAGGCGCATCAAAGCGCGCCCGACCGTGGATTTACCGGAGCCGGATTCGCCAACGATGGCCAACTTCTCCCGGCCCAGTTGAAAGGAGACGCCGCGTACTGCGTTAGTGACCGCGCGTCCGTTGATAAAGTCGACGTGGAGATCGCGCACGTCGAGCAGGGGCGCGTTATTCGCTGCGAGGATCGAGGATGTCACGTAGGCCATCTCCTAAGAAGTTGAACGCCAGGCTGTTGATCAGGATCGCTAGCCCCGGAATAGTCACTACCCACCAGCACTCCATCATGTAGGTGCGGCCGCTGGAGATCATCGCCCCCCACTCCGGCTCTGGCGGCTGCGCGCCAAGACCGAGGAAGCCCAGCCCGGCGGCGGTCAGGATGATCCCCGCCATGTTCATGGTGATGCGGATAATCACCGACGGCAGGCAGAGCGGCACGATGTGACGCCACAGCACGCGCACCGGTGACGCCCCCTGCAGACGCACCGCCGAGATGAAGTCGGCCTGGCGCAGCGAGAGGGTTTCGGCCCGCGCCAGGCGGGCAATCGGCGGCCAGGCGGTCAGAGTAATGGCGATCACCACGTGCTCAAGACCTGGACCAAGAGCGGCCACGAAAGCCAGAGCCAGCACCAGGCTTGGGAAGGAGATAAAGATATCGGTGACGCGCATCAGCACCATATCAACCTTGCCGCCGAAGTAGCCCGCGCACACCCCCAGCAGCAGGCCCAGCGGCCCGACGGTGACCGATACCAGCAGCACGATGTAGAGCGTAATGCGCGCCCCGTAGACCAGGCGGCTAAAGATGTCCCGACCAAACTCGTCGGTGCCAAACCAGTGCTGGGCGTTCGGAGATTGCAGCGCGGCGTTAAGATCCTGCACCAGCGGGTTGTAAGGCGCGATCCACGGCGCAAAGGCGGCCACGACCAGCAGCAGGAGAATAATCCCGCCGCCGATGGCGGTCAGCGGGTTGCGGGCCATCTTGCCAATAAAACCGCCGGTGCGGACCAAGGCGCGCTTCAGGCGCAGGCGGCTTTCATTTCCACCGCCGGTTACCGGCGTATCCAGAGAGACCGTCATGATTTCGTCCTCGGGTCAAAGAGTTGGTAGAGCATGTCGGAGAGCAGGTTGAGCATCACGAAGATCACCCCCACCAGCAGCACGCAGCCCATGACCGCATTCATATCCCCCAGCAGCAGGCTACCGGTGAGATAGGAGCCAAAGCCCGGCCAGGAGAAGACGGTTTCAATCAGCACCGCCCCTTCCAGCAGCGAGCCGTAGGCTAGCGCCACTACCGTCAGAAGCTGCACGAGGATGTTGCGAAACGCATGGTTCCAGATCACCTGCCGCTCGGTTAAGCCTTTAACCCGGGCGGTGATGATGAACTCCTGAGAGAGCTGGGCCAGCATAAAGCTGCGGGTCATCCGGCTGATGTAGGCCAGGGAGTGGAAGCCGAGCAGCGACGCGGGCAGCACCAGGTGGTTGACGGCATTCCAGAACACCGCCCAATTCCCCGCCAGCAGGGCGTCAATGGTAAACAGCCCGGTGCGGCGCGGAACCAGCCCCTCAAGACCCATATCCAGCCGCCCGGCCCCGCCGACCCAGCCCAGCCAGGCGTAAAACAGCAGCAGGCCCATCATCCCTACCCAGAAGATAGGCGTGGAGTAGCCCGCCAGGCTGATGATGCGCACTACGTAGTCAGAGACCGAGTTGCGGCGCGCGGCGGCCAGCACCCCCAGCGGAATGCCGAGGCCTGCACCGACAATAATGGCCATCGTCGCCAGCTCCAGCGTCGCCGGGAAGACGCGCAGGATATCGTCCGTTACCGGCTTACCGGTCAGCAGCGCGTTACCGAGATCGCCGTGCAGCAGGTTGTTGAAGTAGATACCGAACTGAGTCAGCAGAGATTTATCGAACCCCAGCTGCTGGTAAACCTGCTGATAGGTGCTCTGGTCGGCATCCGGGCCAACGATGGCCAGCACCGGATCGACGGGCATCACCCGGCCGATAAAAAAGGTCAGCAGCAGCAGGCCAAACAGGGTGATCAGCACCTGACCAAGCCGGTTAGAGAACCGCCTGGCGCGAGAGCCGGGCGCTAAGATTGCTACACTCATCCTTTGGTTCCTCCGGTATGAATCGGCTCTTTGTAAACCTCACGCAGGAAGGTGGTGGCGGAGGGGTGAGACTGGAAGTTCTTCACCTCATTGCGGACCACCACCGAGTCCACCATCTGGGAGAGCGGCACCAGGGCGGGGATCAGCTGGTCGTAGCGGGTCTGGATCTGCTGATAGTCAGCAATCTGCTTCTGCGGATCGCGCTCCAGCAACGCTTTATCAATCATCTCGTTGAGCGGCTTATCGTAAAAACCGGTGCGCCAGCCCTGGAAGTTGGTCAGCCGCGCCTCGTCGCTGTTGTCCGGGTTGTAGACCAGCGCGCGCAGGCTGGAGTGCGGATGCGGCTCCACGCCGCTGCCGCCGCGCCCGACCAGCATGTCAAACTTACGCTCGCGCATTGCACCGTAGATCTGGTTCCCGGTGCCGGTGATGATTTTGGCGTTAATGCCCGCCTGCATCAGGGTGGACTGCACGGCGATGGCGATATTGAGGAACGGCTGATCCGCCAGCACCCGCAGGGTGGTATCAAAGCCGTTCGGGTAGCCCGCCTCGGCCAGCAGCTTTTTCGCTTTCGCGATGTCCAGCCGGTAGCCTGGGTCCGGCAACGTGGATGGCATTCCGGCCTTGATCGGCCGCTGGTGCAGCACGCCGTAGCCGGGCATCAGCGCCTTGTTGATCCCCTGGTAGTCAATCAGATAACGCACCGCCTCACGCACCCTGGGATTAGCAAAGTGCGGCTCCTTCATGCTCATCGCTACGTAGTAGACGGTTCCGCGCTGTACCGCTTCCACCGTAACGTCGGGATCCTTACGCAAGGCGTTGATGTCCGACACCGCCATGCTGTTAGCGATATCGAGATCGCCCTTGGCAATCATCAGGCGCAGCGTCTGCGACTCCTGGAAATGGCGCAGCACGATGCGGCTCATCTTCGGCTCTTCTCGCCAGTAGCCCGGGTTACGCTTCATGCGCAGCACGTCTTTTGCCTGCCAGGTCTCCAGCATAAAGGGGCCAGAGCCAGCTTCGTTGGTGGTCAGCCAGCGGTTGCCCCAGTCGCTGTTCACTTCATGGCTTTGCACCGTTTTGCTGTCGAGCACGCCAAGATTGCCTAGCGCGCCGAGGGAGTAGATCACCAGCTGCGGATCGTTGGCCTTCGGCAGGACAATCTGCACGGTATAGTCATCCGGGGCGCTCACCTGAGCGTCAATGTTCTTTTTGCTAAAGCCGTAGGATTTCCACACCGAGGCCTGGGCAAGGTTGAGGTGCAGCAGGCGGCGCATCGACCACACCACATCCTGGGCGGTCAGCGGATTGCCGGAGTGAAACTTCACGTCCTTGCGCAGGTGAAAGGTCAGGGTTTTGCCATCCGGGCTGATGGCCCAGGATTCGGCCAGCGCCGGGCGGACGTTGGTGAGCTGGTCGGGATCGAGCTCTACCAGCGAGTCGTAAAGATTGACGACAATGCCGACCACTTCGTTACCGGTCATCGCCGCCGGATCGAGACTTAAGAGATTATTCATGTTCATGCCGATGATGAGCTGATCCGGCGGCGTGGCCGCCAGCGTCGCCCCGCTCCCCATCATCAGCGAGAGCGCCAGCAGGCTAGCCCTCAACGCGTTTTTTTTCATCTCTGTATACCGTTTGTAGGGTAAGACGTAGGCCCGGCTAGCGCAGCGCCACCGGGCGTTGGCTTTTTTTATTAGTCGTGACTGACGGTATTGGCTTCGATATAGGCAAAATTGATGTCTTCGCCGAGGCCAGGGCGCTGCGGCAGGTGGACAAAGCCCTCTTCATCCATCGGATCGACGATGCTGTTGAGATAGGCAGCGGGTTCGTCGTAGTCGAGGAACGGGTGCAGCAGGCCGCGCTCATACCAGCGGCAGTTGCGGATCGCCCCGACCACCGCCAGGCTGGCCGCGCCGTTGCCGTGCACTTCGCAGTCCATGCCAAAGGCTTCGGCTAGGCTTGCGACCTTAAGCGTTGGTGAGATACCGCCTACGCCGTTGGACCCGGCGCGCAGAATGTCGCAGGCCCCGGCTTTCACCCAGTCGGCACGACTGTGGTGCTTACCGCCGAGGCTCTCCGGCCCGATAATCGGAATAGAGAGGTTCTCAGCCAGCCAGGCATAAGAGGACATGCTCTCCTCCTCCATCGGCTCTTCAAACCAGGCAAAGTCGAGCTTCTCCAGCGCCTTACCGATATAGAGCGCCTCGGTGCGGCTGTACCAGTGGTAGCCGTCGATCATCAGGTCGATATCCGGCCCGACGGCTTCGCGCACGGCGGCGCAGGCCTTAATATCCATCTTCGGATTAGGTGCAAACGAGACCGGCGGCATCCAGGTGTGGAGCTTGATCGCCTTATAGCCGCGGGCAACCAGGGTTTCGGCAAAGGCGGCGTACTCTTCCGGCGTGGAGAGCCCACCCGGCAGATCGTCCCCACACATGGTGCTGCCGTAAGCCGGAACTTTGTCCCGAAAGCCGCCAAGCAGCTTATAGACCGGCACGTTGAGCTTGCGGCCAATTAGATCCCACAGCGCCTGCTCCACAAAGGAGAGTGCGCGCTCGGTGAGCTGATGGGCGCTGCCGCGCTGCCAGTGAACCAGGTCCTGCCAGATGCGCTCGCGGTTAAAGGGATCCTGACCCACCATCACCTTGCGGAAGAAGGTGTTCACGACAAAGGGACGCACCACTTCCGGCGGCGCAAACGAGAACCCCTGGCTGCCATCATCAGCGGTAATGGTCAGCATCGCCATTTTTGCCATGCTCTCCGGGCCCGGATGGGAGTGACCAGCGCTATCGGAAACACGACGGGTGGGATACTGAAAAACGGTGACGTTTACAGATTCAATTTTCATTACGGATCCTTGTCTCAGGTGCCTGCTTCATTTTGAAAAGCTGTTTCAGATGTAAATGTATGCAGAATTTTTAGCCAATACCTCAGACAATTTCCGCTAAGCGACGGGTGATTTTTGGGCAATAGCACAGGGCTGAGTGACACTTTTCACAAAAGAGAGGGGAAATGTGATGCAGATCGGGAGAAGCATTAACCTCACAATGAAAGGGGGTTGTTGCGTAGGCCGGGCAGGCGTTAGCGCCGCCCGGCATTGCAGCTTTTGCACAGTAACGCCCGGTGGCGCTGCGCTTACCGGGCCTACAAACTCACTTAAAGTATGTTGTAACTAATTACGCAATGGTTACTTTGTTATCCAGGTAGACATCCTGCACGGCGTTAATCAGCTTCACGCCATCGGCCATCGTTTTCTTAAACGCTTTCCGGCCGAGGATCAGCCCCATCCCGCCCGCGCGCTTGTTGATCACCGCCGTACGTACCGCCTCGGTGAGATCGGCTTCGCCTCCCGACGCGCCGCCGGAGTTGATCAGGCCTGCACGGCCCATGTAGCAGTTAGCCAGCTGATAGCGCACCAGGTCGATAGGGTTATCGGTGGTGAGTTTGCTGTAGACGCGCTCGTCGGTATAGCCATATTTCACTGCGTTATAGCCGCCATTGTTCTCCGCCATCTTCTGCTTGACGATATCCGCCCCGATGGTAGCCGCCAGGTGGTTAGCCTGCCCGGTGAGATCCGCAGAGACGTGATAGTCCACGCCGTCCTTTTTGAAGTCGGCGTTGCGCAGGTAGGCCCACAGCACGGTTACCAGCCCCAGCTCGTGGGCACGCTCAAAGGCGCTGGCGACCTCCTCAATCTGACGGCGCGACTGCTCAGAGCCAAAGTAGATAGTCGCTCCCACGGCAACCGCGCCCATATTGAACGCCTGCTCGACGCTGGCATAGAGCGTTTGGTCAAAGGTGTTGGGATAGCTTAGGGTTTCGTTATGGTTAAGCTTTACCAGAAACGGAATGCGGTGCGCGTAGCGGCGCGATACCGAGGCCAGCACGCCATAGGTAGAGGCCACGCAGTTACAGCCCGCCTCAATGGCCAGCTCGACGATGTTTTTCGGATCGAAATATTGCGGGTTAGCGGCGAAGGATGCGCCCGCCGAGTGCTCTACCCCCTGGTCAACCGGCAGAATCGACAGATAGCCAGTTCCCGCCAGACGGCCAGTATTGTAGAGCGTCTGCATATTACGGAGTACGGCAGGAGGACGGTTGTTATCGACCATCACGCGGTCAACATAGTCGTGTCCTGGCAGGTAGAGCTGGTCAGCTGGAATGGTCATACAACGATGCTGCAACAGGCTGTCGGCATCTTTGCCAAGCAGCTGTGAAATATCAGTCATGATGAGGCTCCCGTAAGGTTCGCCCGCAGGCGAACGTGGTTAGTCCTGCCCTGAGTTCGCAGGCAGAGTAAGCCTGGTACCGGGCGGCGGATTTTTCCAGCTCGCAGGAAATTTTGATACTTTTGGTTTAATGAAAATTTATCTCTAAGCGTACGGTAATCGATAGTGGGTTATTTAAGAGGCGTTTAGGATTGTTATCCGGCCATTTTGATCGCTGAGAAATCGGAAGTGGTACCAGTCGCCGTCTACCTGATAATTAAACGAGTAGATATAGCCCTTATCAAAACGCGCTAAAAAACAGATGCCCGGCGCATGGACAGCAATCTCCTCCTCACCTACGGGAGAGTAGGTAGATTTAAAGTTATCCTTCGACGAGGTCAGGTTGTAGGCCTCTATCTCGCCATCCTCAGGCGCGGTTAAACAGATATAGTGTTCATAATGTCTGGTAGAGATATGGCCCGTATAGGGCGAGGGACCGTTGCTCCCGCAGGCGCTCAGTAAGAGAGAGATGAACGGTAATAGCAAAGCGTGCTGTTTCATATCATCATCTCCATTATCACGCGTTAATGCATCCGCCAACCTGCGACCCTATTTGAGCATAGTTAATTACAGTAAATATTAACTACCCTTCCGTAAGTCGGAAGGGTTATTTATGCCTTTGCCTTTACCACCACGCGTGGAAATGGTGCACCGGGCCAATGCCCTGCCCCACCTCCAATGAGTCCGCCTGCGCCAGGGCATTGGTCAGCCAGGTTTTGGCTTCGCCCAGGGTATCGGCCCAGTTAGCATGGCGCGGACGCAGCGCCGCCAGCGCCGCCGAGAGCGTGCAGCCGGTGCCGTGGGTGTTTTTCGTGGCGATACGCGGAGCGGTGAACCGTGTTGCCCCCTCCTGGGTAAAGAGCCAGTCCGGGCTTTCGCCGTCGGTGAGATGGCCGCCTTTCATCAGCACCGCTTCACAGCCGAGCGCCAGCAGCGCCCGCCCCTGCTCATGCATATCCTGCTCGTTGCGGGCGTGATCGGCATCGAGCAGCGCGGCCGCCTCTGGCAGGTTAGGCGTGATCAGTGAGACCTGCGGCAGCAGCCGGGCACGTAGGGTGGCAACCGCCGAGGGCGTTAAAAGCGGATCGCCACTTTTTGCCAGCATCACCGTATCCAGCACGATATTCTCTACCCGATAGTGTGCCAGCCGCTCCGCCACCGCCTCGATAATATCGGTATCGGCCAGCATGCCGATCTTGGTGGTATCGATACGCACGTCGCTCAGGACCGAATCCAGCTGCGCAGCGACAAACTCCGGCGTGATGCGATAGACCGATTGCACGCCCAGGGTATTCTGCGCCACCAGGGCGGTAATGACTGAGCAGCCATAGGCTCCGAGAGCCGAGAAGGTTTTCAGATCCGCCTGGATGCCCGCCCCTCCGCTTGGATCGGTTCCGGCGATAGTTAATGCATTGATTCTTTTCATGCTGACGCGCCTCCATCCAGGTGATAAAGGGCATCAAGAAACGCTACAACAAAGGAGCCGGGGCCACGGCTCTCTGCCGCCGCCTCGCCTCCTGCAACGGCGAACAGGCCGCAGGCTGCCGCAACGCTAACGAGACGCTCGCCAGGCAGCGCACAGGCTGCCGCCACGACCGCCGACAGCGCGCAGCCGGTGCCCACAACCCGAGTCATGATCGGCGCACCGCCGACGACCTTCAGCGTGCGGCTGCCGTTGGTGACATAGTCCACCTCACCCGTGACGGCGACCACTGCGCCAGTTTCCTGCGCCAGCTGCTCAGCGGCTGGCCGCGCCGCGCTGGCCGAGTCGGTGGTATCCACCCCGCGTCCGCCTGCGCTCATGCCCGCCAGGGCCATGATCTCCGAGGCGTTACCGCGAATCGCCGCTGGCCTCAGGGAGAGGATCTCCCGGCAGAAGCGAGTACGAAAATCGAGCGCACCAACGGCAACCGGGTCAAGGATCCAGGGTTTGTTAGCGTTATTCGCACTGTGGATCGCGGCGCGCATGGCATCCGCGCGGTCGGCGGTAAGCGTGCCAACGTTAATCAGCAGCGTGTCGGCAATAGCGCTGAACTGCGCGGCCTCTTCACGCTCAATTACCATCGCCGGGGAAGCGCCGATGGCCAGCAGAACATTAGCGGTAAAGGTCTGCACAACGTCGTTGGTCATGCAGTGAACAAGAGGGGAACGGGTACGAAAGTGCTGTAAAACAGACGCGACGTGCGCGTGGCTCAGCAGGTCAGGTTGCATAGTTAGCTCCTGCCCGGCGCGAAGAAGGGACGCCGGCAGGCATCTGACTTCCCTACGCTGGCATTATCCAGATCAGGTGGTACGGGTATTTCTCAGCCTTCACGCAGAAGGGCACCCCGAGTCAAATTACATGTAAAACAAATGCTTAAACGAATAACTTACTTAGGTAACTAGTGTAACCGGGGCCACGGTTAAGGTGCAAGGAATTTATGGGAAAGGTCTTCTTCCCCCACCTATCTCATATAATTTTAAGAGAGAGCATTAACTTGTAGTGAGCTGACTTATAAAAAGCCCTTGTATTACCGCCCCTTTAAGATAATACTGAACACAGTTTCCCCGTATATAATCACCCGAGACCTTTGTATCATTACAATACATGATAATATCTTTTTTTGGCTTGTTAGAAAAATAGGAAGATACTTTTTCTTTAGACGCATTTAATAATGGCACATCATTAATGGATACCTTCAACCCATCCTTAAATGCTTTACAGTTTGAATCCCCCGCTGCGATACCTATCGCAGTAAGATCCCCCTGACCCATTTCGTTATCCGATATAAACCAATAATTGACACCTTCACTTTTTAGACAAATCCAGGATGCTTGATCGTCTTTATTTACAGTAACGCCAGTATGTTTAGCAATATCATCCAACGTACTGGACTCCATTACATAACTTTCCCCCCCTATAATAACATCAGGTATCAAAGACTTATTTGTATCATGTTCATCCGAGTAATTCTCTGTATCCTCATCATAGTATCTTGCCCCAAAACCTTCCATACGGACAGCGAAACAAGCATTACTCAGCAGGATTAATATTAACAGAGTATATTTCATATTAATCTTCAACCACCAGAATCTTATCAAAACTATCATTAATTTCTTTACGATACCGAATATCTAATATAATGCACCCATCAGAAGCATCTCGAGGGTGCTTCCCACTATTACCATGTATCATAAATCCATCCCTTCCACACATTTGATTCTCGATAAAGGGGGTCAAACGCATTGTCATGGCCCGTGTTTTATGATGATAGAAAGCAGGCCCGATAGTGTAAGTACCTCTCGGCAAAGGACCTTTACCACTTACACACTCATTTGCGGAATCATTCCAATATCCCGGCCTACCTGAGTATTCAGCATTAATTTATAAGTACCATTTAGGTAGAATGCGCGTGCACTAACTTTATATACCCACGGCATTATGCGACCTCCTTGCGGTTCCATGAGTCGGAATGAATAATATTCCCGTCCAAGTAGTGCCACGTAATCTTTTCATAGGCGAGGTAGAAAGCCTCAAGGTGGTTGTATTTCTCGTAGCGGGGATTGTTTATATCCATCATAAAAGATTCAACTTCGTTTACCCTTACGTTCTCCATCGTAACCCGGAAGTACTCTTCTTCCTGCCCGTTGTAGTTGATCCGATAGAATTTTAAAACAGCCTCTTTGAACTTCCTGCCTGATGATACCCCCTGATACAGATAAGGTGATGAACTATCCAGTTCCTTAATTACGAAGTAATCACCGTGTAGACGTTTACTGACAATCTTACCTGTATGGTCATCTATAGGTAAGTCTACGGTGTGCATGAGCTCTACGATCTCAATTGAACCTTCACGATCTTTTACATCGACAGATCCTCTAACGGCATTGCCGCCGTCATCTTTCAACCATAAATATACCGGGAGCGCCATCTTATTTCCTTATTTAATATTTTCAATGAAAAACAAAGTTCATTATTGACACTAACATTAATAGGATTTTATGAAAGCCTATTCCTATCGCAAAGAAGATCAATAAATCAATCGTAACAAAATTTAATCGATTAACAGGTAGCTAAGCTAAAAATTAACCCTAGGCATTCACCTTCTGAATATATTGACACAATAAATATATACTTAATTAAATATTAATTGAATGGCTAAGCGGAACATATTGAAGTGGATTTCTTTTACTACATAAGCTAATAACTTTGCTAACGTTTAAAAGTACCTCTTTCAGTATGGCAAAGGCCTGTTGCGGCTGAGAGCAAACATAATTCCCTTAAAAAGGCTTACACCATGCTCAAGCACTGCCTTAAGGTTTCTCTAACCTGGAGGCCTTTGCTCGTATCTTTTAGCTCAAAAGCCAGCCTCGCGTCGTAAAAACGTGCTTATTTTGCGGCCTGCTGTTGCGTTCAAGGCAGTCTGGCTCAGGCTTAACCCTCTTTCATCTTGAGTAAATACTTCTTTCACTCGAAGTAATAACCACAAAAAACTTACAGCCCATAAGCAATATTTTTTAGCTATTGATGCTTTTTGTGATCTAAATCAACATCGAAAAAGGCACGGTCCGGGATAGTTCATTCGCGTTACTAAAAAAGATATACGCATACCTTTTCATTATTTGTAATGTGAGAAATTAAAATGCCGGCTATCGCATGTGTAAAAAAAGCACTGTCTGTTGTTACTTTAGGTGTCTTGTTCACTAGCTCTGCTTTCGCTAATGAAAGCTTCAGCATCATGAACGATCGCCTCTCCTCTGCACTACAAGACAATGCAAACAATAACAATGCGTCTACACAAACGCGTGTCAGCAAGGCTTATAATGACGCTAAAGGTGCGATAGGTGGCCCAATGGATAATAGCAATGCTCTCGCTTCTGCTCCTTCTACGAGTACCACCGATCCGCATACATCCTTAAGCGTTACTAATCTGACTAATGCGCAAACTGATAAGATAAATAATGCTTTCGGCCAAACATATATCGATGCAAAAAACGAAACATCAACCAGCACCGTAGTACACGACACAACGATGCAAAGTCTTAAGATAGATCCGACGGGGAATCCTGTAAGCATGGTATCAGGGGTTAAGAACGACCCTACCGGTACACCTGTTTCGATGGTGGCCGGAGTGAAGAACGACCCTACCGGTACGCCTTTTTCGATGGTGGCCGGAGTGAAGAACGACCCTACCGGTACGCCTGTCTCGATGGTGGCCGGAGTGAAGAACGACCCTACCGGTACGCCTGTTTCGATGGTGGCCGGAGTGAAGAACGACCCTACCGGTACGCCTGTCTCGATGGTGGCCGGAGTGAAGAATGACCCTACCGGTACGCCTGTTTCGATAGTGGCCGAAGTGAAGAATGACCCTACCGGTACGCCTGTTTCGATAGTGGCCGAAGTGAAGAACGACCCTACCGGTACGCCTGTTTCGATGGTGGCAGGGGTTGAAACTAATCCCACTGGTACGCCTGTTGACCAACTTACAGTAAACACTACCGTAGAACCTATTAGCTCACCAATTAACAGGGTTAACGAGGTTGTTAATAATCCGGTAGATAATCCTGTTGCTGTTGCTACTAAGCCAGCTAATAGCTCTATTAACGTTAATGCTAACCAATTGATGCCTGATACTGTTGTACAGGTGGGGGACGCTATGACCACTGCTGGAGCAATTGCGGCCACTAACCCTACTGCGCAAATTTCTGTGCCAATGGAAAGCGTCTTTGATGTTCCTGTGCGTAGTAACCATAACGTTCAGACTCATAACTCGCATGCTAGTGGAGATAAGGGTCGGGGTGCTGAGAATGCACATTCCCATGCTTTCGGCGGTCATGGCTATGGTAATGATAATTCTAAATCTGAAGGCTTTGGCGGTCATTCACATTTCCATTAATAATGGCGTTTTCTAAAAAATTTTAATAACAAAAAAACCTGCAAATAACATCGCGTCTTAATTATTATATCAACGGCAAGGTAATAAATAGTGTTTGTTAATGTAAATAAAGGTTTAATTGTACTGGCTGTATTAGCATCTGTTGGCGTTGCTAACGCTGCCAGTGATGTATCTGTTGGTTATGCCAATAGCCGCGCTGCTGGAACAAATCTGAACGGCCTAAACGCTAAATATAGCTATACGCCAGAAGGTTCTAACCTCGGCTTTATCTCTTCTCTTACTCTCACGGGAAAGAAAGAGACAGCAGAGGAAGCAGGTTTTAAAGGTGAAGCTGATTATGCATACGGATCAGCGCTGGTAGGTGTTCAATACCAGCTTAACGAATACTTCACACCTTACGTTATGGCAGGTGTAGGGCGTGGTGCGGTAAAAGTAAAAATTAGAGGTTACGGTGAGAAATGGGAAGATACAGAGAGAGAAAACGGCTTTGCTTACTCTGCTGGCGTTAAGGTGCATGTAACACCGTCTATCTTCCTTGATGCTAATTATGAAGGTAGCAAAGTGTTCGATACGCAGGTTAATACATTCTCTCTCGGCGCTGGCTACTCGTTTTAATATCTCCACCCCTGGTTTAGCCCAGGGGTTTATAAGGTGAAACATGTTTGATCTAACCTATTGCGAGATAGCGTATTTATGTAGCTATATCGCAATCATATCCCTCACGAGCTATCTTTATATTCATAAGCCCCACACTGTAATGTATGGTCATGTGAAAAATATCTTATATGCTTTCGTGATACTTTCGATTGTTATATTTATGACAACCCTATTAGCAAAATAGGGGGTAAGCTGTTAGGACTATTTACCCGCTCTATATTTTCTCTTCTTTAATTGTCCCCTGGTTTCCCTCTGCCTGCGCGCCTGCGCCACCACGGTTAGATAGTAGAGATCGTTAAAATTAGCGTTGAGAATCAACAGTGTCTCACGACTTATGAGTAAGGCTCAACAGCAGCGCAAACAGAGGCGATTTTCACTCGCGGAGGATAAGTGCTGCTGTTATCAAAGGCTGTTTCCCGCGTCCGGTGCTGGTTACCCTAAACTTATTCATCTGAAGCCACTCATGCTATGGAGTATTTATGAAAGCTATCGCTATTACCGCAGCGGCGCAGGCCAACGGCAACGTTGATGCCCTACAGGACATTGAGATTGAAAAACCGGTCGCGCACGGCCACGACCTGCTGGTACAGGTAAGCGCCATCTCTGTTAACCCGGTAGATACCAAAGTGCGCGCGGGCTTTAACGCCGACACGCCGCGTATTCTCGGCTGGGATGCAGTCGGCGTCGTGACCAGCGTCGGCGACGCGGTGACGCTGTTTAAGCCCGGCGACACCGTGTGGTACGCCGGAGCGCTGACCCGCCCAGGCAGCAATAGTGAGTATCAGCTGGTAGATGAACGCATCGTGGCGCTGAAGCCCGCTTCTCTGGACAATGCCTCCGCCGCCGCGCTGCCGCTTACTGCTATTACGGCCTGGGAGATGCTGTTCGATCGCCTGGGCATTAATGAAGACGGCAACGAAGGCGACGTGCTGCTGATCGTCGGGGCAGCGGGCGGGGTCGGTTCCATCATGACTCAGCTTGCCCGTAAGCTCACCAAAATGACGGTGATCGGCACGGCGTCACGCCCGGAAAGCCAGCAGTGGGTTACCGACCTCGGGGCACATCACGTTATCGATCACAGCAAGCCGCTCACCGAAGAGCTGGCTCGTATTGGCATTCAGCATGTCACCCACGTCGCCAGCCTCAACAATACCGAAGAGCACTATCAGCAGCTGATTGAGGCGCTGATCCCACAGGGCAAGCTGGCGCTGATTGACGATCCCGAGACGCTGGATGCGCGCCCGCTCAAGGCAAAGAGCATCTCTCTGCACTGGGAGTTTATGTTCACCCGCTCGATGTTCGAAACTCAGGACATCATTGAGCAGCACCGCCTGCTGACTCGCGTCGCCTCGCTTATCGACGACGGCGTGATTAAGACCACCCTGGGCGAACACTTTGGCGCAATCAACGCTGAGAACCTGCGTAAAGCCCACCGTCTGCTGGAATCCCACCGGGCAGTAGGCAAGATCGTGCTGGAAGGTTTTTAACGCCAGGAATCATCCCAAAAGGGATCGCCCTTCTCAAGCGGATGGCTTTTTTAGCGATCCGCTGCTTCTGCTTTCTCCTGCATTTGCTTACACTTTTTTCCAAAGCACGCGCGAGCTTGATAGCTTTTGCTATTGCTTTCAGTGAGAAATCACAGCGATGATAGCGCGCACGTAATACTAAAGGGCCAGATGAGAACAGCCCGCCCGGCAAAATATGGAGAGACCATGGGTAAGACCAAACTGATGCTTCTTGGTGCACTGCTGGTATCAGCGAGCGCCGCTTTTGCAGCGCCACAGACTGCTGCCGCCACGGGCATATCGAAATACGAACTGCAGGAATTTGCTGCTGACTTTACCAAATTTAAAATCGGCGACACCGTTCCGCCGATGTACCTCACTGACGAGTACAATATTAAAGCGTGGCAGCAGCGTAACCTGCCTGCGCCCGATGCCGGCAGCCACTGGACCTATATGGGCGGCAACTACGTGCTGATCACCGAACCCGAAGGTAAGATCCTCAAAGTTTATGACGGTGAGATTTTCTACCACCGATGATTATTCGCCCCTGGCAAGAGAGCGATCGCCCCTTCCTGCGCACGCTTTATCTGCATGCCCGCCGTACCTGCTGGACCTGGATAGACGGTAGCGACTGGCAGCTGGAAGATTTTGATGCTGCGACGCTCGGAGAGCGTATCTGGGTGGCCGACGAAGATGGGCACCGCCTGGGCTTCGCATCGGTCACGCTGAACGATAATTTCGTCCACAACCTGTTTGTTGACCCGGCGTATCAAGGTCAGGGCGTCGGTAGCGCGCTGCTGAAGAAGGTGCAGTCGAATTTTACCAGTTCGGGATCGCTGAAGTGCCTTACTGAGAACAAAGCCGCGCTGGCGTTTTATCGCCGCCACGGCTGGCATATCGAGGCGCGAGGCGAGGCGCCGGAAGGGGATTACTTTTTACTGCACTACAAATTGCTTTAAGTAACGCCGGGTGGCGGCTTCGCCTGACCCGGCCTACAAATTGCAAATTCGACTCCGCTTACACCGCGCGGAACGCGATCTCTGACGGGATCACATCACCCTGCCAGTAGAGCTGAGCGGCAACGCGCCCGGCCAGACGGCGGTAGAGGGCGGTGAACTCGCTATCAGGACGGTGGATCACCGTCGGCGTGCCGTTATCGAGATCCTCACGCAGCGTAATGTGCAGCGGCATCTGTCCCAGCAGTTCAGTGTGATACTGCTCGGCCAGCTTCTCGGCACCACCGGTGCCAAAGATAGCTTCGTGATGACCGCAGTTGCTGCAAATGTGCATGCTCATGTTCTCGACGATGCCGAGCACCGGCACCTCCACCTTCTCAAACATCACGATACCTTTTTTGGCGTCGATCAGGGCGATATCCTGCGGGGTGGTCACCACCAGCGCCCCGGTCACCGGGATATTTTGCGCCAGCGTTAGCTGGATATCCCCGGTACCCGGCGGCATATCCAGTACCAGGTAGTCCAGATCCGGCCACATTGACTCCTGCAGCAGCTGCAACAGCGCTTTGCTGGCCATCGGGCCGCGCCATACCATGGCGTTATCATCGGTAACCAGATAGCCGATAGAGTTGGTCGCCAGGCCGTGGACCATGATGGGTGCCATATGGGTGCCGTCTGGCGACGTAGGGCGATTGCCTTCGGTGCCCAGCATCGCCGGAATTGACGGACCGTAGATATCAGCATCAAGGATACCGACCCTGGCCCCTTCGGCAGCCAGCGCCAGCGCCAGGTTGACGGCAGTTGAGGATTTCCCTACCCCGCCCTTGCCAGAGCTAACGGCAATAATGTTCTTCACACCGTTAATGCCCGGCTGGTTTTTAACACGCTTCAGCGTGGCGATGGTGTGGGACAGCTTCCAGTCAATGGCTTTTGCGCCCGTGATGCGCAGCAGCTCGGCGCTGCACTGCTCCTTCAGCTCTTCAAACGCGCTGCGCCAGGCAAACGGCATCAGCAGTTCGATGTGCACGGTATCATCCAGCCAGGCAACGTGGTGCACGGCTTTTAATGCGGTGAGATTATGCTTCAGGGTGGGGTGCTGAAAATTCGCCAGCGTTCCGGCTACCATTGCTCGCAGGGCTTCCGGTGATTTGGCCTGGGATTGAGAGTTCATCCCGACTCCTCTGTTCTTGTAGGTGAAAAGCTCGTGTAGCAAGTTTACCTGAAAGAAAAAGGTTTGTGCTTACTTAATAGTGCCCCATTTGGTAATATCAAACCCCCTTTTTTTACAGAAGACGTAATGCTCACTATGACTCAAGTCGCGAAAAAAATTCTGGTAACGTGCGCGCTGCCGTACGCAAACGGCTCCATCCACCTCGGCCATATGCTGGAGCACATCCAGGCTGATGTCTGGGTCCGTTACCAGCGAATGCGCGGCCACGACGTCAACTTCATCTGCGCCGACGATGCCCACGGCACGCCAATCATGCTGAAAGCTCAGCAGCTTAGCATTACCCCGGAGCAGATGATCGGTGAGATGAGCCAGGAGCACCAGACCGATTTCGCTGGCTTTGATATCAGCTATGACAACTACCACTCTACGCACAGCGAAGAGAACCGCGAGCTGTCCGAGCTGATCTACGGTCGTCTGAAAGAGAACGGTTTTATTAAGAACCGCACCATCTCTCAGCTCTACGATCCAGAAAAAGGCATGTTCCTGCCGGACCGTTTTGTGAAAGGCACCTGCCCGAAATGTAAGTCACCGGATCAGTATGGCGATAACTGTGAAGTCTGCGGCGCGACCTACAGCCCGACCGAGCTGATTGAGCCGAAGTCGGTGGTCTCTGGCGCGACGCCAGTGATGCGTGACTCTGAGCACTTCTTCTTTGACCTGCCGTCGTTCAGCGAAATGTTACAGGCCTGGACCCGCTCTGGCGCGCTGCAGGAGCAGGTTGCCAACAAAATGCAGGAGTGGTTTGAATCTGGCCTGCAGCAGTGGGATATCTCCCGCGATGCGCCCTACTTCGGCTTTGAAATTCCGAACGCGCCGGGCAAATACTTCTACGTTTGGCTGGATGCGCCGATCGGCTATATGGGCTCGTTCAAGAACCTGTGCGACAAGCGTGGGGACACCACCAGCTTCGACGAATACTGGAAGAAAGATTCCGACGCCGAGCTGTATCACTTTATCGGCAAGGATATCGTCTACTTCCACAGCCTGTTCTGGCCAGCGATGCTGGAAGGCAGCAACTTCCGCAAGCCGACCAACCTGTTCGTGCACGGTTACGTGACGGTGAACGGCGCGAAGATGTCCAAATCGCGCGGGACCTTCATCAAGGCCAGCACCTGGCTGAACCATTTTGACGCCGACAGCCTGCGCTACTACTACACCGCCAAGCTCTCTTCTCGCATCGATGATATCGACCTGAACCTGGAAGATTTCGTCCAGCGCGTAAATGCCGACATCGTTAACAAGGTGGTGAACCTCGCCTCCCGTAACGCGGGCTTTATCGCCAAGCGCTTTGACGGCGTGCTGGCGGCCGAGTTGCCGGATCCGGCGCTGTATAAAACCTTCACCGATGCGGCAGCCAGCATTGGCGAAGCCTGGGAGAGCCGCGAGTTTGGTAAAGCGGTGCGTGAGATCATGGCCCTGGCTGACGTGGCAAACCGCTACGTTGACGAGCAGGCACCGTGGGTGGTGGCGAAGCAGGAGGGCCGCGACGCCGATCTGCAGGCTATCTGCACCATGGGTCTTAACCTGTTCCGTGTTCTGATGACCTGGCTGAAGCCGGTGCTGCCGCAGCTGGCCGCGCGTGCCGAAGCGTTCCTGAACACCGAACTGACCTGGGATGCTATCCAGCAGCCGCTGCTGAGCCACAAGGTAAATACCTTTAAGGCACTCTATAACCGCATCGAGATGAAGCAGGTAGAAGCCCTGGTGGAAGCCTCTAAAGAAGAGGTGAAAGCCGCCGCTGCGCCGGTCACCGGCCCGCTGGCAGACGATCCGATTCAGCAGACCATCAGCTTTGACGACTTCGCTAAAGTCGATATGCGTGTGGCATTGATTGAGAACGCCGAGTTCGTTGACGGCTCTGACAAGCTGCTGCGTCTGACCCTGGATCTCGGCGGCGAGAAGCGTAACGTCTTCTCCGGCATTCGCTCTGCCTATCCGGATCCGGCCGCGCTGGTGGGCCGCCTGACGGTGATGGTCGCCAACCTTGCGCCGCGCAAGATGCGCTTTGGAGTTTCGGAAGGCATGGTGATGGCCGCCGGTCCTGGTGGGAAGGATATCTTCCTGCTTAGCCCGGACAGCGGTGCGCAGCCGGGACAACAGGTTAAATAATCCGCAAAGGGTGCTGTAAATACAGCACCCTTTTTTTATTGCGCTATGATTCTAGGGACAGGGTTATTTTAAATAAGGGAAAAGTATGAATATTGTGAAAAAAATCATTGCTACTGCGTTTACTGCACTGCTGGTAATTACCTTAAGCGGCTGCGGCGACAAAGAGGAGAGTAAGACCTTTACCTGGTCAGACGGTAAAACCAACGTTGAGCTGACCTATTACTACAAAAACGACGTCGTGCTGCGCCAGACGGCGAAAAATACCCTGCACTATGATGCGCTGGGGATCCCAAATAAAGAGGTGGCCATGCAGCGCCTGGGGCCAATCAGCGAGCAGTATAAAGAGATTAAAGGTGTGGATGAGAGCCTGGACTACCAGGATACCTATGCCACTGAGACCTTAACCGTTGATTACACCAAAGTTGATCGCGATGCGCTGCAGAAAGTGCAGGGCACGGCGTTTACCGGTGAAATCAAAGAAGGTATCAGCATGAAAAAATCTGAACAGCTGCTGGAGTCTCGCGGCTTTAAAGAAGTGAAATAATCTGCTTTATGCCCGGCAGCGCCAGTTGCCGGGCAGTCTCATCTTATTTAGCCGCGTGCAGACGAACGGCCAGACCACGCAGGAAATAGCGGAAGAACTGATCCCCACACTCGCGATAGTTTTTATGATCCGGGGCACGCATCATCGCAGTAATTTCCGGCATCGATACGCGGAACTGCTGCTCAGTCAGAATAGCCAGAATATCGTCGGTTTTTAACGCAAAGGCGATGCGCAGCTTTTTCAGCACAATATTATTATTCAGCTTGCGCTCGGTCTTCAGATCGGGGGCAGACTCATCTTTGCCACGGCGGGCATAGATCAGCCCGTTGAGAAAGATCGACATCACGATGTCCGGACAGGCCTGGAAACCGGCCTCCTCCTCTTTACGCAGCCAGGCCGCAATTTGCTGCTCGCTGACCTCTGTGCCGCCAAGGGTAAAGATCCGTTGCAGCTCGGTGTTGTTGGCTTTCAGGGTGTAGCGCAGGCTACGTAAAATATCGTTGTTCAGCATAGTCTCTTCGGCGGTGATTTTCGCAAACGCACAGTGTACCACCGAACGTTACAACCCCAGTGCCTCTTTTAGATTTTTCAGGTAGCGGCGGCTGACCGGCACGGTGTGGCCGTCGCGCAGCAGCAGCTCGGCCTGGCCATTATCCTCAAAGCGGATCTCCTGTAGATGAGTCATATTTACCAGATACTGACGATGGCAGCGCATCAGCGGCGTACGCTGCTCCAGAGTGCGCAGCGTGAGCTCGGTAAAGCCCTCTTTGCCTTCGTGGCTGGTGACATAGACGCCGCTCATCCGGCTGCTGACAAAGGCCACGTCATCCATTTGCAGCAGCCAGATACGGCTGTGGCCAGTACAAGGGATGAACTTCAGCGCCTGCTGGTTCTCCGGCAGCAGGGAGATGTCCTGCACGCCCCGGGCATGGCGCAGGCGCTGGAGTGTCTTCTCCAGCCGTGCCGCCTCGATGGGCTTAAGCAGATAGTCAAAGGCGTGCTCTTCAAAGGCCTTTACCGCATACTCATCGAAGGCGGTAAGAAACACCACGTAAGGACGCTGATCCGGGTCGAGCATGCCGACCATCTCCAGTCCGCTGATGCGTGGCATCTGGATATCCAGAAACAGCACGTCTGGACGCAGCTTGTGCACCGCCCCCAGCGCCTCTATGGCGTTGGCACATTCGCCGACAATCTCAATCTCACTCTCGTCTTCCAGCAGAACGCGCAGGTTCTCCCGCGCCAGCGGCTCGTCATCGACAATCAACACTTTTAACATGCGTTCTCCTCCAGAGGCAGTCGCAGGGTAATACGGGTAAAACGATCCGGCTCGCACTGGACGGTAATGCCGCAGGTATCGCCAAACCGCGCCCGCAGGCGCTTGTCCACGAGGCTCATCCCCAGCCCGCTGGCATCGGTTTTCGGCTGGTAGAGACCCGCGTTATCTTCAATATCCAGCACCAGGTGATGTTGATCCTGGCTGGCCTGAATGGTGATCTCCCCTACGCCAAGCAGCTGCGAGGTGCCGTGCTTAATCGCGTTTTCTACAATCGGCTGTAGGGTAAAAGCCGGGAGCTGCTGATGGGCCAGCGCATCGGGCACGTACAGCGTCACCTGCAAGTTGGCCTGGAAGCGTGCCTTCTCGATTTGCAGATAGGCATTCACATGCTCAATCTCATCCGCCAGGGTGACCACCTCCGACGGACGCTTCAGGTTTTTACGGAAGAAGGTGGAGAGATACTGTACCAGCTGGCCCGCCTGGTCGCTGTCGCGGCGGATCACCGCCTTCAGCGTGTTGAGCGCGTTAAACAGAAAATGTGGATTAACCTGTGCATGGAGCAGCTTGATCTCTGACTGAGTCAGGAGCGCCTTCTGCCGCTCGTACTGTCCGGCCAGAATCTGCGCCGACAGCAGCTGGGCAATCCCCTCTCCCAGCGTGCGGTTGATAGAGCTGAACAGCCGGTTTTTCGCTTCGTAGAGCTTGATGGTGCCCATCACCCGCTGATTTTCACCGCGCAGCGGGATCACCAGCGTCGAGCCGAGCTTGCACTGGGGGTGCAGCGAACAGCGGTACGGCACCTCATTACCGTCGGCGTAGACGACTTCGCCGGTCTCAAGCGTCTTTTTGGTCCAGGCGGAGGAGATGGGCCGCCCCGGTAGATGGTGATCGTCCCCGATGCCCTTAAATGCCAGCAGCTTCTCCCGGTCGGTGATGGCGACGGCGCCAATATCCAGCTCCTGATAGAGCACCTGGGCCACCTTCATGCTGTTCTCTTCGTTAAACCCCTGGCGTAAAATCCCCTCCGTGGAGGCCGCTACTTTCAACGCGGTGGCGGAGAAGGCTGAGGTGTACTTTTCGAACATGGCGCGCTTGTCCAGCAGGATGCGCATAAACAGCGCCGCGCCCACGGTATTGGTCACCATCATCGGCGCAGCGATGCTGCTCACCAGATGCAGAGCGTCGGCAAAGGGCCGGGCGATGAGCAGAATAATCATCATCTGCACCAGCTCCGCCACCAGGGTGATTGCCCCCGCGGTCAGAGGGTTAAAGACGTAGTCGGTGCGGCCACGCTTGATCAGTATGCTGTGCACCACTCCGCCGAGCAATCCTTCAACCATCGTGGAGAGCATGCAGCTCAGGGCGGTCATCCCGCCCATCGAGTAGCGGTGCAGGCCGCCGGTGAATCCCACCAGCGCACCCACCACTGGACCGCCCAGCAGGCCGCCCATCACCGCGCCGATGGCCCGCGTATTGGCGATAGAGTCTTCGATATGCAGCCCAAAGTAGGTCCCGAGAATGCAGAAAATCGAGAAGGTCACGTAGCAGAGCAGCTTGTGCGGCAGCCGGACGGTGACCTGCATCAGGGGGATAAAGAGCCGGGTTTTACTCATTAGCCAGGCGATAACCAGAAAAACGCACATCTGCTGTAAAAGCAGTAAAACCAGATTAAATTCATACATGCGCGTGCGTCCATCCCGGTAAAAACGCGTAACATACAGTGAGTGGATGTAACTTTCTTTTAAGCATTGCAATAATTCAGCAAATCGTGCTCACTATCACAAAATCGCACCGCTCATTTGACGAAATTGTTACAAAGCGATCATAAAACGATCGGTCCCTTCTGGTAGGCTGGGGATAGATCCTCGGGAAATGGAGTCTGCTGGCAAAGGTGGAATCATGGCGCTTTACACGATTGGTGAAGTGGCTTTGCTCTGTGATATCAATCCCGTTACGCTGCGCGCCTGGCAGCGACGGTACGGACTACTGAAGCCGCAGCGCACGGACGGCGGACATCGGCTATTTAACGATGCGGATATCGACCTCATCCGTGAAATAAAGCGCTGGATCGACACCGGTGTGCCGGTAAGTAAAGTCCAGGCGCTGCTGCTTAACGAGTCGCTGGATAGCTCAAACGACTGGCGCGAACAGCAGGAGGCGCTGCTGCAGCTGCTGCAAAACGGCAACATTCCCCGCCTGCGCCAGTGGCTAAAGGAGCGCACCCGCGACTACCCTGCCGAAACGCTTACCCTGCATCTGCTGAGCCCGCTTCGTCGCCGTCTCCGCTGCCAGCAGCCCACGCTACTGGCGATGCTCAGCCTGCTTGACGGCATCTTGATCAACCACATCTCTGCCTCCCTTGCCGCGTCTCGAAAGAAGTACAACAAGGATGCGCTGGTCGTCGGCTGGAATATTCACGATACCACCCGGCTATGGCTGGAGGGCTGGCGGGTTAGCGAGCAGGGCTGGCGCGTGGAGGTGCTGGCAAACTCGCTTAATCATCTGCGCCCCGATCTGTTTGAGGGCCACACCCTGATGGTGTGGTGCGGTGATGCCCCTACTCCGGCCCAGCGGCAGCAGCTGGCAACATGGCAGGCCGCCGGGCATGCCATCTATCCACTCGGCATTTAATGTTTTATTAACAGCAGCGCTTCACGTTATACTTATCCGCTTAAATAAGGAGCACATCATGAACGCAGCCAAAATTTCTATCGTTACCCTTTTCTTTCTGATGGCCGTGGGCGGCATCGGCGGCGTGATGCTGGCGGGCTACACCTTTATTTTGCATGCTGGCTAAGACGGCGTGCCAGTCGTTCAAAGCAGCGGTCGACAATAATTGCTGCCAGGGCCACCAGTAGCGCGCCCTGCAGAACGTAGGCGGTGTTAAATCCGCTCAGGCCGATAATAATCGGCGTTCCTAGCGTATTCGCCCCTACCGTTGAGGCAATTGCCGCCGTACCGATATTGATAATCACCGAGGTCCGTACCCCGGCCAAAATCACCGGCGCGGCCAGCGGCAGCTCTACCTTGAACAGGCGCTGCCATCCGCTCAACCCCATCCCCTCCGCCACGCTCACCACGCCGCCAGGAAGCGCCGAGAAACCCGCCAGCGTCCCCTGCAAAACAGGCAGTATCCCGTAGAGGGTAAGCGCGATGATGGCTGGCTCTTTGCCAAAGCCCATCACCGGCACGGCGATTGCCAGCACCGCTACCGGCGGAAAGGTCTGCCCAACCGCAGCAATGGTCTCTACCAGCGAGCGAAACTCCAGTCCCGCTGGCCGGGTCACGGCAATGCCCGCGCCAACGCCCAGCACCACGGCTATCGCGCTGGAGACGCCCACCAGCCAGAAGTGAGCCAGCGTCAGGGAGATAAAGCTCTCCTGCTGATAGAGCGGCCGTGAGAGCTCTGGAAAGAGCGCGCTAAAGAGGCCGCCGCTGTAGGGCAGCGCCACCAGCAGCGCGATAAACAGCGCAATAAGCCACAGAAGCGGATCACGAATGACTTTCACGGCTGGCCTCCGCGCGAAGCAGATCCTGGAAGTGGATCGCGCCGTAGGGTGCCCCCTCGGCGTTGGCCACCGGCAGCACCTCGCAGCGGCGGGCAACAAACGCGGAGAGCGCATCGCGCAGGGTCATGGCCGCATCGAGCGGCTCTCCGTCTACCTGCTCGCCGGGCCGGACATAGTCACCCACGCTGCGCAGAGAGAGCAGACGGACGCCTAGCTCACTGCGGCCAAAAAAGGTGCGAACGAACTCATTCGCGGGACGGGTCAGCATCTCCAGCGGCGTCCCCTGCTGCACCACTCTCCCCTCATCCATCAGCACCAGGTTGTCTGCCAGCTGCAGCGCCTCGTCGATATCGTGGGTGACCAGCACAATTGTGCGTCCCAGCAGGCGGTGGATACGCTTCATCTCCTGCTGGAGCGCACCACGGGTCACCGGATCCAGCGCGCCGAAAGGCTCATCCATTAGCAGCACCTCCGGGTCGGCCGCCAGCGCTCGTGCCACGCCGACGCGCTGCTGTTGACCGCCGGAAAGCTGGTGCGGATAGCGACCGCGCAGCTGCGGATCCAGCCCCAGCAGAGCCATCAGCTCATCAATGCGGGCATCGATTTTCGCCCGGGGCCACTTCAGCAGCTGCGGCACGGTGGCGATATTCTGCGCCACCGTCCAGTGGGGAAAGAGGCCGATAGACTGAATGGCGTACCCCATGCGCCGCCGCAGAGCCAGCAGCGGCAGACTGCGGATCTCCTCCCCGGCAAAGCGGATAGTGCCCGCGTCGTGCTCCACCAGCCGGTTGATCATCTTCAGGGTAGTGGATTTTCCGGAGCCTGAGGTGCCGATCAGCACCGAAAAAGCCCCGGTTTTGAAGTGCAGATTGAGATCGCTGACCGCGCTCTGCCCGTTAAACATTTTGCTAACCTGCGTGAACTCGATCATGGCTCTTTTACCTTCAGCAGCGCTATCCATAAGCCAAAAAGTGCGTCGACGACCACCGCCAGGGCAATCGTTGGGATCACCCCCAGCAGCACCAGATCCAGGGCGCTGCTAAGCAGTCCCTGAAAGACCAGCGCCCCAAAGCCGCCCGCGCCAATCAGGGCGGCGATCACTGCCATACCCACCGTCTGCACCGTCACCACCCGCAGGCTGCGCAGCAGCACTGGCAGGGCCAGCGGCAGGCGCACCTGGAAGAAGCGCTGACGGGCGCTCATCCCCATTCCGGCCGCGCTCTCCAGCACGTCTCTGGGTACCTGGTTCAGGCCCGCCACGACCCCGCGCACCAGCGGCAGCAGGGCGTAAAGCACCAGCGCGATCAGCGCGGGCGTCAGGCCCGTTCCGGCAATACCGACGCGGCTAAGCGCGGGAAAGTGCGCGACCAGGCCGGCCAGCGGGGCAATCAGCAGACCAAACAGCGCCACGGAGGGCACGGTCTGGATAACGTTCAGCACGGTAAATACCGGTGCCTGCCGCGCCGGATGGCGGTAGCACCACAGCCCCAGCGCGCCGCCCAGCAGCAGCGCCGGAAGTAGCGTCCCCAGCAGCAGGACCAGGTGCTGGGCCAGGGCGTCGTTAAACACGTCCTGCCGGTTGGCATACTCTTTCATCAGCGAGAGATGATTCAGCGCCCCCAGGTGCAGGAGCAGCAGCGGCACCAGCCAGATCTGGGCCTGTAACAGCCAGCGCCAGAGGGGGTTAACGGTAAGGCGGCGGATGGCGTCGCTGCAGGCAAGCAGCGCCAGAGCCAGCCAGAGCCAGAGGCCGCTGCCGATGGAGGTGCGCGCCAGAGCGCTGCCCGACTGCGCCAGATCGGTAGCGGCTTTACCCGCCCCCCATACCAGCACAATAAAGCACAGCTCAGCCAGAGCCAGCGTCGCCACCAGCGGCCAGCGCCGGGGCAAAAAGCAGAGCGCGAAAAAGAGCAGCGGTACGGGAAGCCACAGCGCGGGCGAGTGCGGCCAAATCTGCCACAGCGCCCGGCTCTCGCCGGACATCAGCCGATTTGGCGCATAGTTGACAAAAGGCAGCAGCGCTGCCGCCAGAGCGAGCGCCACCAGCAGCAGCAAGACGCGATTATGACAGCGTATAGACACGTTCCTGTCCTGTCGGGCGGATTACTTCACCAGCCCTTTCTGTTTCAGATAGTCGGCGGCGACTTTTTTGGCATCCAGCCCTTCAACGGCGATGCTGGCATTAAGCTGCTGGAGCGTTTTCTCATCCAGGCTGGCAAATACCGGCTTCAGCCACTCTTCCAGCTGCGGATAGGCCTTCAGCACCGCCTCACGCACCACCGGCGTCGGGGCATAGATCGGCTGAACGCCTTTTGGATCGCTCAGGGTTTGCAGGCCAAGAGCCGCAACCGGGCCATCGGTACCGTAGGCCATCGCCGCGTTCACGCCAGAGGTCTGCTGAGCCGCCGCTTTAATGGTAACCGCCGTATCGCCCCCGGCCAGGGAGAGGAGCTGCTTCTGATCCAGCTTGAAGTCGTAGGCTTTTTCAAATGCCGGGAGGGCATCGGCGCGCTCGATAAACTCTGCCGACGCCGCCAGCTTAAACTCCCCGCCCTTTTTCAAATAACCGCTGAGATCGGCCAGCGAGGTGAGCTTGTTCTTCTCCGCCATCTCTTTGCGTACGGCGATGGTCCAGGTGTTGTTGGCCGGAGCCGGGGTCAGCCACACCAGCTTGTTCTGCTCAAAGTCGAGCTTTTTGACCTTCTCGTAGCCCTGCTGGGCGTTTTTCCATGCCGCATCGTTCTCATCTTTAAAGAAGAACGCGCCGTTGCCGGTGTACTCTGGATAGATGTCCAGCTCGCCGGAGGTGATCGCCCCGCGTACTACCGGCGTGGTTCCCAGCTGAACTTTATTGACGGTTTTTACGCCGTGGCTTTCCAGCACTTGCAGAATAATATTGCCGAGCAGCGCCCCTTCGGTATCAATTTTCGAGCCGACTTTGACCGGCTCTGCCGCCAGCGCAGGCAGGCTCACGGCAGCCATCAATACCAGTGAGCCCAGCGTTGTTTTTATCATTGCCATTGCACTTTCCTCATTCTTGTTGAAATTGCGGTTGCTCTTACTCATCTCATAAAAACAAGGGCCAGTAAACTGGCCCTTTTGCTTATTGCAACGCGAACTGCGCCTGTTTTACCCGGGCGGAGTCGGTGCCGATAAAGACATTAAACTTGCCTGGTTCAGCATCGTATTTCATCTTCTGATTCCAGAACTTCAGGGCATTAATGTCGATCGGGAAGCTGACGGTCTGGGTCTCGCCCGGCTTGAGGTTGACCTTATCAAAGCCCTTCAGCTCCTTCACCGGCCGGCTCTGGGAGGCGGTAACGTCCTGAATATACATCTGCATTACCGTAGCCCCTTCCCGCTTGCCGGTGTTGGTCACGTCAACGCTGGCGGTGACCGTACCGTCACGCGAGAGCGTCGGGGCGGAGAGCTTAACGTCAGAGACGCTGAAGGTGGTGTAGCTCAGGCCGTAGCCAAACGGATAGAGCGGCCCGTTAGCCTCGTCGAAGTAGCGAGAGGTGTACTTATTGGGGTGCTCGGCGTTGTACGGACGACCGGTATTCAGGTGGCTATAGTAGACCGGGATCTGCCCTACCGAACGCGGGAAGGAGATCGGCAGCTTGCCGGACGGGTTGTAGTCGCCAAACAGCACGTCGGCTACGGCGTTGCCGCCCTCGGTACCGGCGAACCAGGTTTCCAGAATGGCGTCCGCCTGCTGGTCCTGCTTGACCATGGCCAGCGGACGGCCGTTCATCAGCACCAGCACCAGCGGCTTGCCGGTGGCTTTCAGAGCGGCGATCAGATCCTGCTGGCTCTGAGGAATAGTGATGTCGGTCCGGCTGGAGGCCTCGTGCGCCATGCCCTGAGACTCGCCCACTACGGCGACCACCACGTCAGCGTCATTCGCTGCCTTGACCGCTTCGTCAATCATTGCCTGCGGTGTGCGCTCGTCAACCTGAATAGCTGGCTCATACTGATTAAGGAACGTAATAATATCTTTGTCGTTGGTGACGTTTGCGCCTTTCGCAAAGATGACTTTCCCTTCGCTGCCGACGGCATTTTTGATCCCGGTCAGAACGGTCACGGACTGGTCACTCACCCCAGCGGCAGACCAGCTGCCCATCACGTCACGCTTGCTGTCGGCCAGCGGCCCCACCACGGCAACGGTGGCCGATTTTTTCAGCGGCAGCGTCTCCAGGCGGTTTTTCAGCAGCACCATGCTTTCGCGCGCCACTTCCCGCGCCTCTTTGCGGTGCAGGCGGCTTTCAGCGTTGGTATCCTGGGGATCGCTCTCTTTTGGGCCAAGGTGGCTATAGGGATCGTTGAACAGCCCCATATCGTATTTGACGTTCAGCACGTGGCGCGTGGCGTCATCCAGCTCGTCCATGGTGACTTTGCCGCTCTTGATCAGCCCCGGCAGGTACTTGCTGTAGTACTCATCGGCCATGCTCATGTCGACGCCGGACTTGATCGCCACACGCACCGCATCCTCTGGATCCGCTGCCGTACCGTGTTTGATCAGCTCTTTAATCGCCCCGTGGTCGGAGATAGTGATGCCTTTAAATTTCCAGTCACCGCGCAGGAGATCCTTCAGCAGCCACGAATCAGAGGAGGCCGGGGTGCCGTTGAGCGAGTTCAGGGCAATCATTACCCCGCCGCTGCCGGCGTCCAGCGCCGCTTTATAGGGCGGCATGTAGTCGTTAAACAGGCGCTGCGGGCTCATGTCGACGGTGTTGTACTCTTTCCCGCCCTCCACGGCACCGTAGGCGGCGAAGTGTTTCACGCTGGTCATCACCGAGTAGCGATCCGCCGGGCTTTTGCCCTGCATCGCTTCGACCATGGTTTTACCCATCATCGCAGTAAGGTAGGTATCCTCCCCAAAGCCCTCGGAGCCACGGCCCCAGCGCGGATCGCGCGTGACGTCGACCATCGGAGCCCAGGTCATGTTCAGACCGTCATCCGCCGCTTCATAGGCGGAGATGCGGCCGACGGTTTTGACCGCGTCCAGATCGAAGGAGGAGGCCAGGCCAAGGCTAATTGGGAAAACGGTACGCTGACCGTGCACCACGTCGAAGGCGAAGAAGAGAGGGATCTTCAGGCGGCTAAGCTGCATCGCCTGATCCTGCATCGCACGGATATCCTGGCGGGTCACGGTGTTAAAAATCGCCCCCACCTGGCTGGCTTTGATCATATCGCGGATCGCCTCTTTCGGGTTATCCGGTCCAACGCTGATCAGGCGTAGCTGGCCAATTTTTTCGTCGACCGTCATCTTTTTGAGTAAATCCGTGACGTATGCATCCCGCGCCTGCGGCGTCAGGGGATGGTTAGCGGACGTATCCTCTGCCAACGCGGGTTGCAGCGCCAGCCCTACGGCGACACCTACTGAACATAGCCATTTCATGTCGTTCACTCTCTTGTATTAACAGCCGACTCAGCGGCCTGACCGTGCAAAAAATGCAGTGTGCCATAATCGTAGCGCGCCTTGCAGGGTTATTCTCTTATTTTTCTGGCAATTAGTCCGCCGGGATAGATTTTCCCGCGCTATGCTTTATCAGATGATTCTGGCCTTGCCACAAGGAGTGGAAAATGTCTTCTGTGCCCCTACAAAATAACCCCCTCTTTCTCAGCGAACTTGCCCGACTGGTGGGCCATGCGCAGCTGCTTACCGATCCGGCCAAGACCGCCCGCTACCGCAAAGGCTTCCGCTCCGGCGAGGGGAAGGCGCTGGCGGTGGTGTTCCCCGAGACGCTGCTGCAGCTCTGGCACGTGCTCAATCTCTGCGTGCGTAACGATAAGATCATTTTGATGCAGGCGGCGAATACCGGCCTTACCGAAGGGTCGACGCCAAGCGGCAACGACTACGATCGCGACATCGTGATTATCAGCACCCTGCGCCTCGATCGGCTCCAGCTGATCGATGAGGGCAAGCAGGTGCTGGCCTGGCCTGGCACTACCCTCTACTCCCTGGAAAAAGCGCTGAAGCCGCTGGGCCGGGAGCCGCACTCGGTGATTGGCTCCTCGTGCATCGGGGCGTCGGTGATCGGTGGAGTATGCAACAACTCTGGCGGCTCGCTGGTGCAGCGCGGTCCGGCCTACACCGAGATGTCGCTTTTTGCCCGCATTGACGAGCAGGGCCAGCTGCGGCTGGTGAACCATCTGGGGATTGACCTCGGCGAGACGCCGGAGCAGATCCTCAGCAAGCTCGACGATCAGCGCGTTACCGATGCTGACGTGCGTCACGATGGCCGCCATGCCCATGACAGCGATTACGTAGAGCGAGTGCGTGATATCGAGGCCGATACCCCTGCGCGCTACAATGCCGATCCGGATCGTCTGTTTGAATCCTCCGGCTGCGCGGGCAAGCTGGCGGTCTTCGCCGTGCGCCTCGATACCTTTGCCGCCGCCAAGCGCCAGCAGGTGTTCTATATCGGCACCAACCAGCCGGCGGTGCTGACGGAGATCCGCCGCCATATGCTGGCGAACTTTACTAACCTGCCGGTAGCGGCAGAGTATATGCATCGGGATATCTACGATATTGCCGAGCGCTACGGCAAAGATACCTTCCTGATGATCGACAAGCTCGGTACCGATAAGATGCCGCTGCTCTTCACCCTGAAGGGGCGCGCCGACGCCATGCTGGAGAAGGTGACGCTGTTTAAGCCCCACTTCACCGATCGCCTGATGCAGCGCGTAGGCAGCCTCTTCCCAGGACACCTGCCGCCGCGCATGAAAAGCTGGCGCAACAAGTATGAGCACCACCTGCTGTTGAAAATGGCCGGGGACGGTATCGCCGAAGCGCAGAGCTGGTTGAAAGAGTACTTTACCGAGGCCGAAGGCGGCTTCTTCGCCTGTACCACCGAGGAGGGAAACAAAGCCTTCCTGCACCGCTTCGCCGCGGCGGGGGCCGCTATCCGTTACCAGGCCGTGCATGCCGATGAGGTCGAGGAGATTCTGGCCCTGGATATCGCCCTGCGGCGCAACGACACCGAATGGTTTGAAACGCTGCCGGACGACATTGCCAGCAAACTGACGCATAAGCTTTACTATGGCCACTTTTTCTGTCACGTTTTCCATCAGGACTACATCGTCAAGCGAGGCGTTGATGTCCATGAGCTTAAAGCGCAGATGCTGGCGCTGCTGCACGAGCGTGGCGCGCAGTATCCGGCTGAACATAACGTCGGGCATCTGTATGAGGCGGCTGAGAGCCTGAAACGCAACTATCGCGAGCTCGATCCCACTAACAGCATGAATCCCGGCATTGGCAAAACCAGTAAGCGGAAGTACTGGGGCGAAGGCGCTGACCAGCCCCGGTCGTAAAGGAGTACAGCTCGATGTCTGCTGTTGATGTTTTAGCCATAAACGACGTTGAAGTCCGCGATGCCCGGCCGGACGACGTACACGCTATCTCAGCGATCTACGCCTGGCATGTTCTGCATGGCCGCGCCTCTTTTGAGGAGGTGCCGCCCACCATCGACGAGATGCGTCAGCGGATCGCAAAAATTACCAGCGAGGGTCTGCCCTGGCTGGTGGCGCTCTATCGCGGCATCATCGTCGGTTACTGCTACGCGGGTCCCTACCGCCCGCGCCACGCCTATCGCTATACCCTTGAATGCTCTATCTACATTGAGTCCACCCTGACCGGGCGGCAGATCGGCAGCACGCTGATGCAGGCCTTGCTCGACCGCTGTGAAGAGGGTCCGTGGCGGCAGATGGTGGCGGTTATTGGCGACGGCCATCAAAATGAAGGCTCTCTGCGCCTGCATAAAAGCCACGGCTTTGAGGTGGTGGGACAGCTGCGCAGCGTCGGCTACAAAAAGGGTGACTGGCGGGATACGCTAATCATGCAGCGCCCGCTCAACGATGGAGACTGGACGCTGCCTGAGTAGCTACTGATTTAGCTGATTAATCATTTTGCGCGGTTTGCGCCGCACTGCCGGTGGCATTGATTGCCATCTGGGCTGCCTTCTGGCGCTTATAGCTCAGCGCCGATGCTGGCACAGGCTGCACCTTACCGGTCTCAATCCAGGTCCGCAGACGGCTGGCGTCGGCGAAGTGGGTGTATTTGCCAAAGGCGTCCATCACCACTAGCGCCACCGGTTTGTTATTGATCATCGTCCGCATCACCAGGCAGTGCCCAGCGGCGTTGGTGAAGCCGGTTTTAGTCAGCTGAATATTCCAGTTGTCGCGATAGACCAGGTGGTTGGTATTGCGAAACGGCAGGGTGTAAGCCGGGCTGGCGAAGGTCGCCATCTCCTCCCGGGTGGTGCTGAGCTGGCCGATCAGCGGATACTGCTTGCTGGCAATCAGCAGCCTGGTCAAATCACGCGCGGTAGAGACGTTATGGATCGACAGGCCGGTCGGCTCCACAAAGCGGGTATTCACCATGCCCAGGGATTTTGCCTTCGCATTCATCGCTCGAATAAATGCACCGTAGCCGCCCGGATAGTGGTGGGCTAAGCTCGCCGCGGCGCGGTTCTCTGAGGACATCAGCGCCAGCAGCAGCATGTTCTTACGGCTAATTTCACTGTTCAGACGCACGCGGGAGTAGATGCCACGCATCTCTGGCGTCTGGCTGATATCCACCTTCAAACGCTCGTCCAGCGGCAGATGCGCATCCAGCACCACCATCGCCGTCATCAACTTGGTGATAGAGGCAATCGGCCGCACCAGATCCGGATGGCTGGCGTAGATCACTTTATTGGTTTGCAGGTCGACAATCATCGCGCTGCCGGAGGCGATCTCAGGTTGCGCAGAGGTGGTAGCAGCAGCGGTTTTTGCCAGCGCCTGGGGGGCGACGGGAACGGCCAGCAGCAGGGCAAGGCTTAACAGGGAAACTCGAAATTTCAGCATGGTGAGACTTCTGGTGATTATTCACGCGCGTGATGACGCACACCGCTTTTGCAGGCAGAAAATGGCAAAAGCTGGCCAACGCATGATAGCTGCCATCATGCGTTGTCGCCAGAGAAGATTCTTTGCTGAACGTAACGCACCGTTTGCGCCCGGTTCAGAACAGACGATAGCCGTAACCCCACAACACCACCGTCAGCGCCAGCAGCACCTCCAGCACCAGCACGCCAATCGCCAGCGTCGAGCTGGAGAAGCTCAGCCCCTCCTCCTGATTAATGTTCAGGAAGGTCGGAATGCCGACGTAGAGCAGATAACCGGTATAGAACAGCGCCACGGTGCCTACCAGCGCGCAGAGCCAGACCAGCGGGTAGAGCGCCACCAGGCCGCTCAAGAAGAGCGGCGTTGCGACGTAGCCAGCAAAGACCATGCAGCGGGCCAGCGACGGCCGCTGGGGTATATTGCGCGCCATCCAGTAGATAACCCGCCCCATTACCGCCACGCCGGCCAGCATCAGGCCGTAGAAGAGAATACCGAGTAACAGTGCCGTAGAGAGTGACAGCCTTGAGAAGACACCTTCGCCAAAGTGCCAGCCAAGCTGGGTGGTACCAATAAATGCACAGACAACTGGAATTGCCGCCATCAGTAGAACGTGGTGGGTATAGTGGTGCGAAATCGTTTCGTTTTCGCCTCTGATCACTTTCATTTCACGATCGGGATGGGACAGGAGTCCCCAGACATGGTTCATAACGCCCCCTTGCTGTCAGCCCTGATGATAACGCCTTTAGTATAATGCAAATGCTGATTATTTTTTGTGCAAAGAGGCGCGCTCTGCCGCGATGGTCCGCTGCTCACTCTCTTCAGACGCTATGCTTATACAATCTTTTTAGTCTGGAGGAAGCAGAACTCGCATGGATATCAACAACCTGATTGCGCACTACGGTTACGCCGCGCTGGTGGTAGGCAGCGTGGCAGAAGGTGAAACCATTACCCTGCTCGGCGGCGTGGCAGCGCATCAGGGCCTGCTGCGCTTCTGGTTGGTGGTCGTGGCGGTGGCGCTGGGAGGAATGATTGGCGATCAGCTGCTCTTTCTGCTTGGCCGCCGCCTGGGGGATCGCGTATTGGGTCACTTCTCGCGTCATCAGAAGAAAATCGATCGCGCCCAGCGGCTGATCAAAAAACGGCCGTGGCTCTTCGTGATCGGCACCCGCTTTATGTATGGCTTTCGCATTATCGGCCCGCTGCTGATTGGCTCCAGCGGCCTCTCACCGCGGGTTTTTATTCCGCTCAATATCGTGGGCGCTATCGTCTGGGCGCTGATCTTTACTACCCTCGGCTACGTGGGCGGCGAGGTAGTAGGCCCATGGCTGCATACCCTGGATCAGCACCTGAAGCACTGGATATGGTTGATTGTGGCGGTCGTTGTCGTCTTTATACTGCGGGCGGTGCTTAAACGCTGGCTGGCAAAAGACAAAGAGACGGGAGAGTAATCCCTCCCGCCTGTGGCCTACTGGGGTTTGTACTGCGGGTTGGCCAGCATAAAGCCGCCGTCTACGATAAACGACTGGCCAGTGGTATAAGTGGCATCCTCAGAGCTGAGCCAGCCTACCAGGCTGGCAATCTCCTGGGTGTGGCCTGGCCGGGCCAGCGGAATATTCGGCATAGAGCCCTCTTCCACATCCTCATCCTTCATGTCGTTCATCGGGGTGGCGATGGCTCCCGGCGCTACCGAGTTGACCAGGATTTTGTGCTGCACCAGCTCCATCGCCATCGACTTGGTCAGCCCGCCGAGAGCGTGCTTGGCCGCGGTGTAGGCGCTGGCCTCCGGCAGCGGGGTGTGCTCATGCACGGAGGTAATATTGATAATGCGTCCGCCCTCGCCCTGCTCCACCATCTTTCTGGCCGCGATCTGCGCGCACAGGAACGCGCCATCAACGTCAACGGTAAAGACGGTGCGCCACTCCTCAAACGCCATCTCCAAAAACGGCGCCTTGCTCATCGCCCCGGCGTTGTTGACCAGCACGTCAATGCGGCCAAACCTGTCGATCAGGGTCTGAATAGCCTGCGCCCCCTCGGGCAGATTACTCAGGTCGAGCTGCACGGTTTCGGCCCGGCGGCCAAACGAGGCAACGGCTTCCGCCACCTCTTTCGCCCCCTCGTCATCCGAGTGCCAGGTGATGCCAATGTCGTACCCCTGCTTTGCCAATACCAGCGCGCACTGCTTGCCGATACCTGAATCTGATGCCGTGACGATGGCAACCTTGTTTGTCGTGCCCATAAGAACCTCCGCAAAAAGAAGTGATAGGGGGAGAACGTGAAAAAGCTGAACAGTAAGTATAGAGAGTTCCCGGCTATCGCAAGGACGCGGGCCATTTTCTGCCTCGGCCAGGCAAAACGGCAGATAATTGTCTATGCTTTCAGAGGTATCAGCCAAACGTCACGATAAAAGGACAGGACGATGAAAATTTTACTTTGGGCTATTTTGATTATTTTTCTGATTGGGCTGTTGGTGGTAACCGGCGTGTTTAAGATGATTTTCTAAGATGTTCGCCTGAACATGGCCCCCGCAAGGGGGCAAAATGCGTTAACCGACCCCACTATACTATTATCGCGATTAACCCTGATGATACCCCCCACCTAGCGTGGAGGTAAGTTGCAACGTGGCGTCCAGCCATTGGCCGTGCAGGGTGATGCCGTTAATCTGCTCCTGGAGCAGCGGCAGGCGGCTCTGGCTAACCCGCATCCCGGGAATGATCCCTACCTTAAAGCGCGCTTCGGCTAACGCGACAATGCGTCCCGTATCCTGCTCAATCTGCTGCTGGCGTTGATTCTCATCCGCCAGCGTTTCGACCTGTACCGCCGCTTTCTCGACCTCGTTGACCGCATCCACGACCGCCTTGTTATAGTTGGCGATAGAGAGGTTATGCTCCTCTTCGGCAATGTTAAGGCTGGCGTTAAGCCGCCCGCTGTCAAAGACAGGCAGCGTCAGCCCGCCGGTGACGCCCATCTGCTGGGCTGAGTGGCGAAAGAGATCGCTCAGGTGCAGGGCATCCTGCTGGAGAAACGCCATTAGGTTAAGATCCGGGTAGAAAGCGGCTTTTGCCGCCTCTACGCTGCTGAGAGAGGACTCAATGTACCAGTGCGCCGCCTGCAGATCCGGACGACGAGCCAGCAGATCGTAGCCGAGCTGCGCAGGCATTTTACCTTCAACCTTCGGCAACCTGACCGGCTGCAGATGCAGCGTGGCGGCGCTGCTGTCCGTCAGCGCGATCAGGCGGGCTTCAATCACCCGCATTTTACCCTGGGCCTCGCTCTGCTGCTGGCGCGTTTTCTCTTCGTCAATGCTGCTTTTCGCGTCCGCCACCGAGGAGGTAATGCCCGCCTGATGAAGCTGGCGGTCGGCGGCAACAATCGTCTGCTGGTTACGTTCGATCTCGTCCAGCACCTGACTGATGGCGGCCTCGGTCTGCCACTGCCAGTAGAGGCGTGCCACGCTGGTCGCCAGCAGCTGACGCGTCTGCTGACGCTCCGCTTCATGGGCGCGCACGTTACCAATGCGGGCGGCTACCTCATCACGGTTTTTCCCCCACAGATCCAGATCCCAACCGGCAGTGAGGCCGAAGGTGCCGTTGGTATACCAGGGTCCGGTGGTTCCGGCAGCGGGATCGGTTATGGCAAAGGGTCCCATTAGCCCCTCGGCAGACATGCGCTGCCGCTCGACGTCGGCGGAAAAATCAACCTCCGGACCACCGTTGGCGGCGACGCGCTGCGCCTGCGCTTCGGCAAGGTGAATACGCTGCTCTGCCACCTGCATATCCGGCGCATGCGCCAGGGCGCGCTCAATCAGGGCGTTAAGCTGCGGATCGTGATACGCCTGCCACCATTGGCTCTGCGGCCAGCCAGCGGCCAGCGCCGGAGGTAAGCGAGGGGTAGCCGCCGCTGCCGGGGCCTGCTCTTTCAGGGGGACGACGCTGTCATGCATCGGCGCACATCCGCTAAGAAGGGATACCAGCGGGAAGCACGCCGTAGCGGCGAGAATAAAAGGACGCCTCATAGATACGCTCTGCTAAACCAGGGCGTTGCAGAGTACACATACTTTTATGCCGTTTTTTAGGTAAGCGTGGCAAAACACAGCCGGTCATAAAAAAACACAGCTGGAAAAATATTCACCTTATCAATGATATAAATAAAACTATTCTTCCCGAATATATTTAGCCGCAGCCTCGATGGCGGAGGCAATCGCCGCCGACTGCTTCAGGGTACGGATCTCGCTGAACAGGCCATCGGCTTCGGCATACTCTTTGCGTAAATAACCCAGCCACTGTTTGATACGCGCTACGTGGTACATCCCCGTATCGCCCTGCTTCTCAAGCTGGCTGTACTGCTGGAGCAGGCCGACTACCTCCGGCCAGGGCATGCGCGGTGCGTTATCTTTGATCACCCGGCTGAGGTTAGGCACGTTCAGCGCGCCGCGGCCAATCATCACCGCATCGCAGCCGGTCACCGCCATGCAATCCTGCGCGCTCTGCCAGTCCCAGATCTCACCGTTCGCAATCACCGGGATGGTCAGCCGCTTACGGATTTCGCCAATCGCCTGCCAGTTGATGCGTTCCGCTTTATAGCCATCCTCTTTCGTGCGGCCGTGGACCACCAGCTCGGTCGCTCCCGCCTGCTGCACCGCATCGGCGATCTCAAACTGGCGTGCGCCGCTGTCCCAGCCGAGGCGTATCTTAACGGTAACAGGCAGCGAGGCGGGCACGGCTTCGCGCATCGCTTTTGCACCGAGGTAGATCAGCTCGGGATCTTTGAGCAGCGTCGCCCCGCCGCCGCTGCCGTTCACCAGTTTTGACGGGCAGCCGCAGTTGAGATCGACCCCGTACGAGCCGAGCTCTACGGCGCGCGCGGCGTTCTCCGCCAGCCATTGCGGATACTGACCCAGCAGCTGGATCCGCACCGGGGTGCCGTTCAGCGTCCGGCTCTGGCGATGCAGTTCGGGGCAGATCTTATAGAACGATTTTACCGGCAGCAGCTGATCGACCACGCGTAAAAATTCGGTCATACAGAGATCGTAATCATTTACCCCGGTCAGCAGCTCGCGCACCAGCGAATCGAGCACGCCTTCCATCGGTGCCAGTAATACACGCATAACGTTACCCGTCAGAAAAGAGGCGCGTATGGTAGCGCCTCTGGCCCATGGGTGAAAGGGGCTTTATCGCCCGGTTTACGCCTAATCTTGTGTGAATGCCTGACGTTCCATTTAGGAATATTTGGTATGCTCACAATTCATGATGTGATCGATAGCACAGTTATCGAATCAATTGTATGATGAATGCGTTTCATCAGAGGCTTGAACCATGTCCAAATCATTGACCGTTGTCTGGCAGTATCTTCGCGCTTTTGTGCTGATTTATGCCTGCCTGTATGCCGGAATCGCTATCTCTTCCCTGCTGCCCATTACCATTCCCGGCAGCATTATCGGCATGCTGATCATGTTCTTTCTGCTGGCGCTGCAAATCCTGCCGGCAAAATGGGTTAACCCCGGCTGCTACGTGCTGATCCGCTATATGGCGCTGCTGTTTGTACCCATCGGCGTGGGCGTGATGCAGTACTACGACGTGCTGCGGGCGCAGTTCGGGCCGGTGGTGGTCTCCTGCGCGATCAGCACGCTTGTTGTCTTCCTTGTCGTGAGCTGGAGCTCGCACCTGGTGCACGGCGAGCGCAAGGTGGGTGAGAAAGGAGCAAAATCGTGATGGAAAATATCTGGTGGTCGCTGCCGCTGACGCTGGCGGTCTTCTTTGCAGCCCGCAAGCTGGCGGCGCGTTTTAAGATGCCCCTGCTCAATCCGCTGCTGGTGGCGATGGTGGTGCTGATCCCCTTCCTGCTGCTGACCGGCATCCCCTATGAGCGCTACTTCGCCGGCAGCAAAATCCTAAACGATCTGCTCCAGCCCGCCGTAGTGGCGCTGGCCTACCCGCTGTATGAGCAGCTGCATCAGATCCGCGCTCGTTGGAAATCGATTATCTCCATCTGCTTTATCGGCAGCGTGGTCGCAATGGTCACCGGCACCACCGTTGCCCTGCTGATGGGCGCCTCACCGGAGATCGCCGCCTCGATCCTGCCAAAATCGGTTACCACACCGATTGCCATGGCGGTTGGGGGCAGCATCGGTGGGATTCCGGCCATTAGCGCGGTCTGCGTGATCTTTGTAGGCATCCTTGGGGCGGTATTTGGCCATACCCTGCTGAACCTGATGCGTATTCGTACCAAAGCGGCCCGAGGTCTGGCAATGGGTACCGCCTCCCACGCCCTGGGCACAGCACGCTGTGCGGAGCTGGATTATCAGGAGGGCGCATTCAGTTCGCTGGCGCTGGTGCTCTGCGGGATTATTACCTCGCTGATGGCTCCCCTGCTCTTCCCACTGATCCTGACGCTGGTGGGTTAAAATTTGCGATGCGTCGCGCATTTTTCATTTGAATTTCATAAGTTGCATATAGAGTGTGATTTGAATCACATATAAAGCGCCCTACGCTCTTTACACTAGGCTCCCATTACACTGCTATGAGGCAACGCCATGCATTCACGTTTTCACTCGGCTTTCGCTAATCTTGCGAAGGATCTGCAATCCGCTTTAGCCCCCCTTCTTGCGGATGACCATTTTCCCGCCATGCTGAGCGCGGAGCAGGTGAAGGCGCTGGTGAGCGCCACCGGACTGGATGAAGACGCGCTGGCCTTTGCGCTCCTGCCGCTGGCCGCCGCCTGCGCCCGGGCCGATCTCTCGCATTTTAACGTGGGTGCCATCGCCCGCGGGGTGAGCGGCACGTGGTACTTCGGCGGTAATATGGAGTTTCTTGGCTCCAGCATGCAGCAGACCGTTCACGCCGAGCAGAGCGCCATCAGCCACGCCTGGCTGCGGGGTGAGAAATCGCTGGTGGCTATCACCGTTAACTACACCCCCTGTGGGCACTGCCGTCAGTTTATGAACGAGCTGAACAGCGGCCTCGATCTGCGTATTGCTCTCCCAGGCCGCGATCCACATACTCTGGCGGATTACCTGCCCGACGCCTTTGGTCCCAAAGATCTTGAAATTAATACTCTGCTGATGGATGACGAGGATCACGGCTTCACGTCTGAGGGGGAGGCGCTGGTCAAAGCGGCCATCACTGCTGCCAACCAGAGCCATGCGCCTTACAGCAACGCCCCCTCCGGCGTCGCCATCGAGCTGAGCAACGGGCAAATTTTCGCCGGGCGCTATGCGGAAAATGCGGCTTTCAACCCATCCCTGCCACCGTTACAGGGTGCGCTCAATCTACTGAGCCTGAACGGCTATGATTATCCGGATATGCGCCGTGCTGTACTGGCCGAACGCCCGGATGCGCCGCTCACCCAGTGGGATGCCACCTCCGCCACGCTGAGAGCGCTGGGATGCCGCTACGTTGAGCGTGTGGCACTGCCGGCCTGAGCCGCGGTGCTAACACAATGAAAAGATTGTGATGAAAATCCCCGCAGTTGAATCGCTGATTCTTGCGCTTCCTCTGCGGGTACAGTAGCCTGAATGAAATTTCATCTCCGCATCGAGCTATCTGCATGTTAAAGCGTTTGTTATACAGCCTGTTAGTCATCATCGGCTTGCTGCTGTTAACTGCGCTTGTTCTTGACCGCTGGATAAGCTGGAAAACCTCTCCGTGGATCTACGACGATTTGCAAGATCTGCCCTATCGCCAGGTTGGGGTCGTGCTGGGTACTGCCAAGTATTACCGCACCGGAGTCATTAATCAGTACTATCGCTACCGCATTCAGGGTGCGCTGAACGCCTACAACAGCGGCAAGGTGAACTACCTGCTGCTGAGCGGTGACAATGCCCAACAGAGCTACAACGAGCCGATGACCATGCGCAAGGATCTGATTGCCGCCGGGGTGGATCCGCAGGATATCGTGCTTGATTACGCGGGTTTCCGCACCCTGGATTCCATCGTGCGCACGCGTAAGGTCTTCGACGCCAACGACTTTATTATTATTACCCAGCGCTTCCATTGCGAGCGCGCGCTGTTTATCGCCCTGCACCGGGGCATTCAGGCCCAGTGCTACGCCGTGCCATCGCCGAAAGATATGCTCACCGTGCGGGTGCGGGAATTTGGCGCGCGTCTTGGCGCGCTGGCGGATCTCTATATCTTCAAGCGGGAACCGCGGTTCCTCGGCCCGCTGCTGCCCATCTCTTCACTCCAGGAGGTCCCGGACGATGCGCAGGGCTACCCCGCCGTCACGCCGGAGCAGCTGATGGATCTGCAGCCGAAAGCGAAAAAGTAGTTCTCAGAAGGCGATATTGTCTGCCCAGGCGGTGGCGCGTTTCATGATCTCTATCACCGCCTCAGGAGAGAGCCCGAGGCTTTTTGCCGCCGCGTTAACCTCCTCCCAGCGCTGCTGTTCATAGAGGTGGGCCACTTCCAGGAACGGATAAAGCACGCCTTCCTGCCTGGTAAGCGCCTGCGTAACCCGCTCCGATAGCGCAATCTGCTTAACCAGATCCTCCAGCGCGATGCCAAGAATAACGTCCAGCAGCGAAAACAGGCCGCAGAAGAAGGCATCGTGAGAGAGCGATTCCCGCCCTGCCGCTTTGGCAAGCAGCTCGCAGAACATCCCTCGCACCAGACTCATGTGGTACAGTTCGGTCGTTTTAACGTTGGCGATACTGGTCAGACAGGAGATCGAAACAAAGCGGCGCAGCTCGTTAAAGCCAAGATAGAGCAGCGTGTCCTTGAGGGTGCTGTTTTTCACTATCTCAATGCCGCGCGTGTTGTAGACTACGTTGCGGGTATAACGCATCAGAGTATACGAGAGGCTGATATCGCTCTTGAGATAGTTTTCAATTTTCGTTAGATCCGGATTCTGAGCGTTGACCTCGGCAATCAGCTGGATCTGCAACACCTTGTTTTGTGATAGCCGCTTGTTTTGCAATACCTCTGGCTTGCTGTAGAAGTAGCCCTGAAAGAGATCGAAGCCGAACGCGCGATACCGATCGAACTCCTCTTGCGTTTCGACCTTTTCAGCCAGCAGCGTAACCTTGCCTAGCCGGTTACGGTTTTGCGTAATATAGCCTGAGATCTCATCAAAGCTTTGGGCCTGAATATCGAATTTGATAATGCTGATATAGGGAAAAAAGCGCTCCCACTCGTTTTTAAGGGCAAAGTCATCGAGGGCGATTTGAAATCCACTGGCGTAGAGGCGACGCACGGCGGCCAGCAGCTCGTTAGTGGGCGTGGCCGTCTCAAGGATCTCAATCACCACCTTGTCGTGGGGAAGCGCATCGGCAAAGCCCTGAACGATCATCTCACCGGGAAAATTGATATAGCAGGCGTGCTTGCCCACCAGCGAAGGGAGCGGCGTAGAGAAGAAGAGATCGGAGATAATTTGTTTTGTCGCATACTCAGACGAGACGTCTGGAAACCGGTTGGTTAACCCGTCACGGAACAGCAGCTCCCAGCCAACGGTCGCCATATTTTTGTCAAAAATGGGTTGTCTCGCAACAAAAGAGTACATATCTCCTCTCCATGGCATATGCTAGCGGCAAAATTTAACTATAGCTAAATCCCCTCTGAGATCGAGTGCTCAGCCCGCGCTAGCTCACACTTTAATGCACAACGCTTTTAGAAAAGAGGTTGATCACCAGTACGCCTGCACAAATCAGTGCCATTCCACCGATGGCAGGCAGATCCAGCTTCTGACCGCTAAAGATCCATCCCGCAGCGCTAATCAGCACGATACCCACCCCGGACCAGATGGCGTAGGCAATACCGGTAGGAATGTACTGTAGGGTTTGAGAGAGAAACCAGAACGCCACGGCATAGCAGCCCAACGTGGCCACCGTCGGCCACAGTTTTGTAAACCCCTCGGAGTAGCGCATCAGCGTTGTACCGATCACTTCTGCCACAATGGCGATCCCCAGATGAACATAAGCGTGCATGAAGCCTCCTGTTTTGAATCATTTTGTAAAATATGCCATCTGCCGTTACATATCGCTACTTTATAACCTCTGCCACAGGGCATCTATACTGTTAGTGACACAGGAGGTTGTTCATTGTGAGAATTCTACGCTATCTATTCACCAGTCCGGAAAAGCTACTCCAGGTAACCGATCATCGTGACGTTCAGGAATCTATCGACGACGGGGAGCGGATCATTATTGATGAGGACGGCAGAGCGCGGGTTAACGTCCGCAGCCAGGCCGTGAAGGAAGATTTTATCCGCCATGTTGATGCACTAAAGAGGGCATAAAATGGCGACAGCAATATTTATGGTTTTGATGGTTTCCGGCTACTGGTACACCAGCCGCGATCTCTCTACCCGCTTTAAACTGCGGCGCTCCTTTGGTTGGGACGTCTACTTTCTGGTAGCCCTTTACGGCTGCATCTTTATGCTACAGGGGATCATTGCTACCGCCCTGGTGTGGCTGCTGCTGCTGTTTTCATCTATGGGCATGGATGCACTGCCGCAGTGGTTTGGCTCAGAAGAGCACCGTCTGCATGTGACCTTTATGAACTGGAGCTTCCTCGGCATTCAGGCTCCAGTGGTGATCATGCTCGCCTTTGCGACCCTGTTCTGCCTCTATCGATCTAACTGGGCAGGCAGCGCTCGTCTCGACGGCAACGGTCGCCGCCAGCTGTATAAGTTTCTCACGCGGGGCAACGGCGTTGAGGGGCTGCTCTACCAGTGTATGGAGACAGGCCAGCTGGCATGGATCACCCTGAAATCGCAGCGGGTCTATATCGGCATGATCCACGGCGCTACGCTTGACGATACCGAGGTGAGAAATATTGAGTTGATCCCAATGCTCAGCGGCCACCGGGATCGTCACTCCCACCAGCTCAATATTGAGAATAACTACAGCGCCTGGTATGCCAAGCATGATATCAACCTCGATACCGAGCCGCAGTCGGCCCTGGATTTCCGCAAGGTGATCCTGCTTGATGAGGTGGAGAGCCTGTCGCTGTTCGATCCGGCGCAGGTTATGGCGATGGGCATCAAAGAAGAGCCGCAGGCATAACCTCAACAGGAAAGCACGATGCAAAAAACGTCTCCGCCGGATCAGAACCCGCCGCCAGTGCGGGAGAAGCACCTCTGGTTAAGCTTTGAAGCCAACGCGCGACGAATTGGCTTCTTTATGCTGCTGTTTATCGTGCTGGCGGCATTGGGTGGCCTGTTTTCCCGAGGTCACTTTAGCCACGTCGAGCGCAGCAGCGCCGACAAGACCCTAACGCTAAGCTACGAGCGCTTTAACCGTCACCAGAGCGATGTGGACATGAAAATCTTCGCTAAAGCAGCCGGTGACGAGACGCTTACCGTTACGCTGGGCGGGGACTTTATGCGGGCGTTTAAGATCGATACCCTTCAGCCGCAGCCGGATAGAACCTGGAGCCAGGGCGAAAATCTGGTGCTGGAGTATGGGCGCAGCAAGCTGCTCTCCGGGGGGACGCTCTGGCTGGGACTGCTTCCACAGCAGCCCGGCAGCAGTACAAGTACCGTTACCCTTAACAACGGCCCGCCCCTCTCTTTCTGGCAGTTTACTTACCCCTAGGAGCACAATATGGAAATGGTACTCAGAGCGTTGGCTATCTATCTGGTGTTAATGGTGGTATTTAAGATTGCCGGACGGCGGGCGCTGATGCAGATGACGTCGTTTGACCTGATCCTGCTGCTGATTATCAGCGAGGCGACACAGCAGGCGCTGTTGGGCAACGACTTTTCCGTTACCGGTGCAGCGCTGACGATTATTACCCTGGTGGTGGTGGATATGCTGTTTGGCTATCTGAAGCGGTATCTTCCTGGGGTCGAAGCGGCTCTTGACGGGACGCCGGTGATCCTCGTTGAAAATGGTCGACTGCTTGAGAAGAAAATGAAGCAGGCCGATATCTCCTATGACGATATTATGGCTTTTGCCCGGAACGGTCAGGGAATCGACAAGCTAGCCGATATCAAGTACGCCATTCTGGAGCAGAACGGCCATATCTCTATCATCCCGACAAGTAAATAAAAAAACCGGCCAGCATGGCTGACCGGTTCTCTTCAAGCGTGAGCTACTTTTTCTCAGGCTTTTTATCGCCAGACTCCGGCGACTCAGAAGGATCGTCTTTTTCAACGTTCAGGGAGTAATTAATACGCATAGCGCCTCCTTATTTTTTGCCTTCGGCAATACCGGTGAGTTTCACATCGGTCTGTTTCTCTTCGTTCAGCGTCTCTTCCAGCAGCTTAGCCGCTTCTTTGTAGCCCAGCTTCAGGGCCAAAGTACGCAGCGTACCGTAAGAGGCAATCTCGTAGTGCTCAACCTTTTGTGCGGCACCAATCAGACCCTCGTCGCGCAGCTCACCTGCTTGAACGGAGTCAATGATCTCCTGCGCCTCTTCCACCAGACCCTCAAGGGCGTGGCATTTCATACGGCGAATACGCAGGCCTTCGGTTACTTCAACAATCTGGTCGATTCGTTCAATCTGGCCGCGGGTCTCTTCGAGATGGGTTTCAAACGCGGTAACCAATTGTTCTGAGGTCGCTGCACGGGCCATTTTTGGCAGTGCGCGCGCTATTTGTTTCTCGGCGCTGTATATGTCTGACAGTTCATGAATAAAAAGATCTTCAAGTGTTTTTACCGCTGGCATAATTAATTCCTCTTTAGGTCGCCGGGATACATCCGTAATTAAGTGTGGCAATCCTGTAAAGGTAATTACAGGATTGCCACCGACAGTCAATATATATCTCTTTAATCAGGGTTAATGAATTAAATAAGATATATGCGTACTACGGTCAGGAGGAACGACCGCCGCTGTGACTGTTTTGTCCGCCTTTCTTACCTGCTTCAGATGCGCGCTGCGGGTCGTTTTTAAAGTTCCCGCCGCTCTGCTGCCCGCCTTTACGGCCTGCTTCAGATGCACGCTGTTTATCTTCTGCAAAGTTTCCTGAACCGCCACGATGTTGTTGGGCCATAATATACTCCTTCCACATACAGTTTTGGTTTAAAAATAGAGGGAAGTTATTCCCCCGTCAGGCATGTTTAACTGTAGTCATAATTCCCCCGCCTTCAAGTCAAAAACTCAAGGAAATATCAACAGCGAAGCATACCAGGAGCATTCCGAGAGCAATAATTTTTCCTTATAACGTGAAATCAAGCAGATAGGAAATATATAAAGTAAGCGAAGCGGCAAATATATCCTTGCTGCTAAACATTGCAAAATATGTCTTTTTATAAAGAAACAGCAATAAAAAAGCCCACCGGAGAGGCGGGCCTTGATAACTTACTGAAACAGTAAGGTTATTTTTTGCGTGCGTACTTCAGCGAGTCCAGCGCCACAGCGAAGATAATAATGCCGCCTTTGATGATGTACTGCCAGTACGGGTTAACGCCGATATAGGTCAGACCGTAGTTGATAACGGTAAAGATGATGACCCCAGTCACTACGCCAAGTACCGTACCCACGCCGCCGCTGAAGGAGACCCCACCCACTACGCAGGCGGCGATGGCGTCCAGCTCGTACATAAAGCCAAGGTTATTGGTTGCAGAGCCGATACGGCCCGCTTCCAGCATCCCGCCAAAGGCGTAGAAGACACCGGACAGGGCATAGATCATCAGCAGGTTCAGCGCCACGTTTACGCCAGAGACTTTGGCCGCTTCCGGGTTGCCACCGATAGCGAAGATATTTTTACCGAAGCGCGTCTTGTTCCAGAGGATCCAGACAAAGGCCACGGCGATCAGCGCGTAGAAGGTAATATAGGAGAGACGGAAGCTGCCCAGCGCCACGAACCCTTGAGTAAAGGTTGAGAAGCCGCTGTCAAAGCCAGAGATGGGCGACGCGCCCACGAAATCATAGTAAAGGGAGTTGATACCGTAGACGATGATCATCGTGCCCAGGGTGGTGATAAACGGCGTCACGTTCAGGTAGGCAATGATAATCCCGTTCACCAGGCCAATGACTGCGCCAATCACACAGACGATACCGATAACCGCGATAATCGGCATGGTTGCCATCTCCGGGAACACCTTGTTGGCGTTCTCCATTGACTGGAGCAGCGTTGCCGCGACAACCGCTGCCAGGCCAACCTGACGTCCGGCAGAGAGGTCAGTCCCCTGGGTAACAATCAGCCCCGCCACGCCCAGTGCGATAATAATACGCACCGAAGACTGGGTCAGAATGTTACTGAGGTTAAGCAGGCTCAGGAACGTTGGATCCTGGAAAATAATAATGGCCAGCAACACCAAAAGAACGACGTACAGACCGCCCTCTTTCAGGTAAGTGAGAAAACTCTTTTTATCTAACGCACTCATGTGAAGCCCCTGATCTTAAAGGTGCAAAGACGCAAGACGTAAAATTTCGTTTTGCGTTGTCGTTTTAGTGTCAACAATTCCGGCAACGAGGCCATTGCTCATAACCAAAATACGGTCGGTAATGCCCAGCAGCTCCGGCATTTCAGAGGAGATGATAATGATCCCCTTCTCTTTCTTCGCCAGCTCTGCAATCAGCTGGTAGATCTCAAATTTTGCCCCCACGTCGATACCGCGCGTAGGCTCATCCAGCATCAGGATCTCCGGCTGGGTCAGCAGCCAGCGGCCGATAATCACCTTCTGCTGGTTACCACCAGAGAGGGAGCCGATCTGCGTGCGGTGGCCCGGCGTTTTCACGCGCATTGAGTCGATTACCCACTGGGTGTCGCTTTTCATCCGGCTGTTATCCAGCAGGCCGACTTTGTTTTTGTAGTTCTGGATGTTGGAGATAAGCGAGTTAAAACCGATATCCAGATAGGCGTAGATCCCCGTCGAGCGGCGCTCTTCGGTCACCAGCGCAAAGCCGTTGTTGATTGCTTCGTTTGCGGTGTGGTTGTTAATTTTTTTACCGTGCAGGGTAATGGTGCCGCCCGATTTTTCGCGGATACCAAACAGCGTCTCCACGATATCGGTACGCTTCGCCCCGACCAGCCCGGCGATGCCGAGGATCTCACCCTTGTGCAGATCGAAGGAGACGTCGCGAATCGAAGGCTGGCGCAGGGAGGTCAGATTGCGCACCTCCATAATGACCTCGCCCGGTTTGTTCTGCTTGTCCGGGAAGCGCTGGTTCAGCGAGCGACCAACCATCATGGCGATGATTTTGTCCATATCCAGCCCTTCCAGCGGCTGAGTGGCGATCCACTGGCCGTCGCGCAGGATGGTAATTTCGTCGCAAAGCTGGAAGATCTCTTCCATCTTGTGCGAGATATAGACGATACCGCAGCCGCGCTCTTTCAGCTTGCGGATAATTTTAAACAGGTGATTGACCTCTTTTTCGGTCAGCGAGGAGGTCGGTTCATCCATAATGACGATTTTGGCATCGTAGGAGAACGCCTTCGCAATTTCGATCATCTGCATTTGCGAAACGGAGAGGGTTCCTACGCGGGCGCGCGGATCGATATCGATATCCAGCTCGTCAAAAATAGCCTTCGTATCGCGGTACATTTTATCCTGATCGACAAACACGCCTTTGGTGGGGTAACGCCCCAGCCACATGTTGTCCATCACCGACCGCTGCAGCACCAGGTTAAGCTCCTGATGCACCATAGAAATCCCGTTTTCCAACGCCTCTTTGGTCGAATGAAAATCGATCTCTTTACCCTGGAATAGAATGCTGCCGGAATCTTTTTGATAGATCCCAAAAAGGCATTTTAATAACGTTGATTTTCCTGCGCCGTTCTCACCCATCAGGGCGTGAATAGAGTGCGGACGCACTTTTAAATTAACGTTATCGAGTGCCTTAACGCCGGGAAATGACTTGTTGATGCCGCTCATTTCCAACAAGAATTCACCTGACGACTGAGTAGTATCGCTGACCATAATTATACCTTGTTGGCCTCGCACATCGCGTTATAAAAGGGCGCATCAAGATGCGCCCAGTGAAAGCAGAACAATGAATTATTTATTGCTGAACTCAGAGAGGTTCTCTTTATCCACGCCAACGTATGGGATACGGACGATTTTCTGTTCCAGCTTCCAGTTAGTACCGTCAGCCGCGCCTTTACCATCGGCGAGGTTTTTCGCCAGATCAAAGGTTGCTTTCGCCTGGTTGTTGGCATCGTTCAGAACGGTACCGGCCAACGCACCAGATTTAACCAGCGCCAGTGCTTCTGGCAGGGCGTCAACGCCGAATACCGGAATAGAGGATTTGTTGTGCGCTTTCAGCGCTTCTACCGCACCCATTGCCATTGCATCGTTGTTGGCAATAACCACTTCGATTTTGTTGGCATTCGGGCCAGAGAGCCATGCATCCATCTTATCTTTCGCCATGGCGGTATCCCACATGGCGGTATCCATCTGCAGCTGCTGGGTTTTCACGCCCTTGTCGTTCAGCTCTTTGATCACGTAGGTGGTACGCGCTTCAGCATCCGGATGGCCCGGCTCGCCTTTCAGCAGCACAAACTGGATCTGGCCATCTTTGTTCAGGTCCCAGGTCGGGTTCGCCGCCCAGTGTTTGGCGATCAGATCGCCCTGAATGATGCCGGACTCTTTTGAGTCGGTACCGACGTAATAGGCTTTGTCGTAGCTGTCCAGCGCTTTGCGGGAAGGCTCTTTGTTAAAGAAGACAATCGGCACGTTCTGGCCGCGCGCTTTTTCGATAACCGTACCTGCGGCTGCCGGGTCAACCAGGTTAATCGCCAGCGCTTTAACGCCTTTTGCCAGCAGAACGTCGATCTGGTCATTCTGTTTTGACTGGTCGTTCTGCGAGTCGTTCATCAGCAGCTGAACGTCCGGCGTCTCTTTCGCATCTTTCTCAATTGCTTTACGCACAACCGACATAAAGTTGTCGTCATATTTATAAATGGTCACGCCAATACGGGTATCTGCCGCATGTGCTGCCGCGCCAAAAAGCATGCTTGCCATTACGGCAGACAGAGTTAAAACCTTCTTATTCATGGTATCTCCGGTTTATGCAGGGTAGTTCTTGTGAATAAAGATCGGCGGGCAGCAGAATAACGAAACGTTACTGTCGCCGAAGGTCACTCTAAAAATTGGGTCTTCCGTGTACGGTAACGCTCCAGAAAAGCTTTATTGATTGTCCCTTGCGAAGCATCATGCCTGACCGAACGGCCTGTATTACATAATGTTTCAGGCTCTGGAACGCTGACATCATAGTCAGCGCATTGTTAAGATACTGTGAATTTACTCACAGATTGAAAACGGTTACATGCTGCTATGTTATAAGTTAGTGATCGGAGCCACAGTTTGCCGCTGCGCCACCGAATGACGGCGTACCAGGGTCGGCATAAAGCAGTGGGTCGCTGCCAGATCCTGCGCACCTGCTGCCCCCTGTAACGCTAGCTCCGTCGCCAGTCGGGCCATTGACGCAATGGGATAACGCACCGTGGTCAGCTGCGGATCGGTATAGCGCGCAATAGGGATATCATCGAAACCAATGAGCGACAGATGCTGCGGTACGGCAATGCCGTTATCTTTAAGCGCCGTCAGCGCACCTGCGGCCATGCTGTCGTTGTAGGCAAAGACGGCGGTGAGGTGCAGATTACGGCCCAGCAACTCAACCATGGCCGCCTCCCCGCCCTGCATATCCGGCGCACCGACGCCCACCCAGCCCTCCGGGGCATGGATGTCCCGCTCCGCCAGCGCCTGCCGCCAGCCCTGCTGGCGCAGATCGTTATCTTCTATCTGATGACTGGAGCCAAGGTAACCCACGCGCTGATGCCCCTGCGCGAGCAGCATTCGGGTGGCCATCACCGCCCCGCTGACGTTATCCAACGCAACGCAGCGGTGGGCGTATCCGGGCACTACGCGATTGATCAGCACCATGCCAGGGATCTGCTCCATAAAGCCGGCCAGCTCCTCGTCACTTAATGCTTTAGAGTGAACAATCAGGGCGTTACAGCGTTGGCGGATCAGGATCTCAATGGCGTGGCGCTCCTTTTCTGCCTCATGGTAGCTGTTGCCGATCAGGAGATATTTCTGATGCTGCTGGGCCACGGTGTCGACCGCCTTGACCAGCGCGCCGAAGAAGGCGTCGGAGACGTCCATCACCACCACGCCAATGGTATCGCTGACCTGGGTCGCCAGCGCCTGAGCGTTGGCGTTAGGCCGATACCCCAGCTGCGCCACGGCCTTCATCACCGCTTCACGAGTGTCAGGGCTGACCATTGCGCTGTTGTTGAGTACGCGGGATACCGTCGCCACGGAGACGCCTGCGCGACGCGCGACGTCACGAATGGTAATCATGACCGGCCTCCTGATTGAGATTGCAGCAGCACACAGTTTCCCCCCTGGATTTAGCAAGAGCGCTATTCTGGCAGGGGGCGCGACGGCGCTACGTGAGGAAGGTCACACCACTGAAAACGGTTACATCCGTTTTGTTAATGATTGTGATCCAGATCGTTATCTGGATGTGTGGGAGAGTGTAACGCCTGCCGCACGGGCGGTTAGCTTACGCCACAGCCACTCCACCGGCCCCTGGCGGAAATGTCTTAGCCAAAGAACGGAGAAAAGTATATTCACGGCCCAAATAGGTGGAACAAAGGCCAGCAGCTGTAAGCGGTCAAAGCGCATAAATAGGCCGAGGTGATAGAAAAGCGTGGTGCAGATCAGGGTCTGTAACAGATAGTTGCTCAGCGCCATCCGCCCGACGCAGGCCACCGCCAATACGATACGCCAGCGGCAAATCTGTGGCCAGAAGCCATAGGCCAGCGCTGCATAGCCGATGGTTTGCAGCGGTGCGCTAAGCTCGCGCGGAGCCTGTAAGAAAAAGGCGCACCAGCGGTACGACCATCCCAGTTGCCACTGGGCAACAATCGCCGGCAGGTTGATCGCCATGCCAGCAAGGATCAGCAGCACGCCGGTTTTACGGTAGTGGCGCAGACTAAACTGCCCTTTTAACCAGCCGCTGCGCATCAGCGCCGCCCCCATCAGCATCATGCCCGCCAGCTGCCAGCCATACTGCGCGCCCAGCGCAATCAGGCTGTTAGAGAGCATATCCGCGCGATTGCTGATGGCTTCATAGCCGCCGTTGGTCTTCCACCACTGCTCATACTGGAGGTTGGCCGCGTCAGGCAGCCACGAGCGGCTGGTCTGGTTACCAGAGATAAAGCCCAACAGCAGCAGCACGGCGATGCCAACGAGATAAAGCATAATGCCGGTATTGAACAGGCTCTTGATGCCCGGAGCGTCGCGCACCAGCCGCCAGCTGATTAAGCCCATCAGCCCGTAGGCCAGGAGAATATCGCCATCCCAAAACAGCAGGCCATGAATAAAGCCCAGCAGCACCAGTAGGGTAAGACGCGACTGGATCCAGCGCTTGCCCCGGGAGAGCAGTAGTTGAAGTCCCGCACCAAACAGCAGCGCAAACAGCGTCAGGAATTTCACCTGGGCGAAGAGGTCAAGCACGGCCCAGGTCCAGGCATCGCGCAGCGTAATGTCGCCATACCAGGCGGGGTTGATATAGGCCGCCTTCGGTAGACCAAAGGCGTTGATATTAAGCAGCAGAATACCGAGGATGGCGACGCCACGAATGAAATCCAGCGTAATGTTTCGTTCCATGGCGTCGCCTCTGCGCGTCATTGACGGGATCAGTTATGGTGACGCACGGCGCGCAGAAACTCCTGACGCGTATTCTGGCTCGATTTAAACAGCCCACCCAGCGAGGTGGTGGTGGTGGCGCTGGTGGCATCACGAATGCCGCGCGCTTTCACGCAGTAGTGCACCGCATCAATAGAGACGGCCACGTTATTGGTTCCCAGCAGCGTTTGCAGCGCGGTGAGGATCTGCTGTGTCAGACGCTCCTGCACCTGCGGGCGCTGGGCGAAGAACTGCACGATACGGTTGATCTTCGAGAGACCGATGACCGCATCTTTCGGGATATAGGCTACCGTTGCCTTGCCGTCGATAGTGACGAAATGGTGCTCGCAGGTGCTGGTCAGCGTAATATCGCGCACCGTGACCATCTCATCTACCTTCATTTTGTTTTCAATGACGGTGATCTTCGGGAAGTTAGCGTAGTCGAGGCCGGAAAAGATCTCGTCAACGTACATTTTGGCGATACGCTGCGGCGTTTCCATCAGACTGTCATCGCTCAGATCGAGATTTAACAGTTGCATGATCTCGGTCATGTGTCCGGCAATAAGACGTTTGCGGGTTTCCTTGTCGAGGTCGACAGGTGGACGCAGCGGGGTTTCCAGCCCGCGCGCGACCAGCGCCTCATGGACAAGGGCCGCTTCTTTACTGAGTGATGGCATTATTTATTCTCCAGCAGATGATGCTCTCCTTTGCCGCTAACGGGGCAAAGTGCGCAATCATTGTGCGTGAGGACGCAGGCAGAATCTAGTATTGCGTCATGATAATTGGTGAAATTGTTATTACCTTTCATCATGACGTCGCCAGACCAGCGCTCCGGCGATAAAAAGTGCCGCCCCTGCCAGACCCAGCGCAGGCTCCAGGCGATGGGTCAGCCAGGTTGACAGCGCCGACGTCATCGGTCCGATCAGCTGGCCAACCGCATAACCGGTAGTAAGCAGCCCGGCCATATAGCGTGCATGCCCTGCCGCCAGCTCGCGGCCATAAAGCAGCGACAGCTGGACCGCGCAGAGGAAACCGCCGCCCACCAGCAGCGCGCCGCAAACCAGCCCCGCCATGCCCGGCAGCAGCCAGGCAGCAATCACCCCGACGCCCTGCAGCCAGAGCACCACGGCGAGACGCTGGTGGCTCTCTCCTTTATGACGCAGCGCCACGCTGAGGGCAATACCCACCACCGCGGCCAGGCCAAACACCGGCCAGACAAACTGGGCAAACAGGCTGCCGGGAAAGCGCAGCGCCGCCATCTGCGACAAAAAGGTAGCAGGCAGGATATAGCCAAATCCGGCGAGGCTGTAGCTCCATGCCAGCCGTTTAATATCTCTTGTGAGGTGAAGCGGCTGCGGCTGCTCACCGCTGCGGTGCAGGGCACCTGGCCGGGGAAGATCGCGCGCAACCAGCATAATCAGTATCAGCGCCAGCACACCATACACCACCCAGCCCGCCGCCGCCGACAGCCCCTGGGCCTGGATCGCCACCGCCAGCAGGCCGCTGAGGGCAATGCCTGCCCCAGGCCCGGCAAAGACCGCTGCGTTGAGGCCCGGTCTGCCGGTATGTGCCAGCCGATCGCCGACCCAGGCCGCGGTCAGCACCATCGCCCAGCCGCTCATTACGCCGATAATCAGCCGCAGCAGGCCATGGAGCAGCGGATCCACCGCCAGCGCAGAGAGAAGGGTCAGCAGCACCGCCCCACCGATGCCGACATACAGTCTCTGTTCAACGCGCTGGCGGGCACGCATGGCATCCCACGCGCCGATGAGATAGCCAAGGTAGTTCATCGCCGCCACCAGGCCCGTACTGGTCAGGCTGAGCTGGCCGTCGCGGATCATCAGCGGCACCTGAGGTGTGAAAGCAAAGCGTCCAATCCCCATCGCCACAATCAGCATGACAAACCCGGCCAGCGCAATACGTACCGCCATAACCGCCTCAAATGTTAACAAAAAGTTGCGTTTATGATGCTTGATAATGTCTTGCTGCGGAAGTGAAAGTTACTCCCGCGGCGGGGAATTATCTGTATGATTAATAAAACAGACGAAAGTATGACGATCCGAGGAGACAAGCATGGAGATGCTCGAACAACACCGCTGCTATGAAGGCTGGCAACAGCGCTGGCAGCACCACTCCGCCGTACTGAACTGTACGATGACCTTCAGCGTTTTTGTACCGCCGTCGGCCAACGATGCGCCGCTGCCGGTGCTCTACTGGCTCTCCGGCCTGACCTGTAACGATGAAAACTTCACGACAAAGGCAGGGGCGCAGCGCGTAGCGGCGGAGCTCGGGATCGTGCTGGTCATGCCGGATACCAGCCCGCGCGGTGAAAGCGTGGCTGACGATGCCAGTTACGATCTGGGCAAAGGCGCGGGTTTCTATCTCAATGCCACCCAGCAGCCCTGGTCCGCCCACTACCGGATGTATGATTACCTCCGTGATGAGCTCCCGGCCCTGGTGAAAGCGCACTTTAACGTCAGCGATCGCTGCGCTATCAGCGGCCACTCGATGGGCGGTCACGGCGCGCTGATCATGGCGCTAAAAAACCCTGGCAGATTTACCAGCGTGTCGGCCTTCGCGCCTATCGTTAACCCGGCACAGGTTCCGTGGGGAGAGAAAGCGTTTAGCGCCTACCTGGGCGATAACCGCAGCGACTGGCAGGCGTGGGACAGCTGCGCGCTGATGCAGGCCAGCCAGCCGGAAGATGCTATTCCAATGCTAATCGATCAGGGTGACGGCGACGCATTCCTGGCCGAGCAGCTCCAGCCTGCCCGCCTCGCCGAGGCCGCACGTCAAACCGACTGGCCACTCACCCTGCGCGTACAACCGGGCTACGATCACAGCTACTTTTTCATCGCTAGCTTTATTGAAGACCACCTGCGTTTTCATGCCCAATATTTGCAGGCTAATTAGATACCATACTAATATGACTACCCCGTTAATAACGGGGTAGTTTAATACTACTTAATGGTTACACAATCCTGCTAACTATTTCCCCGCTGCGGATAGAATATATCTGTGACCTGAGCAGCATATTTTGAAATAACATTTCACAAATATTCTTCTGATTGGTCAATTCTGATCCCCTACTCCTTCTGATGAGCATCAAGCGCGACGCCCCCTAGCGGCCAACTCTCTGTAAATCAAATAAATAATTAAAAAAGATTGATTAAGTTTATGAATCCTATCGATCTTTATTTTTTGAAGTTAAGAAAAATGTAGCACGCTAAAATAGCCGTACCTTTCTCAGGCATCTGCCTATAGAAAATGCACATCTTCTTTATGTTGTTCAGTGTTAACTTACCTATGATGCAATATTCACACTGTCGGAGGGAGTAATGAACCTTTTTATCTCTACTAAGCTTAAATACTTTATAGCGGTAATGGAGGAAGGCAGCGTAAGTAAGGCCTGCCAGCGAATGCACATATCGAGAACGCCCATGAGCAAGGCTATCTCGGATATTGAGCAGGCGTTGGGAATTCCCTTGTTTATCAGAACCAAGGAGGGAATGACACCCAGTAAATTTGGCACCATTCTTTATAATAAGATCGTCCCGTATTATAACGACTTGGTTAAAATTGAGCACTGCATGCACACCGATGATGGCCTACCTGTTACCCGTATTCTTTACAATAAAAATATACCAAATTCAATTATAAGTTATCTAAGCGTTACACTGAGCAATAACAATATCAATAATGAATTTACGCTTGCGGACGAGATAAAGCAGGACGATCTCTCTTCAGAGCTGCATTTTTATGACATTGTTATTACAGATAAAAACTATCCCAGCCAGTATGCTCGTGCCGAAACGGTAACCTTCGATATTTACATTAATTCGACCCCCGCCGCCTGTGAAAAGATGATCCGCGGAGGAGAAGTCGATGTATACCATGATTTTAATGCCGACAGCAGCATAACCGATCTCTTCGTACAGGATAAAATTAAGTTCAGAAATATCAAAAAAATTTCCGACAGCGATCTGATTGATATGATGGCCAAGGTCAATAATCATCATGCGGTGATGATCTCGACGGTCCCGCTGCTAAGCTTGCTTAACATCGACGGCACTTCCATGTTAAAACGCAGCGTCATCAGCAAAACGCTGTGGTTCTATTCGCAGTGGAAGGCCAAAAATAATAAAGAGACAGCGCATGTGATGTCCGGGGTATTTGCCGATTTAAAGAAATCAGGCCATACCAGCAATGAGCTATCTCATTAATTTACTTTTTTTCCTTGTGAATCACCCATTGGCCACCTTTTGCGGTCTGAGTGCTTTTATCGTCTCCTGCTGGTCCGGATACGTGGAAAAGTCCTCACCGGGGAATATTATAATAAGCAGTTTGGTCTGCGTTGTCAGCGCGCTGGCTTTTTTAGATGTATTAATTCGCGGCAGCCACTATCAAATTATGTTCCCTTTAATAGGGATCATTACCGGTTTTATTGGGCCCTTTAAAATCAGAGCCCTTATTATTGGCGTCATTAAGTATTACTTCACTTCTGAGAATAAGAAATAAGTTGTAGCTTTTAGGGGGGGCTGGCACCCCCCTCTTTTTATTGGCTGCTAAAAGCGATAATCCACCGCCATGAAATAGCGTCGGCCATCTTCATTATAGCTATAGTCATCCCGGCTCAGATCTTTATCCGTGAGATTGAGCACCCCCGCGCGCAGCTTGACGTTTTTCGTTGCCTGGAAAGCGCCACCCGCGTTCCAGATCACATAGCCGCCCGGCGTTTTACCCGTGTTGCTTACGTCACGCTTCTCCCCGGTATAGTTACCGGAAACGTAGAATGACCACTCCTGCATCGCCTGCCAGTCCAGGGTCCCGTTGGCGGTATGGAATGGCAGCTCCTGCAGCGGTTTATCGCCGCCGTCACTAAGATCGCGCCCGTCGTTATAGGTGTAGTTCAGCGTCAGTTTCCACGCCTCGTCAAACGGCACCTTCAGCTCGGTTTCTACGCCGCGAATGCGCGCTTTGTTCACGTTGAAGTAGCGGAACGTGGGGACGCGGCGACCGTTGGCATTGGTATAGAAGCCGACAAAGTTGGAGTAGGACGGTGCGGCCGCAGCATCAGCCGTACGATTGATGCTGATCATATCGTCAACGTCGTTCTGGAAAGTGGTAATACTGCCTTCTACGCCCTCCAGCCAGCCCTCTTCTCCGCTGTAGTAAAGGCCCAGCTCGACGCTTTTGCTGGTTTCCGGCTTCAGATCCTGGCTACCCACAATTCGACAGCTGCCGCGGCAAGAGTTTGTGGCCCAGTCGGGGCTAAGCTGTAAAAGAGAAGGTGCTTTGAACGCCGTGGCCCAGCCACCTTTCACGGTAATGGTATCGGTGGCGTTATAGACCAGGTAGGCGCGCGGGCTGTAGTGATCGCCGTAGGTTTCGTGATCGTCCATACGAATACCGGTGGTCAGCGCCAGCGGCTCGAAAATGCGCCACTCATCTTCAATAAACAACGCATACTGGCTGGCAGAGGTGTTGCTACTGCTCCCCCCGGTGAGGTTAACCGGATCCTTGAGCTTGTCGTGACGCCACTCGCCGCCGACGGTCACGAATTGATTAATCATCTCCAGCGGCAGAACGTATTTGCCATCGACGGTATTGTTCTCTGAGGTAATGCCTTTGCTGCCCGGATCTTTATTATCTACCTTCTCGCCGTAAAACTTCAGCTCGCTGGTGCCTACGTCCCAGCGGCCGTTGTGGCTCAGGGAGTAGTTTTCGCGCTCGAGACGGTTACGATCGAGGGAGTCGGAGTCACGGTCCTGGCGGTCAACGCCATACCCGGCGGTGAAATCGTGGTTTTCTGACGGCGTCCAGGCAAACTCAACGTTTGCATCGCGGCTGGTAAAGCCCTCGATGCGCGGCGTCTCACCGGTAGCGGTGGTGTCTGACGGCTCCTGCTTATCCTTTTCACGCTTCGCCACGCTGCCGAAGGCCTTCATGCCAAGCACGCCATCCACCAGCGGGCCGCTGGTATAGAACTGGCCGTTCCAGGTATCGCCGCGATCGCGCTTCTCCTGGATCGTGGTATCCGCAGAGAGCGTGCCGGTCCACTGCTGGCCGACCTTTTTGGTGATGATGTTGACCACGCCGCCCAGGGCGTCGGAGCCATACAGAGAAGACATCGGGCCGCGTACCACTTCAATGCGCTCGATAGCATCCACCGGGATCCAGTTCAGGTCAAAGTCGTTATGGCGGAATACCGCGTTGCGGGAGTTGACGCGCTTGCCGTCGATCAGGATCAGCGTGTAGCTGCTGCTGAGTCCACGAATGCTAATACCTTTACGGTTATCCCCCTCGTTGGTGAGCTGTACGCCCGGCACGTCCTGCAGCACATCCTTGAGATTATTGACCGGCCGACGCTGCAGATCCTGCTGCGTCACAACGCTAATACTGGCCGGGGCATCTTTCAGATTTTGCTCCGTGGCGGCGGCGGTCACGACCAGCGTATCGGACTCGCTTTCGACGGCAAAAGCGGGCTGCGCCAGCGCCATTGCGGACACACAAAGCCCTCCCCGCACGATGGGATTCAACCTCAACATTCCATTTCTCCATGAGATAACTACAACAAATCTAAGAAGTTTTGCTCACACACGTTATTCCCCCCGCTACGTTGGCGGAGTGAGCGTAACGATAAAGCAAATAATAATGATTATCAATTAAATTGTTAAAAGTTATGTCAAGATGGCGGTTTAGGGAGAGATAGCAGGAAAAAAAAGCCCTTTCAAAATGAAAGGGCTTAATAGTGAAAACGTTTATTTGTTAAATCTTTCCGGGAATTCCATGTCCTTGTAGCTGACAAATTTCGTTCCACGCGTCAGCTTGTAGCCGAACCAGATGATCAGGAACAGGGGAATACCAATATAGGTCGCGGCAACCCCGCCCCAGTCAATGGCATCCTCCAGGAAGGCCTGATAGTTCTGACCTAAGGTGATAATCAGACACAGTACAAAGGCAAAGATCGGTCCCAGCGGGAAGAAACCGGAGCGGTACGGCAGGTCGCTCAGGCTATGACCCTGCATAACGTAGCCGCGACGGAAACGGTAGTGGCTGATGGCAATTCCCAGCCAGGCGATGAAGCCGGTCATGCCCGAGGTGTTCAGCAGCCACAGGTAAACCGTCTGGTTGCCAAACATCGAGGTCAGGAAGCAGAGCCCGGCAATCACCGTGGTCGCATACAGGGCGTTACGCGGTACGCCGCCCTTTGAGAGACGGGCAAAGATACGCGGCGCTTTACCGTCGCAGGCCAGGGTATAGAGCATACGCGTAGAGGCGTACATACCGGAGTTACCCGCTGAGAGCACCGCCGTCAGGATCACCGCGTTCATAATCGCCGCCGCAGAGAGCAGGCCCGCGTGTTGGAACACCAGGGTGAATGGGCTGACGCTGATATCTTTTACATCGTTACGCAGCAGGCTCGGATCGGTATACGGAATGATCAGGCTGATAATCAGAATAGCAAAGACATAGAACAGCAGGATACGCCAGAACACCTGACGCACCGCGCGTGGAATATTTTTCTCTGGCTCTTCCGACTCACCTGCGGCAATACCGATAAGCTCAGTACCCTGGAAAGAGAAGCCCACAATCATCGCCACGCCAATCATGGCGGCAAAACCGCCAGCAAACGGCGCGTCGCCGATCCCCCAGTTGCTCCAGCCAGCCGGTTTTGCGCCGTGGAAGATACCCAGGATCATCATCACGCCGACGATGATAAAGATAATGACGGTAGCGACTTTAATTAACGAGAACCAATACTCCGCCTCGCCAAAGCCCTTCACGGAGATCCAGTTCAGCAGCACGATGACGGTTAAGAACAGCGCGCTCCAGATCCAGCCCGGCGTGTCCGGGAACCACCAGCTCATGACCAGCTGCGCGGCTACAAGGTCGACGGCGATGGTCACCGCCCAGTTGTACCAGTAGTTCCAGCCCAACGCGAAGCCAAAGCCCTCTTCTACGTACTTCTGGCCGTAGGTCGCAAACGAGCCCGATACCGGCATATAGGCCGCCAGCTCGCCGAGACTGGTCATCAGGAAGTAAACCATCAGGCCAATCAGTATATAAGAGAGCAGCGCGCCGCCGGGGCCCGCCTGGGAGATGGTTGCGCCACTGGCAACAAAGAGACCTGTCCCAATCGATCCGCCAATGGCGATCATGGTCAGGTGACGCGCCTTGAGTTCACGGCGAAGCGTGGGCGCTTGTGTGGTTTTAGTTTCGGAAACCATATGAAAATGCTATCCATCAAAAAAATGAGGCGGGATTGTAGCAGACGTCACCACATCCTTCTGGCTCAAATATGCGGTTATAAGAGAGCTTCATGATCGCTAATGGATTATAAGTAAAGCATAGAAACCCCTATATTTCACAGTAGCGTAAAAAGCGCTTCAGGGCGTTGGAGAGATGCTTCTGCCGGTGATGAATGCGCCACAGGGTGCGCACCAGCCGCGGCAGCGGGAGAGCGATCTCCTTGAGCGTGCCGGTCTCAAGCTGCTCGGCAATCACCCGCCGCGACAGACAGCTGATCCCCAGCCCATGACGTACCGCATGTTTGATGGCCTCTGAGTTGCCCAGCTCCATACCAAGATGAAACTGCGGCAGGTGGGAAAGCAGCAGATAATCCACCAGCTCCCGGGTACCGGAACCGCGCTCGCGCAGGATCCACGGCGCGCTGGCAAGACGCTCCAGCGTGACCTCCCCCTGTAACAGCGGCGAGGCTGGGGAGGCAAACACCACCAGCTCATCCTCCAGCCAGGGCTCAGAGACAATCTCGGCGGTATGGCACGGCCCCTCAATCAGGCCAATATCCACGCGGAAATCCGCTACCGCATTAATTACGTCCTGACTGTTGCCCACGCTCATCTCCAGCGGCAGTCCTGGGAAGTCGCGCCGGTAGCGGGCAATAACCTCCGGCAGGATATAGTTACCGATGGTGCTGCTGGCGTAGACGCGGATCGCCCCGTTATCTTCCCGGAAGAGCTGCTCTATTTCCGTAGCCTGCTCCAGCAGCGCCAGCGCGCGGGGATAGAGCAATCGCCCGTGCTCGTTCACCACCAGCCGCTTACCAACCCGGTCAAAAAGCTGCACGCCCAGCTGCCCTTCCAGATCGGTTAGGGCCGCGCTGACCGCCGATTGAGAGAGCGCGAGCATCTGGGAGGCCTGGGTGGTTGAGCCGCTTTTCAGCACTTCAGCAAAAACGGCCAGCTGGCGCAGAGTGATATGCATAGTCACGATCCTAGGGGGCAAGCATCGCGCTTACCACTTATATAGATTAATTATAAATATATAATCAATTTTATTTTTAAGCTAGCCCAACGTAACCTTTATCCCAACAGAGGAGAAGGTTATGGCTGAAATGACATTAAAACATCATCGTAGCGTGAGGCATCTTGTGCCGGGCCTGGCGCTAAGTGCTGCCGTGGCGGGCGTGGCGCTGTGGAGCGGTACGATCCCGGCCGTTGCCGGTGCCGGTTTTAGCGCCCTTTCACTGGCTATTTTAATCGGGATGGTGCTCGGTAACACCCTCTATCCGCAGATTGGGCGCCCCTGCGAGAGCGGGATTGTGTTTGCTAAACAGCACCTATTGCGGCTGGGGATCATTCTGTACGGCTTTCGCCTGACGTTCTCTCAGATTGCTGACGTCGGCGTCAGCGGTATCGTGATAGACATGCTGACGCTCTCCAGCACCTTTTTACTGGCGTGTCTGCTGGGCCAGAAGGTGTTCGGCCTCGACAAGCACACCAGCTGGCTGATTGGCGCGGGCAGCAGCATCTGCGGCGCGGCGGCGGTGCTGGCTACCGAGCCGGTTGTGAAAGCCGAAGCCAGCAAGGTGACGGTGGCGATTGCCACGGTAATGATTTTCGGCACGCTGGCTATTTTCATCTACCCGGCCATCTACCCGCTGCTGGCTCACTGGTTCACCCCGGAAAGCTACGGCATCTATATAGGGTCGACGATGCACGAGGTTGCTCAGGTGGTTGCCGCAGGCCACGCCGTTAGCCCGGAGACCGAGAGCGCGGCGGTGATTGCTAAAATGCTGCGCGTGATGATGCTGGCACCGTTTTTGATCCTGCTTGCTGCCCGCGTGAAGCAGCTGGCTCCCGTTAACGGCGGCCAACGCAGTAAGATTACGATCCCGTGGTTTGCGATCCTGTTTATTGCGGTGGCGGTGTTTAACTCCTTTGGCCTGCTGCCGAAAGCCGCTGTTGATATGCTGGTGACACTGGATACCCTGCTGCTGGCCATGGCCATGGCGGCGCTGGGTATCACGACCCACGTTAGCGCGATTCGCAAAGCGGGCCCGCGGCCGTTGCTGATGGCGCTGCTGCTCTTTATCTGGCTGATCGTCGGCGGCGGCGTCATCAACCTGGCGGTTCATCATCTGATGGCATAAATCAATACAAACTGCGGCTGTTAACCCGCTATCATATGCCCTGGCTTTTACCTGCGGGTTTTTACAGGAGTGGTACATGAAATTTATTGGCGCGCACGTGAGCGCGGCGGGCGGCGTGGCAAATGCCGCCGTACGTGCGGCAGAGATCGGGGCCACCGCCTTTGCCCTGTTTACCAAAAACCAGCGCCAGTGGCGGGCAGCGGCGCTCACTGGCGCGACCATCGACGAGTTTAAAGCGGCCTGTGAAAAACACCGCTTTGGTCCGGGCCAGATCCTGCCTCACGATAGCTATTTAATTAACCTCGGGCACCCGGTAGCCGAGGCGCTGGAGAAGTCGCGAGAAGCCTTTATTGATGAGATGCAGCGCTGCGAGCAGCTGGGGCTGACCCTGCTGAACTTCCACCCCGGTAGCCACCTGATGCAGATCCCGGAGGATGCGTGCCTGGCGCGCATCGCCGAGTCGATCAACATTGCGCTGGATAAAACCGAGGGCGTCACGGCGGTAATTGAAAACACCGCTGGCCAGGGCAGCAACCTCGGCTTTAAGTTTGAGCATCTGGCGGCGATTATCGACGGCGTGGAGGATAAATCCCGCGTCGGCGTCTGCATCGATACCTGTCACGCCTTTGCGGCAGGCTACGATCTGCGCGGCAGCGAAGCCTGTGAAAAAACCTTTGCCGAGTTTGAGCGCATCGTCGGTTTCCAGTATCTTCGGGGAATGCACCTCAACGACGCCAAAAGCGCCTTTGCCAGCCGCGTTGACCGTCACCACAGCCTGGGCGAGGGCAATATTGGCCACGCGGCTTTTAGCTGGATCATGCAGGATGCCCGCTTCGACGGTATTCCGCTGATCCTTGAGACCATTAACTCCGATATCTGGGGTGAAGAGATTGCGTGGCTGAAGGCGCAGCAGGTGCAGACAGCTACGATCGCGTAGGCCCGGTAAGCGTAGCGCCACCGTCCAAAAAAAAGGGCAGCCCGTGGGCTGCCCTTTTTGATCCAGCTCGCGTTACGCGGTTTTCACCGCCATCTCCGCTTCTGGACGCTTCAGGAAGGCGTAGGCCAGACCTGCCAGCAGCGTACCGGCAACGATTGCCACCAGGTAGCCCAGCACCGGAGTGATAGCACCCGGGATCAGCAGGACAAACAGACCGCCATGCGGGGCCATCAGCTTCGCGCCAATCGCCATGGAGATCGCCCCGGTCACCGCACCACCCACGATACAGCAGGGGATCACACGCATTGGATCGCGTGCGGCAAACGGAATCGCCCCTTCAGAGATGAAGCACAGGCCCAGCACCAGCGCGGCTTTGCCACCCTCCTGCTGCCCTTTGTCGAACTTCTTCCGCGCAACCATGGTTGCGATACCCATCGCCAGCGGTGGCACCATGCCCGCAGCCATAATTGCGGCCATCGGTGCGTAGGTCTGGGTACTCAGCAGGCCAACGCCAAAGGCATAGGCCGCTTTGTTAACCGGACCGCCCATGTCGGTACACATCATGCCACCGAGGATCGCCCCCAGCAGGACCGCATTCGCCGTACCCATGGTTTGCAGCCAGTGCGTCAGGCCGGTCAGGATGCCCGCGACCGGTTTACCGATCAGGTAGATCATCGCCAGGCCAACCACCAGGCTGGAGAAGAGCGGAATGATCAGGATAGGCTTCAGCGCTTCCATGCTCGGCGGCAGCTTCAGCTTCTGGCTGATCGCCTTCGCCACGTAGCCTGCGAGGAAGCCCGCAATAATACCGCCGATAAAGCCAGAGCCGGTGCTGACGGCCAGCATACCGCCAATCAGGCCCGGAGTCAGACCCGGGCGGTCGGCGATAGAGAACGCAATGTAACCTGCCAGCACCGGTACCATCAGGGCGAATGCTGAACCGCCGCCGATCTGCATCAGCGCAGCGGCCAGAGTGTCAGGGGTTTTAAACGCTTCGATACCAAAGGCAAACGACAGAGCGATACAGAGACCACCCGCCACCACCATCGGCAGCATATAGGAGACGCCAGTCAGCAGGTGACGGTATGCGCCCGCGCCCTCTTTCTTCCCTTCTGTTGCCGCCTGGGCTTTGCCAGAAGGCTGATAAGGCCTGGCTTCCGCCTGGGCTTTATCCAGCTCCTGCGCGGTTTTCTTCAGCGCCAGCCCGGTGGTGGTGCGGTACATCGGCTTACCGGCAAATTTCGCCAGATCCACTTCGATATCTGCCGCCACGATCACCAGATCCGCCTCGGCCACCTCTTCCGGAGTGATGGCGTTGCCAGCCCCCACGGAGCCGCGGGTTTCAACCTTCACCTGCCAGCCGCGTTTTTTGGCCTCGGTTTCGATCGCTTCAGCTGCCATAAAGGTGTGTGCCACCCCGGTCGGGCAGGCGGTCACCGCCACGATGCGCTTCACGCCGCCGCTTGCTGCCGGAGCGGCAGCTGCCGCAGTGGCAACCGGTGCGCTGTAGACCGCAGCATGGCTTTTCGCCTCGCTGAGGAACAGCTCCGGGTGCGCAACAGCGCGGTTCACGTCGCCGAGCCACACTTTCTTGCCGGTCAGCGCGCTGTCGTTTGGCACGCTGGAGCCGAGCACGATCGCCAGCTCTGCTTCATTCGGGTTGTCGATGAATTGTAGATTTGCTTTTTGTGCCGCCGCACCCAGCAGGGTTTTCGCCATGTAAGCGCGAGCCTGTCCAAGAGCGGAGTCAATAATCAGCAGCGTTTTCATTATGCTCTCCTGCTGTTAGTTAAAAGGTTTTAAGTCAACGCGCGCCATCATCGCGGCTAACTGGGTACGATCGGTAATGCCGACGTTACTCTGGCTCACGGCCAGCGCCGCGACAGCGGTCGCAAGGCGTAACGTATGCTCGCTGGACTCACGCATCAGCAGGCCGTAGATCAGCCCCCCAACCATCGAATCCCCGGCGCCAACGGTGCTTACCACCTCCATTGACGGCGGTTTGGCGATCCATTCGCCTGAAGCGTTAACCCACAGCGCCCCTTCTGCGCCCAGCGAGATCACCACATGGGCAATTCCCTGCTCGCGAAGGGCATGAGCGGCTTCAATCACATCTTTCAGATCGGGCAGCTTACGCCCGGCCCAGATCTCCAGCTCGCGGCGGTTCGGTTTTACCAGCCACGGCGCGGCCTTCAGCCCGGCGACCAGCGCCTCACGGCTGCTGTCAAAAATGATGCACGGACACTGGCTGCGCAGCCGCGTCATCCAGTCGGTGAACGCTTCCGGGCTCACGCCGGCCGGCAGGCTGCCGCTGACGCAGACCATATCGAACTGGCCCAGCCAGCTCAGGGAGTCGGCGACAAAGCGTTCCCAGTCCGCCGGGGTCACTTCAAAACCGGAGAAGTTGAAATCGGTGACTTCGCTGTCTTTTTCGGTCAGCTTAACGTTGATGCGGGTACGGCCCTGCACCACCTGGAAACGGTTGGCGATCCCCAGCTCGCTGAACAGCTGCTGGAAGCCATCCTGGTTATCTTTGCCGAGGAAACCGCCGACGGTAACATCAATGCCTAAGTCTTTGAGCACTTTGGCGACGTTGATCCCCTTACCTGCGGCGTGCAGGCCGGTGGTGCGCACGAGGTTGACTTCACCGCGTTCAATTTCCGGGGTAAACCCAACCAGGTCGTAGGCAGGGTTAAGGGTGATAGTGGCTACACGTCTGCTCATTATGCGCCCTCCCCCAGACCGGCTGCGATGGCTTCGCCAATCGCCTTCAGCGCCTGTTCAGCATCCTCGCCCTGGGCGGTAAAGCGCAGGCGGTGGCCTTTCTTCACGCCCAGCGCCACAACCTTCATCAGGCTGCGACCGTTGGCAGGCTTGCCGCTGCCGTCCAGATTGGTGACGGTGACGTCGCTGTTAAACTGTTTAATGGTGTTGACCAGCATCGTTCCCGGACGGGCGTGCAGGCCATGCTCATTGCGTACGACAAACTCGGCGTTCAGCACGTCATCCTTCAGCGCGTCATCGCTGGTCAGCAGCGCCAGCAGCGTCGCTGCGTCAGCTGTCAGCAGACGGTCAGCTTTATTGGCCAGCAGTATGTCAGCCAGACGCTTCAGCACCGCTTCCGGGCCGCTGTCGGTCATGGCGACGCTGACCAGCAGCGCCGCACGCTCGCCGTTCACGTCAAAGGCGTTTGCCGCCCGGCTGACGGCGATAGCGCTTTGCAGGTTGCCTTCGGCGCTGTCGTTCAGCCAGATCCCCTGGCCGAGGTTCAGCGGCTGTTCGCTGATGGCGCGGGTCACGAAGTTTACATCAACCGCTCCTGCCTCTTTCAGGCGTCCGGCGTTCAGCGCCTGGAGCGTCACCAGATCGCTGGCCGCGACGTCGAGGGTCAGCGTTTCATTGTCCAGCTTCATGCCAGCGCTTTGCTTTTCACCCATCAGCAGGGCGCGCAGCTCTTCAGCGGTTGTAGCGGATTGCAGCTGGGCTGCGACGTCATCGTCGCTCAGAACGTGGGTCAGCTGGCGCAGCAGGCCCAGATGTTCGTCAGAGCTGGCAGCGATGCCGATAGCAACGTAGGCCACCTGCCCTTCACCCCACAGGACGCCCTGCGGGAACTGGTAGACCTGCACGCCGGTTTTCAGCACCTGGTCACGGGTGTCGGTGGTGCCGTGCGGAATAGCGATGCCGTTGCCGAGGAAGGTCGACGTCTGCTGCTCACGGGCGAGCATGCCGGCCACGTAGCCGTCAGCCACGTTGCCCGCCTGCACTAGCGCGCCCGCGATCTGGCGAATTGCCTCTTCTTTATTACCGGCCTGCTGGCCTGGATGGATGTCCTGAACGGATAACTGGAACATGAATCTCCACTCCTGCTGAACTTGAATCGTTTCAGCTAGCTGATGAAATGGAGCGTCACCGACGCGGGAACGATCGCGCAGGTGACGCTGAAACGTTTCACGAAGTCTTGCTCACACCGCTTCAGGGATCAAGGAAAGTCTCAATTTAGGTGCAAAAATTTAGAGCTAATGCACATTTCTTTAACGCCTGCCGACGCACTGCTGAACCAAAAGTCGCGTTCAACCCTGTGTTTCAGCAACGTCAGCATTAATAATAATTATTTCAAAATAGCGTTTTGATTTTTTGTGGCAAAATCCAGCTCATGGCTGTCTATTTTTGCTCCAGCGGCGTAAACTCCGCGTCTCTCTACCCTAAACAATAGTAAAAGATGCAAACTTCCCCTGCTGACGCAGCCCACAGACCCGTTGATTTCACCTCTGCTGCGTTCCTGATCGTTGCCTTTTTAACCGGTATCGCCGGGGCGTTACAGACCCCGACCCTGAGCCTGTTTTTAACTAATGAGGTCCACGCTCGCCCGGCGATGGTGGGCTTCTTCTTCACCGGCAGCGCGGTGATCGGCATCCTGGTGAGCCAGTTCCTGGCCGGGCGATCCGACCGCAAAGGCAGCCGGAAAAACCTGATCGTTTTTTGCTGCCTGCTCGGCATGCTGGCCTGCGTGCTGTTTGCCTGGAACCGCAACTACTTTATTCTGCTGTTTATCGGGGTCTTTCTAAGCAGCTTCGGCTCCACCGCCAACCCGCAGATGTTCGCCCTCGCCCGCGAGCACGCTGACCAAACCGGCCGGGAAGCGGTAATGTTCAGCTCGATACTGCGCGCTCAGGTGTCACTCGCATGGGTCATCGGCCCACCGCTGGCCTACGCTCTGGCGATGGGGTTTGGCTTTACCGCCATGTACCTCAGCGCAGGGGTCGCTTTTATCGTCTGCGGCGTGATGGTCTGGCTCTTTCTGCCTACCATGCGCAAAGAGCCGCGCCTCGCCACCGGCGTGGTAGAAGCGCCGCGAACCAACCGTCGTGACGCTCTGCTGCTGTTTACTATCTGCACCCTGATGTGGGGCACCAACAGCCTATACATTATCAATATGCCGCTGTTTATCATTGATGAGCTGCACCTGCCGGAGAAGCTTGCTGGGGTGATGATGGGCACCGCCGCCGGGCTGGAGATCCCAACGATGCTGATTGCAGGCTATTACGCAAAACGCTTCGGTAAACGTTTTCTGATGCGCATTGCGGTAGCGGGTGGCCTGCTGTTCTATATCGGGATGCTGACGGTGCATACCCCTGCCCTGCTGCTGGCCTTCCAGCTGCTGAACGCCATCTATATCGGCATTCTGGCGGGGATTGGCATGCTCTACTTCCAGGATCTGATGCCAGGCCAGGCGGGGGCAGCCACCACGCTCTATACCAATACCACGCGCGTAGGCTGGATCATCGCCGGTTCGCTGGCAGGGGTGGTGGCAGAGCTCTGGAACTACCACGCCGTATTCTGGTTCGCGCTGGTAATGGTGCTGATCGCCGCCGTCTGCCTGGCGCGGATCAAGGACGTTTAGGGCGCCGTTGCCGCTTCGAGCTGAAGCAGCCAGGTCATCGCCGCGTCGCGGCTGGTAAGGCACATCTCCTGGGACGGCTGCAGGCCGGAGCAGACCTTCGGGCGCAGGGGCGAGCCAAAGATGTTGCAGAGGTTATCCACTGAGAGCTGAACGCAGCGCGTGTTGGCTGGTTTGCCGTTGGGCATCCCAGGAATAGGACTACTGATTGACGGGGCGGTACAGCACGCTCCGCAGTCCGGGCGACACTCCATAAACGGCTCTCTTTTAACGAACGATCGCGCAGCAAATGCCGACCTTTTGCCGCACGCTAACACTTTTTGTAGTCAAGATGCAAAACCTGGCGAAGAGGCTTGCCAACAGCGCCCCTCGCGAGTACTTTGTCGCGATATTTTTTCCACTTTTCCCGCACAGGATCCATCATGGCAAGAGCGAACGAAATTAAAAAAGGTATGGTATTGAATTACAACGGCAAGCTGCTGATTGTTAAAAATATCGATATTCAATCCCCCAGCGCCCGCGGTGCAGCCACCCTCTATAAAATGCGCTTCGCCGACGTCCGTACCGGGATGAAAGTGGAAGAGCGCTTCAAGGGCGATGACATCGTGGATACCGTGACCCTGACCCGTCGCTTCGTTGACTTCTCCTACGTGGACGGCAACGAGTACGTCTTTATGGATAAAGAGGATTACACCCCGTATATCTTCACCAAAGAGCAGATTGAAGAAGAGCTGCAGTTTATTCCAGAAGGCGGTATGCCGGATATGCAGGTTCTGACGTGGGATGGTCAGCTGCTGGCGCTGGAGCTGCCGCAGACGGTAGATCTGGAGATTGTGGAAACCGCACCGGGAATTAAAGGCGCATCGGCCAGCTCACGCACCAAGCCGGCGACCCTGAGCACCGGTCTGGTGATCCAGGTACCTGAATACCTGACCACCGGCGAGAAGATCCGCATTCATATCGAAGAGAGCCGCTACATGGGCCGTGCGGATTAAAGCTCCATAAGCATTATAAAAGCCGGGTAGCGCTACGCTTACCCGGCCTACGTCAGACTTATAATAAATCGCGGAACATCACCTGCTTCAGCGCCAGCTCTACGCCGCGCACTTCCGCCATGCCCTTCAGGCGACCAATTGCCGAATAGCCCGGGTTGGTTTTCTTACGCAGATCGTCAAGCATCTGATGACCGTGATCCGGACGGAACGGGATCGGACGCAGGTCGCCCGCCTGTTTGCGGCGCTGCTCTTCGGTCAAAATTGCTTTCACTACCGACACCATATCCACGTCGCCCTGCAGATGCGCCGCCTCGTGGAAGGTTTTTGGGTTCTCTTCCCGACAGGTTGAACGCAGGTGGGTGAAGTGAATGCGATCGCCGAAGGTTTCTACCATCTTCACCAGATCGTTATCGGCGCGGACGCCATAGGAGCCGGTGCACATGGTGAAGCCGTTATTAATGCTGTCGACGGTCTCTTTCAGCCACTGCATATCTTCAATGGTAGAAACAATGCGCGGCAGACCGAGGATCGGGCGCGGCGGATCGTCCGGGTGTACCGCCAGACGCACGCCAGCTTCTTCAGCCACTGGAACAATGGCCCGCAGAAAGACGGCCATGTTTTCCCGCAGCTGCGCTTTATCGATGCCATTATACTCTGCCAGGCGAGCGCGGAACTGATCGAGGGTGTAGCCCTCTTCCGCTCCCGGCAGGCCGGCAATGATATTGCGGGTCAGCTTGTCGATCTCCGCCTCGCTGGCGTTATCGAACCAGACTTTAGCCTGGTGCTGCTCCTCGTCGCTGTAGTCCGCTTCCGCACCATTGCGCTTCAGCACGTGCAGCTCAAAGGCGGCAAAGGCGATCTGATCGAAACGCAGGGCTTTGGAGCCGTCCGGCAGCTCATACTCCAGATCGGTACGCGTCCAGTCGAGGATCGGCATAAAGTTGTAGCAAACAGTATCGATACCACAGGCCGCCAGGTTACGGATGCTCTGCTGATAGTTGGCAATCCAGGTATCAACCTGACCGCTATGGGTTTTGATCTCTTCATGCACCGGGATGCTCTCAACCACCGACCAGGTTAACCCTTTTTCGGCCAGCAGCGCCTGGCGCTGTTTGATCTCTTCCACCGGCCAGACCTGACCGTTGGGAATATGGTGCAGCGCAGTGACCACGCCCGTTGCGCCTGCCTGACGCACATCATCAAGAGAAACCGGATCGTTCGGACCGTACCAACGCCAGGTGTGTTCCATCGCCTAACCCTCAAATAAAGTTGTTATACCAATATGGCTCATACAGATGACGACTACCATACATGTTTCCCGATTAGGGTCAATTGATGCCCCTGCTTTGATTGATCCAGCTCACGTTCCGCAGATATTTGAGGCACACCAATTTAATTTGCTGTCATATAACTTTACACTGCATCTTGTTAATTATTAGTTAATCAGGTGTGTTGGTCATGAAAAATATTGCCTCAGTTGCCCTCGCGGACAGCGTTCAACGGCCAGGGTACGATCGTCAGGCGCTGCGCTCGCGTATTGTCCATTTTGGATTTGGCGCTTTTCACCGCGCCCACCAGGCACTGCTAACCGATCGGGTGCTGAACGCCCGGGGCGGCGACTGGGGGATCTGTGAGATCAGCCTGTTTAGCGGTGACACCTTAATGACCCAGCTCCGTGAGCAGGATCATTTGTTTACCGTGCTGGAGAAAGGTGCAGAAGGCAACCAGGCCATTATTGTTGGCGCGGTAAAAGAGTGCCTTAACGCTAAACTCGATTCGCTGGCAGCCATTATTGAGAAATTTTGCGAGCCGCAGGTCGCCATTGTCTCCCTGACCATCACCGAGAAAGGCTATTGCATCGATCCGGCTACCGGCAAACTGGATACCCGCAACGAGCGCATCATGCACGATCTGCAGAACCCTCAGGCGCCGCACTCTGCGCCGGGCATTCTGGTTGAAGCCCTCTCCCGCCGCCGTGAGCGAGGCCTGCCGCCCTTTAGCGTTCTCTCCTGCGACAACATTCCCGACAACGGTCACGTGGTCAAAAACGCCGTGCTGGGGATGGCGCAGCAGCGATCCGCCGAGCTGGCAGAGTGGATTGGCGAGCAGGTGAGCTTCCCGGGCACGATGGTCGATCGCATTGTGCCGGCGGCCACCGACGCCTCGCTGGCCGAGATTGCCGAGGTGCTGGGGGTAGAAGATCCCTGCGCCATCAGCTGTGAGCCGTTTATTCAGTGGGTGATTGAAGATAACTTCGTCGCCGGGCGTCCTGAGTGGGAAGCCGCAGGGGTGCAGATGGTAGACGACGTTCTGCCCTGGGAGCAGATGAAGCTGCGGATGCTCAACGGCAGCCACTCCTTTTTAGCTTACCTCGGCTACCTGGCTGGCTTTGCCCACATCAACGACTGCATGGCCGACGCGCATTTCCGTGCCGCCGCGCGCTGTCTGATGCTGGACGAGCAGGCACCCACGCTGCGCATTACTGGCGTCGATCTCACTGATTATGCCGAGAGCCTGCTGGCGCGCTTTGCCAACCCGGCGCTGCAGCACCGCACCTGGCAGATTGCAATGGACGGTAGCCAAAAGCTCCCCCAGCGCATGCTGGAGAGTATTCGCCTCCATCTGGCGCGTGGAACCCCCTGGCCGCTGCTGGCCCTGGGCGTCGCAGGCTGGATGCGCTACGTCAGCGGCGTTGATGACGCGGGCAATGCAATTGATGTGCGCGATCCGCTGGCGGAGACCTTCCGTGAGAAAGTCGCCCAGAGCAGCGAGCGCGAGCGCGTCGCCGCCCTGCTCTCTCTTAGCGAAATCTTTGGCAGCGACCTGCCGCAAAACCCGGCTTTTGTCTCCGGCATTGAGGCCGCCTGGCAGCGCATTGCCACCCAGGGCGCGCATCAGGCGGTGATCTCCACGCTACAGAGTTAACCTTTCCTGCGTTTACCGCGGACGGAAAATGCTGCCGTCCGCGTTCACACTTCTCTTTTCACTCTTTTTTCGCCAGGATGATGGGATCGTTTTGACGCCCTTTATCGGGCGGGACTATTTCTGGAGTGAATGTGACTAAGACCAATTTAATTACCGGCTTCCTGGGCACCGGCAAAACCACCTCTATATTGCATCTGCTGGCGAATAAGCCGGAGGGTGAAAAGTGGGCCGTGCTGGTCAATGAATTTGGTGAAGTCGGCATTGACGGCGCGCTGATGGCAGAAAGCGGCGCCTTGCTCAAAGAGATCCCTGGCGGCTGCATGTGCTGCGTCAACGGTCTGCCGATGCAGGTGGGGCTGAATACGCTGCTGCGCCAGGGCAAACCCGATCGCCTGCTGATTGAACCCACCGGCCTCGGCCATCCGAAGCAGATCCTTGATATCCTGACAGCTGAAGTGTATGAGCCGTGGATCGATCTGCGCGCCACCCTCAGCCTGCTTGACCCACGCCAGTTGCTGAATGAAAAAGCGGTCAACAATGAGAACTTCCGCGATCAGCTGGCAGCGGCGGATATCATCGTGGCGAATAAAAGCGATCGCGCGACCCCTGAGAGCGAAGCGGCGCTGGCCCAGTGGTGGCAGCAGTTCGGCGGCGACCGCCAGCTACTGACAGCTACCCAGGGCGAAATCGACCCGACGCTGCTGGATCTGCCTCGCCGTAACCGTCGCACGCTGCCCGTCAGCACCGAGCACAGCCACGGCCACGTGGAGAAAAAGGGGTTGGCGGCGCTGAGCCTGCCCGCCCACCAGCGCTGGCGGCGTAGTCTCAACAGTGGTCAGGGCCATCAGGCCTGCGGGTGGATTTTTGATGCCGAAACGCAGTTTGATACCGTGGGCATTCTGGAGTGGGCGCGCCTGGCCCCGGTTGGACGGGTTAAAGGTGTGATGCGCATTGCCGAAGGTCTGGTGCGTATCAATCGCCAGGGGGACGATTTCCATATCGAGACGCAAAGCATTGCTCCGCCGGACAGCCGCATTGAGCTGATTGCAGAGGGCGATGTGGACTGGAATGCACTTCAGTCCGCTCTGTTGAAGCTTCGTTTAGCGGATAGCGATTAACGTTGCGGCTTTAGAATCTGCCGTGATGGAATAATGAAAAATCGACTACCACTTATATTACTGCTTAACATTGCCGGGCTGGCCCTGTTCTTATCCTGGTACCTGCCCGCTAATCATGGCGCGTGGTTTACGCTGGACTCTGCGATTTTTCATTTTTTCAACCATCTGCTGGTAGAGAGCCGTCCCTTTCTGTGGCTGGTAGCCATCACCAATAACCGGGCGTTTGACGCCTGCTCGCTGCTGGCCATGGGCTGCGTCATGCTCGCGTTCTGGCTAAAAGCCGACAGCGTGGGCCGTCAACGTATTGTGGCTATCGGCCTGACGATGCTGCTGGCAGCGCTGATCGTGAATCAGCTGGCGCAGCACCTCTATCCGGTTAAGCGCGCCAGCCCTACCCTCTATTTCAGCGATATCTGGCGCGTCAGCGAACTGTTAAACTTCTCGACTAAAGATGCCTCTAAAGACAGTTTCCCGGGCGATCACGGCATGATGCTGCTTATTTTTTCGACATTTATGTGGCGCTATTTTGGCATCATAACCTTCATCATTGCCCTGATTATTTTTGTGGTCTTTGCCTTCCCACGGGTAATGATTGGCGCGCACTGGTTTAGCGATATCGCGGTTGGCTCCCTCTCGGCGGTACTTATTGGCCTGCCGTGGATCCTGCTTACGTCGTTAAGTGACAAAGTCATTTCACGCTTTAACCATTACCTGCCTAATAAAAATATACAATTTAATAACATTTAAAAAAATAATATTAACACTCGACATCAGGGATTCATTAGGATCCCTGACACAAATTTTTACTTCTCTCCGTAGTTTGTCATCATTTTGTCATTTAATTTTGTTTAAAAATTAGTAAGTTGAATGGTTTTTAAGCGAAATCGAACACTTTTCACTCAACGCATTTTTTTCACTTTGTCTATCATAATTTCTTATAAAAAATCCTATAAAACTACTCGCAATAGGGGATACGATCGGGTAATCTCGATGACGTTTCGCCTTACAGAGATAAATATTCCCGCTGTAAATTAATTTGTGCGTTTCTCCACAGATTTGACCAAGAGGAATTGTCTCTCAGTGCGCAAGTAATTAGTCTCGTCACGTTTGGCATTTTATAACGATTATTTATCGTTAAGGACTTCAAGGGAAAATAAGCAACATGGTCAAATCTCAACCGTTCCTGAGATATCTCTGGCGGGCTATCCCCGCGATTGCAGTAGCGGCACTGCTTTCAGCTTGTTCGACAAATACCGCAAAGAATATGCACCCTGAGACGCATGTTGTGGGCATGGAAGATGCCTCTTCACTGCAAGCCTCTCAGGATGAATTTGAAAGTATGGTTCGTAATCTCGACGTTAAATCGCGAATTATGGATCAATACGCCAGCTGGAAAGGCGTGCGTTACCGTCTTGGCGGTGATACCAAACGTGGTATTGACTGCTCTGGTTTCGTACAGCGCACCTTCCGTGAACAGTTTGGCTTAGAGCTGCCGCGTTCGACCTACGAACAGCAGGAGATGGGTAAATCGGTTTCACGCACTAGCCTGCGTACCGGCGACCTGGTTCTCTTCCGCGCAGGCTCTACCGGCCGCCACGTTGGCATCTATATCGGTAACAACCAGTTCGTTCATGCGTCCACCAGCAGCGGTGTGATGATCTCCAACATGGACGAGCCATACTGGAAGAAGCGCTACAATGAAGCGCGTCGCGTTTTAGCTCGCAGCTAATTAGTACGCGGCAAACTTCTCGGGATCGGTTTTCCCTTGGCCGGTATCGCGAAAAGATAATAATAGAAAGCGTTGCTACGGCAGCGCTTTTTTTTGCTCTGTTGCCAGGCAAATTCTACCCAGTGTAATAGCGCGTGAATGATATTCACAATATCCTCAAGGTCACCTATCATTCACTGAATCTCAGCGCTCGGTAAAAGGACACTGCCTGATGACGTTTGCGCGCCTCTCTGCTCTGCTGTTGGCCCTGATCTGCTTTACCTGCCAGGCACAGACGATTAAAGAGAACTATGCCTTCGCCGTTATTGGCGAACCGAAATATGCTATCGACTTTACCCATTTTGACTATGTGAATCCCGCGGCCCCCAAAGGCGGCAGCGTTACGCTATCGGTGATTGGCACATTCGATAACTTCAACCGTTTTGCCCTGCGCGGCAATGCTGGCGTGCGCACCGAGTCGCTCTATGACTCGCTTTACACCACCTCCGACGATGAACCCGGCAGCTATTATCCGCTGATTGCCGAGGTAGCACGCTATGCCGATGACTATTCGTGGATGGAGATCGCACTCAATCCCCGCGCTACCTTTCACGACGGTTCGCCCATCACCGCCCGCGACGTCGCCTTTACCTTCCATAAATTTATGACCGAAGGGGTGCCGCAGTTTCGCCTGATCTACAAGGGCACAACGATGGAAGCCATCGCCCCGCTCACGGTGCGCATCAAGCTTGCGAAGCCGGGCAAAGAGGATATGCTCAGCCTGCTCACCCTACCGGTCATGCCGGAGAAGTTCTGGAAAGATCACAAGCTCAGCGATCCGCTTGCTACTCCCCCGCTGGGCAGCGGACCGTACCGCATCACCCAGTGGCGCATGGGCCAGTATATCGTTTACAGCCGGGTGAAAGATTACTGGGGCGCTAATCTGCCGGTTAACCGCGGCCGCTGGAATTTCGATTCGATCCGCTACGACTACTATCTCGACGATAACGTCGCCTTTGAAGCCTTTAAGGCTGGCGCATTCGACATGCGTACCGAGGGCGATGCCAAGAACTGGGCCACCCGCTACAGCGGCAAAAACTTCAGTAATCATCAGATTATTAAACAAGAGCTGAAAAACGAATCGGCCCAGGATACGCGCTGGCTGGCGTTTAATAACCAGCGCCCGCTGTTTAGCGATCGCCGCGTGCGTGAGGCGCTTACGCTCGCCTTTGACTTTGAGTGGATGAACAAGGCGCTGTTTTATAACGCCTACAGCCGCACCAACAGCTATTTCCAGAATACCGAGTATGCCGCGCGCGGTTACCCGGATGCGGCAGAGCTTATGCTGCTCGCCCCGATGAAGGCCGACCTGCCACCGGAGGTATTTACTCAGATCTATCAGCCGCCCGTATCAAAAGGCAATGGCTTCGACCGCGCTAACCTGCTGAAGGCCAGCAAACTGCTGGATGACGCGGGCTGGGTGCTGAAAAATCAGAAGCGAGTGAACGCTAAAACCGGCAAGCCCTTTAGCTTTGAACTGCTGCTGCCCGCCGGGGCCAATAATCTGTGGGTAATGCCGTTTCAGCACAGCTTACAGCGTCTTGGGATCGTCATGAACATTCGCCAGGTGGATAACTCCCAGCTTAATAATCGTCTGCGCAGCCGCGACTTTGATATGATGCCGCGCACCGTGCGCGCAACGCCGTGGCCGGGTACTGACCTGCAGATCTCCTGGGGGTCGCAGTACCTTGACTCCACCTATAATACGCCAGGCGTTAGCAGCCCGGCGATCGACGCCCTGCTGGGACAGATCGTTGCCAACCAGGGGAATAAAGAGAAGCTTGTTCCCCTCGGGCGCGCGCTGGATCGCGTCCTGACCTGGAACTACTACATGCTGCCGATGTGGTTTATGGCGGCCGATCGCCTTGCGTACTGGGATAAGTTCTCTATGCCCGAGGTGCGCCCGATCTACTCCCTCGGGTTTGATACCTGGTGGTACGACGTAAATAGAGCGGCAAAACTGCCTGCCGACAGGCGTTAAGGAGTACACAAGACGATGGGTGCCTATCTTATCCGCCGCCTGCTGCTGGTGATCCCCACCCTGTGGGCAATCATCACCATCAACTTTTTTATTGTCCAGATCGCGCCCGGCGGGCCGGTGGACCAGGCGATTGCCGCCATTGAGTTCGGACAACAGGGCGGAATGCCGGGCGGCGGCGGTGAAGGCATGGGCGCTACCCACGCCCGCACCGGGGTCGGCAACGTGGGCGAAGGCCAGTATCGCGGCGCACGCGGGCTGGATCCGGAGGTGATCGCCGAGATCACCAAACGCTACGGCTTTGATAAGCCGCTGTACGAACGCTACTTCACCATGCTGTGGAACTATGTGCGCTTTGACTTTGGCGACAGCCTGTTTCGTAGCGCCTCAGTGCTACAGCTAATCAAAGACAGCATGCCGGTCTCGATCACCCTCGGGCTGTGGGGAACGCTGATTATCTACCTGGTGTCGATCCCGCTGGGGATCCGTAAAGCGGTCTACAACGGCAGCCGCTTCGATATCTGGAGCAGCGCGTTTATTATCATCGGCTACGCCATTCCCGCCTTTCTGTTCGCTATCCTGCTGATTGTGCTGTTCGCCGGCGGCAGCTACTACGATCTCTTCCCCCTGCGCGGGCTGGTGTCGCCCAACTTTGACACCCTACCCTGGTATCAAAAAATTACCGACTACTTGTGGCATATTACCCTGCCGGTGCTGGCGACGGTGATCGGCGGCTTCGCGGCGCTGACCATGCTGACTAAAAATTCGTTTCTTGATGAGATCCGCAAGCAGTATGTGGTGACCGCCAGGGCGAAAGGGGTGAGCGAGCGGGCTATTCTGCGTAACCACGTCTTCCGTAACGCTATGCTGCTGGTGATCGCTGGTTTCCCGGCCACCTTTATCAGCATGTTTTTCACCGGATCGCTGCTGATTGAGGTGATGTTCTCCCTCAACGGTCTTGGCCTGCTGGGCTATGAGGCCACCGTGTCGCGCGACTATCCGGTAATGTTTGGTACGCTCTATATTTTCACGCTGATTGGCCTGCTGCTGAATATCCTGAGCGATATCAGCTATACCCTGGTCGATCCGCGTATCGATTTTGAGGGTCGCTGATGCGTCGATTAAGCCACGTCAACCAGGCCCGCTGGGCGCGCTTTCGCCATAACCGCCGCGGCTACTGGTCGCTGTGGATCTTCGCGGTGATTTTCATCCTCAGCCTCGGCTCAGAGCTGATCGCTAACGATAAGCCGCTGCTGGTGCACTATCAGGATCGTTGGTATGCGCCGGTGCTCAGGGATTACAGCGAGACCGCGTTTGGCGGCGAGTTTGCCACCCCGGCCGATTATCAGGATCCGTGGCTGCAACAGCAGATTGCGACTCACGGCTGGGCGCTATGGGCTCCGATCCGCTTTGGGGCCACCAGTATTAACTTTGCTACCGACACGCCTTTCCCCTCTCCCCCTTCGGCGCAGAACTGGCTGGGAACCGATGCCAACGGCAGCGACGTGTTGGCGCGCATCCTCTACGGAACGCGGATCTCGGTGCTGTTTGGCCTAATGCTGACCCTCTGCTCCAGCGTGGTTGGCGTGCTGGCCGGGGCGCTACAGGGCTACTACGGGGGTAAAATCGATCTCTGGGGCCAGCGTTTTATTGAGGTCTGGTCAGGAATGCCGACGCTGTTTCTGATCATCCTGCTCTCCAGCGTGATCCAGCCAAATTTCTGGTGGCTGCTGGCGATCACGGTGATCTTCGGCTGGATGAGCCTGGTGGGCGTGGTACGGGCGGAATTCCTGCGCACCCGCAACTTTGACTATATCCGCGCGGCGCAGGCGCTAGGGGTGGGCGATCGCGGCATTATTTTCCGTCATATGCTGCCGAACGCCATGGTTGCTACCCTCACCTTCCTGCCCTTTATCCTCTGCGGCTCTATCACGACCCTGACCTCGCTCGACTTTCTCGGCTTTGGCCTGCCGCTGGGTTCGCCTTCGCTCGGGGAGCTACTCTTACAGGGTAAAAATAATTTGCAGGCACCGTGGCTGGGTATTGCCGCCTTCCTGTCGGTGGCGGTGCTGCTCTCGCTGCTGATCTTTATTGGCGAAGCCGTGCGCGACGCGTTTGATCCCAACAAGGCGCTCTGATATGACTCCCCTCCTCACCATTGATTCGCTTTCGGTCGCCTTCCGCCATCAGGACCAGCTGCGCACCGTGGTCAGCGATCTGTCGTTGCAGGTCGAGGCCGGTGAGACCCTGGCGCTGGTCGGCGAGTCCGGCTCCGGCAAAAGCGTTAGCGCCCTGTCGATTCTGCGCCTGCTCCCCTCCCCGCCGGTGGTCTACCCCAGCGGCGATATCCGCTTTCATGGCGAATCGCTGCTCCACGCCAGCGAGCAAACCCTGCGCGGTGTGCGCGGGAATAAGATCGCCATGATTTTCCAGGAGCCGATGGTATCGCTTAACCCGCTGCATAACCTGGAGAAGCAGCTCTATGAAGTCCTCTCCCTGCATCGCGGTATGCGGCGGGAGGCGGCGCGCGCTGAGATCCTCACCTGTCTCGATCGGGTCGGCATTCGTAACGCCCGTGCGCGGCTGGGGGATTTCCCCCACCAGCTCTCCGGCGGCGAGCGCCAGCGGGTAATGATTGCCATGGCGCTGCTGACCCGCCCAGAGCTGCTTATCGCCGATGAGCCCACCACCGCGCTGGACGTGGCGGTGCAGGCGCAAATTTTACAGCTGCTGCGCGAGCTGCGTGACGAGCTAAACATGGGCCTGCTGTTTATCACCCATAACCTCAATATTGTGCGCAGGCTGGCGGACAGCGTGGCGGTGATGCATAACGGCCGCTGCGTTGAGCAGAACCGGGCGGCAGCGCTGTTTAGCGCCCCACAGCATGCCTATACCCAGCGCCTGCTGAATAGCGAGCCCGCGGGCGCGCCGGTTCCGCTGCCGTCCGATGCCCCGCCGCTGCTGGAGGTGGATCGCCTCAGGGTCGCCTTCCCGCTGCGTAAGGGAATTTTTAAGCGCGTCGTCGGCCAGAAGCCAGTGGTCAAGGATCTGAGCTTTACCCTGCGGGCAGGGGAAACCTTAGGCCTGGTGGGCGAATCTGGATCGGGCAAAAGCACCACCGGGCTGGCGCTGCTGCGCCTGATCGCCTCGCAGGGGACGATTAACTTTGACGGTCAGCCGCTGCATCAGTGGGCGCGGAAGCAGATGCTGCCGGTGCGTCACCGGATGCAGGTGGTGTTTCAGGATCCCAACTCCTCGCTTAACCCCCGCCTCGACGTGCAGCAGATTATTGAGGAGGGGCTGCGCGTGCATCAGCCCGCGCTGACTCCGCAGGTGCGCGAGGCGCAGGTGATTGCAGTGATGCAAGAGGTGGGTCTTGATCCTGAAACCCGGCACCGCTACCCGGCAGAGTTCTCCGGCGGCCAGCGCCAGCGGATCGCCATCGCTCGGGCGCTCATTTTACAGCCGGAGCTGATCGTGCTGGATGAGCCCACGTCGTCGCTGGATCGCACCGTGCAGGCGCAGATAATCGCGCTGCTGAAGTCGTTGCAGGAGAAGCATCGGTTAGCCTATCTATTTATCAGTCACGATTTGCAGGTGGTGCGGTCGCTGTGCCACCAGGTGATTATCCTGCGGCAGGGTGAGGTGGTTGAGCAGGGAGAGTGCCAGCGCGTGTTTGCCGATCCGCAGAACGACTATACGCGCCAGCTGCTAGCGTTGAGCTAGCATTTAAAAAGGCGCAGTGGCAGTGCTGGCAAACGGCTCGGCAATCGCCACGCCAAAGTTTTTCAGGCGGCAGGTGGCAGCAAATTCATCCTGGCGATTCACAAACAGGCACGGCTCACCTTCACACTCCAGCACGGAGCAGTCGACTTCGATATCGTTCAGCGCCTGGCTAAGCTTATGCATCACCGGCCAGGCTTTATCGCCGTCCGGGCTCAGCAGTTTTAACGCCACCAGGCAGTTGTCACCGCTCTGGCCGTTCGATGGGATCGGTTCAACTTGCGAGCCAGCAGCGCCTGCCAGCCAGCGGTAACTTTGGGGTAACCGATGCACAATAGAGAGATTTAAGCTATTCATGTTCTTCCCCGAAGCAATCACTTCACAATTCATTTACATCTATATTAACACATCATTGACATTTCTGCCTGTCACGACGCAGTAACCGCTTACATCCTTGAATTTACAAGGTTAGCAGCCTCATTATTAGGGTGGGTGGATGATGCCTTACCTCACCTTTTGGGGGTATATGTACCCGTTTCTGAGATCTAACTCAACCTTTTTAACTACAAGAGTGTGACATTTACACAAATGGATTTTACATAAAAGAAACAAATGATAGCAATCTCACAATAGATTGTGATGATGTGTATCAATGAAGGGGCAGTTATGCCCCTTGCAGAGAGACGCTAGCCGCGCTTAGGACGGCTGGCGTAGAGATAGAAGAGAATGGAGCTGGTTGCGCAGAAGGCAATAGACCAGATCATCGGCCAGGCGCTGTTAAAGGTCGCAAGCGAGAGCAGCGCGCCAACGATGGCACCGATGCCAAAGCGGAACGTTCCCGCCAGCGACGAAGCGGTCCCCGCCATGTGTGGAAACTCATCCAGGATCACCGCCATCGCGTTTGATGCCACCAGCGAGACGCAGCCAACAAAGGCGGCGACGCCCACGACCAATGCCCAGAAGCCCACGTCAAACGCGGCGCTCACCACCATCCACAGCGCCATAACGAACTGGATCCACAGCCCGGCGCGGAACATCCTTAGCGCCCCCACCCGCCGCACAAATCGGCCATTGATGATGGTCATCATAAACAGGAAGACGATGTTCAGCGCGAAGTAGTAGCCAAAGTTCTGCGGCAGAACGTGGTTCAGCTCAATGTAAACAAAGGGCCCGGCGCTCAGGAACGAGAACATGCCCGCGAAGCTGAAACCGCTTGCAAGCATATAGCTCAGCACGCGCTTGTGGCGAAACAGCGTCGCGAAGTTGCCGAGGGTGGTGCGAATGCGGAACGGCTGCCGCCGCTCGACCGGCAGCGTCTCGCTGATAAAGAAAAAGATCATCAGCGAGGCCAGCAGCGCAGCGATAGCCAGGATCCAGAAGATGGCGTGCCAGCTTAACCAAACCAGCACCGCACCACCGATCATCGGGGCCAGCAGCGGCGCAACGGTGGTCACCAGCATGACAAACGACATCATCCGCGAGAACTCCTCTTTCGGATAGATATCGCGCATCAGGGCGTTGATCACCACGCTTGCTGCCGCCGCTGCCAGGCCATGGAAGAAACGCAGGGTGATGAGCTGATCGATGCTCTGCGCCAGTGCACAGGCACCCGCGGCGACGGCGAAGATCAGCGTGCCTCCCAGGATCACCGGCTTGCGGCCAAGGCTGTCCGCCATTGGACCATAGAGCAGCTGACCCAGCGCAAAGCCGAGAATATAGGTGCTCAGGGTCATCTGAGCGCTACCGGCCGGAACGCCAAACTGCTGGGCAATCACCGGCAGCGCAGGCAGATACATATCTATCGAGAGCGGCATCAGCATGGCCAGCAGGCCAAGGATAAAGACAATGCGCAGGGAAGAGTGCTGCCTGGTGGTCACTACGGGCTCCTGGGATTTAGCGGGACGTTAAGCTAACGCTGGCGATCTCTTCTTCGGTCAAGGGACGATACTCGCCCGGGGCCAGGTCAGCGTCGAGAACAATCTCCCCGATGCGCTCGCGGTGCAGCCCCACAACATGGTTACCTACCGCAGCAAACATGCGCTTAACCTGATGGTAGCGCCCCTCGCTGATGGTCAGACGCACCTCGGTGGGGGCGATCACCTCCAGCACGGCGGGCCTGGTCAGATCGGGCTCGTTATGCAGCTGAACACCTTTCGCGAACTGCGCGGCGGTATCGTCGCTTACCGGGGACTCCAGCGTCACCAGATAGGTTTTCTCGCAGTGGTGACGCGGCGAGGTGATGCGGTGTGACCACTGGCCGTCATCGGTCATCAGCACCAGGCCGGTAGTGTCGATATCCAGCCGTCCGGCGGCGTGCAGCTTATGCGCGACCGGCTCGTCGAGGAAGTAGAGCACCGTCGGATGATCGGGATCGTCAGTGGAGCAGACGTACCCCTGCGGCTTATGCAGCATGAAGTAGCGCGGGCCGGTCTGCTGCACGAGGGTATTGCCGTCATACTCTACCTCGTGCTCGGGCAGAAGTTTGAAGGCGGCGTTTCTAACAATATCGCCATCCACGGTTACGCGGCTGCCGCGGATTTCACGCCCGGCAATAGCCCGGCTGACGCCGAGTTGCTGAGCGATAAACTTATCAAGTCGCATGAAGTCTTATTTGCCTGTAAAGAGTGCCGGAGTCGGACAAAAGTCCGAAAAAAAGAAGCAATTGTGAATCTCTCAGTATAACGGCCTGGCAGCAGCGCTCAAGAGAAAAAATCGTGGCATACTATTACCAGACTAATGAACGCCGAGAGACAATGACCTTTACGCTACGCCCCTACCAACGAGATGCGGTAAACGCCACCCTCACCCACTTTCGCCATCGCCATGAGCCCGCAGTCATCGTTCTGCCTACTGGCGCAGGCAAAAGCCTGGTGATCGCCGAGCTTGCTCGCGTGGCCCGTGGCCGCGTGCTGGTCCTCGCCCATGTTAAAGAGCTGGTGGCGCAGAACCATGCCAAATATCTGGCGCTGGGGCTGGAGGCGGATATCTACGCCGCCGGGCTGAAGCGCAAAGAGAGCCACGGCAAGGTGGTGTTTGGCAGCGTGCAGTCGGTGGCCCGTAACCTTGACCACTTTCAGGGCGAGTTCTCCCTGCTGATCGTTGATGAGTGCCACCGCATCAGCGATGACGATGAGAGCCAGTATCAGCAGATCCTCTCCCACCTCTCGCAGGTCAATCCCCGTCTGCGTCTGCTGGGGCTGACCGCTACGCCGTTTCGCCTCGGCAAGGGGTGGATCTACCAGTTCCACTACCACGGCATGGTGCGCGGCAACGAGAAGGCGCTGTTTCGTGACTGCATCTACGAGCTGCCGCTACGCTATATGATCAAGCACGGCTACCTGACGCCCCCCGAGCGGCTGGATATGCCCATCGTGCAGTATGATTTCAGCCGGTTGCAGGCCCAGAGCAGCGGCCTGTTCAGCGAGGCGGATCTCAACCGCGAGCTAAAAAAGCAGCAGCGTATTACCCCGCACATCGTCAGCCAGATCGTCGAGTTTGCCGCCGAGCGCCAGGGAGTGATGATTTTTGCCGCCACCGTGGAGCATGCCCGAGAGGTCACCGGCCTGCTGCCCGCTGGCGAGGCGGCGCTAATCACCGGCGAGACGCCGGGCCCCGAGCGCGATGCGCTGATTGAGGAGTTTAAATGTAAGCGTTTTCGCTATCTGGTGAACGTCTCGGTACTGACCACCGGCTTTGATGCGCCGCACGTCGATCTGATCGCTATCCTGCGCCCAACGGAGTCTGTGAGCCTCTATCAGCAGATCGTCGGTCGCGGCCTGCGCCTTGCCCCAGGCAAAACTGACTGCCTGATCCTCGACTACGCCGGTAACCCGCACGATCTCTATGCCCCGGAGGTGGGGGAACCTAAGGGGAAAAGCGATAACGTGCCGGTGCAGGTCTTCTGCCCCGACTGCGGTTTTGCTAACACCTTCTGGGGAAAGATGGCCGCCGACGGTACGTTAATCGAGCACTTTGGCCGCCGCTGCCAGGGCTTTTTTGAGGATGACGAGGGCCACCGGGAGCAGTGCAGCTATCGCTTCCGCTTTAAAAACTGCCCCCAGTGCAATGCTGAAAACGATATTGCCGCCCGCCGCTGCCGGGAGTGCAACACGGTTTTAGTGGATCCGGACGATATGCTGAAGGCAGCCCTGAAGCTGAAGGACGCCCTTGTGCTGCGCTGCGGCGGCATGGACTTGCAGCACGGCGCGGACGACAAGGGCGAATGGCTGAAGATCACCTATTACGACGAGGATGGGGCCGACGTCAGCGAGCGTTTCCGACTGCACACCCCTGCCCAGCGCACCGCCTTTGAGCAGCTCTTTATCCGCCCACACACCCGCACGCCCGGGGTGCCGCTGCGCTGGATCGTGGCCGCCGATATCGTGGCCCAGCAGGCGCTGCTGCGTCACCCTGATTTTGTCGTGGCGCGCCTGAAGGGCCAGTACTGGCAGGTGCGGGAGAAGGTCTTTGATTATGAAGGCCGCTTCCGCCGGGCAAACGAATTACGTGGTTAGCGTACTTTTCGTTGAAGAAAAAGCGATTCAGGGCTACTATATCGCCCGCTTTACATCCGTAAAGCCAGAAATCTGCCTGCTGCTGGGTCGCCTGTAGCAGGAATTATTAAAGAGAAATTGATATGTTCACTATCGAAGCACAAGCACGTAAAGAGCAGGGTAAGGGTGCGAGCCGCCGCCTGCGTACCGCGAACAAGTTCCCGGCGATCGTTTACGGTGGCACTGAAGCCCCGATCGCTATCGAACTGGATCACGACAAAGTCATGAACATGCAGGCCAAAGAAGGTTTTTACGGCGAAGTTCTGACCCTGGTTGTTGACGGTACCGAAGTAAAAGTTAAAGTTCAGGCTGTACAGCGTCACCCGTACAAACCTAAACTGGCTCACATCGACTTCGTTCGCGCTTAATCGCTGACGTGTTGAAAAAAACCCCGCTTCGGCGGGGTTTTTTATTGCTACTTACCAGAGGTTCTGCGCTGCAGCTGATCGCGCAGGTTGGGTGGCGTACCCTTGATGGTCAGGGTGTCAGTGGCCGGATCCCAAAAAATACGCTCGCCGAGCAGCATCGCATCAAAGTTGATGGTTAACCCGCCGCCGCTGCCAGCGTACTTGGTCAGCTGACGCAGCGTGCTGCGATCTGCCGGGAAGCTCTCTTCCAGCTCGTAGCCTTTATCCGCCGTAAACGCCTGGAAGCTTACCTCGCTGACGCCCCCCAGCTCTTTCGACAGCGACGCCAGCTCGATCTCTTCCCCGGCCTGTAGCTGCTCATTGCAGTAGCTGTAGACCTGCTGACGCACGCTCTGGCGCTCGGCTTTGTCCAGCTGTGCCTCGGCGGTAAAGTCATCCACCGCCTGTAGCAGGCCGCGGTTCTGCGCCTTGGCGTTCAGCCCTTCGCTGGCCCCGAGGAAATCCATAAAGAAGTCGGCGACCTTGCGCCCTACCCTTCCCTTAAGGAAAGTCAGGTAGCGGGTTGACTCTGGATTGGTCTCCCACTCGGTGAGGTCGATCCGCGCTACGATATCGGCATGATTAATGTCGAGATAGTGGGTGGAGCTAATATCGAGCTGCTCGTTGACGCGCATGCTGCTGAGGTTGTTCAGCACCGCCACCAGCAGATACTCCACCGCCAGGTAGCGGTAGTGACAGAACAGCACAATCCCGCCGTCGGCAAAGGGGTATTTCGCCAGCTCGTCGCGCAGGCGTCCGGTCGCCGCCCGGCTGAAGGCGAGGAAATCGTCGTTGCCCTGGCGCTGCTGGCGCAGCGTCTCGGCCAGCTCGCTCTCTTCGTTAAACAGACCGTAGGCTTTATTTTTTGCACTGTAGACCCGGTGCAGCTCGGCCATCATCTCTACAACGGTGGCCGTCGGCTCCAGTAATGAATCGCGCAGCACCAGCTCAAGGGTTTGCTCATCACGCTTGATAA